>CALDYU010000035.1 GCA_937944485.1 uncultured Flavobacteriaceae bacterium | reverse complement strand
GGAGGAATGGGAACGATTTTATAATTTTCACAGGCCGCATGGTGCATTTAATGGAAATACACCTTACGAAGCGCTAAGAGATAAGCTAAAAGCATGAAATAAATGTTCCGTCAGTAACCGCACATTACAATGTCGACTTGGAAGCAAAACTGGAGGAATGGGAACGATTTTATAATTTTCACAGGCCGCATGGTGCATTTAATGGAAATACACCTTACGAAGCGCTCAGAGATAAACTAAAAGCATGAAATAAATGTTCCGTCAGTAACCGCACCTTACACTAATGACTTACGATGCCTTTGCTCAGGTGGCTGAGTGCCGTTAGGAAACTACAATTATGCTAAGAATTTTTAAGTCGAAAAAATAAAACTAGTGAGATTGAGAATGCAGCGCACCCAGTTATGGATTGCCATAAAATTATATGGTCAAATTGAAAGCAGATAAATGCAAGAAGAGTATTTATTAGTGTGACCGAGCCGCAGTAAGTTCTAATTGTATTTTGAGATTTACCGTTTTCTGCCGCAACTTGATAAGCATGATGATTATGAGACTTTAGAGGATTAAAACCTTCCAAAACTCTTTTAAACAGCGTTAGCGTTGTATCGGTCAGAATATATGCAAATGGAATGAAGCCAGCAATTGAGCCGTATTCTGCAAGTATATAGACCCCATGTGCACCTAAAATAAAGCCAATTGAAAAGGCGCCAGAATCTCCCATGTAGATGCTTGCCGTGGGTCTGTTGTACCAGATAAAGCCGAATAAGGATGAAGCAAACACGATAAAAACAAACGAAACAACAAAGTCATGATCAAATGCTGAATATAGAAGGCCAAATAGCAGGCTTCCTGGCAGGATATTGATTACCAGAAATAAATCCATTCCATCGATAAAGTTGACAGTATTGATCATCCAGCAAATGGCTAAAACCATTATAATACTTGGTAACAGTAAGCCAAAGTAAAAAGTAATATTTTCTAATCCTGAATAGTCCGTAGATTTTAAAATTATAAAAGTAATGCTGATAGAGCATGCAATTTGAACTGCCAGTCTTATAGCTGCAGATATTGGTTGGACATCATCTATAATACCAATGAAAAAGATCAAAAGGATGGGCATGCAAAAAATGAATTGGACATAAATTGGTACTTGGTATAGAAAATTAAAAAATATCAAATTTGCAAATAATGTAATTGGGACAACTACTAAACCGCCCACCTGTGCACCCGTGTTACCAATACTTGCAGGGTGTAATGTTGATGACCTGAATTTCTCAGATAAACTGATGCGTTTAAGGACAAAAAAAACGCCAACCGTAATTATATGGACAATCAACAATATTATAAATATCTGCCCATTTAGAGTCATGGTATGCTTTCGATGAAGATTTTTACTATATAAAGCGTTAAGATATGTTTTAGCTAAAATCTAGCCCAAGAATAAACAAAACTATGATGAGAAGAGTTATTGGTATGTTATTCAAGATTATAAATTTTCTGGATCATTCATATTCAAGGAATGTTTCATTTACATTCCTAGTAGGTATTTGTTGTGTCTTTTTAGGTAGTGTTTCAACTGCACTTTTTGTTGCTGCATCAATTGCTGTTATTTTCATTAATCCAAAAATATCATTTAAAAACATCTGCAAAGAAACACTTGTACTTTTGAAGAGTGTTCCAACTTTATCAATATTTCCTCTATTTTATCTCCTGGTCATTGCCACAAATTTACGGGGCGACAATGCACTCTATGACGCACTCTTCCTTGCCGGCTCCTACTGGCAATTCTTGATAATGCTTCCAGTATCGGTGGGGCTGTTCCATCTCTCTAAAGATATCAATTTTGCGGGCCTTTTTTCAAACGGATGCAGGGTTGGGCTTCTATTTGTTGTGCCGCTTTCGCTGACACAAATTCATTTTTTGAATTTACGCCCAGAAGGAATTTTTAGTAATGCGTTGGTCTTTGCCAGTCTTTGTATAGCGGGCGCGGGCTTAGCAGTAATCGAATGGCCTGAAGATACCCAGAAGACTAGAACACTTAGTTGGATAAGTTTTGTTGCAGGTATCGTTGCGGCGCTTTTAACCTTCTCGCGAGGAATGGTATTGCCAATTGCTGGAGTGATGCTGATTGCTATATGGTGTCGTTTCAAAGGTGAGACAAAATATCAGCCAAAATTAAAAACCATAATTATTCTTGGTGTGGCGACTGTTGCTACTTTTACAGCCTCTCTGCAAACTGTTAATGGCTGGCGTATTTTCAATGAACGCATATTACAACCCATAGAAATGTTGGCAGAAGGAAAATCTTTTGACCGTTCGATCAGTCAAAGGTTAGACATGCAGATTACCGGTTTTCATGCTTTTCTAAAGGCGCCGATTATAGGGCATGGTATTCAAAATTCTGTTAAAGAAGCGAACGCAGTTTCGGAACAGGTTTTAAATAGAAAGACAGAATATACCTATACGCATCTACATAACGATTATCTAACACATGCCGTAGGTGGTGGGTTAATTCTTCTTGCTATATTTATCGCAGTTATTTTCAGTCCTCTTTTTATGGCTTGGCATTTGAATAAGAAAAAAAAGGATTCACGACTATTTACTTATGGTCTTATGTTAACAGGAGCATTCTCAACAATTGCAATGACAAATCTTGTTTTTCGCAATGATCAATTAACAACCATGTTTTGTTTAGCAACTATCTTCATTATCATTAGATATATTCAAAATATGCAT
>CALDYU010000034.1 GCA_937944485.1 uncultured Flavobacteriaceae bacterium | reverse complement strand
GCCTTCTCGGTTTTGGCAGTTTTTTCCCCATCTACTTCCGCTTTTTTTGGTGTTTCGTTGCAAGACCAAACTAAAAAGGTGAGCGAAAGAGCGAATATTGGTTTTATTATGATTTTCATGATTCTTGTTTTTTGGCTTATTCAACCAAATCGGCCAGATTATTTAGATTTAGTTTTTGGATCATCCCCCACGTTTCATCCACAGTTAAATCGGTTGCTTTGACGGTGACCAAAAAACGTTCTTGGTAGGCGAACATCAGTTCGGTATTGTTCGCTTTTTTCTTATAAGTCTGTTGCGCTTTTATGCCATTTACGGTAATGGTCTTCTGATGTTTGTACTCATCTTCAACTTCCATTTCCATATTGCCGAACATTCCATAACCTGCAGCCAACATACTACCCGTAGGGCCTGCACCATCAATGATCGAAACATTGAATTTTTGGTTGCTCGCTTTGTTCTTATAGGTACCTTCAACAGAATTGACTTGATAGGCCCCTGCTTGACCTACCTTGAACCCGGTTCGATCAAAATCGCCCAAGCTTTCAGGCAACCAAGCTTTGAGCTGTTCATTGGTTAAGGCAGTTGCATTTTTTAGCTTTTCTATTTTCTCTTCTACCTTTTTGGCTTCTTTTACTAAAGTTGTGGCGTTTGAAACCCCCTCTTTGGCCTTGGTAAGCTTCTCTTTTGCTTCACCGAGGCATGATACCAAAACGGAGAATAAAAGCCCCGAGAAAAAAAATCTTATTGCTCTTTTCATAATCGAATTATTTTAGGGCAAATGTTTTTACCAGTCCGTCTTTTTCTTTTAGGAGTATCATAAAGTTCTTATTTGCTAGACGAAAAGATTCATTTGATGTCCATCCTGTGTGCAATTTCTCATTGGCGATAGCTTCTCCGATGGTGCCTCCTGAAGTTATATACCACCGAACTGCTCGTCCGTTTTTAGAATTAAGAAGCATTAAATACTGCTGGCCATTTACTGCATATGTATTTACACTCGTCCAACCTGAAGACCATTTTTTATCATAGACCTTTGATCCAACTGTACCATTGCTGTTTAATTTATGAACATGCACATCACCCGTGGAGGCCTTCATTAGAAATAGATGTGGTTGGTAATTTGTTGTAAATGTTTTGGCCAGCGACCAACCTGACGTCCATTTTTTATCAAATGTTTTAGCGCCGATGGTACCATTATTATTTACAATATTAATATGTACATCTCCTGTACTTTCTTTTAAGAGAAATAATCTATGTTGATTGCCGGTTCTATAAAATTGGGCGTCGGTCCATCCAGTAGACCATTTTTTATCGAATACCTTACTACCAACAGTTCCATTACTATTGAGTTTGAAAACCTTGACATCGCCTGTGTTCTTTTTAAGCAGAAATAGATAATTCTGAATCCTAATCCTAAAAATTCTAGCGGTAGTCCAACCGGCCGTCCATTTTTTATCAAAAACCTTGGAACCAACAGTTCCATTGCTCCCAAGTTCAAAAATCTTGGTGTTTCCAGTTTTTGATTTTAAAAGAAAAAGATAGGTTTTGTTGCCTGCTTCAAAGGTTTCGACATTGTTCCATCCTGAAGTCCATTTATATGTTTTTAGAATATTGTCTTTTAAATTTCTGCTTACAGTTTTTGGGTAAAGATTTGCAATACCTTGTTTGTCATGATAACTTAAAAAACTGGTTCCTTTAACTTCAAAGCCACATGTTGTTAGATTTTTATCGATAGAATAAATCATGATTGATTTAGGGTCGAACGAAGTGTAGTTTCCAACGTCTTCATTTGATAGTCTTTCTAAATTACGACGTGTTCTATCTTCATCCCAATTCAAGCTTTTTTTATAAGTTTGAATAACTTTAGGCCAATCCCAACAAATATCTTGAGAAGGTGATTTATGTTCATGATTTAAGCCTAGGGCATGACCAAATTCGTGAAGTACCACACGCCTAAATGTACCTTCATTAGTACTATCTTTGAATCCGTCAAAATTCATTGTTGGTACGCTTGGTAGTTTTTTTAAAGCATCCGTACCTATTAGTGACCAATTACCGATACCTTGCTTAAGACTTATTCTGATATGACCGAATTTAGCGTAGCCAACAAATTCAAATTTTATATTGGCATACCTTTCCCATTCTTGAGCGTACTTTTTAATTTTCGAAAGTACTTTTGATGAGGGTCTATCCATAAAAGATACTTTTATTTTTGAACCAAGCGGCCAAGTTTTTTTATTCGAAACCAATTCTTGCTGCATGGTTCTGTATTCGGAGTCTTGACCCTCTTGTTCTACAATAGCAAAATCATTTGTAAGGCACATTTTACCAGTACTTTGCGCACTGATATTTGCCATGCAGAACACGAGTGTTGTTAGTAAAATAGTTTTTTTCATCATTGCGTTTTTAATAGTCCTCTTCTGTTTGTTCTTGCATTTGAAACTGCGGAAATTCGTATTCAGCCATATGTATTGAAGTGGGTTCTTCTTCAAGGGCAATACAGGTCATTTTTATATTTTGTTTTGATTTCTTTTTATTTACGACATTCATTTCCATCATCAAACTATTGTCACCCATTTTATCGAGCCATTTTGGATCAAACCCCTTCGGAAGCCTTTTCTTCATTTGGGGGCCATATACCTGATTAAGGCTTACCGGGGTGTCAAAGGCCACGTACATAGTCATTGTTAGATCTTCATTATCTATTTGAAACCCTTGACATTCGTAGCCCAATATTTCTTTGGTGCCGACTTCCTTAAATTCATAACCGTCTAACGTATTTTGCTGCTCTTGCATATCCATAATATCATCGGTAGGAGAACTTATAACCTGTCCGAATTTTTTACCGTTGCGTTCCATTAAAATGGTGGTGATGCCAGCTGCCTCATCCATAATCATGAACATGCCTTGTACCAAATCGGTACCCTGATCCATCTCAAAAGAGCTGCCAAAATCGGTGCCTTCTTCGCGGAGAAAATAATTTATTTTCATGGCTCCTTTTTTATGGTCCATTTTTAGGGTATAGCGCCAGCTGTAGTCATAGGAGCCTTGTAGTATGGCCGGATCAACTTTTGATGGTTTTTTACCAAAGTCCATATCAAACACCTTATCCATGGCCTTGCTTGTTTCATTTGCGGCTTTTTCTTCTGCCTTACGTAATACAGTTTCTTTAGCGGCTTCTTCCGCTCTCTTCTTTAGCTTTTTAAAGAATTGTGCTTGCATTCCCATTCCTATAAAAAGAAAAAGTACTAGCACTGTCAGGTTCTTTGTTCTCGTAGTTTTCATTTCAAAAGTTTTTCTGTTTCTGCATTTGTTTGTACCATAAATTGAAGAAGGTAAACATGAAGCTGGATTTTTATAAAATAAATGCCTGAGTCACGTATTGCGACTCAGGCATGTTGAGAAAAAAATCTTTTTTAACTAGGTCATCCACAAACCCCTTTTCCAGTTATTTGTCCAATTAAGGTATTCAGACCGGCCATGAGCTCACCAGTATTACCAAGCAGGCTAAAAATGATGGACACATGAGCTTCGCAGGCAAACTTTTGTAATGCCTCTGCAATTTTACTATCCATTCTTGAGGCATCCATAATCATTATCGTTTCAGAGGCTATTGCATATAATTTCACAAGGGTCTTACCGTATTCAACTACGATACCTAATGCCAGCCCCCCTACCGGATGTATCATGCCGTATCTGCCCATTATTGCCATTAATGAGCTCAATGCAGTCATTATATCACCCAAATTATCTTCGCCTCCGCCGTTTCCATTACTCAAATACCCATAAAGCTCACCTGTGGTTTTATTGATGTTATAAAAGGCTTTGCTGATTGCATTTTGGTCAAAAACCCTTAGTTCAGCACCGCGATCTATTCGTTCGCGCCAATAATAGTTATCTTTTTCTTTATGCGCTACAAACCAATTGCTTTGTCGAGCCTGCTTTAGATTTATCCATTCTTTATCATCCAATTCGCTCCACGTACTTTTCTGAAATAGTTTACCCTCTCTTACAGCAAGTTGGGCAGTCTTCAACAAGTTGATTTTAAATCCTTTTTTACCATCACGGGCGATTGTGTGGTAGTCAGAGGTATTTAAATAGTCATAAAGACTACTCGCAGTTTTTGTCATTGCCCCAGGCCGAAAAGTTCGAACTCCAATCTGCAACCCTCCTGGTATGCTGAGGCTTTCACCAGTTGCGGCATTGCACAGAGGGGCTAAAAGTGCCATGGCTTTATCATCTATGTTGAATTGCCCGTTTACAAAAGTCTCTTTTGTTTTTTCAATATCATTTTCAAAAAGTGGTTCTCCCCAAGCACGCGTGCTCAAGCGGGCAGTCAAAACGTCTGCGATAGTTGCTGAAAATGTTGGCCCAGCTCCTTCAAAATAGAATTGCATACTACCAAGCATCAAGTCGTTTACTTCATTTGCCATTTGTTGACTTGGTTTTTTCTTCGGATGAATATCATTCTGCCATCCAGCCAATACTCTTTTAATCGGGTATTGATTGGCGTATTTGACTTCTAAATAAAGTCCTATGATGCGAGGTCCGATGGTTTCGGAATTCCATTTCGTGTCTATTCGATAGGTAGTTTTTGCAATATGTCTTTTCGAATCAATACTAACTTCAACCTTGCGTTCTTCCTGTGTTCCTACGGCGTTATAAGTAAATGTATATGGTTGAATTTCGAGTGTGTCTAAATAGGCTGAAATTTTTTCAATAGCCTCTTGTTGGTCAGCAATAGGTAAATGAACGCCATTTGTAATGCTCGCCATTTTATCGAATGTATCTGTGCGATACTTCAATTCAGATTTATATACGTTCAATACGATAGCTGGAGGACCATTTCTATACGTTGCTTCATTATTTGCATCATAGTTGTCATTATTATCGCCATCCGTAGCATAAATAACCAAATCATTTTCTGTCTGAGACGCCTTTAAAAGCCATGTAAAAAGTGACGATGGTGTTTCCCAATTTTGAATTATGGCCGCTGGATATTTCTGTAATATATTCTTTTTCAAATTTGATATAAAGTTGGCCATACCAGCCCCTTGATACTCTCTCGGCATACTCATAGAGGTGTCAGCCATAATCAAAATTCTAGGGGTACGCTGATTATTTTCCATTAATGCCTTAATGGGTTTTCCGTCTTCGATAATACTAAAATCACGGGCCTGTATGCCCTCAACGATTTTACCCGTGTTATCTGTTGGTGTTATCGTAAGTTTGACTTGTGGATAGCCGATACTTTTGGCCTTTATTTTTAAACTATCTACCTGTTTAATTATAGTATCATCGCTAGGTTTTAAAATAGACGCGTCACCAACTTGTATTGCATCGCCCTGGTTGTTCAAATGAATCTTTTTTCCCGACAATGTTATTGGGGCGCCCAAGATGGAGCGTTCTTCCATAAACTTTTGATTCTTATCCATAGCTTGTAATGAAAGAGCGGGAGTGAACGTCCGAATATTCCCAGCAGGTGTTACCACCATTTCTTCAAGCGTTAGACCATGAAGAAACTGAAGGTCTAACTGTCTTCCTGCCAAATCAAAAGCCAGCCATTCTCCATGTATAAGTTCTTTTTCTTTAAGAGGTTCGATTGAATCGCGATAATTAATTTTAATGGATACTTTATAGTCATTGTTTTTTGCTTTCCCTGCCTTTTTTACAGCATTTTTGTTACCTTCCCGTAGCGATCCAAAAGGTACTTTGGTATCAAATAAATGGGCGTATTTGGTTTCGCCATTCATAATAAACCTTACGGTGGGCGTATTGTAATTAGGCCATCTAAAATCAAAATTTCTATAGTAAAAATTATCGGGTAGGTTTAAGGTATTATAGATTTTATTTCCCAAGGTTTCGGCTTCATATTCTTCATCCTTCAACACTTGGTTATATTCTAAATCTGATTTGGAAATTTCCAGTTCTTTGGCCCAATGTCGTAACATGCCTTGGGTTATTTCAGGTGCAAATTCACGCTTAATGGGTCGAAAGAAAAAATCAGGGACTTCTTCAACCGTAATATTGGTTCTTTCAAATACTACTTCGGAATTTATGCCCGCTTGCTGATACATTTTATTTAATATTGAAGCTTTTTCCCACATGGTCGCCATGCCACTTCTAAGGGCGTAATCGGTTCCCCATTTAAAGGCGTTTCCTGCGCCGATTGCTTTTGAATTTTCGGGAATCAAATACAGCTCATCACGAACAAAATTGAACATGGCTTCCGCATTACCATCATTAATAAGTTTTTGCATACGGCCCGGTAGATAGTCGGGACTGGTTTTAATGTAGAGGAGCATTTCTTCCCATACTTTGTATGGTGCCTTGCCAGATCCTTGAAATTTGGGTTTGCTAGAACAGCCTATGACCATAGGCGGTAGGCTTGCTGCTATAGAAGCCAATGCAAGTTTGGTAAAGAAATCGCGACGGCTTAGGCTGTATTCGTGATTATTTTTTTTCATTTCTGTTTGGCAAACTTGTTAATTGACCTACTTATAAAATTCATTAGAAATCAATTCCCTTTCAACAACTCGCCTCTTGTTCGAATCATATACATACTTCACTGATTTTTTAAAGAAGTATCCTTTTCCATTTCGATATGCCGCAGCATGTATATTTTGAGGAATACCCCACCAACCATCAATACCAATAACTCCAATTTTCTCTCTTCTTTTGGTAGATAAATTAAACCGATAATATTTGTTGGCCTTAAAAAAATAGGCTTTACCATTATCATGAATTAAACAAGCATCTAGGTTATTAGGAATTCCTTGAAAATAGTCTCTTCCAATTGTACCCCGATCTATAACCTTTTGCAATTGCATATCATATTTGTAATAAATGTTGCCAACAAAAAAGTATTTGACTTTTGTTTTTTTGTGATACATGGCGGCATCAATTCTACCCTTTATGCCCAAATAGCGCTGTTGGCCCAATTTCATTCTATGCCATGAACTTTCTAATGAGGCAAACGTATTTAATCCTAAAAAACCAGATCCGCCACCGCCGCCCCATTCATAAACAACGGACTTATTTATGATATGTAGATGCCCATTATTACGTTTAACCGCAGCGTCTATAGATTGAAAAAGTCCTTTCCAACCATGACTGCCTATTATACCCACTTTATCTACTTTTCTTGAACCAAAATTATACCTATAGTAAAAATCATCCTTAAAAAAATAGGCCTTCCCATTGGTATGCATTATTGCCAAATCAACTTTTTCTGGAACGCCTTTCCAACCATCTATACCTACTGTTGCAATTTTATCTACTTTGCCTTTACTATAGTTATACCTGTAGTACTTTTTATCTTTAAAGAAATAGGCACAATTATTAGTTGGGTGAGATATGGCTGCATCAAAGGGGCCATTAAGTCCTTTCCAGCCGTCAACTCCCATAATTCCGGTCTTTTCAACTTTTGAAGTGTTGAAATTATAGCGCTGATAGGTTGTGCCCTTAAAAATATAGGCCTTCTTATTGCCAGAGTGCAGTAGTGCGGCATCCACATTGGTTTTGACACCCCTGAAGATGTTTTTGCCCAAATCAGCAACTTTTATCAATCTATCTTTATTAATGTCATAACGATGGCAAAACTTACCCTTCATGAAATAGGCGTTGCCGTTGGGTGCAACGAGAGCTGCATTCATTAAGGCTATATCATTATTTGAATATTCAACAGAAGAATCACTTTTATTAAAAAAGCTAAGGTTAACGATTAATAGGAATATTATAGATGTTTTCATGTTTTCTTATTTTGGAAAAGTGCTTATTGTCTTTTCATTATATAGTATTCGGTTTTGTCTTTTCGTTTGGGGTCTTTATAATTAGAAAAGACATCAACCCTAAACCGTCTAAAAGGGTCATCTTTCCGTACATTGATTGTTACAGTTCGGGTTACAAATGACTTTTTAATAGTAATGGGTCGATAGTAGGGTACATACGGTCCTTTTTTGCGTTTAAGGTATTCGTTGAAGCTTACATCTTTGGTCAGCTCAAAACTGCCCCAATCACAATCTTTGGGTGAACACTTCGCATAGATTCGTACCCTAAAATCGCCACGGGCGTCTTTATGAAAGTTCATTTGGGTAATGCCCCGTGTATTTCGGTTAATGGTTTTTATAGTGAAGTTCGATTGGGCTTTGGCAAAACAACCCATCATAACAATCAAAAGAAAAAGTATCCTTTTCATGACTTCTTAGATTTGTTATAAATTTTATTTGAATAATCCTGGTTGTAGCATTCCCCATCGGGTTACTTTTCTAGCTTTAGGAGAATACACGTATACCACATCTTTTTTATAAAATTTAATGCCTCCATGCGGATCTTGAACGGCAGCGTCAATCCAATTGGGAACTCCTGTAAATTTGGAACTGATCGAACCACTAGCAATAATTTTATTCGATTTTATGTCATATAAATGATAACTGATTCCATCAAAAAGATAGATGTTGTTAGAATCTGGTATGCCAACTGCCGCAGCTACCTTCGACACGCCAAATCCATCTTTGATTTTAGCGATTTTGTCAACTTTCTTGGTTGAAGGATTATACCTAAAATATGTGTCTCCTTTAAAAAAGTAATATCTCCCGTTCTTTGGGTGTAGAAATCCTGCATCTATATTGGGCTCAACTCCTGAATACCAATTATCGCCAAACCTTTTTTTGTGAATACGCACCACATTTGGGTGGTTAAATAGAAATGCAATTTCACGTGTAACGAAATTATCATTGTAGTCATCACAGTACATTCCTAAACTATTTATGATATAATGCTCATCTCTCGTTGCGTTATTTCTATCCCTATCATTAAAAACCACTGCATCTAATTGATGAAACAACTTCCAACCGTCTTTACCAATAATACCTTTTTTGTCTACCTTTTTTCCGAATACATATCTAAAATAATGGTCATCTTTAAAGCCATAGGCTCTGCCATTACTATGCATGATGGCAGCATTTATATTGACTGGAAAGCCCTTCCATGCATCAATCCCAATGGCACCAATTTTGTCCATTTTTCTCTTTGAAAAACTGTAGCGATAGTATTTTTTCCCCTTAAAGAAATACGCGCAATTGTTAGTAGGGTGCATAATGGCGGCACCTATAGGACCTACTAGTCCTTTCCAGCCGTCATAATTGATTATTCCTTTTTTGTCCATCTTTTTTTTAGAAAAATCATAGCGGTAATAATTATTTCCTTTAAAGAAATACCCCTTTTTATTATGAGGATGTATTAGAGCGGCATCTACATTGGCGGGGACCCCATACCACCCATCTTTGCCGATTAACCCCATTCGTTTTAATTTACCAGCCCTTGTGTCGTATTGATGAAAGTATTTACCCACAAAAAAATAGGCACTACCATCTGGGTGTTCAATGGCGGCGTTGATTACCTGCAGGTCGTTATTTTTTAAATATGTTGCGTTATCCCTAGCATAACAGAACGTCGTTACTATGCCCAGGAGCAGTGGAAGCAAGAATCGTATCGTTTTCATTTTCTAATATTTAATAGTTACGCCCATTTGTACCCGAGACCTCAAAAAGTAAACACAGGGCATTTAAAGATTTTAACAGTATATTGTGTTTACCTTATTACATTGATTGTACTAATGACCGACGAGCAACTTATCGCACAGTTAAAACAGCGTGACCGCAATGCTCTAAAAACCGTGTACCTTGATTATAAGACCGAGTTTTTAAAGTTTATGTCGCGCTATAATGTAGAGGTCAATGTGCTTGAAGATATTTTTCAAGATGCGTTAATCGTGCTTTATGAAAATGCACAGACAGGAAAGTTGGATGCCCTTAAAAGCACCTTGAAAACTTACTTGTTCGGAACCGGAAAGTTTATGCTTTTCAAACATTTCAGAGATGGTAAAAAAGAAGTGCCTACTGAAGAAACCTATCTCTTTGATCGCTATGAACAAACGGTGATTGAAGATGTATATGAAGATGAAGGATTAAACGAGTACCAAGCGCAATTAGTTGCCAACTTCAAGAAGTTGGGGGGAAAATGCAGGGAAATATTGGAACTGTTTTATCTACAAGGAATGAAGTTGGATGAGATTACCCAAACACAGGGTTATGAAAATAAAGATGTAGCGAAGAGCCAAAAAAGTCGCTGCCTAAAATCGTTGAAACAATTAATAGCAAAAAACGATGGATAAAAATGAATTGATAATCGGCTATTTTGAAAATTCCCTCAGCCCAAATCAATTGATGGAATTCGAAAACTTGTTGAAAACCGATGCTGATTTTGCAGCAGAGGTTGCTTTTCAAAAAGAATTGCAGACCTCGCTTAAAAAAGAAGAACGCCGAGAACTTAAAAGCATGTTCAGCGATTTAGGGGAGAAAGAAGTACGACCCAAAATCAAAGTGTTTCAATTACGCCCTTGGTTGGCTGCGGCTTCTATAGCCCTGCTTGTTGG
Organism: uncultured Flavobacteriaceae bacterium; assembly: GCA_937944485.1. Lineage (GTDB taxonomy): Bacteria > Bacteroidota > Bacteroidia > Flavobacteriales > Flavobacteriaceae > Maribacter_C. The sequence continues at coordinate 28,149 of CALDYU010000034.1, read as the reverse complement.
TCTTGGTTCATGGTTTTTGTTTTTTAACTCGCCTGACTTTAATACAGATGAATTGTACGCAGCCAATTTTACACCTTATGACAATGTTGTTCATCCTATTGAGCGGGGTAATGAGCTTGAAGATTTAAAAACGCAAATGTTTTCGGCCTATGAAGTTCAAGACTATGATATGTGGTTTGCACTCCTTGCTCAATTAACGACGGAACAAAAGGATGATTACTTTGATTTTTATAGTGCTATTATATATATGCAATTGGATAATCATGAAAAAGCAATTCCCTTATTGCAAGGGTACATTAACAATAACGGGGAATTAGACGATAGAGCCACATGGTACCTGGCGCTTTCACACTTAAAACAAGGTGAAACGAAAGAGAGCAAAGAGGCGCTTAGAATGCTAATTGAAATGGAATCTTTTAAAAAGAAGACTGCCCAAAAACTATTGAAAGATTTAAACTGATTTTTTCTTTTTTAAGTACCAGATTGATGCTAAAAATGGAAGTATTAAGAGCATCCACCACCAATGTGAAATAGGGTTCACAATAGGATCAATGTTTCCTGAAATTACAAAACCAGCCCAGTAATAGGGATGCCTTAATAAGTCATCATCGGTAGATGCCAAGTAGTCTAATTTAGCCTTTTGCAAGGCTTTGTTTTTAGCGTCGCCATTTTTCAAATGATTATAAAAAGAGACCATTATCTGCGAGGTTTGTTTGTCGGGTACTTTCCAAAGACTGGTTATCGTACTAGGTACACCAGCATAGGTAAATGCCCTTGAGACATTGGTTATCCCTTCTCCTTTCTTTAGTTCGCCAACTCCTGTGTTGCAGGCACTCAAAACAGCCAGATCAGCGTTTACATTTATCCCATATAACTCAGAAATGAACAGTTTGTCATTTTCCGATCCGTTTGAAAAGTCCAGATTCGAAAACTCAGATGCCATATTGTTCAATGAAGCATGCATTGCCAAATGCAGAATGTTATATGTCTTGGCTTGTTTCATGAAAACCTTCTTGCTCAGGTTTTCTCCCGTAAAAAAATCGCCATCAAAAATTTTAGAGATGGTAGATGCTTCTGAAATTGCACCTTTTAATTCTGTAGGTGAATCACGCTCGGGTTCTTCTTTGTTTTCTTTCAAATATGAGGGTGCAAAAACGCCTAATTTTTTCTTTCTAGAGGTTTTCACCCCTATTTGTTCTTGATACAACAATAATGAAGGGGCATAACTCACGGTATGGTTTTGAATCACATACGTTCCGTTGGCTGCTGTCAATACTTCAAAAGGCAAATAGTGCAGTACTTCATCAGGAACAATAATCAATTCTTTGGCTTCTTCAGAATGTATTGACGACGGTAATACTATTTGATGCAGCTCTTTTGATAATTCAAGATAGGCGGTGTCTGTTTTGTTTTTTAGTGCTTCAAGAAAATTGTGAACCAATTGCTCAACGCGCTCTTTTTTACCGATGCGCACCAAATTGATTTTGTTTTTTGAAATTGTAAAGGCATATACATGTGCCTCGGCAAAAACATAATTGATCAGCACTTGTTTTTTTGCAAGTTTGGTTTGTAGCGACGCAACATCAAACTCCTTTTTGGTCTGGTTATAATAGGTCGGGTATCGCTTTTGATACCAGAGATCAACCGCATCAATCGCATTTTCAATATCCAATATCTTTTCTTTCCAGATCGAATTCTTGAGACTATCACCTTCATTATTAATAAACAAAGCCTTTTTGTAATAATGCAGTTCGGCTTTTAGGTCATTTTCTTTTTCCAATATGGAATCTGGAATATTTAGGTTCTTACGTTGGTTACTGCTCAAAAATGCTTTCCATGTTTGGCGTGATTTAGACTGTTCTATTTTCCCCAAAACATGATTTAAACGGCTCTCTTCTTCATATAACAAAGCAACATTCAACAACTGCTCATTTATTTTCGAAACAGTCGAATACGACTTGTCGTTGTACTTAAAATCCCTATTATACTCAGAGAACATATCACTGGCCAGTGAACCAAGTTGAAATGCATTTTGTAAATAAGATGTGTTGTTCTTGTCTTTAAAAAGAATGGCATAATTTTCGGCTGCGTCAACAATGGTATTGATTATTGGAACAGTTCCGTAAGGTTTGCAGTCGTCGTATTTCAGATTTTTTAAGTCTATTTGCTCGACACTGTCTTTTTGCAACAATCTAAAAGTTTGTGCATACTTTTGGTTCATAAGATGTATTGAATCTTCTTTCATGGCTATCACCCCTTGTTTGCCGTACAACTGTATTAATGCATATTCATCTGTAGTCCGCTCGGCTTCAGCTACACTTTGATTCCATACTTTTTTCGAATTGGTCAGGTCTTCTTTTTTGAGATGGTAATTGCCTAAATACATAAAATCAGGCAAAGAGGTTTCTGTAAGTCCGTTTTCGGCTCTGATTTTTAAGGACTGTTCGTGTAAGTTTTTGGCTTGGTCGGGATCTGTTTTCTCTATGATATCTGCTTTTAACTGCAACGCCTTTCTTGTTTGGTGTTTTGTCCAAGCATTTATTGTGGCAACTCCAAATTTATTGGGATCGTTATTGGGGTCGCTCACATTGTAATCCACTAAGAACTCCAGAATTTCATCATTTATTTTCAGTGCTTCTTCTAGGTTTCCTTTATAATAATTCAATGTGGCATACTTTCTTAAACTTTCTATTTTTGTTCGGCCCAAATAAGTTTCATTATACCATGGTTTTCCCTCTTTTTTATGGTTGTCAATGAGATCTTGGTTTTTGATTAAGTATTGTTCCGCTTTCTCAAAATCTCCATGCCACAGATACCAAGTACTTACATTAGCATAGGCAATTGCTTGATAACTTTTGTCAAAATGATCTATGGTTTCCCAAATTTCTATCGATTCTAAATAATTGTCCAACTCCATTCTATAATAGCCGATAAAACCATAGAGCGTGGCCAAATGCATGCACTTTTCAGCCACTTCATAACTGTTTTTTCCCAGAAACGAAATGTATTTTTCTTTGGCAATCTTGAACTGTTTCAGTGCAGTGTCCATGTCGCCAAGTGGCCCTGAGGCATACCCAATATAAAACTCAGCATCAGCTACCAATTTATGGTGTGAGACCAATGTGTCCATAAATACCTCCTTGGCTTTCCTTGCCATAGTGAGCGCTGCTTCTCTATCGTAGCTGAAATTATTTAAATGATATAAATAAAGATATATGTGCCCTTTTAAAACCAAGTCTTGCTTTTCAAGGGTTTCCAAAATTTTCAAAGCGGTATTGGAGGCTTCAATGCCCTCGGCATACTTATCGTGTTCACGTTGCAAAAGAAACAGGGCTTCTGATGCATAGCTCTTTGCCAAAGACAATCGATACGCTGGGGAGATGGTATCATAATAACTTTCCAATACTTGCTCCCGTAAATTTCGTTCCAATTCATAACTCTGTTCGTTTCTGGTTATACTCCATTGATAGTATAAGGAGTCTGTCTGTTTTTCAAGCTTAACCAAATCACTGGATTGCTGGGCAAAAAGCGGCGTTAAGAAAAAACTAGCAAATCCAAAAAATACGATTTTGAATTTCATAAAGAGAACGTTAATGGTTGGATTCTTAATTTAAGTGGAATATCTTGACAATCAAAATACTATATTGCACACCCGCAAAGCGAATACCATCATGGTTTACATGCTGTTAGTACCAAAACCTTGAAAAGGTAAGCATAGCCTGTTTCAATTTAAGAAAAACACCTTCATTACCTTTTAGAGTTGTCGAGACCGCATTAAGTTTTTTTATCGGGAGCTTTTTACTGTTTTTAAGTAATCAAAATGACTCTTATTACTTTAATAAAAAAGTTAGTACACTAGTGAACTTACCTTTTTAAAAACATCCTCTCAAATCCCCACCGGTGAAGTTAGCGTTACATCAACCTTGCTTTTGATTTCGGCCGATGATGTTATTTTTCTATTGACAATTGTGTTATTATTCAGACTATAATCACAAAGGTTTGTAGACTATGGCTTTAATTTCAATCAAAAGGTTGGGGTGTGGTAATTGATGAACGGCCACCGTTGTTCTTGTAGGACCAGTATGATCAAAAAACTTCCCATATACCTCATTGTAGCCTTTAAAATCTTTCATATCGACTAAAAAAGTGGTGATATCACTAACATCTTTTAAATTTGCATTCATACTTTGAATCAGCTTTTCGATATTCTTAAGCACTGCTTCCGTCTGCAAGCGAATGTCAAGCTGCCATTTTCCATGTTCATCTTGTTCGGCGCCAATATGCGTGTTATCGTTTCTTCTACTGCTGGTTCCTGAAACATAAATAAAATCACCTACTCGTTTTATATGTGGGTAATTGCCTAGAGGCTGGGCGCTTTCTTTTAAGACTTTAGTTTTCATACCTTGGCTTTTAGTAGTTCATATATTTCTTTTAATGGAATGCTCTCATAATCGTCTCTTTGGCAGATTTCAAGTAAAAGTTCATCTTGCCTTCTTCCGCTACGCATGGCCTCGCTATAAGGCAAATCTTCTTGAAAGGTGACCAAAGAATATTTAGAATAGTAATCAGGAAAAGTTTGCTCTAACTGCATTTCTAATTTTCGCTTTTTGATGAAGGCATCGTCCGCTACCTTATCTTGCATTTCGTAAAAATTATCGATGGCTAAATCTGCAATAGCATCTGTATTTTCTTTACGTAAGTCTTGAAATTCAACAAAGGTTTTTGACCAATCGCCCTTGTTTTTTTCCAAGATTTCGTCGAGAATACGCACGTCTTCTAATGAGGCATTCATACCTTGGCCATAAAAAGGGACTATGGCATGGGCCGCATCGCCTAGAATTAAGGTTTTGCCATAGGCTTGCCAAGGATAGCATTTGGTAGTTCCTAAAATGCCCACCGGATTATTGAAATATTCTTCGGCCAAATTCGGGAAATGAGTCAGTGTATCTGGATAGTATTTCTTAAAGAATGCCATTAATTTTTCTTCAGTATCTAAGCTGTTAAAACCACCTTCACCCTCATAGGGGTGAAATAGAGTGACTGTAAAACTACCGTCTAAATTGGGAAGAGCAATCATCATGAATTTACCCCTTGGCCAAATATGCAGTGCATCTTTTTCTATACGGTAGCCCCCATCTTTAGTGGGGGGTATTTCTAACTCTTTATATCCTGATCGTAAAAAGTCTTGTGAATAATTGAATAATAATTGCGGGGTTTTTGCCATAAGGCTTTTCCGAACTACTGAGCCCGCACCATCTGCACCCATGATAACGGTGGCACTAACAACAGATGTTTGACCCTCGGCATCTTCAAAGGTGGCGGTAGTATCGTCTAAATCAACTTTTAAACATTTAGAATTGAAATATAGGCTAACATTATCAAAGGAATCGGCTGCTTGCAACAGCGCCCTATTCAAACCTGGTCTCGAAATCGAATTAATTTTCTCGCCTTTTCTTCCGCTATAAGGAGAATTTCGACTTTCACCAGTTATACTGTGAATCTGTCTGGCATACATAGGAATGCATAACTCAAGAATTTCAGCTTTCACACCACTAGATTCAAGTGCTTTTAATCCTCTATCAGACAATGCGAGGTTGATAGAACGGCCAGCATCTAGTTCAATTTTTCTAAGATCAGGCAATTTTTCATGAAGTTCAACCTCATAGCCTCGTTGCGCCATTTTTATAGCCAAGAGCGACCCACATAAACCACCTCCAATAATAAGTACTTTATCTTTTTTAGTCATACGCTTTGGTTCAAAGTAGCTTTTAATATAGCTACAAAACGAAAAACATCTTCGTAGCTGTTGTATAGCGGTATGGGAGCTACCCGAATGACATCGGGTTCACGCCAGTCTGCAATTACCCCTTTTTCGGTGATTTTATCAAAAATCATTTTTCCATGACCACTAGTGATTTGTAATGACAGTTGACATCCTCTTTTTTCAGAATCTTTTGGAGAAATAATACTTACGTGATCACTAATTTCTTGTAATAAGCTTTCTAAATAATCGGTCAATTTTTTGGATTTCTCAAGTAGCGCTGGCATACCTACTTCGTCAAAAATGACTAAGGAAGCTCTTATAGCCGCTAGCGATAAAATGGGCGGATTACTCAATTGCCATCCCTCAGCGCCTGGAATCGGGTCAAAGGCGTCACGCATACCAAAACGAGTCTCTTTATTATGACCCCACCAGCCTGCGAATCGGGGTAGATCGAAGGCATGGGCGTGTCGCTCATGAATAAAGCATCCACCAACACTGCCCGGGCCACTGTTTAAATATTTATAGGTACACCATGCTGCGAAATCCGCATTAGAATCGTGCAATTTTAGGTCTAAATTTCCTGCTCCGTGAGCCAAGTCAAAACCGACAACGCATCCTTTGGCATGACCTAAAGCTGTGATTCTTTTTAAGTCAAATACCTGGCCTGTATAGTAATTGGGGCATCCTAAAAGTATAAGGGCAATAGTAGCACCTTCCTTTTCAATGGTCCTCTCAATGTCTTCCTCTCGCAACAATACTTCCCCTTTTCTTGGCGTCAGTTCTATAAGGCCATCGGCGTAGCCATGAAATTTTAATTGCGATTCTACGGCGTACTTATCCGAAGGAAAAGCATCTGATTCAATAAGAATTTTGTACTGCTCTTTCGTGGGACGATAAAACGAAGCCATCAAAAGATGAAGGTTCACACTTAGGGTATTCATTACCACCACTTCAATAGGTTTAGCCCCTACCACCTTGGCCATTTTTTCAGTCAAGAATTCATGATATGGCAACCAAGGATTCTCTGCATGCATATGACCTTCAACCCCAAGATTTTTCCAATCTTTAAGTTCTTGGTCAATATAAGTTGCCGTAGTTTTGGGCTGAAGCCCCAGTGAATTACCGCACATATAGATAAAGCTTTCTCCATTATCTTGTTGCGGAATATGGAACTGTTCACGATAATTGCGAATAGGGTCATTTGCATCTAACTGCTTTGCCTCGTCCAAAGAGTGCTTCATAATCTTATCTAAATATTCTTTTGTTAAAAGTTTCAATCTGGTCACCGCAGAGCCACTTCACCACATTATCATGCCAAATTTGTTGATGCTGTTCGTTGTTAATGATACCTTCTTCAACAGCTAGATCTAATAGTTTGCCTGGGTATGAGGATTGCTTTTCACTTTCCATTTCTCCTAAAGGATAGGGGTCGTCTAAGCCTAGAATTATTTGATCCGTTCCCTTTTGTCGCCGCACCATCAATTCAAAAGAAATGGTGTCGTGTACAAGCGTATCAAAGAAAATATTGGGATGTCCGAGGGCTTTTCGTGGTCTTGTTTGACCTTCGAAAAGGTCTGGTCTGCCATCAAAACCTTGGGTTCTTCTGCCTATATTCAAATGGTTTAATTGACCACCATGAGCAAAACATACCCGAATATTTGGGTATTTTTCATATAAACCATCTAGCGTGTAAAAATGATACGCGTCCGCACATTGTGCTATCATCCAAATTAAATGAAAACGCCACGATTTGTTCTGAAGTTGAATAAATTTTTCACCATCATAGGGGTGTATCTCAATAGCGAGTTTGTATTTGTTGGCCAATTCAAAAATAGGAGCCGTTTCTTTATCAAAAATACCTCTCCAGGTACCTATAGAATCCATATAATGTGTAGGTAAACAAAGTACTTGCATACCGAGTTCTTCTACACAACGTTCTATTTCCCAACAGGCACCGTCGATAAAACCGGCATGTACTACAAAACCGCAGGTAAATTTTGTAGGATGGTCTTGTTGCACTTTTGCATTAAAATCATTTTGAAATCGCAGTGCATATTTCATATCATGAATGCGTAAACCATTACCGTACAACTGAGAAAGGTTTAATACGACTGCATGATCAATCTTATTATAATCCATCCATTCTAATTTCTCATCTAAGAAAAAACTAGAATCCGTAACGGGTCGTTTCCAACCCTTTTGAAGCATGTGTTTTCTATCTTCATCAATCCAAAAAATTTCTTTTTCTTTTAAATAAGAAGGTATTTGCTCGGGGTAGGGCAATAAATGTGAATGGCCATTGATTCTCATGCTTATTTGATTTTATTGTTTTCTTGAATTATTTTGGAGGCTCCATTAGGGTGCCGCAAGCATCACAGGTACGCAGGGTTTCATTGGAATAGAATTTATCAAAAATAACAGGCATGTCAGTTTCAATGTTTTTTAGCGTAAAAGGTTCACTATGTATTTTATGATGACAGTTTTCGCAAAACCAGGCTAGGTCATCTTCCATGTTTTCACTTCTTTTTTGTTCTATAACCAAGCCAATAGTATTGGCTCCCCGTTGTGGCGAATGAGGTATGTTCGCTGGAAGATAGTAGACATCTCCTTCTTTAATGTGGACATCTTGGGGCTCTCCGTCTATAATAAGTTTTAAAATAATATCGCCTTCAACCTGATAGAAAAATTCAGGAGTTTGGTTCAGATGGTAGTCCTTGCGGGAATTTGGACCTCCAACAACCATAACAATAAAATCATCATTGTAGATAGCTTTGTTACCCACTGGTGGCTTTAGCACATCGCGATTTTGATCTATCCACTCTTTAAAATTAATCGGATTAAATGTTGTTCCCATAATTATACTTTTAAGTTGTTGTTATCATTTTGAATAATCGATACATATATTTTTAGGTTCTGTAAAGAAGCGTAAGGCTTCTAAGCCTCCTTCTCGACCTACACCCGAGTTTTTCATGCCTCCGAAAGGAGTGCGCAAATCACGTATTAACCAAGTGTTCACCCATATGATACCAGCTTCAACTTTTGAAGCCAATAAATGAGCACGATTGATATTTTGCGTCCATATTGTGGTTGCTAGACCATAGGTGCTTTCATTGGCTAAGTCGAGCGCTTCTTCGTCTGATTCGAAAGGCATAAGGGTCACAACAGGGCCGAAAATTTCTTCTTGATTGGTTCTGCAATTCATGTTCAGTCCTTCAATAATGGTTGGCTCTACATACCATCCGTCTTCAAACCCATCTGGTTGCACGGCGTTACCACCACATAAAATGGTACCGCCTTCTTGCTGTGCCAAATCAATATACCTTTTTATTTTTTCATAATGAGGTTTAGAGACTATGGCACCCACATTGGTGTCTTCATGTAATGGATTGCCGACTTTTAAACCTTTAGTACGCTTTACAAAATCACGTTTAAATTTTTCATAAATGGATTTTTCTACCAATATGCGTGAACCGCAGAGACAAATTTGGCCTTGATTGGAAAAGGAAGATCGTACGGTGGTAGCTAACATTTTTTCATAGTCGCAATCAGCAAAGATTATATTCGGATTTTTGCCACCCATTTCAAGCGATATTTTTTTAAAGAGCGGTGCGGCCTTCGCGGCAATTTTACCACCTACTAGCGTACTTCCCGTAAAGGAAATGGCTTTAATATTAGGATGCGTACTAAGTACAGCTGCGGTTTTGTCACCCTGACCATGTACAATATTTAGTACCCCTGCAGGCAAACCAGCTTCTATGCAAATTTTTGATAATAAAAATGCGGTCATAGGTGTGACCTCCGAGGGCTTTGCAACCACAGTATTGCCAGCGGCCAGTGCAGGTGCAATTTTCCAGGTAAATAAATACAGCGGAAGGTTCCATGGCGATATACATCCTACGACGCCCAAAGGTTTTCTTAGCGTATAATTAATGGCCTGACCGTTCATTTCATGTGATTCTGATGAGAACTGTGTAATGGCATTCGCAAAAAAACTAAAATTACTTGAGGCGCGTGGTATATCAACCGCTTTTGCTAAGGCAAGAGGTTTACCGTTGTCAATGGACTCTGCAAGAGCTAAATCTTCTAAGTTTTCAGTGATTTTTTTCGCAATAACCATCAAATAATCATGTCGTTTTTCTATAGCCATAGTTGACCAGATAGGAAAAGCTTTCTTGGCGGCATCGATGGCGATCTGCATATCTTCTTCATCTGAATCAGGAGCTTCTGCATACACTTTACCTAAGGCTGGATTATATACCTTTAAATGCAACCCATTGCAAGGTGCCGTTAGTCTTCCGTTGATATAGTTTAAAATTGTTTCCACATTACATTTTAAAATTTCCGATATTATTTTTTATTTCTTCTGCTCCTTCCTTGAGTATCGCTACGTAGTTATTCAATTGATCTTTTTTGAACCTATTTGCAGGTCCGGCCGCACTTAGACTAGCAACAATTTCATTGTTAGCATTAAAGATAGGCACGCCAACGCAAATTAATCCTATTTCATATTCTTCATTATCAATAGCAAAGCCCTGTTGTCTTATTTTTTTTAATTCTTTAGCAAGAACGTCTTGATTGGTAATCGTTTTTGTGGTGAAGGCTAAAAGCGTATTATCTAATACCTCATCGGTAATAATTGAAGCATAGTCTGTATACGAATAGGCCAACAACACTTTACCTAAGCTCGTACAGTGTAAAGGAATATAATCACCAATAGACGTATTGACCGTTAGCCCTTGGGGACTAACAACCTTGTCCACATAATAGGTTTGCTTGTCTTTTAGAATGGCGATATGTACTGTTTCGGTTATATTTTTCGAAACCTTAGCTAAAACGGGATGGGTTTTGTCTACAAAAGCTGCTTTTATAGGTACACGATTTCCCAATTCAAAAAGTTTTAAACCTAATCCGTATTTACCTGTATTCGGATTTTGATACATGGCGCCTCGTTTTTGCATATCTGATAAAAAACGATAAACCGTACTTTTGTTTGACTCCATCACTTGAGCCAACTCTGTAATACTCCATTCTGGTTTTTCTACGGTAAAATTTTCAAGAATAGCAAAGGTTTTATCTACCGAACTGGTACGTGCTTTCATCAAATAACATTTAATTCAACTTGACCTAGGTGTTCAGCTGTGACAGAGATATGATCGCCTTGATTTAAATATATTGAAGGTGTGGCGGCTCCTGCCAAGATGATCATACCTTTTTTTAAAGGGACATTGTTTTGTCGCGCAAGCATTAACCCCTTTTCCAATGAAGCTAACGGATTCCCTAAAATAGCATTAGAATTACCAGATTGTACCAAGTTGTCATTTTGACTCATGGTTATGTCAAGGTTGTTTACAGTCGTTTTAGGGCTGTGCCAAGCTCCGATCACATAGGCTGCCGATGAGCAGTTATCGGCGACGATATCTTCTAACTTAAACTTAAAATTTTTATATCGAGAATCGATAACTTCTATGGCCACAGCAATACCAGAAATACATTCTAATGGATTAACAGGAAAAGTCATTTGGTCTACATCTTGACTCAATTGAAAAGCAATTTCTGGCTCTGCTCTAGGGCGAATAAATCTGCTAAAATCTAATGCTGCTTTATTGGCGATGTTCATATTATTGGTCAAGTGTCCCCAAATCAATTCGTTCACGCCCACCTGCTCCATCTTGGCCTTGCTGGTGAAACCTAATTTTATACCACTAAGATGTACACTACGCAGCAAGCGTTTATCTATCAGTTCTTTTTGTATGGCGTAGGCCTCTGCAAGACTAAAATCGCCATGAATACTTAATTGTTCAATTGGCGAGACCTTGTTAGCAGCATCATCTAAAAGTGTAGCTCCTTGTTTAATAAATTGTTTCATTATATGAAATTCAATTTCATTATTTGATAAATATCAGCTTTTTTTCTTGATTTTGCAAGTGGAATAGCAAGGCACTAGAAATGGAGTACATTCAGATTATTCTTTTTTAAAAATATAAACTTTATGATTTTTAAGGACTTAGACATGGAAGAACCTACCAATCTTTATTGGAACAGGGCAATCCCTTTATAAGAGGTTTCATGGAAAATCACCCAAAGCCTTTAAATTTTGAATTGGCCTTATTTGAAGTGTTCGAGGGAGGAAGGATGGTATTTTATAATACCTCTTCATGCTTGCGGGGCAATAACATCAAGCCTATTTAGTAGCTCAATGTATTTCATAGTTCGATTAGAATTACCCGTCAGTCTAGCTTAAGATATTTACAGATTTCCATAATACCTTAGGTACAATTTTCCATATTTTAGTCCTTGACTAAAACGATGCATGTGTTTATAAGAATAATTTTTGTAGTGCTTTTTTTTATTTCTTTTAACGTTTGTTCTCAAATTGATACTATTAACTTGATTTCTTGGAATATTCAAGATTTAGGAAAGACCAAGAATGACAAGGAATTAGAGGAAATTGCAGAAATTGTTAGGGAAGTTGATATCGTGGCCATTCAAGAAGTTGTTGCTGGTTATGGAGGTGCTCAAGCAGTTGCCAAACTAACCGATATTCTCAATAGAAAAGGAGCGCAATGGGACTATGTGGTCAGTGACCCGACTAACAGCCCGAAATATGTTACAGAGCGTTATGCCGTGGTATGGAAGACCAAGCATATCAAAATAAAAAATAGAGGCAGCTTAATTACAGAATTAGATTCACTTATTGACAGAGAACCTTTTTTGATAGATTTTTATATAGCCGATAAAAAACTATCACTTATCAATTTTCATTCTAGGCCTTATAATAGAAACCCAGAAGCTGAAATTAAGGCCTTATCGCAATATATTGTGGAGGCTTTTAAAACTCCAACTATATTAGCAGGAGACTTTAATGTCAATGAGGCCAAACCTGTATTTGACAATTTTAAAGCTAAAGGATATACTGCTGTAGTAATTAATAAAAAAACTACACTTAAAAGAAATTGTGATGGTTTTGAATACCTTAACCACCCTATTGATAATATCTTCTTTTCTACTGATATTTTAATAGTTGAAAGCGGGGTATTAGATTTTATTAGGGTTTGCGATAACTTGAAAAAAGCTCGAAAACTTTCGGATCACTTGCCCGTATATTTGAGGTTCAAGTTGAAATAACGAACCTATGAAAGATATATTAAACGATAACTATCATCTACTAGCATATCGTTGTTAGGAGATAAGGTCGAAAGGTCTTTATTATCAATTACCCCCAATAAGGTCTCGTTGCGTTCTAATAAGTATAATTTGACGTTCTTAATTATACTTGGTTTTAGCATACCAAGATCTGATAGTCTTGAGCTTTTAATACGTTCTTTTTTATCGCCAAAAAGCTCATAAAACATGTTGGTCATATTAGGATTACTTATACATGTGGTTATGATTTTGGCATCTATCGTTTCTTTATACAGTATTTCGTCCCCCTTCATTTTATCTTGTATTATTTCGGCATTGATTTTATCATTGATCTCTGCAATTGTATGTGTTTTTGGGGCTTCTCTTTCAATGTGAAAAACGGTCATTACGGTTCTAAGGTCCACATCTCTAATGGTATCATGCTCCTTAAATTCGGCAAAAACCAACGCGAATTTGGCTTCTTTTATTTTAACCGTTTTTAATATGGAATAGTCCGTATAATCTCCATTTACATAGATTACACCGTCCTTGTCCGTTACTGATTTTTGGGTAATTAAAACAATCTTATTGCAGTATTTTTTATCCTTGAGTAAACTCTCGATTACTTTTTCTGAAGATTTGGTATAGCCGCAAATTACAATGTGGTTTTTGATATTTAAGTTGGTAATTTTTCCTGAAGTGATCGCATTCATAGCCTGATTGATTTTACTTAGTATGATTGAAATAAAAAAGCCAAAAATGGCCATGTTGAATATTAATAACAGTGTTGAAAAAAGTTTACCGATAAAGGTTTTAGGAGTGGTATCTACCAATTCAACAATTTCTAGAGCATACCAAATTGAATTGGTCAGTGACGAGAATTCATTTTCTGAATCATTGTGTTCAACGCTATAAAGACCGATGCTTAAAGACAGCAAAACAAAAACCGTGACTATAAAAAAAATATAGAACGTTCTATTGTTTTCCTTCATTCCCTGAAGAATAATGTTCAACTTATCTATATCACGAAAGATCTTGAATACTCTTATTAATCGAAACAATCTCAAAAAACGAAGAAAGCGTAGGGTTCTGAATATTCTAAAAAAGCCTAGGGAAGGTATGATTGCCAATAAATCTATTAATGGAATGGGTTTAAAGGCCCAATTGATTTTTTGTCGGATAGCAAAAAGTATTCCGACGGTGCGGACGTCTTTTCTGAAATCAGAACATATATAAAACCGGATGACATATTCCACAATAAAAAAGAAAAGTATTGCATTGTCGAGATATTCTAAGTCATTGCTGAAATACCCATCTTCATTTTGAAAAAAGATGAGGACAATGGAAAGTATTATCATTATGGCGACAAAGACATCTAAAAGATATTTCTTAGTATTTTCTTCGTCTAACAACCAATACCGCAAGAATTTTTTCATGCCTTTACCTCGATTTATTTGTAAATACTGATTTTAATTACACTTGCAACCTTCTCCAACGACCCATCTACAGCAAGGATCTGCTTGGCATGGCGTCTTGTTTTTGTTAGAGCAGCCACAATTTGAGGTTGTAGCACAGTCTTTTACACTATTACCTGGCTCTTCACAGGCGATACCATCGTTATCGGCATCCAAATCGTTTCGGCATTCAGGGTCTGCATTAAAAGCAGCCTGAGCTGCACTTTGAGAAATATAATTGGCGCAATTGGTATCCTTACAAGGTGTTGTATTTTCTTCCCCAGAACATGAAATAGAGATTAACAAAATACATAAGGGTAGTAGCAATACCATTAAACAACCACTATTTTTAGCTTTTGAAAACTTTTTGCGATACGTTAACCCAGGAATACCTGTTTTTAGGGAATAGCCTTTTGAACTTAGACTGCCCCTTTTACTCCTGTAGCTGGGCGTAAGTCCAGACTTACTAATATTGACACCAAATCGTTTGCCAAGCTTTATTCTTTTTTGAAATCGAAAGGCCATAAATTTTCAATTTTTAATATATTGTATTTTAGTTTTCTAAAGCGTTTATGACTTTCCATCCTATTGATTTTACGTCTTTATAATTCTCAACATCTAATCTAAATGGTGTTACGGAATTGGGAGGGTAAACTTCATAAAGTGTGTATTCTTTAAAACCTAGAATAGATTCTGTTTTTGAGTAGTAAGTAATACGAACGGTTACGTCCTTATAATCAGCAACTGTGGCTTTATTAGAAATTTTACCTCTAATCTTTAGTTTGGTTCCCCAAAAACTAGAATAATAGTTACCCTCCGCACTTAAAAACTTCAGAGGATTGGCGTTTTCGGTTTCCTCGATTGTAAGAATCTGTTGAAAATACGATTTAGGCTCTGCCTCTGTATAATCGTTTATTATTAAAACTATTGCATAAAAAGCACCGATAAATAAAACTGTGATTATCGACAGCTTTAAAATTTGTTTTTGCAGATTACTCATGTTTAATAATTTCTTGTATTCTTATTCGCTTAAAATAAAATTTCGAATTACCTTTTCCATATGTGAAGGTAAATCAGCACTTTTTATCTTATACTTTTTTACCTGCATTTTTGTAAGCCAATCTTCCCAATAAGCTTCAATAATTTCTTGGGCATAAGGATGCTTAGCATTTTGACTCTGAATACCAATGACCAAAACCTCTAAGTCTTTCAAACCTATAGTTGCTGGTATGAAGCCAAGATTTCGATTTTGTATTTCTTCTTTCCATTGGGGTTTATTCAAATTCAGTTGGGCTAGTAATTGAGGTGTCAAATAAGAGGTTTGATTTCCTTTTTTTCTCATGTTTGCTTCATGGTATAAATAGCCATCGGTTAAAATAACCAGTATATTTCTTCTACATTCCTCGATACAATAATCCTTCACATGGTTCTTGAAAAAGCCCCAAGTATCAGACCCAGGGTATCCTTCCTTTTTGGATGAGCTTCTGGCTTGTTCATATATTTGCGATGGGAGGGCGCTATAGCTTTCTAATGTCATAGGCATCCATTTTGTTTTAGATATACCTCTGACATAGCTTACTTTTAATTGATTAGCGAGTTCATTGATTTTAGGATTGACTGGAGTTGGTTCGAAGAATATTTCTATTTTATCATATAATAAACCAAGCTTCTTCTTGCTAACATGATTATTGAATTCCTTGGCCAAGGATAAGATATATGAAGAATCTTTAGCCTGCTGTCTGGGTAAATCAATTCTATCGGAAAGGTCTAAGAGAATGCTAATATTTAAATTATTATTCTTTCGTTTTTGCAAGTGCAATTCACATTCTGAGGCAATTTCCGAATTCTCCTTTGTCAATCTGTCATTTGAACTTTGAGCTTTATCTTTTGACTTTTTATCTGATATGCATGCATTGAATACTACAATTAGGCAACACATTGTAATTACTGTCCGCTTCATATTTAATGTGTTTTAGTGAATATAGTATTGTGATAATCTTCCCTTACTCCAATTTTTTCTAAATGAAGCCTATTTATTTCAAGACATTCAGAAATCAAATTGTCATTTTCTGACCTAGAAACCGACAATTTTTCATTGATAAAAGTCAACCACCCTTGTAGATATTCAGAAGCATATAGCTTGTATTCTTTGGTTGGGATAATGGTGCCGTCAACAATACGTTGCAGCTCATTTATTCTGCCTTTGGCTTTCGAAGTTTTCTCTTTTACATCTCGGATAAGAGTTTTAACTTCATCTATTTTTGCCTTATTATCTTGAATTTGTTCTTTGTGGATTATAATTTGCTCGTTTCGTTTTCGAATAGCATTTTTGACCTTATCTTTTTCTTTATGCTCTTCCATTACAAAATCAAAAATGAACCCCCATATTAAATAAGCGATGAATCCTAAAAAGATAATTAGCCAGAATTCTTGACTTTCCATAGCCTCAACAAAGCCAAATTTGGCATTTTCGTCGACCACATTGAGCTCCCATAATTTCTTTTCAACAAAAAAGGCGAGTAAGATATCAAAGGCTAAAGTTGCCAAAATGATAGCGGTAAGTTTTAAGTAGGATACCAATTTTTTCTTTTGATAAAACATGTGAATTAAATACCCCAAGCCAATAAAAATAAATGGAGCAAAAACTACGGTCGCTAAGGCTTGAAAACCATCTTCCCAAGCTCTAAAAATGGCATCGGGTACGTACCAACGTTGGTCTTCATAGGTAAATTGTTTTTCCATGGCTGAGTACACTACCGATGCGTAAAACATAAAAAGATAGACTGTAATTGGCGCTAAGACCACCAATCCTATCCAAAATTTAGCTGAAGCCCCTTTCTTGGCAGGGACACCATAAAAATGGGGGTTTTGTGGAAGGTCCGTAATTTCAAATTTCAATTCTTTGATGGCACCCTCTATTTCCTCATTTTTATCTTCATGCTGCTTTATTTTTTCATTTGCATTATCAATAGCTACTTGAAACCCTTTTATTTCAGACTCCTTTTCCAACTGTTCTTGTGAATAGGGTTTTTTTAGTTCGTCTTGTTTATGAAGAAGTTCTTTTTCTTCATTTTCAAACTTGGCGTATATGGCATTTAAACAAATAGAAAGGGTTTGAGAATTCCCTGTATTTCGAGAGCTATCACGATAACCTGTTTCATGATAGGTACGCTTTCTTACTTCCTCTGAAGGCTGTTCATCGGTAACTCTTAGTATTGTTTCTTTTGGCTTTAATTGCATTAAATTCTTTAATCCCATATCAATCATTTAATTCGTTTATGATGTCTTTCTTGGTTTTGTTGTTTTTTATGGCCTCGATAAGGTATTGTGCCAATGGGTCAATATTTTCGTCTAAAAACCCAAAACGCTTAATGTATTTTTTTAAAGCAAAAAGCTCGTCTTTGGTAACGATTTCATCCGCCCAAATCATGGCAGCAAAATCATACAGAAAGCTTATTTTTTCATTAATATCTTCTGGAACAAGGTTACTGGCATCTACTGGGTTGAGTAGAATGTCATCTAGGTGTTCTTTTGATATACCTCTCTCCTCCGCAAATTCATAAAGCATTTTTAGTTCAAGGGCACTGAACTCACCATCTGCAAGTGCTATTTGATACAATCGTAAAAAGTGACTTTTGATAATTGTTGGTACTTGTATGTTATTCATAGTTGGTATTTTTTATATGATTCTATCGCGTTCATGCGTTTTGACCTCTTTCTCAATTGGTATTGGTTTTACCTTTTTAGGTCGATTGATTATAATTTCAATCAAGAATAAAATTCCCGAAGCAATGTCTATCGGTATCCAAGGTAACTTCATGTAAAAATGAATGGGGAATATCGGGTTGAACAGCACTAACACCACACCAAAAAGAACCACCCAATAACCATTTGCAATATTCTTTAGAATAACAAGAGCAGCTCCAATGGAAACTATCACTCGCAATATCCAATAGTATTTTAGAGGATTGGGTAACACAGCAATGAACAATAGCAGTGCGCAGCAAATGGAAACTATACGAATGGCGTTATGAAATAGTTTTTTGTTCATTTGAAAATAGGAATCTTAATAACTTCTCTAATCGCGGTTTTGGGATGCTTTTTACCATATGCTGTTGTTACAAGCCGACCTGTTATAGCACTACGATATCGGACAATTGTTCTATACTTGGTCATTATTGCTAAATAGTTGTATCATCTATTTCTGCCTCGGGAGCATCTCTTTTTACAGCTTCAATACCATTCTTACAGTTTTGTTTTGAATTGTACATCTCACTTGTGGCAATAATTTCTCCGTTGCCCTTTGATCGAAGGTTAAAGTAAAATTTACTGTTGCTACTTTTCTTGATTTCAAATTTTGGGAATGCCATGATTTTTAGTTTTAAATTGTTAATGCATCAAACCTAAAACCAATCAAAGACAATACCTTACGGATATCTGTAAAATAAAAAAGAACAGCTTTTGAGCCATTCTTTTTGCATGTTTTATAGTAACTTTTCTCAATAAGAAAATTGCTGACCAATTCTTTTACCTTTTAATTTTATTTACTAGAAACTAAAACATGTTTGTAATAAACAAACCCTTCGGTTTTCGTTATAACTACTTTGACTTTCACCCAATTATTTGCCATCGCTAGAAAAGTAAGTTCTTGGTCTTTTTCTAATTTTTCAATTATAGAGTATGAGACGCCAGGGCCGTTTCTTAGATTTAATTCATCTGTATTTACAATCAAATTTTTTAAATAATATTTCGATGAAATGCTATTTGGTAAAGTATAAGGTTTTGATTTTGAAGCTGTTGAAATTGATGATTTTTTAGAACCAGTTTTGGTATAATTACTTGAAGTTCTTTTTTTGGAGGTTTTTCGATAACTTGTTGAACATACTCCGCAAGAGCCACCAGAATTGCAATGACCGCATCGACTGCAATTAGTGCAAGCTTTACAATATGACGATCCTACGCATTTGGCTTCGGTTCCTTCACAGCATGATGCAATTAAGCTATGCTCTTGACCAAGCGAAAAATTGATTGATATAATGCAAAAAATTACTGGTATTATTAATTTTATTTTTTTCATTTTAAAATTATTTAAGAAGTATGGCAGTCTTTTGAACAATGAATACAACCATTTGATTTCATATAAGTCTTCTTTGCTTCTAAAACTGCAGATTTACAATTTGAATGATATCCTAAATCCTTCTTACTATGTACAAGTGTAAGCCAATAACATCCATCCTTGTGAACTTCATGATCACCATTAACTTGTGCCGAATTATTTACATAGTACTTTGCCATTTTCTTATTTATATAGTTTAAAAATTAAATTCCTTTGAATTCACTTGCTTTTACAGCGACAGCTTTTTCTAAAACAACGCCTAAGCCATTACAAATACTTTGTAAATCATTAATAGCCATGTTTGAACTTTTCTTGGGATGCCACAGAGTTGTATTCGGCAAATAGTAAGTTTTTGTTTCTCCCTGAAATTTAAAACTATCATTGTAACCCTTAGATATCATGCTCTTTTTAACGTCCGTATGACTTTTATTTATGTCATATGAAATTAAAATTTCGCCTATTGTGTTTCCCATTTTTTTTTAAATTGTACACTCCAAACCTAAACCCATTAAAAGACAATCCCTTACAGAAATCTGTAAGGGACTTAATTTTGTTTAAATATTTTAGTTTTTAGAAAGGATTTGGGTTTAAATTTTTCCTTCCTTCGCAAGCTTAAAGAGTAAATTTGTGGTGTTCTTGGCCTCATACTCATCGTACAGCCTGCTTATTCTCTTATCAATGGTACTTTCACTATTCGGAGTAATCTTCTCTTGCTTGAATTTTTCAGAAACTTCTTTTTTTGTGAGCCCGTTGGCGAGTTCTCTCAAGATAGCACGGTCAAAATCGTCTAATTCAACAACATTGTTGGCAGCAGTCAAATTTAGTTGAGGTGATACATAGGTTCTATTGTGATACACTTCTTTTACGGCCTTGACCAATTCGAGCATTCCCTTGCGACCCTTGCATACATAACCATTGATTTTATGTTCTTTAAAAAGCGAATTGACGTGTATAGGATTGTTTTCCATAGAGTGGACAATAATTTTTAAACTGGGTTGTAACGCTCTCGCTGCTTTAATGAGTTCGCTACCAGACTTTAGCTTTCGGTCAACATGGTCTTTTTCAAAAAATAAGTCCGTGATCAATAATTCATAGGGGACAGTATTTTTTAGCGCTACTTTTAAACGGGTAAAGGCTTTATCACAATATAGTTCGTTTTGTAATTCTTCTAGAATCAGTTTTTCACGCAAGGTTTCAGCGATACCTTGGTTCTCACCTTGAAAGTCTTCGGCTAACAATATTTTTTTAAACATGGTGCTTATTATTACTTGGGGATTCGAATTTCGGCTCGAAAGCCTTTTCCTTCTTCTGAATCAAAAGTAATGCTTCCCCCAACGGCTTGAATACGCTTTTCTGTATTCTGCAGTCCATTTTTTCTCAACAAAGACTCTTTTGATGCTCCAACCCCATTATCTTCATAGTAAATAGAGAGTTCTTGGTTTTGGTCTTTGAATAAAATGACAGTTTGAGAGGCCTTACTGTGCTTCGCCATATTGATAATCAGTTCTTGTAAAGCTTTAAAAAGAATCGTCTTTATTTGATGGCTTACAACTGCCCAATTGATTTCTTTGCCACCATCAAAAATTAGGTCGACTTCGGTTGGTTTCGTAAATTCTAAGGTCGCCTTAAGGCCTTTCCAAAAATCAGGACCGGTATTAACTGAATTAAGCTCTCTAGAGAAATCTCTAGTATGGTTATAAATATCTTCTACAGTATCTAAAATTAATCCCTTGTCAGCATCGCGTTGTATTAATGACATTACTTTGTTTAGTTTACCACCATGGTCGTCATGTAATTTTCGGGAGAGTTCCGCCTCGGTTTCATGAATCGCTTTTAGTTTTTCAGTCTTGTTTTTTTGTTTCAATCGTTTGGTACGTTGTCTAAAACCATATACTGACAGCCCTAAAACCGTAGTAATGAAAAGAAATCCTCCTAGGTATATGATTTTCTGATTTCTTTGTTGACTTGCTTCTAGTTCTTTTTCAGCATTTTCCTTTTCCAGCCGCAAAATAGATTCTTGTTTCAGCTTGTCGTCATATTTGTATTTGGCAAATTGGGTTTTGACCTTCAGTTCTTGTGCATAGAGACTGTCTTGTAAATGGACATAGCGGTCGCGGAGATTGATATTTTGCGGTTGCAATTGCATCAAAAATTTTAAAGCATCTTTTTCTGCTCGGGGCATTTTTAAAGTTTTGGAAAGCTGAATTACCGAATCGAAATATATTGTTGCTTTTCTTGGATTAGCTTTGCTATAAAATTCTCCTAAGTGAGTATAGCTTGCAATTTGCCCTCTTTGATCATTGTTTCGTTTTCGCAGTTCAAGCGGTTTTTGAAATGCTTCTTCAGTAGTTGTATTGCCAGAAAGCCATTGTACATAAACAAGGTTGTCTAATATTCTTGGGTATTCTTTTTTATTTGTTACGACAAAAGAATCTTTAACAATAGTTGCTAGTAGCGCATGAGCCGCAGGGATTTGTTTGTTTTCAATATGAGTAGCTGCTAAGCTATTTTTGTAAAGAGGTTTGTCTTTTTTTGATAGGGTTGTTTCTATTGCCTTTACATGATATGCAATGGCATCGGTGTAGTTAAATAATTTTCGGTGATTTGTTGCTAAGCTATTGTAAGATGAAGCAATGTATTTATTATCCTTTTCCGGAAGCAGGTACTGCAAGGCTTCAGTAATAGTTTCTTTGCTGCCAAAATAATCGCTTTGGTTTTGCTGTATTTGTCCCATGACTAGCAAGCGTCTACCCACCTGACTACTGTCTTTCAGGTTTTGAAAAGAATTTTTTGAAACATTATAATAGAAATACGCGCTGTCATACACTTGCTTTGTTTTATAATAGTAAGCTAACGCTTGGCTTGCTTTTCCTTTAAAATAGTGATGGTTCAATTCATTTGATTTGCGCAATAATTTTTTATCATAATAGAATGTACTGTCAATTTGTTTTGCAGAATAATGAATATTACTTTTTTGATATATTATTTCAAGGGTGAGCGAGTCGGTAGGGTAACTCTTTGTTAAAGCCAATGCGCTATCAATAAATAGAAGTTTTTCAGATATCTCAAGGTCATTACCTTGACTTCGGTTATATAATCGCTGGATTTCTTCTCTTTCCTGAATGAAAGCGTTTTTCGGTTTGGAGTCATTACAGCTGATAAAACCCAATACAATAAAAAAAAAGATGTATTTAAAAGGAGTCACTATAGTTGGTTTGACTGTAAATGTATTGAAAATAAAAAAGCCATACTTTAAGGTATGGCTTCGTTAGTATTAGATAGCGTATGTTTAATCATTACCCCTACCGTCATCGACTTGACTATCGTCACCCTCAGTTGCTTGGGTTTCATATAATGTTTCAGTCTCTGCTACGGATTCTTTGGAACAAGAAAATAAAAGCATATTAAAAATCAGTGCCATGAAGGCTATTGTTACTCTTTTCATATTATTTGTTTTAAAAAAAATTGGATATAGGAGTGGCTGTCTGAGATTTTCTCAGATTCATTTTTACCAATCCCGTTAGAGTTTGGAGTACTCCGATTTTTGGAAAGTGGAAATCTTATGCGGTAGTCTCTAGCTACTTTCCAATTGGCCAAAAACAGGCCGCATTATAGATTTCCGTAAGAATGACTTTTCTAGAAATACTATGTTAGCAATGCACAGTGAATCATTCTTGAGTGCAAGATGTAGAAGATTTAGAAATCGATTGTAGACACAAAGTAGACTTGTTTTAGACAATTTCCCGACATGAATTAAATCAATGGTTTACAGCGTATTGTGTCGAAAATATGTCGAACAAAAAATCGTATTTTTAGTGAGATGAATGAAAAAAAAATAGAAGAAATTGTTCTAAAAGTATTTGATAAAGCGAAGAAGGAGCATGCTTCTCATTCGAGATATGCATTGTCCAATTATATTGCGAACACTATTTCGGAAAAACACAGATATATACACCCAAAAACCCTAGAAAGAGCGTATGATAGATATATTGATAAAAAGAAAAAGCATGGTCCAGCAAGTGCTGAAAGTATAGACTTGTTTTGCAAGTATTTGAAGAAGGAAGATTATAAAGACTATTTAGAATGTAATCCAATTGAAGAACTCACTGAAACAGTAGGATTTAATTGGAAATGGATTACTACAATAGTTGTGGTGCTCAGTGTTGTATTACTTGTCAAATGGGTCATTGGGAATCAAGTGTCTTGGGGAGATGACGATGATACTCCAAATACTGAAAATACCGAAGGTTTTAGAAAAAAAAATTTGGAAAGTCAATTAATAAGCAGCAGTTGTATGACCTGGGCTGATTCATTATTTGTTGCGGTTGCCTGCGATATAGGCCCGTATTCAAAATATGGAACCAAAGTAGAATCTCTAGATAAAAGTAGATTAACAAACATGAAAAAAGTACAAGTGACCGCTGCTTACGATTTTTTTACTGATGACGATAAACCTTTGGTTTGGTATTATAAAAACAATGAAGGTGAAATCGAATACTTTACAGCACCAGGTTTGCACCCCACGAATGGAGAAACTTTGCGCAAAATAACGACTCATATTATTAAGACTTATGTGCCATTGCATAGGGATAGAGCAAGTTCTTTTATTCCTTAGTAGTTTGATAGGTTTGAGAATTGCAACACATTTTAATGGGTAAACCTTACTGTCAATTTGAAAAGTCACCTTCTAAAAGGGTCTTAATGTAACTTGTTGTCAAGAAAATGCTTCTGAAGTAGGTTTTAAGGCAGTAAAAAAGAATTGAAAATAGTGCAAATAAAGGCAAAGGTTGGCAATGGGTCTTTAGATTAAACGCTGTCCATGATTTCAATTAGTTACTTTGAGGTAAGTGCCTCGAAATCACTGTTTCCATATAATCTAATTTGGCCAAAGCTTTTTTCGTAAAATTAAACAGGCTTAATGCGCGATCGAGATTTTGATTTTCGTAGCTCACTTTATAGTACACGTTATTGTTGAGGTAATCTGTTAAGGCTCGAATGCCATGAAGAAAAGGCATTAAAATTACGCCATAGGGTAGTGCTTTAGTTTCTTCGGAAGATAAAAAAGCGTCGTTTGCCGCGAGTCCGTTTACGAATGCTTCAAAAAGCTTTTCTTCAAAAGTGATTTTCGAATGATTTTGCTCATCTTCAGGTGCCGTATTTACAATAGTACGAACGGCATCACCAAAATCATAATGAAAATAACCTGGCATGATCGTGTCTAAATCAATAAGGCAAAGTGCTTTTTTATTGGCCTTAGAAAACAAAATGTTATTTAGTTTGGTATCATTGTGACAAATGCGTTGGGGCGGCTCGGCGGTTCCCATAGTAGCCAATTTTTCTAACATGACTGTTACAAAGTTAGTGGCGTCATTGGCAATTTTCTTTTTTGTATTTGTAGCCCTAGCCAATGCTGCTAGAAATTGCATTTTACGAAGTTCTAATTCATGAAATTTCGGAATTGTTTCTTTATAATTCGCAGGTATTTCTCGACCTAATAATGAATGAAACCGCCCAATTATACGACCTGCTTCGAAAGCGATATCTGTATCGGTAGTGGTGTTAAATGTGGTGCTATTTGGTATATAGGTCATCAACCGCCAATAGCTTGCATCTAATTTTGCATAACTTTTTCCTGTGGATGCTGCCACTAAGCTAATTTGAGAATAATGACTTGATTTTAATTGCTTCAAAGCACTTGTAACATTGGTCATCAGGCCTTCAATATTTACGAAGACCTCATGATTCACACGTTGTAGAATGTATAATGGTGTACCTTGGTTCATGACCAAGAAAGTGTCATTAATATAGCCTGCAGTCAAAGAGTTAAAAGAATATACCTTTGCCTCAATCTTAAATTCTTTTAGGATTGCTTGAAGGTTTTCTTCGGAATAACTGCTAAAATCTAGGGCCATAAGGGAGAAATGTATTGATTCTGTGCGGTCTTATCTTGCAAGTTTTTCATTGCTTTTTCCTTGTCGCTCGCATACGTAACGCCAAACCAATCACCACCCGATGGCACCAATTTTACGGCAATTTCTCCTGCCTGTAACATTTCTTGAACTGCAATGGGTAAATAGAGTTCGCTATTTGCAATACGATCTTCGTCTCTTAGAAAAACACGAAACTCGGCTTCAATTTTATCAAAAATAGAGGGCTTGCAAACCCAAAAGTTCATGCTTACTTGTTCATTACCAGTATAATTATTACCTGTTTTATGATCAATAACCACATGTCCTTTTTGTTCTAATTCAAGCGTTTCTTCTACCGAGGTTAAGTTATCACCTTCAACTTTACAAATTCCCCGGGATACAGGACCATGAACAGACAAGGTATCTTTCAGGGTGTACCCTAATAAGGCATATACATTGTCATTAGCATGTTCTTGCATGAATTTTGCAGCATTGCTATAGGCGGATTGACCATAAAAATCATCGGCATTGATTACAGCAAAAGGACCCTTAATTACGTTCCGAGCTGTCCATACTGCATGCGCCGTTCCCCAAGGTTTTTTGCGCTCACCATTGAAGGTTAACCCATCGGGTAAATCTGTCTTTTCTTGCGCTAGTACATCTAATTTTATATTTTGAGGCAGCCGACCGGTCAAATGATCTTTTAGAAAGTCAACGTTTTCTTTTTTCGTGATGACTACAATATGATCAAAGTCGTTTTTGATAGCGTCGTACATGGCGAATTCCATTAAAAATTCACCTTTGGGGCCTAAATCATCAAATTGTTTTAATTTTCCATATCGGCTTCCACTACCAGCAGCCATTAAAAGTAAGGTCATAAAAGTTTGCTTATAATTTTGTCAAAAATACTTTTTTGTATTTTAAGATATGACATGTATAATGAGCTATCATAAATTTAATGCAGCATGTTAAATTATTTGTTTTGTCGATGTTCGAAAATCTTAAGAAATAACATTGTCGACATTTTTTGAGCTCTATTTTTTGCTATCCATGCCGTCTCACCTTCATAAAGTTCATCGATGGTGGCAAACCATAAATTTAACCACTGTCCGAAATGTTCTGAAGTAACACTTTGATTTACTTTGTCATCTACTTCTTGATGCGCTTTTACGGGATTACCATCATATTTTCGTTGTAAAAAAAGCTGGGTTTCCCAAAAATTTGTGAGTATTTCGAAATGATGCTCCCAATCAGTAATTACTTTATTAAAAATAGGTCCAAGTGTAACATGGCCTCTCACCTTTTTATAAAAACGCCGTACCAGTTTGTGTATGTCTTCACGGTTACGAATGTCATTCTTGAGCTGCATAGAATGAAATTAATCATTTCTTATGGGGAAGCGAATCTTTAAAAGTTTTTAGTTGCTTTGATCTTTCCAAAATTGATCGACAGAAGGAATATCTTTTTGCTTTCCTAAGCTTAAAGGATTGAATTCCATCTTTGCAAAAAGATACCAAATAGAAGATGAAAGTGCTGGTGCAGTATCTGCATGATCCCAAAGGTCATTGGTTCCGAAATTGGTTCCGAAGTTAGCCGTGTAGGGAATTCCATGCGCCTCTGAAAAAGTTGTGCTTGCAATTGCCGTTTTTTCGATTTCGCTAATTAGTTGCAAGGCTTTCGCGGTATTTCCTGATTGCTGATATGCCACTGCTAATTGTGCAGTACCTTCGAGCCAAATGACGTCTTTGTCTTCATCGAAACAATAGCCGTGTATTTCTTTTCCGGTAACTGAAGCGATCTGCGTATTTCCATAACGTTCTGTTTGCGCTAGGGTAGCTTCAGGAAAATTTTTAAATATGCTATAGCTTAGGGCATGTAAATCTAAGGCATGGTTGTATGCCGGATTTTCGGGCCAGGCCACAATACTGTTTTCTGCCGGAATCCATCTGTTGTTTTGCAAAAAGTGTAGTATGTTTTTATGAAAATCATCATAGCCCGGTACCGCATTAAAGGCAGTAATTATACCTTCGCTTACTTTTGGTATGGACGAGCCATCTGCATTAATTCCGCCAAAAAGACCTCCATCTTCATCTTGTAATGATCGCAACCATGCTTCTAAGGCTTTCGCCATTTCATTATATTTAAGACTTCCACTTTCTTGTTGGTATTGACGAATAGCAATTAGCATCCAAGCATTGTCACCCATCCATTTGCGACTTCCGTTTTCACCTTCTTTATTTCTAAACTGATAGAAACCACCTAAGTCGTCTTGTAATTCAAGTTGTATTTTGTTTTCGAAGAAATCAAGAATTTTAGCTGCTTTAGTTAAATTACCTTCTTTCGTAAAAAGAATAGCTGCTAAAGCATTATCATAAAGTGATACGAAGTTGGTGTTTTCTGCACTTTCAATAAGGCCATTTTCTTGTTGAAGTGCCACTATCCAATTGTTTGTCTTAGCAACAGCCGGTGGGCTTGTATTTTCTGGATGCTCTTCCACAACAGTTGAAACTGTTTCAGAAGGTGCATTAAGTGTTTCGAAAATTGGTTTTTCTACAAGTTCATCTTTTGAACATGCGAATAGGAGAGCCGAAAGAACGGTCAATGAAAGAAATTGTTTTACCATAGCCTGAATTCGATTTGGGGATCATAAATTCACGCTAAAACTAAAGGTACTGATCGAATGTTTTCTAATTTTAAGACGTAGACAGGCACTTTATCGACGAATTACATGTGTTTTTTGATTGGTCTTGTTTTTTGGGTTTTTGACTGGCAGGTCTAATTTTT
>CALDYU010000033.1 GCA_937944485.1 uncultured Flavobacteriaceae bacterium | reverse complement strand
GGAAAGTAACTAATCCAACTATAGGGTAAACAACAAAAAAAAGGAGGGAAGCGCTTAGTTTCTCTTTTTTTACTAGGTAAGTTACTGCCAACGTCTCGGCTAAGCGTAGTGCGGAGGTAAGGAAACTTTTCGTTTCCGTCTGCGCACGAAGCTAAAGCTCTTGGTTTTTCTTTTTCTTTTTTTGTCCAAAGCTAAATCCCAAAGATTTAGCGACCTCCTAAATATACGCAGACCTTTCGATTTAGCCCAAAACCCCGCATTACGTTTAGGCATTGTTAGCTACAGTTTTTATTCACTCAAATATTCCACGAGATTTTAAAATCCCTTTTCTCCTTTCCCGAAATATCTTTTCAATACTTTTTCCACTAGGACTCTTCCAAATTCCGTTTCTCCCTTTTTTAATTGGGTCATAAAGATATTTTTGATGATAATATTTTCCAGTTTTCTTATTAAGAGAAAGATAAAGTATGACATTTTCATATCTCTCAAATTTCGGACGCCCGTAATGGTCATATGCCACGAAGTCAACCGTGTCCGTTTTTAAGTCGTTAAACACATTTTTTATGACTTTATATTTGGCTTTAAAGCCCAAGTCCATTGAAAAGCTAACTCGTCTAATTGTATCTCCAGTTATTGAATCAATTTCGATTCGTTCGTTATTTTCGTTAGGGTCAAATTCCGTAACCGATATTTTCTGTCCAACAAACGCATAAAGATTTATTGAGTCATTTTTCGTTGTCAAGTTAGTTTCATTCTGGATATTGGTCGATTTGCAACAAACGCATAAGATGAAAATCCCTATAATTATTGTCAATCGAATCATTTTATTGAAATTGTAGCTAACGGTTTAGCTATGAACAGTACGGGAGCAAACTGGCGTTTGCTTTCCGCCACGCATATAGCGAAATCTTTTTGTTTTGATTTATTTTTTCTTGTCCAGAGCAACCCCGACGCTTCGGGGCAAAAGATTTTGCGGACATCATAAAAATACACAAACCTTTCGTTTAAGCCCGAAGCCCGTATTGTTTATAGGTTTTGTTACCTGTAGTTTTTTCAGCGTACTACTATAGTTTCATGATGTGTTTTACACCAATCTATCACTTCTCCATTTTCGTCCATCTCAATATGATAAATATTTACCAGGCTATCATAAGATTCAGATACGTTTACAAAAAATCTACTTCGGTCTGTTTTAGATACCATCGGATAGCTTAGAAATAATTTGGGATAACTACCACGTCCATTTCTCCTGATTTTAAATTGTTTTTTGTCCAACTTACTCAGGTTCATTTCAAACTTGTCCGCATCAATATTGTTTTGTCCATAAACTTCTTCATCCACTCTCGTTATTTGATTTTTGAAAATTGGCTTTTTAAAGCACTCTCCACTCGGCAAATAGTCTCCACCTTTTTGAAAGTCCAAATAATATTTATAGATACTAATTCTCTTTTTTACAGGATTTTCTTTAAGAATTTCCTTTGCATAGAAGTCAAATGCACTTTGCTCAAAAAATGGCAAGTCTGATTGTGCGAATACAATTCCGATTCCCAAAATCCATAAAGTCAATATTTGTAGAAGGTTTTTCAAAATTACAGGTAACGGCTCGTATAACAAGCGTAGTCTGCCGATAGGCGGCTATGATTTGTTATACATTGTTACCCACTTTTTTTGTTATCGATAGCAAATTAATTTTATTCTTTCTTCGTCAATGTCAAGAGCAAATTCACCTACACTTTTTATTAATTCTTTAATCTTTACCAAGCTTTGAATCTTCAAAGGTTCAATCTTAATTACTTTTGGGAAAATCAGATACTCAATTTCTTTAAAAGTCAACCAACCTCCAAGAGAATTATGTCCCTCAAATCCATTTTGCCAATAATCAAACCCGTACGTAGTATCTTTTTCTAAATAAATCTCTCCAATTTGCTCATTCTGAACTTTTTTGAATTCGATTTTTTGAACTTCATTTGATTCTTCCACAAGTTTGTCAATTAGGCGAACCCATTTAGAGTTTGACATTAAGTGTTCCGTAAAATTAGTTACTGATTTTTCAATTTCTCGATCAATTTGCTGATCATATTTCTTTGCCTTCTTGGTTCTCATTTTGTCAACTTAATAAATTCTGAAGCGAATTTCTCTGCTAACTCTCGACTTTGGTCAATTGAGATGGTCTCCTTATTCCATCTTGCTTTGTTAGTCCAATTATATGATCCGTGAATCACTGTTTTTAGATCAATTACGCAAAATTTATGATGCATTATGTTTTCATAAATCCCTTTTTTAGGTACTCGTTTAGCATCAAAATGCTTTTCATAATTAAAGCCGTATTGCTTATTAATATCATCGTCTAAGACGACAATTCGGACATTTAACCCTTCCTTTTGTTTCAAGTAAAGCTCCTTTGCCAAAATCTTATCTGTAAACCACGCAACAGCTACCCAAATAGAAAACTTAGCATTTCTAATTTGCTCAATTATTTGTGCTTGTATTTCTTCAAAATGAATTTCTACTTCTATTTCTTCTGGTAGGTCAGCTCCAATTATTTTGAACTTTCCCTCCAATTCCTCTAATCGATATCCATCTTGAATGATTAGTGGATTAATTTTTTCAACTGCAGTACTAATGTCCTTAGAATTGTCCTTCGCAAAATGTCTAGGGTCAAAAACTATTTCTATTAATCTGACCATTTCGTTCGTTCCGTTTATTTCATATAGTTTTTCTAAAACGTAAGCATTTCTGCTTAACGATTTAGGCATTCCACCATCCTGATACTTGTAGACATCTTTAAAGCCTACTTGATTGAAAAGTTTTAAAATATTTGGACCGCTAAGACCTGGCGTTAATCCATTATCTCCAGAGATAAACTCTTTGATACTTTCAATTGTCAGATCTGCTAGTTTCATTTTTTAATTGTGGGTAACGGTCTTGTGTATGGAACGTAGCGTATAAAAAGACACTAACTTTTCGGATTAACACAGAGCCGAATTTTTATGTTTTGTTTTTAATTTTTCTATTCTAAAAGCCAAATTAAAAATTTGGAGGACTTTCTAAATATACACCAACCTTTCGGTTAGGCTTGTACTAGCTATGTTTTGTACACCGTGTTGTACAACGTTATTTTTTTCATATATAAATTCATAATAGTATGTCAAGTAGAAAATACTGTTTTCAATGTTATATTTTCCATCGTAAATCAAGAAACTTTCTAAAACATCTTTAGCCTTTGTTTGATATTCATTTTCTGTTTTAAATTCAGATAAATATTGTTTTGTATAAGTTTTTATGTCGAAAGTCTTTCTTGATAATGCAGATTTTATATTTTCATTTGAAATATCTCCAATAATTATTTTCAGGTTCGCTTTAACCGCACTTTTTTTTACTTTCTAGTAAACTTTTTTCCTTTGCTTGGATTTCGGTTTTGTACTTCGATGTTTGAGACAAAAGCTCACTTTTCTCTAATTGTAGTGCGGAAATTTGATTTGATAATTCGTTTTCGTTCTTTTTTGCTTTTATAATCTGATTAGTAAAGTCCTTTAATTCTGTCTGTTTAGAGTTTATTTGTTCGGATAATATTTTAATCTCTTCTTTAGAATTATTTAATTCTTCAGTTTTATCGAAAACTGGTTTTACGGAGTTATAGTATGAATAAATTATAAAGATAAGAGTAAGAGTTGGTGTAATTTTATGAATCAGACCGATATATTTATTGTCAGGATTAATCTTTATTTTTCTCAAGTATTTTTTCAATATCGTTGGTTGTTTTTAATGTTGTACAACAATACGATAAACACACTAGTGTGTTTATTCTTCTTATAGGCACACTAATCTAATGGATTTTTAATACTTTTAAAAGTATTAATCGCCACGTGGGTATAAATTTCTGTTGTTTTCGTAGAACTGTGGCCCAAAAGCACTTGAATTTGTCTTAAATCGGTGCCTGACTCTAATAAGTGTGTGGCAAAGCTGTGCCTTAGCATATGGGGTGTTACTCGCAAAGAGATTTTTGCTTTTTCCGCAGCTTCGGTAACTATTTTTAAAACGCTTTGAGCACTATATTTTTTTCCACTTTTACCTTCGAAAAGATAAGTTTTAGGCCGATATTCCTTAAAATAGGCTCTGAGGTCATTCAGGGCTGTTTTCGACAATAAGGTTTGCCGGTCTTTATTCCCTTTTGAACCTTCGACACGAATTAGCATACGTTGACTGTCAACATCGGTAAGCTTTAAATTCAATAGCTCACTACGGCGTAAACCTGACCCATATAACAATTCCACAACACATCGATGTTTGATATTATTGGTATGCTCGATTATCGAAAGCACCTCATTTTTTGAAATTACCTTAGGTAGTTTAGCTTCCTTTCTTGGTCTTTCAATCTCATAGAAACGATTGGGCATTCCTAAAACCGCTTCATAATAGAATTTGATGGAGTTGATGGCTTGGTTTACATATGAATTTGAGCGATTTTGTTGTATGAGACTTTGAAGAAAGGCTCGAACATCACCCTCATCTAGTTCGTTCAACTCCTTATCACAATAGTGATTTATGAAAAGCTCAAAAAAAGTGACATAGGTTTTAACGGTACTATTGGCATATCGCTTGAGTTCAAGCTTTAACAGATAAGCTTCGGGGCAAGTTCGGTAACCCGCAATAGGCGTACGTCTCCTAAACCACGCCACATCAACCTTTTCATTCGAGGAACTAATTGGCCTATTTGTTAAAAACCTATTATAATTTATCCAAACGACGCCTTTAAAAGTATTGAATACAATACCAAGATTCGCCTTGGTATTTTCAATATATGCCATGTTATATCGTTGGCTCCATTTGGGGCTAGGAAGGCTCTTTATCAAATTTTGTATTAGCCGATCGGGAGAAAATTTTATGCCAATCATCTTTTGATTTTTGATCATCAAATGATAGAGCGTAATTGATTTCATGGAATTCATAGTACAATTTTAATTGGGACTAATAAATTAAATAGTATATTATAAGTATAATATACTAGTAATATGATGGATAACCGCAAATGTCCGATATGTGATTCGGTAGTCATAGGACGGACCGATAAAATATTTTGTAGCACAAAATGCAAGTCAATAGACCAATATGAAAAACGGCAAAAAACCGAGGCCTTCTATTTTAGAGTAGAAAAGCAACTTAGAACTAATAGGAAAGTATTAAAGAGGTTTAATAAATCTGGTTTTACAACCATTAGAAAATCCAAACTGATAGAAAATGGTTTTAACCCGAACTTCTTCACACATTATTGGAAAAACCAAAAAGGGGACGTCTATCTCTTCATTTATGAGTATGGTTTCTTGGCAAAGAACGAAAACGGCAAAGAAAAATATGTTTTGGTGACTTGGCAGGATTATATGGGCAGAAATCTGTTTAGCACTAGATAAGGCCTACGAAAAGGTTAAAGTTTAAGAAAAACGATATGTTGTACCTGAGTCATTTTTTGACATGAAAAAGCCGAGGCAAAACCTCGGCTATCTCCCTTGTACTCGAGATGGGACTTGAACCCATACGGACTAATGTCCATTGGATTTTAAGTCCAACGTGTCTACCAATTCCACCACTCGAGCTGGCCTAAACTAAAAACTCCGCTCTTGTTGACTGAGCGGAGTCGAAGTCGAGCGAAAAAAGGGATTCGAACCCTCGACCTCCACCTTGGCAAGGTGATGCTCTACCCCTGAGCTACTTTCGCATTTGGTAATTTCAATTTGTCTGCCAAAAGCAAACTAATTAAGAACATGCATTCACTAATAATGCGGATGCAAATTTAATACAATTCTCTAAAACCCAAAGAAATTTCGTTTAAAAAAAGCACCTTGTTTTTTAGCTGCTCGCTTTCTTATTTTTACTGAGCAAACGCTTTATTTCATTAAGCTTCATTAAAGCCTCTACGGGGGTTAGTGTGTTAATATCTAAATGAGTGATTTCTTCTTTGATCTCTTCTAACAAAGGGTCATCTAAATTAAAAAAGCTCAATTGCATTTCAGGCGTGTTGGATAGATGAGCACTTTGAGCTGCAGTAATTCGTTCTGTTCGATCTTCTTGCGAGTGCGACTTTTCTAGTTTATTTAATATTTTATTCGCCTTTGAAATCACTTGTTGCGGCATTCCTGCCATTTTTGCCACGTGAATACCAAAACTGTGTTCGCTACCACCTTCGGTAAGTTTACGAAGAAATATTACCTTGTCTTTAAGTTCTTTTACAGCTACGTTGAAGTTTTTAATACGTTCAAAGGTATTTGTCATTTCATTGAGTTCGTGATAATGAGTAGCAAATAAGGTTTTTGCTCGGGCAGGATGCTCATGTAAATATTCCGATATAGCCCATGCAATAGAAATACCATCATAGGTGCTGGTGCCTCTTCCAATCTCATCAAGCAACACCAAGCTGCGTTCTGAAAGGTTATTTAATATAGAGGCAGTTTCATTCATTTCTACCATAAAAGTAGATTCGCCCATAGATATATTATCACTGGCACCGACCCGCGTAAATATTTTATCGACATACCCAATAGTAGCAGTTTCTGCGGGTACAAAACTCCCCATTTGTGCTAATAAGACAATAAGTGCGGTTTGACGTAAAATAGCCGATTTGCCACTCATATTAGGCCCCGTAATCATAATGATTTGCTGTCGATCACGGTTGAGTTCAACCGTATTAGCTATATAAGACTCCCCTAAAGGCAGTTGTTTTTCAATAACAGGATGTCGCCCATCCACAATCTTAATCTCCGTCGAATCATTAAGTGTGGGTTTCTTATAATTGTTATCTTTCGCTAATTGTGTAAACCCGCAAAGGCAATCTAATTGCGCTATCTGATGTGCATTGTTTTGAACAGCTGTGATGTATTCTTGCATCCAAACCACGAGTTGCGTAAATAGTTGTTGTTCTAAACTTAAAATACGCTCCTCGGCACCAAGAATTTTACCTTCATACTCTTTGAGTTCTTCAGTAATGTAACGTTCAGCATTCACCAAAGTTTGTTTGCGAATCCATTCTTCAGGTACTTTGTCTTTATGGGTATTACGTACCTCAATATAATAACCAAATACATTGTTAGATGCTATTTTGAGTGAACTAATACCGGTACGTTCCGTTTCTCGTTCTAGCATTTTATGAAGATAGTCTTTACCAGAAAAAGCAAGAGATCGCAATTCATCAAGTTCTTTCGAATACCCATCAGCAATCGTTTTTCCTTTAGCTATTTGAACAGGTGCTTCTTCGTTTAAAACAGACTTGATCTTCGTTCGTAGTAGATCACAAGGCTCTAGTTGGTCAGCAATTAGCTGCAGCGCTTCCTCAGAACTCTGTGAGGTTAATTGTTTTATGGGTACAATAGCTTCTAAAGAGTTTTTAAGTTGCACCACCTCTTTAGGGTTAATTTTGCCCGTAGCAACTTTAGAGATCAAGCGCTCTAAATCACCCATTTGTTTAATATGTTGCTGTAGTTTTTCTAAAGTACTTTCGGCTTCATACAAATAAGAAACAACTTGATGTCTTCTTTTAATTTTTTCAATGTTTTTTAAAGGAAGCGCCAACCAACGTTTTAAAAGCCTTCCACCCATGGGTGAAATAGTTTTGTCGATTACATCGATTAAGGTGATCGCATTGAGATTCGTAGAATGATACAACTCTAAATTGCGTATCGTAAAGCGATCCATCCAAATGTATTCTTCTTCCGTAATGCGCTTGAGCGCATTAATATGCTGTAATTTTCGATGTTGGGTTTCAGATAAATAATGCATGACAACACCTGATGCAATAATACCCTGTATTAAATGATCTACACCAAAACCCTTTAACGATTTTGTTTTGAAATGCGTATTTAAAATTTCAAGGGTATAATCTTCTTGAAAAACCCAATCTTCCATATAAAAAGTATGGAATTGCTGGCCGAAAACTTCTAAAAACTCCTTTTTATGAGCTTTAGATACTAAGACTTCATTAGGTCTAAAGTTTTGAAGCAGCTTATCAATCTGCTCTTTACTGCCTTCAGATGTTAAAAATTCTCCTGTAGAAATATCAACGAATGATACCCCCATTAGTTTTCTTCCGAAATGAACAGCACAAAGAAAGTTGTTTGAAGTAGCATTGAGAATATCATCATTCATTGCTACACCCGGTGTAACCAATTCAGTTACGCCACGTTTTACAATGGTCTTCGTCATTTTCGGATCTTCCAACTGATCACAAATGGCCACACGCTCACCAGCCTTGACCAATTTGGGTAAATAAGTGTTCAGCGAATGATGCGGAAACCCAGCAAGTTCAGTACGATCGCCTCCGTTGTTTCGGTGCGTTTGAATAATGCCTAAAATTTTTGAAGCTTTAACGGCGTCTTTTCCAAAAGTTTCGTAAAAATCACCAACTCGAAAAAGCAACAGTGCATCAGGATACTTGGTCTTGATGGTATTATATTGCTGCATTAAAGGGGTTACCTTCTTTGGCTTTTGAGCTTTTTTCAAATGATATATATTAGGATATTGCTACGCAAGAATCGATACCGACGAATGTACTATTTTTGTC
Organism: uncultured Flavobacteriaceae bacterium; assembly: GCA_937944485.1. GTDB lineage: Bacteria > Bacteroidota > Bacteroidia > Flavobacteriales > Flavobacteriaceae > Maribacter_C. The sequence goes on along the minus strand of CALDYU010000033.1, from coordinate 25,379 downwards.
TAGAAAATTTCCCATTTGTTGATATTATGGGGATAACTTTTAGACTGTTTTTCGAGTTCAAAAAAAGATGAAATGACAGTGCCACGTTAAGACACTAATTATTTGCTATACCTCAATGCGCATAAATCATATTATTAAAAACTAAAAAAACTTTTATTAATCTTTCGAAATATGCGAAAATTAAAAAATGAAGAACTTACGAGATTAGATATTGCAAGTTTCAAAACGGCAGTGAAAATGCCAATAGTAATCGTTCTTGACAATATTCGTAGTTTGAATAATGTGGGTTCTGTATTTAGAACTTCTGATGCTTTTTTAATCGAGAAAATATATTTGTGTGGCATCACGGCTACACCGCCCCATAAAGATATTCGAAAAACAGCTTTAGGAGCTACAGAGAGTGTGCAATGGCAGTACCGAAAACAGACCTTGGCCGTGATTCAAGAATATAATGAAAAAGGTTATGAAACCATTGCGATTGAACAAACAGAAAATGCGACTATGCTTAACGAGTATGCGGTTAGTGCATCAGCAAAGTATGTTTTAGTGTTTGGTAATGAAGTTAAAGGTGTTCAACAAGAAGTAGTTGATTCTTGTAAACATGTTGTTGAAATTCCTCAATTTGGCACCAAACATTCATTAAATATTTCAGTAAGTGTTGGGCTAGTCATTTGGAATTTTTGGGAAAAATTAAAACATAAAAAAAGCCCGTAATATACGGGCTGGGCAATATAGTTTGAGTTAGTTAGTTTAAACCGTAATGCGTTTTTTAGAATTCAAAATTGTTCTAAAAACTTTGCTAATTAAGTAAATCCATGGGTTCTGTGCAACAATTTTCTTAAAAAAAACTTAAGAAGGTAAATGAATGGCAAATTTAATGATGCTATTTATGATGGTATTAAAATCCTGTTCATTGGCCACGAAATCGAGATCTCCAAGTTCGATAACGAGATTATTTTGTTCAGGGTAGCTTTTAATAAATTCGAAATAACCTGAATTAATTTTTTCTAAATACTCCGAGCTAATGCTTTGTTCATACTCCCTACCACGTTTCTTGATATTTGCCAGTAATTGTGGGGTGCTTTGATAGAGATAGATATAAATTTTTGGTTTTTTAACTTCTCTATACATTAAATGAAATAGTTTTCGATAAAGCTCGAATTCTTCTTTTTGAAGCGTGACCTTTGCAAATATGAGTGACTTATAGATGTCATAATCACTTACCATAAAGTCTTTGAAGAGATCATATTGCGTAGTGTCATCAGTGAATTGTTGGTATCTATCAGCAAGAAACGACATTTCTAAAGGAAAGGCATAGCGTCGTTGATCACTATAAAATTTTGGCAAAAAAGGGTTGTCTGCAAAACGTTCTAAAACCAGTTTGCCATTATATTTCTCAGCAATTTTTTTTGCTAAAGTTGTTTTTCCGGCGCCAATATTGCCTTCTATGGCGATGAAATTTAATTGACTAAATAAGGATGCTTTGTCCGCATAAACGCGCCAAGTGGTTTTCTCTAAGCGACCTTTATCCTTACACTCTTGCAGTAAGTTACGCGTATCTTTTTGCAGAATGGGGTGATATAACTGCGGAGCTATATCAGCCAGAGGTCTTAGCACGAAATTGCGAAAAGGTAATTCTGGGTGCGGTATAACCAAATCTTTATTAAAACAAGTTTCGTTATTGTAATAGAGAATATCAATATCAATAAGGCGAGGTGCGTAACCATCTTCTTGCATACGTATTCGACCAAGCTGTTTTTCAACAATTAATAACTGTGTTAAAAGCGCGTGAGGATCTAAAGTGGTTTCGATAGCAACACAAAGGTTTAAAAAATCATCAGACTCAAAACCCCAAGAACTGCTTTGGTATACCGGAGAAATAGTAATAACAGGCCCAACAGATTGATGAATAGCAAAAACAGCGTTTTGCAGATTTAAAATTTTATCAGCAATATTACTACCTAAAGAAAGATATGCGGTTTTTTTCGTCTTCATGGTGTATAGAACAAAGTAAGTAAAACAAAATCACATTGTTTATCTTTGGGCTAGATTAATCATTTGATAAAATATGAAGTTTTTACGTAACCTTTTGGCAGCTATATTAGGTTGTCTTGTCGCTTTTGGAATTGTTTTTATTATGTTCTTTGTCTTTGCAGGTCTGGTAAGTAGCGGTGAAGATGAGGTAATCGTTAAAAAGAATTCGGTACTACAATTACAATTACAATTACCCATTAGTGATTATGTAGGTGCTGCCGCTGACGATCCCTTCGCAAGTTTATTTACTGAAGCGAATGGCTTAGATGAAATTTTAAATGCTATTGCCGTTGCTAAAAATGATGATAATATCAAAGGCATTAGTATAGATAATAATTTTATTTTGGCAGGTTTAGCACAAACTCAGGCCATTCGAGCGGCTTTGAAAGATTTTAAGGAAAATGGAAAATTCATTTATACTTATGGGGACTTTTATTTGCAGAAAGACTACTATTTGGCCAGTGTTGCTGATTCTATTTTTATAAATCCTGTAGGAGGTATAGATTTTCGAGGATTAGCCTCAGAAGTACTTTTTTATAAAGATCTGCAAGAAAAAACAGGAGTGAAAATGGAAGTGATACGTCACGGAAAATATAAAAGTGCCGTTGAACCCTATTTGGCCAATGAAATGAGTGAGGCCAATCGAACGCAGATAAAAGAGTTGATTTCTTCGCTATGGAATACGATGGTTGATGAAATTGCCGATGGTCGCAACATGACGGTTGAAGATCTGAATATCATTGCCGATACACTTGGCGGAAGAATGCCCAAATATGCAAGGCAAACAGGGCTTGTCGACGCAGATATATTTTATGATGAATATCTTTCTAAACTCAAAAATATTACCAATACTGATGCTGATAAAGATTTGAATACGGTATCATTAGAAGATTATATTACCCGTGCCAACAAAAAGATAAAAAAATCAGGAGATCGTAAAATCGCGGTTATTTTTGCCCAAGGTGAAATTATTTATGGTGAAGGCAATCAAGAGCTCATTGGGCAAGGCTTGATGAGTAAGGCTATTCGCAAAGCAAAAGAAGATGATAAAGTAAAGGCGATTGTTATACGTGTTAATTCTCCAGGTGGCAGTGCCTTGACTTCTGATATTATTTGGCGAGAAATTGAATTGGCTAAAGCCGACAAACCTGTGGTGGTATCTATGGGTAATGTAGCTGCTTCGGGGGGGTATTATATTGCCGCAGGAGCGGATAAAATATTTGCAGAGCCTACGACTATTACGGGGTCAATTGGGGTATTCGGAACCATACCAAATGTAGCCGAATTGGCCGATGATATCGGAATCAATGCAGAGCAAGTAGGCACTAACAAAAATTCGGTAGAGTATTCGTTATTTGAACCGATGAGTGACACTTTTCGTAATACGGTTCAAGAAGGTATAGAACATACCTATGACGTTTTTTTACAACGCGTTGCTGACGGACGAAATCTTAGTAAGCCTGAAGTACACGAACTCGCGCAAGGGAGAGTATGGAGCGGCGTTGATGCTAAACGAATCGGTTTGGTTGATGAATTAGGCAATCTTAATGATGCCATTGCAGCGGCCGCTGAATTAGCCGAAATAGAAGATTTTGGAATCCGTAAGTTTCCGAGATATAAAACGGGTATCGAAAGATTGATGGAAGATATGGGCGGTGTTCGTATGAAAGCGCAACAAAACCTAATCAAAGAAGAGATTGGGGAAGAAGCTTATGATATTCTAAAGCAAGTAAAAGCAACAATGAATCAAAAAGGCATACAGGCAAGAATGCCTTTTGTGCTCAATATTAAGTAGTGCTAATTCTCAGGACAGCCGTCGTTTGATGGTGGCCCTGGTATTTTCGGACAACCATCCATCATATTTAATACGCCATCACCATCAGTATCATTAGAATTCGAAACCCTGTTTTTTCGATATAAGGGTATTTTTAAGCCTGCGTAGCCATCTAAATACTGAATGTTAGTACGCATGAGTGCAGAAACAATAGCTCCTGAACCGATATACAATGGTCCGGCTCTAAAACCTAAACCCCATTGAAAGCCCGAATTTTGCAGCATTCCTATTGGCGAATATACGCTAAACCACTTGCTTTGGTAACGCGGTGTAATCGTTGTATGCGTTAATGCTCTCATGGCATCTAATTTGGCTTTAGACACCAATGAATAGTCGCTGTTAAGATTGAGATATAATTTTGTAGTAAATTTATAATCAAGATTTAGATGTAAGGTCGTTGGTAATTGGGTTTTTTCAATATTTTTAGAACTTGTTTCCGTGTAGTAGGTATCAAAGAGCTCTGTTAACCCATCAGTATTGTCAATATCTTCTTGTGTAATAGCATTCGCTATATTATATGTTTTTTCTACTCCAGTCTTATAATTAATTGTGCCAATATCTGTAATTGATAAACCTAGTTTTAAGGTGTAGGTTTCACTGCTTTTTGTTTTCCATTCGTAAACGCCACCAATATCAAACCCGAAACCAGTACCAGTCTTTTCAAAGTTGTAATCTTGAAAATCACTGCTATAGCCATAGGTGATTTCACCAGTCGACACAATGCTACCAACGGTGTCGTTATTTGGTAAGATAATACCATCGGCATCATAGTTCAGGGTTACATTATTACCATGAATATATCCATTTGCATATCCCTGAATATATTTTAATGAAATACCACCAGTAAGGGTATGAAGATCGGTGCTGAACAATGCTCTGGCGTAAGCAATGCCTATTTCCGACCATGCGTTAGCTTGACCATTAAAATCATCTTCTTCGATCGTATAATCTGTATTATCATTAAATTCAGTAGTTAAGTTTTCGAATGTTTGTCCGTTAATTTCATTGAGGCTAAAAAATGTACGACCTCTTGTGAAAAGTGCTAAGGAATTTTGATTGTCTATCGTAAACAATACTGAAGGGCCTAATAGGTCTATATTTCCGAAAATTGTATTTGAATCACTTGGCGTTTTTAGGGCGTCATTAGTAATATCGAAATTATCACCGAGTAATTGGTTTAAATTGAGACCGTAATAATTGTTGCCAACCAAACCACTAAAACTTACTAAATTAATGTCGACTTTATAAGGGGTATTTGCTAGTTGAGCTGGGTTAGAAAGCACATTATGTACTCCGCTATACGTATGATTTAAGAAACCGAGATAAGATTGTGAATAACCAATTAAAGATGACCAAAGAAATGATATAAAAAGAATGAATTTTATCATGCCTTTTTTAAAATGAATTACATTTATATTCAAAAATGGGGGGAACCATGTTTTTGTTAAGTCTATCAATAACGAGACAATTTGAATAGTATTGCATTTCGTAAGAAAAAACATATAATTTCGTATGAAATACTTTAAAATAGTATTGCAAAGAGGAGCGGAATAATAAATAAATATATAGGGTAAAATTATAATGAGCTCGATTGACAAAAGACTAGCTTCTAAAATTTATTTATATCTAGGGGCATTATTTATTACATCATTAGTAGTTTCTAATTTAATATTTCAAAAGTTCTTTCTTTGGCAACCTTTTGGTGATGTGAGTATTTTCGGAGCGAATCTTTTTGAGGTTTCTGTTGGAATTTTACCGTACCCCATTACCTTTTTGATTACTGATTTAATCTCTGAAATCTATGGTAAAAAGAAGGCAAATGAAATTGTAACAGCAGGTATTTTCGCTTCTTTTTTTTCCATGGTAATTGTGCTAATTGCTGATGTTGCCCCGGCAATAACGAATTCTCCGATTGATGATATGACCTTCTCCAAAGTTTTTGCTCTATCACCAATAGCTGTATTCGCTTCAATGATTGCTTATTTATTAGCGCAATATGTCGATATTGCTATCTATCATTTTTGGAAAAGGCTTACTAAAGGAAAACACCTTTGGCTACGGAATAATTTTTCTACATTTCTATCACAGTTTATAGATACTTTCGCCGTAGTTGGTTTGCTATGTGCTTTTGGTGTATTACCATGGAATATTTTCTTCGGACTCGTAATAAGTGGTTTTCTTTTTAAGGTTTTTATTGCATTTATAGACACCCCTTTTCTGTATTTGTTCGTATATCTTCTACGAAAACGTTTTCATTTAGCTGTAGGAGAAGAAATTAATCTTGAAAATTAAAATATTACTTCTTTCCTAGAGTTATAGAATTAACTTCATTTTGGTTTGGTTATGGGAAAGAAAATCTTAAAAATAGTTGGTGTAGTAATCCTACTTCTTGTTATTGCGCTTGTCGCTGCTCCTTTTGTACTAGAAGCTAAAATAGGACAACTTATAAAGGCGAATGTAAATAGCAATGTCAATGCTACGCTTGACTTTAGCGATGCACGCCTAAGTTTAATCAAAAGTTTTCCGAATGCCGAATTAAATTTAGTCGATGTGTATTTAGCCAATCACCAACCATTCGAAGGTGATACTTTATTTGCCGCAAAGCAAGTAAACATAACGCTAGCTATACCTGAACTTTTTAAAGAGGAAGGGCAGCCTATTGCTATTCAAACCCTTTTTGTTGATGGTGCCAAGGTTCACGTTAAGGTAAACGAGAATGAAGTAGCCAATTATGAAATTGGAAAAGATGCCGTAGTTTCAGAGGATTCGAATTCGGCTTCTGAGGGTTTTACACTTGATTTACAGTCGTATGAAATAAAAAACTCAAAAGTAATATATGACGATGCTGTAGCAGAAGTGTTTTTGGTGTTGTCTGAGATTCAACATAAAGGTTCTGGTGATTTATCGGCATCAGTATCTGAGTTAAATACTGAAACAGAAGCCCTGGTAACCTTTGAACTAGATAGCACCAATTATTTAAACAAAAATAAAATTACATTAGATGCCCTTATTGGTATTGATCTAGAAAATGATACCTATACTTTTTTAGAAAATAAGGCACAAATAAATCAATTACCATTAGTGTTTAACGGTTTCGTAAAAGTGAATGAAAATAGTCAAAACATTGCTATTGATTTTAAGACGCCCTCTTCTGATTTTAAAAATTTCTTAGGGGTTATTCCCGAAGGGTATACCAAGAATATTGAACTCGTTGAAACGACGGGTGATTTTGTATTGAACGGTAATTTTAAAGGCCTTTCAGATGAAAAACATATTCCGCAATTTGAGATCAATATAAATTCAGATAATGCTTCATTCAAATACCCGAACCTGCCCAAAGCTGTTCATAAAGTCTTTATTGATGTGGCTATTCGCAATACCACGGGTATTGTAGAAGAAACCTACGTTGATATTAATAAATTCTCTTTTATGATTGATGAAGATCGATTTAATATGATGGCACATATCAAAGAATTAATGGGGAATACGAAAGTGAATGCGCATCTTGATGGTGCTATGAACCTCGCCAATATTGCAAAAGCCTACCCCGTTTCTGATGATCTTATGCTTAAAGGATTTTTAAATGCTGATTTTACGACGGCTTTTGATATGGCCTCGATTGAAAAAAACAATTACGAAAACACAAAGACCTCTGGTAACATGAGCTTGAAAGATTTCGAGTATAATTCAAGCGAAATGGCTAATCCTGTACAATTAAAAGCTACCGCTTTAACATTCAACCCAAAAACCGTAACGCTTTCTAAATTAGAAGGCACAACAGGAAAAACAGATATTAATGCTAACGGCACTATTACTAATTTACTAGGCTATCTGTTTAATGATGAAAAGATAAAAGGCGATTTTAACTTAAAATCTGACACTTTCGCTTTAAGTGATTTTATGACCGAAGGTGTTGAAGAAGATGAAAGCAATGAGGCAGAAGACAAAACTGAGGGAGCTGGGCAGATAAAAATCCCCTCTTTTTTAGATGCCACTATTAACGCAAGTGCAAATACGGTTTTGTACGATAATTTAACGCTTAAAAATGTCAAAGGAAATCTTCGCATTAATGACGAAAAAGCGACTTTAAATGATATGACGACATCCATCTTCAATGGGCAATTAACTTTCTACGGAACGGTTTCAACAAAAGGTGAGACTCCCGTCTTTGACATGAAATTAGGTTTAGATAAATTGCAGATAGGCGAAACCTTCAAATATTTAGAATTGTTTCAGGCAGTTGCACCTATTGCCGAAATCTTAAAGGGAAAATTAGATTCTGACATTGCGCTTTCAGGAGCCTTAACCGATGATTTACTACCCAATTTAAATTCCCTTAGTGGAGATGTCATAGCAAACGTGCTCACTAAAGAAGTTGATGCCAGTGCTGCGCCACTTTTAGAAGCTCTTGCTAAAAAACTTGATTTTATTGACCCTAAGCAACTGAATATTGCAGATCTAAAGACGAAGTTGGCGTTTAAAGATGGGGTAGTGCAGGTTAAACCATTTAGCATCAATTATAAAGATATTGCAATAGCAATCGATGGTAGTCACACCTTTGATAAGCAAATGAACTACAAGGCCACCATGCAAGTACCTGCCAAATACCTAGGCAATGAGGTCAATACGCTAATTGCGAAGATTGATGATTCTCAATTAGAAAATTTAACGATTCCTGTAATTGCCACTATTGGGGGTGCATACAACAAACCTACTGTGACAACAGATATCAGTTCTGGCATTAAATCTTTGACCACTCGTTTGATTGAGATTCAAAAAGCAAAGCTTATCAATAAAGGAAAAGATAAGGCTTCTGAACTGTTGACTGATATTTTAGGTGGGAAAGAAGCGAAGAACGATACGACGCAACATCAAGACAACAAAAATGCAGTCAAAGATGTTTTAGGAGGAATTTTAGGAGGTGCTAAAAATGATAGTGTAGCCACAAAAACAGATTCTATTCCGGCAAATGCTGAAGAGGGTGTGGTTAAGGAAGCAGCAAAAGATATCTTAGGTGGACTTTTTGGTAAAAAGAAGAAGAAAGATACGGCCGCAACGAAGCGTGATTCTTTATAAAAAAAATTATAACAAATCTATACCCACATAATAGCCCTCATTGCCACGTACGTTAAATACAGTATGGTCGTCAAAAATGAGGTACTGCCCTTTTATTCCTTTTAAAAGCCCTTCAAATTGAGGTGTTTTAGATAAATTCAAGCTTTTTACTTTCTCGGGGTATTGCAATACCGGAAATTCTAATTCAACGGCCGCATTATTTTCTAAGTAATAAGGCAACGCTTCCTCTGGAATGTATTGTTTCAACTTGTTTCGCCATTCAATTAAACTTTCATTAGGCCTTTCATTAGTTAACATTTTACGCCAATTTGTTTTGTCACCCACATGGTCTTTTAATGCTACTTCTGTAATACCCGCCAAATAGCGATTGGGTGCTTCTACAATTTCAATAGCTTCATGGGCTCCTTGGTCAATCCAACGTGTGGGAACTTGTGTTTTTCGGGTCACACCTACCTTTACATTGCTTGAATTTGCTAAATAAACAATATGAGACTGTAATTGCACTTTCTTTTCATAATCCAAATCACGATCTTCTTGATCTAAATGAGCTGTACTAAGTTCAGGTCTCATTATCCAGTCACCGGCAGCTGGTATTTCGAAAAAGCAACTTTTACAAAATCCCTGTCTAAAAATCGGCCGATCATTGCCACAATTGAGACATTGATGTTTTATAAATTCTATTTTTAACCTTTTATCTAATACTTGATTGACATTTAGAAAATCATCTTGAAAAATAAGGTAATATTGAATCGGACTTCCAATTTCAGTCTGCATTTTTCGTAAAACCCCCTCGTATTGCATAAAATATTGTCTTATTTGAAAATGATAACTATATAGGTTATTTTAGAACCATAAAGATACCTAAAAATGCCAATTCCTTTATTCAATTCTATAGCTTCTTGGTTGCTGAAAAAGCGCTATCATCAGATAGAACTTTTTGTAAAATACCCCGCTGAGGTGCAGCAAGAAGTGTTAGAGCAATTGTTAGAAATTGCAGAAGATACAGAGATAGGAAAGCAGTATGATTTTGAATCTATAGAAAATTACAAAACCTTTAAAGAACGTTTGCCTGTAGTTGCTTATGAAGATATAGAACCAAACATAGAACGAACACGAAGAGGAGAACAAAACGTGTTTTGGCCAACTTCAATAAAGTGGTTCGCAAAAAGTAGTGGCACTACGAATGCAAAAAGCAAATTTATTCCGGTAAGTGCCGAGGCTATAGAAGATTGTCATTTTAAATCTGGTAAAGACATGCTTTGTCTGTATTTGAATAATAATGAAAATTCGCAGTTGTTTACGGGCAAAAGCTTGCGACTTGGCGGTAGTAAACAATTGTATGAAGACAATGGTTCCGTTTTCGGTGATCTTTCGGCAATATTAATTGATAATATGCCACTATGGGCAGAGTTCAGTAGCACCCCCAGTAATAAAGTTTCTTTAATGGGGGAGTGGGAATCAAAACTAAAGGCTATTGTTAAAGAGAGTAGGCAAGAGAATGTCACAAGTTTGGCTGGAGTACCCTCGTGGATGTTAGTACTTCTTAATAGTGTAATGGAAGAAACAGGAAAGACCGATTTGTTTCAAGTTTGGGAAAACCTAGAAGTATATTTTCACGGTGGTGTAAATTTCAGTCCCTATAAAGAACAATATCGCAGTTTATTGCCAGGCAATCAATTTAAGTATTATGAGATATATAACGCTTCGGAAGGATTCTTTGCCATTCAAGATCGCAATAATGCTGATGATTTATTATTGATGTTAGATTACGGTATTTTTTATGAGTTTATTCCTATGAATGTGCATGGTACTGAAAGATCATTTACAATACCACTTTGGGAGGTTGAAAAAAATAAAAATTATGCCATTGTTATTACAACCAATTCAGGTTTGTGGCGCTATAAGATAGGCGATACTGTACGGTTTACTTCTTTGAATCCGTATCGCATAAAAGTGACTGGTCGTACAAAACACCATATAAATGTGTTTGGCGAGGAGCTCATTATTGAAAATGCTGAAGAGGCCTTAAAAAGTGTTTGTAAAAAGACTGGTGCTGAAATTAAAGACTACACCGCTGGCCCTATTTTCATGGAAGGTAAAGAAAAGGGTGCCCACGAATGGATTATAGAATTTAGAAATCCGCCGGAGAAAATCGATTACTTTACAGAGCTATTTGATAATGCGTTAAAGTCTTTGAACTCAGATTACGAAGCCAAGCGCTACAATAATATTACGTTAAATATGCCATCAGTTCATATGGCTCGTGAAAACCTTTTTTACGATTGGCTTAAATCGAAAGATAAGTTAGGGGGGCAGCACAAAATTCCGAGGCTTAGTAATACCCGTGATTATGTTGAAGAGCTTTTAACCATGAATGTGTAATGATTACCTCAGTATTTAACTTTTTAATGATTGCAGGGGTTGTACAGGGTTTTATATTTAATGCATTAACCTCTTTCTCAAGAAAGAAAATTGAATACCCAGTTCTTTTTTTAAATCTCTTTGTTTTATTTCTGTCATTGAACAACCTTCAGTCATGGTTGATTGATATGGATTTTGTTGCTTTTAGCTATTATACCATTCCTTTTTATGTGCTTTTAGCCCCAATGTTTCATGCTTTTTTGGTTAATTATCTAGGTATTGAAAATAAAAGACGACCGTTTTTCAAATTGACGGCTTTGGTGTTCATTTTTGAATTGGTAGCGAGGGGAGTAGTGGTGTATCAATTGAATGAGAGGGTGTTAAATGAGGAACATATGGTTTTATACAATGCTCTTGAAGATGCAGTTACCCTTTGTTTTTCGCTCTTTATATTTTATCACGTTTTAAAAGTGCTTTTTAGATATCAAAAATTATATGATTCCATTCTCAGTTATGATGATTTAAAATGGATAAAACGTTTGATTCAATTGGGGGGCGTGGTTTTACTTCTTTGGGCTGTTGCAGTACTTTTGAACTTGGTTTCTGAAACTATTAAAGCACCCTACAGTTATTATCCGTTACGACTAGGAACTTCTATTTTTATTTATTGGATAGGATATCAAGGCTTTTTTAGGTTTGTAATACTTCAAGAAAGAAAGGGGCTTCGAAAGAAAATAAGAGCAAATCAAGAAGTAAAGGCCAATCAAGCCGTACAAACTGAAAATAACCCTAAAGAAAATCGGGAAGCAAAAGTATTTGATGCCTTGAATACCTTTGTAGTGACTCAACAAAAATATTTAGACCCCTATTTAAGTCTTGAAAAACTGGCCAAAGAAATGAATGCGAGTGTAAGTAGTCTCTCTAAGATAATCAATACGGTATCAAATAAAAACTTTCCTGATTACATCAATGAGCACAGAGTTGAAGAAGCCAAGAAGCTACTTTCTGACGCTAATTTTGAAGCCTATACCATCGTTTCAATTGGTTTGGAATGTGGCTTTAATTCAAAATCAACCTTTTATTCGGCCTTTAAGAAATTTACGGGTCAAACCCCTACTCAGTATAGAAAAATGTCGTTCTAGACACATGCTAAATTTGTCCGAATTCTTCCAATTCATATAATTTCGGACATCCTTTTTTACATACACATCTAGTTTTGAGCAAACTTTAAAACTAGAAATTATGAGAGTTTTGTTCATCTGCTTCGTTTGCACCATTGTTCAGAATGTAACCGCTCAAAAGAATGCTGTATTTATTGAGGCCTTAGGAAATGGAGGATTAGTTTCTCTAAATTATGAACGACAGTTAACCAAGAGTCCTAAAATTATGCTTCGTCTTGGGCTTGGTATGACGGCGGATGATCTTGTTGAACGGACACAACTTCTTTCTGTTGTCAGCTCTTTACATTATTTATTCAACCTGAAAAAAGGGAATTACATAGACGTATCCCTCGGTATTTCATGGTTTGATGCTGCTAAACAAGGACCAAATAATGGAGTATATCAACTATTAACTGGAGTAGGTTTTCGGCGGAACTTTGGAAAAAATTGGTTTTTTCGAGGTCATATTTCACCCTATATCTTGACATTGACTAATTCCAAAAAACTACCAGATTCAAATGCGGGAGGATTCGGAGGCTTTTCAACTTTTTATTATCCTAGTAGGACTAGATTCTATAGGTATTTACATGAAGACGCATGGCTAGGATTCAGTATTGGAGTACGTTTATAAAGCAAGAGATATTTTAAAAATAATATAACACTAAAATCAAATGTCATGGAAAAATTAGTAATAATAATACTCCTTAATGCCACAACCCTCGCCTTTGGCCAGAAGAATGCTGTTTTTTTAGAATTGGGTGGCAATGCTCAAGGTGGTTCTATAAACTTTGAGAGACAATTAACCCAGAAAAAAGGTTTGATGTTAGCCGTAGGTGTAGGTTTTGCCTTGGCTGAGGAGGATAGTACCACACCTAGTTTTGGTTATGATTTCAATTTGGGAGGCCCTAGCAAAGGTGAACTTAGTGTGCCTTTATCATTAAATTATTTAATAGATATCAATAATGAAAATCATATCGAAGTAGGTATTGGTTATACATGGATAAACTTTGATAAGACCTTTCAGAATGGTGAAAGAGCTACACACAATTGTATAGCGCAAGTAGGTTTTCGAAGATATTATGGTAAAAAGGATAATTGGATGTGGAAAGCAAATTTTACTCCGATATTCGCTGGCAATGGAGATTCTGGTATTGAATTTGGGTTATCTCCTATGGTTGGGTTTGCCTTAGGAAAACGATTTTAAAATGTGGTATTAATATTTATTTAAAAACTAAATAGTATGAAAAATTTAATGATGCCCTTATTGTGTGTACTACTTACGAGCTGTTATAGTTATAAGAAAATGGATGTGCAACTAGGGGAATTGGTAAAGGATGAAAGTTATAAAATTCACCAAATTGGAAAGGCACCTCAAAAAGGAACGTTTCATTCTATGAATGACAGTCTATTAATCTTAAATAATCGTCGAGGTAAATTGCATGAGATATCCCTAAAAGAAATTGAAAGAATCAATAAAAGAAAATTTTCATTGGGTAAAACAATCGCTTTGCCATTTGGTGTTTTTATTGGTGCTTCCGGTATAGTAATGGCGACTAATGGTGGTCCTGGTTCTATTAACTATTAATACCGAAGATGATCAAAAAAAAATTAGTTTTATTATTGGTTTTAGGGTCGGTGTCGTTTGTTACTGCTCAAGAAACATTAGATATAATAACAATATCAGGTCATTTAGGTACACCACAACCTTTTGAAGTCCAATCTACTTATACGGGTAAAACAACTGAAAGAGGAACTATGTTTAATTTGATTGTTCCAATTGTATTGAATGAAAAACAGATTTGGTATAACAATATTAATTACATGCAGTGGAATGTAAATAATAATGTTGATATGGCGGATAATTTAGCTAACCCAATCAAGTTACATGGACTTATTTTAAGAACAGGATTGATTCATAAATTTTCAAATAAAAATTCTATTCAAGCAGTTTTCATTCCTAGGTTAATGACTGATTTTAAAAATATAACTAATAAACACTTTCAATTTGGCGGTACATTTATTTATGAAAAGATGTATCATGAAAGATTAAAAATCGGATACGGAGTCTTGTATAACCAAGAAGCATTTGGTTCTAACGTAGTTCCTTTGGTGAATCTAGAATGGAAGATGTCCGAAAGTTGGTCTATGTCAGGTTTACTTCCCATTAATTCTAAAATTAAATACAAAGTAAACGAAAAATTAAAGCTAGGAATATATCATTTCGGATTGGTAACTTCATATCGTTTAGGTAAAGAAGCTTATCAAAATGACTATATAGAAAGAAGAAGTATTGATATAGGTTTGTTCGCTAGATATAAAATTTCAGGTGGAATTCATATAGAAGGTAGATATGGATATTCTTTTGGAAGAAGTTACGCTCAGTATAATCAAAATGACAAAATTGATTTGGCTTTGCCACTTACAACAATTGGAGATAATAGAACTCAGTTAAATGAAAACTCAAATTTTAGGAATGGAGCATACGCAAATGTTAGATTAGTCTACGCAATTAAATTATAAATTGATTTTTTTAAGGGTGTTTTTTTGTTTTTCATTTTACTTTAAGTATGGTTACAACCTTCGCCATTAAAAATAGTGTAATCCAAAGAACTAATTAGTGGTATGGTTTCTTAGGTTATGGCGTAAGCGCATGAAAAAGGAAGTTTATATCATGATTTTATGGTTTTATAGCTGTTTAGTGCTATTTTTTGTGAAACACCTAAAACGTATAAATTGATAGCTTTGTCGGATAATAGTTACTACAACGAAGAAATTCTGCGGGTGAACAAATATTTGTGATTGTTCGGCGTTAAATGCTCAACTTCGCCCTATCGCTTAACCAATTTATTAAACAAATCCTCTTATTATGTCCCAAAAACTCGTAATTCTATCTGATATGTGGGGAGCTAAAAAAGGGCTCTGGATAACTTCTTACTTAGGATATTTACAACAGTATTTTGATATTACCTATTATGATATACAGCAGTTAGCCAATATAGATGTCGCTGTACATACAGAAGATAATATGCATCGTGCCTTTGTTGAAGGGGGTATCGATACGGCGGTAGCACATTTGTTAAAAAAGGAAAATGAAGAAGCTCATTACTTAGGTTTTAGTATTGGAGGTGTTATTGCATGGAAAGCCGGTTTAATGGGTTTGCCAATGAAATCTATTTATACTGTTTCTGCTACCCGAATTAGAGCAGAAGAAAATAGCCCTAATTGTAAAGTAACATCATTATTTGGTGATACAGATATGTATCGACCAAAGGCAGAATGGTATGAAAAAGTAGGTGTTAAACCAGAACTAATTAATGGTTTCGGTCATACGATGTACGCCGATGAAAAAATAATAGGTAGGGTAAGTCTAGATTTATTAAATGCTGTTACTAAACCTGAACAGCACCTAATTGAAAGATCAAAGGTTCATCAGATAGCCTAGGGCTATTGAGAGCATATAAAATAAAACTAAAGGCAGTCTTATGAGACTGCCTTTAGTTTTTTAATAGTTTCATAAGAGAGTTTTTCTTCTGCATAAGGTTTGGTAACCTTAAAGGAGGTTTCTCCACTACTAGGCATCTCAAACATGGCGTCAGTAAAAATAGCTTCGCATAAAGAACGCAAGCCTCTGGCACCTAATTTATACTCTATAGCTTTTTGAACAATATAGTCTAAAGCTTGTTCAGTAATGCTGAAGCTAATACCATCCATAGAAAACAGTTTTTCATACTGTTTAATTATGGCATTTTTAGGTTCTGTTAAGATGGCACGAAGTGTTTTTTCATCTAACGGATTCATATGCGTTAAAACCGGCAAACGACCAATTATTTCTGGAATCAATCCAAAATCTTTTAAATCTTTAGGAATGATATATTGAAGAATATTACTTTCATCTAAATTTTCATCAGCTTTAGAAGCACTATAGCCGACTGCCTGCATATTCAAGCGCTTGGTGATTGCACGTTCGATGCCATCAAAAGCACCGCCCGCTATAAATAAGATGTTTTCTGTGTTTACCTCAATAAACTTTTGGTCTGGGTGTTTACGCCCTCCTTTCGGGGGAACATTTACTACGGTACCCTCTAGTAATTTTAATAAGCCTTGTTGAACGCCTTCACCAGAGACATCTCTGGTTATGGAAGGATTATCACTTTTACGAGCAATTTTATCTATTTCATCGATAAAAACGATACCGCGTTCCGTCTTTTCTAAATTATAATCAGCAGCTTGTAACAAGCGTGTTAATATACTTTCAACGTCTTCTCCAACATAACCAGCTTCCGTCAAAACGGTAGCATCAACAATCGCCAACGGAACGTTCAACATTCTGGCGATAGTTTTTGCCATCAATGTCTTACCAGTACCTGTTTGACCAACCATTATGATATTGCTTTTTTGAATGTCAATATCATCATCTTTTGATGTGGGTTGAAGCAGTCTTTTATAGTGATTGTAAACAGCAACAGACATCACTTTCTTCGTTCGCTCTTGCCCAATAATGAAGGTGTCTAAAAACTCTTTAATTTCCAAAGGTTTTTTAAGCACAAGCTCAGAAGATAAATCATTGGTCTTTGTTTGCTTAGATTCTTCAGCTACAATGCCATGAGCCTGCTCGATACAGCGATCACAAATATGAGCATCCAAACCCGCTATTAAAAGATTGGTTTCAGGCTTTTTTCTTCCACAAAATGAACATTCTAAGTTTTCCTTCGCCATATTATTTGCTATCTATCACCAATAGTAACGTTAAAATATTGGTTTTGGTTTACGTTTCATTCTTCGAGAAACGAATAATTTTTACGCTCTTGGTCGAAATTAGTCTTTATCTCTTACTAATATTTCGTCAATCATGCCATATTTTTTGGCTTCTTGAGCTTTCATCCAGTAGTCACGATCACTATCATCATGAACTTTTTCTACAGTTTGCCCTGAATGATTGGCTATAATTTGATAAAGCTCTTCCTTTAGTTTTAATATTTCACGTGCCGTAATCTCAATATCACTTGCTTGACCTTGTGCTCCGCCCATCGGTTGATGAATCATTACGCGAGAATGTGTGAGTCCACTACGTTTTCCCTTTTCACCAGCACAAAGTAATACCGCACCCATTGAAGCGGCCATTCCGGTACATATAGTAGCAACATCGGGTTTTATAAATTGCATGGTATCATAAATACCCAAACCTGCATAAACACTTCCTCCGGGAGAATTAATATAAATCTGAATGTCTTTGGTAGCATCTGCACTTTCTAAGAATAAAAGTTGCGCTTGAACAATATTAGCAACCTGATCATTGATGCCGGTACCTAAAAAAATAATACGATCCATCATTAATCTTGAAAACACATCCATGGCAATGGCATTGAGTTGTCTTTCTTCAATAATGTTTGGGGTCATATTGGCAGGGTACATGCTACTCATGATTTTATCATAATACATGCTATTGATACCTTGGTGGTTTATTGCGTAATTTTTGAATTCTTTTCCGTAATCCATTTGCTTTCGTTCAATTTTTTAGACAAAAAAGGTGCCGAAAACAAGCGTTTCGGCACCGTAAAGATACTTAATATATTTCTAAAATTATCCGTAGACCTCTTTAACAAAGTTATCGTAAGTCACTTCTTTGATTTTTAAATTTGCCTTTTCTTTATAGAGGTTTAATAGCTTTTGACTCATTAGTTGCTCGGACAAACGCTTAACTTCATCTTGATTACCCATCACTCTTGCGGCTATTGACTCTAACTCTTCTTCTTGCGGGTTTAACTGTCCGTATTGAGCCATTTGTGACTTAATAAAACCCTTAGCAAATTCTTTTAATTCATCGAATTGTACTTGTAGATCGTTATCCTTAATAATTTTACCTTCGATTAATTGATAGCGCAAGCCTTTTTCTGACTTTTTATACTCTTCCTTGGCCTGCTCATCGGTAAGCGGGTTTTCTCCTGTAGTTTGAATCCATTTGGTTAGAAAACCAGCAGGTAATTCAAATTTCGTATTTTCAATGAAGTACTCGGTAATGTCATTTAAAAGCTTTTGATCAGATTGCTGTTCAAATTGTTTTTCAGAATCTTCTTTGATTTTATCTTTAAGTTCTTTCTCTGATGTTATACTACCTGGGCCAAATAATTTATCAAAAAGTTCTTGGTCTAACTTTGCCAACTCTCTTTCATTAATCTCTTCGATAGTAAAGGAGACCTCTATATTTAATTTTTCAGCCTTGTCAGCAGAAATGCCTAAAACACTTGTAAGGAAGTTATTTTCTTTAAACAAACCTTTGGTCTTCAGAGAAACGGTTTCGCCTACTTTTTTGCCAACTAAAGCATCTCCTTTTTTTCCTTTGAACATGTCAAATTCCAAAGTCGTTTTGTTTTCTATTTCAGCTTCTTCATTTTTGAAGGTTCCGGTGACTTCGTCTTTTTTGCTGACCTCAGGTTTGCTAACAAGCTTACCATATTGCTTGCGAATGCGACCAACCTGTTCATCAATCATTTTCTTGTCAGCAACAATTTTGTAACTAGTAATCGCCTTTTTGGTTTTTAATGGCACTTCAAAACTAGGAGCGAGCCCCAGTTCAAACTCAAAGGCAAAATCTTCGGTGTCCCAATCAAAACCGTCTTGTTGTTTGGGTAAGGGATTGCCTAGAACATCTAATTTCTCTTCGGTAAGATACTTATTGAGGTTATCTTGAATTAATTTGTTGACTTCATCAACCAATACAGCCTTTCCATACTGCTTTTTGATCAAACCCATGGGTACTTGACCTTTTCTAAACCCCGGAATATTGGCTTGCTTTTTATAGTCTTTAAGGATGTTGTCTACTTTTTCTTTGTAATCATCTTTAGTGATGGCTACTTTTAATACCGCATTTAATTCGTCAATCTGCTCTTTTGTGATGTTCATCTTTAAATCGTTTTCTTTTAACGGGATGCAAAAATAGAATATTTTATATCGTTGACCAAGTTTTTAACTAGCTGACATACAATTGATTTCTATTTCTTTTTATCACCTTTTAGTAAAGAGAATAAAATAGATTGCAAAAAGGAGAGACATAGGCTAAAAACGACAGCCCAAAGCCATCCATGAACGACAAAACCATCAACAAAATAACTGGCTAGCATAATAATTATGGCGTTAATTACTAGTAGAAAAAGCCCGAAGGTTACTATGGTAACGGGTAGGGTTAGAATGACCAAAATTGGTTTTACAATAAAGTTTAATAGACTTAAGGCAACGGCAACGATTAAGGCCGTAATATAGTTGTCTACGGAGACATTGGGTAGTACCTTAGCTAGTATAACTACGGCAACTGCACTTAACAATAATCTTAATATAAATTTCATAGAATTGTGATTTTAATTGATAGAAGCAAAAAAGGTACCGAAAATTTTGTTACTTTTTATGAAGTTGATGAAGTCTTTTGTTTTGCGCGAAACGCACTAGACAAATCCCAGTTTATTTTAGGCAAAAACATCCTCGTTTTTATGTTTAATTTTCCCCCAGTAAATATAAGTTGCCTACTAGTTAGAATTTAAGAATTGCAAGGTGTTTTCGAAAAATTGTTTTGGGTTTTCAGCGTGTAACCAATGACCAGCATTGGTTATAGTCTCAAGATTGGCCTTTGGAAAATGAAGTCGTATTTGGGCAATATCTTCATCCGATATGTAAGGTGATTTATCCCCTTTAAGAAAAAGGCAGGGGCCTCCAAATTTGGCATGAGCATTTATTGTTGCTCCAATTTCTGACATGCGATTTGCTAAAACAGTAAGATTAAAGCGGAATGCCAATTTTTCTTTGGATTGTCGATATAGGTTTTTAAGTAAAAATTGACGGACGCCAAATGCACTGATATGATTCGCCAATTCCTTTTCCGCTTCTCCTCTAGAGCTGATGGTGTCTAAATTTAATTGCTTCAGTCCATCAATGATTTCATGATGATGAGGTGGATAGAATTTAGGGGCAATATCTGCAACAATTAACGAAGAAACCATAGCGGGGTATTCGCAGGCGAATTGCATCGCAGTTTTGCCACCCATAGAATGACCAATTAAGTGGACCTTACTTAATTGATGATGATTCAAGTAGTTGACTAAATCTTTCGCTAGGTGTTCATAACTAAAGTCTTCAGAATGAAAACTTCTGCCATGGTTTCTTTGGTCGACGAGATGCACTTCGTATCCGCTTTCGGCATATTGATTTCCTAAAGTTTTCCAATTATCACCCATTCCCAAAAAACCGTGGAGAATTAGGAGCGGCTTTCCAGTACCGATTATTTTAGCATGTAATAACTGATTCATTTCAATTTGTTAAGATACATTTTGATGACATTATCCAAGCCAAAATAAAGAGATTCACAAATTAACGCATGACCAATTGAAACCTCTAATAAATGGGGCACTTGTTCTTTGAAATACTTGATATTCTCTAAACTTAGATCATGACCTGCATTGATACCTAAGCCCAAACTATGTGCCTTTTTGGCTGCCCCTACAAAAGGCTGTACGGCATTTGTATTGCCAGAAGCAAACCCTTTGGCATAATCTTCTGTATACAGCTCAATGCGATCTGCACCTACAACAGCAGCACCTTCAACCATTTTTTCATTAGCATCAACAAAAATTGAAGTCCGAATACCATGGTTTTTAAAAGTTTGAATTACCTCTTTTAAAAAGGCTTCATTTTTTATGGTGTCCCAACCTGCATTTGAGGTGATAGCATCTACAGCATCTGGCACGAGTGTGACTTGCGTAGGTTTTGTTTCTAGTACTAAATCGATAAATTTCGAGTTCGGATTCCCTTCAATATTAAACTCTGTATGCACTATTTGCTTCAAATCACGAGCATCTTGATAGCGTATATGGCGTTCATCGGGTCGCGGATGTATAGTAATACCTTGTGCTCCAAAGTTTTCGATATCAGAGGTGACTTTGAGTAGGTCTGGTACTTGTCCGCCTCTAGCATTTCTTAGGGTTGCAATTTTATTTACATTAACACTTAATTTTGTCATACTTTAATTGTAATTAACGCCTTGATATTTGCGACTACAAAAATACAAATAAGGCATGCCTTTTGATATATTAAATTAGTAATTTGCACTATATTATAGCCTATGCGCATTCAGACTCACATATTAAGTAATATACCCATCTTTAAAATTGGAGATTCTTTAGAGAAAGTTATTGCTCTTTTTAAAGACACCACTTTTTCACATGTTGCTGTGGTAGAAAAAGATGTGTTTTTAGGAGTATTAAGCGAAAATGATCTTGAAACTTATGAGGCTGATAAAAAGATTGAAGATTACAGGTACAATTTAGAACACTTTTCTGTTCGTAAAGATGGTAATTGGTTAGATGTCTTAGAAACTTTTGCACGCAATGAAGCCAATATTTTACCGGTTGTTGATACGAACGATAAGGTGCTAGGGTATTATGATTTAACCGATATTGTTAGCTTTTTTATTGAGGCACCATTTTTTACCGAACCGGGGGGTATTCTTGTGGTTGCCAAAGGTGTTAAAGATTACGCCTTTAGTGAAGTGGCACAAATTGTAGAAAGCAATAATTCTAAGTTAATAGGGGCGTTTATTACCGATATTCATAATGATGTTGTTCAAATAACAATCAAAGTGGGAACAGAAAACTTAAATGAAATAATACAGACTTTTAGACGCTACAACTATCATATACTATTCGGTAATAATGATGATCAATTTCTTGAAGATTTAAAACAGCGTTCAGATTACTTAGATAAATATTTGAATGTATAACATTGACAAGTGTCGCTTAGCTTCGCTAATGCCAGTGCATTTTAATTGTTTATCGCCGAAAAAAACTAAGAAACCTCTCCAATGAAAGTTGCCATTTACGGTCATACCTATCAAGAAAGCGTTGCTGAATATGTTAGCGAACTTCTTGATGAATTATATAAAGAAGGAGCAAAAATTGCTATTGAGACAGAATTTCATACCTCTTTAAAGGATCAGTTTAATCTTAAAGAATATACTGTTTTTACGGAAAGCGAAGGTTTAGATAGCTCTTTTGATATGTTTGTTAGTTTTGGTGGCGATGGTACCATTTTAAGAGCAACAACATTTGTAAAAGATATTGGAATACCCATTGTAGGTGTAAATACCGGACGACTTGGATTTTTATCAACCTTTAAAAAAGAAGATGTTCGTAAAGTAGTGAGAGAATTTGTAAATGGTGATTATACCATTGTAGAGCGAAGTTTAGTTGCAGTTAGTGCTTCATCTGGTATTCCCGAGTTTGTCGATCTGAATTTTGCTTTGAATGAAGTTACTGTTAGCAGAAAAGACACAACATCAATGATCACTGTAGAGACCTACTTGAATGACGAATACTTGACTTCCTATTGGGCAGATGGTTTAATTGTGGCAACACCTACAGGTTCAACAGGATATTCGCTAAGTTGTGGTGGGCCAGTAATTGTGCCAACTGCAAAATCTTTGGTATTAACACCCATTGCTCCGCATAATTTAAATGCACGACCCTTAGTAATATCAGACGATACCGTTATACGTTTGAAAGTCTCGGGTCGCGAAGAAAACCACTTGGTTTCTTTAGATTCTCGCATTGCCTCTGTAGTGAATGGTAAAGAAATAGAGATTAAAAAGGCACCATTTACCATTAAAATGGTAGAATATACTTCTGAAAGTTTTTTAAAAACGCTTCGAAATAAAATGCTTTGGGGTCAAGATAAACGCAATTGACAGTCCGTCAAAACAATAAATACTTTTAAATCCTGTTAATCAAGTTAGAACGCAATTATAATATCAACTAAGCCAAAAATTGCACTCGGTATTTTTGTAAATTTTTAAAATTTTATGGGAAGATATGTTTTCTTTATTCTCCTTTTGAGTTGTTTATCGGTTAGTAGTCAAACCTATGAAATAGGGGTTTTTGCGGGTGGCACTAATAATATTGGTGATGTAGGTAGAACTAATTTTATTTTACCAACGAATTATGCAGTAGGAGGGCTATTCAAATGGAATAAAAGTAAGCGATATGCATGGCGAGGAAGTGTGTATTATGGTAAATTCGATGCTGACGATAGTAAATCAAACATAGCATCAAGACGTCAGAGAGGATATCAAGTTGGCAATTCGATTCTTGAAGCTTCCGCGGGGTTAGAATTTAATTTTGTAGAATATAATCTGCATAAGTTGGGGCCTGCGTTCACACCTTATTTGTATACAGGATTAACCTATTTTAGATACGATTATAATTATTTTGATGCTGGCAGACTCCAAACGGGTCTGGAACAGCGCGATGGTGCGCTTGCCATACCTATGACCGTAGGTTTTAAATACCGTATTAGTCAGCTCTTTATTATCGGTGCCGAAATTGGTGCTAGATATACCTTTACAGATAACCTTGATGCCAGTAATCCTGAAAAATCAAATGTGTCTTTTCAAATTGATCCGGCTTTCGGAAATATTTTTAGTGATGATTGGTATGTTTTTTCTGGAGTTACTTTCACTTATACCTTCGGAAGAAAGCTCTGTACCGATTGTTTTGAATAATATCTAAGTCTATTTCTTTTAGATAGTGTGAATTCTATCGTTATATTTGCACGATTTCGTGCTGTGCTAAAGTACCGCGCTTTAAAATAAACTTTCTAATTTTCTTTTGAAATGCTATGCAAAGTAGCATTTTGTTTGTTTAAAATATAATGAGCACAATTGCAGATTTATCCCGAGAAAACCTACCTCGTCATATTGCTATGATAATGGATGGGAATGGGCGATGGGCGAAGCAGCAAGGAAAAATAAGAGTGTTTGGGCATGAACATGGTGTGAAAACAGTAAGAAAAACTGTAGAAGACTGTGTTAGGCTAAAATTAGAATACCTCACTTTATATACGTTTTCTACAGAAAATTGGAAAAGACCTAAGTTTGAAGTCGATACCTTAATGCGATTACTGGTCTCTTCGCTTAAAAAGGAACTTAAAACTTTCTTAAAAAACAACGTGAAACTCAATACCATTGGTAATATTGATTCATTACCTTCAAAAGCACAGAAAGAGCTTATAGAAGTAATGCAAAAAACAAGCAAAAATACGGGTATGACCTTAACTCTGGCATTGAGCTATGGTGCTCGTGAAGAGCTAAAAATTGCCGTACAAGACATTGCTTTTAAAGTTAAAAATAATATAATTTCTCCTGAAACTATTGATGAAACCATTATTAATAGTCATCTTTACACGCATGATTTGCCCGATGTAGACTTACTAATTCGAACAAGTGGAGAACATCGAATTAGTAATTTTTTATTATGGCAAATTGCATACGCCGAATTATATTTTATTGACGTATTTTGGCCAGATTTTAGTGAAGAACATTTAGTACAGGCCATAAAGAATTACCAGAACAGAGAACGAAGATTTGGAAAAACAAGCGAACAACTCAACTAGTTGCAAGAAAAGATTCTTGCTGCTAACTTCCCCGTTAACACTCCTCCTGCTTTTAACCACGTTATTTTCTACTGCACAGGATATAGCTTCCTATCAGGAAGGCAAGAAATATATTTTAGGAGGCCTCGAGGTTACGGGCCTTCAAAGTTACAATGAACAAACGGTCAAGACCTATACCGGTTTGCGCGTGGGGCAACCCATTACGCTACCTGGAGAGCAAATAAGCGCCGTTATCAATAAGTTATGGGGTCTCGAACTCTTTACAGACATCGCTTTTTTCATCACCAATGTAGAAAACAATCAGGTTTTCCTGGAGCTCAACATTACCGAGCGCCCTACACTTGCCAATGTCACTATCTACGGCGTTAAAAAAGGCAAAATAGAGGATATCCTTGATGATACGGACTTGAAAAAAGGGAAAAAGATTACTGAAAGTCTTATCGCCAATTCTAAAAATTACTTAGAAAATAAATACAGAAAACAAG
>CALDYU010000032.1 GCA_937944485.1 uncultured Flavobacteriaceae bacterium | reverse complement strand
GTACAGCGAGTGGCACGCAGCACCAACAGTGGTGCCATCGTAACAATGGCCCTCGAAAACGACTTTAATTCCGCAAACAACGACGCATCACGTACCAACCAACTGGCACACCTGAACGCAATCGCATGGGCAAACAATGATCAAGCCCTGAACTTTTTTGGGGGACTTACAACCGATGATTTTGCGGCCACAAGACGTGTATGGCAAGTACAGAAATCAGGTGCTGGCCAAACTGTGTATATTGCCTTTGATATGGGTATCATAAATCCAAGTGGTAGCCCAACCGAAACTGATTTTAGGCTATTGGTCAATTCGACAGATGATTTTTCTGGAACACCCGACCAAAGTATACCACCTATAACGGGAAGTTTTGATGGCAGCACCATTGTTTTCGAAGTATCAAATACAGCATTGTCTGATGGTGATTTTTTTACCTTAGGGCGTTTTATAGGAGATGGACCAGCACCGGGAGGTGTGGTTTCTGGCTTGGCGATTTGGCAAAAAGCCAATACTGGTATAACAGGCAATCCCGTGAGTCAATGGGCAAACCAAAGTGTCCTAGGAAATTCGCCCACTGTGGTCGGAACGCCAGACCTAGAGTCCATTTCCATTAATTTTAATCCTGCCGTTTCTTTTCAAGGTGTTAGTTCGAATGAATCTTTTGATTTTGGAAATCTAACTAGCGGGTGGAATCAGGCACAAGCCTTTGTAGTAACCTTTCAGGATAATGAAAATGTTGTCAATGCCAACGAAACAGGTTTATGGCGCATTGGTGGGAATAGTAATAGTCATCATACTTGGGTTGATGAACGCATTTATGAAAGCTTTGCTAACAATAGTCGAATCAATAATATTGTCACCCCACAAAGTACACATATCCCCTATTTATATAGTGCGAGCCAATCTTCTTCCAATGATGCAAATCTGTATTGGAACGGAAACAATATTCATAATAGTACGCGCACAACGTTCTTTCCCAACGAGTCCGTCTGGTTGGGAAGAGGCCGTTGGGGAGGTCGTTATTTGGGAGATGTTCCTGAATTTATTTTGTACAATCGAACCCTTTCATCCGAAGAACAACAACAGGTAGATTCTTATTTGGCCATAAAATATGGCATTACGTTAGATACTGGGGTTGGACACTATGTAAATTCACAGGGAACCAATATCTATGACCTATCAAACTATTCTAATGATGTTCTCGGAATCGCCCGTGATGATATATCGGAGCTTGACCAACGTATTTCAACATCCATCAATTCTGGTTCGATTTTGACCATAGCGTTGGACAACAATTTCACGGCGGCCAACAATGATGCGACTCGAACCACAGTATTCTCGGCAGACTTGCAGGCCTTGATCATCGGAAACAATGGGGAAGCAATCAGTAATCAGACCACAGAATTGAATTCGATTCTACAATCTAGAATCAGCAGGGAATGGCGCGTTGAAAATACAGGAGGCGTTGGCACCGTATACCTTCAATTTGACGGTTTTGATGATAGCTACGTACTTCTTGCGGATGATGATGGTGATTTCACATCGGGGTCAACCATTGTGAATACATTATCGGCTACAGGTACTATTGAAGCTAATTTACCAGACGGCACCTATTTTACTTTAGGAATTACCATTCCATATAGCATCGTGCTAACACCTACAAGTTCAACTATTTTAGAAAATGGGGGTACATCAACTTTTGTCGCCCAGTTGACTACCGCGCCCTTATCCAATGTAGTTTTAAACGTAGCGAGCAGTGACTCGGCAGAAGTAACGGCGACACCTGTTACACTTACCTTTACCCCTGCCAATTGGAATATTCCACAAACCATTACCAATACCGCCATAGATGATTTGATTATCAGTGAGGACAGTGCAACCATGACAGTAAGTGTTGATGATGCGTTAAGTGATGACAATTATGATCCTGGAGCTGACCAATTGCATGAAGTAACTATTATTGATGATGAAATTGGAGGGCTTATTTTTAATCCTGTAGACATTACAAGCACAGGAATTACGATACCAGAGAATGGCGGCACCAGTACTTTTACTATAAAGTTGAACCAACAACCTACTAGCAATGTGGTATTGACCATAAATAGTGATGATACGGCGGAAGCAACGGTTACGCCGACTACCCTTACATTTACGCCAACAGATTGGGATATCCCGCAGACAATAACCGTAACCGGTATCGACGATACTTCTCCAAGTGAGGATACGGCAACAATAACCATTGCGGTAGATGATACTTTGAGCGATGACCTTTTTGACCCCCTTGCGGATGAAACCATCTTAGTCACCCTGACCAGTGATGATCCGATTACCCCGGGAGGTGTAACAGGCGGGGACCATACCTGGTTAAAGGCAGATGGCACTTTTGCGCCAAATATTTGGACGGATGAATTTGCATTGCACAATTTGGAACAAACTACTGCTGCCAGTCAACCTGCATTAATCCCCCTTGGAAATAATTTTAACCCCGCGGTTCGATTTGACGGCATCAATGATTGGATGGGCGAAGGAGACACCAATTTTCCAACGACCAATTACAGTATATATACCGTTATAAAATCTTCAGATGCAAATGGAAACTTTTTTCAGGTCGTAAATCCTATTGTCGCTACCCCAGGACAACACGATCGCCAATTTGGGTTAAATAACGGAGGTAGACTTTACAATAGAATATGGCATAGTAGTCCCATTATTTATTCGCCAGGGGGCACTACCTACAATGATAATATAGCAAAGGTATTCAGTAACCGAATATCTAATACAGTTGCCAATAATCCTCTTAATGGACAAGAAGGACTGGTTGATGGTTTGCAGGTAATGAATGGTACCAAAAATTTTTCCAATTTTAATTTTGAAGGAGGTTATATTATTGGCAATGGACATTATGCGGGAGCGCTTCAAGGTGACATGCAGGAGTTTATTATTATCAACAAAGATGTGACCGATGAAGAACAATTGCGAATACATTCGTATCTGGCTATCAAATACGGGATTACGCTAGATTCAAACAATCTAACTTATAAAAACTCTTCAGGAGCAGATATCTATAACCTATCAAGTTACAATAACGATGTTTTTGGTATTGCTAGGGATGACATTACCGCATTGGATCAACGCGTCTCAAAATCAGTCAATGCGGGAACAGTAATTACCCTTGCCTTGGACGACGATTTCACCACCGCAAACGGCAATGCTGCTCGCACAACAGCCTTTAGTTCAGATTTACAGGCCTTGGTTATCGGAAACAACGGAGACGCCATTAGTACTCAAACTACCGAGCTCAACTCACTTTTGCAATCGAGAATAGGTAGGGAATGGAAAGTTCAAAATACAGCAGGCGTTGGCGCCATTTATCTTCAGTTTGATGGTTTTGATGATAGCTATGTATTGGTTACCGACGATGATGGTGACTTTACTGCTGGTTCTTCAATTGTTGACAATTTATCCGCCACAGGTACGATACGCACAACACTATCAGATGGCACTTATTTTACTCTGGGTATACGCGTCCCAAATGGCATTATACTTGCACCCACCACTTCAACACTTCTTGAGAATGCTGGCAATTCTACCTTTACAGTACAATTGACAGCCCCACCTGCATCGGATGTGGTCATTGATGTAACTTCCAGCGACACCGCTGAAGCAACCGTGTTACCAGAAATGCTTACGTTTACTCCAATCAATTGGAATGTACCACAAACTATAACAAATACTGGGGTTAATGACAATGTGCTTACCACAGATACTGCAGATGTTACCGTAAGTGTAGATGATGATTTAAGTGATGATGGTTATGATACTGTTGCTGATGAAATTCATGCCGTTACAATTACCAACGACGATACATTGGATGCCGCACAAACAGAACTTATAGCAAGCCCTACAGTCGTAACTGGGGATGGTATAGATGAAAGTACAATTACAGTACAATTAAGAAATAGCGCGGGTGATGCACTTGAAGTTTCTGGAGTGGCAATAGCGTTAGATGTTGACGGAAGTGCAATTTTTAGTGCTGGTGCTGGACTCACACGGACAAATGCCAATCAAACCGTAAGTGGCCTTACGGATGCCAATGGACAACTTATTGTAACCCTCACCAATACCTCAATTGAAACGGTTGATGTGACGGGAATGATGGATACTGATGACGATGGTACTGTAGATGCTACAATTTTAAATGGAAGTCCTGCTCAAGTAACTTTTGTACCAGGCGCAGCTGACCCAACAAATACCAATACAACCATCGACGCTACGAGTCCGGTTGTAGCAAATGGTGCAGACACCTCTGTTGTTACGATACAATTGGCAGACGCCAACGGAAATCTTTTGACCACTAGCGGTGGTACAGTAGTCCTATCTGTGACGGGCAAAGCAACGTTGAGTGCAATTACTGACAATACAGATGGAACCTATTCCGCCACGGTAACGAACACAGTGGCAGAGACGGTAGTGCTTACGGGTACTTTGGATGGTAACCCCATCACAGACAATGCGACCATTGAATTTGAACACGGTGCGGCCGACCCGACCAATGCAAATACCACAATTGATGCAACAAGTCCGATCGTAGCAAATGGTGCGGACACTTCTATAGTTACCATACAACTGGCAGATGCTTTCGGCAATCTTTTGACCACCAGCGGCGGTACAGTAGCGCTATCAGTAACGGGCAGTGCCATGATAAGTGCAGTTACAGACAATGGGGACGGCACTTATTCAGCCACTATAACAAGTACGGTAGCAGAAACAGTAACCCTTTCGGGCACCTTGGATAGCAGTCCCATTTCTAATGATGCCAACATTGATTTCATTCCTGGTATGGCCGACCCTACACATGCGAATACGACCATTACGGCTACCAGTCCAGTAGTGGCCAATGGCACAGACACTTCGGTAATTACAATACAACTGGCAGATGCTTTCGGCAATCTACTCACCAGTAGTGACGGCACGGTAGCCCTTTTAGTAACAGGCAGTGCAGCAATGAGCGCTGTGACCGATAATGGAGATGGTACCTATTCTGCGATGGCAACCAATACGGTGGCCGAAATAGTAACAATAGCGGGTACTTTGGATACGGGCAGTGGGGCGGTTCCAATTATGGACGATGCTACTATTGCCTTTGTTGTTGATATGGCTGACCCTACAAATACAAATACCACAATAACGGCAACCAGTCCTATAATTGCCAATGGTACAGACACTTCGATAATTACAATACAACTGGCCGATGCCAACGGAAATCTGTTGACCTCCAGCGGTGGAACAATTTCTTTAACAGCAACAGGCAGTACCCTAATCAGCGCGGTAATTGATAATAATGATGGTACCTATACCACAACGGCCACAAACACAGTGGCAGAGACGGTAACGCTTACAGGCACTTTGGATGGTAACCCCATCGCAGATAATGCGACGATTGAATTTGAACACGGTGCGGCCGACCCGACCAATGCAAATACCACAATTGATGCAACAAGTCCCATTGTAGCAAATGGTGCGGACATTTCGATAGTTACCATACAATTGGCCGATGCCAATGGTAATCTTTTGACCACCAGCGGTGGTACAGTAGCGCTATCTGTAACTGGAAATGCAGTGGTTAGCCCAGTGACCGATAATATGGATGGATCCTATTCTGCTACCATGACCAATACCATTGCCCAGACCGTAACACTTACAGGCACTTTAGATAGTGGAAGCGGTCCTGTATCAATCTCTGATAATGCCATTGTGGTATTTGCTGTGGATAATGGAGATCCCACAAATGCCAATACGACCATAGATGCGACAAGTCCCGTGATTGCCAACGGAACCGATACTTCAATAGTAAGGGTTCAATTGGCCGATGCCAATGGCAACCTATTAACCTCAAGCGGTGGAACCGTAGTTTTGACAGCAATAGGTAGTGCAGTGGTCAGTATGGTAATTGATAATATGGACGGTACCTACACTGCAACCGTGACTAATACGCTACCGGAAACGGTCATGATTACAGGTACTTTGAATGGTTTGGATATTACAAACACGGCAATCATCGAATTTTTATTGGATACCGACGAGGATGGTGATCCCGATATCACGGATCCAGACGATGACAATGACGGCACTCCAGACACCAATGACGACTTTCCATTAGATCCTAATGAAGATACCGATACCGATGGAGACGGAACTGGAAACAATGCCGATGATGACGATGATAATGATGGCCAAACAGATACAGATGAAATCACTTGTGGCAGTGACCCTTTAGATGCTTCTAGCGTCGCTACGGATGCTAACGACAACGGCATTCCCGACTGTGTGGAAGGAGATTCGAATGCAGTGAGTCCCTTTAGCGACCTTATAGATCCTAGGATAAATGACGGTAAATTTCTTTTAAGAAATATTGAAAAATACCCTGACAATGAAGTACACATTTTCAATCGTTGGGGAGCTACGGTATATCAAACCAAAGGATATGATAATGATACCAAAGTATTTTTGGGAATCTCCAACAATTCCCTCACCATTAACAGTACTAATAGATTACCCGCCGGGGTCTACTTCTATTTTATTAATTACAGGGATGAAAACGGCATCATAAAATCAGTAAACGGTTATCTCTACCTTAAGAGTTAATAGCTTAAAAATAATTTAATAAGGCTACCACACCATTATAAGAAATAACACAGGCGAAGAAAAGTGCTGCAATGAGGCCAAAATTCAGCCAAAGAGTGGCTTTGTGTTCTTTCATCAGTTTCTTTTTATTAATAAGAAGAAGAATACCAATAATAACCAAAGGCAATACGAATACATTGAACACCTGTGATACGATTTGCATTTCAACAGGGTTTGCTCCAAAAACGGGTACGATCAATGCAAATAAACTAGCGATAGCTGTAACTATTCTAAACTGCTTTGAACTAGTGTCTAACTTACCAGACTGGTAATCTGCCAATAAAATTGGCGCAATTAACAGACAAGGAAAAATTGATGATAGCCCTGCACTTAAAGTGCCAAAGAAAAATAATGTTAGTGCAAATTTACCCGCAACAGGTTCTAAAGTACCCACCATGTCAACCACTTTTGTTACAGGTTGCCCCTGATGAAATAAAGCACCACAGGCCACTGCCATAATTGTTGCGCTTATAAGAAATACAAGTGTTGCCGCTACTATGGCATCTTTCTTTTGATGTTTTAAATTATTGATATTCCACCCTTTACCTTGTACAAAAAGGGGGCGTGATAAAAAGGTAGCGGCGGCCATGGTAGTACCTACAAAAGCGGCAACCATCATTTGCCCGCCTTCCACTTGTGGTATTGACGGAATCAAACCTTTGGTAACTTCTATGGGCAATGGATACACCATAAATAGTGACACCAAGAAAGAAAGCCCCATTATGGTTACAAAGATAATAAGTATCTTTTCGAAAAAAGTATACTTCCCGACCAGCAGTAATCCGTAAAAAGTAAGAACTACCGCAATGGCAATAATAAGTACCGACTCATACTGATACCCCGCCAAATCAGGAAAGTAAATCAAGAATATCTCATATATGATATTCGAGGAGATTCCTAAGATACCCATAAGCGAATTCCATTGTCCGAATGAAATTCCAAGTATGACAAGAATGGCAATGAGTTTGCCCCATTTCAAATGTTTTTTGAAAGCAAACAGCGCAGTTTCGCCAGTAACCAAAGCATAATTACCATAAGCGAAAATTAACAAGCCTGAAAAAAGACAACTTAAAAGTAGTACCCAAAGCAACTGCATGCCATAGGTACTGCCGGCAACTATCATTGATGTCACGCTACCAGTACCGATGGTATAACCAATGGCAAAAATACCTGGACCAAAAGCCAAGACCATAGCTAGAAATTTACCTAAGAATGATCTTTTTTCGGTTGGCATTAGTTTCTGATTTTAGTGATGGTCTTTAAGGCCTCTTCTACTCTAGTTTTAAGAACCGCATAATCTTGATTAGCAATAATATCTTTACTCACCAATTTTGAACCCATACCTACGCAAGTGACTCCCACATCGAACCAAGCACTTAAGTTTTCTTCCGTTGGTGCTACGCCACCTGTTGGCATAATAGGAATATTCGGGAATACTGCTTTAACCGATTTTACAAAACCAGGACTCAAAACATTACCTGGAAAAGCCTTTACCATTTTGGCTCCTAAATTTACGGCTTGGTGTATTTCAGTTACCGTTCCACAGCCTGGCACCCATAATACATTGGCAGAATTACAATATTCCGCCATTTCTGGTATCATTGCTGGCGAGACTATAAAACTAGCTCGTTTATCAAAGAATTTTTTAGCGTCATCGGCTGAAAATATGGTACCGATACCTAAATACAAATCATCATACTTTTCAGCATGTTTTGCTAGCGCTTCAAATACTTCTAGGGCATTTGCACCTCTATTGGTAAATTCAAAAACACGAACACCACCCTGATAACAAGCATCCAATACATTTTTAGCAATGGTACTATCGGTGTGATTAAAAACAGGTACGAGACCTCCTTTTTTCATTGCAGCAATAATGCTTTCTTGAGAAATCATTTCCATCTATAATTTTTATCGTGCTACTCTACCTGAGGCATCGCCTCCCATTAATTTTTCAACCTCTGCAACAGTCGCCAAGTTAGCATCGCCTTTAATGGTATGCTTTAAGCAAGAAGCTGCTACTGCAAAATTCAAGGCGTTTTGGTCGTCTTCAGGATACTTCAATAAGCCATATATCAAACCACCCATAAACGAATCGCCACCACCTACACGGTCGACAATATCAGTGATTTGATATTCTGGTGATTTAAACATGGTTTTACCATCATATAAAACTCCAGCCCATGAATTATGAGATGCCGAAATAGAACCTCTTAAAGTGGTTATTACTTTCTTAGCTCTAGGGAATTTTTTCATCATTTGCTCACAAACAGATAAAAATGCTTCCGCCTTTACATGCTCGCCCTGCGTAGTAATATCAAGACCTTCTGGCTTGATACCGAAGTGCTTTTCAGCATCTTCTTCATTTCCTAAGATAATATCACAATAGGAAGTGAGCTCCGTCATGATGCCTTCTCTATCGCCACCATAATTCCAAAGTTTGGCTCTATAGTTCAAGTCTGTAGAGATAGTAACTCCCATTTCACTGGCAACCTTAACTGCCTCTAAACATTCATCTGCAGCGCCTTGAGAGATGGCAGGTGTAATACCTGTCCAATGAAACCATTCTACATCTTTAAAAACAGCTTTCCAATCAATCATTCCTTTTTCGATTTCAGCAATCGCGGAATGTGCACGATCATATACTACTTTACTACCACGGCTTACGGCACCCGTTTCTAAAAAATAAATACCAAGGCGATCTCCACCATAGATAATCTTATCAGTACCCACGCCTCTTTTACGCATTTCCATTAAGGCACAAGCACCTATATCATTCTTGGGTAAACGCGTTACAAAATCTACTGGAACACCGTAATTGGCTAAGGAAACAGCCACATTTGATTCTCCACCACCATATACTACATCGAAACTGCTCGCTTGGGAAAACCTTAAAAATCCTGGCGGTGATAAACGAAGCATAATCTCACCAAAGGTTACTACTTTTTTCATTTTGTGTTAATTTATTGTAATTACCATTAAAATGCTGAGCCTGCCTAAAAGGCAGGCTTGTTTCAGCAAAGAGGGAATAAATTTAATCAAATGTTTAAGCGGATTTTATTTAAATCCCTAATGCTTGCCCTCCACCGATTTGAATTGTTTCGGCAGTTATAAAAGAAGCATCTTTACTAGCCAGAAAGGAAATAACTCCGGCAACATCTTCAGGTTGACCCAATCTACCAAGCATTATATTATTTGCCCATGAGGCAAACACTTCAGGCTTAGTTGATTTGATTTGCTTATGAAAATCCGTATCAATGGTACCTGGAGATACAGCATTCGCTCTAATACCGTATTCTGCTAGATCTTTTGCCAAAGCTCTAGTTATAGCATGAACTCCAGCTTTTGACGTCCCATAAATACCTGCTCCTGGACCACCTGCCGTCCAACCAGCATTTGAAGTATAGTTTATTATGGACGGATGTTCTCCTTTTTTAAGGAATGGAATCGCAGCTCTTGAAGCGAAAAATACAGAATCTAAGTTTAAGGCCATAACGAACCTGTAGAAATCCGTTGTCATTTCCTCAAATCTAGATCTCCCACCTAATCCGCCAGCATTGTTAACTAAAACATCTATTTTACCGTATTTTTCACCTATTGCTTTGATATTTGTAGTTACAGCTTCTTCGCTTGTAACATCAAATCCAATATATTCGGCATCGATTCCGACTGCAGTCAGCTCTGAAATTCTTTTGGCACCTTCTGCATCTTCAATACCATTTATAACAACGGTATAGCCATCTTGACCTAATCGTTTAGCCACTGAAAAACCAATGCCACCAGTTGCACCAGTTACTACTGCTATTTTTCCTTTATTTTTACTCATTATTAATTATTTATATTCTTTAATGTTTATTTTAACCCTTCAGAGGTTCAATCTTTGGACATAAGATCCATATACTTGCTAGGGCAATTATTGCCATTGTAGCACCTATTACGAATGCTGGAGTATAATTACCCCCAGATGTTAGCCAAGGAACTAAATATATTAATCCTGCAGCTGTCAATTTAGCTGCCATACCAGCAATACCTGATAATGTTCCTACTGTTTTTCCACCGAAAAAATCACTTGGTAGGGTTTGTACATTTCCGATAGCTGTTTGAAAGCCAAATAAGATAACAGCCATAATTAATACGGCGGAAGTTGGACCACCAGGATTGGCCATCGCTAACAAACTTGGCAACATAATCAGACAACCAATTGTAATTACAACTTTTCTAGTTCTATCGACAGACCAACCCGCTTTTATTCTATTCTGCGCATATAGTCCGCCAAACCAAGCACCTAACATTGCTCCGGCATAAGGTACCCATCCATAAAGACCGATTGATTTCACATCCATTCCATAAACTTCATTTAAGTATATTGGAATCCAAACTACAAATAGCCACCAAATAGGGTCTATTGCTGCAGAAGCGATAATAACTCCCCAACTTTGTTTATGAGCTAAAAGTTTTCCTGTGTTAGGGTTATAACCTTCATCGTAAACGCCATCTTTATTAACGTCTTGATTTTGTTGACCTGTTAAGATATACTGACGTTCTTGATCAGACAACCAGGGATGTTTTTTTGGCGGAGCTTTAACCAAGAGTAGCCATGGTATCAACCACAACAAACCTACTAAACCAACAATAATAAAAATCATTTGCCAACTGAAATATACGGTCAAAAGTGCTATTGCTGGTAGTGCCACAATGCCACCGACAGCAGCTCCTGAATTAAACAGACCTTGTGCAAAGGCACGCTCTTTAGTTGGAAACCACTCCGCATTCGCCTTTGCAGCACCTGGCCAGTTACCGGCCTCAGCAATACCTAATATTGAACGAAAAATTCCAAAACTTAAGACACCTTTCGCGAAAGCATGAAGCACCGTTGCAATAGACCATACAGAAATTGACAACGCAAAACCAATTCGTGTTCCTAACCAATCTAAAATTTTACCAAATATTGCTTGACCGAAAGCATAAGAAAACATGAAAATCACTGAAATAGTTGCAAAGATTTCTTTACGCTCATCTGTAGTATTATCAGGGAACAAGTCTTCCGCAATATCGGGCCAGAGCACGCCAATAGACTGACGGTCAATATAATTAATAACTGTCGCAAGAGCTATCAGTGCTATGATCCACCATCTTAAACCTTTGACTTTCATAATCTTCTATTTTCGATATTTAAATATTCGCTGCCTCATATAAACAATAGTAAACCAGCAAGCACTGAGCTTGTATTCTTCTTTATACTTAAGTTCTAGCCAATAATTTCTGGATGTAATTTCAAAAAATGTTCAATTACTGCCGAATATAAATAGTTATATTATAAGTATTACCTCTCTTCAATTTTAATAGTAGAAAAGATAAAAGCCTGCAATTTTATCCTATTTATAATTACCATATTAGATATTATAACAGTATTGATAAAGCGTCTTAAAATGTACTTTCATTTTCTCTTTTGCCAACTGAGGGTCTTGAACCTCAATGGCATCATATATATCTTGGTGTTCTTGAATTCCCATGAATGCCAAGCCCTTATCACACACGTGATGCTCTTCAAACTTTGTGATGATTTCAGGAGTAATAATTAACATAAAAGTATTCATCGTACTATTGCCACTCGCCTTAGCGATAGCCAGATGAAATAACAAATCTTCTTGAACGGCATCTTCTCCATTTTTAGCTTTTTCACTGTAAGCTTCTAAAGCCTTCTTCATTTGTATCAAATCTTGTTCTGTTCTTCTTTGGGCTGCAAGTCGTACCGCCTTCAGTTCAAGTAATATTCTAGTCTCAACTAGTGACTTGAAATCTGGTTCTTTTAATCTCAAAATATCTTCAATCATCCCATTCATGGCTACCTGACCAATATCGGCAACAAAGGTGCCGCTTTGCGGTTTAGAAACTAATAGACCATAAAACTCTAGTTTTTGAATGGCTTCTCTAACATTACTTCTACTAACACTAAATTTTTCAGAAAGCATACGTTCTGATGGCAATTTATCACCGGGTTCAAGATTTTTATAATTCATCAAATCTCTAATTTTGGATATGATTTCATTTTGAATTTCTTGATTTTCCGTTCTTGTCAGTATTTCAATCTTCATAAAAGAATTAATATTAATTATAACTGGTTAACCAGATTGGTCTGTTAAAATAATATAAAAAAAAGAACTTTAACAAAGCTGTTAGACTATTTGATGGTTATTTATACAAAAGAATCGTTTTTTGTACAGTAATTAAAGCATTTTTTCCGGCCTTTAAAGCCGGAAAAACGCCTTAAAAAAACTAACTCAAACAAATTCTTATACCTATCAATTTTTAATAACCCGGGTTCTGTGTAATAACCCCGCCGGTAGCAAGTATTTCTGATATTGGAATTGGAAATAAATGGAATTGACTGTTGATTGTCTGTCCCATTTCAGCATCAACCGTACCCGTTCTTACTAAATCAAACCAACGTTGACCCTCATAGGCCAATTCTAGTCTTCTTTCATCTTGAATGGCCTGTCTGACCAAAGCTTGCGTATTTAGTACCATTGGGTCTAAATTTGTTAAACCCGCTCTTAATCTAATCGGATCTAATAATGCCAATACCTCTGCAGCATTTGCACCATTTTCATTTAACGCTTCGGCGTATAACAAGATAACATCAGCTAACCGCAATTCTATCCAATCGTGATCTGGGCCTCCAGTTTGGGGAAACTTTGGTGAAGCCATTAATTCCTCATTAATAGTAACAGCTCTTCTTAAATCACCTCCAGGAAGGGTATCATTTACAACGGCATCAAAAGCTGCTATCAAATCAACATCTAAAGGCATTAGCGATTTTGTATCTAGACCACCAGACCATGACCAAAATTCAGAGAAACCATACTCATCAACTATAGAGCTTGAGATTTGCGTTGCAAAAATAATTTCTGAATTTAAATCATTATCAACTCCGAATATATCTGTAAAATTTTCTTGCAATTCTACGCCAGCAGCCGAAGCACCACTAATAACCGCCGCTAATTGTGTTTGCGCATTCGCAAAATCTCCACGATGCATATATACTTTACCTAATATTCCTTGAGCGGCTAACCTTGAAGCTCTTCCATTTACACTTTCGCTCTCTAGAGCAGCAATCGCATCCTGTAAATCTGGAATAATAACATTGTTATATACATCAGATGCGGGCTGTCTAACAAATATGGACGCGTCATCTGTTGGCGGAGTTGCTGACAAGTTTACAGTCACATCACCAAATACTTGAACTAATTTAAAATATGACAATGCTCTTAAAAATTTAGCTTCGCCAACATCATTAGCGTTAGAAGAATTTTCAATTACATTATTGGCACTCAATATAGATCTGTACAATGCCGTATAAAATGGTCCGAAAAACTGATCTTCCATTGCTGGTAAGTCAGCATCGAATTCGTCGAATTCTGTAAATGGCGCTTCAAACATAAAAGCATTATCTGCCCTAAAGTCGCCCATTACCGCCATAGGTGTAACAGAACCATGTTGATAAAAGTATGCTGCATTCAACACTCCAGTGAAATCTTCTAAAGAATCAGCACTGGCAATATTTGGTGGAACTTGGTCCAAATCATTTTCACATGCTGTTAGTAACAGCAGTAATCCTAACGTTAATTTATATACTGTTTTCATTTTTTTATTTATTAAAAATTAAGATTTAAACCAAGGGTAAAGCTTCTCACAATAGGACTTGCTCCAACCTGAACTCCAAAGGTTGTTGGACCTAAATATCCACCGTTAGTTATTTCAACACCTTCAGGGTTAAAAGAAGTATAATCGTCACTCCATAGGTAGAGGAGGTTTGTTGCGGCTATGTAAATTCTGGCCGAATTTATACCAGCCTTATCCATAACACTTGAATCAAAAGTATATCCCACGGTCATGTTTCTCAAAGCTATATAAGAAGCATCTTGAATCTGTGCATCCGTTTGATCTCTATTTCTAACATAAGGCTGCCCATTATTATCGGCTATGCCATCGTCATCCGCATCAAAAGCATCACGTAAACTTCTACCCCATTGAGATCCGTAGTAGAGCGGATCAATATTATAAACATCTCCTCCTTGAGCACCTTGAAATTGTAATGACACGTCAAAATCCTTATATCTCAAATTACTAGATAATCCCCAATAAAAATCAGGAGTATTTTGACCAATTTTAACTAAATCTCCACCATCTTCAACAGTTCTTGTTCTGTCAATAACACCATCACCATTTTGATCAACTGCATAGCTCCAGCCACTCTGTTGATCGGGAAATTCTATAGGGTTAGAAAGATGTTCCATTTCCACTTCTCCTGTAGTTTCAATTCCCCACATCTCGCCGATTTCACCTCCTACATAATTTCTAAATACAGGACCTCTTCCACTTTGTCCGTAGATAGTTTGAGGTAATTCATCTAAACCACCTAAATCGGTAATTTCTGTATTAACAGTAGACAAGTTTGCTCCTAAATTCCACGAAAAATCTTCATTCTGTACGACAGCAGCAGAAAATTCAAACTCCAAACCTGAACTTCTTACATCACCCGAATTCAACCTAATTGATGTAGTTCCTAAAACTTCAGAAACACTTTGATTAATTAAAATATCCTCAATATCCGAAGTGTAATAGTCCATACTGAAACTGAAACGATTTTTTAGAAATCCAAGATCAACACCATAATTCGTCTCTGTATTTGTTTGCCAAGTCAAATTTTCATTGGCTACATCAGAAGGTATTAAGAATCCATTACCTAAAACAGTTGCTTGAGGATTCAAAAGGCTTAAGGAGTTGTAGGCACCTAAATCGGAAGTGGTTCCTAAAGAACCCGTACTGAACCTCAATTTCATTTGACTCACGGTATTTGAGTTCCAAAATTCCTCATTATGTACATTCCACCCTAAAGAAAGTGCTGGAAAAGTTTGGTATTTGTTATTCGCACCAAAACGCGAGTCACCATCTCTTCTGACGGAAACTGATAACAAATAGCGATTATCGTAGGCATAATTAATTCTACCAAAAACACTTCTTCTAGAAATGGTTTCGTCTCTTTCTGTAACAGCTATATCCTCTGGAGCTAAAAGATTGAAATTGATAATATCTCCGAAGGGCACGTTCGAACCTTGTAAAGAAGTTCCTCTAAGATAAAAATTTTGAAATTCGAGACCTGCTACCGCAGAAATGTCATGTTCTCCAATTACTTTAGCGTAGTTCAAAGTCGTCTCACTTAAAATTGAAGATCGTTTTATATCGGTTTGATCTAAAGCTGTTTGGGTACTTCGCGCTCTTGAATCGAATTCCAATCCTCTCCAAAAATAATCTTGTGTATCTCGCATATCACCGCCCAAAACAGTTTTAATGTTTAGACCATCAAGAATTTCGTATTGTAAATATGAAGTCAAATTACCAAAATAGGTTTTTTGATATCTATCGGTATTATCTAGTTTTGTTGCAGGGCCAGCATCACCAGAACCACCAATACCATTGCCACTTCTTCCATAATGCCAGTCCTGTGCAGTGTCGCCAGGTTGTAAGGTATAAATACTATTATTAAATGGAGCATCAGCACCTCCTCTATAACCAGAATCGAAAGACGATAGCCCCAATGCCTGAGCTTGTTGATCTAACTGTTGCACAAACGCAATAGAAGCGTCAGTATGGTAAATAGGGTGTACGCTATAGGCTCTCAAAAGGTCTCTCATGTCGTGACCTACGATATCTCTATCTGATATGAATCCATTAAAACTAAATCCTGTTTTAAACTTCTCCCCTAATTTGGCATCAATATTTAATCTAGCATTTACCCTTTCGAACCCTTGAGTAATAGCAACGCCTTCAGTATCGAGGTATCCAATTGAACCAAAATATTTTACATTTTCTGTACCCCCGCTGATGCTAAAATCATGATTGATACTAGATCCGTTTCGGAAAAACCAATCTTCCACGCCCACAACATCAGGAGAATCTCTAAACCCATTTAATCTGTACTCCACAAGAGCAGGGTCTAAATCTGAGACATTAAATGTGCCGTTAGCGATATTAGCTCGTGCAATTTCAGCGTAGTCGCCTGCTGTTGTCTTGATATTATCTCTAAGATATCTACTTGAAGTACTAGCATAGGTATTATAGCTAAATGTAGCTTTACCAGACTTCCCTTTTTTGGTAGTTACCAAAATAACACCATTAGCACCTCTTGAGCCATAAATAGCTGCAGAGGCAGCGTCTTTTAACACCTCTAAGCTTTCAATATCGTTAGGGTTAACGGTGGCTAAACTTCCTGAAATCGGGTATCCGTCAACGACTACTAGAGGATTGGAATTGCCATTAATTGATGAAGCTGCTCTTATTTGAATTTTGGGATCAGCACCCGGTGCTCCATCTTGATTCTGAATAAGCACTCCTGATAATTTACCAGCTAATGCTTCATCAACACGTTGTGCTTGAATAGCCGCAACTTCACCACCTTCTATTTTGGCAACGGCACCTGTTAATTGAGATCTTTTACGTGAGCCATACCCAACTACAACGACCTCGTCTAATAGGGCAGTATCTTCAATAAGGGTTACATTTAGTGTTTTTTGTCCGTCAATCGTGATCGATTTTGTTACAAAGCCCAATGAAGAAAATTCAAGAACATCACCATTTCTTACTTCGATTGAATAATTACCTTCAAAATCTGCGGAAGTACCCGTAGTAGAGTTGGCAATAACAATGTTTACTCCAGGAATAGGCACATTTGCCTCATCTGATATCTTGCCCGACAACACATAGCTATCTTGGGCAAAGAGTACAAAATTGCATAGCAATATTGTAACAAGCATTAATTTAGTTTTTAAATTCATTTGTGATAATATTTAGTTAGAGAGTTAATAGTTTATGTGCCCAAAGCTCTATATCGATGTTCACACATTTATTCTTTAACTTACCAGAGTACACCTACAATTAGAGTAAATGAATTTGCTTAAATTTGTAGTTTACATGTATCTAGTAATATTTACATGTTAGTCAGTATTACTTCTCTTCATAAAGAAGTAGTCTAAAATTAAAAAGGATGGGGTGTGCACCCGTCCTTTTTTTATTAAGTTGTTTTATGGTTTCATAGCGATGTAGTTATTTAGATTTCGTTAGTCTTAAATTGAGTAAAAATTGGTTACCCATTTTGGTTATCCATACTGGTTAACCAATTTGGTTGACCAAATATATAATAATTATTTGTTAAATAAAAGATTAATTGAAAAAAGGCTGTTTTTCCTTATTACTTTTAAGTATCTAATAATCAATTGCTTGTGATTATCATTCATTACAATATGTGTACTTTGCAAAAGCAATCCTACCAATTAATTTCAATTTTAGCTTCTGTCTTGGATAATATTTCGGAAGGGTAAATATCCACATCCACTAACGTGTTTATGGTTTTTTGAATAAACAATTATGTATTAAGCATATTATGATTAAATAATGCCATATAGAAGTAGTTGTAACGAACCTTCATTATTGAATCGAACTCCAATTCTTTGTTTTCTCTAAGCATCTTAATATTGCTAAGTGAAAAACCTTACAATTTCATAATCGGTGTATTCTAATCTATATTATAACAATATTGATATAGCGACCTAAAGTGTTTCTTCATTTTTGCTTTCGCCAATTTTGGATCTCGGTCTTTTATCGCATCATATATATTTTGATGTTCTTCTATTCCTAATATTGCTAAACCTTTGTCGCAAACATGATGTTCCTCAAATTTTGTTATAATTTCAGGAGTTATAATTAACATAAAAGTATTCATCGTACTGTTACCACTAGCCTTTGCAATTGCTAAGTGAAAAAGCAAATCTTCTTGTACCGCATCCTTTCCATTTTCAACTTTTATATTATAAGCCTCTAGAGCTTTCTTCAATTGTATCAAATCTTCTTCTGTTCTTCTAAGAGCAGCTAATCGTACAGTCTTTAATTCAAGTAAAATCCTAGTCTCAACTAATGACTTGAAATCTGGTTCCTCTAATCTCAAAATATCTTCTATCATACCATTCATAGCTACCTGACCAATATCCGCAACAAAAGTTCCACTTTGAGGCTTGGATACCAATAAACCATAAAATTCTAGTTTTTGAATGGCCTCTCTCAAATTACTT
Source organism: uncultured Flavobacteriaceae bacterium (assembly GCA_937944485.1). GTDB lineage: Bacteria > Bacteroidota > Bacteroidia > Flavobacteriales > Flavobacteriaceae > Maribacter_C. Next base: position 29,509 of record CALDYU010000032.1, on the reverse strand, counting down.
CTACTAACACCAAATTTCTCAGAAAGCATTCGTTCAGAAGGCAGTTTGTCACCTGGTTCAAGATTCTTATAATTCATCAAGTCCCTAATTTTAGAGATGATGTTATTTTGAATTTCTTGATTTTCAGGTCGTGTTAATATTTCAATCTTCATAAATTAATATCGATTTAAACTTGCAGATCGTATTGTTTGGTTAAAATAAAACAAAAACTACTCGGAACAAAAAGTTTGAGGCAGCAGAGGTTAAATTATAATTATTATTAAATTTTCAAAAAGTCTTTATAGCATCTTTATCACCTATACATACAGCTAAATATTAAAAACTAGCTCAAAATCAATAGAGTTACATGCAATACTTATTAGTTATCATATAACAAGTATATGTGTTAATGTTCAACACTAAGCTCATAGAGTTTTACCTTGGCAAAAGACCCCTCATCTCTCGATTGAAAATAATTACCAACTTTAAAATAATTTTCAAATATGCCCCAACGTTTTATACTGGCACTATCATAAACAAAAAACTCACTTTTATTTAGGGAAACTACCATTTTACCATCACTAACTTTAACCACAATGGTGAATTTTCTAAAACCCACTTCTTGTTCAAAATATTGACCTTTATCATCTGTCCACGCTTCTTTAAATAAAATCCCTTTTTGATCAACACCAGCATATTTTAACACCTTTGTTTTTACTCTAATTTTACCATCTTGCCAGTAAATTTTAAGAATTGGAGGAGCATTATTATCTTTTTGACCTATTAATTCACGTTGCTTATTTGTCAATCGACCATGGATTTGAGCAATAATAACCCTGTGATATTTTCCATTCGCTGCTCTGGAAACTTCACCCATTGCCATTTTAAACTGTAAGTATGCGCCTTCTGAAAAAGTCCAATTAACCTTATCGTTTCCGGGTTGCATTTGCTCTCTAAGTTCAGATCTTGAATACTTCGTATTCGCCGTTGTAGCATCGGTTGGGTAAGCATGGAAAATTATTGCCCCAGAAACTGAATCATTATACATAAAAGGCCGTAAAGTTTGATTATTTCCATAATCTAAAATGTCAGGAGGGGAAACACTAATTGCACCACCTTTACCTTTACCTTCTGGGATGGTCACCTTCCAATTGCTCAAATCAATTTTCGGAAGTTTGACCTTTTTCTTTCTTTTTTTAGATTTACGAACCTTTACATCCGAATCTGCAGCGCTACTTGAATTACTTTGACCAGTAGCGCTAACAGAAAGAAATACTACTACTAAAAAACTTAATACTATTTCTTTTCGGAAATATTTGGTTGGTTTACTGTGCAATGACTTTTACATTATCGATATAAGCATCTTTAGGAGAAACCGCATAAAACATAACAGCAACTTCACCAGATGAATTTGCAGTAAACGGAATCTGAACCAATGTACCGAAGTCATCTGTTGTGTCAGAAAATTTACCTTCAGCTACAAAACCTTCATTAAATCCTAAATTGTTTCCAAGGTTGTCGGCAGCATCTGCCCCATCATCATACCATGAATCAAGAATTAATCCTACAACTCGTCTACCACCAATAGGATCAGTACCACTATCATCTTTAATAGCATATTGGTACTCTAAAATGTAATCGGCTCCAGGAGTCAAAACTAATTCTTGGTATGCAAATCTTGAGCTGGCAGATCTAAATTCGCCAGCTGATTGGCTTGAAGACCATTTTGCTCCTCGTGTTTTACCACCAGTATCGTTTCCTTCAATATCGAAGTCAGATCCATCAGAACTTGAACCGAAAGGATTGGTTGTACCATCTGTAAATGTTGACCATTTCCAAAAATCTTGACCATCTTCAAAATCACCATTTAAAATGGTTGAACCTGTCGTTCTTGACATGTAAATATTATCAACCGTTATGGTTCCATGATCTTTTACCGTACCAGCAGAGGCTACTTCAAAAATAATCTCACTAAACTGAACAACTGGCGAAGAGAAATCTGTGCCTAAGTTAAAATCAAAGCTAGTCCATTCACCATCAGTTAAATCTAAATCATCAATTGTATGATTTGTTTCGTTGGTAGCATCAACTAGGGTTATTTTTATCTTATCAATTCCTTCATCAAAATTAGAATGTATATCAAAATGAATATCAGAAGAGCCAACTCCACTAGCAAAAGCATTAGCTAAAACAATTTCATCACTTAATTCTAGAACCCCTGAATTGCTATGTAATCTTGAAAATTCAAGTAGATTGTTACCAGAGTCTAAAGTCACCACTTTACCACCAGACCCAGCTGAACCAACAGAACTAGCATCGGTAAAAATATTTAACAAATTATTTCTTTTTCCTGATGGTGTTGAAGGCGCAGTACCGACAGATTGGACTATATGGTTTACCGTTATATCTGTTGTTTTTGTCACACCTGCTGCATTTACAGTAATGGTATAATCCGTAGACGCATCTACATTTGAATAGTCATGAGAAGCGGTCTCTCCTTGTGCAACAGTGATAGCCGTGCTCCCATCTCCAAAATCAACAGTATAAGACTCCACTCCAACCGTAATTGGCGTCACCGAAACAATAGTACCATCACCACCTGTTGAAGTAGAAAAACTTGAAAATACTGGCGTTGTTGTGCCACCCGAAGATGGTTGTGGAGCAATGGGTACAAAGCCCTCATCTTCACATGAAATTACGAGGGCCATTAATAACAAGGCTCTCATTGCATTTTTAAATAGATTCATAATAATTATTTTATTTTATTGTTTGTTTCACTTTACTGAAATCAGCCATTCCATAACTTTCATCATCATAACAGTTACCATAGACATAGTTCATTAAATGCTGTATTAAATTCTATCAATACTAATCTTAGAATATCTACATTCTGTACCTGCGTATTCAATATTGAATCTCATGTTTTCTGTAGCTGCCCCTGTTGTAAATCTTACTGAATATTCTATATATTGAGTAGATTGAGTAGTTAAAGGAATAGGCTCATTCAAAAAATCATCTCCCGTATCACCATCTTCAATTAGGAGTGCTCCTGCAGAAGAACCTGTAGTTTTACTTACATACCAAAACGTAACTTCATAAGTTGCACCCGCAACCACGCGAATAGTTTGATCTAAAAATTGTGATGAGCTACTAATTTTAGCCGCACCATTACCTTCTGGTGGTGTTGGTGAGCTACTACCTGAGAATGTGCTGGTACCTCTACCCCCACCCCATGGTGTTCTTGGATCACATAAAAAGTCAGGACATTGAAAAGCCGCAACCAATTCATCTACCACTATTACATCAAGTGTAACAGTATCAGATTCACCATTAGCATCGCTAGCAACTAGGGTCACAGGAAATGTACCCTCACCAGAAAATGTATGTACTGGATCACGCTCTGTTGAGGTAGCTCCCCCACCAAAATCCCATGCATAATTATTAGCTTCCGAAGAAAGATCAGTAAAATTTATGACCTTGAAATCATCTTGCGATGCGGTATAATCAAAATTTGCACTTGGAAATACTGTATCTTCTTTTGATCCAGCATCTGGAAGCTCATCTCTAAAAGCATCAGAACCAACACAACCAAATAAGGTCACAAATGCTATAAGCAAAAGGCTAGATTTGAAAATATTTACATTATTTTTCATAGTATACTTGTTTAAATATTTTTAAAATTAATATCCAGGGTTTTGCGTCAAAAGACCACCACTTAAATTTATCTCACTTGCCGGAATTGGCAATAGCAATTTTCTAGCATCAAATACATAGCTCATTTCAGTAGCATGTGCACTTAAAACAGATTCAGCAACACCAAATCGTAGTAAATCAAACCAGCGTTGATTTTCAAAGGCTAATTCTACTCTTCTTTCAAGTAGTAAATCATCTTTAGTCACAACGGCTACCGGCGTAATTAAACCAGCACGATCTCTAACTGCTTGAAAAGAACTTAAAGGACCAGCTGTACTCACTGAATTGCCCCCAGCCATAGCTGCTTCAACATGCATTAAAAGTACATCTGCATAACGCAAAGCAATATAATCATTACCTGCATCACGAGCATTAGGACCGTAAGCCGGGTCAGCTGTACTGTCAAATCCGTCAGGAAAAAATTTAGCTACCTCATTCGAACCACTAATAGTCACATATGAAACTTCAGTTCTATTACCACCGGCAGCAGTAAAATCGGCAATAAGGTTATCATTAACAATATTTTGACCATCTTCAGCACCTGCTCGAATTGCAGAAGTAAATTCTGCCGAGAAACCTTGACTCTCTAATGGATTACCTGATTCATATTCAATAGCAAAAATGATTTCATCATTTAATTCATTGTAAAACACATCTGAGTAATTACTTTGTAAGCTAAACTGTCCGCTATTAATAATATCTTCACATAGCTGTTGTGCTCCAGAATAGTTTGGAGTAGCTTGCGATAAGTATACTTTCGCTAAAATACCTTGAGCAGCCGCTTTTGAAGCTCTTCCTTTAGGCCCATTATCTAGAGCACCAACTGCTTCTTGCAAATCAGCTATAATTTGAGCATAAATCTCAGCCTCAGAAGTTCTTATAAAAGGAGTTTCTTTGTCTGCAGGAGATACAACTTCTGTTACTAAAGGAACATCACTAAACAAACGTACTAACTTAAAATACGCATAAGCACGCAAAAATTTGGCCTCTGCAGTGTACCTAGCTTGATTACTAGGGTCAGCAATATCAATAAAATTTAAGATATTGTTTGCTCTAAAAATCACTTCGTACATAGAAGCATAATAATCTTCAGATTCTACATTATTTGCATTGACAAGGTATCTATGAAAATCAGCTTTTGAACCTTCTGTTGTCGCATTTCTAGTATTATCAGTTCTATGCTCAGTTAGAAGATGCTCAAATTGCACCCCTCTATTTGTTCGACTCTCATTTGAATCAGTCGCGTCATTAACGCCTTGAAGCGCATCATAAACTCCTATAACCCCAGCCAAAACATCAGCATCAGTTTGGAAAAAGCCGTCTACCGCTACCCTAGAATCAGGTAAAGGATTCAAAAACTCTTCAGTATCACATGAGATAAATATTGATACTGTAACAGCAAAAACTAAATATTTTATATGTTTCATAATTTGTTCTTTTTTTAATTAAAACTCAATATTTAAACCAAGTGTAAAGGTTTTATACAATGGCGTACCAGCTCTTTGTGAACCAAATGCTCTGACATTACCATTATCGTCATGCTCTGGGTTAAAACCATGATAATCATCAGCGGTAATATATATCAAATTCTGACCAGTAGCATATACTCTCAAACCATCTAAACCTATTCGCGAGGTTACATTATCATTAAAATTATAACCCAGATTTATATTTCTCAATGAAAAATAATCTGCACTTGCAATAACATCGCTAGTGACCACTTTTCTTTGAATAAAAGATACATCTGGTACTAAGCCGTCAGCAACAGCCTCTACTGCACCTGTACCTCTGGTTGTATTACCAAACCAGTTAAAGAAGTATTCATCACCAATATTATTCACTTGAGCACCCAGGCTTCCTTGAATCATGAATGATAAATCAAAATCTCTATATTTAAATTCGTTAGTGAAACTATATACTAAGTCTGGATATGGATCACCTAAAATAGTTTTATCCTCTTCAGTAATTAATCCATCACCATTTAAATCTTTTACAATAGTTGCTCTAGATTCTCCGTTAATACGGTTCCAAGGTCTATCGACATAGGTTGTTCTAAATGAAGTTTCATCAAATTTATCTTCATCAACAACAAATCCCCAGAATGACGATATTGGCTCTCCAATTCTGTTAATCCATTGTGAATTTCTTCCATATGTATCAGAAATAAGAGCATTGTTTGAATCACCAAAACTCAGTAGCTCATTTTGATTTGTAGAAGCAATTAATGTAGAATTCCATCTAAAATCTTCATTAGAAATGTTCTTAGTTCTTAGTTCAAGTTCCCATCCTTTATTTTGAACTTCACCTAAGTTTACAATTCCTTGATTAAAACCAGTTAGGTAAGATACTGGATTGTTAAGAAGTAGTTCATCACTATTTCTTCGATAAAAATCAATAGATCCAGTAATTCTATTATTTAAAAATCCGTAATCTAAACCTACTGTTAATTCTTCAGAAGCTTCCCATTGCAAATCCGGGTTTGCTATGTTTAATGGCGATACACCTTGAACACCACCTGCATTGGTGTTTTGCGTTAGTGCTAGATAAGGCCATGCATTAACAATAGCATCACCTACATTAAAATTCTCAGATCCTGTAAGACCATAACTTGCTCTAAATTTTAAATTACTAACGACATCACTATCTACCAAAAAATTCTCTTTAGCAGCATTCCAACCTACAGAAACGGCAGGAAAATTACCCCACTTTGAGTCAACACCAAAAACAGAACTACCATCACGTCTGAAAGATGCGTTAAATAAGTACTTATCTTGGTATGAATAGTTTAGTCTTACGAATGCACCTAATTTAGTTCGATTTGTATTAAACTCTACTACCGTAGTATTGGCAGGATCACCCCCGTTAACATTCTTGAGACGATCATTTGTAAAACCACTGGTGTTAATTTGACTCCATTCAGCTCTTCTTTTCTGTATAGTAACACCACCTAATAAATTAATATTATGATCACCTATATCCTTAGTATAATTTAAGGTGTTATCATTAATCAAACGGGTGCGATATCTATTTTGAACACTATAGGCAGAACGGCTTGCACCAGATGCGTGATAATTTGTTCCATCCCATCTTGTTCTTTTTCTTTGCTCTAAAGTAACTCCTAAAGAAGTTTTTGCTGTAAGTCCGTCTATAATTTCATAGCTTAAAAAAGTAGAACCATATAACTTTGTATTAAAGTCATAATGTTCTCTCTCAACATATTGTTGGTAGGGATTTGAATCACCTGAAGTACGAGGTCTACTTGAGCTCCCATCGCCATTAAGGTCTAAGCTTACTAAATGATTCTCATGAAAATAATCTCCTACACCAATATCTGCATATCTACCACCACCTGTTTGACGGTCAATAAATTGTAATGACTCTTCAGTATGATATATTGGTAACCAAGGCGATTGACGCGTAGGGTTGTGAATCGAAGTTGGTAAACGTCTCTGGTTTGTATAAGAAGGTGTTGCACTTACACCGAATCTTAATTTATCACCAATCTTAGAGTTTACCTTCAAATTTGCAGTGTATAATTTGTAATCATCGGTAATTACAACACCTTCATCATGAACATAACGCAATGACGTACTAAATTTTGTGTTTTCCGAACCTCCTCTTGCCGCAAGAGAATGACTAATTACATTACCCCCATCAAAAAATACATCTTGCCAATCTCTATTTACACCAGTCGTTTCAACTAAAAGTTGAATGTATTGTGATTCTTCTGAAAGTGTACCAGAAACTGATTGTTCAAGCTTAAACCACTCATCAATATTCTTTCTATAATCATCACTACCATGCGCTTGTTTATTTCCAGTATACGTTTGATAACTGAATTTAGTTTTACCAGCTTTACCACTCTTCGTAGTAATAAGTATTACACCATTCGCACCTTCACTACCATAAATCGCGGCAGATGCAGCATCTTTTAGAACTTCAAAAGACTCAACATCATTCATGTCAATATTTCCGAGAAATTCAGAACTTACAACAATACCATCGACTACTAGTGCAGGACCCGAATCAGCAGCAATAGAACCAACACCTCTAATGGTAATAGTAGGAGCCCCACCAGCCTCAGCGTTAGTGGCTTGAATATTTACACCAGACACTTGGCCAATTAGTGCATCATCTACCCGAGGTACTGCAATTTGATCAAGTGTTTCATTGGTCACTTTAGATATTGAACCTGTAACCGTTGATTTTTTCTGTGTACCGTACCCTACTACCACAACCTCATCTAGCTGACTAGCATCTTCTTGCAGTACAATACTAATAGTAGATTGACCATCGACTATTAAAGTTTGGGTGCCATACCCAATATAAGAAAATTGAAGCACCTCTCCATTAGAAACATTAAGGGAGAAATTTCCATCAAAATCTGATTGGGTTCCACGTTGTGTATTTAAAACAATAATATTCGCTCCGGGAATAGGAACATTGTTTACATCTTTCACAGTTCCAGAAATACTGTAAGTATCCTGGGCAAATAATTGGATATTTATGAGCAATATCGCAATTACTACTAGTTTGATTTTTAATTTCATTTTCATTTGGTTAATTTGAAAAGTTTAGATTGCTTTACCCATAATTAATTATGGAATGCGACTAATGAGTTTAGTTAATCACATTATTTCGGCAAATTTCTATTTCGAATTTCATTACTGATGAATTCTTCAAATTTGCCTGTAATGTGTTGTTGTCAAATCTTTACTTCATTTCATAAGAAGTAGTCTTATCTAAAAGAATAGGTCTACACCTATCCTTTTTAAGCTTTACAGTTTATCATATCGAATTGTTTGTTTTTTTGGTTAACCAAATTGGTAAACCAATTGAGATTACCAAATATATGTTATTAGAATGTTAAAAAAAAATTTAATTGAATTTTTGTAGTTTAACTTTGAAATAGCTATAAGTATCTGTATTTCAAAAGTTTATAAACTGACTCTAATAAAGAATTACAGATATTGATAAAATGCCGAAGTTACATATTGTAAACTCCTCCATTAATATCGAGTGTAGCACCAGTAATAAAACCATCAAATTCAGAGGCTAAATACAAAACGGCTCTGGCTACATCATCAGCATTACCAGCTCTTTGAATGGGAATTCCTTCAACAGTTTTCGCTGCAGATTCTTTTGTAGTATGTGTATTGTGAAAGGCTGTACCCAAAATAAGACCTGGTGCAACGGCATTCACACGGGTTCCTTGAACACCATATTCGGTGGCTAGGGCTCTTGTGAATGTTAGTATTGCACCTTTGCTTGTTGCATAGGCCAAGGATCCTGGATGACCGCCTTTACGTCCAGCCAGTGAAGCCAAATTCACAATACTACTATTGTCATTTTTTGCCAAATGCGGACCAGCTGCTCTGGTAACGTACATCATTGATGTTAAATTAATGTCCATTACTTTATGCCAAAAGTCCGTTTTCATCTCGCTAAGTAAATTTCTTGCGACCAACGAACCCGCATTATTAATCAAGATATCAAGCCCGCCAAGAACTTCCACAGCGTTCTCAACTAGAGCACTCGCATCAACTTCTTTAGTTAAGTCGCTGCTAATCGCTACAGCATTTACCCCTTTACTTTTTCCATATTCGGTTAATTCATTGGCCCTATCAGCACTTGAAAAGTAATGTATGGCCACATGAGCACCATTATCTATGAAATGACGCGTAATAGCCTCGCCTATACCTTGGGCACCTGCGGTAATTAAAATATTTTTCCCAGCTAGTTTGTTGTTCATGTTGGTCTTACATTTAATTCACATTAATCCTTATCTCCAAAATAAGAAACAGCATCTCCACTCAAGAAGTCCTCCCGAACGGGACTAAAGGTGTCGATAAGCATTCCTTCCTCTAAACAAACTGCACTATGCATTAGGTTAGGTTCTATGTACACCCCGTCACCTGCTTCTACAATTTGCTTTGCGCCATCAATTTCAAATTCAAATTTTCCTGAAACACAATAGGTGGCTTGAGTATGAAAATGCTGATGCGGTGCACCTAAAGCACCCTTATCAAATTTTACCTTAACCATCATGATTTGGTTATCGTACCCTAAGAACTTTCTTGAAACTCCTCCTCCAAGTTCTTCCCATTGCATATCTTTTGTGATGACATATTTTTCACTAAATCGTTTCATACTTTTTAATTTTTATTTGAAATAATAAGGTCCTGACCATGAATAGTCATTTCCGTTTATTTGTAATTTATGTTTGCTTGTATTGTTTGCATCTTTATTTGAAAGAATAAATAAGTGCATACCACCATTACTAGTTTCTATAGTGACCGCTGTATAGTCTTCATCATCATGTACTTTTTCGACAGCTGCAATGCTACTTTTTGAATTAACAGCAAACTCCGAAACGGGACTATAACTACCATGTGCTTCTATTAACGATACAAAAGTGGTATGCTGGGTATCTTTTCTTCGCAGTATTAATCCGGCATCACGTCTTAGGTTAAATTCTGGGTCGTTCGCCCCAATTCGCACAAAATGCATTTCATCGGCAGCAGTTGTAGTTGTCGTAAGCGTATAAAATCGACGCTCATTAATCCAGCTAAACTTAGAGTTTTCTTCATTGGCATTTCCTAAGCCTTCCGTCCATAAATGTTGGTAGCCGTGTTTTTTTCCTAAAGGATGAAGTTCTTTAGGGGCTTCATAATCAAAACTGGTTTGAATCACTTGTCCCATAAAATAAAAAGGTAAGTCATATTGATTCGAACTGTTGGATGTTACTTTTAAAATATCTAACAACAAGGGTTTTTCAAAAGCATCTTCTTTTATTAATGCCATAGTACGATGCATTTCGGTACCAGGATATGCATTACGTTCTTTTGCACTTACCACCTGCACCTCACTCTGCGAGGCATCAAAAAAGTATAACTCAGAATGATGCCTACTACCCGTTTCATACTTGCCTTTAAAATGGGAAGTCTCATTCTGCACCAAGGTATTGTGTGCAATGGTTTGTTTTGCCCAAGTTTTGTTTTGTTTGAGATAATTACCGCCTCCTTTTTGCTCAATATTCACAAAACGAGACAAACCATAATCTTGCAATACCTCATCGCCTCTTTCAAAAAAGGAATACGATAGTTTATCATAATGCCCGTGGCTTAGACCTTGGGCGGCATATTTAAAAACCAATGTTAAATCTTCATTTCCGTAACGCAATATTCCGACACCGCCCTGTTTTCCTTTTGGGCCATCAGACAAATTAATTGACTTTTTTTCAAAAGGTGTTGCTTTACCGTCTCTAAGACCCATAGCAACTGCCAAACCTGAATCATCCAAAAGCACCTTACCTTGTTCTTGAGCGATACTTAATAACTGCGGATTATTTCCTCCGTAGTGATAAGCAATATCTACAGCACTAACTAAAGAAGAAGTATAAATTGACATTCCTTTTTGTCCGTCATTAAGCGGAAAAAATTCTCCGTCTGCATCTGATAAATTCAATAAGGCATGAACCGCTTTGAGTAAAACACCTTCTTTATATTCTAAAATTTTCAAATCTGGTTTTACATTTTCTAATCCTTCAGCAAAAATTAAAAAAGGATACATCGCATAACGCTGGTAATACGGACCTTCTGTATAATAGCCATCAGGCGAAAAAGGTTCATCTAGGTTAGCTAAAAACCCTGCTTTACCATCATCTGAATAAATGAAACCCCCATCATTATCTTTTTCTCCTGTATTTACCGGAGCATTTTTTAGTCCGTACAAAGCTCTCTCTACAAGTTCATCATCATCCATAACCAAACCAATCATACCTACGGCGGCGTTACCCCATGTACTATGATTATGTACACGGTTGTAGAATTGCGGGTTCTCAACAGAAATCCAATCGGCAAAAGGTCTAAATAATTTCTTCTCTAATTTTTTGCGTTCTTTTTTAGTAAGAAAGTCATACACACAATCATAAGCCTGACTCACATAAACCAACCAGTTTGAATCATTCAAACATTGCCAAAATAATTTACCTCTAGCATACGAACGGGTTTTTGGGTGGGCATCTAAGGTAGGATAGAGCTCGGCATATTGTAACAGCATATCACGAACATAAATCGCATATTTTTCATCATCTAAAATTTGATATAACACCCCTGCTTTCTGAAGTGCGAACCAATTCTTTTTGTGACGTGTATGCGTGTAACCACCAGAATAATCTTTTGGAACAGGCGTATCAATACCTAAGGCTATTTCTGCATCAACCTCTTTTTTAAGTTCAGCTAATGAAGCATCAAACAAAGGCACTTTGCCTAATTCATCTCTCATTTTTTCAACGCCAGCCTTTGTAAGTATTAATTTAGGATGCTCTTGCGCTTGCAATGAAGAAGATATAAATAGCGCCAAACACATAAGGCACATTAAAATAAAGGTTCTCTTCTTTTTCATTCTCTGCTATTACAATATTAAATTGGTTAACCAATTTGGTTTACCAAATATACGATTATCTACAACTTTTACGATTTAATCATTTTTAAGGAAATAGCCCTTATTAGAAACTGTGGTATCACTTATAGAAATACTTCCTGATTTAAACCAAACTTCGGCATAATTTCCATCTGCGTATTGCTTTTGAATATCGCCTCCATGGGTTTCTGCTCCAGAACACCAATTTCTATTTTCTTCAGGCGATTTTCCGTTAGTTTGATTATAAGAACCAAGTTTAAAAAATAAACCTTCGCCTGCATATGCTGTAGCACGCTCTACTCCGTCTTGGCCTATCGGCACAAACAATTTACGAACCTGCTCTGGCATATCCTTGGCTGTCGCATATTCTGATTGGATTAAATTTTTAATGAAGGTTTTTGTTTCATGACCGTCGCTTGAAAATTTCAAGTGCATAACGCCTTCTTTTACCACAATCTCATAACTAAATTCTTCTCCTAAAGTAATACCGTTTTCTGGTTCTTCAGGATAAGTGTTTTCCTCAGTACCCACAACAGAAAAATCATGACCCCAAACGGCATTAGAGAAATCCCATCGGCCAGAATTGTCAGCACCTGCTGTATTAATTTCATAATGCCAAAAAACAGAACCTTTTTCATGCCCTGGAAACTTCTTATAGAATATTTTAAGGGGTTCATTTTCATGTCCGTCAGCGCTGTGGATTTGACCAATCACTACCGAGTATGAAGCTGCCACACGAGCATCTCCTGTAGCGGACACATTTTGAACTTTGAGTGTAGCCGATAATTTATCATTGGCCATTTTTGGGTACCATTTTTTAAGCTGTGCCAATTCGGTTCTTGCGTTATTTGAAGTGCCATGCGTATCGCCCCCATTGGGCGTTTTAAAGACAACCCAATCACTCTTACCATCATGTGTGGTATAAAAGAAATCTTTATTCTCAAAATCCACTGCCTGCCCAGCATTTGAACCATCGCCCAAGATTAAATTCCAATGTTGAAAAAAAGGAATTACATCACTCGCGTATGCAATCTTTTGTACGGTTTCATTTTGAACTTGCTTTGTGTTCTCCTTGCAACTGCTAATGACCAATAGAATGGCACTAAGAACTGCGAATTTCAAAATTGTGATTTTCATTTTTCCTCTTAATTAATACTATTCTGTAGGTTTGGTCCCAGCTCCAACTGTAGCTTCTTTAAACCAAACTTCAGCATAACTTCCATTGGCATATTGTTTGGCGATATCACCTCCATAAACTTTTGAATTGGTCGACTTTGCATTTGCCTGATTGTAACAACCTTGTTTGAAATAGTTTTTTTCGCCAGCATAAGCGATTTCTCTTTCAACACCACCTCCTTTTTCTCTATTGGCGTATACCTTGAGAACTTGTTCAGGAATGTCTTCTCTTTTGGCGAATTCTGACCGTATCAAACTTTTCACAAAGTGTTTTGTTTCATGACCTTCACTGGTAAAAGTGAGATACATCACACCTTCATAAACATTGACTTCGTAACTGAATTCTTCGTCTAGTGTAATACCATCTTCTGGTTCTGCAGGATATTCATTTGCACTAACACCAACGTCGGAAAAGTTATATCCCCAAACGGCCGTAGAATAATCAAATCGTCCAATATTATCGCCTTGGGTATTGATTTCATAATTCCAAAAAACAGAGCCTTTTTTATGCCCAGGAAATTTCTTGTAGTAGATTTTTAAAGGTTCATTCTCATGACCTTCATCGCTATGAATTTGACCAATCACTGTTGAAAAGGAAGAAGCCCAAGTAGCATCTCCGGTTGTAGAAACGTGCATCACTTTCAGAGTACCAGTTAACTTACCCCCAACTTCAGGAATCCAATGTGCTTTTTGCCCTAACTCTGTTCGTGTATTGCTTGATGTTCTTGAGGTAATACCTGAATTAGGAGTTTTATAAACTACCCAATCGGACGACCCATCATTTTCAACATAAAAGAAATCATCTTTAGCGTAGCCCACTAATGAATCGTTATGGGTGCCATCGCCCAAAAGGATTTTAAATTCATCCATAAACGAAATCACATCACTCGGGTATTTAATTTCAGTATTCTCCTTATCATTTGATTCTGCCGTAGCTTTTGTGTTGTTTTTACAAGCCACCAGCGCTAAAAGAAAAACTAAAGTAAATACTGATTTTTTCATTTTATGGTTTGATTAATTCTTCACTAATTTTCTCAACTCTGTCCGGTCGAGCGGAGTCGAGACCTTATTTCCTTTTCTTTCTTACCGACTAAAACTTCTCGTCTGCCTGCCCGACTTTGTCATTCAGGCGGGCGCTCGAAGAGACCACATACTAATACATCAACGTCATCACTAAATTCTCTTCCGTTTTTAGTTGCCCTGAATTACTCAAAGTATTTTCAGATTCCATATTATTTTTTGCTCCCCATAGGATAGATACAAACTGTACTGGATTGTTCTTGAATGTATTTTTAGTGATATTCACATTTATAATTCCGTTATGATTCAGCAGTCTTCTGTTTTTCTCTTTCGCCCCACAATTCGTAAACGTACTATTACTTACTAAAAGATTGCCACCAATGGTAGACTCATCATAACCGCCTCTGTAATAATCGACAACGTTTTGTTTAACGTTGTCGAAATTACAGTTGTTAATGGTTAAATATTCAGTGTTGTAATCGCCTTTGTCATTTTTTTCTTCGGATAATTCTATTCCGTTTTCACAGTCAGAAATAGAAGTATTTTCAAATGTCACTCGTTCAGCAAATGATTCTTTATACGCCTTTAACACATAATTAAAATTGCTTATTTCACATTCTGAAACAGATAATCCAAAGTGATTTGACATGTTTTCTTTTAAACTGGCAAAGGCGTAATTTGAATTATTTCCTTTTAGAACAACATTATGTGCAGTAAGCTTCCCGTAAGGTTGTAAGGAAAACAATGGCGTGTTCGCTGCACCGGCATAAACCACTTTTACTTTTCCTTCAGATTGAATGGTAATCGATTTATTAATTACCAAAGATTCATTAACGATATATGTGCCTTCGGACAATGCAATTATGTCTCCACTACTCGCTTCGTTTATTTTTGTTTGTAAGTCCTCTACTTCAGATACCTTGTGGGTTATAGGCTCTCTAGCTTCCACTACATTAGAATACCAAGAAGCACCATATTTTGATTTGTCTAAGATATTTGGCTTAGTAACATTTTTGCCGGTAATCGCACCAATACTCTTGTCATCTTTTCTAGAAACACCTAGTAAATCAGTCTCGACGGTATCGAAATCGAATCCGTTAAAAGCTTCAAAATCATCAGGTATGCCAACAGGAATAAATATGTTATCTGTTAATGGTCTAAGCTCTAATGGTGCTTCAACTATTCCCTCATTGAAATTATTAAAAGGTAATCCTTGATTATTGATGATGTTATTTTTAAACATTACGCCATCAGCTTTATCGTTTTCAACAACAACATTTTCTAATCCTTTTTCATTATAAATAATATTATTGGCTACGGTAGTTCTAATCGCTCTTGCCGAACGAATTTCGGATTTTGGCAACACATCAGATTGCGCCAAATTTTGCCCAACTCCGAATTGCCATGGCGAAGCACAGTTGACGTACGTATTGTAGGCCACCACAACATCGGTAACTTGATTGTAACGGTTTAATGGCGATTTCGGAATTCCGTTCATCACTGCTAGCGGACTTCTAAAACTCCTCCCTTTTAATCCGTAGAAATAATTATTGACCACCCAATGACCAGTATTGATGATTCTAATGCCTCCGTAGTTTTCATTTACACCATCTCCGATAAAGTAATTTCCATCAACCGTAACATAGTTACCATGTCGGGTTACTAAAGACCCTTCGCTTTTATAAAACACATTGTTTTTAAACACATTGAAATTGGTCTTACTTGAAATGACCTCTACTTCTCCGTTACATTCTTCAAACAAATTATTAGCCACCAAGGTATGGCTAGGAGACATAGAGGTATAACTATCACCTAACTGAATAGTTTCTCCACTAGGGCCACCTTTCACAGGTCTTGGCCCAAAGTGATTATTTACAATTTGATGGTAATTATTGATACTTTCAATACCTGCAATACTTACACGAACCGTTGGTCCTCTGTTTGTTTTTCCTGCGATATACGAATTACTTAGCTCGTTATGTCGCCCCCAAAACTGCACCCATAAATCGCTATTATCACGTTTAGGCTTATTAAAATCTTCTATGACACAATTGGTCACTTTACAATTATTAGATATCTCATCTGGCGCATCTTTATGACCTATTTTAAAATCAATGACCGCATTTGAAGGCGAGTATCCGTTTTTAAAATGTAAGCCTTCTACCTGTAAATATTCCCCTCCGAATTTCAAATACGACTGCCCTTCAATAGAAACTTTACCCGCGGTTTCTGCTCTTAAGGTAATCGGTTTATCTTCCGTACCTTTTCCTCTAAATTTTATTTGCACATCATTCCAAATACCATTTGCTAGCACAATTTGATCCCCAGCCTTAGCACTATCAATAGCGGTTGTTAGTTCTTTGGAGTTAGTTACCTTGACAACATTTAAATTTGATTTTGTACCACAAGACAGTAGCAAAAAAAATAAAGCGATAATAGGTATTGAATTCTTCATTTTTTATAAGATATGTGCTTCATTTAAAGCTTATGAGGTGTTAATATAAGAACCACAATCTACATTTTGTAAATTGGTTAACCAATTTGGTTTACCAAAAATAGATATATTTGTAAGACTCACAAGTTTTTAACGCTAATTCTGCAAATAAATCAGCTTTCATTAGTACTAATGAATATATCTAAAAAAGGAATATCTAGAAGAAAATTTACCAAGTTGTCTTCCGCGGCGATAGGAAGTCTACCGTTAATCGGATTTCAAAACACCCTATTTCATCAAAATATGGCAGATCAAAATAATATTCATGTTAGTCTATTCTCAAAGCACTTACAGTTTCTTGATTACAACGGTATGTCTGAAGCCGCAGCCGAAATGGGTTTTCATGGTTTAGATTTAACCGTAAGACCTAAAGGCCACGTACTACCCCATCGCGTGAGCGACGAATTGCCCAAAGCAATTGAGGCCATGAAAAAATTTGGCTTACAACCTAACATGATGACCACCAATGTTTGGGATGCTAACAATGATGAAAACAAAACAGTTTTAACAACAGCTAGTCGTGCAGGCATTAAATATTACCGTACCGGATGGTTGAAATACACTGAAGATAAATCTATAGTTGAAAGTCAGCAGCTTTTTGGTCAACAAGCTAAAAAGCTCGAAGCTCTAAATAATGAATTAGGATTAATTGGTTGTTATCAAAATCATGCTGGCAAACATGTGGGCGCGCCTATATGGGACTTGCCTCCTATTCTTTCTCGAACAAATAATGAACATATGGGTTGCCAATATGATATAAGGCATGCCGTGGTTGAAGGTGGAAGTAGTTGGGAATTAGGACTACAAAGAATAAAAGAATACATCAAAACCATTGTCATCAAAGATTTTAAATGGGGATTGATTGATGGAAAATGGAAACCCATTAACACACCATTGGGGGAAGGTATGGTTGATTTTGACCGCTACTTTTCATTATTAAAAAAATATAACATTAATGTACCTGTTTCACTGCACCTCGAATATGATTTAGGAGGCGCTGAACATGGTGCTTCAAAAATTACCATAAGCCAGAAAGAAGTTTTTTCTAAAATGAAGAAAGACTTGAATTTTTTAAAGGAAGCTTGGCAGCGAGCAGAATAAAATAAATTGACCATTAGCTATGAGCAAACAATCAACCATCGAAAAACTTAAAAAAGTTAGTACAGCTACTATTGCGACTTGTCTTTTTAAAAAGGGTTTAAAAAACCAATTCATTCAAAATGTATTGCCTTTAAAATCTGGCAAACCCATTATGGTTGGGCCTGCGTATACCTTACGTTATATACCCGCACGCGAAGATTTAAATCCGATTTCGGTTTTTAAAGACCCTAAACACTTACAAAGGGTTGCTGTTGAAGAATGCCCTGCAGGTGGCGTGTTAGTAATTGATAGTAGAAAAGATGCGCGAGCAGCTTCAGCAGGATCTATTTTAGCCACGCGTTTGATGAAACGAGGTGTCGCCGGATTAGTTACTGATGGCGGTTTTAGAGATTCCGGAGAAATTGCAGCGCTTGAGATGCCATCTTATCATAATCGCCCCTCTGCCCCCACTAATTTGACTTTACATCAGGCTATTGCCATAAATGAACCCATTGCTTGTGGCGATGTAGCGGTTTTTCCTGGGGATATGATTGTTGGAGATGATGATGGAGTCATGGTAATTCCTGCGAATATTGCCGATGCTGTTGCTGATGAATGCCTTCAAATGACTTTATATGAAGAATTTGTTTTTGAAGGAGTCGCTAAAGGGGAAACAATAATTGGATTATACCCTATTACGGATGACCAAGTTTTATCAGACTTTGAAACTTGGAAAAAAAATAAAAGCCCTAAAAACTAGGGCTTTTTTTATGATAAAATCCTGCTTTTTTAATCGATTTTAATTGCTATGTGATTTAGATAAACTATAGAAAGTAGCTTGCGTATAGTCGTCAGCATTGCCAGTATTGTTCTGATTATAGACTCCGGCTTTGAAATACATATACTGACCGCCTTGATCATAGCCACTGGCACTCATGTCGACATACTGTTCTACATCATCTTTACCATCTCTTGAAATGGTAACCCACATATCATTGCCAATAACTTTAATATTATAACTAAAAACCTCATCAAGGGCAATTCCGTCAGACGGATTTGAAGCAGAACTTGATCTGCTGCCAATCATTTCAAAATAGGTATCATCGCCTTCATTTAGCTCATGGGCAAAGTATATTGAACCTAATTCATTATTTGGTAATTTTCGATAATAAATTCGAATTGGTTCATCGCTATTCGCATGAATCTGACCAACGATCACCCTTCCTACCTGACTACTGCTACCAGTAGTTGTCACATGGTTCACCGCAAGGGTTGCCGTTAATTCACCATCATATCCACCAGCAGCGGCGATATCACTTGCTGGGGCGCTACCAAAAACCCAATTATTACCATTGACCCCTTGTGTACTAATATCTGTATTACCGGCACGCAACATTTCTCTCAATTCTGTTCGTGTATAGGAAGTATTTGTCGATGTTTTAAATCCGTCTACAAAACACTTAAAGACCATTCCCCCATCATCAGCGGAATAAAAGTATGTGGGGTCTTGATAACCAGCATTTAACTCTTGTTCTTTGATATCATCAGCTCTTCCGTTACCATCTTCATCAATAGGAATACTAATTTTCCATTCTGAAAGATCAAAATTATCAGATGGTGGAGGGTTATCTTCTGGTTCAGGCTCCGGCTCAGGCTCCGGCTCAGGTTCAGGCTCCGGCTCAGGTTCAGGCTCCGGCTCAGGTTCCGGCTCTGGATTCGGTAAGCTTGTATCAATGTTTGGATCAACTGTTGAATCATCTGAACCACAGGCAACCATTGTTACCACTAACAAAGTAAAAAATAAACGCATTATCATAAATATTGACTTCTTTATCAGGTAATTATTTGAGACCTTAATTTCAAACATCTAAACACATTTAATTAAAATATATTTCGATACTAAAATTGATTATAAATTCATAACGCTTTAAATACGCTTTCGGTATTTTATGCAAAATGAATTATTTCAAGGCGAAAAGATAAGATTTTTGAAATAATTGAATTACTTGAAGGTCAACTTTGAAGAATAATTTCCGATTAGGTTAGGTTTTGACATACCGCTTCTAAGTCATCATATCTTAATAATAAGACAAAAAAAGCCAGCTCATTACTGAACTGGCTTTGTCGGGGTGGCAGGACGGAAACCCTGCCACGCTATCCCTTCAAATTCAATACCTTATGAGTTTTTCAACTTTGTAGGTAACCGAATAGGTAACTTTTTATTTGATCTAACTTACGTTAAATTGGGGGCAAAGATATACAAAGCGGAAATCTAAAGCAACTGAATTTTCGAATAAAAATGGAACGATAACTCACTGAAGTTGGTGCTACGCTCAATACCACTTTCAACTTTCCTTCAATTGAATTAGATTATACTATTAACAAGAATTAAGGCACAATAATTGCGGTTAATTTTGGTATATGGTCTGACCTCTAAATAAAGCGTAGCCCCAATTCAATATTCGCTTTGACCTACAATGGTAACTAACGCTCAAAGGTCAGCTTATGGAACTACATTTACTATCTCAAGAACTTTCGGAAGAATTAGCAAGAATTGAATCAATCACAAAGGATGTCGTCAAAAAAAGTGATCTGTCCATTGTGCTCTGTAGAAACCTGCTGACCAAACTAAAAAGATTTATCTCAAAAAAGAAATTTGAATCACCCGCCAAAGAAATTCTTTTTTTCAAATACACCAAACAGGTACCCCTGTCGAACCTGGTCTATTTCTTTGAGCTCAAATCCTTTGAAATTCATTATCCCAAAGGGGATGGCTCAACCAAAAGGAAATACACCACAAGGAAGTTGAAAAAGTTAAATGATTTTTTTTCTCGAAACCTTGATTTCATTCAATATATAGACCAAGGAAAGACCTATTTGGATACCCATTATTTTACCCGGGAATACTTTAATGAATTCAATATCACCCATGCGAGATACTACTTTCGAGATCCCGATTTCAGTACCTCACATGATTTGTTGTTGGCAAAACTAAGTGCGAATCGAAGATTGATTACTTATCTGGACCATCGATTGAAAAATATTGATCGACCCAACGGACATCCATTCATCCCCTTGACCCAACTCAATTGGACGGCGAGCAAGACCGACATGACGGAATTGGCCTATGCACTAAAAAGTAGTCGTGCCGTAAATGACGGTAAAGTAAGTATTCGCGAAATTATTAAAACGCTTGAACAGGCGTTTCGCTTTAAGAGCGGCGATCCTTACCGAAACTACGGGGAGATTCGAATACGGAAAAAAAGCCGTACAAAATTCTTGGATGATTTGACCACCAGTTTGCTCTTTGATTTGGAAAAAGGAGACGAATAAAAAGGTGTTATTCCCTCTTAAAGAGGTTGTTAAAATTTCCCCTTACCTAGGGAAACCTTGTGAATTTATTTTTCATCATCGACTCATATTTGCTGTATAATATTAAAACTAAGGATATGCCAGCAAATATTATTACCGCAGATGACCTGCAGGAGTTTAAGGAAGAACTTATCTCAGATATTAAGGAACTCTTGACAAACTATGAAAGGGTCACCATTGACAAATGGATAAAATCAAATATCGTAATGAAGAAATTGGGCATCAGCCCTGGAACATTGCAAAACTTTCGCATTAATGAAACCATCCCTTTCTCAAAATTGGGAGGTATTATTTACTACGATGAAGAAGAAATCGATGAGATTCTTAAAAACAACAAGAATTTCTTTCTAAAGAAACAGCTATGATCATTGCAACCTATAACATCCAGAATATCTTCCATAGGGACAGAGCGCTAATAAAAAAATACCGTGAAGAAAATCGGGAACTTTGGATTGAAGAATTTGAACGGCTTATGGTCATGGGGATGCGCACCAATAAGGAATTCAATAGACTCAGAACACTATCAAAACTTTTGGGTTTTGAAGATGCCCAGAACGGTCCTTACCTCACCATGGTACATAAAGCCGGACAACTATTCCTAAAAAAGGATGCAGCCTCAGAAGCCAATAAAGCAAGCCCTTTAACCAATTGGAACGGGTGGGTCAGATTAAACTCAACCCCGATAAATGAAGTGGCCATAGTAAACAAAGCGAAGGTCGTTGAGGAAGTTTCACCAGATATACTGATCTTATTGGAGGTCGAGGACAGGTCATCGCTACTGGAATTTAACAAGAGTTTTTTATCTGACACCTATACCCATATCCTGTATTTGGAGACCAATGACCTGTACGGTAGAGGTATCGGGTTGTTGACCAAATCCGGTTATGAAGTACTTGCAATGAAATCCCATGTCAATGATTTTGATGAAAATGGCAATCCCATTTTTGATATGGACCTACAGGAATATAAAATCAGTACCCCCAATGGTAAAATCGTAAGCATACTGTCAACGTGCTTTTTGGATAACTTAGAACACCATAAGGATGCTAAAAGCAAAATTGAAGTTCAATCCAAAAAGATAGCAGAAGTATATAAGGATAAAGATGGTCCCAATGAATTGATCGCTGTTGTAGGCACACTAAATGTCCCGTCCTACAGTAAACTTCTTGCGCCGTTAACCCTAGGAACCGATTTAAAGGATATTTCAAAACATCACACTTTTGAAGTGGATTTGGACAAGGGAAAAGACTCAAAATATTATCGTTTGGGAGCCTATAAAATGGGCGTTAACTTGAAGCAAAGCGACTATTTGATGCTTTCCAGCAAATTGTATAGAACGGTAAAGGCCAGTGGATTGATAAGAAAAGGGATTTGGTTTAAAAAAAGGCCTCAATGGAATATCCTAAAAAGCATCAAAAATGAACTGCATAGTGCCAGTGAACATCCCATGGTATGGTCGGAACTAAAAATCCGTTAAAAATGGAGTTACAGACAATACAAAACAGGATTTATGAAATACGTGGACAAAGAGTACTCTTAGATTTTGATCTGGCTTTACTTTATGAAACCGAAACTAAACGCCTTAAAGAAGCTGTACGGCGCAATAAAGACCGTTTTCCATCAGATTTTATGTTTGAATTGACAAACGAAGAATACAACTCTTTAAGGACGCAATTTGCGACCTTAGAAAATACAGGTAGAGGAAAACACAGTAAATACAATCCTTTTGCATTTACCGAACAGGGCATTGCAATGTTGGCCAGTGTGTTGCGAACCCCCAAGGCCATAGAAGTCAATATACAGATTGTTCGTGCCTTTGTTTTTCTTAGAAAATATGCTTTATCACATACGGAGTTAACCCAAAAGTTACAGGAGCTGGAAACTAAATACAACCAACAATTTACCGACATTTTTGAGGCCATTAATTACTTGCTGCAAAAAGATAAAAAGCAACTTGCACAAAGCAAAAGAAAACCTATCGGATATAAGAAGGAATAAGAGAATTAACCAACTAACTCGTAAACAAATTTACTCTTTGCATCACCGATCTTCTGCATCAATTCCAATTTGTTCGGCAATATAATACTAGGTATACGATCCAATCCCTGTAAGTATTCTCCCAATTCTTTTTTGTTTTCAAAAATAGTCCGTATTCCATTCTTACCATATTTCTGAAGTCTGGAAATCGTTTCGCCTCCAACACTCGCCGATGATACCAGAGGTATGTTGAAATAAACATCACAACTTATAGCTACGTGCTCTTGGTCAGCCAAACTAAAGTCTTTACTAATTGCACTTCTGAGCATGGCACAATGCGTTAGTAGTACATCTAAAAATTTACCGCCTTCATCGGCCTTAATTGGCTTTAGGGCAACTTTTAGTTGTCTAAAATTATCCAATTGTCTCAATGGACTTGGTTTTGATTCAATTCTAAATTTCATAATCTATCGTTTTTATATTACTAATTCTTTTGACGAAACTTCTTTTTTTAGCCTTATTTAAAGTTGTTTTACGAATACCAACAATTCTTTACCGACTGCAATAACAATTTCTTTTAGTACTTTATACAGGCTCACAAATAACGCTTTCATCATCCTACATTTTAATTGACATGAGCACAGCCAGTGCTAGGGCCATACTATTGTTTTCCATTTCCAAATAGGCTGCCTCATCATGATTTGACAGGAAACCCAACTCCACCAAAATTGCTGGGCATACCGCTATCGATTCGCGTAGTACTTGAAAGTTTGCTCTTTTAAGTCCCCTACTTCTATATCCCAATTTTTGAGTAAGCGTTTCTACTATGGATTGGCCCAAGCGCATTGATTCCACTTGATTTTTGGTCGTTATGCTTGTTTTGCTATGCAGGTAAATTTCAACGCCCGTAGCCCTTTCATTTTTAGCATGATTGCAATGCAACGATATAAAAAGGTCGGGTTGAATTGCCTTTACCAGTTTAGTCCGATGCCGCAGTGAAATAAGTGTGTCCGTGTATCTTGTCAAATACAAATCATATTCATTATTGAGGACTTTCCTATTAAACTCTAGCATTGCTTTTGCAATGGCCAGTGTGATATCTTTCTCTTTTATATGATTGGTTCCTATAGCTCCAGAATCCATTCCACCATGTCCGGCATCAATTATGATTACCTTTTTATGTTGTGCTACGGGCATATGTAAAGGCATCAAAAAAAGTAGCGTTATCAACAGTTTTACTGGTTTCATATTTACTTGCATTTAGGTAACTATCCATTGCACAATTTTTAAAGATTTCAACCAATGCATAACTATACTTCAAAATTTAACGCTGATTACCGTTAATATTTTCAGTTTTTCTCCCTTTCCATGCATTCCCTTATAGATTTCGTAAAAAGTTATTTCAAACAGGTTCCCTAAGCGCATTGGAGAACCATAAAAACGTAAGCGTTATGAAAAAAACAGTTTATCCTTTGTGGGCCATGCTCCTAATGAGCCTACCCACATTTGCACAAATCGGAGGTATTGAAGATTCGGTAAATGATGTTTCCGATACCATTAGGTCTATTTTCCCTCTACTATTGGGGGTCATTTTCCTTATCGGATTCTTATTTAATGCAGGTCATTTCTTCGGCGAAAATGCAGACCTCAAAAAGGGAATTACCCGTGTTTTGGTTTTTGTACTCATAGCAGGGGCGGTAGTGGGCATCTTTACCTATCTCATTGGAATAGTAGTCTAAGGTCGATAATCGACATTAAAAAACTATACAATGAAAAGGTATGAAGTTTATAAAAACATTCGCAAAGGGGCAATGATATGGGGGCTTCCCATATCCCTCTTTGCAATGATGATGCTCTTAATACTGGGATCCCTGCTGATAATCATTTTTTCATTCAGCCTTTGGGTCATCATCGGAGCATTCTTACTAAACGGTACATTCTATATCGTTCTGACCAAAATTGCCCGTAAAGCAATAACCCTAAACATCGTTAAAATATTTCCTAAAATCATAAGCAACAAGAAAGAAAACATACAATACTATGTCGATTATTAATACAGCATCATATAACCCTATCATAGAAATACGGGATAATTTAATATTTGCCAACAATGGCAATATCATTGCCTGTTATCGTGGAGAACTCCCTGAGATCTATTCTTTATCGGAAAAGGATTTCGAGGACTTACACAGTATTTGGTTTCAAGCACTAAAGTCTTTGCCCGTTGGTTCCGTTATCCATAAGCAAGATGTTTACCTAAAGAAAGGGTTTAGCTCGGAATACCTACCCAATAATACTTTTCTTGGAAAAGCAACACACGACCATTTCAAAGGAAGGGAATACATAGAACATCGTTGCTATCTATTCCTCACATTGGCAGGAAACAAAACATTGAACAACCCCAAATATGTAAACCCATTTCGGAAAATAAGTAAAGGGATTTACCAAGAATTAAATCAGAACGTTCACAGTTTCATTGGTTCGGTAAATGATTCCATTTCCTATATCAACAATAGCCGCAAAGTTCAATTTCTACCTTTAAAGGAATCCGAAATACTCAATTTTTCACAAACCTTTTTTAACGGTTTCAATCTCAATTTTGATACCGATATGCTTTTGGAGAAATCCAAAATTACCATAGGCAATAATCATTTTGACGTATTAGCCATCAATAGTGAATCCTGTTTTGGCGAAAACGTACAAACAAGTAAAATCAACGAACGCTTTACTTCGGATGATTTTGTATTTCATCAAGGGTATATCGATGGTTTGGGACTTTCCCTGAATGAAAATCATATCGTTAATCAAATCCTTTATTTAGATGATAAACAGAAATGGCGAAAACTCTTAGAAAAGAAGATTGAGGAACTTAAAAAGAGTTCGAATTTTGGTACGCAGAACAAAGTCATTCTTAAAAAAATTGAGCATATCGTTGACCAAATCAACAATGATGATAGCGCAAGAATCATAAGAGGACATTTGAATATTGTCTATTGGGACCGGGAAGTCCAACAGCTGGAAAGGATAGGCTCACAGATAAAATCGGAATTTAAGGAACTGGATATTACTCCATACTATCCAAGGGGTGAGGAACGTAAAAATTATATTCTAAATAGCCATCCCTGTTTTTCTTCCAATTTTTCAAATGAGGATTTGTACGTGACCGATTTGAAACATGCGCTTTGCCTTTTCATAAACAACACCAGCTACAGGACGGATAGGCAAGGAATTATATTCAATGATAGGGAACATAACATCCCCGTGTTAAAGGATGTTTGGGACGAGAAAAAGAAACGTATCAAAGCGAGGAACTTTGCCATTTTTGCGCCTACGGGAGAGGGGAAATCCTTTTTGGCAAACAACATATTACGGCAGTATTTTGAAATGGGTGTGCGCCTTGTCATAATTGACCTTGGAGGTTCCTACACCAAGTTTGCCAGTCTGTATCCCGAACAATATATTGTACTGCGCTATGAAAGCGGCAAGAGCCTTGGTATCAATCCCTTCTTTATAACAAAAGGTGACGATGTCACCCCAGAGCGGTTAGAGGATCTATCTGTATTCCTATTTGAACTGATTGGGGATGGCACCAAGCCAAAAAAGGAACAGTCCGTAGCCCTCAAGAAAATATTACACGCTTATTATAAAAAAAATGCAGAGGGACATTCCCTCGATAGTTTTTATACCTACATCGAATCGCAACGGGAAAATCTATTGACCCAACTGCATATTCATTCTGATTACTTCAATATTGAAGGGTTCTTGCATATCCTATCTGAGTATGTACGTGATGGATTGTATAGTTTTTTATTTGAAACAAGTGAAGACCAATCCTATAAGCTAGAGGACAAGCGATTGATTGTATTTGAACTGGATGAGGTAAAGGACAATAAAGAAATTCTTTCCGTAATGCTCAAACTGATCAAAACAGCAATACAACGAACCATTTGGCAAAATAAAGAAGAAAAGGGTATTATCCTTTTTGATGAGTTCGCCAAACAATTAAAATTCGATAACGTGCTGGAATCGGTGGAATTCTATTACCAAGCTATCCGAAAACAAGAGGGAGCAATCGGCATCATACTACAGTCCATTAATCAATTGCCAGACAATTCCACTTCGGCAAGTATTCTGGAAAATACACAGGTCATTTACAGCCTTAACAATGAAAAGGGCTATAAAGAATTAAAAAATAGGCTTAGCCTGTCCAGTCACGACCTGAATCAATTAAAATCCATCAAAAATAACTTATCAGGGAAACGTAAGTACACAGAGATTTTTATCAAAATCGGAAAGGAAAGCAACATTTTCAGACTGGAAGTACCCCAAGAAGTTTTCGCTGCTTATCTCACTGATGGCGCCGATAACGAGGCCATAATGGCCTTTTATAAAGAAAGTGGCTGCATGGAGATGGCCATTAAACAATTTGTTCAATTAAAATCAAAAGAGTTATGAGAAGATTCATTTTTATGTGCCTTTTGGCACTCGGATTATTATTGTTGCCCGCACGTGCTGCGTGCCAGGGAATGCCCGTGTATGATAACACCAATTTTATCACTCTGGGAAAACAAATTATTGAAGCCGCCAAACAAACAGAAAACCTGATAAAAACGGTGGAGTTTATGAAGCAGCAAAAAGACCGTATCGAGAAGGTCAGCAATGTTGTAAAACAGTTAAAAGCGGTTCGGGAACTTGCCCGAAACAACCAACGTCTTTTTGAGGTGGTCAGAGGTGACGTGAGGAATATTTTGAATTCCCCATATATCAAACCCGAAGAAATTACAAGAGTATCGCAATCCTTTGAAAATATTATCGAAAACTCTTTGGAGGATTTGGATTTTGTACAACAAATCCTATCCAGTGACTATTTAAAAATGACCGATGCAGAAAGGGCTGCTGTATTAAAGGACCGGGAAACAAGCTCCAAAGAAATGGTCGCTGAAATAGAGCGTAAGACCAAGCGATACAATGACATCATTTCCTTTCGGGAAATGCAAGACAGAATTAATAGCAGGGCAACAAATTATTAGGCTATGCAGTTGGCTTTCCCATTAATCGGAGGATTGGAATATGTAGACACTGTTTTTCAAACAATTAAAGACAGTGATTTTCTACAGTATACCATTGTAGGTATGAAAGCCCTTGCCATCCTATTCTTCCTAATCAACGTCTTAAAAAAGTACAATGAAGGAGTTGCCAATAGGGATGGATATACGTGGGGGCTTACCCCAACCGAACTGATAAAGAATTTCATCATAGTGATTCTGGTCATTTTTTCAAGTCAGGTACTTGAGGTATTTGATAGTATCCTGGTGGCCATTGAAGGACAGTACAGAAATACCGCACCATCACTTTTGCCACTACAATTACAAGATGTGGAAATTGAGGATGATGTAAGTGGACTGGAAGCCGCTAGCAAGGGGTTGGCTTTATTATATGAGGCATTGACCACACCACTATATGGATTAAAGATATTAGCATTTATATTGAGTGTTTTTCTTTGGTTGTTAGACCTCTTTATTTACCCCCTGTTCTTGGCGGAACGATTCTTTTTGATGGGGATAATGCAAGCCTTTTTTCCCTTGGTCATAAGCCTTGCCGTGTTTGAAAAGTTTCGGTCAATGGCTTATACTTTTTTCAAATTATACGCGGCTGTTTATATGTTGGTTCCTGCCTTTTTTCTGGTGAATGTATTCGTGAATGCACTCTACACAGAGTTCACTACCAATTTTTGGGTAAACCTTTTCGGCTTTGATTTTGGAAGTTCATTTTTTGCACCCATTATCGAGTTGGGGACCATAGGCTTTATCGTCTTTTTGAAATTCAAATTGTACAAACGGGCAACCTCATTCACCTTCAAACTATTTAGTGCCTAAGGCTCTTTTAATTAAAAAAGTAATGAAAAATGAAAACACCATATAAAAACATATACGAGGTCCTGAAAACGAACCGGTTTATAGTTCTGACCGTTGTTACAATGGCGATGCTGTCCACGATTGTTTCAAGTATCATTTCCTTTAAGATGTACCACAAGTCATTGGATGGTTCTTTTGCCATCGGTAAGAATGGCGAAGTGATACCCCTGCAATGGGTACAGCAAAAAGAGAATTTAAAGGTAGAAACCTTAGAACATTTGCGTCTATTTCATACCTATTTCTACGATATAGATGCTACTAATTTTGAAATGAATATTGAAAAAGCCTTATGGCTTGGAAATAGTACAGTGGATAACGTATACAGACAGAAAAAAGCCGATGGTGTGTATAACAGATTGATGCAATACTCCTTAGTTCA
>CALDYU010000031.1 GCA_937944485.1 uncultured Flavobacteriaceae bacterium | reverse complement strand
TCAATGAACTTTATAATAAACAATAAATCAAATCATACTCTATAACAAAAACCCTCGCAAGCCCCCATTAATACAATCCAACCTATCATTACTCCAAAACTATAAGCCTCAAAGCGGGTGCAAATATAAGATGGTTTTCTTAATATAAAAGCTTATTTGAAGTTTTTTTAAAAGTTTTTTCAATACATTTTTTAACCTATTATAAATCACGATTTTACAATCACTTTTTTTTAATGTATTTAAACTTATTTCAATTGATTTCTCACTTAAAGCTTCGGTTATTTTAGCATGAATTATCTATACAATGTAAAGTGACCAATAAACTCACGATTGTCTTCCGTATTATTCAATTTTATAATATACCAATAATCACCAGATGGCAGATCAATATTATTATAAACCCCATCCCAACCATTGTCATCTAATCTCTTTTTATATACACTTCTACCATATCGATCAAAAGCTTCTATAGTTATAGTTGGATAAGCTTCTAAATTTTGAGGTAACCAGGTGTCATTTTGCCCATCTCCATCAGGAGTGAAAAAATTAGGAATCTCAACATCAATAAACTCCATATCAATTTCTTCGGTAGCAGTACAACCATTTTGATCAGTCACAGTAACCGTATAAGTCCCTGATTTATATATGAATTGTTCATTACTTTCTACAACAACACCATCAACAAATGAGTATTGATACGGACCATTACCACCTTGAGCAGTTGCCGTAATCGCATTTAACTTTTCTTGAGATAAACTAATCTCCAAAGGATCAAAACTTTCTATTTCGAACTCAAAACTTTTAATACATCCTCCAGCATGCATTATTGTTATGGTATGATCTCCTGGCGAAAGATTTTCAAATGTCGCATCTAAAACAGCAGCATTTCCATCTAAAGCATAAAGAACATCTCCAGCAATGGTATCATCTTCTAGAATTACACTCACACTTGGTATTGGCGAGGAACCAGTACAATTGTATTCTGGTGTTACAATCGCGTTTAAGTTCACGCCTGCATCAACTTCTACGAAGGTGTCTTTTTGACATCCGTTGGCATCTTTAATGTAGATTATATAAGATCCGCTTTCTAAATCAGAATATTCTAATTTACCTTCTTCAAAATTAGAATCAATGTCTGAATTTAAACTGGTGCTATAGGGTGCCACACCACCATTGATTGTTATGCTTATTGAACCGTCTTCACTTCCCGTACAAGTTTCGGCTACCGAGGTAGCATCTACCATCAATTCATCTGGTTCGGCAATTGTAAAGTTAAGCTCCTCAAAACAACCATTACCATCTTGAGCAAACACGGTATATGCGCCTGGTGGCAAGTCATTAAATGTTCCTATATCTTCAAACTTATCTAAGTTTGGTGAGATGGCATATTGATAGTCACCGGCGCCTCCAGCTAACAATACTGTTATTGAACCATCATTATTACCTTTACAGGTTACGTCGCTAAATTCACTAGACACTTCCAGTGGTGCAGGTTCTGTAATTACAATTGCTTCTGAAGACATTACACAATCTAAACTAGTAACCTGTGCATAATAAGTGCCAGCTAGGAGCTGATCGAAAACGCCATCAGTGTTTGGTGATGCTACACTAACACTTAAACCACTATCCTCAAAAAGCTCATATGTGTAATTACCAAGGCCTCCATCTGCTTTCAAAAACAATATAGCCGATGCATCTCCATTACATCCTACCTGTGCACCTGAACTATCGATATTTAAAGTAAGATCTCGAATAGGATTTTCAACCACGGTATTCGAAAGTACGGCAATACAATTATTGCTATCTTTTACATAATAAGCATATGAACCTTGACCCACTGTAAATTGATGTGAACTACCACCTGAAAAGTTCTGATAAACCCCTGACGTGGTTAAACTCCACTGGTAGGGTGCCGCACCACCAGTCGCAGACAATTCAAGGATGGCATCTTGCTGACAACCTAAATCTTGTGTTTTTATTAATGTCGCCACCACAACCTCAGGTTTGGCAATAATAGTCTTTTCAGTTTCCAAACCACAATTTCCATCATCTGAAATGGTCACACTATAAATGCCTGCGACTAAATCATCAAAAGTACCTGAAGTTTGCCATACTGATTTACTCTGAATAGCTTGTCCTAACGCATCATATCTATTCAATTGATACTGATACATACCATAACCACCAGAATTAACGGTAGCAGTTAAGACCCCATTGGTATCTTCAGGACAACTTAATATACTATTCGGACTAATTGATGCTACAATAGGTTCTGGCGCGATTAATTCAATATCGTAATCTGTATTCACGCAACCAAAAGCATCTGTTATTGTCACTTGGTAGACCCCTGCGGTTAATTCATCAAATATGCCAGTATTTGTGTTTTCTATTGTTGCGTTAAAAGCGCCAGATTGTATTGCTATTGTATAAGGAGCTTTACCACCAGATGGGGCTATACTGATCTTACCTTGATTGTTTGCGCAAAGAACATTGCCTATTTCATTAACTACTGCCGTTATTTCAGCCTCTGGTCCGTTTATTGATATTATTTCTTCTTTCGAACAATTTGGTAAATTTTGTTGCGCAATTAATACTCTAAATGATCCCGACTGCATCGCAACATTTATGGTCTCATTAGAAGAAGTCAACGCGCCATTTTTATAAAGTACATCGTCTGTGGCATCTTCAATTGTACCATTCGTATTATAAATCTCCCAGTTAAAACCACCCAAATAAGTTGTGTTTGCAACTCCTAGTCGAAGCTCTCCTGTCTCTGTATTAAAACAGGTCACATCTTTAGTTTTAACAAGATTCAAGTCAAATTCTAACGGAGCATTAACGGTATGGGTAATCACCATTTTACAATTTGTTGCTGTATTTACAACTTCAAAATTGTGTGAACCCACTGCCAGATCGATAAATACGCCTGTAGTGTTTGTTTCGAAGGTTTCTATTCTTTGGAACGTATAATCATGCGTAACTATATTTGAGTCGGAAACGGAACCTCTTGCAGTAATAGTAATGTCTTCACCTGCGTTCACACAAGATATCGCTTCATCAATTACTATATCTGCACCTTCTAACACATTAAAAGGTTCAATAATTGTTGACACACTTCCACTACAACCATTTTCATCATATACATTAATAGTAAGGGTAACTCCATTACTTTGATTGTAATTAAAGGTACTTGAAGGACCATTCTGCAATACAATATCATCAGTCATATCTGGCGTACCATTATCATCTAAAAATTCGTATCGGGTATATACCCCAGTTCCTCCGGTCACATTATTTACGGTAACCGAAGCATTGCTAGTGGTGTTACCGGCTGCACATGAGAAAGGAACGACTGTTGGTGGAGTTACATTTATAGCTTGGGGTTCCGTAATTTCAATCATTACTTTTTCCGTCGTACAACCATTGGTTCCGGTTGCAGTAATGCTATACATACCAGCAGGCAAATCTTCAAAGGTGTCCGTAGCACTATTAAAATTGCCTACATTTGGAGAAATGGTATATGTAAGTGGACTAATACCATTGTCTGTCTGTTGCAAACTAATTTTACCATCATTACTGCCATTGCACGTGGCTGGGTTTGTTGTTTCATTAAATTCAGGTTCGATATTTTCTAAAACTTGAATTTCAAAAGTTCGCGAACATACGGGTGCGTTAGTCGCCATGTCGAAAATCTCAATATCATAATCTCCGTCTTGCGTTGTCTCAAATATCAACGGATTAGTCACAAGTGCTGTTTGTGCAACAATTGTGGTAGCCCCTTCAATTATTTGATATTCATAGTTGCCTGATCCGTTCGTTACTTCAATTCGAATCTG
Source organism: uncultured Flavobacteriaceae bacterium (assembly GCA_937944485.1). Taxonomy (GTDB): domain Bacteria; phylum Bacteroidota; class Bacteroidia; order Flavobacteriales; family Flavobacteriaceae; genus Maribacter_C. Next base: position 32,949 of record CALDYU010000031.1, on the reverse strand, counting down.
AGCATCGGGTGTCACCGAACAGTCGATTAATTTTGTGAGCTGTACAGAGACTTCTAAACTAGGGTATACATCAATATTTTGGGTAGCTTCACAACCATTGCCGTCTTTAATTAATACCGCATAAGTACCAGGTGCTACACTATTAAATTGACCGCCATTATCTTCAAATGAAACGCCATTATCTAAGGAATATAATAGACTGGAAGCGGTTGTTGAAGCATTAACGACCACACTAAAAGGCAGTGTACAATTTTGTATTATAATATCGTCTATCGTTGGATTGGCTGATAATTGCATGTTGACCGTTTCAGTTGTACCGCTACAACCATATTGATCGGTCAAAGTTATTTCATAATCACCTGCAGGCGCATTCGCTGGCACTTCAATAGTTGCACCTAAATTACCTGATATTGCAACAAAAGGCGTTGGCCCTTCAAGAGTATAGGTGTAGTCTCCCCCTCCTCCATTAATATTGGTGGCATTAATTATTCCTGGATTAGCACAGGAAATATCATCAGCTTTTGTAAACGAACCAGTGATTTCTTTAAGTTCTTTAACATAGGTGTTTTCGCTTGCACCTCTACAAGAAAACCCATTCGAAGCATCAAATTGCTGAGCAAAAAGATAATAGTCTCCTTCAGAAATTCCAGTAACTAGAATAGTATCGTCGGCTGGATATGGCACTATGGAAGCAGATGCTCCGCTTCCACTATAAGCAATAACTGTATTTGTACTCACCTCACGTAATTCCCATAAAATATTTGGTTCTGGATTTTGCGGACTTAATTCAAATGAAATTTCACCATTATTTTCACCATTACAACTTGGCTTTATTGTTTCAGTTATGTCAATAGGGTTATCATTAAGCTCACTAACATTTTGGTTGCTTTGACGTATACAAGGTGCTGAATCTTCTACAAAAAAGACATAGGTTCTACCAGGCACTAGCAATGGTAGACCTGGTGCCTGAGGCGTTGTAGGGTCAATATTAGCAAACGTATGACTAATTCCGTCTGCAATTCTAGGAGTCCAAACGGCTGTAGCAGGGTTAAAGTTGGTAGGGTCATCAGTATAGGTATATCGATATCCACTACTGTTATCTCCTTCTTTTCCTAATACTGTTACTTCTAAATCATTACAGTCTTTTATGACCACAGTGACCGTTATATCAAGATCGTCAAGTGGATATAATACAGTATAGCGATCCATATCTAAACGACATAAAGTATTTCCAAGGGCATCAACAGTACGTATTGAAGGATCTACAGTGTTGCCTGAAGTAACGATATTAAAAGTTGGCGTTGTCTGCCAAGTATCACCTCCATCAATACTAAACTCTACAGTACCAGCTAAAGAGGTAGGATAATTTTCAAAACGCACTCCTGAGGCTGGCGCGCAAGTACCATCAAGTATTGAAATAACATCGGCTGTTAGTTCTTCAGGCGCAATAACATTTACCGTATTTTCTGGGCTCGTACAACCTAAAGCATCAGTCACCGTAATTCGGTATTCTCCGGCTTCTAGACCAGTCAATATCTTCGAACCGATCAATACGTCTGCTTCTATTCGATTTCCAGCACCGGCATGATCTACATCAACTAAATTAATTTCAAAAGGCCCCGTACCTGATGTTATGGCTACTTCGATACTGCCTAAATCATCATGACATTGTCCCATAATAGGTGTTGCGGTAAAGTTAAGTTGCACTGCAGCTTTTACCTCAACGGTTTCTTTATATTCACAAAAAGAGGCTCCGCCATTTCCATCTCTCACAAAAACATCATACTCTCCTTCATCACCAGCAGTGAAGGTTCTCACGTTATTTGTGTTAAATGTACCGGTAGGATCTTGCCCTTTCAGTACCACCGCATATTGATAATTGGTATCTCCTCCCTCGGCATTTATTGTAATAATTCCGTCAGCGCAAGAACTTATGTGCGCTAGGGTTATATCAGCATTTAAGAATTCATTAATGGTTACTTCTTGTGTATCTGCCAGGCATCCATATTGATCTTTAACTTCAATCAAATAGGTATCACTTGCTAGGTTTTCAAAAGTAAATTTGGATTCATCAGCCGGGTCTGGATTCAACCATGGACCACCATCAATACGATATTGAAAACCTCCATTGCCTGTTCCAGCCGTAACGCCTACTTGAATTTCTCCGTCATTAGCACCAGAATAACATGAAGTTTGCGCTACGGTAAAAGCAGGCAAACTAGGTTCAGAAATCACAACACCTTTTGTATTTTCAAGAACCAACTCGCAATTATTGGCATCTTGAATGCGTACGACATACTCACCTTCAATTACATTTTCGAATGATGGTGTTGCTTGATATGCTGCAACAATAACACCTGAAGTTTCTTCTAATTGATAGGTGTAAGGCGGTGTTCCTTTTGTTGCGGCTACAAAGATTGTTGCCCCTAAATTACAAGTATTCGGACTACTAATCGTTGCCGTTGCCTCTATGGACTCAGGTTCTGTTACTGTTACAGACAGTGACGTTTCACAGGAAAGGTCATCTAATTTTCTAATTCTAATTATATGATTGCCTGCGTTGTAAATAGCATCGGTTGTGACCTCTGTTGTGGTCGCTACCTGATACGAAACACCTCCATCTACGCTATATTCATAACTAGCGGCGTCTCCAATATTTTTAACCTCGAAAGTTACACTTGCATCATCTTCTCCATTACAGCTCACTTGGTCTACACGAACTAAAGTTGCTTCAAAGGCTTTTCCATTTTCAATAGCCACTGGTAATTCGATACTATTTGTACAATTTTGATCAAAACTTTCTCCGTTTAAAGAAATACCCATGTCATAGGTATAATTGGCAGTCATCACATAATTACCTACTCCTAAATTTGTGAAAATACTATTGGTTGAAGGGCTATTTAGCGTTCCATTAATGGCATACGTATAGTCATAAGCCGCTTCATTATTTGATATTACAACATTGGCAGTTCCGTCACAATTATATGCTATCTCACTTGAAATAATGGGTAAGGTAGGAGCATCTGGCAAACTAAACTCCATTTCATAAATACAATCGTTGGCATCTTTTACTTTTATTGTATAATCTCCTGGAACTAACTCAGCACTTTCAGCACCCGCCGATCCGTCAAAATTAAGTCCATCAAAACTATACTCATAGGGTGCGACACCACCTGTAACATCATAAATTCGAACTTCAACACGCGTATCACTCTCGCAAACTACACTCGTCACTTCAATATCAGCAGACAAGGCTTCAGGCTCTTCTAAAACGTAAACAAGCTCTGTAGTACACGACATGGCATCAACAGCACTTAGAGTATATTCCCCAGCACTTAATCCTTCGAAAGTTGCGGTGGATTGGGTGGTTATAAAGCCATCAATACTATAGGATATTGGAGTGCCGCCATTGGCAGTTACAAGGGTTATACTGCCCGTATTGTTGCCATTACATTTTATGGCATTATTGACCACAGGCGCTTGCATCGTCAATACTCCTTTATCTTCAACAGTTACTTCATTAGAAATAAAATAACAGTCGTTGGCATCAACCACAATAAACTCATAAGAACCTTCATCTCCACTTGAAAATAAAAAGGTAGGATCGGTTACAAAATCAGTTGCTGGTATACTTGCAACGGTGGCATATAGATCCGTACCATCTTTACTCCAAACGGCAAACTTATAATTCGGATTTGCAAAACCTCCCTGAGGCTCAAGTTCAACCACGCCATCTTCACATCCGATATTCGAAGTTGTTGTAGCACTCAAACTTAATGGTTCAAGACGCTCTACGGTTACAGGTCTAATTACTTCACAATTGTCATCAGTACCTACAACCACTAGATAGTCATCAGGATTTAAATTAGTAAAGCTGAACGTATTTGTGGTATGCGCTAATTGGCTATCTACTAAATCGCCTAAAACCCCTGAACCTTCATCAAAATATAAACGATACGCATAATTAGCTCTAACATTCGATACTTCTATTTCAATAGTACCGCCAACATTACAATTACCATTAGCAGTGGTTATTTCAACTTCTATTTCGTGCGCCTCGATTGTAATTTCATCTGTAGAAAATTCACAAGCACCTTCAATAATTTCTCCAACACCGTTGAGCGGCATCATATATACTTTATAGGTGCCGCTTTCAGCAATATCAAAATTAGGTCCGTTATTCGCCTCATAAGCTATTTTAGTAGTACCAGCTTCAACATCTTCTAAGCGATAACCATAATTTACAGCTGGGTTAGTGATTGTAATGCTACCGGGCTCTTCACAATAGATTTCATCTACGTTATACTGCACTTCGAGATTGTTCTGAAATACTGAAAAATAAAATCTACTAACACAACCATTTAAATACTGTAACGACACCCTATACTCTCCTGCAGCGTCGACTACAAAACTATTATCTTCGGCTAAGGGAGTCCAACCACATGATGGGCTTCTATTAGGGCAACCATCTGTTGGCACAGCGCAGCTGCCTTCATTCATTTTATACCAGACTATGCTTTCCGCATCACTAATATTTAAGGTTATTTCTTTTGTATCGTTTGAGCCGCATAGGAATATTTTAGGAGTTACGGAACCATCATTAGCGCAGGTTAATAATTCTCCTTTTACATCATTGATCGTATCGGTATCTGAATTTCTAGCATTCATCCAATCAACGATTGGATTATTCTGTGTTTCTCCAAATCGATTTACGGTAACTATTTCGTAATTGTAAACACAAAGTTCATCATTAACACTATGATTTGGTCCTTGCGCTGTAGCAATGTAAACACCAACTTCTGTAACAACTATTGTTGCAGGATTACCATCAGGGTCGCCATCATTTACAACTTGATCTGAAGGGTCAACTACTCCATTAGAATTTGAATCTTGAACCCAAGTATAATTACTATAATTATCAATTGCCGTTAATACAACATCATCACCGCAAATTAACGCCTCTCTTTCTGATTCACATTCTTCTGTACATGCATTTTTTTCATTGTCTAAAGCGTATTCTCCATAAGTAGAATTGTAGTTTTCTTCACCAGTCGTGCCATTTTCAAATTCATCGAGCAATCCGTTTTGATTTGCATCTGTACCCGAATTAAAGTTCGATATGTCGTTATCTTCCTTCAAGGTGTTACTGGCTTCAACACTATCGCTACACCCATCACCATCACTATCTAGATCTAAATGATTGTAAATTCCATCTTCATCAGTGTCACAGAATTGTATACCTACACGATTAACAACTACTTCGCCGAGTATATAATCATTATTGCCTTCACTATGATCATGAATAAATCGTATTCTTAAATTAGTGGTGTTGTTTGAGGCATTTGCCTGAAAAGAAACGAATTGAGGGTTATTCGCACTTGTCCCAAGAATATCAGCTGATGGTACAATTAAAACTTCTCTGTTATCAACATAAATAATGATTTGATCTGAAGGGTTTCCACTCAATTTACCTATACTTACTTTAAATTCAAGAATATCGGCTGAATTAGTAGTAATATCTGTTTCTAATGATAAATCCCAGCTGCTATTTCTATGATACCAAAGACCGGCTGATGCAATATCATAAGGGTGATCGGCTATCTGCTCTATCCTCCAATCTGTTCTGCCATCGGTTCCAAAATCATGACGATATATTTCTTCAGGAGCTAATGTTTCGCCTGTTTCAGACTCAAAACAGCCTCCACGTTCATTAATATCCAATACACCATCATTATCATCATCAATATCCACTATATCTGGCACTCCATCTAAATCAGTGTCTAAACATTTAGAAATACCCAAATTGACAGCCTCATGGTAGGTATGGTCATAATTTAAAAAACCTAGAGTACCTTGTTCAAACTCATCTAAAAGTCCATTTTTATTACTATCAGCACCGGTTTTATATGAATTGACATCATTTTCTAACACAGCAGTATTGCTTGATTCAACACTATCACTACACCCGTCACCATCGCTATCTAAATCTAATCGATTGACTAAACTGTCATTATCTGTATCTATATCATCACAATCAGCAGTAGGATAAATGCGCAGATCATTCATTACAAAATTACCATGTGACATAGAAATTTTATAGGTTGTAATTGGCACGGAATTTTGATAGATAACTTCTCCGTCAACGATGTAACTCATTTGTCCGTCACTTGCAATGTCTAACACAAAGGTTTTGCCGAATAAATTTGAAATCTGCCATCCATTAGGAATAACATTACTATGCCGAATATACATTCCGTTATTTCGATTGAATTGAAATTTATAGGCCCCATCATTCCAGCCTACCGTTTCAGAAGCCGAAGTCGGCAAAATACCTATCATGCCATTATTTCCATCAGAAATAACGCCTTCGATTCGTAAGGGTAAATCAAAAGTTTGATCGGAATATTCATTTGACCAAGCTGGCCCAGTAGCATTTAAAGTTGTCGCTAGTGGCACTTGAATTTGCGTGGCGGAACCATTGGCAGTATGCCAATTTAAATCTTCAGGAATTAAAGGTACAAGGTCAAAACAATTGGTCTCAATCGTATCTAAAACACCATCATTGTCATCATCAATATCAATTTGATCAGCAATGGTATCGTTATCGGTATCTAAACACAGACTTATTTCATCATTTATAGCGTATTGATAGGTATGATCATAGTTCAACTGTCCATCCGTGGCGCCCTCAAATTGATCTAAAAGTCCGTTTTGATTGGTATCATTTCCAGTATTGAATGTGCTTGTATTGTTATCATTAATGCCAGTATTACTCGCTTCAACACTATCACTACATCCGTCACCATCCGCATCTAAATCGAGATGATTATCCAATCCATCACCATCTGCATCTAAATTATCAAAACAGGCTTCAATTGCTCTAAATTCAGCCAAAGTCATGTTGTAACTATAAGGAAAACCGACGTCGTCAGAGTTTAAGTATACCTGCGAGCTTCCTTGACGAATCCAACCACTAGATATTTCGAGGCGAATATTCGTCACATTGAAATGATTCTGTGTAAAATTAAAAACTTGGGAATTGACAGAGGTTGGCAAGGCCGGATCATCTGTTGTAAAAGGCCCCTCTGAACTTTGTGTGCCATCTTGATATGTCAATCTCACGATGAAGGTTCTTAATGGTGCATCACCACCACCCCAAGGATGGTTCACAGAAGCCCACAAAGCAATTCCGCCAACGCCTTGAGGAGTATCAAAGGTATAATCTACCCAATTTGTAGGCACGTAATGATTAAAAAGCAAACCCTCTCCGAAGCCCCATTGTTCTCTATGTGTAGCTGTCAAACCTGTTCCGCTTAACCCACTGCCGTTTATAGTATTTAAAGATGTTGTATTAGCCCATCTGTTACTTTGCGCCGTACTAGAAGGTATTAAGAGCGTACCAGTCGCCCCGCAGCCTCTTTCAATATTATCAAGAACGCCATCATTGTCATCATCAATATCAAAAACATCTGTAATGCCATCACCATCAGTATCAATACAAGCATTAAGATCTTCTGTTTGTGCAAAAGAGTAGGTTAGCTCATAATTAATAGCACCGGAACTACCATCTTCAAAAATGTCTAAAAGGCCATTTGAATTCACGTCTGCACCTGTATTATAGCTACTCGTGTTATTATTAGATCTATCGGTATTACTTGCCTCTATACTATCAGAACAGGCATCATTATCACTATCTAAATCAAGACGATTAACAACACCATCTTCATCTGAATCAACTTCAATACATCCTGAAATTTGCTGCGATATTCTAAAATTACTAACCGCATAAAACCCGCGTGCGATACTTATTTTATATTCCGTAATTGGAACAATACCCTCATATACAACGTTATTATCATGATAGTACTTTATTTTGCCTTCGCGATCAACTTCTAATTTGAATTTTCTTCCTACCAATGAAGGAGGAATCCACCCAGAGACAGCAGCCGAGTGGCGCACATACATTCCATTGTTTTGATTGAATTGAATCTTATAGGCACCATCATTCCAGCCTGTTGTTTCTGGCCGACTCACTGGTAAAATTCCGATCATTCCATTACTAATTTGCGAAAAAGTACCTTCAATGGTTATAGGCAAAGAATAGGTTTGATCAGAATAGGCGTTCACCCACGGATTACCGCTCACATTCAATCGATTGCCATCTACGCTCACATTTGCAGCCGCTGCCCCATGCCAAGTAATTTCTGACACATTATAGCTAATTTGAGAACATCCACCTTCTTGAATATCAAGAACACCGTCATTATCATCATCAATATCTACTAAGTCAAAAATACCATCACTATCCGTATCAAGGCATCCGTTTAATGAATCGTCTGTTGCGAATTCATAAGTAGGGATATAGTTTAAAACTCCTGTAGTAGCGTCCTCGTAGGTATCGATAAGACCATTAGCATTAGTATCTACCCCTTGTCTAAAGGTGCTTGTATTATTATCAGCAAAAGTCGTATTACCAGATTCTACGGCATCACTACAACCGTCATTATCACTATCAAGATCTTTTCTATTGGGCACTCCGTCAGTATCAGTATCTGTCTCCACACATGCTCCTCCGTTTTGTGTGATTCTAAAATTACTAGCTGTAAAGGAACCTCGAGATAAGGAAACCTTATAGGAAGTAACTGGAGCATTACCAGAATAAATTAATGTACCACCATGGTAGTAATTAGTGGTTCCATCAGCCGCAATTTCAATTTTAAAGTTACCACCAACCAATGAAGGTGTAAACCACCCCGCAACGGAATTTCCATTACGAACATAAATACCATTCACCCCGTTGAATTGAATTTTGTACCCCCCATCATTCCAACCTGTAGTTTCCGAAGCCGTATATGGCAATAACCCAATCATACCGTTTACTGCTGCATCTAAATTGCCTTCAATTGTTATCGGAAGATCATAAGTGTCATTTGAGTATGCGGTAGCCCATGCATTACCGGTTACCACAACTTCGTTATTGGAAATAAGCACATTACCAGCGGCTGAGCCATGCCATTGCATACGATTAACATCAACAATACTTTCGGCACACGCACCTTCTAAGGTATCTAAAACCCCATCGTTATCATCATCAATATCTACAATATCACCAATTCCGTCACCATCAGTATCTTCACAAGCATTTATCGAGCTATCTACAGCATTACTAATTGTTGAACTAAAATTGATTTCGCCAGTAGTGCCATTTTCAAATTCATCTAACAGACCATTCTCGTTAACATCCAATCCTTGTCTAAATGTGGTACTATTATTTTCGGCAGCATTTAATGCCCCAGATTCAACGGCATCACTGCAGGTATCACCATCACTATCTAAATCAAGGTGATTGGGTAGACCATCGCCATCTGTATTAATAAATACACAAGGAGCACCGTGTTCTAAAACAAGATCTGAAAGTGAAAAAGCACCTGTGGTTATTGTAATTTTATAATCAGAAACGGGTGCGGCAATAGATGCTATAAATAGTCCTCCAACAAAATATTTCAGATTACCTTCTTTACTAATGGTAATTTTAAAGGTACCATCAGCACTATTGCGCCAACCATAATGCCCTGCAGGGTGTCGCGGTAATAGATTGATATCTGAACTAATTTGAAATTTATATCCACCATCGGTCCAAGTTGAAGACTCATTAGCTGTAACAGGAAGTAACCCAATCATACCATTAGTTACTGCATCAATTTTACCTTCAAGAGTTATTGGCAAGGCAAAGACTTGATCAGAATATGTACTTCGCCAAGGGCTGCTTGTTACGTTAAGGGTATTGGCACTTGGGGTAGCAACAAAATTAGCTGCATTACCATGCCATGTAAGGTCATTAAAATTGGTTTGTTCTACTTGACTACAATCTTGCTCTTCTGAATCAAGAAGACCATCATTATCATCATCAATATCCGCAATATCCCCAATACCATCGTTATCAGTATCTGCACAAGCATTAGCTGTTGCATCAATAGCGAAAGTATACGTAGAACTATAATTGACAACACCAGTGGTACCCTGTTCGTAAAGGTCTAAAAGACCATTCAAATTAGTATCAGCACCAGCAGGAAAACCGCTAATATCATTTGCATTTGCGCTAAGTGCACCAGCTTCTACGCTGTCACCACAACCATCATCATCACTATCAATTTCTAAATGATTGGGAATACCATCGGTATCAGAATCTATATTTATACAGATTTGCGGTTTGCTTTTTAATATGAGATTACTGATATTAAATGAACCTCGTGCTAGCGTTATTTTGTAGGTCTTTATGGGAACATAGCTCTCAAAAACTAAATTGCCATTATTAAAATAACGCATAAGACCATCGGCATCAATTGTGAGTTTAAAATTATTACCAACTAACGATGGCGTAAACCAACCCGTACCATAATTAAAATGCCGAATGTACATTCCATTTGGACCGTTGAATTGCATTTTATAACCCCTATCGTTCCACCCTGCTGTCTCAGCTGCATCAACAGGTAAAAACCCAAGCATTCCGTTCACTGCGGCATCAACAGTTCCTTCCATTGAAATTGGCAAATCAAAAACCTGATCAGAATAAGCATTTGCCCAAGCGCTTGAGTTTACCACCAACGTGGTTGCATCTGGCGTAGATACATTTGCTGACGCAGCACCATGCCACGTGAGCGTGTTCAAATTTGTTAGTTCCAAATTTGAACAGTCTTGCTCTAAAACATCTAATACTCCGTCATTGTCATCATCAATATCTATAGCATCGCTTATACCATCACCATCAGTGTCTTGGGCGTTTAGTGTAATGGAACAAAAAAAGAGAAAGAAAAAAATTGTAATGAAAGAAAATAAATTTTTCATAAGAAGTATTAAAAACAATATTCATTATGCAAAATTTAGGGAGACAACCTTTAAATTTAAATATTAGGTAAAGACCATTCTTCGTTATGTTGTGTAGACAGGGGTAAATGCTGTGAAATGACTCATTTTTGTTGTTACAATTATTTATAAATTCAATAATTCCTTTTAACGATGCCTCAAAAGGTGAAAAACTAAAACATCATTATGATGTTACAAATGTATTTACGAGCTGAAATAAATTATTACGAGTTTCATATAAAAGCAAAGCTTGCTTTTAAAAAATTCTTATTCTATGTTACTTTTCATGAAGGTTCTAACATGTTCAAAATGAGGTGAATATTTGTATGAGTTCTATTTTTAAATCAGTAATAATTGCTGACATCAAGCTTAGATAGTATCTTTGTTCGCATTGTAAAAAAGATAAGATTAGATGATTAAAATCACGTTGCCAGATGGTACGATAAAAGAGTACCCTAATGAAAGTTCTCCAATGGATGTTGCATTGAGTATAAGCGAAGGTTTGGCGCGCAATGTTATATCTGCAAAGTTCAATGACACTGTGATTGAAACAGTAACTCCGCTGAAGGAAGATGGCGCGCTAGTTTTATATACTTGGAGTAACCCTGAAGGAAAAAAAGCTTTTTGGCATTCAACTTCTCATATTGTTGCCCAGGCGCTTGAAGAATTATATCCAGGTGTTAAATTAACTATTGGCCCTGCGATTGATAACGGCTTTTATTATGATGTAGATTTACCTGAAGGAAGTATCTCTGACAAAGATTTTCCGGCCATTGAGCAAAAAGCTATTGAAATAGCTCGAGGGAAGCATGATTTTAAAATGCGTGCTGTTTCAAAATCTGATGCGCTTGCAAAATATCAATCTGAAGGTAATGAGTACAAGGTAGAACTCATTGAAAATCTCGAAGATGGCAACATCACATTCTGTGATCATGATTCTTTCACTGACTTATGTCGGGGAGGTCATATACCCAATACAGGCATTGTTAAAGCAATAAAAATATTAAGTGTAGCAGGAGCCTATTGGAGAGGTGACGAAACCAAACCACAATTAACGCGCATCTATGGTATTTCTTTTCCAAAGCAAAAAGAACTAACTGAATACTTAGACCTTTTGGAAGAGGCTAAAAAACGAGATCATAGAAAATTAGGCAAAGAATTAGAACTATTTACTTTTTCGCAAAAAGTAGGTCAAGGGCTCCCTTTGTGGCTTCCTAAAGGAGCAGCTTTACGAGAACGTTTAGAGCAGTTTCTGAAAAAGGCACAGAAAAAGGCTGGATACGAAATGGTAGTTAGCCCTCATATTGGTCAAAAAGAATTGTATGTAACTTCAGGGCATTATGCCAAATATGGGGAAGACAGTTTTCAACCCATAAATACGCCTAAAGACGGGGAAGAGTTTTTGTTAAAACCTATGAATTGCCCCCATCATTGTGAAATTTTCAATCACAGACCGTTTAGTTACAAGGAATTACCCAAAAGGTACGCAGAATTCGGAACGGTATATCGATACGAACAGAGTGGTGAACTACATGGTCTTACCCGTGTTCGAGGTTTTACGCAAGATGATGCGCACATTTTTTGCACGCCTGATCAATTAGATCAAGAATTTAAAAATGTAATTGATCTATCATTATATGTACTAGGTTCTTTAGGTTTTGAAAACTTCACGGCTCAAGTATCTGTTCGTGATTTGAATAAACCAGATAAATATATCGGATCTGTTGAAAATTGGGAAAAAGCGGAGAATGCTATTATCAATGCCGCTAATGAAAAAGGTCTTGATTATGTCATCGAAAAAGGGGAAGCAGCCTTTTACGGACCTAAGTTAGATTTTATGGTAAAAGACGCATTAGGTAGAAGCTGGCAATTAGGTACCATTCAAGTAGATTACAACCTTCCTGAACGCTTTGACTTAACATACAAAGGTTCTGATAACGAGCTACATAGACCAGTAATGATACATCGAGCTCCATTCGGAAGCATGGAGCGTTTTATTGCCCTGTTATTAGAACATACAGGAGGAAATTTTCCTTTATGGCTAATTCCTGATCAGGCCATCATTCTGCCAGTGAGCGAGAAAAATGAAAAATATGCAGAAAAAGTTTCAGAATCTCTAGAAAATAACGAAATTCGCGCGCTTGTTGATAGTAGAAATGAAACTGTAGGCAAGAAAATACGAGAGGCAGAAATGAATAAAATTCCATTTATGTTGATCGTTGGGGAAAATGACGAAGCGGCGAATACTATTTCTGTTCGGCGTCATGGAGGTGAAGATCTAGGAGCAATAACAATCAGTGAATTTGCAGACTTGGTTGATACAGAAATTAATAGTACCTTAAAGTCGTTTTAAAGCATTTAACGTTTAATTAAAAAATATTAGTCATAGCAATACGTAAAAGATTTAGGCCCCAACCTAGAAGGGAAAATAAAAACCCTCATAAAATTAATGAAAGAGTTATCGCACCAGAGGTACGCCTTGTGGGTGATAATGTTGAAGTAGGAGTTTATCCATTGGCGAAGGCCATGGAATTGGCAACTGAGGCTGGATTAGATTTGGTGGAAATTTCGCCAAAGGCAAATCCTCCTGTTTGCAAGATAATAGATTACAAGAAATTCCTTTACGAGCAAAAAAAGCGAGAAAAGGTAATGAAGGCCAAAGCTTCGAAGGTAGTAGTCAAAGAAATCAGATTTGGTCCAAATACGGACAATCATGATTATGAGTTTAAAAAGAAGCACGCTGAGAAGTTTTTAAAAGATGGCGCCAAATTAAAAGCCTATGTTTTTTTTAAAGGGCGATCAATTGTTTATAAAGATCAAGGAGAAATATTATTACTTCGCTTAGCATCTGAATTAGAGGAATTAGGTAAGGTAGAGCAGATGCCGCGATTAGAAGGAAAGCGAATGACGATGTTCATAGCGCCCAAAACAAAAGGGAAATAAATCCCTCTCGTAATCGCTAAAAGCTATTACGGCCTCCCTAAAAGGGAGAAATGATAAAATTAAAGCGCTGCTTGTTATTTGCAAGCGGCGTTTAGTATAAAAGAAACTGAATTATGATGTGTTTAATCAAATTCAGCGAATAGTGAGATAATAAATAAATTAGGAAAATGCCTAAACAAAAAACAAAATCAAGTGCCAAGAAGCGATTCAAGCTTACTGGTACTGGTAAAATCAAAAGAAAGCACGCTTTTAAGAGTCATATTTTGACAAAGAAATCTAAAAAGCGTAAGCTTGCGTTAACACACAGTACCTTAGTACACGATTCAGATGTTAACAGTATTAAAGAGCAATTACGTTTAAAGTAATTCTCAATTCGGTAAATTATTAACCCTGGAGTTAGGCCAAAAAAGTTTCTGAAACAAATACAGAACGCCTACTACAAAAAACAATTAAAGAAATGCCTAGATCAGTAAATGCAGTAGCTTCAAGAGCCCGAAGAAAAAAGGTAATGAAGCAAGCCAAAGGTTACTTTGGAAGACGTAAAAACGTTTGGACAGTAGCCAAAAACGCGGTTGAAAAAGCAATGTTATATGCTTATCGCGATCGCAGAAATAAGAAAAGAAATTTTCGTGCTTTATGGATTACCAGAATTAATGCTGGCGCCCGTATGCATGGAATGTCGTACTCGCAATTCATGGGCAAAGTGAAAGCCAACAATATCGAATTGAATCGTAAAGTTTTAGCAGATTTAGCAATGAATCACCCTGATGCTTTTAAAGCGATTGTCGATCAAGTCAAATAGATTACAAACATATCTCACTTAAAAAAATCCGTTCGTCAACTGGCGAACGGATTTTTTGTATCTTGATTCTTCATCTAATTATTCTGGTTGTGAAGTTACTTCCTATCAAATCGTCGCTATGCCTGCTTTGTTTTCTTTACGGGTTTCATGGTTCTGCGCAAAAAGATAGTCTTTCGCTTTTAGCACTAGGAGACAGCTACACTATTGGCACAAGTGAGTTGTACCAACATTGCTGGCCTGTTCAATTACGTAAAAAATTAAATAAAAAAGATAATTCTATAAAAAAACCCAAAATTATAGCGGGTGCTGGATGGACTAGCGAAAAACTAATTAAGGAAATAAACAAAGAACAACTTTCCCCTAATTATGATTTAGTCTTCTTACTTATTGGAGTTAATAATCAGTATCGCAATCTAGATATATTGCAATTTCGAGAAGATTTTATATGGCTTTTAGACAAAAGTATTACGCTGGCCAAAAATGACACAACCAAGGTGATAGTGCTTTCTATTCCTGATTGGAGCGTAACTCCTTTCGCTCGGTTTAAAGATAAAAGCAAAATTGCTAAAGACATTGGAGCTTACAACACTATTATAGAAGCAGAGGCTTTAAAAAGAAAGCTACATTTCATCAATATTACAAAGCTCTCTCGCAAAGCCAAATACAATAAATCTTTGCTTGCAAATGATAGTTTACACCCTTCAAAAAGAATGTATAAAGAATGGGTTAGTAAAATTAGCAAGGTGCTTAAAAGCACACTCAATTAACTACATAATTGATTCTTTTTATTAAATCTTCATAATCTATAGAATCTTTTCGTAATTCAATCACTTGAAAAGTACTGATAGTAGATGTAACTACATATTGCGTATGATAAACACTCTTTTCTTCAAATTCAAGATGATATTTTAACTTAATATATCTTGAACGTTCGGTTTGCGTCATTTTTTTTTCGATTCTCGAGTAATTCAAATGATTCCAATTCGTTCGCAAATCATGTTCGATAATGCCTAAATATTGATTTGCATCTTGTTTTGTAAAATTTATATGTTCCGATTTTCGAATAATAATGACGTCATCAGAATGTCCTTCCTTAGCATAAATTACGTAATCAACTCTGTCACTATCTAAAAATGAAATTACATTTTTAAGTACGGAAATACTATCTTCTTTCGAAACTAGATAAGGGCGATTTTCTAGTGTTACTTCTTCATAATAAGGGGGCAGCAATAATGTTCCTTTAATGACATCACTATAATGCTCTTTATAATTTGTTTTATCAAACGATTTCTTTTTAGGCTCCTTTCTACACGCCAACACCCCAATTAATGCAAACGCCAATACTATAATTCTAAATTTAAACAACATCTTATTTTATTACTTTTTCGTTGGCTTATTCATTCAATATTAAAGAACACATCAATTCCCCCATATACTTACTACCAAGTTTCTGCCCGAGGCATTATTGCGATGCTCGCACAAATAAATGCCCTGCCAGATACCTAGGTTCAATTTACCCTTAGTAATCGGAATTTGTACTGACGCACCCATTAAAGAAGCTTTAATATGCGCCGGCATATCGTCAGGTCCTTCATAGGTATGTATATAATAAGGAGCTTCTTCTGGCACCATCCTGTTCATGTGGCTTTCGAAATCTACGCGTACAGTAGGATCTGCATTTTCATTGATCGTCAAGCTTGCCGAAGTATGTTTGATAAATACATGAAGCATACCTGTGTGCATGTTTTTTATTTCAGGCATAGCATTCAAGACTATTTCAGTGACAAGGTGAAACCCTCTTTTGTAAGGTGTTAACCGAATTTCCTTTTGATATATTTTCATTGGTTGCGAAGTGAGATTTAAATGTAAAACTTTATCTCGCTACACCATAATTAATTTTATTAGAAATACCTTTGTTATATAAAACCTATAGCTATGGATTTGTCGCAAATAAAAATGGTGGTATCCGATATGGATGGGACATTATTGAATTCTAACCATGAGGTGAGCCCCCGTTTTTTCGAAATATTTAAAGAACTGCAAAAGCGAAATATCTTATTCGTTGCAGCAAGCGGAAGACAATATGCCAGTATCATTCATAAGTTAGCACCTATTAAGGATGATATATTAGTGATCGCTGAAAATGGTGCTTTGGTAAAAGAAAGAGAAAAAGAAATTCTAGTGACTCCACTTTCTAAAGATCTTACAGCCTCTTTATTAACTAAAATAGATGAAATTACTGGAGCTCATGCAATGCTATGCGGTAAATACAAGGCCTATTTTGATGGTAAATCGGTTCCTTTTTTAGAGCAACTAAAAGAGTATTACAGCAGCTATGAAATACATGAAAATTTTGAATCTATCACCGATGAAATAATAAAAATAGCGGTATACCACAATACTAATGCTGAGCAATATATCTACCCTGCCATGCGATCGCTAGAGGATAAAGTAAAAGTGAAGGTCTCAGGGCTACATTGGGTTGACTTAAATCATATTAATGCCAATAAGGGATACGCCTTAGAATCACTTATGCGTCGTTTTAATATATCGCAGCATGAGGTTCTCGTATTCGGCGACTATAATAATGACCTAGAAATGTTAGCTCTAGCTGAGCACAGTTTTGCTATGGCTAACGCACATGCCAATGTAAAAAAAATTGCCAACCACGAAACCGCAAGTAACAATGATTTTGGTGTTGAGCGCGTATTAGAAAAATTATTACAAGCGTAATTAAGTCTTTTGCTTCTTTTTCTGCGCCGCGGGAAACAACACATTATTCAATATTAGGCGATAGCCAGGGGAGGTTGGATGTAATTCTAATTCGGTTTTAGGGTCTCCTACCCGGTGCTGGTAATCTTCAGGATCATGCCCCCCATAGAAAGTAAAAAAACCTTTTCCTTTAATACCATGAATATATCGTGCCTCTTCATTCAGTTTATTTTCGCCTAAAACCAATACTGTTGGTTTCACCGAAGCTCTATCAAAAGCCGTGGTTTGCCCCATAAAACCCTTTACTAAGGCTGTATGATTTTGGCAGAGCATCGTAGGTACAGGATCCCATTTAGCAGAGAAATCCATTAACGAAAAATAATCTGATTCTTTAGGCACTTGTCGCACATGCCTTTCAGTCATATCGATGGACGAAAACTCATATTTTAATGGACTACGTTCTAGTACAAAATTTCTAAAAGCAAAGGTCTTATTAAAATTTAATTTATTCTGATAATTCGCTTCAGAAGGGTCTCCATCAAACATGGGTTCGCAGATATCAACACCGTCCGATGCAGCTAAAGCGATATCAAAACTATCGGTAGCAGAACACATGGCAAACATGAAACCTCCTCCTATTACATATTTTCTAATCTTTAACGCCACTGCTCTTTTCTCTTCTGAAACTTTACTAAACCCAAGCTTGGTTGCCAATGCTTCTGCTTCTGCCTTCTGCTCTATGTACCAAGGGGCAGCCCTATAGGCTGCATAAAATTTTCCATATTGCCCTGAAAAATCTTCGTGATGCAAATGCAACCAATCGTACAAAGCCAATTTATCATCTAAAACTTCTTCATCATAAACCGTAACATACGGAATTTCGGCATAGGTTAATACCATGGTAACGGCATCATCCCAAGGTTGATTACCTTTAGGAGAGTACACGGCAATTTTAGGAGCTTTCTCTAAAATTACAGCTTCTTGATTTCGAGACGGACTAGCAATAGCAGCTAATATTTCTTGTGTTTGGGCATCTGATAAAATTTCAAAATCAACGCCCCGTATTTGACATTCTTTGCGAATACTATCACTATCGGGCAATAGAAAAGAACCCCCTCGGTAATTCAATAGCCATTGTGCTTTTTGTTGTTTTGCCAATACCCAATACGTAATACCGTAAGCCTTTAAGTGATTTTTTTGACTTTCAGCATCCATAGGAATGAGAATGGAAGAAGCGAAAACTTGAAGCGTAAAAAGAGAAAAGAGAAAAGAGAAAAAACTGTTTCGCATGGAATAAATGTGTATCGCTTACTCAAAGGTAAACGAAAAAAAGTAGTGATGTATTTTCAGAGTCGTTAAAGTATTTTAAAAGGGAACGTCATTATCATCCTCAGGCATTCCATCTGTCATTGTACCGCCAAAAGCTTCATTAGCATCAGGTAGGCCTGTTGGCGAGATAGGTAGTTTCGATGTGCCAAATGGATTATCATCTCCATCATTCATTTTAGATTGAAATTCAAAGGGCGAATCAAAATCATCTAAATTATCAAACTTACCAAGCTGACCAATAAACTTCAATCGTATATTTTCTAAGCCGCCATTTCTATGCTTGGCCACAATGAATTCGGCCTGCCCTTGGGTAGGAGAACGTTCTTCATCATCCCATTCGTCAATTTTATAATATTCTGGACGGAAGATAAAAGAAACAATATCGGCGTCTTGTTCAATCGCCCCTGATTCTCTCAAATCGGAAAGAATAGGTCTTTTACTCCCCCCTCTGGTTTCTACAGCCCTTGATAATTGCGATAGTGCAATTACGGGCACATTCAATTCTTTTGCGAGTGCCTTTAAATTTCTAGAAATGGTAGAGATTTCTTGCTCACGATTTCCACCTTTAGTAGTTCCACCAGCGGTCATCAATTGCAAGTAATCGATGATTATAAGCTTAATACCATGTTGCGACGCCAAACGTCTTGCTTTAGCTCTCAAATCGAAAATAGACAGGGAGGGCGTATCATCAATAAATAGTGGTGCCTTTTCTAAGGCCTTTACCTTTACATTCAACTGTTCCCACTCGTGCTTTTCTAACTTACCAGTTCTAAGCTTTTCCGAAGACAAACCAGTTTCAGATGAAATTAATCGCGTAATCAATTGCACGGATGACATTTCACAAGAAAAGAAAGCAACTGGAATGTTTGAGTTTACAGCCATATTACGTGCCATAGACAAAGTCAATGCCGTTTTACCCATACCAGGTCGCGCCGCCACAATAATTAAATCACTCGGTTGCCAACCAGAAGTTAACTTATCTAACTTATCAAAACCAGAAGGAATACCACTAAGACCTTCTTTATTTGCAATTTCTTCAATACGTTTTTTAGCTTGTATTACCAAATTTTGGGCAGTCTCTGCAGAACGTTTTAGATTACCCTGAGTTACATCATATAATTTTGATTCTGCGGCATCAAGCAAATCAAAGACATCAGTGCCATCGTCATAGGCATCCTCAATAATTTCGTTTGAAATTTTAATCAAACTTCGTTGAATATATTTTTGAAGAATTATTCGTGCATGAAATTCAATATGAGCTGAAGAGGCTACCTTTTGCGTTAGTTTTATAAGATAAAAATCACCTCCAACAGCTTCTAACCTACCATCTTTCTTCAATTGCGACGAAACGGTTAATAAATCAACTGGTTCGGAAGTTTCGAACAATTTAAATATGGCTTCATAAACAAAACGATGGGCGTCTTTATAAAAAACATCAGGATGCAATATGTCAATCACCTCATCTACACCCTTCTTATCAATCATCATGGCTCCCAACACAACCTCCTCTAAATCAACAGCTTGCGGCGGAATTTTACCTCTCTCTAAATTAATGAGGGTTGATTTATCAATTTTACGACCAACAAGGGGGTTTGGCTTCTCCATGGAAACGAAAATATAGAATTAACCTTAGAGTTGACCTTATGGATATTCACAGGTCTTAAACAATTAGGTGTTTATAAGTTACAAATTTGTGTTGATAACAAAAAAAAACCAAGAATTCATTTCTTAGCTTTTTCCAGATGGTATAAAATACTAGTGCTAGCCATTAAAGACGCCCATAGCTCCATATTTTTCCATACGCTGATTTACAAGTTCTTTTGGGGATAACTTTTCTAAAGCTGCAAAATGGGCATTGATTTTATTCTTTACAATTTGAAAAGTTTTATCACGATTACTATGTGCACCACCTTCTGGTTCACGCACAATTTCGTCGATTAATTTCAGTTTTTTCATATCAGTAGCTGTAAGCTTTAGGGCATCGGCTGCCAATTCTTTGTACTCCCAACTGCGCCACAAAATCGAAGAACATGATTCTGGAGAAATAACCGAATACCAGGTATTTTCTAACATTAATACCCGATCACCTACACCAATACCTAATGCTCCACCAGACGCACCTTCACCAATAATAACACATATAATAGGTACTTTTAAACGTGTCATTTCTAATATATTTCTCGCGATAGCCTCTCCTTGTCCCCGTTCTTCTGCCTCAATACCTGGGTACGCACCCGGGGTATCAATAAAACAAATGACAGGTATACCAAACTTTTCTGCCGATTTCATTAAGCGCAAGGCCTTTCTATAGCCTTCAGGGTTTGCCATTCCGAAATTGCGATACTGTCTTGTTTTAGTATTATAGCCTTTTTGCTGCCCAATAAACATATAGCTTTGATCACCAATTTTACCTAAACCACCGATCATGGCCTTGTCATCTTTTACATTGCGATCGCCATGCATTTCTAAAAAGGTATCACCGCATAAGGCATTAATATAATCGAGAGTATAAGGCCTATTAGGGTGCCTAGATAATTGCACACGTTGCCAAGCAGTCAAATTTTTATAGATGTCTTTTCTAGTTTCCGTAAGTTTCTTTTCAATCTGCTTACAGGTTTCAGTAACATCTACATCGCTCTCCTCCCCAATAATCATACATTTATCGAGCTGCTCTTCCAATTCTTTAATAGGGAGTTCAAAATCTAAATATTCCATTCGAGGGTAGGTTTTGGTATGTTAGTTTAACGTACAAATATAACAAGTTACAATCATTCCATACTTGATTTCTTCAACTTCCCTTTATTTTTAAGAACACCATTGGCGATGACTGTGCAAATAATGATTAATGCACCTACATAGAACATCGGATTCATTCGTTCGCTATCTCCTAAAATAAGAAAGGCTAAAATGATACCATAAACAGGTTCAAGATTTACAGTGAGTATGACGGTATATGGGCTGATGTACTTCATTACTTGTACTCCACCAATAAAGGCATAAGCGGTACATACGGAAGCCAAAATCAAAATATACCACCAATCACTATTGCTCAATTGAAAGAACTCTTGGGTAAAAGCACCTTGAGATATTAAAAAAAAAGTAATTATCAGCGCACCTATCGAAAGTTCATAAAAAGAAATAAGGCTGGGCTTTTCCTGGTGTACTAGCTTTCCGTTGATTAAAGTGAAAATAACGCCCATTAAGGCAGAAAGTAAGGCATACAGCATTCCCGTTGCATATTGGGTTTCTACCTTAAAAATTAAAATTAAACCAAGTATCACAATGACACCAAAGAGTAATTCATACCAGATCAATTTGCGTTTGTACCAAATTGGTTCTATTATGGCTGTAAAAAAAGCCCCTGTTGACATCGTTGCCAAAGCAATAGATACGTTTGATACTTTTATGGCTAAAAAAAAGGTCGTCCAATGCAAGGCCAAAGCGGCACCGCCAATAGTCATTATAAGAAAAGTCATTGGTGTAACTCTAAATGAATGCTTCTTAATAGCAATAAACAGTGAAATCAATAGAGCAGCAATACTCATTCGATACCATACCAAGGGTAGCGCATCAATAGATATTAACTTCCCTAATACTGCTGTAAAGCCCCAAATAAATACAATTAAATGTAGCTGTAAGTAGTTTTTTAATTTTGATTGCATAATGATGCTGTTGTCGGAAGACTATCTTTTTGCTTTCTGCAATAAATATACGGCCATGGCACCAAAGAATAGATTAGGAACTAGTATGGCTATTAAAGGTTCAAGCCCAGCCTGTTCTGCCAAAGTGCTAAAAATTCTATCAAAGAAAATAAATACGAAAGCCACAACAATACCAAAGGCCAGATTTAAACCCATTCCTCCTCTTCGCTTTATGGCCGATACACCGACTGCAATAATTGTTAAAATAAACACGCTAATAGGTAAGGCCCACCGCTTATATTTTACTAAAAGGTAGGTATTGATATTTGAGGCGCCTTTTCGACGTTGATCTTCTATAAAGGTATTTAGTTCTATAAGATTTTTCGTTTCAGCAACATATGATACCAAAGTCAGATCATTAATATTAAAGGCGAATAAAGTATCTAATCTTCGTTTGGTATGTACTAATGCTGTGTCACCCTTAATTTGTCTCTTGCGATACGATGTAAGTCGATATAGACTGTCTTTATCAATCCACCGAATACTCGATGCCGAAATTTTAAAATCTAACACATTACCCTCTTTGAATCTCTCAAAAGTAAAATTAGATCCGTTTTTTCTTGCTGGGTTAAAACTGCTTACGTAGATAAAATCAGTTTCGTTCAACTGGTTATAAATATTACTTGTAACCAAATTTTTCTTTCCTTTCTTAAGGTATTTGAATTTGAATTCGTTAAAGCCTTTACTAGCAGAAGGCACTACAAACATGCCCATTAACAACATAAAAAGCGCCACAATTGAAGCGCCAATCATATAGGGTCTAAGAAATCGATTGAATGATATTCCCGAGCTCAACATTGCCACAATCTCCGTATTACTAGCCAATTTTGAGGTAAAGAAAATAACGGAGAGAAATAGAAATATGGGGAATAAGAAATTGCCGATATAAATACTGAAATTGCCCAAGTAGATTAGCACTTCATTTAGCGGAACATCATTGTCTTGAATTTTACCAATCTGTTCTGCAAGATGAGCCATAATCCCAATTGGGATAAACAAAAGTAACATTACAATGAATGTAAGCAGATATCGCTTGAGTATGTATTTATCTAAAATGGTCACTTTAAAGTCGTTTATCCATTTGTTTTACCATTTTGTCTTTCCAGTTTACAAAATCTCCTGCCAAAATATGCTTTCTAGCTTCACGGGTCAACCATAAATAAAAGCCTAGATTATGTATCGTGGCGATTTGCTTTCCTAAATATTCGTTAGCTGCAAATAGGTGTCTTAAATAGGCTTTCGAATATTCAAGATCAACGAATGTCATTCCCATTTCATCGATTGGTGAAAAATCATCTTCCCATTTTTTGTTCTTAATATTAATAGTTCCGTGGGCTGTAAAAAGCATTCCGTTTCTAGCGTTTCTAGTGGGCATCACACAATCGAACATATCAATACCTAGAGCAATATTTTCTAAAATATTTATCGGAGTACCTACACCCATTAAATACCTGGGTTTGTCTTTAGGTAGTATTTCGGTAACCACTTCGGTCATCGCATACATTTCTTCTGCCGGTTCACCTACCGACAAGCCTCCTATCGCATTGCCTTCCGCACCAGCATTGGCAATATACTCCGCAGATTGTTTCCGCAAGTCTTTATATGTTGAACCTTGTACTATTGGAAAAAACGTTTGTTCATAATCATATTCAAAAGGTGTTTTAGCTAGATGAGCTATACACCGATCTAACCAACGATGCGTCATATGCATAGAGCGTTTGGCATAGTTATAATCACAAGGGTATGGCGTACATTCATCAAAAGCCATAATAATATCAGCCCCTATAACGCGCTGTATTTCCATTACATTTTCGGGAGTAAACCAGTGCATTGAACCATCAATATGCGATTTGAACTTCACCCCTTCCTCTTTAATCTTTCTATTCGCGGATAGGGAATATACCTGATACCCACCACTATCGGTAAGAATGTTACGATCCCAGCCCATGAACTTATGCAAGCCACCAGCCTTTTTTAATATTTCAATTTTGGGCCTCAAAAACAAATGATAGGTATTTCCTAGAATTATATCAGGATTAATCTCTTCTTTCAATTCTCTTTGGTGTACTCCTTTTACAGAAGCTACCGTGCCTACTGGCATGAATATTGGCGTTTCAATGGTACCATGATCGGTCTTCATGGTTGCGGCTCGCGCTCTACTCTGGGGGTCAGAATGTTCTAAAGTAAATTTCATGCTTCTATAATAGCCGCAAAGATAGACAACTAGGCTACAAAAAATCCTTAAGAGTTGTATAAAGTTCTCGAATAAGAAATTGTGAAAATGCCATCAAATTCACCATTATTAACTGTGAGAATTGTTCGATTTTATTCTAAATATCTTGAATTTTTCCTTGGTATGACCACGTTATTCTTCAATTCCTAATTTCCAACAAAAAGCTTTCAATTCGTTAATAAAAACTAATAACTACTGCTTGTATTCCCAAAAGATTGCAACTACTTTTGGTGCGTTAAAAATAGTCCATCAAATATGCCTGAAATAGAAAAATTACAAGATTTTGTTACGCAAACTCGAAGAGACATTCTTCGCATGGTTCATAAAGTAAATTCAGGCCACCCAGGGGGTTCCCTCGGTTGCACTGAGTTTTTCGTAGCACTGTATCATGAAATCATGACCTTGAAAGATGGTTTTGATATGGATGGAAAAAATGAAGACCTCTTCTTTTTATCTAACGGACATATTTCTCCAGTTTATTACAGTGTTTTGGCTCGAAAGGGGTATTTTCCTGTAGCAGAATTAAACACTTTTCGTTTGATTGATTCACGCTTACAAGGACACCCTACTACGCATGAAGGACTTCCGGGTATTCGAATTGCTTCAGGTTCATTAGGCCAAGGCATGTCGGTAGCATTAGGGGCTGCCCAAGCGAAAAAATTGAATAATGACGATACACTGATTTATAGCCTACATGGTGATGGGGAGTTACAAGAAGGTCAGAATTGGGAAGCGATCATGTACGCTGCCGGCAAGAAAGTAGATAATATTATTGCTACTATAGATTTAAACGGAAAGCAAATTGATGGGGCTACAGATGATGTTTTACCGATGGGAGATCTCAAACTAAAATTTGAAGCTTTCGGATGGGATGTTCTTGAAATTAAGGAAGGTAATGATCTAGCAGCTGTAATTCAAGGATTGGAAGATGCTAAAAGTAGAACGGGTCAAGGAAAACCAGTTTGCATACTTTTATATACCATGATGGGGAATGGTGTAGATTTTATGATGCATACTCATGCTTGGCATGGCAAGGCACCAAACGATGAGCAACTAGAAAATGCATTAAGTCAGAATGTGGAAACTTTAGGGGATTATTAGCTCCCTGACCCCCAAAGGGGAAACACTAGATTTAGAAGTATTGCTTAAATAAAAAATAAATTTCTCCCCTTTGGGGAGACCAAGAGGGACTTATGACAAAATACATAGATCAAGGTAAAAACGATACACGAAGTGGTTTCGGAGCGGGAATGACTGAATTAGGGCGAACCAACCCCAACGTTGTGGCGCTTTGTGCCGACTTAATAGGCTCGTTAAAAATTCAAACCTTTATAGACGAGAACCCTGAGCGCTTTTTTCAAATCGGTATAGCGGAAGCTAATATGATGGGTATTGCGGCAGGTTTAACTATCGGCGGTAAAATTCCTTTTACAGGCACCTTTGCGAACTTTTCAACGGGAAGGGTCTACGATCAAATTAGGCAATCAATCGCGTATTCAGATAAGAATGTTAAAATCTGCGCTTCCCATGCGGGAATTACATTAGGTGAAGATGGAGCAACACACCAAATTTTAGAAGATATAGGTTTGATGAAAATGCTACCCGGTATGGTTGTAATTAATCCTTGTGACTATAATCAAACAAAGGCTGCGACTATTGCCATCGCTGATTATGAAGGCCCTGTTTATTTACGATTTGGAAGACCAAAGGTGGCCAACTTCACACCGCCAGACCAAAAATTCGAAATCGGAAAAGCTGTAATGCTTAATGAAGGTACTGACGTAACTATTGTTGCTACTGGGCATTTGGTTTGGGAATCACTACTGGCCGCGGAAGCATTAGAAACACAAGGTATATCTGCAGAAGTAATAAATATTCATACCATTAAGCCTCTTGATGCAGAAGCGGTGTTAAAGTCTGTTAAAAAAACAGGCTGTATTGTAACAGCTGAAGAGCATAATTATTTGGGTGGATTAGGTGAAAGTATAGCTGGAATGCTTGCTAAACAGCATCCTACACCCCAAGAATTTATCGCTACGAACGATACTTTCGGAGAAAGTGGTACTCCGGCGCAGTTAATGGAGAAATATGGTTTAAACAATAAAGCCATTCAGAAGGCCGTTTTGAGGGTGTTAGACCGAAAGTAATCATGGTATCGTTTTTGATACTGTGAAACGTATTATTAACGAAATACCCTAAATGATTATGAAAAAAACGCTTCTTCTCGCAGCTTTTGCTTTGGTAAGCATGACTGCATTTTCGCAAAGTGATTCCGGATTTGGTTTAAAAGCCGGTTTGAACTACAATGGTAACGGTAACTATTTCGAATCGGTTGGTGATGCTGCCAACGCACCTGATAAAAATATTGGCTTTCATGCTGGTTTTTTTGGCAAAATCAAATTAGGTCCACTTTTTTTAAGGCCTGAATTAGTTTATACCCAAACTAAATCTGACTATGATGATAGTTCTTTCGATCTAAGTAAAATAGATGCCCCTGTTTTAGTAGGATTAAAAGTTATTGGCCCGGTTCATATTTTCGCTGGTCCTGCATTTCAATACATTTTAAACTCCGAATTCGATGGAATAGGTATTGATGCTATTGAAAATGATTTTTCAGTAGGGGCACATTTTGGTGCAGGAGTAAATCTAGGTAAATTAGGAGTTGATATTCGCTACGAAAGAGGATTCAATGCCAATGAGGCCCGATTTATTAATACGAATATCACAAGCTTGCCAGATAGTCGAATTGATACCCGGCCTGAACAGGTTATTTTAAGTTTATCACTAAAATTATAGACTTGAACTAATTATAGTACTTAAAAAAGCCCTGAATTCTTCAGGGCTTTTCTATTCTTCAATAATTATAACTTCTAATTGTCGTTATCAAGATGGTCACTTATACCATCACCATCAGTATCTTTAAAGGCAACAAAATTACCATCCGCATCCAATTCTATTTCATCTCTCGTCAAGATACCGTCATTATCATCGTCATTATCCCTATGATTAGGTAGAAACAACTGTTCTATTTCTCCGTCAGTATTATCATTATTCAAATTACCATCTCCATTTAAATCCTCCAAAATTGACGGAATACCATCACCGTCGAAATCTGTACTTTCTTCAAACGATAATCCATCCAATTTGAAAATTAAATTCGAATAACTTGGTATATTACCGGTAGGCCCTGTACCATTTCCATAGCCCAAACCAGAGGGAATAAAAACAATACCTATTCCGTAGTTTTCAAATGCAAGAGTGCCATCACCATTTTCAGTGATCTCACTAGCAATATTGAGTTTAGTCATGGCTTCTGCAAAACCACGTACTAGGTTGGGCAAATAAAACCGTACTGGCGTCGTAGAAGCATCAAATAATGTTCCATCCAAAAAAGAGCCTTCGTATCTCAATATAGAATTATCCCCTTCAGTAGGAAGATCACCTTGCCCTTCTCGAACTTCAACATAATAAAGTTTGTGTGCTATTTCATCATCTTGATCACTGAGACCGAAAGAAAAACTAGGCAAGACCATTATTTCCTCTACACTAACATCTTCAAATAGCGGTCTTTTACCTGCATTGTCACCAGCGATAGTATCGATAACTATTTTAAAATCAAAACCCGCTGGCGGATTTTCAAATTCCTCATAATTATAAAAATGAGTTTTTAAGTATTCCTGTAATTCAGCATCATCTTCTACTGCAACTTCACTCAAAAGACGCGTTGGGACCACTGTTCCTGGCACACTACCATCATCTTTATCGCAAGAAAGCAAAGCTATGGTTGTTAAGAAAAAAGTAAAAATTCTTTTCATTTTGATCTATTCAATTTTTTCAAGTGGCAAGATACAATTTTCGTCTATTTTTGTAATCTACCTTAACAAAGATTTTTAATACTTTATGCGTGTTGATAAGTTCTTATGGAGTACTCGTTATTTTAAAACTCGTAATATGGGTACGAATGCTTGCAAAAAAGGCCATGTACAGGTGAACAATCAAGTGGTAAAACCAGCGCGGGAAGTCTTTCCGTTAGATAAAATTATTGTACGTAAAAATCAAATTAATTACGAACTCACTGTCTTAGACATTCCTAAAAGTCGCGTTGGTGCTAAATTAGTAGATATTTACAGGGTAGATACTACACCAAAAGAAGCTTTTGAACCTAATGAATTACTTCAATATTCAAAAGATTACTACCGTAAAAAAGGAACTGGAAGACCTACGAAAAAAGACAGAAGAGAAATTGATGGCTACCTTGTTTCTTCTGATTCTGAAGAATAGGAGGCCCTATGTACAACACAGTTTCTTTATATTTGGCATGAAATTCGGTATTCTATGGCGAACAAAATATTATCACACGATCAAATTCAGCACAAAGTAAGACGTATTGCCTATCAAATTTACGAAGCTAACGTTACTGAAAAAGAAATTGTAATTGCAGGTATCGCTGGCGGTGGGCTCGACTTTGCTAAAAAAATACAAAAGGTTTTAGAAACTATTACCAAAGCCAACATTGTTCTTTGTACCGTTTCTATGAATAAAACCAATCCTCTAGAAAGTGGCGTAAACACCTCTATCGCAGAAGAAGATTTTAAGAATAAATCTGTTGTTTTAGTAGATGATGTTCTAAACTCTGGAACTACATTGATA
Source organism: uncultured Flavobacteriaceae bacterium (assembly GCA_937944485.1). Classification (GTDB taxonomy): domain Bacteria; phylum Bacteroidota; class Bacteroidia; order Flavobacteriales; family Flavobacteriaceae; genus Maribacter_C. The sequence continues at coordinate 3,716 of CALDYU010000031.1, read as the reverse complement.
TATGGCGTGCAACATTTTTTAAAGACGCCCTTAAAACAACTAAAAACAGCTGTCTTAGTCAATCGCAATCATAAAAAATATCCTGTAAAAGCTGACTATAAAGGTATCTCCCTCTCCACTTCATTACAAGAACATGTAAAGGTAGATTTACAATCGAAAAATGACGCGGTTTATTTAGATTAGTTTGCTTTCTATTTCAGCTGATATTTCGGCGACCGTTTTATCTTCACAATTGATGTTGTGAGATGCTTTTGAATAGAAAAAACTTCGCTCAAACAAATGCTTTCCAATAAAATCAGGCAATCCTTCATCGGTAATGTTTTTCAATAAAGGTCTTGCATCTTTCTCAAGTGCTAAACGTGTTGCCAATGTTGCGATTGATAGTTTAAGATAAAATGAGTTAGACGTTGCTGCTACAATGGCATTCATATTATTTGCGTAGCAAGGGGTTCCACCACCAATTGACAATACCAAGTTCTTATTTGAAGAAAGTAATTCATGAAGATAGGCTGCTTCTTTTTTGCGAAAGTAGATTTCACCTTTGCTCGTAAAAATATCTGGAATAGACAGCCCTTCTTTGGATACAATATAATCATCTAAATCAATAAACGGAAGCTCTAAACTTGTCGCTAGATGATGTCCAATCGTTGACTTTCCACTGCCCATATATCCTAATAAAACCAATTGCATAGTTCTTGTTTTGTGTAAAATTGAACTAATTATTATTGTTTTCAAAAAGAATTGTAAAATTCTCACAAAATCGACTTGTGAAATAAATTAATGCGCTTATATTTGCAGCCGCTAAGAAGAAATTTTAGTGATAACATTATGACCTGGTAGCTCAGTTGGTAGAGCATCTCCCTTTTAAGGAGAGGGTCCTGGGTTCGAGCCCCAGCCAGGTCACTTTACGACCTTCATAATTATTCAAAAAGTCTGTAAATCGTTGATTTACAGACTTTTTAATTTTTTCTAATCTCATTTGATATCAAAAAGAAGCATTTATCGCGGTGCCCTATTCGGTGCCCTATTGCACTATTCATAAATAGGGCACCGCGGCAGTGTTAAAATCATTGATAATCAATTATATACAACGAAATTTTAACAAATTTTATAATAGAAAAAAGTATTATGATGGAAACCAATTCTTTCGCAATTCTCAGTTATATCAGAAAAGGTAAATTTGACAAACTAGGTAATGCCCCTATTTACATTCGAATTACCGTAAATTCCAAACGTGCTGAATTCAGCGTAAAGCGCAAAGTACAACCAAAAAATTGGTGCTCAATTAGGGGCAGAGTAAAGGGTTCCAGCTCAAAAGCAAAATCATTAAATCACTTTATTGATGAGTTAGAGGCAAAAGCTTTTAATATTCATGCCAAACTAATGACCAAAAAGAAACCTTTTGATGCCGAATTGATAAAGAGGAAACTATTGAATATCGAAGAAGCACATAAAACTCTGCTCCAAATTTATGATGAACATAATGACCAAATCAAAGAACTCATAGGTATTGATTATTCATATGGGGCTTATAGGAGACATATAAGAACTAGAAATCATCTCAATAACTTCATCATACAAGAATATAAAAGTGAGGATTACTTTGTAAAGGAAATAGGCCTAAAATTCATCAATCGGTTCCATCATTATTTGATAACAAAAAAGATTGGCAATCAAAATACCACAACCAAATATGTTGTAAACTTTAAAAAGATAATGCGAATTGCCTTTGCTAATAATTGGGTCCACAAAGACCCTTTCTTTCATTGGAAAGCCAAATGGAAAAAAGTAGAACGTGAAGTATTAACCGAATTGGAACTCCGTATTATGATGGAAAAGGAGTTTAAAATAAAGAGGCTTGAACAGGTTCGGGATATTTTTGTTTTTTGTTGCTTTACAGGGTTGGCCTATATAGATGTCCAAAAACTATCTGAAAATCATGTTATTTTGAAAATGAATGGCAGTCGTTGGATAAAAATCAACCGTTCTAAAACAGATTCTCGAAGTACTATTCCCCTACTCCCTGCGGCAGAAGAAATCATTAAGAAGTATGCCAATCATCCCATTACTTTGCAAAATGGTTTGTTACTTCCTGTAATAAGTAATCAAAGGACAAATGCTTATTTAAAAGAAATAGCGGACGCCTGCAACATTGAAAAACATCTTACCTTTCACTTAGCCAGACACACTTTTGCAACCACTGTGACCCTTGCCAATGGAATACCTATTGAATCTGTAAGTAAAATGCTGGGGCATCAATCTTTAAAGACTACGCAGATTTATGCTAAAGTTATCGACCAGAAATTAAAAGAGGATATGGATAAGCTTCGGGAGAAATATTAATATACAACCGTAACATTACTAAGGATTCTTTAAATTTTGCAGATTATACCACAGTATCGGTGTAATCGTGGCAGGATCTGAATCCCTACCCTATTCCCTTATAAATCAATATTTTACAATTTTACTTTCTAAATAGGACACCTAAAAGGACACCTATCACAGCGTTTTGACGCTTTCGTACCTCAAAGATAAAAAAAGCTTCACTAGACCAATACAAATCAGTTGAAATTTAATTAGTTAAGCCTTCTAATCAACAATTTTTCGAGCAGCTATTAACCTTTTACATTCCCATATGGTCTTGATGACCTCTTATGCGTTCTTAACCATCTTTGTTCATCATCAATTTTTATCTTTCAATTATGCTGGTCATCAACTACAAAGGTGCTATTATTTAAAATTCAATCAGCGTGTTCAATCCCAAATAAACTAATAGGACATCCTCTTTTTTCAACATCACTAATCGTACTTTTTAAACTTGGAGTTATCCAAAACCAATCCAAGTTTTAAGACAGCACAAGAAAATGACTAAAATTTCAATTAGGTCAATGAAGGGATACAAAAAGGGAAAGTTCTTTCATAATAACTACTTTGCTCAGATTTGTGAAATGTCCAAGATAGGTTAATCCCTTAATTTTCATAACCATTTAAAACTAACCGAAATTTTATATTCTCAAAGGCTTTGGGTAGCTTAGCATTAGTTAAAAAAACTTATGACTAAAGATTACAACCTAGCCATTAAGGCGGCAATTGAAGCTGGACAAGAAATACTGCGAATATATGAGCTGCCCAATCTTGAAACAGAAATAAAAGGGGACAATACGCCAATAACTTTAGCAGACAAAACTTCAAACGAAATAATCAACAATTTCTTGAATAGTACCAAATTTCCAATTATTAGTGAAGAAAATGAACAATTAGAATATAGTAAAAGAAAAGAATGGGAGACCGTATGGATAATTGACCCACTCGACGGTACCAAGGAATTCATAAAAAAGAATGGGGAATTTACTGTGAATATTGCATTGTGTTCAAAAGGGCACCCAATTTTTGGTGTTATATACGCTCCTGTTAGGAGGGAATTATATTATGGAATTACTGCTAAAAAAAAATCTTATAAAACAATTTTAGATGATTCCCATAAATTTAAACAAGACTTTTTTCATCATAGTGATTTGATTTACCCTTCTGAACCTGCAAAAGATTCCATCAGCGTGGTTTGTAGTCGTTCACACATGAATAAAGAAACCTCTAAGTATATCAAAGAACTTCGAAAAAAGTATTCTAAAGTAGAGATTGTATCTAAAGGAAGCTCCTTAAAATTCTGTATTGTAGCTGAGGGTGGTGCCCATTTATATCCTAGGTTTGCCCCTACC
>CALDYU010000030.1 GCA_937944485.1 uncultured Flavobacteriaceae bacterium | reverse complement strand
TTTACTTTCTGTTTGTCAGACATTAAGCCATAGAGATACTGCAATCGCTCCACATCTTTCATTTGAATTTGTATGCTCTTGTTTTTCACAAGCATGGTATTGTATTTTTTGGCAAGAGCATTGTATTCCGCAATTTGTTTTGGTGTGGCACCATTGCGATTTAAACTGTTACTAATCGTTTTAGGACTCTCTATTTTCTCTTTTTGCTCAGGACTCATTTTGGAGTATATATCCTTTAAATAAGCAAGATTAGCTGGCCTGTTTTTTTCAACTGTCAAAATTCTATGAGCCAAACGTTGATACGTGAAAATAGTATCCATGGGGGGCGGGGGCGGATTTAAAGGGTATTTTACTTGGTTTTCTGACTTTCGAATTATTTTAAACGAATTTTCCACATCTATTTTTTGTGTTTCTGGGATATCATTTTCATTGAGCATTAGCGCTACTGCTGAAACAATGTGCTCAGGGGCAGCCCTATCAACCTTAAGAATTGCGCGTTTCACTTCTTTTGTTGCAAGCTGTTGTAATATGATGGGGCGCAAATCAGAGAGATTAACAAGATCGAAAAAGCCACTTATCAGTATTTCTCCATTTTTATTTATCGAAATTTCAATAGTTTCATTTTCGAAGGTTTGTTGTTTTGTATACGTTTCATGGGTAAAGAGTGATAGTTGATAGGGCTGCGGAAATCGTTTGCTTCTTGCATTTTTATATACAAAACTTTTGGTATAATGCGCAAAATCATTGACCTTATAATGATCTAAAGTTTTATTGGGCACACTTTTACCATCTATCCAAATGGCAAATTGGGCCTTGTTTTTCCACTTTTCATAATCGGAAGGGCTTGGTTTATTTCCTTTTTTATTCTGTTGTACGGTATTGGAATTAAAGTCTTCAATAGGTAAATTTTGTTGATCTTTTGAAGAGGATTGCTGAATCGCGTCGTATGTAACAATAGTTTCTGTTTTTCGTTCGCTAAACCCATAGACTAGCATTGCCAATAGCGGCAATAAGATTAGACTTCGTAATAAAATTGATTTTTTCGATGTTTTTGTTTTCATAATTGTAAAACGTTTTTTGACCTGCCCGACAGTACTTCCAAATGTAAACGTCTTCCCAAATACGGTCAGGCGGTTTGATGAATAATTGATGGCATTCGCCAAGGGCTGATACTTTTTTTCACTATCAGGTGATAAGTACGATAGTAAGGTATTTTTATAGATATTCTCGTCGATGTTTTTTTCTAGTACGGCTTGATCTGCTAAAAATTCATGATTTAGTTTTATGGCTTTCTTTGTGAGATAAATGAAAGGATTAATCCAAAAAATGACTTGTAGTAATTCCACTAAAACAACATCTAAACTGTGTTTTTGCTGTGCATGTGTTTCTTCATGCAGCAGTACTTCTGTTGGAATTTGTTTCGATTCAAATTTGCTTTTATTTAGAAAGATGTAACTAAAAAAGGTATGCGGAGTAATTTTTTCTTGAAGTAATACTTGTGTAAATCGATGCAATTTGTGTTTCGGATTTTTACGGATTCTTCTGAAAATTTGAAACAGATTGCGAAGGAATCTCCATCCGAAGAAAAATAACCCAAAGAAGTAAACGCTCCACAATAATGGAGCAATATCTACAACATCGGCTTCCAATTTTGGCGGAACATTAATAACTTCATCAGATTCAAGAATCGGCTGAGTTACGTTATACGTTTTTTCAGTAAGCGGAGCAACCGCGATATATTCTGTAAAAACTAATGCCGGAACAAAAAATGAAAATACCAGTGCGGCCAAAAGGTAATACCGCTTCAATTTATGAATACTCTCTTTTTCTAAAAACAACTTGTAGAACGCAAATAAAATTGCCAAACAAGCAGTCGATTTTAAGATATAGACTTCCATGATTACTTCTTTTTTATTTCGCTATCAATTAAGCTTTTAAGCTGCTCTAATTCTTCTCTACTTAAGTTTGTTTCTTGGGTAAAGAAAGAAGCAAATTGTCCTGGGCTATCATTAAAAAAGTTTTTGATGAGTCCGTTGACATGTTTTGAGAAATAGTCTTTCTTTTTTACTAGGGGGTAATACTCTCTTGATCTTCCGAAAGCTTTATAGTTTATAAAACCTTTATCGGTCATGCGTTTTAATAGTGTAGCAACTGTTGTTGTTGCTGGTTTTGGTTCTAAGTAAGCGTCAAGTAAATCTTTCATAAAAGCTTTCTTCTGTTTCCAGAGAATGTTCATGAGTTCTTCTTCTGATTTTGATAACCGCATGCTCTACATTTTTAGAGTTAATTCTACAAACATAGAGTAAATATTTTAATTCTACAAGTGTAGAGTAAAATAATATTGATTTATTATTTAAGCTTCCGTATCGTTAGTAGAAATGAAGAGGGAGGCAATAACAGCAAGTAAACCTATTGCCAGAAGTACATTGCCATTGATAAAATTAAATTCCCAATGAAGAATTTTAAATTGTGCTCCTACGATGATGCCAAAGGCAGCTATGCCATAAAGAAAATAGGAAAGTGTTTCATTTTTTCGTTTCATCTTTTCTGGCGGATCAATGTTCTCTTGGTTTGGTTCTATAAAGAATACATCGCGTATGTAAAGAAGTACTGAAATGACTAAAAATATTTGTGTTAGCCTTGTAAAAATAGAACCATAAGACCAGTGAAATATTTTAAAAGTATAATGAAATAGAAAAAAGATAAGAAGTAATAATTTGGTGTAATCAAGTAATCTTTTAGGTTGCTTGTTATAGAAGCGAAGGGCATAACTAAGGGCAATACCTGCGCATCCGCATAAAAGTAAAACCATAGCAAATGGCCAGTGCATGATTTTAAATAGAATACCAAAAATTGCAATAGCTATACTTAAACTTAAAAATAGCTTCACTTTTTGTTTAGAAATTGCCATAGTATAAAAATATTATTCCTTCCTTAGAAAGTATCTTAAGTAAGACTTATTTTTCTGTTATTCTTGAACTCGTAAAAATCGAAATTAAGGCAGCGAAAAGTCCTATGATAAGTAAAGTATCTCCGTTTAGTATACCGAGCTTCCAATTCAGAATTTTAAAAAGCGAGGCAATTACGATGTAAACCGTAGCCATGTCGGCAAGAATATACGATAAACCTTCTTTAGCGAAATTATGTAGCAATGCCGAAGAGTTTTGAGCAATATCTTGAAATAATATGACAATATCTTTGATATAAAGAATTAGAAAAAGCACTAATGATAGTTTTGTCATTAAAGTTAATGCTTGACTAAGAGGGGAAGCAAACAAACTTAATATAAAATTACTTGAAAATGCTAAGATCAAGAATAACCTTGCATAATCTAAGAGTGTTCTTTTTTCTTTTTGAAACAGGTGAATGCCCAGAAAAAGTATCATGCCAAAGGCTCCTAAAATTATTAAGAAAGAGGGCATGAAATTGAAAAGTGCGCTGAATACGGTTACAGATATACTTAACCTAAAAAACAACGCGGTTTTTTGATTTGAGAGTGCCATTGAAAATATGTTTGCATAGTAGGTGATGCAACAACGAAAAAAAGAGATTTATAGTACAGCGTAAAGAAATAATACGACCAATTGCAATCGCCACTAAGCTATAAAGGCATAAGTTTGTATAACGATCCGAAATAAATGAGTTTACTAGAACAGTTAAAGGAGCGAAGCGAAGGACAGTGTGAATTGTGTTCTTCGACAACTAATTTAACGACTTATAAGGTTCCTCTAGGTTCCAGAGAAGGTTTAGATGGATGTTTGCTTGCCTGTGAAACTTGCCTCGATCAAATAGAAAACCCCGATAGGACTGATGTTAATCATTGGAGATGTTTGAATGAAAGCATGTGGAGTGAACATGAACCCGTTAAAGTAATTGCTTGGCGAATGCTTTCTCGTTTAAAAGCAGAGGGTTGGTCACAAGATTTGTTAAGCATGATGTATCTGGAAGAAGAAACGCTGCAATGGGCCCAAACTACAGAAGAAGGGGCCAACGAAAGTGACAAAGTAATTCATCGCGACGTCAACGGAGTTGTGTTACAAAACGGCGATAGTGTAGTTTTAATAAAAGACTTAAAAGTAAAAGGCTCAAGTATGGTTGCCAAGCAAGGTACTGCGGTGCGTCGAATTTCGGTAGATCGTGAAAACGCCGCGTATATTGAAGGTAAAGTTGGCCCTACGCAAATCGCAATTATTACGAAATATGTGAAAAAGCTATAGGTTTAGTTGACGAATGTCAGTAGCACTACAAATGCTGGTAGTTTATTTCCCTAACCACTAACTTCAAGAACTCATTTCTGTAAAGTACTTATAGAAATACGGAATCGTTTCAATACCTTTTAAATAATTCCATATTCCGAAATGTTCATTGGGCGAGTGAATAGCATCACTATCTAGGCCAAAGCCCATTAAAATCGTTTTACTTTGCAGTTCTTTTTCAAATAAGGCAACAATGGGGATGCTTCCGCCACTACGTTGCGGAATCGGTTTTTTACCAAAGGTAGTTTCATAGGCCTTTGAAGCAGCCTGATAACCAATAGTATCAATAGGAGTTACATAACCTTGTCCGCCATGATGGGGAGTTACTTTTACGGTTACGCCTTTAGGAGCTATACTTTCAAAATGTGTTTTGAAAAGCGTAGTAATTTCCTGCCAATCTTGGTTGGGCACCAAACGCATCGATATTTTAGCAAATGCTTGAGAAGCAATAACGGTTTTGGCTCCTTCACCAATATAACCTCCCCAAATACCATTCACATCTAAAGTTGGTCGAATGGAATTACGTTCGTTAGTAGTGTACCCCGATTCCCCATATACCGCCCCTATTTTTAAGGCATCTTTATAATTTTCAAGGGAAAAGGGAGCTTTCGCCAATTCAGCACGTTCTTCTTGAGAGAGGTTTTCTACTTTATCATAAAACCCCAGAATGGTAATGTGATTGTTTTCATCATGAAGACTAGCAATCATTTTGGTTAAAACATTGATAGGATTCGCCACAGCACCACCGTACAAGCCAGAGTGTAAATCACGGTTCGGACCAGTAACCTCAACTTCAACGTAACTCAATCCTCTTAATCCCGTAGTGATTGACGGCACATCATTAGCAATCATACCTGTATCAGAAATTAAGATAATATCATTCGCTAATTTTTCTTTGTTATTCGCAACATAGATAGCGAGGTTATTGCTTCCAATTTCTTCTTCGCCCTCTATCATGAATTTCACATTACAGGGTAGTTGATTTGTTTGCACCATATATTCTAGTGCCTTCACATGCATATATAACTGTCCTTTATCATCACAAGCACCTCTTGCAAAAATGGCTCCTTCAGGATGCAATGCCGTTTTTTTAATTACGGGTTCGTAAGGCGGAGAATCCCATAATTCTATAGGGTCTGATGGTTGCACATCATAATGACCATATACCAAAACCGTGGGTAAATTGGAGTCAATTATTTTCTCGCCGTAAACAATGGGGTAACCGTCTGTTTCGTGAATTTCAACAGTATCGCAGCCCCCTTCTAACAATGCTACTTTTATGGCCTCTGCTGTATTCAAGACATCTTGCATAAATGCAGGATCAGCACTTACCGAAGGTATTTTTAGAAGTTCAATAAGTTCATTTAAAAAGCGTTCTTTATGTTGGGCAATGTACTCTTTTAGACTATTCATTTAAGGTTTTGATTTACTTCTGAATAAAATTACTAAAAAGAACTTTTTGAAGCCCTACTATTTAGAGAATTGATTTTTTGCTTTATATTTGCACCCCATTAAATGGGTATGCAGGCGTGGTGGAATTGGTAGACACGCTAGACTTAGGATCTAGTGCCGCAAGGTGTGAGAGTTCGAGTCTCTCCGCCTGTACAAAAAGAGAAAGCCTCTCCTTGTGAGAGGTTTTTTTCGTTTACAAAGTATTCAAAATGAGTAGTGAGAGACGAGAAGTTTATCCTGAGGGTAGCCGAAGGGAGTCTCGAAACTTATCTTGAGCGCAGCTAATGAGTCTGTATAACAAGGGGAAATCTGATTTTAAGTTACGGGTCTTTTTGTTAAAAAGAGAAGGAGGATAAGCTAAGTATTGATAAGAAAATAAAGGAAAGTTCAGGTAATTAAGCCTCAAAGGAATTAACACTTCAAGGCATTTTCTTTGAAATTTATTTAACTATGCCAATCAATGTAATTCTATTTTGAAATATGCTAATGCATTTTTTTACTTTTGTAGGTTTTCTCTAACTTTTATTGTCTTTGTTCAAGGAATTATGACGGTTTCAAAAATGTTACATTCCATCCCATTTTAAACATAAAATCTTTAAGGTAAGTTGCTATTACGATAATACTGAATTAACTTTTTGTAAAAACTAAATCGTATTTATTACAGTCTTATAATTGATATATTGTTTTCACATATTTATAGAGATAAACACTCAAAAACATACTATCGTAAGAGTCAATCGGCATATCGCATTCATGCTATTCATTTTTAAGGCAGTTTACTTTTTAGTACAAGCCCTACTTTATGCTAAAAACTTAGTAATAGGGTTAAATTGAATTTTGATATTCGAAAACCAAATTTATTACAAAGTTTTACTTATTTTGGCTATTAAAGAGTTGTTCTAAGTAATTAGATGTAAGACATGAAATATATAATACTTCTGACATTTTTAAATACTATTTTCATTCTACCTAGCAAGGATATTCAGCGAAGGATAATCTCGGATAACGAATTTAATTATACCTTTTACGTGCTCGCTGATGGCGTTAAAACAAATAATATTACAAAATACTATCACTGGTATAAATCTGGAGAAATACATTCCTCTCAGGGTTCTAGTACGGGGAGTCTATTACACGGCAGTTATACCAAGAGTTATAAGAACAACGATTTAGCAGAACAAGGGATTTTTGAAAAAGGACTCAAAAATAAAACATGGAAAAGATGGTACTCCAATGGTCAACTTTATGAGGTTGCTAATTGGAAAAAAGGATACCGAAATGGCAGTTACATGCAGTTTTCTGAAGATGGAAAACTATTGATTCAAGGAAGTTATAAAAATCATAGAAAACACGGACTTTGGGTTAACTCACTCTCAAGTGACTCGCTTTATTATAAAAAAGGCATTGAGGTTGAAAAACCAAAAAGATACAGTAGAAAACCTTTTTCTCAAAGAGCTAAAAGTTTTGTCAAAAAACTTTTCTCTAAAAAGAAAAAAGAAGAGATGAAGAAAAATTCCGGACCTCAAGAGTCTCAAACAACTAAGAATAGGGAACCTAAAATAGAAAGAGAAAAGAAGAAAAAACAAAAGACGGCAAAGAGAAGAGCAAAAAATCAGAAAAAAGAGCAAGATCAAAAATAATTTGTAAAAATGCTAAAGGCAGGATCTTTATTATATGCGGTTTACGTCTGCCTTTTGATCTCCGTTATGAGCGGGTCTCTTATTTTTATTTTTAACTACAATTTAGATCTTTCTACCAGGCATGCAATACAATCAGAGTTAATAGATCTCTGTGATTCTTGTATGGATTATTACATTTCAGATGCCAATAATTTTCAAGATTTAAACACTGAGGTAAAAGATCTTTTTAATAATGGACAGATTTGCGAATTTTCGAAGACTAAATGGGGTTTTAATATAAGATTATCTGTAAAGGCCTATTTCAAGAAAGATACGATTCAAAAAAGTGTTTTTGTTGGAGAAAGACGAAATGACGAGAAATTAGCACTATTCTTAAGCGATTGGGATGAACAACTCAAAGTTTCTGGTACTACACGGGTCATAGGGAATATGAAATTGCCAGCTTCAGGATATAAAACGATAAATATTCTTGGTAACAACCAATTAAACAAACCGAATCTAAAGGGGAGAATTACAAAATCATCTCAATCGCTTCCAGAAATTTCAATTTCCAGTATTCCTGAGATAGATTCTAAGGTAAAGAGTATTCGAATTTCAAAATTAGATAGGAAAAACCTGATTTTTAATGACTTTAGTAGGGAAGCACTGATGGTGGAGCTTGATAAAGGAGAGCAACTTGACAATAGGTCTTTTAAAGGAAATATTGTTATTAGGGCCGTTGACACCCTTTACATAAATAACTCGACAAAATTAGAAGATGTTATCGTTCAAGCGCCTAAAATAGTGCTAAGAAATGGTTTTGAAGGCCGTGCTCAATTTGTTGCAAATAAAGAAATCTTTTTAGAGGATAGAGTGTTATTAAAGTTTCCGTCTAGCGTTGCTCTAAGTCCTGGTAAGAATATATTCCAAAAAAAAATAACAATATCAGAAGGCAGCAAGATTTTTGGTGCAGTGGTAATGAATGCTTTAACTTTTGATGAGAAAGAGGATAATAAAATGCTCATTGAAGAAGAAACTTTAATAGTTGGTAACTTATATTGTAATGGCAAATTACAGTTGCGGGGTAAAGTTTTTGGAACGGTGCATGCACACAAGCTTGAGTTAGAAACGAAAAGTGGTAAGTATGAAAATGTATTGTTAAATACTACCATAGATGCGACGAACTTACCAACAGATTTTATTGCATTACCTCTTTTTAAAAGATATGAAAATCAAATATATGGAATCGCCAAGACCTTATGAAAAATTCTATTTTAGGGCAAGTTCACTTATTGAATCGGTCATAGCGATTACCATAATTGCGATTTGCTTATTAGTCGCTCTTAAACTTTACGTTACCATTTTAGAGGCTCGACCCTCAATAAATAAGCATCGTCTAAAGTTTAAAGTAGACAAATTAGTTTCTGAAATGAAATTGAATCCAAGTTTTACTTCAGAGACATATGATTTTAAAACATACAAGATTAGGAAAACCGTTACCGAAAATGAGAATCAGCAACAATTGAAGAAAGTGAGCTATTCAATTGAACAACAAAAAGATACAATCACCTATCATTATTATATATTAGCATATGAAGACCAACCTTAAGGCTTTTACAATTTTAGAAATGCTTATAAACATTGCCATTATGTCAATCATTATTGGCATGGTCTACTTTGTTTATTCTTCATTTGCTAAACAGGTTTCTTTTTATCAAATGGATGTTGAAGAGGAAAATACTTTGAGCAGTTTTTGTCTGCGCTTAAAGGCTGATTTTTTTAAAGCAGATAGAATCATAGGTGCTGACAACTCTTTTGAATTGGTAGCATATAATACAGAAAGTATTTATTACGAAGTTCAAAACAATTATTTGTTTAGAAGGCAGCAGAGAGATGTAGATAGCCTTAAAATTGACAAGATTGATATCTCATCTATAATTGACCCGTTGACCAAAGAAAGCCTAGTTCAAAAAGCCCAGATTACTACCTATTTATTTGATAAGAAGATGGAGTTTACTGTTGCAAAAAAATATCCAATCATGTCTCAATTTAATATGGCCTATGGGGATTGATATCAGTAAAATAAATACAAAACCTAAGCCAAAAAAACCTTCGGGTTCTTTTTCCTTTGATTTTCTGAACAAGGAGTTTAGTTTTTCGAAAAAAATAGGGGCAAAACAACGTGAAGTTTTATATAAAGACCTCTATACGCTTCTAAACGCTGGGGTTGATTTTAGAACAGCTTTGGATATTTTGGCCAATCAACAAAAAAAGAAAGTTCTTAAGAATTTAGTACTTGAAATAAAAGAGCAAATAATCAATGGGCGTAGCTTTCATGAGGCCCTAAGGCAAACAGGTGATTTTTCTGCCTATGAATATTTCAGTATTAAGATTGGTGAAGAGACCAAAAAATTGCCTATGGTGCTATTGGAATTGCATAAATATTTCAAGAGGCAAATAAAATTGCGAAAACAGATTATTTCAGTAGTCACGTACCCAGCATTTGTTTTAGTATTAACCGTCGGAGTACTTTACTTTATGCTTACTTATGTTGTGCCAATGTTTAAATCTGTATTTAATCAATTTGATGCAGATCTACCTGATCTGACCAAGAACATCATTGCATTATCCGAAAAATTTCCTATTATATTAGCAATTGTTGCAGGTGTGATTTTAATGGTTGTTATGCTTTGGAGAGTATACCGACAAAATAAAACTTTTCGTTCTTTTAAATCTAAAATAATCCTAAGAGTTCCTTATTTCGGTAAACTAGCCAAATTGATTTATTTGGCACGTTTCTGTCAGTTTTTAGATTTACTTTTAACTTCAAAAACTCCTTTGACTGATTCTCTTGAAATGGTAAAAAAAATGATAGGTTTTTTTCCAATAGAATCCTCTATAGAGCCAATTAAAAAAGATATTATTAAAGGATCATCCTTTTCTACTGCCATGTCAAAACATTCCATTTATGGATATAAATTGATATCTATGATTGAAGTAGCAGAAGAAATTAATGAACTAGATACAATGTTTTCAAGATTGGCAGATGAGTATGACGAAGAAGTTGAGCACAGAACCAAAATGATTGGGGTGGTTTTAGAACCGTTGATTATTATTTTCATTGGTTTGATTGTAGGAATAATAATGGTAGCAATGTACGCTCCTATGTTTGATTTGAGTAAAATAATTAATGGAGGTTAAGGATTATTTGGAAAAAAGTTTAGTTTTACTACGACAAAAGATATTATGATGTATTTAGTTCCTAAGAATTTTCGACGTAAGAATATAAAAGGGAAATACTACGCAGATGCGTATTCAATGACCGAAATTCTGATTGTACTTTGTATTATTGGCATTTTGTTACTGATGGTACTTCCTAGTCAAACATCAGTAATTTCTCAAGCAAAGTCAATTGAAGCTCAGAGTATGTTAAATCACCTCTACGGTTTACAAAAGAATCACTTTTATAGATATTCTAGATATTCAGCAGATTTTGAAGAATTGGGCTTTGAACCTGCCTTAACTATTGATGAGGGCGGTCAAGCTGTGTACAAAATTGAAATAATTGAAGCCTCCACAAATTCATTTAGAGCGACGGCTACTTCGCTTTCTGATTTCGATGATGATGGCAGTTTCAATACCTGGGAGATTAATAACAAAAAGTCTTTAAGAGAAACCGTTAAAGACTGAAAGCGTGAGTGTTTTTTTGGAGATTTGTCTTATCCTTTCACTTTTGACCGTTTTTTATCAAGATCTAAAATTACGAGCAATACATATTGGTTTGCCCATTTTCATTTGCCTAATAGGAATTTTGATTTTTTTGGATTATGCTTATCCGCTGAACATTATTTGGCACAATGCGTTTTTTTTGATATTGACTTTTTTTGGGCTTTATATCTATTTGACTGTAAAGAAAAAGGAATTAGTTAATCCGTTAAAATCTATTGGATTAGGAGATTTTCTTTTTTTTTTTGCTGTAATACCTTACTTTACGACCGCTAACTATATTTTGTACTTTGTTTCTGGAATGTTGTTTTCAATTTTCTCATTTTTAGTTCTAAAGAAAATCACAAAAACGAATTTGGTTCCTTTAGCTGGGTTCTTAGCATTATATATGGTGATTCTAAGATGTATTTCTTATGTCACCAATTTTGATTTTTTTGCAACCAAGCTCATTTAAAGTAACCAATGACCACTGAAATTAAACTGACCGTAGAAGAACAACAGGTTATTAACTCAGATTTGGCCCATAATTATGGGATTATACCAAAAGAAGTTAATGATGCTGGAATTAGCTTTTTTGTAGATGAGTCAAAATTTTTCGATACGCTTAACGAAGAACTAGAGCTGATTCTAGGTAGAAAAGTTGTCCTTCACAATACCTCTTCAGAGTTCGTTTCCAAGGCCTTGTCTCAATACTATAGAAGAGGTAAAGAATCTTCTGATGGTTATGATGAAAGTAAAAATTTTGAATTCTCTTCTCAAGATTTTCTGCAGGATTTAATTTTTGAAGCTAAAACTATTGGAAGTAGTGACATACATTATGAAGTTTTCAAGTCTGATGCTCGTATTAGGTTCAGAATCGATGGCAAATTAATTGAGAAATATAAAATAGAAAAGGATAATTACCTTGAATTGGTTAATAAAATAAAAATAAAATCGAATCTTGATATTACCGAAAAAAGACTTCCTCAAGATGGTCGAATTAACTACGATAATTTCGATATTAGAGTTTCGATACTTCCAACCTTACATGGAGAGAAAATTGTAATGCGAATTTTAGGACGAGATACGGATCATCTTAGTATTGACAAGTTGGGCATGACCGATGAAGAAAAAAGACTTTATCTGGAAGCACTTAAATCTTCAAAAGGAATTATATTGATTAGTGGCCCTACAGGTTCGGGTAAGACTACCACATTGTATGCTAGTTTGAAATTATTGAATGATATCAAAACCAATATTGTTACGGTCGAAGATCCTATTGAATATACACTTAAAGGAATCAATCAAGTACAACTTAGAGAAGATATTGGTTTAACCTTTACAAGTGCCTTACGCACATTTCTTAGGCAAGATCCCGATATCATTATGTTGGGTGAAATTCGAGACGGGGCAACTGCCGAAATGGCTATTCGGGCAAGTTTGACAGGGCATCTCGTGTTGTCTACAATACATACAAATTCTGCTTTAGGAACAATTTCAAGACTTGTAGATATGGGTATTCCTACATTTTTAATAGCTGAAACCCTAAAGATCTCAGTTGCCCAGCGATTGGTTCGTAAACTTTGTGATAGCTGTAAAACTTCTCATTCAGCTGTTCAAGAAGAGTATTCCAATAAGGCTTTTAGTCAAATCTCAAAACACTGGGCTGCCGCTGGATGTGAAAATTGTCATTATACCGGATATCTTGGTCGCACGGCTATTTATGAGGTAATCCCAATTGATTTCTTACTGTCTCAAGAAATCAAGAAAGAAGAGTCTAATTTACAATCCTATATTTCCAAGAGTGAACACTCAAGGCTTTCGGACAAAGCCATTCAATTAATCAAAAACGGAACCACCTCAATTGAAGAGGTATATTCGATAATTATAGAAGCCCAATAATGAAAAAAATAGTACTACTAATCTGTTTATTATTAACGGGTTTTGCATTTGCTCAAGATCAGACACAAACGTTGGAAGAACTTTTCGAAGAGATTGCTAAAGATAGACCGGGTTTAGATGACCTTACAGAACTTGACGTCTCAGGCCTCACCCTGTTCGAAATATTAACCTCTTTAGCAGAAGAACATAAATTGAATGTAAGTGCTGATCCTGGCCTCAATGATTTGGTTGTAAGCAACTTTTTTGATGTCAAAGTAAGGGATGTTTACCTTTTCTTGGTAAGAAAATACAATCTCGATGTTGAGTATATGAATGATATCATCATTTTCAAAAAAAGAGAGGTGGTAAAGGAAATACCTAAAGAGAAACCTAAAAAACCCATTGATATAACGTTTAACAAAACAAATGAATTCTTATCGGTGAAGTTGAAAAATGATTCTTTGCCTTTGGTAGCAGAACGTATAACTGAATTATCTAATAAGAATATTGTTCTAGCTCCTGAAGTGAAGGCGATGAAAGTTTCGGCTTATATTATTAATAGGCCATTTGATCAGGTAATTGAGATGATTGCCCGTTCAAATCAATTAGTTGCTTCAGTTGATGAAAACGGCTTTTATTTTCTATCTAAAGATACCGAAGTATCCTTACCAACAAATCAGAGAAGAAATGCAAACACAAACAGGAGAAGTTCAACTAGAAATAGTCAAAGCAGCAATGTTTCAGGAGAGCTGGAAATAAAAGTAGGGGAACAGGGGTTTTTGAATATTAGAGCCTATGATATCGACGCAACTTCTATTATTTCAAAGGCTGCCGATCTATTGAGTATTAATTATTTTATGTATGACAAACCTGATGAAGTGCTTGGCACTCTCTACTCAGATAGTATGACATTTGAAGATTTGCTTAGTCATATTTTTAAGGGCACTAGGTATACCTCCAAAAAACTTGATGATATGTACTTAATAGGCCTACAAACTACAGAAGGTCTAAGGGCAACGGAATTAATACAATTAGAGAACAGAACCATTGAAACGGTTTTGAATACACTTCCCAAGGCATATGTACAAGATGTGGAGATGCAAGAATTTGTTGAGCTCAATGGTATTTTGGTGTCAGGATCAAAACCGGTGTTAGAGGAATTAAAACAAGTCATTAGAAAATTGGACAAGGTCGTACCCCTAGTGCAAATAGAAGTGCTCATAGTTCAATATCAAAAAGGATATGAAATTCAAACGGGGCTACAAGGTATTCTTAATGAAAATGGCAAAGACGTAAAAACCGAAGGGGTTCTATTCCCTACAGTCGACGCTACCGTTAATTCGACTTCTTTGAACAAGTTGATTGATGCATTCAACGGTCTTGGAATTATCAACATCGGAAAGGTGGCTGAAAATTTTTATGCAAATTTGAGCGCTTTAGAGAATAACTCAATTATTCAATTGCAATCGACCCCTAAAATTGCAACCCTAAGTGGTCATAAGGCTAATGTTTCTATTGGAGAAACCAGTTACTATTTTGAACAGACCAATAGATTGATAAATTCAGGGGTTAATAATAATATTCTGCAGTCAGGTCAATGGAAACCTACAGAGGCCAATTTAAGTGTGGACATCTTACCCCATGTTTCAAAAGATGAGCACATAACCTTAAATATAGTTGTCGAGAAGAGTGCTTTTTTAGGTCGAGCTGGTGAGAATGCTCCTCCTGGAAAATCCACTCAAAAATTCGAGTCCTTGATACGAGTCAGAAACAACGAGATGATACTTCTTGGTGGCTTGGACGAATTAGAAAAGGAGAACTCAGGTACAGGTACTCCTTTCTTGGCGCGAATTCCAGTTATCAAGTGGTTTTTCAGTAGTAAGCGCAAAAAGAAGGAAAAATCAAAATTGCATGTTTTTATTAAACCAACAGTGGTGTACTAATGATTCAAAAGGTTTTAAATAAAATAAAAAGCGCATATAAATTTGTGAGCATCGAAGTTCGTTTGTATGAAGACGCAAAGGAATATCGCGTTGTTGAGATAGAGCGAAAAGACAACAATCTGTCGATATTGTCTTCTCGAACTATTCAGGATTTTGATAGCCTTGTAAATGGCCTTTCCAAAAATCTTCCCATTCTATTGTCTTTTACAGGTAACGGGATAATTTCTAAGAAGGTTGAGCGAACACCAAATTATCGATCAAAACTCTTGTTCAATGCCAATGCAGACGATTTTTACTGGTACGAATTGGTGCAATCTGAATACGTCTATGCGTCGGTTATCCGAAATTCTATTATTGAAGATAGGTTAGATCAATTTAGCAAGCAGCAATTATTTATTGTAGATGTCAGTGTCGGGCCATTTGTTCTTTCTAGTTTAAAACCTCTCTTAGAAAAGACATCGTTACTATACTCTAAAGACTATAAGCTTCAATTTGACAAAGACGATTTAATACAATTTGATAAGTTCACTCATGAAGATGATGACGTCTTTTATCAGATTGGGGAAGAAAAAATTTCGTTTGATGATGTCGTTCCTTTTGCGAGTCTTTTAAATCACCTTTTTCCAAATCCCAAAATAGAATCTGAAAATGATTTTCTACTTACCAACCGAGAAGAATTCAAGTTCAAGGAAGCATTTAATACTGTTGGTATGATTGCCTTGCCGGCATTCTTAATTGCCCTTTTGATAAGCTACCTTTTCTTGGGGTATTATCAAAAGAAATATATTGAACTTCAGGTACAGATCGAAGAAGAAAGTATTGCCTACAATAAGTTAATATTATTAGAAAACGATAGATCGAGTAAAGAGGCTATTCTTAAAGAATCAGGATTGAATAATAGTAACTACTTAAGCTTTTATATCTCAGAGATCACCAAGAATGTTCCAATAGAAATCAATTTGGAGGAATTAGAGATATTTTCTCCAAAAGAGAAAATCAAAACGAGCCAACGAATAAATTTTAATAATGACACCATCGAAATAGTGGGAGAAACAGTATCTAATGAAGCCTTTGCAGATTGGATTAAGAATGTAAAAACCTACTCATGGATTAAAAATCTTGAAATAGTAGACTTTCGTAAGAAGGATAGAACTAGCAATTTTCTAATACGTCTAAAACTAAATTTCGATGTTTGAAAATTTATCGTTTAAGAAAAAATTTATAGCGCTAATTGCTCTTTTGGTAGTTTTAGGAATTACCGCATACAAGCGATCCTTTTCCATAACACTAGATGCCCGCTCAAACTTAAAGGCGTCAAAACTAAAGTTGGCTGAGGTAAGCAACTCGCAGCACAAAATCATGGCTTTGAAAACCGAAGTAGCTTATTTGGATAAGATTATTGGTAAAGAAGCTGCGAATGCTGATATCGTTCAGCAAGAAATCTTAAATACCTTTAATAGTATCTCAAATGGTTCTGAGCTAGTCGAACTTGAGGAAGTACATGCCGCCAACAATGATTACTTCAACATATACAGCAACAGACTCATTCTTTCAGGAAGTTTTAAAAACTTGCTGGAAGCAACCTACCACTATGAAACTGATTTTGATTATTCACGCGTGGTGAGCTTGAAGTTTTATATTGAAAGAGTGCCACGCACCAAAAGGAAAAAATTATTCGAACAGTTAATATTTCAGAATTATGAAAAGATTAAGTAGAAATCTCATTGTTGCTTTGGCATTCTTTTTTTGGGCATGCGACGATGTGTTAGAAGAAGACATCTCTAATGATGTAATTTCTATAATTGCCCCGTCTGATGGATTGGTCGTAGAAGGAAATATGGTGCAATTACGTTGGAATGAATTGGAAGGAGCCGATGAATATAGGGTGCAAATTATGGCTAAAAACCAGTTTATCGTCTTAGATTCACTTGTAGGGCAAAATATATTTAATTATCAAATAGATTCTGGAGAATATACTTGGCGAGTTCGAGGAGAGAATTTTGCTTATGTTAGTCTTTTTTCATTCGAATCGGCATTTTCAATAGTCGCCTCTTTAGATTTGACGAACCAGATTATTACATTAGAATCACCAAAAGATAAAACCTATCTCAATAACGAGGAGATTGATTTTTCATGGCAAGTGATAAGCACAGCTGATATGTATGAATTTGAAATATTTTCTTTAGACGGCGCTAATGAAGTGTCAATTTTTAAAGAAGAGAGTTTAACAACTACTTCTATAAGTATTCCAAGTGGAACTATTACCAAAGATTCAGAATACAGATGGCGGGTAAGCGCTTCAAATTCCAATAGTGCGACCAAGCCTTTTCAGCGAAAATTCTTTTTAGATACTATTGATCCACCAGCTCCTGCGTTAAATACCCCAACGGCAGATCAAGTTTTTACCACTACGACTGAAGTTAACTTCACTTGGACCTTCACAGATACAGGTAGCGTTCAATCTAATATTACAGGTACATTGGAAGTTTCAACTGATGAAAGTTTTACCACCGTAACGCTTACAGAAACAAACAGTGATGGTGAGTTCACAAACACCTTCGAGACACCTGATACTTATTATTGGAGAGTAGTAGGAACAGACGCTGCCAGTAACGTCGGAGCAAATAGCGCGATTGGTTCATTTATTGTAAATTAAAGATGCCTAAAAAGAAATTAAATACGATACTAATTATTGCAGTCGCATGCATATGGGGTATCTTACTTTACAAATTTATAACACCTTTATTTGTGCAGACCGAACCAGAATACTTGGTAGAGTTGCCAATCGAAGTACCCGTTATTGATGTCAGAAAAAAAGATACAATTACACTTAATTTTCCTGATAGAGACCCTTTTTTAGGCAAGGTCGTTAAGGCAAAAATGAAGAATACAAAGTCAAAGAAAAGTATTACAAAAAAAATCTCCAAAATTTCGAAAACAGCGGTATGGCCTAAGATAGAATATCTAGGGTTTGTAAAGTCGAAAAAAAGTAAAGGCCCTTTAGGCCTTCTAAGAATAGATGGCAAATTGCACAGAGTTAATCGAAAAGCTGTTATTGCCAATCTCAGAATAGAAGAAATCACGAGTAGCGAAATACACATCATAAATGGTAAAGAGAAAAGAAGTTTTGTAAAAGATTAAATGTCAATAATTTTTTAACAAATTATTTTTATAAGAATTTTTTTTCAAATACATTTACGACCTTCCTACATCAATAGGATTAAAAGAAGACTAGAGTATATTATTTTATGACAATAACTATTATAATTATCCTACTCTTATTAGTATTTCTTTTTTGGGTTTATTTTTCTCAAAAGGAAAATCAAACGCTTTATGTTTATAATATTAAACTTTTTAATGGTTTAATATGACAAAAAATATGAACCAAATTAATGCAGACAAAATTAACGCTCAGATGAAGAGGTTAGAAACCTATATAATTATTTATAACATATTCTAAAGAAAAAAAAACAGAAAACCTGATGGTTTAAAAAATTCAACTTAGAAATGAAGATCAACACCTTAAAAACATAAACGAAATTTTTGAATAAAACTTGATTCCAACCAAAAAACTAAATTAACACTACCAACCATGACCAAAAAAAGTATATTTTTTATAATTTTTACCCTTTGTTTTATTTTTATTGTAGTAGCGCAAACCAATACAACCAATTTGGGCGATAACTCAGGTGCACAAGGTAATAATAACACACTTGTAGGTTCAAGATCAGGCCAACTTACGGCAGCAAATAACAATAGTTTTTTTGGTGCATTTAGCGGAAGATTTAATACAACCGGAAGAAACAACTCTTTTTTCGGAAGTAACGCGGGAAGAAATAATCTTGATGGAAATAACAATAACTTTTTTGGAATTAACGCAGGTAATGAAAATATATCTGGAGTCAATAATGTATATGTTGGCTTAAATGCAGGTCGATATAACCAAACGGGTAATAATAACGTATTCATTGGGCATGCTGCTGGTATTGGTCCGGATGATTTAAGCGCAAACAATCGACTTAGAAATTCTTACTTGGGTGCTTTCGCAGGAAGAAATGCTACGGGCTCAGGAAATGTCTTTTTAGGTTTTCAGGCTGGCATCACTGAAACAGAAAATAATAGGCTTCATATAAATAATTCCGAAACTAGAGTGCCGTTGATATACGGAGATTTCAGCTCTGGCCAGTTAGGCATAAATACTACAAGTTTAGTAAGTAACATGGCATTATCTATTGGGGGTAATGCAACTGTAGATGGTAATTTTATTACCAATGGTAAAATTTCTATTGGCACCGATGTAGATGACCCAGGTTACGATTTTACTGTAAAGGGCAAGATTCATGTACAAGAAGTAAAAGTTGATCTGTTAGGGGCAATAGCACCAGATTATGTGTTTTATGACGATTACAATTTGAAAACTCTTGAAGAAGTTGAAGCTTTTATTGTTAAAGAAGGTCACCTTCCCAACATCCCATCAGCCAACGAAATGCAAAAAAATGGGGTTAATTTAAAAGAAATGAACCTTAAACTTCTTGAAAAGATTGAGGAGTTAACTTTATACATTTTAGAGCAAAACACGACCTTAAAAGAACAAGAGGCCTTTATGCTTGAGCTTGAAAAACGCTTGATTAGTTTGGCGTCAAAGCTTGAAGAAGATTAGTCTTAATAATTTCAATTAACCATTATTAAGACGTCTTAGATGAAGGGTATTATCTTTTTCCTTGTGCTAACTGCATCTCTATTTAGCTATTCTTGTAAGATGGATACAGAGGTTGCTCGGGTTGATGAATCTTATAAATTCTTCAATTTAGAACAGGTAGGGTGGAAATCGAAATCCATTTCACATAACTTTTCCAATATTGGGTATACGGCTACCTTGGTTCCCATTCAATACTACATCATCAAAAATGAAGGCTTTAACACCCCGTCAAAAATAGACTCCATTTATAAAGAGCATAAACAAGAACGTGTTATAGAAATGGAATTCCGACATGGCTCAAAAGATGATTTATTGAAAGGTAAATATACTCATCGTGATTATGAGAATTCGGTCAAGTACATGGCATTTCAAATTGAAAATGATTTTAAGGTAATTACAGCACTGGGAGACACAATTTCTTGTGCAGGAGTAACCTTTGAGCGTAATTTTAAGCTAGCCCCTTTTAAGCGATTGTTACTTCATTTTGGAGGAATACCAGAAGATGACAATATACGCTTATTATACAATGATGAACTTTTTGGTAACGGTTTATTGGAATATAGATTCAATGAAACCCCATTAAAATTATAACACTAGTTGATATGATTAAAAAAATTAGAACAAGTAGATTTTCAAAAGTATTGGTAAGTTATCTGTCCATTCAGATGATTTTATCAATGGTACAACCTATGAGTTTATGGGCATTGACCAGTGGTCCTTCTCAACCCGAATTCAATTCTTTCACGCCTATTGGCACCTCGGATATGGTGAATTTGGCTTCAGGAAATTTTAATTATAACATCCCAGTTATGGATGTTGGGGGTTATCCCCTGAATTTGGCGTATGATTCAGGAATAAACATGGACCAAGAAGCTTCTTGGGTCGGTTTGGGCTGGAACCTAAATGTAGGGCAAATAAATAGGCAGGTACGTGGTATTCCTGATGATTTTAAGGGTGATGAGATGCTATATGAAAGCTCCATGAAAGATAATGTTACCGTGGGAGTTTCCGCGCAAATTGATGGTCAGGTGTTTGGTTTTGAAACTCAAGATGGTACTAGCAAAGTAGTTGATACTACACAACAAGGTGTTAGTTTAGGTGCAAATTTGAAATATAACAATTATACGGGACTATCATTTACTCCTTCTTTTGGTCTTAACTTTGACTTAAGTGACAATGTTACTGTTGGCATGAATGTACAAACTTCGGCTACCGAAGGTGCTACTATTTCACCGAGGGTTAGTGCTAAAACTAAAAGAGAAGAAGATGAAGAGAAAATGCAAGGCACCTTAAATGCGGGGGTCTCTTATAATTCAAATAGGGGATTGTCTTCATTTAATCTATCTGCTGGTGTGAGTAGTCCTTTTAAATCAGGAGAAAAGGTTAATAAAAATAAAAAAGAAGTTGATGGTTTCTTGAATAACAGTCTTGGCGGCTTTGGCAGTGTCTCTTTTGAAAACGCAACCCTAACTCCTCGCAAACGAACTGCGTATAAAGATATTAATGGAACCGTTGCCGTTTCTTTTGGAGCATCGGTTTGGGGTATTGACGGGGAAGCTGAAATTGCTGCCATGGGTTCCGTACAAAAAATAAAAGATAATACAAGAACCGAAAAAGCCTTTGGGTATGAACACACTGGTCAGGCCACGCCCAATGATGTGTTGGATTACAATAGAGAAAAGGAGCAAATTATAAGCAAGACCACTTTGGCCTTACCGACTACAAATTATACCTATGACCTGTATTCGGTCAATGGGCAAGGGGTGGCAGGTATGTTTCGACCCTATCGCAGTCAAGTGGGGCAGATCAACGATGAATTTGTAGAGGATGTAAGTGAGAGCTTTCAACTTGGGGTTGAAGTTGAAAGTGCCACCTCATTTCACACTGGGGTTAACTTCACGGCAGCACCCTCAAGAAGCCACACAGGTATTTGGAATACCAGGGCACTTAAAAATTTTAAGCAGAACCGTGAAGATGTCAATGAGGGGGATGGTTTAGACTATGAACCGGTATACTTTAAATATATCGGGGAACCACGGGTGGATCAAGACCAAGAGCTGTTTAATGACCTTGGCGGATACGACCCTGTTGCTCTTGAAATTGGCGGGGCTGAAAGGAGTTTCAATAAAACTGCAGAAAATCAGTTTCGGGTAAAACGATACGGTGATGATCGCATTCCTTATTATCCCAACTCAGGTGAAGAAGGTTCGCTAGCGCCAATAACAAAAAAGTTCAAGAGAGAACAGAGAGAGGTGCGAAATCAAACTGTACAAAAGTTTACTGCTGATGAAATTGATGTTTTATATCCTGGAGATTATTTTGGGGGCGAGATAAATGAAAATGCGGAGGACAAGGGTCACCATACGGCAGAAATAAGGGTGTTGAAGAGCGATGGATCTACCTATGTGTTTGGTGAAACTGCATATAATCTAAATAAGGAAGAGGTTACTTTTTCAACCGATAGCAATAGTTTTGACTGTGCTACAGGCATAGTAAATTATAATTCAGGGGAAGATTCGGTAAACAATGCTGCAGGCATCGATCATTTTTATGATAATGTTAAGACCCCTGAATATGCCCATACTTACTTGCTTTCATCGGTATTATCTTCAGATTATGAAGATCGAACTGGTGATGGTCCTAGCTATGATGATTTGGGTGCCTATACCATCTTTGAATATGAGGCATTGCCCAATAACTATCAATGGCGAATTCCGTTTGGCAATCTAACGGCATCTTATGATGCGGGGTTGAATACACACCCCAATGATCAAAAAGGAAGTTATATCTATGGGGAAAAGGAAATCAAGTACTTAAAGCGTATCACTACCAAAACGCATGTGGCCCTATTTGATCTTTCTGACAGAAAAGATGCTCGAGGGGTAGCCAATAGACAAGGACAGCAGGCAAGTACAGGTCAAAGCCAAATGATGAAAATCGACCGTATTCGACTGTATTCAAGGCCTGAAGCTGAGGCGGCAAATATATTGGATGATTCCCCTGATAATGATTTGCCGATAACAGCTATAAAAACGGCTCATTTCGAATATGATTATGAACTGGCTCAAAACTTACCCAATAATCTAGGAGGAGATTTAACCTATAATGAATCGGAAAATCAAGGTGGAAAATTGACTCTTAAAAAAGTCTATTTTACCTATAGGGCTTCCCAAATGGGAAAATATACCCCTTATATTTTTAACTACAGTGATTTTAATCCTGAATATAACCTTAAATCATACGATATCTGGGGCAATTATAAACCAAATCCTGAGAGCATGTGTCAAACATTGGACGCAATCACTGCCCCTGAATTTCCTTTTGTGCAACAGGAGGATAAACCATTACAAGATGATTATGCAGGTGCTTGGTCACTAATGAATATCGAGCTACCCTCTGGAGGAAAAATTGAATTGGAATATGAGAGTGATGATTATCAATATGTTCAAGATCGCGAGGCAATGCAAATGTTCAAAGTAGTCGGTGTCGGAGAAAGTGCAAATCCTACAAACCCAGATGCCGAACAGCGATTATATAAATTTAATGGTAACAATGATGCACGATATCTTTATTTGAGATTACCTGATGAAACGACTGCCATAAGCTCAGAAGCCTTTAAAAACAAATACCTGAAACAAGGTGAGAATCAACCTATTTATTTTAGGTTTTTGATGAACATGACCAAAGAAGGTGCTTTATTGGAATCCAGTAAAGATTACGACTATGTCACTGGTTATTTCAAACTGGCTTCGGTTCCTGATGATGAAGATGATGATAGAAGTGAAACGGATATCCATGACATTGATGTTTTTACTGCGAATGGTGCTGTTTATGCTGCATTGCCCATGCGCTGGACCAAAATGGAAGGCGGTGTTAGTGGAGGACGTTTCGTAAACCCTATTTCAAAGGCAGGATGGTATTTTGGTAGAAAGCACCTAAATGGTTGGGTGTATGGCCTCAATCAAGACCCTGGTTCACAAAACATTAAAGATATCGCCGAGCATATTGTTAGTAGTTTTGGGGCAATTACAGATATCTTCACTGGCCCTAATGCGAAATTACGTGCCAATTCAAATTTATGTGCGCAACGTTTTAACCCAGAAAAGTCTTGGATTCGATTGTCTACGCCTAAAAACTATAAGCTGGGAGGCGGTGCTCGAATCAAAAGATTAGTCATGAAAGACCAATGGGACAAGATGGTTGGGGTAGATGAGAGTCAAATCTCCGATGATAATAAAAGGTATTCTAGGGAATATGGGCAAACCTATGAATATACTTTGGTTGGTGGCGGTTCAAGTGGGGTTGCCACTTATGAACCTAACATGAGCAAAGAAAATCCCTTTGTAGAACCTTTTTTCAATAAAGGGGAAAGATTGATTGCACCAAAAGAAGTTAGTTATGTTGAAAAGCCCTTTGGCGAACAATTCTTCCCTTCTGCTTCGGTAACTTATAGTAGGGTAACGGTTAAAAATTTGGAGCGAACTGACATTAAAAAACATGCAACGGGGAAAGTGGTAACCGAACATTACACCTCTAAAGATTTTCCGACAAGGGTAGATTATACCAATATAAATGATAAAGGAAGCTTTACTTCAAACCAAAACCAGTTTCTTCTTAATGTTGTAAAAGGTTTATTGGGAGCTCCAGTAGAAGTTAAGAACGAATTTGCCCTCTCTCAAGGCTTTGTGGTGCATACCAATGACATGAACGGTAAGGAAAAAATGCAAAGTGTTTATGCAGAAAATGCCGATGACCCCATTTCGTGGGTAAGGTATAAGTACAGTACAAAAGCTGATAACGAAGCAGTGCTTGAGAGTAATTTACCTACTATTGCTTCGAACGGTGCAATTCATAGTGACAAACAGATCGGAGTTGACTATGATGTGGTCACTGATTTTCGTGAAAGCTATTCTGAGTCCAGAACTACAGGGGTGAAAGGAAATATTGTAGCCATGTTCGTTGGTCCCTTTCCAGTTATCGTACCTACGGCCTTTCCATCGATTTCGAAAATTGAAAATGTGGCGCACTCTGTAATTACTACCAAAGTGATTCACACAACGGCGCAGTTAAAAGAAAAAATTGCATTTGATCTCGGAAGCCGAGTAAACACGATCAATGAGGCATGGGATGCAGAGACTGGTCAAGTGTTGTTGACCAGAACTATTAATGAATATGACGATGAGTATTACAATTTCAATTTCCCTGCTTATTGGTCGTACCCTGGCATGGGTCAAGCCTCTCGAAATATCGGTCTGACTGGCAAACTCAATAAATCTGGCAATATATTCAATCTAGAAGGGGAATCCAATGCAGGTAAATACCTTTATCCTGGTGATGAACTTTTGATAGCAAACGCTGACAATAGTAGTAAACTATGGGTGGCAGAGACAGCTAATAGTGGTGTAAAACTTATGGATGAAAATGGAACTATTTTGACTGATTTGGACGAAGTTTTGAATTTTAAGATAGTACGTTCTGGTCACAGAAATCAGCAACTAGCCAATATGGCATCTGTCACTTTGATGAGGAACCCAATAAAAGACTTGTCTGGAAATTTTATTAATGCCCTTGACCAAACATCATTCCAGCAGTTACAGGTAACTTCAGACCCTGAAAACATTCGTGTAATTAATGCCAGTGCAGTCGAGTATGATGATTTTTGGAACTGCCAATGTGAATTCGGATTACCCTTCCTGCCAGCCAGTGTTGAATCATCAGCAGATTTGAGGGATACCCCAATAGAAAATTTTGGCTTTAATCCTTTTGTATACAACGCAAAAGGAGAATGGAGAGCAAAAAAATCGTACGCTTATTTAACGCGGAGACACAATCTTGATAACACGCTCAATGAAAAACTAAACACCAGAAAAGAAGGTTTTTTTGAAGAGTTTGAACCTTTCTATAATCTCATAGCAGGTACTTGGCAACGAACGGTGTCAGATAGTGACATTGAAAATGAACAAAAATGGACGTTTGCCAGTGAAGTTACGCAGTATAGCCCCTATGGTGCTGAATTAGAAAATAGGGATGCCCTGAACCGTTCCTCATCGGCCCAATATGGTTACAATTATACCTTGCCCACAGCAGTGGCTTCTAATAGTCTATACCAAGATATGGGAGCCGATGGTTTTGAAGACTATAATTTTTATGGCACCCAAGACGGTCATTTTGATTTTAAAGAGTCTGTGGAATTGGTAAACCCTGCAGGAGCTTCAATTTCTGAAAACCATGCGCATACTGGTAGAAAAAGTCTTTTGGTCAATCAAGGAGACGAAGCATTTTTACAGCGTCAACTGTTAGGTGAATTTCCAGAAGATATAGATGCCGATGATGACCAAGTACCCGATATCATAGATAATTGTATCTATACCTATAACCCCACACAATTGGATTATGATAATGATGGGGTGGGAGATGTATGTGATGATGATGCAATACCAAGGGCAGCGGAAGCGAGAATTACCCAATATGACAAGTCTGGGTTTGATTACCGATCAGATAGTGAAGGAAAAGGATCTGCTTATGTGTATTGCCAAGCCGTACAATCTAAATTTATTATTAGTGGAAAACCAAATGCTGTAATTCCATATCGGGTAAAAAAAGCACGGGAAAGATATGATAGGGAGTTGGGCTTTTGGGCTGCCTTTATCAATCAGGAAATAGTTTTGTCAAGAGATTCTGCCGAAGAATATTATGGAGAAATTGTTTTGGATGCTACTGGAAAAGCCGAGGTTTCCTTTGATATAGGTGGCAAAAATAAAGATAAAAGAAGACGGCGATGGAATTATCAAGTAGCCGCCTCATTTGAATTGCTACACAAACAGAGTGGTGTACCATTACGTGTAGGAGATTATCCAACAATCGTAATTGATGTAAAGGTTGACGATCATAATTGCGACGGATTGGATAGAACTCCAGACTTTATTGAATATAACAATTATGTCCCACAATATAGGTAAAAACTTAATCAAGCAACAAGATCATTTGAACAACGCGATATGAAAATTTTTAAAAAAGTAGTTTTATTTCTTTGCTTCTTATCTAGCTTAGGTGCAGCTGCCCAGGAATACACCGATCAAGAAATTGGTTTTGATGCGCAACAATTGTCACAAAAGCTGGTGCAAAGAGGCGTATCGATCCAAGAAATAAGGTTCATAATTGAACAGGAGCGTGGCCTAAAGGTTGGAATGCACCAACAAATGTTATTTGATAACAAGCTCTTTAGCCAACAAACCACTTCTAGAAATAATAAGATTGGAAATTTAAGAACCAATGAGGAGCAACCCACATCTTCGGTTATGGCGAATTGTGTGGTATCGGCTGCCGAAAAGCAAGCTTTGATTGATTTTTACAATGCAACTGATGGTCCCAATTGGAATTTCACTTGGGACATTCAGAATACAGAGCCATGTGACTGGATTGGTGTCACTGTAGTAAATGGTGCTGTTACCAGATTGAATTTAGGGAGCAATAATATTACTGGAAATATCCCTGCTGCACTGACTCAACTGACAAATTTGGACTATATTTTCTTGCGGGGAAATAATTTGTCGGGCACAATACCTAACAGCATAGATCAGTTGTCAAATTTAACATATATTAACCTTTCAGCGAATGATTTAACCGGATCCTTACCATCTTCTTTAGGAAATCTGTCTAATTTACAATCTATGTGGTTGAGCGAAAACTCTTTCACTGGCACAATACCGCTTTCACTGACTAATTTATCGCAAATCGTATTCTTCGATTTGTCTAACAACGATTTAGTGGGTCAAATTCCTTTATTGGCGAATTTACCTGATCTAAGGTATATTTATTTGCAGTTAAATGAATTAGACAACTCTATACCATTGTTCTCAAACTTACCAGATTTGCAACGTCTTTATCTCAATAATAACAATCTGATTGGTAGCATACCTGTAGAGTTGGGTAACCTTCAAAATTTAGAACATTTACATCTGCACTTTAACAGTTTAATAGATAATATTCCTATTGAGTTGGGTAATCTCCAAAACCTAATTCTTTTAAACCTATCATATAATTCATTAACTGGGTCTATCCCTGCCGAGTTGGGAGATTTACAAAATGTTACCGATTTGTTTTTAAGGAATAACAATCTTTCTGGATCGATTCCTTCCGAACTGGGTAATATGGCCAGTATGCAAAAGCTTTTCTTACATTTCAACCAACTTTCAGGTATAATCCCCTTAGAACTGGGCAATTTAACAAATATGATTTCTCTTTTTGTTGAGGGGAATCAGCTTACAGGTTCGATACCATCGGAACTAACCAACCTTATCAATTTGGAAGCCTTTGCTTTTGAAAACAATAATTTTTCAGGGGAAATCCCAGATTTCACAGCTTTGCCCCTAGAGAGACTTACTTTCGAAGGTAATGCATATATTTTCGAAGATTTTGAATCAGAGCACCTTGCCTATGAATCGCTCATACCATTGGCTTTCAATTATGCATACACCCCCCAAGCAAAAGTCGACCAAGAAGAAACCTTGGGGGTATTGGAGAACGGCACCATCACCCTGACCAGTACGGCGCTGACAAGTACTAATAACAGCTATCAATGGTTTAAGGACGGCCAGCCCATTGCTGGAGCTACAAGTAAAGATTATGTGATTTCAAATGCTACGGCAACTGATGCGGGAACTTATTATTTTGAAGCGACCAACAGTATCATCACAGGGCTTACCCTCACACGAAATAATATAACCCTGACCGTAGATGCTGATACCTGCGGGGTTTCTGAAGCTCAAAAACAGGCACTGCTCGACCTCTACAATAGCACCGATGGCGATAACTGGACCAACACTGTAAATAATGACCAACCCTGGGATCCGGCTATACCCGTATGCGATTGGTTTGGGGTGGCCGTAGTGAACGGTACGGTCACTTCTGTTCAGTTGGGCAATAATAATCTTACAGGCTCTATACCCGCATCTCTAGGCGATTTATCTGGCCTTATTACCCTGCGGCTCAATTCGAACAATTTAAATGGGGAAATCCCCTCGAGTTTAGGGTCATTGAGCCAATTACGTACGTTATACTGTCGAATTAACCAACTTACAGGTACGCTACCCACTGAATTGGAAAATTTAAGCCAATTACAAATACTCGATTTTTCAGGTAATAACCTTACAGGAGATCTTCCAACGGGATATGGTGGACTCAGTAATTTACGCGGTCTTGAACTAAACAACAACCAGCTTACAGGCACTATACCGGTTTCCTACGCCAACCTATCTTCATTACTTGAGCTTAAGCTAAGTCAAAATCAGTTAACTGGAAATATTCCTCCAGAATTTGGAAATATGACGCAACTAGAGCAGTTGTATTTACAGGGCAACCAATTAACAGGTATGATTCCTCCAGAGTTAGGCACGCCTGGCAATGTGTTGGATGACCTGAATTTATCTAATAATCGATTAACGGGAGGCATTCCAACAGAATTGGGTAATCTAACAAATCTTAGGTTTCTATCACTATTTAACAACCAATTGACTGGTTCTATTCCCTCCGAATTAGCTGCTTTGACAGATTATGTAACTGTAAATGTGAGTGCAAATAACCTATCGGGCGATGTACCTTTTTTCAATAATGCCCCTACCATGTCGTTATTTAGTATTTCTGATAACGCCTTTGTTTTTTCCAATTTTGAAGCAGACTATAATTACTATGAGCAAAATATCAACAATTTTCTCTATAGGCCCCAAGCAAAAGTAGATCGTCGAGAAACCTTGTATGTAACCAATGGGTCATCGATTACATTGTCAACAAATGATTTGACCAGCCTGAACAATACCTATAAATGGTACAAAGATGGTGTTGAAATATCGGGGGTAACGGGTAGTAGTTACACAATCGTAAATTTTGATCCAGCACTAGATGTCGGCGATTACTGGTTTGTTGCCTCAAACACTATCATAAATGATTTAGAGCTCACAAGAAGAACCATTACTTTACAAGAACAACGGTTAATGGAAGATGAATGTGATATACTGCTCGATAGTACTACCGATGGTAGTTTTGAAGATTGCTCTGATGATATTGGTCGCGATACGCATCAAATATTAGGTTTGTTTTGTAGTAATTGGAGCTCATTTACTCCAGCTGCTAGAGATGTACCTTCTAATCAATTAGCAAGAGCGGAGTCCTCTTCCTTACAACCCATAATGAATAATCCTGCTATTAATGAACAGCCTTCGGCATATACGCTACCCATACCAAATTCTAATCTTACTGAATCTCCTAACGGAGGGGTAATTGCAGGTACCAGAATGTTTTTTGGGCCAGATCTTTCCAATGATGTGGCGGTAGATTTTGAGTCGTTCGGTACAACACTGAATAATCTAACCGTTGGAGCAGAATATGTGTTACAATTTTACCAAACCAATGGCACTGATATTTCAGAAAAAAATTCGGAAGATGATTACGGGGGTTGGCAAGTTACCTTTGGCAACGAAACCCAACTAAGCCCGCCAAGCCATATTGAGGAATTTCCGCAATGGTCTTTGGTAAATTTAACGTTTACAGCTAGTGCAACCAGTCAAGCTTTAGTATTTAATGCCTATGTAAATCTAACAGGTCAAGGTACTGATCTAGATGGAAGATTTCCTTCCAAAGACTTTTTTATTGATGGTATAAAAGTCTTTGAAATTGGTAGCTCATGTGTTCAACCAGATGCTGTAAATGATTTTTGTTCGGTAGATGGCAACCCCACTGTGGCAGATCTTTCTGTTCCGATTCCTGATGGGTTGCAAGCAACCTGGTATGCCCAAGAAACTGGTGGTAATTCCTTGCCTGAAACAACTTTGCTTGAAGACGAAACGATGTATTATGCTGATTTTCCGGGCAATACAGGTAGTAGATTGGTTGTATTGGTGACGATAGATAAAGACGCCCCAACGGGTGACGAAGTGCAGCAATTTGACTTTCAAGGAGAAACGCCATTAGTGAGTGACCTTGACGCCACACCTACTATAGCTAATTTAACGATAACATGGTTTACCTCGGCTTCTGGTGGCAGGGATATAAACCCATCAACTCCTTTAGTGGCAGGACAATCTTATTTTGCATTTCAAGAAGGTGGCACTTGTGCCTTAAAGGTCACTGTAGAAGATCTCAATGGTGACGGTGAATGTATTGAGGTGTTAGGAGATACTGTTGACGGTAGTTTTGAAAATGCAGCAGCCGTAGCATCCAATAGCAGCAATGGAGATTTGGGAGCCTCAGGCTGGATAGCCGCTCAAGGTAATCCCGATACTTTTTTGACCCCTGTCGTCAATAATACAGATGTATTTATCAAAAATTTTGGTTCTTCTCCAAATGGCGGAGTTTGTGCGGGGGCCTTGAGAGTTGGTGACACCACCGAATCTTTCTCGACCAGCATAGACAATTTGACAATAGGAAATACTTATATCGTTGAATTTTTTCAGGCCAATGCCACCCATTTATTGGATAATAGATTGGCTAATGAAGCTTTAGGGTACTGGCAGATAAATTTTGGCGAAAGTGTGCAAAATTCATCTCTGATTGCCCCCGTGCAACAATCAAATGTTGTTTGGCAAATAGAACAATTCGAGTTCGTAGCCGATGAAACACTCACAACTTTAGCGTTCGCTGCAGCGTCAAGTGCAACAGACCTTAATAATGCTTATCCTGTTTATATGCTGATTGATGGTATTCGGGTATATGAAAAGCCTACAAATCCATTCACCACTCAATGTTCGACATTTGATAATCAGGTGTTCTGTGATACCCCAGATGATGATAGGCCTACAATTGCTAATTTAGACTCACCCACAGGAAGTCCTGTAACCTGGTATAGCGATCAGGTGGGCGGTGCTCAATATTTTTCAAATGAAGTTCTTGCTGATTTACCTTCTTATTTTATTTGGGCTGATGATGGGTCTGGTGAAAGAATACCATTTCAGATTATTTTTGATTTAGGAGCACCTGAGGGAGAGGAATATCAATTTTTTGATAGTGCGGATAACCCTATATTGAGCGATATACAGGTGGAAGGAACAAACATCACATGGCATGACTCTTTCACTTCGGATGTTATTTTGCCCATATCGACTCCTCTTGTTAATGGAACTATCTATTACGCAGCACAAGATGGTAATGCTTGTCGATTGCCAGTTGAAGTTGGTGTTGGAATTCCTGAACCTCTCGTAAGCCAGTTTCAAGAATTTTGCAGCAATGAGGATCCTACGATCGGAGACTTGATCTTTCAATCCACTAATCCCTCTTATGTGATACAATGGTATTCGGCTGATACGGGAGGAAGTATTTTTAACAGTACCGATGCATTGGTAGGCGGACAAACCTATTATGCCGAACAAACCGACGGCACCAATGTGAACGAGCAGCGAATTCCAGTAACCGTTACCATAAGAGATGTCATTGCTCAAGGGCAGATTCGAGATATAGATATTGAAGTGCCTAATGGTAGCACGGTTCAAGATCTGGTTGCCTTTTTTTCCAATTCACCGGGAATCATTTGGTATAACGACCCCTATAACGGAATAGCTTACGATACAGGGGCGCAATTATCTAATACGGAGACCTATTACGGTCGAATAGCCTCCAATAGTATTTGCGATGCTTTAGATGTACTTGCGGTCACGGTCTTTATTGGTGAAATTGAAGAACCTGAGTTGATTACTTGTATCAAATTTATACCCCAACCCAATCGTAGTTATGTAATTGGTGCATGGGCAAGGGAACAACCCGTTGAGGCTGAGCCTGCAGGCTCAGCTTCCTTCAACGAAGTCAAAGAGAGTTTTAGTGATTTATTGAGTTTTTTGACCAACAAGATTTTAAATAGAGAAGAAATTCCATCACCTTTAGTGCTCAAAGAAGATCCTAATGGCCAAGGCTTGGAAGACATTTTGCCCTTTGTCAAGAACACAACTGACAAAAACTTGACCGTTTATGATTTTGCCTATGAAACCGAGCTTGTTGGTGATGTTGAAAAATCTGTAGGGTTTTCGTTCTCACTTTCGCCCAATAACACAGAGCGTTTTGTATACTTGACCCCTAAAGTTGAACTTGAATTTCTAGAATTTGAGGGCATCGGTTATAGCGGAGAAATTCTAAACAATCGACTTCCAATTCGTAATTATGAAGAGGGGTTTGAAATTGAGTATACTAATGTTGAAGTTACCGCAAATGGTAAATTTAGAATTACCTCAACGGTTACTATTCCTGTACCAGATGATTCCCATCTAAAAGTCAGGTATCCCAATGAAACAACAGAGAGTGTCACCGATTCTGGGGTCGAATCACAAATTCAACTGTTTAATTATAGGGAAATTCCCGGCACCCAACCCGGTTCCTATGACCTTACCGCAATAGCACTTAGTTATAAAGATGTTGATGGTAATGATATCGTTGACCCTGATGGGGTTGATGAGATGCTTTTTGAACCCAGAGGTGCAGTCATAGATGGATGGCAGCGCGTTCAAGGAAATTTTTCCATTCCCGCAAATGCAGCGTATATGAAGATTCAATTACAAAATAATAGCTCGGGTGCGGCAGCCTCAAATGCCTATTTCGATGATGTACGTGTGCTGCCATTTGATAGTAATATGAAGTCTTTTGTATACGACCCTATCACCCAGCGTTTAATGGCTGAACTCGATGAAAACAATTACGCCACTTTTTACGAGTACGATACTGAAGGCGGTCTGGTCAGGGTAAAAAAGGAAACCGTAAGAGGGGTATACACCATTCAAGAAACTAGGTCTGGAAATTCGAAACTGAATATAACACAATGAAGAAACCGTTAATCCTTGTCTTTTTATTTTTTGTCTTGGCTCCAGCTTTTTTGCTGAAAGCCCAAGAACCCAGTGTAAAAGAGGTTTTAGATAAAGTGACCCATTTCTATAAAAACAAAAATAGTTACAGAATAGAAATGACTTTTTCGATGCTTCGAGGGCTTTCAGGAAATAAGGTTACGGAAATATACGATGGAACATTGGAGAAAAATGGAGATTATATTAGAACTGTCTTTTTAGAGTCAGAGGTACATAAATTTCGCAATGGTCAAGTGACCGTTGATGACAAAAAAAGAACAATCATTTTTTCAGATTTGGTCACAGACCATAGCAGTCCTGCAGAAGTGGCTTCCTTGTTGAACTATTTTAAAAAATCTCAATTAACGGATGGCGGTGAAAAAAAATGGATATGTGAGCTGGTAGCGGTACAAAATACATTTTCGCAACTCCCTTATGGTAAAGTGGTGTTGCATATAGATAAAAACAACTTTAGTGTTTTAAAACAAGTACTGTATTTCAGCACTTTAGTTCCTTTTCAAGATGAAAATTCAGGTGGCACGGTAAATGATTATGGGCGTTTGGCCATTGAAATGAAACACGATTTTGATGGGCAGGTTCAAAAAAGGAGTCTGAAAGAGTTTATCATTAAAGAAACGAATCAAAATCTGCAGTTGACAGGGCAATACAGGTCTTATCAATTAATCGATCAAAGAAAATAAATTAGTAACCAAGAGCAAACACGATAACCAATGTTCAAGTTAAATAAGATACCCTATTCCCTTTGGATACTTACTTTTTTCGTTCTTTCGGGGCTTTTTGTAAGTGCACAGGACTATACCCAATTTGATAACAATCAGGTAACTGCGGTACTGGGCACCTCAAGTCCGTTAGAACATGTGACTACACGTTTACCGGGCAATGGGTATGAAACTCCTGAACCAAGATCCTTTTTAAAATTAAGTATTCTTAATGAGCCAACATCAGCGGCATCATTCACCTATTCACTGCGAATGAATGTGTTTAAAGCGGATGCATTGGGTGTTTTTTCAACAACCCCCGAAGAGGTGACGCTATCGGTGGCACACAATATGACATCTGGATCTGGGAACAATTACGTGGATGTTTCAAAATGGGTAGTGGCATCCAGCTACGGAACAAGGGTTGTTATTGTAGAGGGTACAGAATCCACTAATGGCGGATCCAGCGTTGTTAATGGCTCCGTACCACAAAATGTGGTTCTCGAACTTGGTTTTGATGCGGAAAGCTTTATGCCATTGTCCAGCGATATTCCCAATCCCATAGCGAACCCTATTCCAGAAAAAAAAGAACTTCAAATAACCTGGGAACCTGTGCAGGGTGCTATCTCCTATGATTTGGAATGGACTTGGATAGATGCTTATGGAGAAGATGTTGATGGAAATCCTGATTTGACCGTATTTAGACCCAAGGAAGATATTCCTTTTACCATCAAGGATTTTGAGTTAAATAGTACCAGGGTACAAGCTGCAGAACAAAGTTATTCGATACCTCTTATTTACGGAAAAGGATACCTTTTGTATCGTGTAAGGGCTGTTGGCAAATTTACCACAGCACCTTATCAGTTAAAATTTGGGGATTGGAGCATGGGTAACTTTTATGAAACAGATATTGACGTGCTCTCTGATTGGAACACCAATTATATTTTTCAGATTGATATTGCAGACACGGATCCAAATAGCCATCAATTGAAAAAAAACTGGCAGTTTCAAGCGTCTTATGCCGAAGATGGAAAAAAGAAGGAAGTGGTCAGTTATTTTGACGGCACCCTGCGCAATCGACAAACGGTCACCAAGATAAATTCTGATGATAATGTCATCGTGGGCGAGGTCATTTATGACGCCCAAGGACGCCCAGCAGTAGAGGTGCTTCCCGTGCCCATAGCAACTGATAGCATAAGCTACTATCCCAATTTTAATCAAAGTAATGCAGGAACACCCTATGGCTATCAAGACTTTGATTTGAACAATCAGAACATTTTGGACAACTTCGTGCCCAAACCTCTTGATAACCTTAGTGGTGCTAGCAAGTACTACAGCCCAAACAATGATGTCGGCGACCCCTACAAGGAAAGAGTGCCCAATGCAGGGGGCTATCCCTTTTCGCAGATAGAATATATGCCCGACAATACTGGCCGCATAAGACGTAAAAGTGGTGTGGGCTTAGAACACCAGCTCGGTAATGGCCATGAAATGGAATACTATTATGGTAAACCAGAGCAAAAAGAACTCAACAGATTGTTTGGGTATAGTGCGGGCAATTTTTCCCATTACAAAAAAAACCTCGTCCTTGATCCCAATAACCAAGCCAGCGTCAGTTATATTGACCCGCAGGGTAGAACGATAGCAACGGCCTTAATGGGGGCAACGCCAACGAATATGAATGCCCTAGATGACGAGGCCAATGCCGACATCCACAAAACGATTACTGTAGATCTTTTGGGTAAATCGAACAGTACGGCAACAGATTCGCCTTTTGATGACAATCTATTACAATCTACAGGGGTTTTTGGGGCTTCAAATGATGCTCTCATTTACAACGCCACCAAAGTTTCGGCCTTTGACGATCAGTTGCAATTGTCTTATAATCTGGGTAATGTCCAGTTTACCTTTGTCTGCAACGGAATAGATCAAAGCTATAATGTAGTATATGATACTTTTTTAGACGTTTTGAATGGTGATGGTATTTCGCTGGTTGATCGCACGAATTTTGACCCCTCTAATTTTACGGTCAATGTAGAAAGAGGTAGTTATAGTATTGTTAAGCGTTTACGAGTAAACAAAGATAACTTA
Source organism: uncultured Flavobacteriaceae bacterium (assembly GCA_937944485.1). Lineage (GTDB taxonomy): Bacteria > Bacteroidota > Bacteroidia > Flavobacteriales > Flavobacteriaceae > Maribacter_C. Next base: position 8,738 of record CALDYU010000030.1, on the reverse strand, counting down.
GAAGCCGATGCCGATGCCTATGTGGCCAAATTGTTAGATCCCAGTGATGCATGTTATTTAGACCCCGATATTGTATCACCGGTTCCTGAAGATATATTTGATGGCTGTTTTACCAATTGTGCTGATTGCGAACAGGCTTTGTTTGATGAATATGGAGATAAGCTTGAATATCAAACCGTTCAGTTAGAGAATTACGATTTTTCGCAGTTAGAGTCCGTTTTAACGGAAGAAGAATTGATTGACGAACGTGCCAGGATTGAAATAGCTTTTGGAAACCAATGGGACGAACTCATACGGGCCTGTAATTCACCCTGTACCGAAGATAATGGTATAGCAGGAAACACCTCAGAAGAAGTCGTCGCTAATTCGGTTTCCTGCCAAATTGCTGCTTCAGCACTCTTGAATGATATGAAGCCCACGGGTCAATATGGGGTGGCCTCAAGTACATTGCAGCAAATTAATGTGCAAGGTGACGAAGAAGTAGCTGAGATTGCCAATGTGTTCCTCAGTATCTTCAATGAAAATAATAGAATAACAGGTGCTGAGACAGCCGTGGGGTCGGCACTCTTTAATAGTTGGAAAAATCCGAGACACCCCAAATTTGATGCCCTCCCGACAGATGCGGAATTATATGGCCTTGGGCATTATTACGACGCTGATGGCGCAAGAAGCTATGTCAAGGTAGTTGAAAGTATTGATAGCGAAGGTAATCCTTCGTACTCGCCCGAAATAGAAATTGGTGTTACGTTAATTCCAGTAAGCCAAGTGCCTGGCAATAATGAGTATTTGGTCGAGCCGCAATATTTGGCATTTGCTGAAGATTTTGTTTCTTCTAACATTTGGCAAGATGAATGGGCAGAGTCTCTAATTGTTTATCACCCCGAATACCGCTATTTAGAATATGCTGAATTGGTCTGCGGAATCACGAATACCGTTTCAAATGCGGGGAGTGCTTTGATGAATTCTGATGGGTATGATCAATATTTAAGACTTTTGGAAACTTACACTGAAGCAGGTACACTGTCGTCAGGTACTTCCATCATGGATCAAGATCCCTTTTTTAATGCTACATCCAGTGTTCCCGCAGGGCTTTCGGGGCTTGGGTTTGATTTGCGCAGAACCATCATGCAAGAGGCCTTGGGAAGCAACTATAATGGTAGCGGTCGCAGTTTAGAAGATTTTGCCTATGCCATGATAAGGTGTAATAGCATTTCTGATTGCACCGAATCTGTAAATATTGGCAATCTCTCCTCAGAAGAAAGGGATGAATTTTGGAATATTTATAAAACCAACTACATAAATGTAAAGCAGAACCTACAAACACTGTTCGCCAATGTATACGCAGAATCTTTAGATGCCTACAACGGTTGTATAGGCGAAGAAAATGCTCCAGCCAATATCTTGGCGGTTATTGCCGATTATACCACAGTTGGTAATACCCAGCGCAATGCAATCAATACGATATTGGATTCTGGGCAAGATCGTGTTTGTGAAAGTGAGGTGGCCAATGAATATTTGGGTAAAGAGAAACGTTTTAAACCCTCAGATCATTTGTACGATTCTGGGCAAAATGCTGCCGATGTAGTCAACGACTTGGCCGATTTATCAGGCTACGAATTGTACGTACAAACAGGGGTATGCCCATTGGCAAGAGATTTGCAGGTATTTTTAGAATATACATTTGATGATCTAGAGGTTTCTGGCATTCCCAACCAATGGAATTTTAATGGTAATTACCTCAGTCGAGCCCTTTTTGAAGATTTGGGTGGTGTATTTCCTGCGGCTAATAATTATACGATAAATAACTCTGTAAGTGCTAATGTATTGTCTATTGAAGTGGTTAACGGAGAATCGCCCCTTACCGTTGAACTTCCCTCGGGTAGTGGGTTAAGTTGGGGTAATTATGGCAGCAATTGGGTGATTACCAAGGTAAGCAATATCTATGCTCCTGAAATTACGAATCCAAGTCAATTGTTCACCTATCAGGCTGTGGCACAGGTACGCACATCACCAGCTGCGGTTGACTATGAAGAAGTCATCATCAGCGGTACCACCCAAGCCCGTATTTCAAACTGTAGTATAACGGTAGCTGGTGCATCAGATGGAATTGGACAATATTTGGGCGATGGGGGTAGTGTAGGTCCTTTGGGTGATTGTGATAAAGAGCGTCGTTTTACCCAAGCCCTAGTAAGCCTTTTGAATACCCTTAAGGATTCGAATGGGTTAACAGCTTCAGGGTTGGATCTAAATGCAGTTCCTGCTTACCAAAATGGTTATTTAAATACTTTTTTCGGTGGTAATGTAGCTACCTGGACGAATACCGACACCGATATGTATATTATTGATGTAGATGGTGTACAACGTTTTGTGCTTGATTTGGATACAGCGCTACCAACGGCGAACATTTCAGACTTTACTGGCGTAGGTCTCAATTATACGTATAATGCTGTAGGTCAGATCACCGCTCAACAAGCTACAGTAAGTTATCTCAACACCAATTTTGAAAAAGAAAGTATTTCGGGTACGCTCTCTCAAGGAGGAGTAGAGGGAGAACCTTTGATTAATTTTTTATGCTGCCCTGGGGAGGATATCAATGATTTGGTAGGCGAAGATCCTGTTTTAGTTTGTCAAGATGGAGAAGCAACCTTAGGGCCATCTGTTGCTGGAGCTATGGAAAATCTGTTAAATGCGATGTTGTCCCAAGGTGAATTTTCAAATGTGAACCAACTGATTGATTTAAGTCTGTATCCAGAATTTGATGATTTTATACAAGAGTATTTCACGAAGAATAGTGCCCGTTACTGTGAATTAAGACCAAATGATTGTAGTGATGCTGTTGATTTCAGCAATACTGACGAAGTAAATGCAATCATACTTTATCTTTCAAGTTTCAACATCACAAATATCTTAATAAGGTTTTCCGATATTCATATTGTTGCCTTTCAAACCAATAATGATTTAAGAAATATTAGTGCCATACAAGCTTTTGATTACGTAGATGACGGTACTTTTAATATGACCTTTACTGATAGCTCAGGGGTTACAAATCAGGTTCCTTTTCTAAAGCCTAGACAATCCAGAGCTAACGTTCCTAGATTTAGTTCTGGTGGAGTCGGTGATAGCGATTTATATTTTGGGTGTGATTTGATGGATCTTTACAATGATGTTGTTTTACAACCTAATCCTTCGACTTTGGATAATATAGATGTTCTTCTTTGCGGAGATACAGAAGAAGATATTTTGGAAAGCCTTCTTGTAAATGCATTCAATGCTGCATTGGATTTTGACAATAACTTGATAACCCAGCAAGATGCTGAGACCCAATTTTTTAATCTTTACTTTAATGAATTTGATTTAAACGAAAGATACAAACAGCTTTTGGAACCCGTTTATGCAAATAATCCCAATTTAGAATATGATAATGTTTTTTCATCTTACAGATCGGATGTTTATAAAAATGTACAAGTAAATGGTGACGGAGGATTCAATCAAGTTTCAATTCGAGCCCAATTTGATACGGGCTCTTATTTACAATATTCTATACGCTTTGAGGAAGACTTTTATGACGTAGCGCAAATTGTTGATATCAAAATAGTACGAACACCTCCAGGCGATGGTTATTTGTCAGGTGAATTTGCGACCGTTGATTTCATTGACAATTCAGGTATTACAAAAAGGGCCAAAAATGTTTTTCTGCGAAGTTTCAGAGGGGAAAAACTCTTAAATACGACAAACTCATTCACTCAAACAGGTCTGTATATGTGTGATATTTTGGCGACAGACCCTTCATTACCTGTATCTAGACCAATTGCTGGGCAAATACCTTCAGCTAGGTCAATAGACAACTCTGCCTTTTCAAGAATGGAATCGGCAATCGTAAGGGGCGAAAATCAAATTGGTCTATACGACTATAATGATTTGTTGTTAACACCTCCTCGTTACACCTCAAAATCAAGTCTAATTACTATTGCAACTTCCAAATCCCTTACCCCGCCCCGTGAAGAATGTGGTTCGAGCATCTGTATTCCCGAAGTGCCCATGCCAGTCAGTTGTAACGACAAATACCCCGACTATGTTGATGTGATGAACACCATTGCGGATAAAGAACCTCGCGAAGGGGAAAACGCAGATGGTATTCATGGCCCTGACTTTGTTAGTGAGTCAGACTTTTGCACCTACCATTACCAATACCTGGTCGATGACTATGAAGCCTATCTGCTCTCTTTTGGGGTGACAAGCACCTTAGATCTCAATTATATGACCATTGCACAATTTGGCGCCACGGAACTCAACTATGGGTATAGTGGTACTCAGGGCCTGATTAATCTGTACAAGAACCATGTTGAAGATACTAGGGCAACACGGTTGGATGCAAATGCGACCAATGATATCTATACCATGACTTGGGCCGAGTTTGTGTCCGACCATCTTAATGACAACCCAGGTATATGCGTGCCCCTACCCTTTTCTGTTGATTTTTCAAATGCACCCGCAATAGAGATTCCCGAAGAAACGCCGTGCGAGCAGTTTAAGGCCAGCGTAATGGCAGCCTATAATAATGATGTGTATCAAAGTGTTATCGACGCTCGACGCCAAGAATTTGTGAACGCGTATTTAGAGCATGCTGTGGGCGCACCAGTAGAGACCTTTGACATGACCTATTTTGATAAGGAGTACCAATACACACTCTACTATTATGACCAAGCGGGTAATTTGTTACAAACCGTACCGCCAGAAGGGGTAGATCGTTTTTCGGAAGATGAACTCAATGGAGGGTTGAACGATCAGATCAATGCCCATCGTAATCAGGGCTTGACCACCGAAAATACCAGTCTGTTGCCCGATCACGAATTGGTCACTGAGTACCGTTATAACTCCCTTAACCAACTGGTTTGGCAAAAGACCCCCGATGGAGGCGAAACCCGTTTTGCCTATGATAGACTGGGTAGGATCATTGCCTCACAAAATGCCAAACAATTAGGCAACAACCGCTTCAGTTATAGCGTTTACGACGAACTGGGGCGCATCGTACAAGCTGGGGAATTGGCTCCTAATACGGGAATAGCCATCGAAGAGACAACAGGCAAACTTTTCTTATCAGCCTCGGGCAATTATGTAGATACCAATACTAATTATCCAAATAATATTTCCAATGCCCAATATGAGGTCACATTTACGGAGTACAACGAAATAAGCCTATATGCCGCAGAAAACATTTTTGATTCGGTGACCGATGGCAAAGAAGCCGATGACAATACGCGTAACCGGGTCGCTTCGGTCTACTATTATGATGAGGTACAGGGCAGTGTTTTACCCAGCGCCAGTTACGATAATGCCATGTTCTATAATTATGACATTCATGGTAATGTAAAAGAACTGGTGCAACACAATAGATTAATGGTATTAGATCCCGACAACCCTATTTCGGGTATGAAAAGGGTACTGTATGAATACGATCTGATCAGCGGAAACGTGAACCGAGTCATTTACCAGAACCAACGACAAGACATGTTTGCCCACCGTTACACTTATGACGCCGATAACCGCATTACGATGGTCGAGACCAGTAGCGATGGCATGGTTTGGGAAAAAGATGCCACCTATGAATACTATGCGCATGGCCCCTTGGCACGTATGGTTACGGGAGCCAAGCAAGTACAGGGTATGGACTATGCTTACACGCTACAAGGTTGGCTAAAAGGTGTTAACTCAGAAACCTTGCAGGCCAGTGCCGATATGGGTGGCGATGGTACAAGTGGTTCAACGGTAGCACAAGATGCTATGGGCTACTCGCTGAGTTATTTTAATGAAGATTATGTTCCTATTGGCACTAATGCATTTACACTAGAAAGCAGCGCTGAAGCCTTTGAAGGGGTCAATGTAGGCAATGATCTCTTTAACGGTAACATCAAACAAATGGTCACGGCACTTATTGATAATGATGAAAGCATGCTTGCCGTACAGCAAAACAAATACGCTTATGACCAATTAAACCGAATACGCGCCTTTAAAGGCAAAGACAATAACGGTAGTGAAAATTATTCCGCTACCTACCAGTATGACCGTAATGGTAACCTGAGTGAATTGACCCGTAAATTGGCCGATAACGCAGGTAGTACGGTCACCATGGATCAGTTGACCTATCATTATAATGAAGCGAGCCTTACAAATCCAATATCTGGTGATGGTACCAGAAATACCGTCAAAACTAACAATCAACTCACTCATGTGACCGATGCGGTAGGCGATACCGGCTATGGCGATTTGGGCAGCCAAGGTGCCAATAACTATCAGTATGATGCTATTGGGCAATTGGTTAGCGATGCCGCAGAAAACATTACCAATATCGACTGGCGGGTAGATGGTAAGGTACGATCGGTGACCAAAGATGTAGGTGGTATCAGCACCATTACGTTTAAGTATGATGGTTTGGGTAACCGTATTGCCAAGACAGAGGTAGAGGACCAACGCACCACCTTATATGTGCGCGATGCACAGGGTAATGTATTGGCGGTTTATGAGGCACAATCTGATGGAGAGATTGGTTTTGATGGGGGTGAGACGAACCCGCCCACCGTAGAATTGAACAATATTACCATTGCTGATCAACAAGAGTTCAAGGCCGTGCAATGGATTCAGGTTGCGAACCCTACGGCCGAAAATACAGTGGAACCTGGGGGCGATCTGACCTTGACCGCTGGCAATTATATTGAGTTAAAACCCAATTTTCATGCCAAGGCCGGCAGTAGTTTTTTGGCAGAGATCAAGCCCGTTGATGGGGGTGATGGCACCACTAATTTAACACTTGCCGAACAACATATTTATGGCAGTTCGCGTTTAGGTTTGGAGAAGAAGAAGGTGCTGGTTACGAATGAGGCCTTGACAACAGAGACGCTCTTTGAAAATACGGTTGGCGATAAACGGTACGAGCTCAGCAACCATTTGGGGAATGTGCTCAGTGTGGTCACTGACCGTAAGGTGAACGATAACGGCACGCTAAAACCTGATGTAATCGCCTATAATGATTACTATCCATTTGGGATGCTATTACCTAATAGACACGCCAATACCTCTGATTATAGGTACGGCTTCCAAGGACAGGAAATGGATAACGAGGTCAAGGGTGAGGGGAACTCCATTAACTACAAGTACCGAATGCACGACCCGAGGGTCGGGAGGTTTTTTGCCACAGACCCCTTAAAATCAGTATATCCTTGGAACAGTCCCTATGCATTTAGTGAGAATAGAGTTATTGCGTCGATAGAATTAGAAGGCCTTGAGGCTATTGATCTTAATTCAAATGAAAATATCAATGAACCATTTACATCTGAAGGATTAAAGAAACTTCCAGAAAAGGATTTTACTCCTTGGAGCGATTTAATTGAATTTACGACTAGTCCATCACTAATTTCTAAAGCAGATGAAAGAATATGGGGACCTGTAATTTTGGAGAGAATAGAAAATGCAGCTGGTGGAGATGTTAATTTAGATTACTACTCGGTTACCATTAGTAAATTGCCGGCTGAATTTACCACACCTGAAGATTTTCTTGAACATTTCCGTCTCAATTTAAATACTTTCACTAAAGGGGGCGGTACTGATTTTGAAGCATACAATGATGATGAAGCTGATCGATTTAAATTAACGCCTAACGGAACCGTTATGAGATTTAATGTTTTTATTTTGGGAATTAACGTTGAAGATTTATCAGTAATGGATGCGAAAAATGAAGAAAATTACTGGGTATTTTCCACTTTAAGAACCGTTGCTGATGGAAATCATCCTGTATCAGGAAATAGACAGTTTGGAATAACTACTAATAAAGATGGTACATTCACTTTTTTCACAAGGGGTGCTGACAGGGCTACAACACTTTTGGATGCTATGACAGCTAGCCAAATTTTTGAAGGTGCTGATAGATTATGGAAAGCGGTCATGAACAATGTTTCTGAATTTGTGAATGAGAATGATGGGGAAGCTGAAATCTCTAATGCTTTTATGAAACAAATTAAATGGAATCCCGAAATGAAAGAAACAGAGAATGAATAATTCTTTTTTCAATAAAAAACATAATAATGAGATATACTCCCTTAATAATGAAAAGTGTATTGATTGCGATACTTTCTTTTGCAATATGTGTTTTAGGGTCAGCATTAATACATTTCTTTTTTGATTTAGAAGAAAATATTTTGAAAAATATTCTTTATGTATTCTTGATTGGCTCAGTAACAATATTGCCATTTTACTTGATTATAAACGGTATTATAGCGGTATTAATGATTAAGTTTCAATTAAGAAAACAAGTTTTCTGGCGAATCTTTGTATTGCTCTTTTTCATATTATCAATATTATATCTCGTTTCTTATTTTAAGGGACTGAATATTGGTAAAGAGTATAATTTTTATTTCATATTGTTGATTGTAATGCTATTTTTTGATGGGTTGTTTTTAATTAAAAAAGCTAAGTAGAATTCTGCACTCTAATTTTGGACTAGTAGTAAGATATAAGTAAGACCCCCCGCTGCCGCCCAGCCTGTACTGCTTTGCGGTAGTGGAATGCTCGATGTTTTCACCCGTACCCCCCCCCGCTGCCGCACGAATCCTTTCGTGTGGTCAAAAAGACTATAGAATACTTTTTGTTTCTGCAAATAGTATAGCTTTACAAAGTGAGCAGAAACTATAAATTCCACAATCCTTATGGTCTATATTTTGTAAGCTTTGCGGTAGTGGAATGGCTCG
>CALDYU010000029.1 GCA_937944485.1 uncultured Flavobacteriaceae bacterium | reverse complement strand
AATTTAAGTGCTTTAAGCACTCGAACAAATGTAACCTTGATCCCCAACCCTTCTTCTATTTTTGTAAATGTAATTTTAGATAATAACCTTGGTCAACAGTTCAATTATTCTATCCATACGCTTGCAGGCGGAACTATTCAGCAGGGAGTGTTAACATCAACAAACGAATCTGTGGAAAATATAGATGTTTCCGCACTTTCTGAAGGGGTATATATTTTATTCTTATTTGCAGAAGATGGTTCCTCGATTGCGACTGAAAAATTATTAATTTCAAGAAACTAAAACTTAACTAACTTTTGAAACTCAAGGTTAAAAGATATCATCTAGCTTATACAAATGGAAATATAAAGGGTTTGACCTGAAATAACGGTCAAACCCTTTTTTGGTAAATCAATGTGTAATTTTGACCATGCACACTTAACCAAGATTGGCCTAACAAAGCTCACAGTATTCATTCCGCACCAAGTTGCTTACTTGGCACAAAAAATCTTCCAATGCCTTGATTGTTTTGATTATTATCTTCAATTGCTTTAGAAATTGAACTAATATCCCGGCTTTGAATTAATCGATTGCAAATTCTAACCGTTAAGGAAACTTGACATTCAAATATCAGGATGCCGAAAATCCTCTTTTTTATTAGGCCCTGCAAAACGAAAAAAGTGAACCGTTTACACGATTCACTTTCTTATTTAGTCGGGATGACAGGATTTGAACCTGCGACCACTCGACCCCCAGCCGAGTGCGCTACCGGACTGCGCTACATCCCGGACAGAGCGTAAAGAAAATGTCTTAAAGACATTTTTAGCAATGGGCCAGACGTTGCCTAGGCCTTTAACTAAATACGCTGATATCCGATATAATAAGTTAATTAAATACCTAGAAATGATATTCAAATATCGGGATTGCAAAAATATAAAAGTAGAATAGAATAATTCCTATGTTTCTTATAAAAAGAAAATTATTCACACTCCCATTTAAAATTAGCAATGGGGTCTTTGTGTGCACCCTGTAAATTGTAATGCCACCACTCGGTTCTTGTAGACCAAAAGCCATATTTTTCCATAGTTTCTTTCAAAAGTTTTCGATTATCTAAAACCGTTTGGGGAAGATCTATATTATCATGATGGGCACGCTTCCCAAAGAAATCAAAATCCGTTCCCATATCTAATTCTTCTTCATCTAACGTAACTAAAGTAATATCTACAGCCCCCCCTTTATTATGTATAGAACCTTTTACCGGATTAGCGACGTATTGCGGATTCGGAACAATCTTCCACATTTTATATTGTACAGCATTCGGGCGATAACAATCGTAAAACTTTATTTTAAGTCCTTTTTTAAGAAAAGCTTTGTTGGCAGCTAAAAGCGCCTTTACCGTCTTTACCCGTGTAAAGCATTCTGCGCAATCATAGACTTTTACCTTTAAAAAGTTATTTTCTGTTGCGTAACGCATATCATAGACAAAATCGCCACTAAAATCAGCAAGCCTTACAAAAGTTGAATCAGCCAAACCTTCTATTGAGATAAATGTTTTATTGATCTTTTCTTTTTCAATTTTAATATTTTTTTCAGAGGCGGTTTTCGTTAATTTATTTTTAGAATTTGCGTTATTGAAACCTGTATTTTCTTTACAGGATAGCATTATACACAAAAGCAAAATAATAGTCTGCCAATATTTCATTTCAGAGGTTATATTATATAATTGATAATGGAAAAGATAACTAGATTTTGATAATAGGCAAAAAATGATTTGTAGTGATTTGTGTTTAGGGTATTATTTTCAGACTTTTAAATCTAAATTTAGTTATCACATAAGGGTGTTTATGAAAGTCTTACTCCTTTTTTCTATTCTTCTTTTGACCAATTCGTGCAAAGATGTAAAACCCCACTATGATAATCCAAAAGCAACCAAGCCTAATATTATAGTTATTATTACTGATGACCAAGGTTGGGGGGATTTGAGCTTCAACGGAAATACCAATTTAAATACTCCATATATAGATGCCTTGGCAAACAATGGAGTTCACTTTGAAAATTTCTTTGTGCAACCAGTTTGCTCACCTACCCGTGCTGAATTATTAACAGGAAGATATTATACTCGAATGGGGGTCTATGATACCTCCGCTGGTGGCGAACGATTTAATTTAGGAGAAACGACTATTGCAGATATTTTTAAGAAGGAAGGATACTATACCGCAGCATATGGCAAATGGCATAGTGGATCTCAACCACCTTATCATCCAAATGCTAGGGGGTTTGATGATTATTACGGATTTACCTCAGGGCATTGGGGCAATTATTTTAGTCCTATGTTAGAGCATAATGGGGCTATTGTAAAAGGAAATGGTTTTTTAGTCGATGATTTAACAGACAAGAGTATTGACTTTATGAAAAAACATCAAAACAAACCATTTTTCTTATACCTCCCTTTAAATACACCACATAGCCCCATGCAAGTGCCTAATGTCTATTGGAATCGATTTACTGAAAAGGAAGTTGTATTGGAATATCAAGGAGAGGAAAAGGAAGATCCCTTATTTACCAAAGCAGCCTTGGCTATGGTAGAGAATATTGATTTCAATGTAGGAAGAATTATTAAACAATTACAAGTATTGAATCTTGAAGAAAATACAATTGTTATTTTCATGTCAGATAATGGACCCAACAGTTGGCGCTGGAACGGCGGTATGAGAGGCAGAAAAGGGTCGACTGATGAAGGAGGAGTACGAAGTCCGCTGTTTATGCAATGGAAAAACAATATACCCAAAGGTAAAAAAGTCTCGCAAATTGCAAGTGCCATCGATATTCTACCGACACTAGCAAGTTTAGCTAACCTTAAATACACTACTAAAAAACCTATTGATGGACTAGATCTTAGTCCGCTTTTATTAAAAGAAGAAAACGATTGGAAACAGCGTTTAATTTTTTCACATTGGAATAATAAAACAAGTGTTCGCTCACAACAATATCGTTTAGACCATGAAAACAGACTCTATAACATGAAAACGGATTTAGGTCAAACCAATGATGTTTCGGGGCACTTTCAAAAAATCAAAGACTCTTTAATAAAGGCTAAACATGATTGGCTGGCAACCACTCTTCCAAAGAAAAAGTTAGACCGGCCATATCTAATTGGTCATCCTGACTTCGCTTTTACACCTTTTCCTGCTAGGGATGGTATTGCTCATGGTCAGATAGAGAGAAGTAATCGATGGCCTAATGATAGCTTTTTTAGCAACTGGAAAAGTGAAAAAGATTCCATTACATGGGATGTTGAAGTATTGACCGATGGTACTTTCGAAGTAGAATTATTCTATACCATGACCGAAGAAAATAGGGGCGTAACCATTGAACTATTTCATAATAAGAAAAAACTTGTCAAAAAAATAAACAAACCCTTTGACCCTCCTCTAGTTGGTGCCGAAAATGACCGCTACCCCAGAGAAGAGTCTTATGTGAAAGAATTTAACTCCCTGATTTTAGGCGAATTAGAGCTAAAAAAAGGAAGAGGTGCACTGGTATTGAAAGCTATAGAAATACCCGGAAACCAAGCAATAGACTTTCGTTTACTGAACTTTAAACGGCTAAAGTGAATAAAGTACCCTATTCATAAGGAATGAACTTATTTCCTTTGGGCTTACCATATTAAAATCATGACTCGATTATTTTTTTACATGATGCGAATACAACCGCAAATACCAATAAAAAATAATATAATTCGTAATTAACTATTCGATTTCGAAAAGAGGTTTGAATACAATTAGACTTTGCTCGCTATAAAATACATTAAACAAGTAATGATTTAGAGTAAGTAGGTTTTCAAAATTGTATCTTTAACTTTAAAAATAGTTCGCTATGAAAAATTCACTCTTAGTACTTTTCATTTTGACTTTATTAAGTTGTAGTGATGATAATGGTCTCACCACCAATGAAACGAACATGTCTGAAACCGAAGCAGAAAATGAAAATCCGTCTGTTGAAGAGGAAACGATATTGCCTGAGGTTACCAATGTGGGTTTTGACTTTAGTGCAACGGATATTGAAGGATGGGAGTTACTCTGGGAAGATAATTTCGATACAGACTTATCTGAATGGAATGTATGGAAAGGTGGTGCTTTTAATGAGGAGCTACAATTATATCAGGAAGAAAATCTTTATGTGGAAGACGGTTATTTGTTTATTGAGCAATTGCGTGAAGCGGCAAGTGGTGCTACTAACCCTTTTGATACAACTACTAAATCATTCAATTTTACAAGTGGGCGAATTGAATCAAAGGAATTATATAACCCATCGCTACAGGGAACGCTTCGCATTGCTGCTCGAATAAAACTACCAACAGGCGAAGGACTTTGGCCAGCATTTTGGAGCTATGGAGATCCTTGGCCAACGCAAGGTGAAATAGATATTATGGAATTTCGTGGTGGCAGAACAAATGAATACGTTACCAATTTTTTTTATGGTACCCAAGCGAATACTCCTTTAACCAATTCTGCGGTGACCAGTTATACTCATGATGCAGGCCTTGACCTTACCAACGAATTTCATGTTTTTGATATGGTTTGGTCTCAAAATAGCCTAGAAGTTTCTTTAGACGGTGTTGAGATTCGAACTTTTACAACTGGCGAATTTCAATATATCGATGATCTATTTAATAAAAATGAAAAAGTGGTACTCAATATGGCTGTCGGGGGAGCTTTTTTTAACGGAATGAATATCAACGTTTCTGATATACCAAATAAATCGTATTTGATAGTTGATTGGGTGAAAATCTATAAACAATAAAGGGTTGCAAAAATTTACACGAACTAAATTCCTCCCTAGAAATAGAAGAGAAACTAAACCCGAAATAAATTTGATATCATTTCAGTCCTTCTAAAAATCGTAAGCTCTGTGGCACCTGTTCAACCACACTAGAAGACTCATCTTCAATGAACATATATTCAATGCCTATTTTTTTCGCTTCGGCCACCAAGGCCATCATATCAATTTGACCTGTACCTAAAACAACATTTGTTTCTACATCTTCATGACCTGTATCATTACCTTTAAGGCCTTTTGCCATGTCTTTCAAATGCATTAGTGCAAATTTCTTGGGGTATTTTTGTAGCAGTGCTAAGGGGTCAGCTCCGCCATGTTGTACCCAGTATACATCCATTTCAAAGGCAAAATCTTCGGCATTCGCTACCATATAATCAAACAAAGTGCCCTCTTTATAGGGTCTAAATTCATATCCATGAGGATGATATACCAGTTGTAATCCCGCTTCACTTAATTGCTTTCCAGCAGCATTGAATATTTCAACAGCTTCTTTGACATTTGTTATGTCAAATTCATCTCCTTTATGATCAATCCAAGCACACATAACATAAGAAGCACCATACGCTTTTGCATTGGCAATTACTTTGTCAACATCATTTTTAAGATCTTGATAGCCTCCTTGAACCCCAATCATTTTCAAATCTCGTTCGGCAAGCATCATTTTAAAATCATCCAAAGGTACCCCGTAGGAATCTCCTCCTTCTAAATTTGTTATTCCCCAAGATTGAATCAAATCTAAGGTGCCCGATACATCTTTCTTGAATTGATTTCTCAAACTATATAATTGCAGCCCTATTTCTTGACCCATTGTAGGTAATACAAAAAGAAGAATTAAGACTGTCGAAAGTGTTTTTTTTAGCTGCATTTAAGTAAGTAAGTTACCTTTATCGTCCCATTCTGCAATTACGCCTCGTTTACTTTGATCGATGCATTTTGCTATCCACTCAGGGTCATAAGCAACACCGTGCTGATCTAATACATCTTGAGGCACCCCATCCCATACATTCGGTTGATTACCTTTATAACCTAAATCAGCGATACCTACTTTTGAGGTGTAATAGCCCGTTACCGTAAGACCACGCATCATATAGAAAAACTGTATTTCAAGGGCTTGCTTATCTAAAGAAACTTCCGTATCATGCCAACAGATTTCGTCACAGATTTGCTTTTTCTGTTCTAAGGTTGCAGATTTAAATTCTACACCAAATTCAGTATTACTTTTATGATCTAACCACATCAGGCCACCTAACAAAGTAGGAGCCATGGTTGGTATATCTTTTCCCATAAATTCGACCAGCTCTGGCACACCTGCCTCAATAGGGCCTCCATGCGGCTCTTTTGGAGGTAGAATAACAACACTTAAGGCAGCAATGGTTTCCATTTCATGAGCGTTGAATAATTCTTCTGCATTCAATTTTTCGATACGTTCCAGCTCTTTTGGCGTACGACCAAAATATGACGTGGTTGATTCAGCAACTACGTCATCAATAGTTTCTGACTTACACGAATTGAAGACTAAACCAGTACTGGCAGCAGCCCCACCAAGAATCATCGTCTGTAAACTCTTTCTTCTATCCATAACTTATATATTCTGTGCTTTAAGTTGTTCAATAATATAATCAGAAGCCCTCCAAGAAAGCGCCATAATAGTCCATGTACAATTCTTATCTGCTTGTGAAACAAAAGGGCCTGCATCTACAATAAATACATTGTCGACATCATGTAATTGATTAAACTTATTGGTAACAGAGGTTTTCGGATCATTCCCCATTCGTGTAGTACCTACTTCATGAATAATTTGACCAGGAGCATGAAGACCGTAATCTTGATCCTTTCCTGGTTTATCACTTAAAGGAATACCTCCCATATTATGAATCAACTCTTCAAAAGTATCTTGCATATGTTTGGCCTGATTTATCTCGAAATCTGACCATTTGTAATTAAATTTCAACACCGGAATTCCGAATTGATCTACCGTTGTTGGGTCAATTTCACAGTAATTTTCTTTACGCGCAATTGCTTCTCCACGACCACCAAATCCAATAACAGAACCGTAGTATTTTTTCACATCGTCGCGCAAACTGTCACCGTAACCTCCGACTTTTTCTCCGAAGTATTTGTTCATTCCATTTGGGTCCCAACCAAAACCATAATTAGGTTGCCCCATACCACCCCAAACTTCAATATGATACCCACGAGGGAAATTGAGTTTAGAATTATCTCCCCACCATGGAGAGTATACGTGCATACCCCCTACACCATCTTCATTATAAGAAGTCTTACGATTCATCAAGCCAGGAATGACACCCGCAGCACTAGCTCCTGTAGAATCATGTAGATATTTTCCCACCACATCACTACTATTGCCTAAACCATTCGGATGTTGTTTACTTTTAGAATTTAATAAAATTCGAGCTGAACTACAGGCCGAAGCAGCCAGTATAACCACTTTTCCCCGTAATTTGTATTCTTTTCTATCTTCCTTATTAATATAAGAAACCCCAGTTGCTTTACCTTCTTCATTAGTGGTAACTTCACGAACCATAGAATTTACATAGAGTCTAACCTTACCTCCATTTTTTTGCGCTGGAAAAATTAAGCAACTTCCTGAAGAAAAATCAGCATATACCGAACAAGATCGTCCGCATTGCCCGCAATAAAAACAAACACCCCTGTCTTTATTTATTTTCTTTGTCAACATTGACATACGGCTAGGAATTACAGGAATACCCGTCTTTTTTGCGCCATTAATATAGAACAACTCGTGCAATCTGGGTTTTGGTGGTGGTAGAAAAAATCCGTCAGGATCATCCTCTCTACCTTCATTGGTTCCAAAAATGCCAATTAATTTATCTAATTTATCGTAGTAGGGTTTCACATCGTCATAACCAATAGGCCAGTCTTCGCCATGGCCGTCTCTCGTTTTTCCTTTAAAATCTTTGGGCCCAAATCGTAACGAAATACGCCCCCAGTGGTTGGTTCGTCCTCCTAACATTCGAGCACGCCACCACATGAAATTGGTGCCTTCTTCTTGCGTATAGGGCTCGCCTTCAACTTCCCAATCACCCCAAGACATATCCCATTCTCCGAAAGCTCTATCTGTACCTGCTCCTCTTCGCGGCGATTCATAAGGCCATTTTAATTGTGTTTTAGTTACTGGGTCTGCAGGATCAAAATAGGGGCCTGCCTCAACCACAGCTACGTTGTAACCTGCATCAGCCAGTTGCTTGGTAGCCATTCCTCCACCAGCTCCTGAACCGACGATAATTACATCATAAATTTCTGATGATTCTTTTATCTGCATAGTTTTTTTTTAGCAGCGTGAATTTAAGTTTTTTTTAAGACTTCATAAATATATTTATACGAACAACGTGGTATCAGGTATCAATCGACTCAAAAAGATAAAATATCAACACAAAAAGAAAGTCAATTATGACAAATTTAACAATAGTTGCACATGCAACTATTTGTATTTGGTTTAATTTTGCATCGTGCAATCAAATAATATAAATTTTGAAAATTCAATAGGTCCATGGATGGGCAAAACCGTTAAAATTGTGGAGTACTACCTGCAAGAGGGTTTTCAAAATGCCAACCTCGATCTTACCAAAGAACAAATGATTGTATTGAAAAAATTAAGTGAAGAAGATGGACTCAGCCAAAATAAGCTTGCAAGGTTGACTTTTCGAGATAAATCATCACTTGCCCGATTGTTGGCAAAAATGGAATTAAAAAAATATATCTACCGCAAACAGAGTGAAGAAGATAAAAGAACGAACGAAGTGTTCATCACTAAAGAAGGCGCATCTGTTTTCAGAAAAACGCGCCCAGTTATTCAAAAAATAATTGATATTATGGAGCGTGACATCACTAAAGAAGAAAAGGAACTAATGATTAAAATATTAAAAAAAGTACAATTCAATTTTACAGCTAAAGCTGTATCGTTATAAACCAATCATGAGAAAAATTATAATATCTGTTTTAGGAGTTTTACTTATAGTAGGTGCCTTTTTTGTTTCAAAAGTGATTATTGATAGTAAGACGAAACGAAAGCCTAAAATTGAAAAAACAGTGAAGACTGTTTTTGCCGAAAAGGTTAAGAATAGTGATATCGCTATTGTAGTACCTGCCAATGGCAATCTTAGCGCTAAAAAACGTGTGGACTTCTATTCTGAAGTGCAAGGTGTTTTCAAAGGAAATACGAAACTCTTTCGAACAGGAACCTTATACACTAAAGGTGAAACCGTTATACGAATTGATGCCGCAGAATATGCTGCAAATGTGCAATCTGCAAAAAGTAATTTATACAATCAGCTAACATCTATTATGCCTGATTTGCGTTTAGACTATCCTGATATTTTTCCAAAATGGCAACGCTATTTAAACGAATTTGATATTTCAAGAACAACCCCACCATTACCAGAAATGCTATCTGAAAAAGAAAAATTCTTCATTTCTGGTCGAGGGATTTTGACCAGCTTTTATAATGTCAAAAATTTAGAACAACGTTTAGCTAAATATAGAATAACAGCACCATTTAAAGGGGTGCTTACAGAAGCACTCGTAACTGAGGGCACTCTAGTACGAGCTGGACAAAAACTAGGTGAGTTTATAAATACAGACCTTTACGAACTGGAAGTTTCTATAGGAAAAGCCTATAGTGATTTACTTCAGATTGGAGAAAAAGTAGTATTGAACGACCTTAGCAAAAAGTCGCAATACCACGGTAAAATAGTTCGAATTAATGGTAGTGTAGATCAAGCCTCTCAAACCGTAAAAGCATTTATTGAAGTTGCAGATGAACAGCTTAAAGAAGGGATGTATTTAGAAGCAAATCTCAACGCAAAAGAAGAAAAAAACGCTATAGAGATTGATCGTAATTTACTGACAGAAAATAATCAAATATTCATAGTTCGTGATTCGGTTTTAGATCTTTTAGACGTAAAACCCGTTTACTTTTCTGATAAAAAAGTGGTTTTGAAAGAAGTGCCCGACGGAGCTGTTATTATTACAAAACCTGTGGTTGGTGCCTATGCCGGAATGTTAGTGCATATTTTTAAAATAAATGAATCAAAAGCTACCAACCAATGAGAGCAATTATTGCCTATTTCATAAAATATCATGTGGCTGTTAATGTCATCATCATTGCTTTTTTTGCTTTTGGTATCGTTGGCGCTTTTTCATTGAAATCATCCTTTTTTCCACTGAGTGAATCCAAAAATGTTTCGGTTACTATCACTTATCCAGGTGCTTCTCCGCAAGAAATTGAAGAAGGTATCGTATTGCAAATTGAAGATAATCTAAAGGGTTTAGAAGGTGTTGATCGGGTTACCTCCACTTCAAGAGAAAATAGTGGTAGTATCAATGTTGAAATTGAAAAAGGTCGCGATATTGATTTTATGCTATTACAGGTTAAAAATGCTGTAGATAGGGTACCCTCGTTCCCCACTGGCATGGAACCTCTTGTTGTTTCGAAAGTACAACGCGTTCGCCCGACTGTTACCTTCTCACTCAGTGGAGATAACATCCCCTTAAGTACCTTAAAACAAATAGGCAGACAAGTTGAAAATGATATTCGCGCCATCGATGGTATTTCTCAAATATCGATTACTGGTTATCCACAAGAAGAAATTGAAATTGCCATAAACGAAAATCAACTTCTTGCTTATGGTATTTCATTCACCGAAGTGGCTCAGGCTGTTGCCAACTCTAATATTCTTGTTACTGGCGGAAATATCAAAACAAACGCAGAAGAATATCTCATTCGTGCAAATAATAGATCGTATTACGGCGATGAACTATCGAGCATTGTAGTACGTGCAGATCCGAATGGTGAAAGCATTCGCCTGCGCGATGTTGCTACAATTAAAGATCGCTTTTCTGAAACACCGAATGCTTCCTATTTCAACGGAAATTTATCGGTAAATACAACCATTACAAGTACTAATACAGAAGATTTAGTAGGCTCGGCAGAAAAAGTAAAAGCCTATATTGAAACATTCAATCAAAAATATACCAACGCCCAAATCAACATAGTTAGCGATCAATCAAAAGTACTTACACAACGTACTACTCTTTTGACAGAAAACGCACTAGTAGGTATGGTTTTGGTGCTTATTTTTTTATCGCTATTCTTAAACACGCGTTTGGCTTTTTGGGTTGCTTTTGGTTTGCCAATCGCCTTTCTGGGAATGTTTGTTTTTGCTGGTTTCTTTGATGTAACCATCAATGTGCTATCACTTTTCGGAATGATTATCGTCATAGGAATTCTGGTTGATGACGGTATTGTAATTGCTGAAAATATATATCAACATTACGAAAAAGGAAAATCCCCTATTCAGGCTGCCATAGATGGAACCATGGAGGTTCTTCCTCCTATTCTATCTGCCATCGTTACTACAATTCTTGCCTTTTCCATATTTCTATTTCTAGATGGCCAAATCGGTGAGTTTTTCGGAGAAGTTTCGGTTATTGTAATTCTCACCTTAGTCGTTTCGTTAGTCGAAGCTTTGATCATATTACCAGCGCATTTGGCACACTCTAAAGCTTTAAGACCTACTAGTGACGAACCAAAGCGGGGTATTGCTAAGGTTTTCAGTAAGCTGCGAGCAATTAATAAATTTGGCGAGCGCATTATGGTGTGGTTACGAGATACATTTTATAGTCCTGTTTTACAATTTGCTTTGCGATACAAACTGCTTACATTTTCTTTTTTCGTCGTTGCGTTAATGTTAACCTTTGCTTCTATGGGTGGAGGTATAATTCGTGGATCATTTTTTCCTAGAATTGCAAGTGATCGCGTACAAGTAGAACTTACCATGCCTAATGGAACTAATGAAAAAGTGACAGATTCTATTATTTCATTTATTGAAAGTCAAGCCAATATTGTCAATCAAGAATTAACTACAAAATATTTAAAAGGAACCGACAAAGAACTTTTTGAAAACATTATTAAGGGGGTAGGCCCTGGTTCTTCAACAGCGACACTCAGTATAAATTTATTGCCTGGTGAAGAAAGACCAAGTACCATTCGTTCCTCGATGGTTTCAAATCGACTCAGTGAATTAGTGGGGCCCATTATTGGCGTTGAGAGCATTGTATATGGATCTGGAGGTAATTTTGGAGGGTCGCCGGTTTCGGTCTCCTTACTTGGGTCGAATATTACAGAACTTAAGGCGGCTAAAGCAGAATTAAAACAGAGCATGCTAAACAATGGGGCTTTAAAAGATATTGTTGATAATGACCCTGCGGGTATTAAAGAAATTCGATTAAGCCTAAAAGAGAATGCCTATTTGTTAGGTTTAGATTTACGTACGGTAATGAGTCAGGTACGTGCTGGTTTCTTTGGTGCTCAAGCGCAGCGTTTTCAAAGAGGTCAAGATGAAATACGTGTTTGGGTACGTTACGATCGTGAAAATCGATCGTCAATATCAGATTTAGATGAAATGCGCATCTTAACAACAAATGGAAGCAGAATTCCATTAAAAGAAATAGCCTCTTATACTATTGAAAGAGGTGACGTAGCCATAAATCATCTAGAGGGTCAACGTGAAATTCAAATCTCAGCAGATCTTAAAAACGAAAAAGTGGTTACGGCTACAGATGTTATGACAGAACTTAAAACAGAGGTGTTACCCCAGATATTAGCAAAGTACCCGACGGTGACCCCATCTTATGAAGGTCAGAATAGAGAATTGAATAAACTGCAAGATTCTCTAGCCTTCGTAGGCTTATCGGTACTCGCGTTAATATATATTACTATTGCCTTTACTTTCCGAAGTTTCAGTCAACCTTTGTTATTACTACTTTTAGTACCCTTTAGTTTTACAGCAGTAGGTTGGGGCCATTGGCTTCATGATTTTCCGATTAATATTTTATCTGTATTAGGTATAATAGCACTAATAGGAATTATGGTTAATGATGGATTAGTACTCATCGGGAAATTCAACAATAATCTTCGAGGTGGCATGAGCTTTGATGATGCCATATTTGAAGCAGGTCGCTCTCGATTTAGAGCAATATTTTTGACTTCGATCACCACTATTGCCGGCCTAGCACCTTTAATGCTTGAAACAAGTAGGCAGGCTCAATTTTTAAAACCCATGGCTATTTCGATCGCCTATGGTATTGGTTTCGCGACGGTTCTAACCCTTTTAATGTTACCTATATTTTTATCCTTTGGAAATAAAGTAAAGGTAAATACCAAATGGCTAATCACAGGAAACGCTATTACTAAAGAAGAAGTTGAACGAGCCATCAAAGAGCAAAAGGAAGCTGTGCAACTTGAAAGTGAGATGTCAAAAAAAATCAGTCATAATTCTGAAGATGCATCGATCGTTTCTGAAATAAAATATGAGTAGAAAGATGGCAAGCATGAAAACTAAATTTATCATTTCCATTTTATTTGTCTATGTTGGAGCATTTTCTTTCGCACAAGATCAACTGTTAACGAAGGAAAAAGCAGCTCAAATAGCCCTAAAAAACAACTATGGAATCAAAGTAGCTAACAATCAAGTTGAGGTTGCAAAAAACAACAAGAGCGTACTGAATTCAGGGTACTTGCCAACCTTGAGTAATACCACCACGGCAAACTATAATCGAGACGATTCCGTAATTGAATTTCCCGGTGTTTTTAATGAGGATGGTAGCCCCCGAGCTGATGTTGAAATTTATAAGGCCGAAGCGCAACGCTACAATTCAACTTTAAACGCTGACTTCACGCTTTTTGACGGAATGGGCCGTTATTACAATTACAAAAAACTAAAAGAACAATACCATCTCAGTCAATTGCAAGCAAGGGAAACGATTGAAAACACAATGTTGCAATTGTTTAGTGTTTATTTTGAAATCGCTCGATTGACTGAAAACGAAAATGTGCTTCAAAATGCTCTTGAAATTTCTAACCAACGAATCAAACGTGCCGAATATGCTTTTGAATACGGTCAAAATACCAAATTAGACATTTTGAATGCACAAGTAGACGTTACTAACGACAGTATTAATTTATTAAATACACGTCAACAATTGGCTAATACAAAACGTGATTTGAATGTTGTTCTAAACCAAAATTTAAATACGCAATTTATCGTTGATACCTTGGTGAATTTCACACCGAAATTAAAGCTTGAAACATACATTAGCGAAGCAAGAAAAAATAATGTAGCCATACTACAGACCGATAAAAACCTTCTTATAAATGCCTATGATGTCAAAGTAAATAAATCGGGTTATCTACCCACCATAGGTTTAAACGGAACCTATGGCTGGAATTTAAATCAAAGTGCCGCTTCAGCATTCTTTCCTGGCACTAATAACACCACCTGGAACTTTGGATTGGGTGCTCGTTTAACATGGAATCTTTTTGATGGTGGAGGAACTAAAGTGCGCGTAAAAAATGCAAAAATAGCCTATGAAAATCAAGAATTGCTCAAACAACAAATTGGCCTTGAAGTAGATCGTGATTTACAAAATGCATTCGCCATTTATCAAAATCGATTGACCATTTTTCAAATTCAAGAGCAAAATGTACGTACCAATCAAAACAATTTTGAGCGCTCTGAAGAACAATTTAAATTGGGGCGAATTACTTCTATTGAATTTCGTCAGGCTCAAATAAATCTGTTAAACGCTCAAACAAACAAGAATTTAGCGAAATATGATGCCAAGCTAGCAGAGTTACAGTTACTGCAATTAACGGGACAGTTATTGAATATCAAACTTTAATTGCGAGTTCTCATTAGTCTTACAACCCATATATATGGGCGTCCGAATTCCATTCTTTAATCCTTTTTTTAAGATTTTCTTTAAAGAACTTACAGCATTTTGTGATCGCAAAACATGTAGGCAATCTAATAAGAATGAGATCGGTTCTTTTAACATTGTATAGCTGCAATCAATAAGGTTTAAGTTAAGCCAATACCTAAAATGCGATCATTTACAATGACTTCATACTACGGCTTTAACTTCCTTGACAACAAGTTAGAGTGCTTAAGCAACTTAATCTTGTTTTATAGTAAGAAAATACGTCTTTTTAGAATACAAAAAGAATACAAGTAATTATATATTTTGAACACGCGAAAATTTAATGGAGATATAAAAGCACCGATTAGAATTTATTTCAAAATACTAATTAGCTTTTTGGCTTTTGCCACCTGTATAACCACTTATTCTCAATCACCAGGAGGCGTTTCTTCAGATATTAATCTCTGGCTCAGGGCCGATGCTGATGTCAACAGCGGTACGGTGTCCGATACCGACCCCGTCACGCAGTGGGACAACCTGGTACCCAACATCAACGTGGCAAGCATAGCCCAAGCAACCGTCGCCCGACAACCCGTGTTTAGCAACAACGCTATGAACTTCAACCCATCGATAGCGTTCGACGGCTCCAACGATGCCCTGTTCAACTCAGCTCCAGCATTTGCCAACTCAGAGGAAATAACCGTCTTTGTGGTCGCCAACGAACGCACGCGCACCAATGGCAGGTACCACTATAACTTTGCCGCCAACGGGGGACA
>CALDYU010000028.1 GCA_937944485.1 uncultured Flavobacteriaceae bacterium | reverse complement strand
TGCCGTGATAGCTACCGTACCAGCTGCTAAGGCTGTGACTAGTCCATTAGCATCGACTGTAGCAAGTGTCGTATCTGCACTTGACCAGGTTAGCTCTTGATTATCAGCATCACTGGGCTCAATACTAGCAGTAATACTACTGGTCTCACCTACTTCTAAATTCAAAGTTGTCGGACTTACCGTTATACCTGTGACGAGTACTGGATCACTGCAAATTGCTGTAACTACCACATCATCAATACCTGCTTCAACAATATCTCCAGTTGAGGGTCCATCTGAAGCAGATACTCGTATTACCAAATTAGAACCTTCTGGAATATTTGCGGTTGCCTCTGTCCATTCCGCAATTACTCTTTCATCTCCGTAAGAAGCTAAGGTTGTATATGAACTCCCTCCGTTTAGAGAATATTCAAGTAAGAAGTAATCTCCTGAATCATCACCAGCATCTCGTTGTCCAAAGAAATACCAAATAGATAGCTCAGCATCTTTCTGAATCGAATAGCTTGGAGATGTTGCAATAGACACTCCTTGGTCAACATCATTTGCTCCTACGGATGTATTAGTTGCCGTAAAGTATGCATTTGTTCCATTTGTACTATGATCATTTTCCAATTGCGTTTGCACTCCAGAAGTAGTTTGAGACGTAGGGTCAGCCACTATGAAAGTACCTGTAGTTGCAGTTCCAGAAGTTACCCAATCATTTCCCGATCCATTTTCAAAATCAATAGCAACTAAATTTTCTCCTTCACAAGGACAAACTGTGGTACATGATCCGCCACAGTCAATACCGGTTTCATCTCCATTTTGAATACCATCATCACAGGTGGGTTGCGGAGGGTCAGCCTGATCTTCTGTAATTACCAAGAATTGATTTGGAGCCGGATTTAACACCTCATCCACTATTCCTGAAGGCCATCGAACGACAACTTTGTCCACTTGCGTATTTACTCCAATTCCGAAATGCTGCGTAAATGAGTTCACTAAACCATATCCTTCACCTGAGCGAACGTCTCTTATCTGTATTCCCCATGTGCCATATAATTCAACGCGTGCTCCGATACCATTAATATTACTTTCAGTACCTTTTAATTGAATATTTATAAAGTTGTTCGAGTTTCCTTGATTTAACCAGATTCGATCTTTCGTAGAACTCGGCGAATTAAGACCGGTAGCATAACCCGCATATATATCTAAAAAACCATCATGATTTATATCACCAACAGAGAACGATTGTATTTGATTTGAATTAAACGGATTGGCGGCGTTTTGAAATGTGCCATCACCATTATTATAGAAAATATAATGATTATCTCCTGAAACCATTAAATCAATATAGCCGTCATTATTAAAATCTTTAAAAAAACCTTGAATCCCATAAAAATCTGAAGGATTCAATGTAGGTAATAAGCCACTGCCTGAAGTCACTTCAGTAAAAGTTCCGTTACCGTTATTACGCATTAAATTGGGCCCTGTTCCATGGTTAATAATGATCGCATCTAAATCCCCGTCATTGTCAATATCGCCAAAATCTGATAACCATGTTTGATCGCCTATTTTAAGATTGGCTTGATCAGCAACCTCCGTAAAATTGTTGTTACCATCATTCTGCCACAACATGTTTATACGACGTGGGTCACTGCTGCTTGTAACTCCGCCACGACATTTAGAAATATATAAATCAAGATCGCCATCATTGTCATAATCCATCCACATGCTTGCGTAATTTCCCGAATTATCACTTGAAGGGTTGGTAAATGTTCTAATGAGATCAATATTGTAAGTAAGTGTACCATCTTGATTATTTTGATAAGCACGAGACTCTGCATCATCATGACACGCAAAAATATCAGCCCAACCATCATTATTTATGTCGGCAAAATTGGCACCTTGAAGAAATATATTTGAACTACCTAAGGTCGATTGACTGTATGAATTATTTCCATTATTATTTTTGATAATTTTCAAATTGTCATAAGCGCCTCCTGACATAATATCATTATATCCATTCTGATCAAAGTCAGCTATTGCAGTACCCCATTGGTTTCTTGTACTTACTTGACCGTGATTAAAACTGGTAAACTGTTGGCCAGGGGCGTTTTGATATTGAATACGTAAATTTTTAGCGGCATTAAATTGAACAATATCATCTTTACCATCACCATTCATATCAATTACTCCCATTGGTAAACCGCTAAAATTATCTTGTGCTAAAAGATTGGTGCCGTCTGTAAATGAAACGGTATTGCCTCCGGGGTTACTCATATTTACGGCAATTGAAGTAGTTGCCTGATCTGATTGCAGACCGTCGTTAACTATTAAAGTAACCGTGTAAGCCCCAATGTTGGTAAATACGTGATTGATGGTCCGACCAGAGCCTGTATTTCCATCACCAAAATCCCATGAATATGTTAGTGGGTCTCCATCTGCATCGGTTGATGATGAGGCATCAAAGTCGACGCTCAAAGGAGCAGTGCCATTAACCATAGATGCCGAAAAATTGGCAACTGGCGGCGAAGATGTTGTTGGAGTAAGACTGTTAATCCAATCGGCAATTAACTGAACACCTTCTGAGTCAATAACGTCTTTTGCTAATGGAGGCATTTCGATTCCTGTTTGCGTAGAATTCATTCTGAAATGAGCCATCGAATTGGGCACATCTTGAGGAATAATAACTTTTGGATTACTCAAACCTTCATCATAAACGACATCACCATAAATAATGTTCTGATTTTCAATTGGGGTAGAATAGCGAGCATCGAACATGGCTACATTAGTTACCGTAGGATTATGACAACTAGCACAATTAACGTCTATATATGAACGAGCACGATCTTGCAATGATCGACTTGAATCATCTTTTGCTGCAACAGCATCATAATTGCTGACATTGCTATTAGTTATATTTTCTGTAATAATTCCCAATTCACTAAGATTAACCAATTGATTCATGGTTACTCCTGTACTTGGGTATGTGATTTCTTTATTAAGGTTTCTTGTTTTTGGTCCCAAAACACTTCCGTTTTGCGGAAAGTGACAAGATGCACATTCAGCACGGCTTGGGTAGTGCCATGATTGCGTAACGCCATTAACCACAACATCCTCATCTACTGAGTCATTTAGTAATGTGGCATCAGTCTGTGCGGAATTCCATTTATACGTTAAATAGTAATACACATCGTCATCGCCTTTTACCTCAAAACGCGTTTCAAGTCTTTGCCCTCCTATTTCAAAATGTTTTATGAGAACAGTTCCTTTTGGAAAATCCCACGCTTCGTTTGTTAGTGTTATTTGTTCGTCTGCTGTATTGTAAGTGCCATCATTAGGTATGGCCATCCATCTTTTTTTAGTCGCTCCGTCTGACCAAAATGGCTCGATCATATCGTACGGAATTAACCCAGGGCTAGGTGTTAAAGCAGTAAGATTCGAAAAAGCACCTGTTTCAGACAGTAGTAATGGAATTCCATTATTTCCTGATGGTGTCGTTTCAGGTAAATTTCCATTTAAAAATTTTGCAATGGCAACCGCATTAATGGCCGGAGCGGCTAGATTGATTGACTGTATGTTTTTTGAGGTATTGTCTTTTTTTTGCCTAGTAAAATAGTTTAATGGAGTATCACTAATATTTTTTTGTTGCAATACATACGCTCCAGAACGTAATTTCTCATTATCAGAAAGTGCCAATAATTGGTATTCCTTATTTTTTAAAGCATCAACTTTTGATTTATTAAAATAAAGAACCGTTAACGAAATAATACCAATAAGTACGGCTATGGTAGATTTTTTTTGTGTCATTTGGTAGTGAGATTAACACAAAACACGATTTAGATTGAAATATTAATAGACCAATTCAATGCAAACAAAAATTAGAAATGAAAAAGCATCAACTTTAAAATTTCTTAGTATTTGATTGAAGTATCTAAAGCGTAGTTTTATGTCATATAATATTATGGTTATTTGTTTGTTTGTATGTTTTTAACTAGTTAGAATGTAAATTACCGTGCAAGGTCACTAATATTAATGATGAGTAATAATATTACCGTTTATCGGAACGGTTTAATGGATATAGCGTTTTCAAGAAGAATTATAGGGTACTATTCTTACATTATAAGAAGAGAATAATCAAAAATTCAGATGATTTTATAATATAGTTAGTGCTGTTGAGGTGTAGGGTATGATTTTCGCTAGTAAGGACTGCCGATTATAATTAGTTTTGTATGGATTAGGCTAATTTTTTTGGTAATTAAATACTGGCTTTTAGAAACTATAGCCAAACCCAAGATATAACCATTCTGCTACACCGATGCCCGTTCGAAATAAAAAACCGTTTGAAGTTTGTTTTCGATAACCAATAGCAATTGTTGGGTATAGGTTACCCTGATTTTGACCTGAAAACCTGTTAGATTCAATAAAATAGCCAATACCAAGACCAAGTTCAAAATGGTTTTTTCGTTTACCGGTCAACCCTGTAACACCCGCGCTCATCAAATAACCTGAACCGCGCCCATTACCACTAAAATCAAGGGCCGCTTCTCCACCACCTTTGAAGGTAAGGTAGTACGATTTAAAAAAACCAGCCTCTGATTTAGCTAATAAACGATCATAGGTGAGTTGCGCTGAATTTAAAAATAGTACGGAACCAAAGGAAGCATAAATAGCATTTTTTGAGGGTTCAACCGACGGCCTTTCTTGGGCATACATTGTTTTGGTCAAAGCACAAAATAGAAGGAATAATAGTAGTTTTCTCATGAAGGGAAATTTTATGATATAAAACTTTGCTTACAAAACAATTGTAATGGTATAAACCCTTCTTTTATGCTATTAGTTTTTGAGGTCTTGTATAAATTCAGAAATATGTTCGGTGCCATTCGCAGTCAAATGTTTAATGAAAGCAGAACCAATAATCGCACCCTTTGCATTTTTTGTAGCAGCTTGAAAAGTTTCAGCATCTTTAATGCCGAAACCTACGATTTGTGGGTTTTTTAAATTCATGTTAGCAATACGGTCAAAGTAGTTTTTTTGGGTGTCACCGAAGCCTTCTTTAGACCCGGTAACGCTTGCAGAACTTACCATATAGATAAACCCTTCTGATGCTGCATCGATTTGTCGAATTCGTTCTTCACTGGTTTGTGGAGTGATAAGAAATACATTGATAAGTCCGTATTTTTTGAAAATAGTTTCGTACACTGTTTGATACTCATCCAAAGGTAAATCAGGTAGTATAAGACCATCTATGCCAATTTCTTGGCACTTTTTACAGAAAGCTTCGACCCCATATTGTAATACAGGGTTGAAATACCCCATAATAATCAGGGGAATAGAAACCGTTTTTCGAATCTCTTTCAGTTGTTCAAAAAGTTTTTCTGTGGTCATTCCGTTTTTGAGGGCCGTTGTTGAACTTTCTTGTATGGTAGGTCCATCTGCCAAAGGGTCACTAAAAGGCAAACCGATTTCAATCATATCGACGCCGTTTTTTTCTAAGTTTTGAATGATTCGAATGGTGTCATCGATTGCCGGATATCCCGCTGTGAAATAAATGGAGAGGAGTTTTTCTTCGGAATTTAGTTTTTGGTTTATTCTGTTCATGATGTCTTGTCATTCCCGCGAAGGCGGGAATCTGTTTAAAGTATTCTAAATATTTTTCAATCTTCTAGCATCCAAGAAAGGTCTTTCCAATCTGGATTCATATCGCTTATAAGATTTTCTTTCCACTGTCGCTGCCATCCTTTTATCAGTTTTTCTCTTTTGATAGCATTATTCACATATTGCGTTTTTTCGAAATAAACTAGTTTGTCAAGATTGTATTTGCTGGTAAATCCTTTATTGTCTTTATCTTGATGTTGTTTTAGTCTTAATTTCAAATTATTAGTCATACCAACGTATAACACTGTATGATTTTTATTAGTTAGTATGTAGATATAAAAACGTTTCATTTCATAAGCCCACTGCTTGTTTCGAGGGGTTCCCGCCTTCACGGGAATGACAAATTTTACAGACCAAAGTATTTTATATAGGTATTCAAGTCCTTATCTCCACGCCCTGAAAGGCTAATTACAACAACATCATCTGACTTAAATTTTTTATGTTGAAATATAGCAAATGCATGTCCGGTTTCGATAGCAGGAATAATGCCTTCTAACTTTGATAGTTCGAGTCCTGCTGCCATGGCTTCGTCATCGGTTGCTGAATAGAATTCTGCTCTTCCTGATTTATAAAGGTGCGAATGCATGGGTCCAACTCCTGGGTAATCTAGTCCTGCAGAGATAGAATAGGGCTCTGTTATTTGGCCGTCAACTGTTTGCATTAACATGGTTTTGCAACCGTGAATAATGCCTACTTTTCCTAAGGCAGAAGTGGCAGCACTTTCTCCTGTTTCTATTCCTTTTCCTGCTGCTTCAACGGCTATAATGCCAACTTCTTCTTTATCCAGAAAATGATAATAGGTACCAGCGGCGTTGCTTCCTCCACCAATACATGCCACCACATAATCAGGATTTTCACGACCTTCTTTTTCTTTCAATTGCCATTTAATTTCTTCTGATATCACAGATTGAAAACGAGTTACCATATCAGGGTACGGATGCGGACCAATCGCCGAACCTATAATGTAATGGGTATCTACAGGGTTATTGATCCAATCACGAATCGCCTCGTTGGTGGCATCTTTTAGAGTTCGGCTTCCAGAAAGTGCTGGTCGCACTTTGGCGCCTAACATTTTCATTCGGGCTACGTTCGGGGCTTGCCGAGCAATATCAATTTCACCCATATAAACAATACAATCCATGCCCATCAATGCACAAACGGTAGCCGTTGCAACACCGTGTTGTCCGGCTCCAGTTTCGGCAATAATTCTAGTTTTACCCAGTTTCTTTGCCATTAAAATCTGACCAATTGTATTATTGACTTTATGGGCTCCTGTATGGTTTAAATCTTCTCGCTTGAGGTAAATTTTACATCCGTGTTTTTCAGACAGTCGTTTCGCAAAATAAAGTGGCGAAGGCCTACCAACATAATCTTTGAGCAGTTGATGAAATTCCTTTTGAAAGGAATCTTCATACATAATATCTAAATACTTGCGGCGTAACTCTTCTACATTCGGATAGAGCATTTCTGGTATAAAAGCTCCTCCAAATTCGCCGTAATAACCTTTTTCATCTGCGTGGTAGCCCCCTCCGCCCCCAAAGGGGGTACTCTTCGTTTCTTGTTTCATTTTAGTTGTCAGTTTTGAGTTGACAGTTGTCTGTAATGTCTAGTTTATCTTGATATATTTTCCAAGAGCAAATAAGATTTTATCTATTAAATAAAGAACTTCCTCTTTTTTATTTTTTACCCTATTCGCTTGAAAATTAGCCCATTTTATGTAGCTAGAAATATCTTTAGCATCTTTTTTTGATAGTTCTTTCTTACGACGAATAGTTTCTATCTCGATGTTATTTGGATTAAAGTTTAACAAATACGCTCTCATTATGTGTTGGTCAATAATTGGCTCGTTTTTTGGGTCACGAAGCTTTTTTCCGAATTGGTAGAATACTAATCCACTATTTTTATTTTCAAGATCTCCTTTATCCAAAATTCCCTCTATTATATGACTCTCCTTTCCAAAATCTCCATTTTTCCATAGTATAGAAAGTAATAATTTTTCTAAAGGATTATGTGTAGATACCTCTATTTCGTTTGATAATGAAAAATTTGTTCCGCCTAAATTTTCAATTTCAGCTTTAGTAATTGTGAATCCTATTTTTGGATACTTCTTCTCGTTCAAGAAATACTTATCATTTTTGATTTCCAATTTTAAATCATTGTAAAGGTTTTCTAAATCAGAATAGGAATTTATCTTTTCTATATTCTTGAAATACTTTTTTAAATCAATTTGTAAGTCTAGCATAATAAGTTGTAATTAGTACTGAGTAAAAAGTAGTAAGCCCAAAGTTTAACTTCAAAAACGTCATACTTATAATTCTGCATTTAATGCTGCTTTAAACTTTTTCAATTTTTCAATATTCTTTAAACCCGGTTCGTCCTCAAACTTACTATTCACATCAATGGCATGGCAATATTTTGCTTCCGGCAGATTCATAAATTCATCAATAGCATCAATTTCCTCTAATCCGATTCCTCCACTTAAAAAGTATGGTTTTGTCGAAGGATATTTTTTTAAAACCTCCCAATTAAAAGTATAGCCGTTACCACCAGGAAGTTGACCTTTGGTATCAAACAAATAGAAATCACATACATTTTCGTAAGGCTTCAGGTCACCAAAATCGAATGCTTCTTTAATCGAAAAAACTTTTATCACTTTGATATGGGGAATTTGTTTTTTGAGTTGGTCACAGAATGCAGGACTTTCCTGACCATGTAATTGGACTAACAAGAGATTATATTGTTTGACTTTTTCTGCTATTATTACAATCCTTTCATTAACAAATACTCCCACTTTCTTAATGCCGTGGGGTATGGAAGGTAAATCTTTGCCAAAAAAACGTTTAGAGGGTTCCCAAAAAATAAAGCCTAAATAATCAGGTCTTAAAGTAGCAACCGCTGAGGTATTTTCATTCATACCACAGATTTTGAGACCCACCCGAGCCCTTCCCAAAGGGGAGGGAGTTTCTTTTGATTCTTTATTTGAATAATAGTAATTCACTTTTATTTTAGTTTTTGAATAAAATCAGAGGCACTTTTACCTGGATTATCGGTCTTCATAAAATTTTCTCCAATTAAGAATCCTTGATAATCATATTGTTTTAAATCTTGAATTGCTTGAATGGAACTGATACCGCTTTCGGAAACCTTTACAAAATCATTAGGAATCAACTTTGACAGTGCTTTACTCGTTTCAAGGCTCACTTCGAAAGTCTTTAAATTGCGATTATTTACTCCAAGCATATCTAAACTCGGCATTATTGATTTTTGTAATTCTTCTTCATTATGCACTTCAAGTAAAACGTCTAAACCAATACTTTTTGCTAATTCAGAAAAGGTTTTGATTTCTTCTCTTGATAAAACTGCTGCTATTAATAAAATGACATCTGCGCCATAAGCTTTTGCCTCTAATATTTGATACTCATCAATAATAAATTCTTTCCGCAGTAAAGGCATATCGACAGAAGCTCTGGCCAATTGTAAATCTTCTAATGAGCCACCAAAATATTTAATATCAGTCAAAACACTCATGCCGCAAACCCCAGCTTTTTGATAGCCTTTTGCCACTTGGCTAACATTCGTGTTTTGGTTGATTGTTCCTTTGGATGGGGAACGTCTTTTATGTTCTGCGATAATTCCTGTATGACTATTGCACAAAGCTGAAGCTAGTGAGAATGTTTTTCTAAAATACAAATCGGAAGCTTCTAATCGCTTTGTTGAAATAAGCGATTTTTTCAAATCAACTTCTTTGTATTTGTCCGAAATAATTTTTGTTAGAATATCCATTAGTTTTATTTTGTCCTTCCGAGGAACGAGGAATCTTAGCGTTGGTTTCCTCGTTCCTCGGAAGGACAATTGATATTTAGTTTTTACTTAACTCTTGCAATTTTTTCAAAGCTTTCAAACCATTGCCACGCAATAAAGATTCTTTTGCTTTTTCAAATCCATCTTTCAAACTACCATTTTCTACTGTTGAGATTGCCACGCCAGCATTAGCACATACCACATTATTTTGAGCTTCTGTTCCTTTTCCTTGTAACACATTTATAAAAATTTGAGCGGATGCCGATATACTTTCGCCACCTACAATGTCTGATTGTTTAATGGGTGCTACTCCGAAATCAGATGGGGTAATCATTCCTTCAGAATTGTTAGAAATTGTTTTGGTATTTCCTGTCAGGGATATTTCATCATAACCATCTAGTGCGTGAAGCACAGTAAAATTTTTATTGGTGTTTTGATAGAGATACCCGTACATACGAGCTAATTCTAGGTTAAAAACACCCACCATTTGGTTCTTCGGAAAAGCGGGATTCACCATGGGGCCTAACATATTAAAAAAGGTTTTTACTCCCAATTCTCTTCGAATAGGTGCTACATTTTTCATTGCAGGGTGGAATAGCGGAGCGTGCAAAACACAGATTCCGGCTTCATCAATAGACCTTTCTAAAAAATCAGCTTCATTACTGAATTTGATACCCAAGAATTCCATCACATTACTACTTCCACATTTTGAGGAAACACCATAATTACCATGCTTGGTTACTTTGACTCCAGCACCAGCGGTTACAAAAGAAGCCAAAGTTGAAATATTAAAGGTGTCTTTTCCATCACCTCCCGTACCACATAAATCAATGGGATTGTACACTGATAAATCAACAGCCAAACACAGCTCC
This sequence comes from uncultured Flavobacteriaceae bacterium, assembly GCA_937944485.1. Taxonomy (GTDB): domain Bacteria; phylum Bacteroidota; class Bacteroidia; order Flavobacteriales; family Flavobacteriaceae; genus Maribacter_C. Next base: position 13,009 of record CALDYU010000028.1, on the reverse strand, counting down.
AAAAGCGCATCACGAAAACCTTCTAATTCTTCAATGGTAATACTCCGCATCATAAAAACGGTCAAAAATGCCGCTATTTGACTCGAATTATAATCGCCTTTCGCAATATTGACTAAAATCTGTTTTGCATCTTCTTTTGAGAGAATGTCATGATTGATTAGTTTATTTAAAGTTTGTTTCATTTTTTAATAGTATTAAGTCTTAAGTAAATAATATTAAGTATTCGATTTAAACTTTTACTTAATACTTTGTACTCACTACTGAGCTTTAGCGCTTCAACCAATTTTTTAATATTTTTTTTCCTTCTGGAGTTAAAACAGATTCTGGGTGAAATTGTACGGCACAAACATCGTGCTCTCTATGTCTAAGAGACATTACCTGTCCGTTTTTATCAAAGGAAGTGGCCTCTAGTTTTTCCGGAAGATTTGAATCAACTACCCATGAATGATAGCGACCTACTTCGATTTCTTTTGGCATTCCTTCAAATAAAATATCATCTTTTACAATGTTGATTTTTGTCGCAATACCATGATATACTTCATCTAGATTAATCAAAGAACCGCCAAAAACTTCCCCAATAGCTTGTTGCCCCAAACAGACACCAAAAATGCTTTTAGTTGGTGCATATTTTGCAATAATTTCTTTAAGAAGTCCTGCTTCATCTGGAATTCCGGGGCCGGGAGAAAGTAGGATTTTATCAAACGCATCAACTTCTTCTATTGTCAATTGGTCGTTTCGCTTTACGATCACTTCACAATCTAAATCTTCTAAATAATGAACAAGATTGTAGGTGAAACTATCGTAGTTGTCTATAACTAAAACGGTATCCCCTCCTAACCTCCTCGTAGGGGAGGAATTCTTATTCATATGTTTATTATTGTTGGACATTATTTTTTATTAGTATCGTTTACAATTCCCTCCTTTGTTGGGCTTAGCGGACTTTAAATGGTTTCAGCTATTTCTAAGGCTTTTGTCAATGCACCTAGTTTGTTATAGGTTTCTTGTAATTCATCTTCGGCATTTGAGGCTGCTACCAAACCGGCCCCTGCTTGGTAATGCAATTCGTGGTTTTTACTGAGAAAGGTTCGAATCATAATGGCATGATTGAAATTCCCCTTAAAATCCATAAAACCTATCGCACCGCCATAATAGCCTCGACTTGTTTTTTCGTATCTCTCAATCAGTTGCATCGCCATATGTTTCGGTGCGCCACTTAGTGTTCCTGCAGGGAAAGTGTCTGCGACAACTTTCATAGTTGGAATGTCCTTTTTCTTTTTTCCTATGACTTTTGAAACCAAATGAATGACATGAGAAAAGAATTGCACCTCTCTGTAATTAGTTACTTTAACCATACTTCCATTTCGGCTCAAATCGTTACGAGCTAAATCTACTAGCATAACATGCTCACTGTTTTCTTTATCATCTTCAGTCAATTGTTTGGCAAGGTTGGCATCTTGCTCATCATTTCCCGTACGTTTGAATGTTCCAGCGATAGGGTGAATTTCTGCAACGCCCTCTTTAACAATGAGTTGTGCTTCTGGAGAACTTCCGAAGATTTTGAAATCTCCGTAGTCAAAATAAAACAAATATGGCGAAGGATTTACAGAGCGTAGAGCACGATATACATTAAATTCATCTCCTTTAAAACCCTGAGAAAATCTACGCGAAAGAACGAGCTGAAAAACATCACCGCGCTGACAATGTTTCTTGGCCAATGTTACGTGTTCTTTGTATTCCTCATCCTTTAAGTTAGAAGTGGCTTTTCCATCCAAAGAAAAATTATATGAGGCAAAATTCTTCACATTCAGTAGCTGTTCAATTTCTGGAACATTGTTTTCCGTCTCATAGCAGTTAGCGAAAATATAGGCCTCATTCTTAAAATGATTGATGGCAACAATATTTTGATAAACCGCATAATAAATATCTGGAATCTTAACAGAATTCTCTTTCTTAGAAATTTTCACATCTTCATAATAGCGAACGGCATCATAAGACATATAGCCGAAGAGTCCGGTATCAATGAATTTGAAATCACTTTTTTCTGAGTCAAATAGCTGACTAAAATCGTGAATGATATCAACTACATTGGTTTGTGCTTCAATTTGAATTTCATTTGAAGAACCATCAGGAAACCGCTGCTTTATGATTTCGTTCTCCACTTTTATGGAAGCAATCGGGTTAAAGCAGATGTATGAAAAGCTATTGTCATTGGCATGATAATCACTACTCTCAAGCAGAATGCTATTCGGAAACCTATCTCTAATTTTGAGATATACGCTCACAGGAGTAATAGTATCTGCTAGTATTTTTTTATAATATGATTGTAATTGGTATTTCATTCAATGAAATCTTTAATATTAAAAAAGGCCTGTCGTGATGACAGGCCTTATATAGTTTTACTATAACGATGCTCAGCTCACGATAACTGTCGAGAGTTGTACCACCACCAAGTATTTGTATGTTTATTTCTCATAGGAATTAATAAATGCCCATTATTAGATCAAATATAGAAATCATTTTCAATAACTACAATAAGGTTATAAAATAAAAACAAAAAAACCTGCACTTGTTAAAAGTGCAGGTTGCTTAACTGTGAGGTCAAGTCTACAAAAATTCTAAATCTACAACCAAGTCAAACTCGTCATAGATGGCTTTGTCTTTTAAAGTATCTGTGAAATTAGACGAACCATAATGTATATTATAGTTTGTTCGATCAACCTTTAAAGTAGCGGTTGCTTTATTGCCATAAACTGATACAGCAAAGGTTACTGGTTTAGTTATACCTTTAATGGTAAGGTCACCCATTACTTCATAAGAATTTTTACCTGAAGGTGTTACGCTAGTAAATACAAGAGATGCAGTATTATGATTTGCTGTTCCGAAAAAGTCGTCGGTATTCAAATGACCTTCTAATTTTTCTTTTCCTTTGCCAGCTTTTAAATCAGAGACACTTATACTCGTCATGTCTACAACAAATTCTCCGCCAGTTAAGGCATCGCCATCAAACAACAAAGCGCCTGATTTAAGTGCTATAGTTCCATTGTGAGAACCAGCAAATTTGTATCCTTTCCAAACTATAGAACTTGTTTCGGTGTTTACTTCTTTCTTTTCGCTAGTAGTTGGTTCTGTTGCCGTGGTAGTAAAACCTATAAATAATGCAATTGCTACACTTAGTACTCCTTTTTTCATATTCAATTTAATTTAGAATTATTCTCGCATTGACGAGAGTCTGTTAATAATTAGTATTACTATTTTAGAATTTGTTGAATAGGTTATTCAATTGTTCTAATTCTTGTTTTGATATCTTTTTTAGAATAGATTTCTCAACTTTTTTCATTGTTGCACTCATTTTAGCGAGTTCTTTCTGGCCTACAGCGGTAAGATTGATTTCTACTTTTCTTCGATTCGAGGGACAGATAATTCTATCTACAAAGCCTTTCAAAATCAACTTGTCAACCAGTCGTGTTGTATTACTCATTTTTGTTACCATTCTCTCATTTAAGGTCGAAAGGTTAGCCGGTTTTCCGTTTTGCCCTTTTAAGATACGTAAAACATTGAATTGTTGCAGCGAAACATCAAAAGGTTTTAAAGCATTGGAAATAGACTCATTAATTTTATTGTTCACTAGCATAAAATGAATGATAGTCCTACTTTCAAGAGGGATTTTCTTTCCTGTTTTTATAATTTGCTCAACATTCATGTTATTACAACAATTGTATATACAAATGTATACCTATTTTCGACTCGTCAAAATCATAATTCGATAAATTTTTGTTAAAATAAAATGTGATGAATTTGGTATGGAAATTGTAATTTTGAACAAGCAAATAATTCGAATATTCTGGCTAGAGTTTAGCGTAAGTAAAGACTAAGGTTAGGAAAGAAATTAAACAGTATTAATTATGGCAGATTTAACGCAGGAAGAATGGGTAGCACAATTAGAAAAAGATGAGAATGCGTTTGTGCTCGATGTGCGTACACCAGATGAAATAGCGGAGGGACGCATACCTAATTCTAATAATATTGATATTTACTTAGGGCGGGGTTTTCTTGACGGACTTGAGGAGCTCGATAAATCTAAAAACTTTTACGTGTATTGTAGAAGTGGCAATCGAAGCAGTCAGGCTTGTGCTATTATGAATAGTGTCGGTATTGAAAACACCTATAATCTTGAAGGCGGATTTATGAATTGGGAAGGTGAGGTTGTAGAGTAACCACAATTATTAAGTATTTTCTTACAATTTATTTTTACATTAGCGCAGATGTTACTTCTAAACTGTGCGCGAAGATCTTCTTCATTTTATTTGGAAATATAAAAAGCTGCAACTAACAGATTTGTCAACTACTGCTGATGAGTCTGTTATAGTAAGTGATGTGGGTATGCATAATCATCATGCTGGTCCTGATTTTTTTAATGCAAAAATTACAATAGCCAACCAGCTGTGGGCAGGCAATGTAGAAATACATCTAAAGGCTTCAGACTGGTTTAGTCATAATCATCATGAGGATGTAAATTACGACAATGTAATTTTACATGTTGTTTGGGAAGATGATGCTTCTGTTTATAGAAAAGATGGTTCTGCGATTCCAACCTTAGAATTAAAAAATTATATTCCTAATAGCTTGCTGCAAGTCTATCAAAATCTATTTGATAAAAATCGAAAAACCTTCATCAACTGTGAACAAGAAATCGCTCAAGTTGACACCTTTATATTCCACAATTGGTTAGAACGTTTATATTTTGAAAGACTAGAACGAAAATCAAAAGAGGTCTTAAGGTTATTAAAGGAGTCAAAAAATGATTGGGAACAGGTCCTTTTTTCAATGCTTTTGAAGAATTTCGGACTCAAAATTAACGGAGAGGCATTTTTAAGTTTATCACATGCCTTAGATTTTTCCGTAATTCGAAAGTTGCAAGCTGACAATTTACAGTTAGAAAGTGTTTTCTTCGGATTGTCTCATTTATTGCAAGAAGAAACAATTCTAGATGCCTATTATTTAAATCTTAAGAGAGAGTATGAGTTTGTAACGAAGAAATTTAATTTAAAAAATGCGGGTGTCATAAAACCTGATTTTTTTCGATTAAGGCCGCCTAATTTCCCAACTATTCGGCTTTCTCAATTGGCGAATTTGTATGCGGCTCAGCAAGGTTTGTTCAATAAAGTAATTCATGCAAATTCCGTTGAAGAAATTTACGCTCTTTTTAATGTTTCAGCAAGCGCTTACTGGAAGAATCACTATACTTTTGGGAAGCTGTCTAAGAGAAGTTCTAAAAAACTAACTAAAAATTTCATCGACTTACTTATTATAAATAGCATTCTTCCTTTGAAATTTAGTTACTATCAGCAACTAGGAAAAGATGCTAATGAAGTAATCTTAAAAATTATCAAAAAAATTAAATTTGAAGACAATACCATTGTTTCCAACTTTAAAAATCAAGGAGTTATAGCTAAAAACGCCGAAGACAGTCAAGCCTTGCTTCAATTGTATACTAATTATTGTACTAAGAATAAATGTTTACAATGCGCAGTTGGCGGTCAGTTATTACAGGGAAATGATTAATTTTAAGTCGTGAAACTATTCTATACGATTTTATATTTTTTTCAGAAACACGGTTTTGAAGTATGTCGTCGTTTAGCTGAACGCTTAGGTATACGAACTCGAGTTGTGCGTACATCTTTTATTTATGTTACGTTTGTCACCGTAGGGTTCGGTTTTGCTTTATATTTATTCTTAGCATTTTGGTTGAAAATAAAAGACTTAATATACACAAAACGAACTTCTGTTTTTGATCTCTAAGAATGATAAAGCTTTCCCGTTCGAAAATCTATTTGGCTCTTGCACTAGTTTTTGCTGTCGTTCTATTTGGTGTTTTAGGATATCGCTATATTTCTGAATATTCATGGATAGACGCCTTGTATATGACCATTATTACAATGGCTACGGTGGGCTTTAAAGAAGTTCAACCTTTGGACGAAACCGCTAAAATATTTACTGTTTTTTTAATTTTAGCTAGCGTTTTTATTGTTGGTTTTGCAATTAGTGTAATTAGCGAGTACATTTTGAGTAGAAATTCAATGCAACTTTTAAAGAAGAAAAAGGTGAAAAATAAAATAAAAAGCTTGTCGAACCATGTTGTCGTTTGTGGCTTTGGACGAAATGGAATGCAAGCGGCAGAGCGATTAAAGGCATATAACAAACCTTTCGTTGTTATCGAAAAAAATAAAGAAATTGTCGAGAAATTCGAAAATGATATTTTATTTATCGAAGGTGATGCGAGTGAAGATGAAATATTGCTTAAATCCGGTATTGAAAATGCGCATTATTTGATTGCAGCAATGCCTGATGATGCTGCAAATCTTTTTGTTGTGCTTTCGGCACGACAATTAAATGATAAATTATTCATTATTAGCAGAGCTTCATTGGCTACATCTCAAAAGAAACTATTCTTAGCTGGTGCGAATAAAGTAATAATGCCTGATCGAATTGGTGGTGATCATATGGCATCATTGGTTGTAATGCCAGATTTAATTACGTTTATGGATAAGCTCTCGGTAGAAGGGGAACATACCACCAACCTTGAAGAAGTACCCGTTGAAGATTTTGCAGATCAAGTAGATTGTAACTCCCTCAGAGATCTTGATCTCAGACAAAAAACAGGATGTACTATTATTGGGTATATTGCCCCTGATGGAGACTATATTATTAACCCCGAAGCTGATTTAGCACTACAACCAAAAAGTAAACTGATTGTATTAGGCCGGCCCGAACAAATTCGAAAGTTGAATGAAATGTTTCGAAGCGACTAAGTTAATTTCACAATAATGCTTGATTGTGTTGCTTATTTTTAGGATATTGTTGGCGTACTAATTTTTAAACCATACCAAAACTAAAATTATGAAGTATAGACTTCTTACGCTTTTTAGCTTGTTTTTACCCATTATTACGGTTGCTCAGGAGGCCTCTGAAAAAGGACTAGATGAAAAGGTAAACGACGCATTTATGCCTGTTGCAACATGGTGGGAGGACACCGTATTAACTCCAATTCATATAGCTGGCTATGATATGCCCATAGTTTTAATATTATTGATTTTGGGAGCTACTTTTTTTACAATTTATTTTAAGTTTCCGGGTATTTCAAAATTCGGTTTAGCCATTAACACTGTGAGGGGTAAGTATGACGAGATGGATGATCACGGTGTTGAAAAATCTGATGTAAATGTTGTAGATGGTGATATTGTTGATACAATTGGTGATGAAAGTAAAGACGGAGAAGTTAGTCACTTTCAAGCTTTGGCGACGGCAGTTTCAGGCACTGTTGGTTTAGGAAATATAGCAGGTGTAGCCGTTGCAATTGCGCTAGGTGGACCAGGAGCAACGTTTTGGATGATTATTTGTGGTTTAATCGGAATGTCAACAAAATTTGTTGAATGTACGCTCGGAGTAAAATACCGTGATGTTGGTGCAGATGGTACGGTTTACGGAGGTCCAATGTATTATTTATCCAAAGGGTTGACGGAAAGAGGGATGAAAGGGCTGGGCAAAGTCCTCGCAATTATTTTTGCAATACTATGTGTTGGCGCATCATTTGGTGGAGGAAATGCTTTTCAATCTAACCAAGCTGCTGTTCAGTTGACTTCAATGTTTGGATGGGAAGGTGGCGCAACTGGAGTGATTATCGGTTTTATCATGGCTGTTTTAGTCGGAATCGTAATTATTGGAGGTATTAAAAAAATTGCCAGTGTTACTGAGAAGATAGTTCCGTTCATGGCTGGGGTTTATGTGTTGGCTTCCATAATAATAATTTTTGCCAATATTGAATATGTAGGTGATGCATTTGGAATGATATTTTCAGGTGCCTTTACTCCAGCTGCTGGAATAGGGGGCGTCGTTGGTGTCATTATCGTTGGATTTCAGAGAGCAGCATTTTCGAATGAGGCAGGTGCTGGTTCTGCAGCAATTGCGCACTCTGCTGTAAAAACGAAGTATGCAGCAAGCGAGGGAGTAGTAGCTTTGTTAGAGCCTTTTATTGATACCGTAGTTATTTGCACAATGACGGCTTTAGTAATTATATTTTTTAATATGGACGCAGGGGCTTTCGACTATGGTAATGCAGTTGGAAGTACGGTATTGTTAAATGATTCTCAAACCTATGTTGGGGGTGTAGACTTAACTTCCATGGCTTATGATTCGGTTATCCCTGGGTTTAGATATGTTTTAACCATTGCAATAATCATGTTTGCCTTTTCGACAATGATATCATGGTCGTATTATGGCCTTCAATCTTGGAAGTACCTTTTTGGAAGAGGTAAAACGGCTGATACCGTTTACAAGATTTTATTTTTGCTATTCGTCATAATTGGAGCGGCAGCTACTTTAGATGCAGTTATTAAGTTTTCAGATGCCATGATTTTGGCATTAGTATTCCCAAATATGATAGGTTTATTATTCCTATTCCCAAAAGTTAGAGAAGAATTGTCTAAGTATTTAACAGATATTAGAGCTAATTTTAAATAGGCTTACCTTGAATAATTTAAAATCTCACTTCAAGTTCAATAAACAAGAACGGAGTGGGATTTTCTTTTTACTTCTTATTATTCTACTGCTTCAAGTTACGTATTTCATTTTTCGTTCTTTTTCCTTAGGCGAGTCTAAAAACCGTTTTGCGCATGACATGGAGACTCAAGCAAAAATTGACCTTTTGAAAGAAAGGGACTTACACAAAGATTCGATTAAAATATATCCTTTTAACCCAAATTTCATAACAGATTATAAAGGATATTCCTTAGGTATGTCTGTTGAAGAAATTGATAGACTTCATGTATTTCGAGCCACAGGTAAGTACGTAAATTCTTCTAATGGTTTTCAAGAAGTTACTCAAATTTCTGATTCCTTATTGAATGTTATTTCTAGTTATTTTAAATTTCCCGCATGGGCTAAAAAGAGGTCGCAAAATAGGGTTGAGAGTGAGCGTCCGTTTAACAATGGGCAGAGCATAATGTCATCCAATAAAGTAAAAGTTAGAGATTTGAATGTCGCAACAGTTGAAGAATTAAAGTCAATTAGTGGCATTGGTGAAAAGTTGGCTGCAAGAATTATTAAATTTCGAGACAAGCTCGGTGGGTTTTTATTGGCGGAGCAATTATATGATGTATACGGCTTATCGCCTGAAGTTGTACAAAGGACGCTTAAACGTTTTAAGGTTATAAATCCTCCACAAATTGAAAAAATTAACATTAATACGGCTTCTGTTGAAAGCTTAACAAAATTGATATATCTTCAAAAAAACATGGCTATTGACATTGTTTTATACAGAAATTCTAAAAAAAGAATACATTCTTTTGCAGAATTATTAGAAATCGAGAGTTTCCCCAAAGAAAAAATTGATAGAATAACTTTATATTTGTCCCTATAAAAAAATACTATGTCGCAAAGCATGTACTTCACAGAAGAACATCAATTATTTAGAGAAAGTCTTAAGGAATTTTTAAAAAAGGAAGTCTCTCCACATATCGAAAAATGGGAAGAAACTGGAACTATTGATCGTTTTATTTGGGAAAAATTTGGTGAAATGGGATACTTTGGTTTGGCAACAGCTGAAGTAGATGGAGGATTAGAACTTGACTTATTTTATACGGTAATATTTCTCGAAGAATTACAAAAAATAAACTCAGGAGGTTTTGCTGCTGCTATGTGGGCTCATGCGTATTTGGCAATGACTCATTTGAATAAAAATGCAAGTCAATACCTTCGAAAAGAATATCTCGAACCCAGTGTTTCTGGTGAAAAAATAGGGTGTTTAGGAGTAAGCGAACCTTTTGGAGGAAGTGATGTAGCTGGTATGCGAACTACTGCTGTTAAAGATGGTGAATTTTATATACTTAATGGGTCGAAGACTTTTATAACGAATGGGGTGTATTGCGACTATATGGTGGTAGCTGCAAAAACCGATGTTGCGGCAGGTAATAAGGGCATCAGTATTTTTGTAGTAGATAGAAATAGTGATGGAGTTTCAGCGAATAAACTAAATAAACTTGGTTGGAGAGCTTCTGACACAGCAGAATTAGCTTTTGATAATGTAAAGATTCCAGCGGTTAATGTTTTAGGGGAAATCGGAAAGGGATTTACCTATATCATGGAGGCATTTGCCCTTGAGCGTTTGGTTATGGGTATTAATGCACATGCTCGTTCAGGATATGCCCTTGAATACACCATGCAATATATGTCGGAACGCGAGGCGTTTGGCAAAAAGATCAATCAATTTCAGGCGTTAAGACATCGTATTGCCGATTTATATGCTGATATGGAAATGTGTAGGCAATACAATTATTACGTGGTTAATAAATTAGATAATAAAGAGTACGCTGTGAAAGAAGCTACAATTTCTAAGTTACGATCTACAAAAATGGCAGATGAGGTAGCTTATGAGTGTCTTCAATTTTTAGGCGGATATGGATATATTGAAGATTACCCTATGGCTCGTTTATTAAGAGATAGTCGATTAGGTCCAATAGGCGGAGGCACATCGGAAATTCTAAGAGAAATTATCGCTAAAATTATAATTGATAAGAAAGAATATAAAGCGCCTAAGCGCTAAATAGAATAGGTCTTCATATTTTTCAAGACATTTGTTCTTATTAGGTTGCCAGTTTCGAATTAGTTACTATCTTTGCAGCCCTAATCATTAAAGAAAGGAGGTTGTAGCCAATGTTAATAATACCAATTAAAGAAGGAGAAAACATAGATAGAGCTTTAAAGCGCTTCAAGCGAAAGTTCGATAAAACAGGTACAATGCGTCAATTGCGTAAGCGACAAGCATTCACAAAACCTTCGGTAGCTCGAAGAGCACAGATTCAAAAAGCGCAATACATACAAGGTTTAAGAGATCAAGAAGAAATATAATTCTTGAAGGCTCAATTAAAGAAATTAAAATCCCGCAAATAGCGGGATTTTTTTATGTAGCTAAAGTATCACCTTAGCCACGCAAATATAAAATCGTAATGTACTCAGCATTGCGCGCAACAATGTGAAAATCCTAATAAAACTTTCCTAACTTTGAGGCATGTCTTCTTTAAATGCCTTTAAGTCATATGTATCACTTGAAAAGAATTATTCAAGGCATACGGTTAATGCTTACCAAAAAGATATTGAGGAGTTCATAACCTTTTGTATTGATGAATTTGATTTAAATGATATCAACAAAATAGAATACAATTGCATTCGAAATTGGATTGTTTTTTTAGTGAATAAAAAAATATCGAATAGAAGTATTAACCGAAAAGTAGCATCTTTAAAAGCATACTATAAGTTCTTGTATAGTATTGGTGATATAGGCCAGAACCCACTTGCAAAGCATAAAGCCTTAAAAGTATCAAAAAAAATAGAAGTGCCCTTTTCAGAATCGGAGATGGAGGAGGTTTTACATCAATTTAATTTTACAGATGATTTTGAAGGGCAGCGAGATAAATTAATCATTGAATTGCTCTATGCAACAGGAATTAGAAGAGCAGAATTGGTTGATTTAAAACTATCAGACATTGATTTGAACTCAAGTACTATTCGGGTGCTAGGTAAACGAAATAAGGAGCGCATTGTGCCTATTTTAAAAACAATTGAAGAACAGTATTTAAAATATCTCGGCTTCAGAAATAATTTAGATGTAATTTTAGATGAAAGGTATGTTTTCTTGTCGAAATCTGGTTCTAAAATATATGACACACTTGTTTATAGAGTAATAAATAAGTATCTTAGTAAGGTGTCGTCTAAGCTAAAAAAAAGTCCGCATATATTGCGGCACACCTTTGCAACGCATCTGTTGAATAAAGGGGCTGACTTAAATTCAGTCAAAGAATTGTTAGGTCACTCAAGTTTAGCTTCAACTCAAGTATATACCCACAATAGTATTGCTGAATTGAAAAAAATACACCTAGCGACGCATCCTCGAAATAAGAAATGACTTTTTATTTCTATTGTTTAACTTTTAAAAACCAACTCCTATGAAAGTAAACGCTCAATCAGTAAATTTCACAGCAGATTCATCATTATTTCAGTTTGTGCAAAATCGACTAAATAAATTAGAAACTTTTTATGATAAAGTGATAAGTTCAGATGTGTATTTAAAAGTAGAAAATACAAGTTTAAAAGAGAACAAAATTGTCGAGATAAAATTGAATGTTCCAAAAGACAATTACATGGTTAAAAAACAATGTAAATCTTTTGAAGAAGCGGTTGATTCTGCTTGCAGTTCTTTAGAGCGAATGCTAAAAAAAAGGAAGGATAAATTAAGGGTGAATGCGTAATTAAAATTTTGTATTTTTTGTTTTGATTAAACAAATAAATATATACATTTGCAGTCCGTTAGAAATAGCGGACTTTTTTATGCGTAAAAAAGTGTAAAAAGCCGATGTAGCTCAGCTGGCTAGAGCAGCTGATTTGTAATCAGCAGGTCGTGGGTTCGAGTCCCTCTATCGGCTCCAATTAGTAAGAAGTTCATTACATACTGAAATATCTAAAGAAGGGGAGATACTCAAGCGGCCAACGAGGGCAGACTGTAAATCTGCTGACTATGTCTTCGCAGGTTCGAATCCTGCTCTCCCCACATCTTTAGAATATTGCGATTTATATGCTTAAATTGCGTTAAATGCGAGAGTAGCTCAGTTGGTAGAGCGTCAGCCTTCCAAGCTGAATGTCGCCGGTTCGAACCCGGTCTCTCGCTCAAAGTGTAAATTTAATATCCTAGGTTAGGTGAGAAGTTTATGCCGAGCGAAGTCGAGGTAAACCCGGTCTCTCGCTCAAAAAATGAGTTTGCGTTTGTTGTCTAGAGGATTGATGGTTTGACTTCGAACTCAATAGGCCGACGTAGCTCAGGGGTAGAGCGTTTCCTTGGTAAGGAAGAGGTCACGGGTTCAATTCCCGTCGTTGGCTCAAATAGTTGAATAATTTTGTACACACACTAATATAAACAATAAGATTAAATTCATTAAAAATGGCAAAGGAAACTTTTGATCGT
>CALDYU010000027.1 GCA_937944485.1 uncultured Flavobacteriaceae bacterium | reverse complement strand
ATAGGCATTCCACATCAAGATTTCGCGTACGGTCATTCGTCCCATTAGCGGATGTGGCAACAAATAGGTATCTAAAGCTTTGTCACTCCATTTATCAAGTTTTTTAAGCAACTTGGTTTTTTCTTTATCCAATTGTGCGATATAAATACTTTTGTTGGCTTGTGTGATCTCAGGCATTGTTCTAGACATGGGTCCAACTACGCCGGGGTTGGCTGCCAGCTTATCTTGATACTTTTTGACAACCTGTTCATACGAACGATTTTCTCTATTGTTCGTTTTGAACTTATATTTCAAGTAAAATTTTGGAATACGCAGGGCCCTGTTTAAAGCGGTCTCACTTTGAATGAGATGCACAATATGCTCTCCGGTATTCCATTTGCCTTCTGGACCTTTCGCCCAATTTTCATCAGGGTGGTTTTGAAGCCAATCATATAAGGTTTGATGCTTCTCTGTATTACGTTGGGCAATGTCTTTTTTTGTCATTATTGGAATTTATGCACACAAAATTTAAGGAATTTTCAAATGACCAAGAAATTCGCGTCCCTCCTTTGGAGGGACTGAGGGAGAACTTTTTGCATTGATCTTACCTGTTAGCTATCCGCAAATCGGGTAAAATGTCGGAGACTAGGGCGAGCAGGTGTTACTTTTAACGGCACTCGTCAAATAAAACACAAGCAGTACTAAGTTTTTATTTATAGTTCTTTATTAATTTGTTAGGAACGAAATAAAGGTTATTTCTTGTTCTTGAACAGGCAACATAAAATTTATTTCGAGTAATATTTGATTTGAAATTTATTAAACTTCCAGAATTAAACTTTTTTAAGAGTTCATCATTAATTATTACACAAACATTGTCAAAACCTAGACCTTTACAAGCACCCCAATTATCAGAACGACATTTGTAATTGTAATGTCTAGTAAGAAATAATTTCACAACGTTATCATCGTCAAATATTGTTTTTGCACTTTCTTTATCTTCTATTAATTCACAATCTGATATTCGAGTAGAGTTTGATTCTATTGGAATTCCAATTCTACTCTGAATAAAATCGCAAATGGTCTTACTGCATCGACGACTTTTAATCAAAGTTGCATCTTCAAACGTAAAACCTGATGATTTAAATCGTTCAATGTAATTATCTAAATTACTATGCAAAGATTGATTTGTATTTTTATCTCTGCTCGTATCAAAGGTGTGCTGAAAAAAGTCTCCTACAAGAAGAAAATTCACTTTGGATTTTGATAGTTCTATTAAAAAATTGAAATCATTACCTCCAAAATCTTGTATTTCATCAAATAAAACGTAATCATAATACTTCTCAACTCTAGCTCTGACTTCTTGAATATGGTTTTTGTCTAGTAATAATTTTGAAATTCTGTTATGATACAAGTAATTGTTTTTTGTAAAAAATGAATTGTCAAAAAAGCTTTTAGGGTAATTCCAAGTTATCCCTTTGACACTATGCTCGTCTGCAAAGAATGGTTTATAGCAGAACGAATAAAGGAAAGAAAAATAATTTTTAATTTTTATGTTTTTAGGTAGATATCCGAATTGATTTACAACTTCATTTTTAATGCTTCTAATTCCACTAATAGTATAAGTGATTAAAAGAAATCTTTTTTCTAAATCAAGTTCCTTTACAATGTGATAGGTCTTTCCTGAACCAGCTACTGCTAAAATTAGTCGTTTATCCATTCAAATGCACTATCAATGTATTCAGGAATTTCCAATTCTTTAGATTTATTCTCTAACAATTGATATGCTACTTCAGCTTTATCTTTAAGCATATATTCTTGAACGGAGAGTTTTCTTCTATTAGCGGAAAATAATTCTTCACAAATGTTAATGTTATCTTCATAGATACATATTTCAAACGTATATCTTTTATCCTCTTTATCCTCTTTATCCGCAAAAATACTTATGTTATCTTTACTGTATTTAGAGTATCTATCGGTAATATTTTGCTTGTAATTTTTATCATTGTCTGTTATTACAGCGGTTTTTAAACCTAATAGTTTTGCTATATCTAAATATCTAGGAAAGCTTGTGCCACCAACAGAAATAACATGAATATTATTTTCAGTTAAACTCTTGCCCGTTTTCTTTTTATAAAGTGCTTCAAGTAAAATAAATTCAGCATCTCCTTCTACTAGAATTACTTTGTCCGACAAAATAAACTCCAAAATATTATTATCTGGCGCTTTTATAAAAAATTTCGATGTATCCTCGGGTAAATCTTTTAACTTAACTCTATTCTCTGAACTACTATTTAATAATATTGACTTTCTTAAATCAAGTCTAGTACTCACTAAATCACTATGAGTTGCAACAAATATTTGTTTGCCTGTTGACTTAACAACTTCTTGAATGAGTTTTTTCATATTGCTATGACTCAAATGATTTTCTGGTTCCTCTAAAAGAACAGCATCAAAGTCTTCTCCAGACTTGCTTAACGCAAGCGAAGTCTTGATAATAGATTGTTTGCCTTTTCCCTTATTATCAATTGAAATATCTCCTTCGTAAATTATTAAGTCACTTTCAACATTTGATTTGGAATTTGATTTTATAGCAAATTTATAATCATTTTCTAGCCGCTCATTTATATGCTTAAAAGCTTTGTTTTTAAACTCCTCTTTGTAGTTTCTATATTCGTGCTGGTGTTGAAATTTCTCGGAAGTATTTAGTATTTTACTATTATAAATGTCCCTTACATATTCTTTCATAGCGTACTCATTGCTAGTTAATGAGTTATCTATAAGTATGTGTTTTAAGTGTTTATTATAACCATTATAAGGAATGTCATTGAATGTTGTGAAGGATATTGAATAATATTCGAAAGGGAATAAACACTCTGGTTTTTTAAGTACATCTTTTATAGACTCACTATATTCTTCATTTGGTTTGCAGATAAGTCTAACTCCATCACTAGGTTTTTTATCGAGATTGTTTTTACCATTAGTAATTTCGTTGTTTTGTTCATTCAAATAGAGTTCGATTCTCAATTCAGGCAACTTGTTAAGAATTCTATCTGATTTAAGAAAATCATCAATAGCTTTAGTATTAAATAAATAGTCGAGTCCTATGGTTTCTACTTTATGTCTGCTTCCTCTCATTACCAAGTCTAAAGCCATTAGAATAGTGCTTTTACCTGATTCGTTATCTCCAATTAAGAGATTAATTTCGTTATCAAAACTTACTTCGAATGTTTCGAATTTTTTAAAGTTTAGAAGTCTTATTTTATTGATTATTTTCATTAGTAGGGTTCAATTCCAAATTATGCGAAACGGATATCTCAACTTAAATGCTCAAAAATCCCGTAAATATAGTAGAAAAGCAATATTATTCGGAAAATACTTTGATGTAAAAACCTACCATTTTAATAAGAACCAAAAACAATTTAATAACCCCACTTTTCAAGTGGTTTATTAAACCAGTTTAATGACTTTGCCCAAAAGATCGATTATCTTGTTAGCACTTAAAAATGAAGCACATGGCAAATCAATATGTCGATCTAGAAACCCTGAAATTTTTATTATATCAAGTCAATGACCTGCAAGTGGTACTGAACCAAGAGCGTTATGCCGAGTATGACCAAGAAAGCATTGAACTCATGCTGAATTCCGTCAAAGACTTTTCTGATAAAGAACTCTACCCGTATTTCCGTGAGATGGACGAACAACCCGCACATTTCAAAGATGGCGAGATTGTAGTGCATCCGCAGGTAACTAAATTTATGAAGGCCGGTGGCGAAATGGGTTTGATCGCCAGTTCATTTTCGTATGAAGATGGGGGTATGCAAATGCCAGCCATGGCCTTACACGCAGCAACCTTTATTCAAGATGCTGCCAACAATCATTTGCCCGGCTATATTGGCTTGACCATTGGTGCCGCAGAATTGATCGCACATTTTGCCAATCAAACTTTAAAAGATACCTATTTGCCCAATATGCTTTCAGGGCAATGGGGTGGTACCATGTGTTTGACCGAACCGCAGGCAGGTAGCTCACTTTCTGATATTGTGACTTCGGCGACTCCTGATGGCGATGCGTATAAAATTCACGGACAAAAAATATTTATTTCCGCAGGCGATTACCAAGGGGCAGAGAATATTGTGCACTTGGTTTTGGCGCGTATCAAAGGTGCCCCAGCAGGTACCAAAGGTATTTCTTTATTTGTAGTGCCTAAAAATAGACCTGCAGACGGTGGTTTGACCTCCAATGATGTGACCACTGTTGCAGATTTTGAAAAAATGGGACAAAAAGGCTACTGCACTACCCATCTGTTTTTTGGTGATAAGGGAGACTGTCAAGGTTGGTTGGTTGGTGAAGCCAATCAGGGCTTGAAATATATGTTCTTAATGATGAACGGCGCGCGTATTGGTGTGGGTAGAGGGGCTACGGCAATTGCCTCAGCGGCCTATCAAGCCTCATTGAACTATGCCAACGAAAGACCGCAAGGGCGTCAATTGACTAGCACAGGTAAGAAAGATGCGAATCAAGAACAAACTTTGATTATCAATCATCCTGATGTGCGTAGAATGTTATTGCTGCAAAAAGTAATTTCTGAAGGTTCGCAAAGTCTGTTTTTATTGACGGCAAAATATCATGACTTATCCATATCAGCAGCTACTGAAGAAGAGCGCGAAAAGTACCGTTTGCTTTTAGAAATCATGACTCCGGTTGTGAAAACCTATCCGTCAGAAATGGGCATCACGGCCGTAAACAATGGCGTTCAGGTCTTGGGTGGCTACGGGTTCTGCTCAGAGTATATTCTACAACAATATTTACGTGATATTCGTATATCCGCCATTTATGAGGGGACCACAGGCATACAATCGCAAGACCTTTTAGGGCGTAAGGTGACTATGGAGAATGGGAAAGCCTTGCAACTCTTATCTGAAGAAATTCAAAATTCCATCAAAGCGAGTATGGCGCATGAGTCCTTAAAACCCTATGCTCAAAAATTGGCAGGTAAATTACAATTGACGCAAGAAGTCTTAAAAGGACTTATGGGTTTTGCGATGAAGGGCGATTACCAACGTTTCTTGGCTGATGCCACTCCCTTTATGGAATTCTTCAGTACTATTGTAATGAGTTGGTTATGGTTAGATATTGCTCGCGAAGCACAAAACGGACTCGTTACCGATAGTAAAACGTACAGTGCAGAATTCTATGAAAGTAAAATTCACGCGATGGAATTCTATTTTAAATATGAACTCCCCAAAACAACAGGACTCGCGGAAATTCTGATGGATACCGAAAAAGCACTGACTTTGAAAACAGAGAAGAAGGTTTTTGCATAATTTGGTTGTTTGTTGTTAGTAAAAAATAGACATTACAACCATCAACCATCAACCATCAACCATCAACCGTCAACCGTCAACCGTCAACCATCAACCATCAACCATCAACCATCAACGAACAACCAACAACCATCAACGAAATATATGAGCATAAAACAAAAATTTGACCTTACCGGAAAAGTCGCCATAGTAACAGGATCCAGTAAAGGAATCGGACTATCCATCGCAAGAGGTTTGGCGGAAAACGGAGCTAAAGTGGTCATCAGCAGTAGAAATCAAGATGCTGTTGATACGATCGCAGCTGAATTCAAGGCAGCTGGATTAGAAGCCATCGGAATAGCCTGTCATATTGGGCATGGAGAACAAAGAGAAGCCCTAGTCGCTAAAACATTAGAGGCCTATGGCCGTATTGATATTTTGGTCAATAATGCAGCGATCAATCCGTATTATGGTCCGATTGAAGCATCAGGCGAAGAAGTTTTTGATAAAATAATGAACGTGAATGTGAAAGCACCTTGGCTCTTGTCAAATTTGGTGCAACCGCATATGAAGGCTAATGAAAATGGAAGTATCATCAATATATCATCTGTTGAAGGGGTGCATCCTGGTTTTCGATTGGGCTTGTATAGTATTACCAAATCCGCTTTAATCATGTTGACCAAAAATCAGGCTAAAGAATGGGGTAAATACGGAATCCGTTCCAACGTCGTTTGCCCGGGACTCATCAAAACAAAATTCAGTGAAGCCCTTTGGTCTAATGAAAAATTAGTGGGTATGTACAATCAAACTGTACCTTTAAAACGTATGGCCGAACCCGATGAAATGGCTGGTTTGGTAATGCTTTTGGCTTCCGATGCTGGCTCCTATATGACTGGTGGAGTTTACGCCGCTGACGGAGGATATTTGATTTCAGGATAAATTTGGTTGATGGTTGACAGTTGATAGTTGACCGAATCAAACAAACAACAACCGACAACGAACAACCAAGAACCAACAACAAAAAAATGAACTTCGAACATAGCGAAAAGGCCCTAGCCCTACAGAAAAAACTACAAGATTTTGTGGCGACGCATATCACTCCCGTAGAAAAGGAAGTGGAAGCTTTTCATCACAATCCTGATACTGCCTGGAAAAAGTGGCCCGGATTGGAAGGTTTAAAAGCAAAGGCAAAAGCGGCTGGATTATGGAATCTTTTTCTTCCCAAATCATACGGCGATTTGAGTCCCGGATTAACGAATTTGGAGTATGCCCCTTTGGCCGAAATTATGGGCAGAATTGTATGGTCGTCGGAGATTTTCAATTGTAGTGCTCCCGATACGGGTAATATGGAAGTGCTGGCCAAATATGGCACCCCTGAGCAGCAAAAAAAATGGTTAAAACCTTTGATGAACGGAGAAATTCGGTCGGCTTTTTTAATGACGGAACCTGAAGTAGCGTCTTCTGATGCTACTAATATTGAAACTTCCATTACCGCTGATGGCAATGACTATGTGATTAATGGAAGAAAGTGGTGGTCGTCTGGCGCAATGGATCCTAATTGTAAGATTGCCATTGTCATGGGAAAAACAGATTTTGATGCGCCTAGACATCTGCAACAAAGTATGATTTTGGTACCTCTGGATACTCCGGGATTAAATATTATCAGACCACTTTCTGTTTTCGGTTATAATGATTCCCCGGAAGGGCATGCAGAAATACAGTTGGATAATGTTCGTGTTCCCAAGGAAAATTTATTGGTAGGCGAAGGACAGGGTTTTGCCATCGCACAAGGAAGATTAGGTCCTGGTAGAATACATCATTGCATGCGATTGATCGGAATGGCGCAGCGCTCTTTAGAAATTATGGCGCAGCGCACTACGAAAAGAAAACCCTTCGGTAGAACTTTGGATACCTTTAGTAGTGTGCGTCAAGATATTGCTAGCTCGGCCTGTGAAATTGAACAAACAAGACTTTTGGTATTGTCCGCCGCTGATAAAATGGATCGGCTTGGGAATAAAGAAGCTAAAGATTTGATTGCGATGATTAAGATTGTTACTCCGAATATGACCTTAAGGGTGGTTGATCGGGCGATTCAGATTTTAGGCGGATTGGGTGTTAGTAGTGATACACCCTTGGCGCATTATTTCGCCGCCGCCAGAATGCTCCGTTTGGCCGATGGTCCTGATGAGGTACACATGAGTCAGTTGGGCAAGAATGTGATTAAAAGATATGCTAAATAGGAGAAAGGAGTTAGGAGTCAGGATTTAGGGGGTAAATAGTATTAAGTACAAAGTATTAAGTACGAAGTTTGAGGTACGAGATACAAAGTAAAAAATAGTTAGTACAAGGTAAGAAGTTCGAAATAGGAAATGAAGTACGAGGTGCGAGGCATGAAGTAATAAGTATTAAGTTGAAAAAACAAAGAATTAGTTTCCCTCCTAGTAAGGAGGGATTAAGGGAGGTGTAGAAGGAGTCTGACAAAATAAAGGAATTAAAAAGTACGAAATAAGAAATACGAACAACTATCAACCAACAACGAGTAACGAATTAAAATGAACACCAAACCAGTCAGACAAGGCGAAGAGCTGAATGAAGTGAAACTCAAGAATTTTTTGCTTGAGCATGACTTGATTGCGGATGTTAAAAGTCCCTTGACGGTGGGGCAATTTGCAAACGGATTTTCAAATTTGACGTATTTGTTGAATATTGAAAATAAAGAATATGTTTTACGTCGTCCTCCCTTTGCCGCTCCTAAACGTGGGCATGATATGGGTCGTGAGTATAAAGTGATTTCCAATTTAAATGCGGTTTTTGATAAAACTCCCCAGGCCTTTGCGTATACTGAAAATAAAGAAATAATAGGAGCCCCTTTTTATATCATGAGTAAGGTTGCTGGCGAGATATTAACGGCCAAAGAAGCACATAAAAGACAGGTATCTCCTGAAGAATTCAAGGTGATTTCCAATACCTGGTTAGATACTTTTGTGGCTTTTCACAATATTGATTACAAAGCTGCGAACTTATCAGATTTAGGGCGACCTGAAGGCTATGTTGAACGTCAAGTAACCAATTGGGGGAAGCAGTATTTAGCAGCGGCAACTGATGAGGTTCCTGCAGCAGCATTGGTTATGAAATGGATGCAAGAACAACAACCTAAGGCATATGACCATACTTTAATCCACAATGATTTCAAATATGATAATGTGGTTTTTAAAGATGGTAGTTGGCAAGAAATTGCTGCTATTTTAGATTGGGAAATGTGTACGCTCGGGGATCCGTTGATGGATTTAGGGACTTCCCTTGGATATTGGACCACGCATTCAGATCCTGATTTTATGAAGCAAGGATTGCAATCGCCTACAGTCATGGAGGGAAATCCGTCACGAAGTGATGTGGTACAACAATATGCTTTAAAAAGTGGGCGAAATATTGACAATCTGGTTTTTTACTATGCCTACGGATTGTTTAAAATTGCCGTTATCGCGCAGCAGATATATTATCGCTTTAAGCATGGCCATACCAGTGATCCCAAATTTGCCTATTTGAATAAGGCATCTGAGTTGTGTGTCAATACCGCTTGGCAAGCGATTCAGAAGAAAAAAATGGATAATTTATTTTAAAGGATTTGAATACAAAATCACATACCGAAATTAATCAAGATCAGTTCAAGTCATTTACACAATTGCCAACGGATACTCCCGTAGTAATGATGAATCTCTTGAAATTCAAAATGGAAGTTTCAGAAACGGAAATGACTGGTGTCGAAGCCTATAAAAACTATATGAAAGCAGCCATGCCCTTTTTTCAAAAGGCGAATGCTGAAGTTCTATATATGGGAAAACCACAAAGCATGTTAATTGGTCCAGAAGACGAAATGTTGTGGGACAAGGTGCTTTTGATAAAATACCATAGTATCGCTGATTTTTTAAACATGATACAGGCAGAAGGGTATCCAGCGCATTTAAGGACACAGGCTCTGGAAGATTCGAGATTGATTCATTGTGTGTAGCGATTAGGGGAAAGAAAATAGAAGCAAGAGCCAAGAAACAAGAGACCAGAATCAAGAACCGGGTATTCAGTAAGCAGTTGCAGTTTGCAGTGAAAGATGTAAACAACACATGATTTAAATTAGAACTAAACGGGTAAAGCGCAAAGCGTACAGCGTGCAGCGATAAGCGAACAACGAACAACGAAACAATATGAACCTAAAAGACAAAATAGTAATCATCACAGGTGCCGGAAGTGGTATCGGTGCCGCAACGGCGAAACTTTTTGGCCAGCATGGAGCCAAAGTAGTGGTGTCTGATATTAATTTAGAAAATGCAGAAAAAATAGTGACAGAAGTTAAAGCAGAAGGGGGTAAGGCCTCGGCAGTGCATACTGATGTTACTAATTTTGAAGATGTACAGAACTTGATTAATGGCACGGTTGAACAACATGGCCGCCTTGATGTAATGGTAAATAACGCCGGTATTGGAGGGAGACACCAGGCAAAAACAGCGGATCATACGCACGATGATTGGCATAATGTAATTGCTGTGAATCAAACGGGAGTATTCTATTGTATGCAATCCGCCCTAAAACAAATGGTAAAACAAGGGCACGGAAATATGGTCAATGTGGCTTCTTTAGCCGGACTTAAAGCTTCTGGCAATAATCTATCGTATAGTGCCAGTAAGTTTGCTGTGGTGGGCATGACCAAATCCGCCGCACTCGAATACGGAAGTAAAAATATTCGTATCAATGCCGTTTGTCCCGGATATACCCATTCGGCTCTTTTAGACAAGTTGTTATCGGCAAGAGCTGACATGGCTGATTTGTTGAAAAGGCATATCCCTATGAAACGCTTT
Organism: uncultured Flavobacteriaceae bacterium; assembly: GCA_937944485.1. Classification (GTDB taxonomy): domain Bacteria; phylum Bacteroidota; class Bacteroidia; order Flavobacteriales; family Flavobacteriaceae; genus Maribacter_C. The sequence continues at coordinate 1,765 of CALDYU010000027.1, read as the reverse complement.
GGCGAGGCGAATGAAATTGCCGAAGGCATTTGTTGGTTGGCATCTGATAATTCAAAATTCATGACAGGGCAAACATTAACTTTAGACGGAGGTACATCCTTATAAAATATGAATACACTAGAAATAACTTATAAAGACGAATATGCCATAGTTCAAATGAACCGTGGTAAGGTCAATGCCATCAATTTTGAAATGGTGCAAGATTTGAGGGATATTTTCGGAAAGTTGGAGCAGAATCCTGAGGTAAAAGGAGTGATTCTAACAGGACAACCGCATTACTTTTCGGCGGGACTCGATTTGATTGAACTCTTCGCTTATGACAAAGCGCAGATGACAGATTTCTTTGTTTCTTTTGGCGCCTTATATCTCGAATTGGTACAATTCAGAAAACCATTTATTTCAGCAATTACAGGGCATTCGCCAGCTGGAGGTTGTGTTTTGGCCGTGACCAGTGATAATCGTTATATGGCCGAAGGAGAAAAATATGTCATCGGATTAAATGAAGTTGCTGTCAATATTCAAATAAGCCAAAACCTCACAGAGGTTTATGCCTTTTGGATGGGAGAAGGATTGGCCAGTCGATATATTTTAGAAGGAAAATTACTTTCTGGCAAAGAAGCCTTAGCGGCCGGTTTAGTTGATGAATTACTTCCGCTGGAAGAAGTTTTGCCGCTTGCGGAAAAGCAAATGCAGAAGTATCTACAAGCGGACCAAGAAATTTTAAAGAATACCAAAGCAAAATTGAGAAAACATTTGTGGGATAAGCTAGATTTAGACGCTTCAAATTCCTTAAAAGAAGCGAATGAACTCTGGTGGAAACCTGAAATTCGGGCAAAAATGGAAGCCTATGTAAAAAGTTTTTCGAGTAAGAAGAAGTGAAAAAAGTGATTAGTAAATAGTATTGAGTAAAAAGTAAGTAGTAAAATTTGAAAAATAGAAGCTAAGAGTTTAAAAATTAAAACAGAGTCCCCTCTTCACGGGAATGAAAAAAAATACATAAATGAACAAGCAACAACTATTTGTAAAAAGACCTGAAGGCGAAGCTGATGCAGCAACCTGGTCATTAGAGACCAGTCCGATTCCTGAAATCACAGACGGACAAATCTTGATAAAACAACATTATGTATCCTTAGATCCTGCCATGCGTGGTTGGATGAATGATATGAAATCCTATATTGAGCCAGTCAAAATTGATGAAGTCATGCGTGCAGGAACGATAGGTGTCGTCGTTGAAGCTAATCAGCATCCCAGCTTTCAAGTAGGGGATGTGCTGACGGGCTGGGGTGGTGTTCAACAATACATCAAAACAGCTGGTGAAGGGCATTTCAAAGTAGATACAAGTTTAGCACCTATGACTAAGTACCTGGGTACTTTGGGAATGCCCGGTATGACGGCCTATTTTGGAATTATTGAAGAGGGTCGAATTAAAGAAGGTGAAACCGTTTTAGTTTCAGGAGCAGCAGGTGCTGTTGGTAGTGTTGTTGGTCAAATTGCAAAAATCAAAGGTTGTCATGTTGTCGGTATTGCTGGCGGACCTGAGAAATGTCAATACGTTGTGGAGGAGTTAGGTTTTGATGCCTGCATAGATTACAAAAACGAATCAGTATACAAAGGCATTAAAGCACACTGTTCCAAAGGTATAGATGTTTATTTTGACAATGTTGGTGGAGAGATCCTTGATCATGCTTTAGCTCATCTTCGGCGCCATGCACGTGTTGTTATATGTGGTGCTATTTCACAATATAATAATACTACGCCTGTAAAA
>CALDYU010000026.1 GCA_937944485.1 uncultured Flavobacteriaceae bacterium | reverse complement strand
GTTTTTCTCTTTACGGTTTTAATTAATGATTTTGCATTCTGTTCTCTTCTCATTCCTATTGACTTTTAAGGTTAAAATATAATCTTTTAACTCTCTTAAAAATTAACCTAGAAAAGTTCACTTTTTGCTGACGTTAAACAGGACATAATTTCCGAATCGAAACGCTTAAAGTAAGAATGGGGCTTCGGCCCCTTTTTTTACTTCACTTCCTCGCCACACTCCAAACACGTACCCATCACTTGGAAACCATGTTGGCATTTTTTTACTCCGGAATCCACTAAGGCCCTAATAAGGTTCAATTCTTGTGTGATGGACAAATTTTCTTCGGATTTCATGTGTGAATTTTAGTCTATTAAAGATACTAAATTATCATTGGTTCTTCAAGTAATGAGGAGCATTTTTTGTCATGGTTTTTGAAACAAAAACAACGCCAAAAGAATCGCTCCAGTTCGGTTATACCCCTGTCATGGTCTTTGGACCAAAGACACCCGCCAGGAGTACGTTCAAATGTAAGTAGGCCTTACCGCCCCACATCCGTTTTTCTTCACCTGGCCACGCCGTGTCCAGTAAAAAACGCATGCGGATCCACGGCGGTTAAGTTTTGGTATATCAAGTTCCTTGATAGGGTAAGATTTGGGGGAAAATAGGAATAAAACATAATTGTAAATATCTATCTATCAGTTTGATAGAATAGATATAAAATATTGTAATATATAACATATAAGTCATACATATCATATAATATTTGTATCTTTATGATGTAATCAAAAGGAGCTAATAATGGACATCACAATACGGAAAACAAAAGCTATGGCAGGAACACAGGAATATTATGACCATTGGTTTTCTGAAAATGACAGACTGCAAGAAATGATTATCAATGTACCCATATCCAAACGCTCGGAACTTGCGCATAATCTTGAAATCGTACAAGACAAGCTTTGGGGTATTATATAACAGATGTAACAAATATCATATATATATTAACTATTAATTTTTTTATCATGAGCAATTTTAGAAACAGAGTACAGTTGGTTGGACACTTGGGTCAAGACCCAGAAATCAAAACATTGGAGAACGGGAGCAAAGTAGCTACTTTTTCTTTAGCGACGAATGAAAGCTATACCACCGCTAAAGGCGATAAAGTGGAAAACACCGAATGGCACAATGTGGTCGTATGGGGAAAATTAGCGGATGTCGTTGAGAATTACGCAAGCAAGGGAAAGGAAATCGCTGTTGTTGGAAAACTTACCCACAGATCCTATGAAACCAAAGAAGGGGAAAAGCGATACGTTACCGAGGTAAAAGCAAGTGAAATCCAATTATTTGGGAAATAAACAACAAAGAAAAAGGGCGTAGTTCTCTTAACTCCTACGCCCTTTTCAATTACAAACTATAAAGTTTATAATCATGCAGGATAAAGATACAAAAAAAGAAAGCAAAAGGGTTACGGAAGTCTCCAAACGAACCCTTGCAAAGCCAAGAAAACTACAGTTAAAGCGATTGGCCACCGATACCATGGTGGGAAGGTTCTCCACAGGAGAAGCAGAACACATCTTTATTATTGACCCAGAGGACGTAGAACCCAACCAAAAAGATAGCTGAAATGTACTGCAAAGAGACAAGCAAAGAACTGGAAAAAAAACTGAACGGGTTCAAGTTCAAGGGGGGCGGTCTGCCCCTTCCCTTCCCTTTCCCCAGGCATGCAATGGACTATACCGAAGGGGTACGCTTCTTTATCAATGAATGCGGCGGCTTCGACACGGTGATGCACATCATGGAAAGCCTTTCGGTGATTGACCCAAATATGGAACATAGCTACGAGGTGGTTATCAGAAATACCGAATCCTTCCCTTGTGAGCTGACCTATATCAACCTTGATACCGGTGATTGTTCCAAAGATGAGATTGCAAGGACCGCCAAGCTTAGGGTGCGAAAAGCAAATCTTATAATGGATGTCAATGTCCTGAAACTGAAGAGCGAACTGAAAAAGGATATATCATAACTATCATATAAAACATATATAACATATAAATGAAAAAGAACAGACCCATAAAGGAAATTGAAAAAGATTTGGAGAAGGCAAAACTGCGCTTTCTGGAAGTGTTCAGGCACGGGGATGGTGCCATTACCGATTACGACCTAATGATGGGGTACGATGCCGATTTCTACTTGAACCGTTGCCCCATGCTTGCGGGTCATATCATATACTATCGCAAGGAACTGATAGAGGCGACAAAAAACGGTATTCAAATGGACTTGTTCTTGTAAAAAATGTATCTTAAGAAATAGAAATGGAAAAAACAAAACCAACATCTAAGTTTTATGGGCTGTTCCAAGTAATCTTTGATTACTACAACGATGCCCTATTTGACGGGCAACTGGTGGACTGTATCATATCACTTACTCGAAAGCATAGGGTTTTTGGACATTATGCCCATAAAAGGTTTTACCACGCTACCGAAATGGATACGGACGAGCTTGCCATCAATCCAACGATGATATCCAAATTTCCTTTGATAGAGGTATGCCAGACCATTGTGCACGAAATGTGTCATGGATGGCAATGTCATTTTGGGAAGCCGCCCAGAGCGGGCTACCATAACAAGGAATGGGCTTCCAAAATGGAGTCCATTGGATTGATGCCAAGCCATAACGGCCAACCCGGTGGAAAAAAAGTAGGGCAGAACATGGCGGACTATCCCATCAAAGGGGGCAGGTTCATGCTGGCCACAGAGGAACTGATGAACAGCAATCTTTTTGAAGAGCTTTTTCTTGAGGTGAACCAAAACATGATAGACCAACTGGATCCGGATAAACCCCTTTTTGACCAGGTTAGGGATTTACACTTGCAGTATGTTCAGGTACATACTCCTAAACCAAAGGGAAACTATAAATATTCCTGTAGCTGTAGTAATGTTTGGGGAAAGCCGGGGTTATCACTTTCCTGTAACCTTTGCGGAGAGGAATTTAAAGCGGTAAATTAAAAGACATGATATGTCATATATTTGATTAATATACTATATTTGCTATATATCATATAATCATTGAAATTATTATGGCAACAACGGCATTAATGAACGTGAAGGGGGGAACCGGTAAGACCACTACGGTTATCAACCTTGCTGCACAGGCTAGTATGAAAAAACGCACCCTAATGGTAGATTGCGACCCCCAAGGCAACGTAACGAAGCAGTTTACCGAACAATTAGCCGAGCATGGTGAGCGTTACGGAACTGTAAGGGATTTGTTCTTTGGACAAACAGCAACACCTATTGAAGTAAGGAAAAACCTTTTTTTGATTCCATCAGGTGACCTTATTAGCGTGGACCTAGATATCCAAAATAAAATGCACCGGGAGTATATCCTTAAGAAAAGCCTGTCCAAGATAGTTGGGAATTATGATTACGTGTTCGTTGATTGTCCACCGGCAAGGAACCTTATAACCCTTAACGCCCTGTGCGCATCCGATTATGTCATCATCCCCATAGAGGCAGAATACTTTTCAGTGGACGGGGCAGAGGATATGATAGAATATGTTACCGAAATCATCAATGAGCAAGCCAACGAAGATTTGGTGCTTCTTGGGATTCTGGTCACCAAATATGATGACCGGCTGAATATTGGAAAGTGGATTATGGACGAGTTCAAGGAAAGGGGATGGAACGATGCCCTGTTCAAGACGATGATTCGTGACAATACTGATGTAAGCGGTTCACAGTTCAAGAAAAAGACCATATTTGAATACAATCGTCGAAGCCATGCCGCGAACGATTATGCGAAACTTGGACAAGAGGTACTTAATAAAATAAAGAAACTGGAAAAACAAACTGTTTGATTATGTCAGATAAACAAGGACTTAAAACCCTAATGGGAAAAAGCGGTAGAGGAACAACAAAATCCCCTAAACCGACCGAAAACAAGGAAATCAATGAAAAGGCGTACCGGAGTTTCTATATGCGGACAACTACGAGCGAACTATTGAACAAGATCCATATCATGGGAAAACTGGACAATTCAAAGTACAGCTTGGCGGATGCCCTTGACGATGCAATAGTCCTGCTAGCGCAAAAACGCAAAATTGATAATTGATATGAGCATAAGAAAATATTTGGTCGTTTATGAGAAATCCAAGGACGGTTACAGCGCCTACGTTCCGGATTTGCCGGGCTGTACATCTGCTGGTGCCGACCGAGAGGAAATCGAGAGGAACATCATCGAAGCGATTACCCTGCATTTAGAGGTAATGGAAGATGAAGGGCTAACAATACCGCAGCCTTCTTCAGATTCCCAAATGTTAGTGTTCACAGGGCCATGAAGTTCAGGCAGATTGTCAAATTGATTGAAAAGGACGGATGGTACCAGGTGAGGCAAAAGGGAAGCCATAGGACATATAGGCACAATACCAAAATAGGTATCGTTACGGTTGCCTATCACCGCCTTTCTGATGACGTGCCAAAGGGAACCCTTAACAGTATCTTGAAACAGGCACAATTGAAATGATATAATCGAACATGACCGAACATGACAAAATAGATTTTCCAAGCTAAACGAATCTACGTAGGGATGATGATCAACCTTCTGGAGAGGGAAGTGACGGCTGCAGTCCACAAGAGCCTTGGAGAGCTGTTCGCAGAAGAAACCCTTAAACAGTTTTCGCCCAATCTGACCAAAGATGGACTGCACCCTACAATAATGGCCATGAAAAGGGATGAAGTGGTATATCGTAAAGATCGGATAGAATGACAAAGAAAGAGGAAAAAGAATACCAGGCCCGAATCAAGTTCATGGAATGAACGATTGAACGAATTATAAACTTACGATATGACCTTTTATTTAGACAATAGGGTTGACCAAAAAAAGGATTTGACCCACGAAGAACTAATTAAGATTTTCATTGATAATGAAGTTGTGTATTCCAGCTTTTTGAAAGGCTGGCCATTCGAGAGGGCTTTTTTAAATACAATGCCAGGCACACCGGAACCGCTTCAGATTTCAGATGAAAATTGGAAAGCGCTTTGGGCAGAGTTCAAAAGGCAAGTGCCTGAGCCAAATTATAAAGCATAATTCATAGCAGGCTATGAACCTTTCAATTTTGTCAATTGAGCAATGAGCAAGGACGAAACTAAACATAAGCTGAGTTCGCATATGATAGGACTGGAGGAATGGTTTCTAACAGTTCCTAAGATAAGGGGCAGACTTTACAATATATTGCGCAGATTGTGCTTAAAACAGTTCAATAATGGGTATGAAGACATTTCCCCCTTGGCCATAACCAAGGAGGAATTTTTAAGCTTAGATGGGGCTGGAAAAAGGTCTTGGAACTATTTCAAAGAATTAAAAAAACAAAGAAAAAATAAGGTATGCAAAACAAAATTTCAACCAATACCGTAGAAAACCTAACAGGGATAGAAATCATGCACTACGCTCTAAAATGGTGCTATAATTGGACGGAAACAGATTTCAGGGAGTGCTTTAAGGAATCTCGTTTGGGATGGGATTACTTCTGGGACAAGCTGCAGGGGAAGTGCCAAGGGGAGGACGGAACCAACCCAACCCAAGCAATTGTAGAAGTTATCCTTAATATGGACAATCCCCATAAAGAAATGTTGTTCAATTACCTTTTCAATGAACGCTACGGCAAGGAGATTAATAAGCAGCGTGAGGACAGTGTTTGGATGGAGGAAGAAGTAAGGAAGCACAAGGAAAAGCATGGATATTAATATTTAGCCTGGATAAACAATTATTTTTTAATGATATATGGTAAGATTCAGAAAGAAATACATCCTTTTGGTTATCCTTTTGCCGCAATTGCGATTAATAGAGCTTTTGGGTGGATTGTTTTGCCCGTTTGGTTGCGCTATGTATTCTATCTTACTTTTTTCCTGGCTTTGGTAAAAATAATAATCGGGTTTGTTGGAGACATCATGAAAATCAGAGAAAATTCTAAATAAATAATAAAAGATATGATTGAGGAATTTATAGAAGAACTAAAGGATATGGGAATCGACCCTATAGTCGGTGAAAATAAAATCAGTCTGGAGTTCCATACAAAAGACGTTGATTTAAAACGTTGGAAATCGGCCACAGATAAGTATATAGGTTCATGGAAAAAAATGCAGATGGGGATTAACCACGACATCCCAAATAAGATTTTACGGTTTACCATCTCGTTTGAAATCATAGGAGGGGAGGACTATACCTTTGAGCAAATTGCTGAAGTGGCCAGCCAAATAGCGAAAAGAATTTAGTGGAGAATTGAATCATATTTTTTGACAATGACCAAAAAGCAAGAAAAAGAATACGAGGACGAAATAAGGGCGCTTAATTCGGTTTTGTTAGAAATGAAAGACCATGCTAACGCTCTGGGGCATGAACGGGACCGGTGGAAAGAGTTGTGCATAGTATTGATGAACAAAATGGGCTTTACTACCGACCAGGAGCAAGGCATTGATTATTACGAAATGTTAAACGATGAGCAGGTTCCGGATATTAAAAAATTAGGGTCTAACAAATCGTAAGAATACCGGAAGATTTCTCCTTACAGATTGAAACTGATATCAGCTCTTTTTGCTGAAAAACTGTAATCAAAGTAGAAGAAAAAAGCCGATGGGGGAGTGCGCAGAGCGCAATCGGCTAAATATTAATTTCACGTACTAAAATACGTATAGTAAAAGAGAATTTATAACATGGAAGAAAACAAAAAATACCCAAGACCAAAGTTGGCCAAATGCAGCCCGGAGGATATGAAAAGAATCGCCGAAAAAGTCGCCGAATCGTTCCCCAATAATAAGGTAATCGTTACGGGTGATGGCCAACGCATAAGAGGAAGGAAAAAATCAAAATAGCCCTTTGGGAAGTTTCTTTTAGTATTGATTTTAAAGCACTATGGCACACGATGTAACTTTTACTCAAAACGGAACTAACGTTTTCTTCTTTGGCTACGCAAAGGGGATTTTTTATGAAATGTTCGATTGTAAAAAATACGATGCTGGGGTAAGCGGTAGCGGTGGAACTATACAAGTAGATTTTAACACCTGTTCTGAAACGGTGGCTAAAATTTGTAAATCCCCTACAGCATTAAACTATCCAGATAAAAACAGGTTTCCAGATTTTCAAAAAGAATTTGACAAGAAATTTTCTGAAACAGACGGGATTATAAAAATCACATTTTCATAAGCTTATCAATCTAACAACAATGTCAAGTATGGAAGAAAAAGAAAAGGACGGTCTAATAGCCTGGTCGAATATGATAATAGCAGGGGGTAGCATTTTGGATGTTGGAAATAAAATCAATGATGCTCAAAAGTCCATAAAATTGTATGGAAAATATAAGGGGAAACATGGTAAATGGATTTACTGGACCAAACTAAAAATCCATGCCCTTCCGGATGGCCATAGAAAACATTTCGTTGAAGAAATCAAAAAAACGTAATAACGATGGAGCGTAATCCTATTAATCGACCAATCGACTATTTGGAGATATTTGTAACAACCCTAAACGGAGATTTGTCTTCAGTAAATGATCAATACGACAGGCTACTGCCCATCAAAGACAAGCCATCAGTTTTGAATGATGAAATTATTGGGAGGATCATTAGACTACATAAGGAAAAAAACGACTTCATTAAACTTTATGAAAAGCAGTTTATTAATTGGCGTAAACTACAATTAACGGCCACACAATCTTCTAAACTAGATGAGTTGGAAAGTAAGTTGCCAAAATTAAAAAGCATCAATGAGAAGGTGTTAGAGCTCGCTTATCACATACAACCGCATACAATTGATAAAATAATGGGAATGAGTTCAGAAGAATTGGCAATACGCTTTATTTCTGATAACCTAAAACCACCTAAAGATTAAACCAATAGCACAAATGGTAAAGGTGTATAAAATAGGTAGTAGCGAATCAATCAATAGCGGCGAAATCCTACTGGACGAAAAAGACTATTTTAGGGTTCACTCCAGCGACAAAAAATATGAAAAATCAATCTACGAGTATAAAAGAATACCATAATAACCCTGAGTTAAAACCAATATCAAATGAATAAGGATAATGTAATTAAAAGCTATGGAAAAGATGATGGGAAAAACCCCTATATAGTTAGGGTTTCTCAGGGCATTCAAGATATTATCATAGATGCCAAAAAGAATAAAGTTTCCATCCATACCATACGGATTATCGTTTCCATACTGGCTAAGATAAAGCACGACCAACTAGAGAAACCCCATCAGCTTGACCTTTTCTACAATGAGTTTTTAAAAGAAGCGGACTCCTTGATTAAGTTTACTGTCAGTTATACAACCCTTCTACCAGAAAACTATACAAGTATAAAGCCTTTAAAAGATTCATTTGACTTTTTGGTTAACTACGAAAACGAATATCACGAAATAGTCAACGGCAATGGTCAGAACATGGAAATAGGGGGTGGTATAGTGATAGGAAAACCAAATTGGAATCACAGCCGTAAAACTGTTACCTTTCATATGAACAGCTATTGGTATCACGCATTCTTAAATATCAACCCTAGCTTTAACACTCATCTTTTGAGCATATTCTTTAAAACATCAAGCGTAAATTCAGCGGTATTCTATAGTTGGCTTACAACATTGCCCACTGGTGCATCTCAACCAAGCCTGAATTGGTTTAATAACAAGTTTGCAACAAACTACAAGTCTTACAGCGATCTAGACCGATATTTGCTGAAGAACCTAAAGAGTGATATCGATAAATGGGGTGATATTAGCTTTGGCTATAGTAAGGACACTAAAAACAAAAATAGGGTAAATGTGAGGCGTTTCGACAAAGGTTTACCAGAACTGAAAGAGAATAAAAAGCAAGATATTGAATATAGCAAGATTAAGTACAAAATGACATATCTCAAGGGGAAACATGGTCTTAACAAAGAGCAAGTAGTTATGTTAAGAACGGTCTTCCAGAAGTACGGTTATGAAAAGATGAATAGGCTCTTTACATTGAACAAAAAGTCATGGACAGAAGAAGTCAAAGGGGATGAATTGGTAAAGCGATTTACGGCAGCATACACGGCCTATCTAAAGAAGATAGGAAACTCATTCTAACTCAATAAATTACCCCCGAATTATTGAAGCTGAAAATATCATAAATCCTCCCTTTTCAAATAAATTCCCCCCAACGATATTTTGTAAAATACTGTTTTTTAATGACTTAAGAAATGAAGCAAATAAATCACAATAAATTCCCCCCGAAAAATAAGATTTCAATAAATTCCCCCCGAACAAAAAAGGGTGTATTATGGAGTTATCAACAGAAATTAACAAGAAAAGAGCATAAATTCCCCCCGACTAATTTTTTTAAACCATTGATAACCAATAATTTATAATTTATGCGTGTTAAATCAAAATAAATTCCCCCCGAATCTTAAAATTGAAAATAAATTCCCCCCGACAAAAACGTCCATATCAATGAATTCCCCCCGAGAAATGAATAAATTCCCCCCGAAATTAGTAATAATATTTACCCGAAAATCAAATTGTAATACACTGTAAAACAAGAACTTATATTTTATATTTTTAGATTTTCCAAATTTCTTAAACTCTCTTTTAAAACAGTCTTTAAAACAGTGTAAATATTGATAAGGATTCAAAATAGGCGTGATTTTTCAAAAATCACGCCTATTTTTCAGAAAATATCATTTGCTTACAGCAAAATGGCAAAATGGCAAAAGGGTGGAAAGGACGGTCAAAGTGAACCACCTAAAACGGATGAAAGTGAGCATAGCAAACTAAGTGCTCAAAGTCGATTCCATTGTGGTTAAATTTACTATTTATTTTTCTGTTTTTTACGCATTTATTCTCCTTTGATATTTA
>CALDYU010000025.1 GCA_937944485.1 uncultured Flavobacteriaceae bacterium | reverse complement strand
GCTCAGAAAGATTCGCAATTGGAAAATATTGAAAAATTTACAAGGGAGGAAGTTCTATTAAAAGATTTTCCATTTGATGAAACTAAGGTGTTGAACCTTATTCTTAATCAATCTGAAGATAATTTTCAAACATTAGGAAATGGTTCTCAGTTAGATGAAAATAGTGTGAGTCGTTTGTCCAATCGATTATTTAAATTACTAAATGTCCTTAACAAAAAGGAGGAACCAATGGACTATGTACTCCTAAATCACTTTACTCAATTCGGATTGAGTAAAAGGGAAATAGAGATAGGTTCTCTTATGCTTAGTGAAAGAACGTATAAGGAAATAGGAGAAGAACTCTTTATTGCTAAGGGGACGGTTACAAAGCACGCTTCTAATATTTTTCAAAAAGTCGGTGTTAAGGATCGTATAGAGCTTATTAGAAGATTCCATCCCCAAGGGCAGTATTAAAATACGCCAAACCGTACTAAAATACGCTCAGAGCTATAGCTTCAACTTTTATATTTACCTCAATTTTTAACCAATTAAATTCTAAAAGTATGAAGCAAAATTATTTTTTAATCCCCATTATTATGGCATTCATGTTTACACCTTTATTAAATGCCCAATCTAAGATTGATGTCTATGTTAGACCTCTTGAGTCTAATGGCTATATGGCATGGACAAAAACAATGGGCGAGACATATACGGTAAAGCTTTATGAGAAACACTTAAATAAGGGCATAGTTGAATATAAAACAGTATTTAAAAGAGTCACTAGAGATAATTACATCTTTATTCCTAAATATTTAAGATCCAAAAAGAATATAGTTGTCGAAGTAAAAGGTGATACGCGAACTAAAGATCAGTCAAACGGGACAGGAGTATTGGATATTATTAGAATGGTGCCTGATAACCCTGGTGAGATATGGACAGAAGCTGGTGAATTTACTTGTAACGGAATTAGTTATACCGGGATACACCCAGCTTGGGAAATGGATTTAATTGTCAACGAGTCTAATTCAGCTTTTAAGCTTTGGCCCAGAAGGGCTTGGCAAGGGGTATCCGAAGAATTTGATACCTCTATTCCTTATTATCAACCTATGTACCCATCAACATTTCAAATATTGGGGTTTGATGGCGATAATTCACAAGGAGAACTCGCGAGTAGGGGCTATTATCATGAAGTTATTGCCTATAATGATTTTTCTGTTACTAATGGTTTTGGGCAACCTATGCATGGGCTTGTTCATTTTGTAGGAAAAAAAATGGAAGAGTATGCCCCATTGGCAAATATACCTTCTAGCGTGCTTGCAGGATCAATGCCTCCTTCACCCACGCTAGCACTGGCTATTAATTATTACAATAACTATGTAGAAGATGACATTAACGGATTGCCTGTAAATATTGATTGTATTCCTTCAATGGGTGTATCAGTAGGAGGGAGTTCGGGTTCTTCAGGCGGAGAAAATTTGGACAATGTTGTATTTAGTTTTGACTGTATCACAGATACCGACTTAGCTCCTGATGCAGAAACATTAGCTGATTTTCTTGCGGGAGATATTGACTGTCTTTATATTGATTATGATATAGAATTTGACGACTGGGATGGTATTTCAGATCCTGGTGGAGGTGTGGAGTTGGAACATATGTTTATTGAAAGACTTGATCGACCAGGATTTAATAGCTCAATAAATCCTGATCAGATTTTCGATGGAAAAGGTGTCTATGTAGCCCCTAAATTTAATCTACAAAAAGGGCTGTATCGATTAACTTTTAAGTTTAAAGATGGTTCTATAACGCGACATGTATACCCGTACGACCCTAAAGTTGCTCCGATCCAGAGAAACAAAGATTTCGCCGAGATTCGTATTTCCCCTAACCCTATGACAGAAGGCAGACTAAATATATCAGTGGAGTTAAAAAGAAGAATGAATTACCGTATTGAACTGATATCTTCTTCGGGAGAAACTCTTCACAAGAAAAATTATTTGCAGACTCGGAAGGCAAAGACTGTTTCTCTTAATCTATCGTCAAAAAAGATGCCACTTAACTTGATGCAGGTTAAAATTACTTTTGACGATGATTCCGAAATAATAAAAAAGGTACTTATAAAACCATAATCCATAGGTTAACTAGCACTCAGTTAGCTTACGACATGAAATATAGGTTTTAATTTTATATGCAAATGACGCCTTTAAAAGGGCGTCATTTTATTTTCTGTATTTTTTAAAAGGCAAACTTAGCCCGAAAACCCATTATATTTTTTCAAATAACACTAGAAACCAGACTAAGAATCTAAAAAATTATTCTCCCTGTGAACCAATCTTCATTTTTTTTTGAATCCAATATTCATTGGTTTGAAAACCGTAAGCTGATGGAGAATAATCACCTACTAGCGTAACATTTGCTTTTTCAGGTACGGTGGTATTCATAGCCCAGAAAATACTGTTTACTAATAGACGCCGTGTGGATTCATTCAATAAGTCTGTCGCTGCTCCAATGGTCGATATGAAGGCTTTACCTTCTTCACCCTCAGGTAGTTGGTAAGGTTTTGTCCAGGCAATAGGCATTAAGGTATTGTTTACCTTTTCTCCCTTGTGGTTTATAGTCGCAAGCCTATCATCAGAGGCTCGCATTCCGAAGAAAATGTCATTTTCATCAAAAGCTCCTTTTCTGTCTATAACTTGTCCGAGTATTATGGGTTGGCTTCCTTCAGGTAAGGGCAATCGAATACCATAAACGTCCGTAGGCCCCCAAATAGTTCCACTTCGAATACCGTTGGTTATTGGGTGTGATTTGGAATCATTATCAATAATTCCTCTTGTGCTTTGGTGTTTGTGGTGCCCATGATGATTAACCCAATTTTCTCCTAAGACCAATCGCCCAAAACCATCTGTCCATTCGCTTTTATCTCCTTGGTAATAGTTTCCATAATGGGCGTAATTTGTTATTGAATCTTTGGAATAATTAAAAGCATGTGTGGCAGTACGAATGCCAAGCACTGGCTTTCCTTTTTTAAGATAGTTGTCAATGTATTGCATTTGATCATCTGGTAAAGCCCGAAATCGCGTAAAAACAATCATCATATCTGCACTGTCAAGAGCATCAAGTCCGGGAATATTTGTTGTATAATTCGGATTGATTATACCTGGAAATTTTGGGTCTTGAGCGAAAAGAACGGTGCAATTGAAGCCATGTCTTTCTGATAAAATTTTTGCTAATTGCGGTAAGGCTTCCTCAGAGCGATATTCTTCATCTCCAGAGATCAAAACAATGTTTTTGGCCGTTTCGGAGGCTCCTGCGAAAACTAGTTTTTCTTGAATTTCAATTGGAGGTAGCATAATGGTGCGCTCTGAAATTCGATCTCTACAACTCAAAACACAAACAAAACAAATCAGAATCAATTTTTTTTTCATCAGTTGCAAATTTGACGGGCTATTAAAAACCCCCTAGTTAGTATGTCCTAATAGGGGATTTATAAGGGAATAATTTTTGTAAACGGTTTATTTCTTAAGTAGTAGGTGTTTTTCGCTTTTTCATATAAATATACAGTCCTGCAAATGCTGCAATCAATATGGCGGGAAGAATTGACATTGTTCTCAAGGCTTCCATTGGTCCAGCATTATCCATTAAATTACCCATAATGGGAAGTACTAAAGATACAGATAACATGCCCGCACCGCCCATAATCGAAAGACCTAAAGCCCCTGTTTGCGGTAAATATTCCGCGACAAACCCCAGCATTGTTGGCCAGAAAAAAGTGACTCCTACGGCAAAAACGGCAGCAGCTGCGAAAATCATTGCACCACTAGTTATGGTTAATAGCCAAAGACCCAGGAAAGTAAATATGGCAGAGAATAAAAGCATTCCCGCGGGTTGCAATTTATGAATTACTTGACCTGCAAAAGCTCTTCCTAGAGCCATTATTCCGTTAATAAATACCAATACCAGTAAGGGTACTGTACCCGATTCTTGCAGTAAAGATTCAATACGTTGCGTAGTTCCTAATTCCGAAGCAGCAGTAAGCATCATACAAAGCACCATGAAAATAAATAAAGGTTTGCCTATACTCGCAAACATTTTGTTCGTACTAACCCCCATTTGAACACGTTCGGTAACAGGAAATTTTTGTCCCCAAAACATAAAACCATAGATTACAAGCGGTATAAATAGTAATGCAACCATTACTTGCCATCCCAGTCCCATTACATCCATTACCAACCATCCTAAAATTCCGCCAATGGCAATTCCTCCAGGGAACCAAACATGAAACCTATTCAACATTTTTGTTTTATTTTCTGTGTACATAGAAGCAACCATCGGGTTTAATGCAGCTTCTACCATACCATTACCGATGCCCACAAATAGGGTGGCAATAAATAATGAAGTTTGGTCTTTTGCTAAAATTGTTGCTACTATTCCAATGGCGTGCGTAATAAAAGCAATCCACGTAATTTTTTTTATTCCTAATGAGTCTACTAGCGGACCACCAACAATCATTGCAATGGTAAATCCCCAAAATGCGGGTGTAAAAGCCCAACCAATTTGTTCAAGTGTTAGACCAACGCCCTCAGGGCCAAATACACTTTCTAAACGCGCTCGAATAGCGAATGTCATTGCGGTAACTAATAGTGCCATACAAGAAGCTGAAAACAACCTTGTTTTATTTATTCCTTCCATAATTTTTTTGGTTTTACGAGGGTTTGTTATGAGTTTAGCCTATAAGTTTAAGCACTTTTTCGTTAGTATCATAATTATTTCGCTGTAGTATTAAAGATTGATTTAAAAATTATTATAAACTTTATGAAATCACTTCTTCTTTATGAATAGAATTGTTGATTTTTTAATTACTTTAGAAGGGATTGAAGGGAAATCTCCAAAAAATGAAAAGGCATGATACAGGATGGAAAAACTCGGTTTATTGGTATATGTATAGTGCTGGGGTTGGCCTGTTGTTTTTTTAGTTGTCAAAAGAAGGGAGGTCGGACTATTGAGGTTTCTAAAGACATGCGCATAGTCTTACTAGGAAACAATTTGGGCTCTCGAATGCTAAACTTTGGGCATTATGAAACAGAAATGCACCTGCGGTATCCTGATAGTAATTTGTTTATTAGAAACATGGCAGATCCTGGGAATACTCCGGGTTTCAGGCCGCATTCTTCAAGAAATACTCCTTGGGCATTTCCAGGAGCGGAAGATTTTCAGACCGTGCTGGGCAATCCCTCAGGAAGTGTTGGACATTTTCCCACCGAAGATGAATGGCTTACCAATTTAAAAGCTGATGTAATTCTTGCTTTTTTTGGTTATAATGAATCTTTTGAAGGTGAGGCAGGAATACAAAATTTCAAATCAGAATTACAAGCTTTTATTCAACATACTAAATCACAAAAATATAATAGTGCTAAGCCACCTCAATTAGCCTTGATTTCGCCAATTGCTTTTGAAGATTTATCTGCTGCAATGGATTTGCCAAATGGGAAAAAGGAAAATCAAAATTTAGCAATGTATACCGAAGCCATGAAACAAGTGGCGGAGAAGGACAGTGTAATTTTTGTAAATGCTTTTGCAGTTTCAGAAAAATGGTATGCCAACGAAAATGCATCTTTGACCGCAGATGGTTTTCAATTGAATGATTTTGGGTACCAAAAATTCAGTCAGTTTTTAGCAGATGCTGTTTTTGGTCATACAAAGACAAGAGTGACGGAAAATCAGCAGTTGGTTCATGAAGCTGTTATGGAAAAAAATTGGTTTTGGCATAATGATATTAAGCTTCCGAATGGGGTGCATGCATGGGGGAGAAGGTATGATCCCTTTGGTCCGGATAATTATCCTTTTGAAAAAGAGAAAATTCGCCAAATGACTCAAATTCGTGATACAGCTATTTGGAGAGCTGCGAAAGGCGAGATCCTGAACCTTAAAATTGCTGATGCTCAAACAATTGCCCTTCCACCGGTAAAAACAAATTATAATGTGGGTCAAGGTGACGCCGCAGAAGGCTATCTCTATGGGCAAGAAGCTGTTAATCGTATCAAAGTAGCCGACGGATATAAAATTGAGCTATTCGCCTCCGAAAAAGAGTTTCCCGATTTGGCCAATCCCGTTCAAATGTCTTTTGATAATAAGGGAAGATTGTGGGTTGGAGTCATGCCTACCTATCCCCATTATAAACCTGGAGATCATAAACCGAATGACAAATTAATTATCCTTGAAGACACTAATAATGATGGAAAGGCGGACAAACAGACAACCTTTGTTGACAATTTGCATTTAACGATCGGATTTGAATTTGCGCCAGAAGGGGTTTATGTGTCACAAGGGACTAATTTGGTTTTACTAAAGGATACCGATGGTGATGATATTGCGGATGATACAGAAATTATTCTGAGTGGTTTTGATGATCATGATACACATCATACGGCTGGTGCATTTGTTGCGGATCCGTCGGGTGCTATATATATGGGAGAAGGTGTTTTTCTTCACACGAATGTTGAAACCGCTTATGGGCCCGTTCGAGCCACCAACGGAGGTTTTTATCGCTACAGTCCGCAGCGACATCATTTAGAACGCACCGCGCAGCTTCCGATACCCAACCCCTGGGGTATTGCTTTTGATGAATGGGGACAAAATTTCTTTGCTCATACATCAGGGCCCGATATGACTTGGATGATGCCTGGCACTATACAACCAAGGTATGGTAAAGCTTCTCCGCTTCCTAAAAACTTGATTGAAGATGCGCATCGGGTTAGACCCACCTCGGGCTTGGAGTTTATTTCTAGTCGCCATTTTCCTGATGAAGTACAAGGCGATATTTTGATTAATAATACCATTGGTTTTTTAGGAACAAAGCAGCATACTGTTATTGATGATCCAAATTCGGCAGGCTATTTAAGCCAACATCGACAAGATTTACTCGTTTCCACCGACACCAAGTTTCGACCTGTTGATATGGAAATCGCTCCTGATGGGTCGCTGTACCTCGTTGATTGGCACAATGTATTGGTAGGGCACATGCAACACAATGCTCGTGATCCTTTGCGAGATCATGCGCACGGTCGTATTTATCGCATTACATATCCGTCGAGACCCTTGGTGAAACCAGCAAAAATCGTAGATGCGACTATTGATGAATTGCTAGAGAATTTGAAATTACCAGAATATAGAACCAGATATCGTACTAGGCGTGAATTGCGAGCTAGAAATACGAATCAAGTTGTTGCAAAATTGAAACAATGGGTTGCCAATTTAGATAAAAATGATTCGAGGTACGAACATCAGTTGTTAGAGGGGTTATGGGTAAGTTGGGGTTTGAATACTATTGATGAAGAACTACTGCGTACCTTGTTAAAGGCTAAAGATTTTAGGGCAAGAGCGGCTGCTGTAAAAGTGCTGCGTTATGTAGGGCATCAAGTTACGAATCAAAAGGATTTATTACTTGATGCTGCAAAAGACCCGAATAAGAGAGTACGATTAGAAGCCTTCGTTGCCGCATCTTGGTTAGATAAAGAAGATGCAATTCCTATTATGGAAGCAGTCGAGAAACTCCCCTTAGATGAATGGATGCAGAAGCCGTACGAGGCTGCTTTGGCGCATATAAATGGGCATAATTATGGAGAAACTGCTAATGAGACCGCAAAGACAGATCTAGAAGGAGCATCAAAAGCACTTTTTGTTCAAGGAGAAAAGGTATATCATAGAGAAGGTTTTTGTGTTACCTGTCATCAACCTGATGGTAACGGTTTGAGTGCCTCACAATTTCCACCGCTCACTAATACGAAATGGGTAGTGGGCAATGAAGAACGACTTATTAAATTAACACTTAAAGGTATGATGGGGCCACTAAAATTACATGGAAAAACCTATCCGGGGCAGGTGCCCATGACTCCGTTTGGAGGAATGTTAAGTGATAAAGAAGTTGCTTCGGTATTAACCTATGTACGTAATTCTTTTGGAAATCGTGCTGCGCCCATTACACCAGAAAAAGTGAAAGAAGTTCGTGAAATGATTTCTGACAAAGAAGGTTTTTATTCGCCAGAAGAATTGCTTGAACAACATCCTATGAATTAATAAAAACTAGAACTATGATTCGAATATTATTTACGTGTTTACTGATTGTAAGTACGGCTTGTAATACTGGAAATGACAAGCAACTGGAAAGTCAAAAGGCCACAACGCCAATCACCAAAATTGACCCAAATTATAAACCAGAAGAAAAACTTCTCGAACTCGGAATTGAATTAAATACTCCAGGCACCCCTGTTGCGAGTTATGTGCATGCTGTTCGCTCAGGAAATCTACTTTTTTTAGCAGGCAAAGGCCCTAAAAAAGCAGATGGAAAGAATGTTGTTGGAAAATTAGGAGCTGATTTAACTATTGAAGAAGGTTATGAGGCAGCGCGTTGGGCGGCGATCAATCAATTGGCTGTGTTGAAAGCGGAGTTAGGTACTTTGAATAAAGTTAAGAGAATTGTCAAAGTAAAAGGCATGGTCAACGCCACGCCTGACTTCAAAGATCACTCCAAAGTAATTAATGGCTACTCTGATCTCATGGTTCAAGTATTTGGCGAAAACGGCAAACATGCACGTGCAGCCGTTGGTATGGGTTCGCTGCCAGGTAATATGGCCGTAGAAGTAGAGATGGTGGTTGAAGTGATGGACTGATTTTATTTCTTTTTTGTTTTAATTTCTATAACTCCATTTTTGGCAATCTCACCATATTTTTCTGAAGTTTTAGCACTTGCTTCTTGAATACTCATTTCGTCTAGTTCTGAATATTTAACTTTAATGGCTTTATAATCGTAGCCTTTATTCACACCGTCAATAATTACAATAGGTTTTTTACTGACTAAATCGGAAAAGCTAGAGATATTAATATATTCATCTGCTTTGTCACCACTTATATCAAGGGCACTAATTTTTATCGAAAGATCTGTATTTGCATCAGAATCTTTATAAGATAAACCAGTAACTTCAAAATTTGAATTGATTGTTTTGGAATTATCTTCATTTACGCCTTCATAGCCAATTGTTTGGAGTTCATCATTAGCATTATATTCGAAATGAAAACGAAATGGCTTAATGGGTAGTGAAGACTTAGATTTCCATGTACCGCTGTTACCTAAAGAATCCTTAAAATCAGACTTAAGACTAATAATTTCATGGTTTTTATTTCGTTTTATTCCGTAAAAACGCAAATCAATATTGAAATCTTTTTTTACCCAATCTTCAGCGTGTTTTAGTTCTACGCTAGTACTATTTTTATTTACTGTTATAGAAAAGGCAGTTACTTTAATATCGGTTTCGGGCTTTGTGACAGCCTGTGCAATCGTTTTTGTATTAAATAGTACTAGAAAAATTGCTAAAAACGGCAATACTAGGGCATACTTAATTGTTTTAAATGGACTTGACTTTTTTTGATTGATCATAATGATTCGTTTTTTGATTAATGAATTAAAAAATGGATTGATGATGGTTAATGGCTGTTGCTGATTCACAGATTGATTTAGCAAGAGATATTGATAATCTTTCTTAGATGAAGCATTTTGAGTGAGTACAGCATCGGCAATGTATTCGAGGTTTTGCGCTGTAGTTTTTTTATACCGCCAGGCGAACGGGTTAAACCATTGAACAATACACAGTAGATGTAAAATCAACACATCAGCTGAGTGTTTCTGTTTAGCATGTACTTTTTCATGCGCTATTATTGTTTCTAAACTAGTGTCTTCATGTAATATCGGGTTATAAACGATATAATTGAAAAAAGAAAATGGACTTGTATGAAAATGAGTTTCTATTATAGTGAAACCATTTCTTTTATGTTGTTTTCCATTGATTATCAGTTTTCGTAGCGATAGCAGTTGCACAACCAATCTACCTAAGAAAAAAAGAAAACCTATACTGTAAACGAAAACCACTAATTGCCACCAATCAAAAGGAGCCTCAACAGATGAAATAACAGGTGCAATATTATTTTCAATATCCGATTGCGAAATTGCAACAGTGTCGATAAGAATTGTTTTGGTCAAATTATAATAGGGCAATACAAATGATATAAGTATACCCGCGATTAAAAAATGTCGATTAGCTTGAAAAAAAGTTTCTTCTTCGAGAAGCACGCGATAACACAGGTAGAAAAGGGCTATTAAACCACTTGACTTAAGAATGTAAATAGCAAATGCTTCCATTAATCTTGGTTTTCTATGTGTTTAATAATTTCTTTTAAATCTTCTACCGTAATTTTTTCTTCTTGGGCAAAGTGTGAAACTAAATTTTTATATGAATTATTAAAGTAGTCACTCATCGCTTGACTCATGAAGCCTTTTCTATATTGTTCTTTTGAAACTATTGGATAATATTGATGTGTCTTACCATATGCAGTATGTGACACGTAGTTCTTTTCTTCTAAATTTCGAACAATGGTAGATAAGGTGTTGTAATGGGGTTTATTGTTTTTGAACTCTGCCTGTATGTCTTTAACGAAAGCTTTTTCTAAAGCCCAAAGCACTTTTAAGACTTCTTCTTCCTTATTTGTTAATTTTTTCATTTCAACTAATTACATGCTCCCTTGAGACAAACATATAACTATTTTTTAAGTTACACAACTATTTTTATAGTTATATAACTATAGGATTAGTTAATCATTTGAACTTCGTTTTTAAAGTTCGATGATTATTACGAGAAATACGAGTCTTGTTTATTGAGGAATTGTTTTTCGAAACCCTATAAGTTGTAGTGACGCGAATACCTTATTTTACTGGTTCGCGTTGTTGCCATATTTCATACATCGGTTTTCCTTTACTATTTTTACCTGTATGATGCCAATCATTGCCTTTGGTTTGATAATCAAAAACTAACCGTGCTCCTACCCGTGTATTGTCCCTAGAAAAGTACTCGATGTGCTCGGTATATTTTCCATCGATTGCGGTATAAGAACCGCCACCTGAACCTTTAAATTGCATGCCCTTAGTATCATAGGCGATCCATTGAAAGCGTCCGTCTATCAAAAATTTCAATGTTTTTCGAGTTGAAGTATCTCCCCGTCGTTGTTGTCCTGTATCTGGGCCACGGGTTCCAAAAAGCCACAGATTATCTAATGCTTGGTTTAGCTGTTCCGATTGCTTAAAAACCATTGCGTTGTTTGTAAATACAATCTGGTTTCCATCTACTTTAATCGGAATGCGAGCCACTGATATCGAATCTTTTGCATATTCAGAATTAAATTCTAATTGCACTACTAGCGTATCATTTACAATTTTATAAAAACCGCCTAAGGTTTTTATAAACTTTGCCGGAGACTTTTGATACACCGAATGAACAAGATATTCATTTTGAATTTTGAGTTCGTGTTGCACACTATCTTTTTCTGAAAAGTAGACACCATTAAGTGATTGTGCATTTGCCGTAATGCTCATACAAATGAACAGCCCTATATTTATGAGTATTTTCATGGTTTATGTTTTTAAATTAGCTAACATCGCTTTTGTAGTCTTTTCTAAATCAAATTGAGCTTGCCAACCCCAGTCCTTTGATGCTTTCGAATCATCGATCGAGCTCGGCCATGAATCGGCAATTTCTTGTCTTGAATCGGGTTCATAAATCATTTTAAAACCTGCAATATGGGAGGCAATGCTGGTGGCAACTTCAGCAGGTGTAAAACTCATGGCCGCTAAATTATAAGAAGAACGTGTTTTAATTTGTTCAGCAGGGCTTTGCATTATCTCAAGGGTAGCTCGTATGGCATCGTCCATATACATCATAGGTAACTTTGTAGAAGCCCTTAGAAAACAAGTATATTCACCTTCATTTAAAGCTTTGTGATATATTTCTACGCCATAATCTGTGGTGCCTCCTCCTGGCATAGTTTTCCAACTTATTAGGCCTGGATATCGAATACTGCGAACATCAACACCAAATTTATTGTGATAATATTCACACCAACGTTCTCCTGACTGCTTACTGATACCATAGACGGTACTGGGTTCCATAATCGTATTTTGCGGGGTATCAGTTGCGGGCGTGTTTGGGCCAAAAACAGCAATACTTGAAGGCCAGAAAATTTTAGAAATTTTCTTTTCTTTGGCCAAATTAAGTACATTGAAAAGGGAGTTCATATTTAAATTCCAAGCGCGCATTGGAAACTTTTCAGCAGTGGCGCTGAGCATGGCTGCCATTAGATAGACCTCATCAATTTCGTAGTAGGCTATTAGTTCTTCAAGTGCGTCATAGTCTGTGGCATCAAGAAGTTCAAAGGGTCCTGAATTCATAAGCTCTTCATTGCCTTCGCGAATGTCACTAGCGATTATGCTATCATTGCCATATTGCGCTCTTAAGGTATAGGTCAGCTCAGTTCCTATTTGTCCACAAGCACCGATAATCAGAATGTTCTTTTGCATTAAAACCGAGTTAAATAAAACCTAGGGCAAAGATAGCTTTTTATTAAAATGTGTAAATTCGTTGCATGCTTAAATCGTTCTATATTCTTGTCTTTTTGTTTGTATTTCTGGCATGTACCACCAAGAAAGGCGAGAAAGTTCAAGAAAGTACATCTTTTGAAATTTCTACTCAAAAATGGCCGGAAATCACTAAGTTTAAGGGTGAAGCTGCAAAAATAATTAACAATTGGCCTGAATTTAAAGCCTTGCAAAATAGTTTTAATGCTATTTACGATGTTAGCAATACCGAAGATTTATCATTGGCGCTTGAAAATTTAATTGAGAAACAAAAAGAGTTACAAACCAGTATTTATCCAGAAGAATTTGATATTCCGCAAATAAAAAGCAGACAAAAGGTTTTTCATACCTACCTTTTAAAGACAAAGGGAGATTTAATATATAGTATCGATGCTAGTAATTCTGTAGTGCAAATGATTGATGCGCTGAATGCCATTATTGAGCAATGTAATACCATTACGAGTAATACTATGAATTTAGAAGAATTATTAGAAGACGAATAGTGGGCTATTGTATTGTTACCATAAAAAAAAGGCGAGCTAAATGCTCGCCTTTTCGTATAAGGGTAGTCTTTAATTAATTTTTAGTTCCTGTAGTATCAGCTTCTTCTTTTCTAGAGGTTAAAGCTTGCTTACTTAAACTTGCCAAATTAAAATTAGGGTCAATTTTTAAAGCTTCGTCGATTAAAGCCACAGCCGCATCAATATTACTTTTGTCTTTGTTATACTGCATTAAAGCTTTTAAATGTAAAAAAGCGGCCTTTAATGGAACCTCATAAGGTTGTTGTCTTTCATAAAAGGCATATTTCATATCATCTTTAACATTGGCAATACCATATTCAATATTCTTTTCTGCCCCAGCATTATCTCCTGTTTGAATTTTCAAATCTGCCAATTCATAAGCTAAATAGGCATTCGGATTTCTTGTAAAGAGTACTTCAAAATGTTCAAGTGCTCGTTTGGGTTGATTAATCGCTTTTAACGAAATTGCTTTCACTTGAACGGCAAGATCTGAATCTGTTTGGTTTTTTTCAATTCCAATAGTATTCAATGCTTGCACATGTTGATTGTTGTTTGCATATATGTATGCTAAGGTATCTCTACGTTGGCTTGATGGTGAAATAACGTTGAGGTGAGTGAGTGCATTTATAACACCACTTACGTCGCCTTGTAATCGCATCTCTTTATAAAATCCCTCGTAGTGTTTTTGTAATTCTGTTTGGGTTTGGGCGGCACCTGAGAAACCCATAACTGCTATAAGTGCTAAAACAATTTTTTTCATTGTATTCCGATTTAGTTGAAATTTGGTGCGCTAAACTATAAAAATTATCTGTAGTAAGCTGTTAAGGAAACCTTTAAATAGCTATAGCCATTGTAATTACGGGTTGTAGCAAACAATAAAAGTGCTTGAAAAAGCACTTTTATTTTGTTGATATTCCGTTTAAAATGAATTAAATGGACATAATAGGTATATTTTTATTGGTGTACGTGCGAATCAAAGTAGCGTAATAAGCGATGCTGCGTGTATCTTTATCAAGGCATGATTTCAGAAAATCACGAAGATTTCTAAACCATAAATTCGCCCTTAACGTTGCCATTTCTAGGTTTATCATTTTGGGGTCGTAGTTGCGATCATCTAAAACGAGATCCATTTCAACTCTTCTGCGATGATAATCGATGGCAACATCGGCAGCGTTATAATGATTTCGTAAAATTGCTATATGTAGATTTTCATCGTTTAAAGTAATCTTTTGTCCCAGACAACTTTTAACGATTAATGTATTCATTTCCTGTAGTATTCGCCCTTTTAAATTTGAATTTTTCATGGCAAATATGTTTTGTCTCCTATCAAGTTAGTTCAAAATGCCTCTAAAACATAAAAAATTAACAGTATAATCCTTACTTTGTTGTAAAAAACTAAAATAATGATGCGAAGTGCTTCTAAGGCGAGGTATTGAATTTGAAGTTTTTAACGTTTAACAGGGTGTTTGCATGTACGATTTTGCCTTTTTTTGAATTTTCCTCGCTATAATGGGGTGCGGGCAGTCCTCTTTCTTTTGCTAATTTTGTATAATATTCTTTTTTAGATGGATGAATAGGATATACCCCGTTTATGATTTCGTTCCACCAAGACTTTGATATCACAGCTGTAATAATTCGGATACAATCTTTGCGATGGATTAAGTTTACTGGAGCATTACCATTCGTTAAACTTTTTCTACCTGACAACATATTAATCGGATGACGATCATGGCCAATTAAACCTCCGAAACGTATAATTGTAGTGTTTAAGGTTGTATCATTTCTAAATATTTTTTCAGCAGCCAAAAGTTGTTCGCCAGATGCCGTAGATGGTTTCGGTAAAGTTGCTTCGTTAACTTCACCGGCTACATTGCCATAGATAGAGGTGCTACTTACAAAAATGATCTTTCGCACTTCATATTGCAGCACTTTTTGATGTAACAATTTTATTTTGTTAACGTAATTTTCATTACTACCCCCTCTAAGTTTCGGAGGAATATTCAGAATAAGAACATCTAGGTTTTGTAAAAAACTAGTAATATTTCCTTCGATGGTAGTTTCAAAAAGTGTAATAAGATGGGGCTCAATTCCTTGTTTACGAAGTAGTTTATACTTTTCAGACGATGTTGTACTACCACGAACGGTGTAGTTTGAAGCTACTAAAGACTCAGCCAAAGGAAAGCCCAACCAACCGCAACCCATCACACCGACTATTTTATTCAAATCGCACTGTTTTTGTAACTAATACTGCATCATTTAGTATAAATGGCATAGGTATATATTTCTCAGGTCTTGCCGGAATTGTGAATTGAGAATTACTGAGCAAATCATTTGAAGCTTCATATAAAGTCAATTCTAAAACAGCATCTTTAGGAATACTTAGTTGTAAATCTGTATACTCATTATTGCTTATGTAATGAGTTAAAAGTTTTCCACGACCTCTATTTTCAAGAAAGTAATCAGAGAGTTGCACCGTATTGACAACTGCTGATTGCACATTGGTGTTGGTGAAAATTTCTAGGCGGTTTACGTGACGTTGCGGGGTGATACAGATATCTAGCCATCGGGAATCACCAATAACTGTATCTCGTGTTTTTTCAATCTTCATTGGGGTTATATCTTTTATCGGAGCCTCAGAAACATAGGTAAATCCAGAGCTATATTTACTACTGATCGTTTTTTCAGACAGTTTTTTTGGTTTTGATTTATTACTGCCTAGGTATTGGGCTGTCCAATCTGAAATGGTGTTCTCATAGGTGGCCCATAGTGCTTTGTTCGTATCTGCATTTAGCACATATAATAGGCTTGTAGGTTTTGGTTTGTTTTTATCGAAACCTGCATTGAAATGCGCAGCAATCATACTTCCGAAGAACAGCAAAATAGCCAAAAAAGCCCATCTTTTTTTCTTTTGATAAAATCCAAACACCGGCAGTAACAAATAGAAGGTTAAGGTTACAAAAAGGGTTGTGGCGATCATCATTTTAAGCCCTAGACCCACGGGAAACATTTTTATAAAAGGTGCATAGATACCTATGGCGGGCAAGCTCAAAAATGTAAGTAAATAGGGATTGGGCTTTTCTTGATTGATAAGAACCATAAATGCTGCTAAAACAGCGAAAACTGGAATAACAAAGAAACTGGCACCAGATAAAAAGTGACTTACAAGTCCACATATAATCAGCCACAGTGTCATTGGAGCAACTAATAAATTCGCTGTAGTGACTTTGTTAAATTTGCTATACATCCAGAAACAAACCGCAATAGAGACAAAAACAAAAGCGAAAATATAAGTATGCCCATTATAGGTAAAACCGTGTAGCATATCTTTATAAGCGGGATACATCCATTTTAAAATAGACCAAGAAAAATACCCTAGTATTCCATTGATGATAAGTGCTAAAAGCATGGGAAGTGCTCCTTTTCCAATTTGCTTTAGACTTAAGGTCTTCTTGCGTAAGCCATGTATTAAAAGAAGTATAAAACAAACTATTGCAATACCGAACATGGGCCATATCCATTCAAAAGGGTAGGAGACCAATTTGAAAAAAGAGACATTAAAATAAATGGAATCATCAACACTTTTTAAGGTGTTCAAATCGGCATTACTAAAATGATGAAGCAAAGGCATTAAATAGCTGCCTTGATGCGCTAACGTATTTTTATCTAAACGATCGTAGCTGTCTTTAGCAGTATGGTAATCAAAATGGTCATCAATAAATGCAAAGTTGAACCCTTCGATATCACCATCTTCACGAAATACGGTTAAATCGGTATCGTTGGGTAACATTTTATAAATACTATAAGCCAGTGAATTTGCAACGGGGTATTCAGGATTTGCCTTGGTAAATTCTTTGATCAAAGTAGCATTACCGCGATTGGTTTCAATAAGCATATAACTTGGTCCACCACTTCCACGTGCCTCAAAATTTAAGACAAGTCCAACATCATTTTTCCAGGGGTGCTCTTTAACAAAAAGGTCAGCCCCATTAAGGCCTAACTCTTCGGCATCGGTAATTAAGATAATAATATCATTTTTTGGCTTCGAATTACTGGCTTTGAAGGCTCTAATTCCTTCTAAAATAGTAGCAACTCCACTACCAGCATCACTAGCGCCGTATGAGGAATGCGGGCCACTATCATAATGCGATAAGAGCATTAAGGCTTTTCCAGACTCAGAACCTTTAATTCTGGCTAAAATATTCACAGCCTTACTTAAATTGCCCCAGTCCCCAGCAGTATATCCCTCTTGAATTGTCGTTTCGAGCCCCATTTTTTCTAATTCAGCTACAATATATTCTCGCACCTCTGCATGCCCTTCAAAACCAACTGCATGTGGTTTTTCAGAAATCCGTTTTACATGTTGTAACGCTAAGTCTGTAGAAAAAGAAGTCATAGCACTTGAAGCATTGGGCTTATATTGGGGCATTAATGCTCTAAAACTCCAATAAATAGCTAAGAGAAGTATTAAAGCGGTAAGAATTGTAGTAAATCTTTTCATCACGATTTGCTTGGTGGTCTAAATGTATAAAATTCTATGCGTATTTAGGTTTAGAAAAGATAGTTTGGCAATTAAGTAGTTGTTAGTTACTATATTTTGATACGCTGAAAGATTGCAAAACCTGTAAGCTGTACATCGAATAAATGTTAATTGCAATAGTTTTTTTATTATATTTAGTAATTCACCTCCACTATCAATTTAGATAGTTTAAAATCATAAACATATGGGAATCAAGAGTTTTCAGGGGCCTAGAGCTAAGAAAGTTTCAAAAAAAGAAGATAATGCGCCCATTCTTGTATCGGATTATATGACCAAGAAATTAGTGACATTTACTTCAGAACAATCTATACTAGAGGTGATGGAACAGTTTACGAAATACAATATTTCAGGAGGGCCAGTTTTAGACTCCAATGGCTTTTTAGTAGGGATTATTTCTGAGGCCGATTGTATGAAGCAAATTTCTGAAAGTCGTTATTTTAATCAACCCATTTTAGATAAGAGTGTCGCGAATTTCATGACCAAAAACGTAGATACCATACCACATGACATGAGCATTTTTGATGTGGCCGGCATTTTTCATAAAAATAATCGTCGCAGATTACCTGTGATGAAAGATGGTCTCCTAGTAGGACAGATTAGTAGAAAAGATATCGTTGTTGCGGCTTTGAAACTAAGTGGCGCCAATTGGAAGTAATTTTAAAGTAAAAACGACAGTTTTACTTTAAACCTTTGTCAAGCGCTTCTTTTATTTCGGTTAATGGAAAGCGCTTCTTTTTGGTAGTGCTACCAATTTGAATGCTATTATCTTTAATAATAATGAGATCAGTTTTTGAATACGATTGCTTATCATGGTCTAATTTTAATCGACCACCAATGCCACTTTCAATATTTATAATATAGATGTGAACTAAATCACGTGGAATCACATTTTGTTTGAAAATAACATATTTATCATGTAAAATAACATCTTCAATGGAAGCCCAGCGCATTTTTTCAGGGGCGTCGTTAATATCTATATC
Organism: uncultured Flavobacteriaceae bacterium; assembly: GCA_937944485.1. GTDB lineage: Bacteria > Bacteroidota > Bacteroidia > Flavobacteriales > Flavobacteriaceae > Maribacter_C. Next base: position 108,682 of record CALDYU010000025.1, on the reverse strand, counting down.
GGTGACGAATAACCATTTGTAAGTAGCTCCTTTTTTAACAAGAACACCGTGTTTGGTTTTGAATATTTCATAAGACTGATTTTTAGCAACACTATTAAAACCTGATAAAGATTCGGAAGTAGCATCAGAATGCGAATCTCCGAAATACATTAAATAGTCTTTTTTATTTGTATGATTCTTCTTTACAAGAGCATTGGTCTCTTCTTTAACTATTTTAGATAGAGTCGCAGCGTTCATTTCAATAAAGTAGGTTGACGGTAATTCAGGTTCTTCATAGCGCCAAGCCATTTTTGGATTGAACCTTAGATCAAAATAGGTACTTTCCCTAAGCTGATTCGTATGAAGTCCAGCATAAATAATCCATAATAAAGATTGATCTGGTGTGGCTCTAAAAATAGGCAACATCTCTTTTTTAAGGGTATAAAGAAAATATTCATTTTCCTTTTCACGTAGTGCCGTAGCTACATAAACACGCTTTTTTATTCGATTGAAAGAGGCGTAGGTATTTAAGTTAAAGGTGTTTTTAGTTTTACCATCTGTAATACTGCAATCACCGCCTCCAAAACTATTGCCGATCTCGTACGAACAATTTAGGCGATCTTCTACGCCGTCTTTATTAAAATCTTCAACTTTCGTTGAGGTATACTGTCCAGATAATGGAATAGTGCTTATGGCAAAAAGTAATACACAAATACGCTGCATATATTTATTATTCGCGTTTAACAATCATATAGTAATCATTGTCTAGCGGAAGATACCCAAGGTCATATAGAAAATAGTAGGTCGTTCCTTTTTTGGTGGTATACAGATTGGTGATAAAATTGAAATCAAAGTTTTTGTCTAGTAATCTGGTTTTTGTTGTTTTGGTTTTCCCATCTTTCAAGGTATAACTATCTAAAATGCGATAGTTTTTTCGCAAGCGGTTATTGATATTGCGAATGAGGTTTCTACTCTCAGGATTTACCTTATTGTGAAAAGCGTTTCTGCAACCGTCAGAGCAAAATTTCTTATCGCTACGACCCATAAGTTCATTACCACATTCTTCACAGTTCTTTTTCATAAGACCGATTTTTTATAATGGAAGGTTACTTCTTCTAATGTTCCATTTTCTTGATGGATAAGACCGTATATATTAATTTCGTTATCGCTTATTCTTTCAAAAGTAAAACCTTCAAAATACAAACGATTTTCGGCTACTTTAATTAGCTTGAATCTTTGTACTTCATCTTTTTCTTCCCAACCTTTAAGATCGCTTCCAAAATGTTTTAATTCAAATATTAAGGTGCTATCAACAGCGCGAATATGTCCCAATTCATAAAAAACCACTTTGCCATCGGCAACTAATTTAAAAGAAAACATCATAGAATCACCTAATGGCGGACTCCATATTTCTTCAGTAATGCCACCGAAAGCTTCCCCTTTCCAATGGCCTTCCATCCAAGCAATTTGCGATAAGTCGGCTTCAGGCGAAGTGTCACCTTCTTTCATTGAAAGTGTATTTTGAGCAGAACAGGCAGTTGCAATAAAGAAGATTAGTAGTAACTGTTTCATGGGTGCTTTATTTAGGGAATTAAGGTACAAAATATCCGTTTACAAACGGATGCGTGATTAGAAATTTATTTTTAGAAGAACATCTATTTAATTTCTCTTTTTCAAACAATCACGCTATGACGATTTTTCTTTCACTTTCTATTTTCTTAATTCTGACTTAGGAAAAATCTTGTGAAGGATTTAGCTCTGAAAATTAGGCTTAATCTAAACCTCCTTTTCGATTCGGTGAGCGTTGTTTTGGCCATTTCAAAGGTTGGCCTGTACGCCGACTTTTACCAATCAGAGTTGCTTTTTCGCGTGATGTTTTTTCGGGATCTTCACTAGCCATATAGGTTAAAATAGCAGTAAGGATGGCATTGTTACGCACATCGTCAAAGACAATCTTGTCGTAGGTGTCTAAATTGGTGTGCCAAGTATAATTCCAATAACTCCAACTTAACGAACTTAATGAAAACCCAGGAGCGCCAGCAGCTACAAAAGAAGCATAGTCCGAGCCCCCTCCTCCAGGGGAACCTGGAAAAGTAGTTTCAATATGCTTTGTGATGTCTTTTGGTACGGCTTCTAACCACCGCCCTAAATAATCATAGGCGTGTAAAAAACCTTGCCCAGAAAGTCTAACCACACGACCAGTTCCGTTATCTTGGTTGAACAATGCCTGCATTCCTGCTACAATTTTCGGATTATCTTCAACAAAAGCTCGAGAACCATTTAAGCCCTGTTCTTCACTGCCCCAATGCCCAACAAGAATAGTCCGTTTAGGATTCGGATACACTTTCTTTAATATACGTGCGGCTTCTAACATGATAATAGTGCCTGTGCCATTATCTGTAGCTCCTGTGCCACCATCCCAAGAATCGAAATGGGCCGAAAGAATTACATATTCATCAGGAAGCTCTTTGCCGGGTATCGTTGCAATGGTATTAAAAGTTGGAACCTCACCTAATTCTTTCGATTCTGCTACGATTCTAATTTGAGGTTGAGCACCGTTTTCGACCATGCGATAAAGCATACCGTAATCTTCTAATGAGATATCAACTACTGGAACCTTTTTGGTATTTGCGCTAAAAATTTTATTGGCACCGAAAGCTTTTGACCAACGTGATTGTGCAATACCAACAGCACCTGCCTTTTCTAAGGCTGCATTAATCGTTCTACTGGTATAGCCCGTGTTCTTCATATTGTCGCGCCATGCTTTTTCAATGGCCCTTCTATCAGATTTCATTTTTTCAAAAGATTCTTCTGTAGCGAACTCCTCCCAGTTGTAGTCAGGCCTTCCAGTAGGTTGTAACATACTTACCAATACTATTTTTCCTTTAACTTCAGGTAGCCACTTAGCGAAAGCAAGGGAGTCCGTAACTGTAGGTAGTGTAATTAAAGAAGCTGTTATTCCTTTTATACCAGTTCCAGGATTCCAAGCTAATTGTGTAGCATGCAATGAAGCCACTCGAGGCGAAATCATATCAACATGAGTGATGCCACGTTCCCAGCCACGCCATGTGCCCCATTTTTGATTTTCAGCGGCTATTCCCCATTTTTTATAGGTATTCACTGCCCAGTCATGTGCAGATTTCATTTGAGGAGTACCCACCAATCGAGGCCCGTTAAGGTCCATCAATTCATAAGCCAATTGTTCTAATTGAGAATTTTCGTTCGCCTCTTTCAGTATGGCTTCAACAATTTCCTCTTTTGTTTGCGAAAATGCTAGGCCAATAAAAAGCAGACATGCGTAAGTGAGTAGTCCTTTTTTCATATTAAAGTATTCTTAAGTTATTTATGTAACTAATATAACAATTAAAGGGGGGACTTCTTTTTTAGATTTCTACTGCTTATTTTTCAAAAAGCTGACCAGACTTTGATTGATCAAATACTCCCAACCAGCTTGACCACTTTCTCTTTTGAATTCTAGAATGTCTTCAGGAAATGGTTCAATGACAATGCTCTTTAAGGTTAAAAGCGTCTCCCCATCTTTTTTTACGATTTTAAAGGTAGTGTGTCCTTCGCCGGCGTACTCTTCAAAATTCCAACTATAGCCAATTACTTTGTAAGGTTCAATTTCTTTAACTTTCCAGATATGTGTGAAATTCCGCCCTTCATTTTGAATGAGAAAGCGTGTTTCAAAATCGATTTCAGTTTTGAAATCAGGAATATTGGGAAAATACCATTGTTGCATTTGGTTAACATCGGTAATGGCTTCCCACACTGTTTCAACGGAAGCTTTAAATGATTGTTCTATTTGAATTGGGGCAATATTTTTCACATTGTTTATTTGAGGTTTTTATCCAAAGCCAAAATTGTTTGTAGTAAGACATTCGCTCCATTGGCCATATCTTCTGCTGAGGTAAATTCTTTCGGAGAATGGCTAATACCCCCTTTGCTAGGCACGAATATCATTCCTGTCGGAGCAATCAAAGCCATGTCTTGTGCATCATGACCAGCGCCGCTAGGCATTCTTTTCGTTGAGAGGGCTAGTTTTTCTGCGGATGCTTTAATTTCTTTTTGAATTATGGGAGTCATAATAGCTGGGTCAGCCGTAGTATCTAAGGGACGGAATTCTACCTTTACATCGGAAGCCTGAGCGATTTTCTCCGCCTTTAATTTAATTGTTTGATATACTTTTTCAATCACTTCGGAAGACAAATCTCGAATCTCTAAACTCGTTATAACCTTTCCCGGAATAACATTTGGTGCACCAGGAGCAGCATTTATTTTCCCTACGGTCGCTACTTGGGCACCGTCAATACTATTCGCGATTTCATTTACTGCAATGATAAATTTAGCAGCAGCAAGTAGGGCGTCTTGACGTGCGTTCATAGGCGTTGTACCAGCATGATTCGCAAATCCTGTAAATTCCACTTCCCACCATTTAAGACCAACAATACCTTCAACGATACCGATGTCTATATTTTCTTTTTCGAGGATACCTCCTTGTTCAATATGGAGTTCTAGAAAAGCTGCGATCTCCCCTTTTTTACGTGCTACTTCTTTAATTCGAGTAGTATCACCACCGAGACGTATAATACCTTCACCCATGGTATATCCTGTGGCATTTATAACTTCAAGAGCACTTTTATTTAGATGACCAGCTAAAGCGCGACTACCCATAACACCCCCTTCTTCATTGGAAAAAATGATAATTTCTAAAGGATGCTTTGTCGTGATTTTGTTCTCATTCAGAACTTCAAGCACTTCCAAAGAAGCCATAGAACCAACACAACCATCGTAGTTACCACCATTCGGCACCCGATCGATATGAGAACCAAAGGAAATGGGTTTTAAGGTCGGATTTTTTCCTTCTCGAGTACCGATTATGTTTCCAGCAAAATCAATATGTACTTGCAACCCCAAGTCTTTTAAGGTTTGCATCACCCATTTTTGGGCTGCCACATCTGCATCGCTAAAGGCGACACGTTCCGTTTCTCCGTTTTCTTGGAGTCCGAATTGAGCGAGCTCAAATATGCGTTTTTCAAGTCGATCTTGATTGATTGCGGGTTTCTGGGCAAGAATGACTGCATGTGTAAATACAGATACAACAAAAAAGAAACGGATAAGCATTGTCATTTAATTTTCTATTAAAGTATAAAATATTTCGTCATTCCATGACCTAGTCTAAGCTTTAAGAGCATTTTTACGAAATCCCTCTAATATTGTAATGTTAAGAACGAAAGGGAATGCCGACAAAGGTATGAACCCTCTTCAGAGATTTTAATTTAGATGTATTAAGCAAATCATGACAGTTCGTTTTTTTACTTGGCCGAAAATAACGGTACTGCTAGTGCTTTCAGTGAATTTTACGTATGCTCAAGAATTAAATGAACAATTGACTTTTACCTTGAGCAATGACAAGTTCGCAGATAATGATAAGTACTTTACCAATGGCTTATATGTTGATTACCAGAAGGGGCTGGCAAAAAGTTTTGTATTACCTAAAACTGCTTATAATAAATTACAACTACGTTTAGGTTTAGGGCATGAAATATATTCACCTGCTAGTCTTTCATCAATAAATACTGCCGAATTTGACCGCCCTTTTGCTGGGTGGTTATACGGTCTTCTCGAAATAGCGTCCATAAAAGAAAAGTCAAAGTTTTCACTTGCTTTAGAAACTGGTATTACGGGAGAGGAATCTTTAGCAGGAAGCCTTCAAATAGGACTTCATGAATTTTTCGGAATTGATAGCCGTCCTACGTGGGTTGAAGAGCTTGAATTCAAATGGCTTTTTAATTTAAAAATGAAGCATATTGTTAGTTGGTGGTCGCATGACCATAGTACTTTTCAGTATACACTTGACACTAGTATTGGAACAAAAGACATTTACTTAGAAAATAGCTTGCACTATTTTTTTGGCAGGTTAAATCCTTTTCAGAATAGTTCAAGAACGGGTATTGTTAATGCGATAGCTGCTAAAGAATTTTTTGGCTACCTTTCTATTGGTCATCGTTATGTGGCACATAACACCTTAATTCAAGGCAGCATTTTTAGTGATGACCCTTTGTTTACAACAACGATTACGAAACATATTTTGAAATCAGAAATAGGAGCAGTGCTACAATCTAAACAAAATACGTTTAAGATTATATATAATTTCAACACGCAAGAGACGCCTTTATCAACCGGACATATTTACGGGTCTTTGGTTTATGCTAGAAGTTTTTAGGTGTAATCCATCAATACATGGTATTTGCATTAGCAGAATTTTTCGGAATTTGTTGAATGGCATCCCAATGTTCACATATTTTACCGTTTTCATCAAATCTAAAAAAGTCCATAGTGACATATTGATCGTTATCCGGCCAGGTTTGATGGGTGTGTAATGCGACCAAATTTCCTTCACCGATGCATCGTACAAATTCAATTGACCTATCAGGATATTCCTGTTGCATGCGATCAAAATAATCAACAAAGCCTTTGATGCCATCGGCTACGTCAGGATTGTGTTGAATATATTCGTTACCAATGTACAGTTCAATAGCTTTTTTAGGATTTCCCTCATAGGCTAATTTGTAAAAGGCGATGGCGTTTTTCTTATTTTCTTCGATGTTCATGATTGTAGTGTTTTAGCAAAGTTGAAACTAGCCTTAATAAGGTTGGTATAACTTTGATTCATTGCTTCTTGCAAATTAGTTTTTGGGTCTGTAATTGCGCTAACGTATTTGAATCCCATCGATTTTTGTTCCACTGCTGAAAGTTCCACAGTACCACAAAGAGCAGCTACAGCAACATTTTTTTCGTGTGCGGATTGTAAAATACCAGCAATAGTTTTACCAGATAAGGTTTGCCGATCTAACTTACCTTCTCCTGTAACAATCCAATCGGCATTGGCAATGGCTTTATCAAAATTAGCTATTTCTTTTATTAGGTGAATTCCGGAGTTAAGTTGTGCTTGTAGAAAAACCAAAGCGCCACCACCCATGCCTCCTGCAGCACCAGATCCTTCTATTTTCTGAAGATTAATCTTGTAATGATCTTGTATTAGGTTCGAAAAATGACGCATCCCTTTATCTAATTCTTCAATGTCTTGAACGGTAGCCCCCTTTTGTTCGGCGTATATTTTTGCGGCACCATCCGGACCAAAAAAAGGATTGCTAACATCGCAAGCTACTTTGATAGTAGCTTTATGAAGGCGTGGGTGTATCATGCTATCATCAATATACTGTACACGAACAAGATGAGCTCCGATAGACTTTAGTTGCTGTGAGGAATGATCTAGAAAACGATAGCCCAAAGCTTGAGCCATACCCATACCCGCATCATTACTAGCACTACCCCCAATGCCGAGTATAATTTCTTTTGCACCTCTATTTAAGGCGTCTGCGATTAATTCACCAGTACCTAAACTTGTGGCATGTTTACAATCATGGTCTGCGCTATTAAGAAGTTTGAGCCCTGATGCTTCGGCCATTTCTATATACGCGATTTTTGAAGTTTTTGAAAAGAGGTACTCGGCGGTAATAGGACGAAAAAAAGGATCGTTCACGCTCACTTGAATACGTTCCCCCTCGAGATAGTGGTTAATGGTGGCTAGCGTACCATCACCTCCGTCGGCTAAGGGCATTTTTATGATTTCTGCTTGATCGGCAAATAGCATTCGCAAACCTTTTTCCACAGCATTGCAGAATTCAAGTCCGGTTAAGGAACCTTTAAATTTATCAGGCGCTAGTACAAATTTCATTTCAAGGTTTAAATTAAGTAAAATACTGTTCTTGAAATGTATTTTTTATATTTAGGCTATGCAAGAAAACCTTGACATCTTAAATCTGGAGTACATAGAAGTTAGAAAAGTGCCTCTTTTTAGTAAGGTGGTTGTTACCATTCTTATCGCGATACTCATATGCACACCCTTGTACGAGTTTATTCCTCAATTGCAACCCCTGGTTGAATGCACTTACGGCATAGTTGGGACTTGTGGTTGTATTATTGGTTTGTAATATTATTGTAGCAAAGAAACCAAAGAAGAAATTCCTTTTTAGGAATTTGATAAACTACAGGATTTTACTCGCCCACATTGTATATAGATGCCAAAAAATAGGCATCTATATACGTGAAGGGACAAGCCCTAAATAACTTATGGAATATGAGCATTTTATATGTTATTAGGGAAATAAACTTAATTGAACAGTACCAGAAATAACTTCATGTAAAATCGAAATAAATCTACTGGTATCCGCGTAATAATTTGGATAGGTTAATCTTAAGGTGTCTAATGTGTCTGAAGTAACAAGAACAATGTTTTTTGTAGTAAATCTATTGTCTTTTTCGGCTTTTAGGTATTTCTCAGAAGCCTCTTTTAATCCCTTAGAGTTTCTAGGATACTGAATTATATCAACAACTCTTTTTACGGTATCTAATGTCAGTAAAAAATACCCTCCACGTTTAAATTGATCTTCTCCAGTAAACTGAAGGGCTGCATTAAAACCCCCTAACATGTTTATTATTTCAAGTTTTTTTTCTAAAACTATAATTTCGTTTCTTAATAGCTCAAGCTCTTTTGAAGTATCAGGCACAACTGGAGTGCCTTCTGTTAATGCAATGACCGAACTCATAAGAGCGAAAAACCTTCTCCAATCTTGTTCGCCTCCACCTAGTTTTAGATTTTGTCCAGTAAAACTATCAATAGTTTCAACTGCGGTTGCCCAAGCGTGCTGTAAAAGAGTTCTGAATTGTATTTCAATTTTTAGACTATTGTAAATTTTACTTTTATCACTTTGGTATTTATAAACCAAATGAATACTTCTATATCCTGTAAATCTTGGTTTATCGAAAACATAATCGTCCATTGAAAACAATGTGTGTTTCAATCCTCTTGATGATCTGCTAGTATATACTTCCGTGAGATTTTTAAGCGCAGTCATATTGTTAACTATAGCTCTACATCCACCAATATCTTGTATTTGAGCTAAGTTTAATCCCTGTATGCGTTCTAGTTTTGATTTAATAGAACTTAATCGTTTTATTCTTTGACCGATCAGACAATTATCATCAATTTTTTTTGCTTCTCGACGTAATCGAATTTGAAAAGTATTTAATGGAAATTGATGGGATGTTCTCCAATTATTTATTACGCCTAAAGCTTCGTTTAGTTCCACTTCGCTACAGCTTTCATTGACTAAAGAAACACCTGCGCGGTTAACGGCTCTTTTAGAATATTTTGGTTTATTCCATCCCACGAATATAAAAGTAGGTAAAAATTGTCATGCGCTTGAAAAAAAATGTCATGCGCTTTGTAAGTAATTGATATACAACTTCTTATATTTGTAATTATTAACAATAATATTAGGTACTTAGTGGGACAAACATTATATTTGTATATCTAATTAAACCACTATGAAGTTCAAATCACTTTTACATCTTTTAGAGTATTTCAAAGACGACCAGATTTGTATCGAGTATTACGAACAAATCAGGTGGGGAGGTGAGCCTGCGTGTCCTCATTGTGGGTCTTTAAAACCTTACAAGACTAACAGGGGTTATAAGTGTTCAGATAAAGAGTGTCATAAGAAATTCACAGTTAAGGTTGGAACTATCTTTGAAAACTCTAAAATTCCTTTTCGTGTTTGGTTCGCTGCTATATGGTTAGCAACGGAACACAAAAAAGGCATTAGTTCGGTACAACTTGCAATTGATTTAGGAATTACCCAAAAATCAGCATGGTTTGTACTTCATAGAATTAGAGAAATGCTAAGAGAGAAGGCTCCGCAAATGTTAGGAGAAAATGAAGCTACTGAAATAGATGCTACATATGTTGGTGGAAAAGAGAAGAACAAGCATTTTCCAAAAAGACGTTCAAGAGATCATAATTTAATTACTAACGAAGGTAAGGTATACACGCCTAAAAAAGCAATTTTAGGAATCATTGAGCGAAACGGTAAAGTAGCTTTGAAATATGTTGATGGAGAGACTACCCGCAATATGGTAGACTTCGTTAAAACTCATGTGCCTGCTGATAGTACTATTTATTCAGATGAAGCAGCAGCGTACAAGCAGTTGAAGAAAACCTACAAGCACGATAACGTTAAGCACTCACTTAGCATCTATGTTGAAGGTCAGGTTCATACCAATACCATAGAGAACTTTTGGAGCGTTTTAAAGCGTGGTTTGTACGGAGTGTATCATCAAGTATCTGATAAGCATATCAGCCGTTATTTAGATGAATACGCAGCTAGGTTCAATAATCGTAGTTTAACTTCAAATGAGCGGTTTAATCAGTTTTTGGAAGGTTCGGAGAGTGTTTTGCCTTATAAGATTCTAACGCAATAATGGTATGCTTTTTGAGTTATTAAAGTTAAATAGTGGTAAAATTTACCACTATTTGCCAAATATTTATATATTTGGCTATAATCCGATGCCAGTAGGCTGGCAAATTACAAAAAATCCGATTGCCGATAGGTCGGCTTAAATAAGCCATCTCGAAAGAGATGGCTTTATAAATTGTATTAATGAGCAAAGTAAACAAGGTTGCTATTTTAATTGACGGAGGGTTTTTTATTCAAAGGTTTAAGTTACTTAATAAGGGGAAGTACCCAGTTAAGAAAGATGTTGAGGATTTGATTAAAGATATCGTCACCAAAATAAATGCAAAATCTGGCATAAATTCAGAAGACATTCTATTTAGGAGTTATTACTACGATAGCCTTCCTTTTTCAAAGACTATTTCTGATGCTAGCGGAAAAAAGAAAATTGATTTTAGCAAAAGTTATATCTACAAACAACAGCATTCATTTATTTATAGTTTAGCAAATATTGATCAATTCGCCTTAAGGCTTGGAGAGCTATCCTTTTCTGGATGGAAAATTGATGCAAAGGATAAATCTAAAAAAGTGAAGCCAGATTTTAGGCAAAAAGGGGTTGATATGAAAATCGGTCTTGATATGGCTTGGATGGCTGGAAGAAATACAATAAATAAAATTGTTTTAGTTGCTGGTGATTCGGATTTCGTATCTCCAATGAAGTTAGTCAGGAGAGAAGGGATCTTAGTTTATGTATATCCTATGGGTAACCATATAAAACAAAAATTCATTGAACACTCTGATTTTATATTAAAATAATGTCAAAAGAAAAGAAAACCAAAGCAGAAAAGGAACGCGCTAAGAAGTACGAGAAGAAGTTGAAAATAAATACAACTTTAGATGATGTACTCAAAGTATCAGTTCCAAAAAAGAAAAGCGCAAATAATTAGTCGTCGACAATAAGACTAGCGCACGTTCATACTTTATTATTGCTTCTGTTTAATAATCCATTGTCGAGGATGGCAGAATGCCTGTAGTTGATACATAGCGAATTAGTGCTATTGAAATTACAAACAGATTCAGAAAAAAAATTCCGCTCTAGGAATTTGATAAAATACATTTTACTCTTGTCCCTTCACGTATATAGATGCCAAAAAATAAGGGTATGGCACCCGAAAATCAACTTTACTTCTGGGTGTAAACTAATATATAGTTACCTGATAGTAAGTAAAATAAACATTTTCAAATGATTATAAACGAATACAAACATATGTAATTATTTAACTTACGATTAAAATTCGATAATCAATTTAAGTTTGCCCTGTCAAGTCAGAGTGGCTTGGTAGTATTAACTGTTTAACGCAAAAATTAAATATTATGAACGCACTTAGAAATTCAGTACAGTTGATTGGAAACTTAGGGCAAGACCCTGAGATTGTAAACTTAGAAAGTGGCACAAAACTCGCCAAATTTTCAATAGCTACCTCAGATAGTTATCGAAATGCCAAAGGTGAAAAAGTTGAAGATACCCAATGGCATAATGTAGTAGCCTGGGGTAAGACTGCAGAAATAGTAGAGAACTATCTCACCAAGGGCAAACAAGTAGCCGTAGAAGGCAAATTAATTCATCGCTCGTATGAAACAAAGGAAGGAGAGAAACGATTCATAACCGAAATCAAGTGTAATGAGCTATTAATGCTTGGGAAATAAATTGTTAAGTAGAATGGAGGAGTCCGACTGAGGCTCCTCCTTTTTTTATCGTCTAAATTATGGTAGCTAAAGAAACCCTGCTTCTTTAGCCTTATTAATTAAACTAAGCACGTTTTTATCTTCAACGCCTAATTTTTTACGTAATAAACGTTTGCGCTTTTCAACTTTAGATAAAGACCACGGAATGTATTTAGGAATATCTTTAGAAGCTACCCCTTTAGAAAGCAAGTACAATAGTTCTCTATCATGAGCATCTAAGATATATTTTTTAGGAAACTGATTCCGAATTAATTTCACAAAGGTATTGCTATAATAAGGTACATTAGCCAATACAGCGTTAATGGCTTGTACAAAAGTAACTTCGTCTAAATCGTTTTTTATTATAATTCCTTCTGGATTTAAATTTGTAAATACACTATACAGCAAATGGTTATCTAATAGGCCTGTTTGCACAATAATTTTGACCTGAGGACTTAGTTTTCGCACCAGAAGACCTAAGTCTTCGCCAGAATAAATCTTATCTTTTTCGGAAACAGGAATTAATATATCTAGCAATAAAATATCATACTTTTTGGCATTACTTTGTAGCTCCTTTAATTTGATGTAAGCCTCGTGACTGGTAAAAGCCGTGTCAATATTCATTTCAGGCAGCTGCCCTTCGTCTACAGCATTATTCAGTATAATACTATACCCTTGACAAGTTAGCGGGTGGTCGTCTACAATAAGGATGTTTAATGAGCGCATACACGTGGGGAGGGAAGTCTTTAGGTTTAAATCATTAGAGTGTAACTCATAGGTATGTTTTCATAAACATTCTAGCTGTACTACATAAGTGATGAAATATTATATCGAACTCCCGTTGCGATATAAAAACAAATTCTTGATAGAGATTTCGGGTTGTAATAAAATCTTTAGAATTTTCATAGTCTGAAACTGTATAGTGTTTAACAACATAATCAATCGTTGGACTATGTTGTAATAATTGATCTATACATAAACTATAGTTTTCTAGACTTTTTTTGTTTCCAAAAAGCACGAATACATCATTCTTATTCATTTCTTATTGTAAGAAAAAACGCACAAAAATAATATTTAGTATTATGAAAATAGCTTTTATTAACTGATTATCAAACGAATACGAATTTTGGCGATTTTAAATTAGTGGGCTGAATTAATTTATTTGATATTCATGCGCCTAAAATTAAAGCTTCAATAATTAATGATTAGGGTGTTGAACTGTACAATTTGTACAGTTCGACGGTCGTTTTGAGATAATTAAAAGAGGTACTGCTTTAAGTTGTGCTTGAATATTGAGCATTTATGAAGAATGTTTGCTATGAAATGACTCCGCATTTCCTAAGCTGTAATAGCTTAGCAGAAGTTTACTTTAGTAGTATTGAAAGCGTTGTGGTTAACAAATAAAAGTCTCAGGTTTTTCGTGATAAGTGTTTAGACAAACCGCGACCTAATTCAGCGTATGCTGACATAATTCGATCATAATCTTTTTTGCTTGCTCCCCTACTATGAACGTCTACCATTTCAGTACGATATAAAATCGTATTGGTAGCATCCGATTTGTAAATGTGAATAGTCACCTCTAATCGTGCATCTTTTTTACAGAAGAAATTACTATTTCCGGGGTCAATTAATGATGTTCTTACCACAAGGGTGTATTCAGCATCTGATACGTTTTTGGCGACAGTAACTTGCTTTTCTTTTAGGTTGAAAAAATTAAATTCTTGAATGAATTTAGGTTCAAATAATTTTTTACGATTTGAGAACCACATGTTTTTGAAGGTTTCACCAGAACCTTTTTCTTTTTTTTCTTTTTTGGCTGCGTATTGTAGTAGAAATTCCTGCTCAGAAGCATACTTAGGAATGATAAGATTCTCATCATACTCGAATTCTATATTATAACGAGTAACTCCAGCAATAGCTTTTAAGTCCCCTTGTTCTGTTTTAAATATTTGACCTAAGCCTGCCAAGGGTATAAGCAATACTATAAGGAAGTAATATTTCAGAGGCATGTTTATGGTCGATTAATACGAATGCAATTTTAAATATAGTACCTGTAGTGCAATAAATCAAATACTAAAACATCATAAGTTCTAAATAAAATGAACTGACATATTTAATCATTTACCGCAGCAAAAACCATTTGTCTAAATTTCCAACCTGTTTGATCACTGGTTACTCCTTGTGTTTGCTTCATTAATACGCCTATGATCTGTTCCTGGGGGTCAGCAAAATATTGAGTATTAAAATAACCACCCCAATCAAAAGTACCTGTACTTCCTTCACCACCGAGATCTTGCCCGTGATCATTTACAACAGCGAAAGCCAAGCCATGGTGTTTTGCTCCACCATCCCAAATAGTTCCGATTTGGTTCCCCATAATACTTTGAACAGTAGTTCTGCTTAGAATTCGAACCCCATTTAGTTCGCCTTTATTTAAATACATTTGAAGGAATGTTGCGTAGTCTTTGGCTGTGCTTGACAAGCCGGCGCCACCTGAGAAAAAGAGTTTGGCCCCCGTTATAGGGTAATCGGTATCGTAAAAAGTGATGGGGTATTTTTTCCATTGGTTTTCTTGTAATTGTTGTACAGTTACTAATCGCTTATGTTTGTTTTCGGGTAGATAAAACCAGGTGTCATTCATTTGTAACGGATCAAATATGCGTTTTCGTAAAAACTGATTAAAAGGCATGCCTGAAATTACTTCAACGAAATAGCCTAAAACATCAAGTCCCTCACTATACGTAAATTTCTCACCAGGATTATGATGCAGCGGTAGCTTGGCAAGCTTTTTTACACTTTCTTCAATCGTAATATTCGCTGTAGTAAACAAATCGGTAATACCCGCTTTAGCATATATTTTTCTAATACGGGCATCACCATCAATAACGCCATAGCCAATACCTGAGGTATGTGTAATTAAATCTCTAATAGTAATTTGATCTTTGGCAGGTTTCGTGGTATAGGTGGAATCAGTTTCATTGAAGGTATCTAAAATCTGTGCTTTACCAAAAGCAGGAATGTATTTAGAAATAGGATCGTCTAATCGAAATTTTCCTTCTTCCCAAAGCATCATCACCGCAGTTGAGGTAATTGCTTTGGTTTGTGAGGCTATTCTGAAAATAGCATCTTTCTCCATTTTCGTTTCTAAAGAATTACTTGCAAAACCGTAAGCATTATGAAAAACGATTTTTCCATTTCTAGCTATAAGAGCAACAGCACCTGGAATTTGATCTTCGACAATAGCATCTTTAAGCATAGCATCTATACGGGCTAATCGCTCCGGTGACATACCCTGATTTTGCGCCGAATCTTCTAATAACAGTGGACTTACAGTATCACCCTGTGTTTGTGCATGAATAAAGCTTAAAGAGAGGAAAGTAAAAAAAGTAAATAGAGTTTTCATAGGTGTTGGAATAGCGTAATGATTAAATCCATACTTACTATTAGGGCCATCAATTATAGCTCGAAAGTAGCTCAAAATACGGCGTACTACTTTATTTAATATCAGGATTACTAAATAGTATATTGAAACTTGTTAAATGTTATTGGGCGTAATACATTCAATTTTGAACCCCAACAACAAGTTGTATTCAAGATACAAATAATAAAAATACTGACTTTACGTTCTTAAGGCTTTGAGGCAAAGTGACTTATTTTATTTATTTCGTATTTTCACCACATTCAATAAAAGCCCTATACACTGTTCTGTTTCCCTAAAAACAATTCGAATGTCATTATTAAGTAAGATAAAGAGTTTAAGCGATATAAATACGCTTTCTAAACATGAACAACTGGTTCATGGTGTAATAGAGGCTATTGATGCTGATATTTTGCAGGTTGGCGATCAGTTACCTTCCATTAATCAGATGGTAAGTGACGTAGGCTTCGCAAGAAAAACAATTGTGAAGGCTTATGAAGAACTAAAACATCGAGGCTTAGTAGAATCAAAAAAATTAAAAGGCTACTATATTATTAGTCAGGAAACCAAAGTAACTTTAAAAGTCGCCTTGTTGTTATTTTCTTTTCAGCGCTTTCAAGAAGAATTTTATAACACTTTTCGAAAGGAATTAGGAAAACGTTTTCAGATTGATGTATTTTTTCATCATAATAATTTGGCCATTTTCGAAACTGTATTTAATAATATAAGAGGAAAATATGGGATGTATGTAGTTGCACCTATTCCCAATAAAGCCGTACCACCTCTTTTAAAGAGTATTGATTTTCAGAAATTATTGATTATTGATCGTTTTTTGGCGATGCCTAATGAGTATTCTTTTATTTCTCAAGAATTTGAAGAAGCAACATATAACAAGTTAGTAGAATTGCTGCCAAGAATAAGGAAGTACAAAAAATTCGTTTTTTTCTTTTCTGATAATCGAGATTATCCTGATGGTATTTTAAAGGCCTTTAACCGCTTTATTACTGATTACGAAATTGAAGCTAAGGTGGTAAAAGAATACAAGTCTGGAACCGTAAAAAAAGGAAGATTGTATTTTTTCGTCAGCGACACACATTTATGGGAAGTGCTTCGCGATTGTCGTAATAATGAATATGTAATAGGCAAGGATGTAGGCATACTATCACATAATGATCATGTTGTAAAAGAGATTGTTTTTGGGGGAATAACTACCATTTCTTCTGATTTTAAGGAAATGGCAAAGGGAGCCGCTAACTACGTAAAAAATCAACAACTAGTGCAAACCATAGTGCCCTTAAATCTAATGAAGCGTAATTCACTTTAATTATCTCAAGCGAACTTTTTGGAGTATATAGTTACCGACTTGTCTTCCTTGAGCTACCCCAAGTTCAATAGCGGGTCTGTAGTGTATGCCCCCATATAATCTACTAACAGCGGCTTCTTCAGCCGCTTGATTAAAAGATTGATAGCTTCTAACAGGAAGGCCATAAGGCACTTCGGTAGCATCTACAAAGGCATAATTATTACCAAAAATATTGGTTAGGACAGCTGCTGCTGCTGCTGACGCCACACTGTGTCCTGAGGTATGCTCAGGAAAAGCCGGAGTTTGTAAAACTGGTGCCCAGTCAGGGTCAATATTTTCATTAATAAATGTCTCGGGGCGGGTTAAATTACTTTTATATTTTTGATCCCAGCAACTTATAAATGCATCAGCTATTGCAACGCTGACTTTTGCAAGAGCCCCAGCTGATGTTACATGAGGAGCTTTCTGCTCTTCCAATACTTGGGCTGTAATATGAACCCAGTGTCCCCCAGGCGAAATCTGTTGTTGAAAATACATGACATGTCCTTTCGTAGTAGAAATATTAGGATTGCAATCCCAAAATTTTGCAATGTTCAATTGCGCGGTATCTAAATTTTGAACGGTTTCATATACTTCTATCGCTTCTTTGTAAAATTGAGAAGATTCAGAGAGATCAAATGCCGTTGGTAAGCCAGGGTCGAACTGTCCGGCCGAGTCTATAACAAAAGGTTTAATTGTTCTCCAATGCGGTTCGATAGCCTCCATATAATCAGGTGGAGTGGGGCGCCAACGACCAGGATCGTCAGTGACACTAAATCTAGGCAATGCCGTTCTTCGTAAATAACCATCGGTACTCGCGCGTAGTAATATTTCTTTTGCAATACTCTTGCCTAATGCTACGGAATTATTAAAAATGTCATAATCAATTCCGATATCTTGAATTTCCCGTAGTAAGTCTTCTTGCATTTTTTCCATGCGCTCTAGATCAAAAACTAATGGTTTAGCGACTTCTGTAAATGCAACTAACGAAGTTAATGGGTAATAGTATGATTTCTGCGGATCAGGTTTTGTAGTTATAGTTAAATGATGTAATTGACCGCTCAAAGAGCGACTATCTTTTTCCATGAATCGTACGCCCTCATAGGCTGCGATATTGCTATAGGCATATATTCTACTAGCTACCGGAGGGGTAAAAATATCTGCGACAATTACGTCCGTTAACATTCTATTATACCGACTCAAGCTATCTTCAAAATAAGTGTCAAGACCTTCTTGATTATGTTTTGAACCACAAGCCGAAAATAAAAGAATAAATAGGCCTATAAGGCTATTGAATTTCACTTTTTGTATAAACTGTTTTCGTTTTTTCTGCATCGCTAAACTTAATTTCTTTAATATGTTCATGTATTAGAATACTTCGGGTGCTACTTGAAAGGTAGCCCGACCCCCAATAAAACTCTTTTTTTACTTGCTTGCCATTATCGAAATAAATAGTGGCAAACTGTGTTCCCTTTTCGGCATTTATTTTTGGAATTCGTTCTTTATATGCATTGTTGGCGAAAATTTTTAGGGGGCCATTATTATTTGCCGCAATTACGTATGATACCCCATTAACATTGCGAATTGTAGCTAAACCGCTTCCGTCATGATCGTTTACAAAACCACTTTTTTCTAAGGGAAGAACGGTAAAAGAGCCATTTCCATTTCCTTGTAATACCATGCCTTTAAGTGCATCGTATCTTCCTGTTGCCACTTCTGTAGCATAAGAGTTGCCCGTTAAAATAACATCTTCAAAACCATCATTATTAAAATCTTCTATAAGTATGCCTTCTATGGGCGCCATTTGAGCCATTGTTGGCAAAACACTAAGTTTAAAGGTGCCATCGCCTAGGTTTTCTAAATAACTACTATTAAAGGTATGGCTTTTTACTACATAAGACTCTTGAAGTTCTTGAGGAAGAAACGATTTTTCAAAGGATGTTTCAGCATAAGATTTATAGGTTTTAAATCGAGAACGCATTGCATTTATTTGACTGATTAATTCATCTCTTGAATGTGCAATGTAATTTTCGCCATTGTTATAATAACACATCACAGGATCTATATTACCATCTTTGTCAAAATCATTGGCATAAATACATAAAGGTTCTTCCGACGAGGCATTGAATTTGTGATTTTGACCTAAATTACCTAGTATATAATCTATGTCTCCATCACCATCGAAGTCTCCCCCATTGATACTATTCCACCAACCTTCCGTTTTTGTTAGTCCCGTTAAATGGGTTGCTCTTTCAAGCTTACCCTTGTTATTATGAAAAAATTCAATGGCCATGAACTCACCAACAACAATTAAATCGAGCCATCCGTCATTATCATAGTCTGTCCATAATGCAGAAGTCACCATCGTTAATTGATCCCAGCCATTTATTTGGTCACTTATATCTTTGAACTGCTTTTCTTTTCCATTTTCATTGAGTTTATTTTCTAACAAATAACTTTTAACAGGCATGGGGTAGTTGCCAGGGTTCACACGAGCACCGACAAATAAATCTAAATCCCCGTCTTTGTCAAAATCAACCGCGTTTACAGTAGACCCACTACTCTTAATTTCAGGCAAAATATTCGATTTGATGAAATTACCTAGGCCATCATTTATATAGATATGGTCTTGATATACTATTGAATCATTTAATTGAGCGCCACCACTTACAATATATAAATCTAAATGTCCGTCATTATTCGCATCAAAAAAGAGGTTCCCCATATCTTCAGGGCCAGATTCAAAAGAGCTCTTGGAATAATTAAAAGTACCCTCTTTATTTTGCATGTATAGCGCACCTGAGTTATTTGCGGCACCACCCACATAAAAATCTTCAAGGCCGTCACCATTTATATCAGCAACAGAAACACCAGGACCATTTCTAGAGTGCATGTGCGGTAGTATAGGTTGTAATTTAAAGTCTACAAAGTCATCTTCGACATGTTGAAAGATGGTGTCTAAAATGATAGTAGTTTCAGTAAACCAAGGTTTTGTAGTGCTACTTTGGTTAAGTGCTTTTTCAGAAGAAGCATTGTCGTAATTAATTTGCAATACTTGATTAGATGGTATCGTTTCAAGTTTTTGATACTGATTATCAGGCCACCATATTTCAACAACTTCCACCTCTGTTTCTTGCCCTAAACCAAAATGAATTTTTGAATCAATACTTGATTCGTAACCCGTACTGAGAAAGTGCTGTGCATACTGATTTGAGGTTTTGGTACTTACTTTAATTTTTGAACCAATACCTTGTAAGTTACCTTGCTTACCGTGCAATATTATTTGCAAATAATTATTGGAATTGCTTTTAGGATTTCTATTTTCATAAACAAAGGCGGGTTGATTTATATTATTTACTACTAAATCTAAATCGCCATCGTTATCTAAATCTACATAGGCCGCCCCATTTGAACAGCTAGCAACGGTAATTCCCCAGTCTTCAGATACTTTTTCAAAAGTTGTATCACCCTTATTTTTGTAGGCGTAATTATTAATTTTTGCTGGAGGTAAGGCTTTAATTGAATTTAACTTTTGTTTGATTTTGACATCCCATTCTCCTAAAGGGTTATCATAGATGCCTTGGTAATGAATGTAATCAAGGTCACCTAAGTCTCTCAAAAAGCCATTGGTAATATAGGCGTCCTTATATCCATCATTGTCGTAATCTGCAAAAAGAGCGCTCCAACTCCAATCGGTACTACTTAAACCCGCCATATTGCCAATTTCACCAAACTTTCCTTGTCCTAAATTAAGCTGTAACGTATTTCTACTGTATTGCGGATGGTATCCGGCTTTCAACATCATTTGAAAGCGATCATAACCAGTGGAAGAAATAATACGTTTTTGGCGCTCATTATCTTCTGGTCGCATATCAAGAACCATGATATCTGGCTTGCCGTTATTGTCAATATCAGTTATGGCATTACCCATACCAGCATACGAAGTATGATTTAAGTAGTTCTCAATTTCATCTTTGAATGTTCCGTCGCCTTGATTGATATACAAAATATCATTGCCTATAAAATCATTAGAGATATAAATATCTGGCCAAGAATCATCATTAATATCAGAAATGCCGACTCCCAAACCATAACCCTCGATAAGAATACCGGCATCGAGTGATACATCTGTAAATGTGCCATTGCCTTCGTTTCGATATAAGCGGTCATTGCTTATACCTGTTCCATCCAATTTTCGTGGACTACTAGAGTTTACCTTATGTTCGTAAGCTGCCGGATTTACTAAAAGATAGAGATCTAAGTCTCCGTCTTTGTCATAGTCAAAAAAAGCAGAATGCATGGATTGTCGCGTATCTGCAATGCCATAATCCCTAGCTTTTTCTGTAAAGGTCATGTCACCATTATTGACATAAAGCAAATTCGCACGTTGCTCTTCAGGAGCGCCACCAGATACACTTATATAAAGGTCAAGAAAGCCATCTTGATTAATATCAATCATGCTTGTGCCCGTGCCCCAACTTGAATTTAAGAGACCTGATTGCTCTGTAATGTCTTTAAACTTTAAATTGCCTTGGTTGAGGTATAAGCGACCAGACACCATATTCCCACTAAAATACACATCTACTAAACCGTCGTTATTTATATCACCAACGGCGACCCCAGCACCAGTATATACATTCATATATTGAAAGACATTGACACTATCATTTTCAATAATTTGATTATTAAAATGGATGCCTGTTTCAGCTGGACTTAATAAATGAAAACGCTCTGATTTTTTGTTATCGCAAGAAAATAGAACCGTAGCGATTCCGAATATGAGGCCTAATTTTTTCATTGTTTTGTAAAAATTTCGGTTTCATTACCCTTATTATCTATTATACGCACAGTTACGGCATTCTCGGGAATTATTAATTTTCGACTTTCTTGGGATAAATAACCAGAACCAAAATGAAATTCTCGCCTTTGAATTTTATTATCGTCAAATTTGATTAAAGCGGCCACCTCTCCTTTTTTTAAAGTATAAATATGTCTTTGTTGAATAGGTAAGACATGGGTTTTTAAAGCTCCATTATTTATACTAGAAACAAATATTTCTTGCGAGTCAGTCAAAAGTTTTGTCTGAGCCTTTGCATCTCCGTTAACAAAAAAACCACTAGAATTTACATTCACATTTTCGAAATTTCCTGTTCCATCACCCCTTAAAAACCATCCAATTGATGCATCGTATTGTCCTGAAAAAACTTCACTGCTATAGAAATTACCAACCGCCAGTACATCTAAATTACCGTCAGCGTCAAAATCTCCAATTGTTGTTCCGTAAATTGGAGCAAATTGTGTGTTTCTTGGTAATTCAACCAATTTAAATTTACCACTACCGAGGTTTTCTAAATAACTATTTGCGAATGTTTCGCTTTTAACAACAAGTGCAGCTGCAATTTCTTCTTTGGTAAATGAATCTTCAAAGGTAGCATTGGCATAGTCCGAATACGTGCGGAAACGAACTCGCATGGCATTAATCTGATCAATAAGATCATTTCTTGAATGGGCAATATAGTTTTCACCATCCACATAATAACACATTACAGGGTCTATTTGACCGTTTTTATCATAATCATTGGCATATATACATAAAGGTTCTTCGGCACTCGCTTTAAACCTACTGTTCAGTCCTAAGTTTCCTAAAATGTAATCCATATCACCGTCATTATCAAAGTCACCAGAATTTATACTGTTCCACCAACCGTTAGTATGCACTAAACCTGTTTCTTGGGTAACTTCTTTTAGCTTTCCTGAAGTATTTTGAAAAAATCGAATGGACATGAATTCACCAACGACTATGAGATCAGGCCATGTATCATTATTAAAATCTGTCCATAGTGCCGAAGTTACCATGCCTAATTCATCAAATTCACTTGCAATTGCTTGGTGATCTTTTTTGAATTTTATAGCAGCAGGTGAGCTTTCATTTTTAAGCAAAACACTCTTAGGCGATAATGGGTATTCTCCGGGGCGAATTCTACCTCCAACAAAAAGATCTAAGTCTCCGTCTTTGTCATAGTCTGCGGCGATTACTGTTGAACCGCTCACATTTGATTGTGAAAAAGCAGCTACTCTTTGGAAGGTGCCCGAACCACTATTTTGGTACAGCCGATCTTTGTATAAAGCACTTTGAGTCTCTGCCGAAGAACCGCCACTGACGACATATAAATCTTGATCTCCGTCGCCGTCAGCATCGAAAAAAAGCCCACCCATATCTTCATATTCACTATCTGTAAAGGTTTGCTCAAGAAAGGAGCCATTGACTTGCTGAATTTTCAATACGCCAGCTTGACCTGCAGCACCCCCTATATACATATCGTCTAACCCATCACCATTGATGTCACCGACTACTATCCCTGGGCCATTTTTTGAATGCATATGCGGTAATAAGGGCTGAATTTTGTAATCAACGAACTCATCTTCTTGATGTTTAAACTTTAGACCAATACTGTCAATTTTTTTGAATAGGGTTGGGTTGGTTTTTTCTTCTTTTTTATTCCTTAAAGTAGCTTGGTTTTGATATAGTACAACTTCTTTATTAGTCGTTAGGTTATATAGAACTTGTATGGTTCGATCGGGCCACGTCACCTTCATACTATCAATTGATGACACTTTTCCCATACCAAAATGCAGGGCTTGTTCAACAGTAGATAAATACCCTCGGTACGGGGTAAAATATTGTTTTTGCATACGGTTATTATAGAATATTTCAACTTGGCTGCCTATTCCTTCTATATTCGGAACTTCTCCTTCGAAACGGAATCGGATGAAGAAATTAGCACTATCAACCTTCATATTATTTTCAAATATCCCTGCGGGATCATCAATATTGTTAATTGCTAGATCTAGATCACCATCATTATCTAAATCTGCATATACAGAGCCATTGGAATAAGTAGGTTTTGTAAACCCTGCTTTTTGAGAAATATCTTCAAATTGAAGATTGCCAGAATTTTTGAACATATAGTTAGGTAGTTTTATACCCGGTAGTTTATTTAGCGCTTCTAAACGTTGCTTGCGATTCGCTTCTTCGGTACCCATGGTAAGAACTTTATTACCGTAAACCATAAAATCTAGATTCGTAATATCTTGGCGATAACCATTCGTTATAAATAAATCTTTTTGCTCGTCATGATCGTAATCAGCAAATAGGGCACTCCAACTCCATTCAGTGGCTGAGATACCAGCGGCCTGACCTATTTCACTAAAGGTGCCATTTCCATTATTAATTTGAAGCGTATTTCGAATATATTGGGGTTGGTAACCATCAGCTCTTGCGTTTTGAAATTCATCATAATTATTACCCATCATTGTAAGCTTCCACCTTTTGTTATCTGGTGGTAACATATCTAATACGACAACATCCATTAACCCATCATTATTGATATCAGCAATATCGTTACCCATACCATTAAAGGTTAGATGTTGCATGTATTCTGAAATTTGATTTTTGAAGGTTCCGTCTCTCTGATTGATGTATAAAAAATCGTCTGTAAGAAAGTCATTAGAAACATATACGTCGGGCCAACCGTCTACATTCATATCACATACTTCAACTCCCAAACCGAAACCCTCAATAAGAATTTGAGCTTCTTTAGAAACATCGCTAAAGGTTTGATTGCCATTATTGCGAAAGAGCTTGTCTGCTGATGGTGCTTTCCCTGTTCGATCTTTGGGTCGAGACGTGTTGCGATTAAAATCAACAAGAGCATTGCTTAACAAGTACATGTCTAGGTCACCATCACCGTCATAATCGAAAAAATTGGCTTGAACGGAATAGCTTTCGTCTGCCAATCCCCATTTTTTCGCTTCTTCACGAAATGACAGTTTACCATCTTTCATTCCATTATTTATGAATAATAAATTGGCTCTTTCGACCCCAGTTGAGCCTCTTGGACCTCCTCTACAGATATAAATATCAGGATAGCCATCTTGATTGATATCCGTAATAGCTACACCGTTTGACCAGTGTGTAGTACCCGTATTAGAAGATGTAGTAATATCTTCAAATTTGAAATTGCCTAAATTTCTATAAAGCGCATTGCTAACCATATTTCCAGTGAAATAAAGATCTTGCAATCCATCTTTATCAAAGTCTGCTACCGCTACGCCAGCCCCATTATACATGTACTCGAACTCAAGCACGCTCGGGTTTCCACCAATAACTAATGCGTTATTAAAATAGATGCGGGTATCTTTTGAGTAGCGTTCTGCAAATTGCGTGCTTGGAGAATTAGAACAACCAAACACCAAGAGCAACAAGAGCGTTTTTAGTGCAATTAACAAGGTTCTTAAAATGTTGAAATAGCGCATTTAACGAAGATAAAAACAAGAGGTTAAAAAAAGGAATCCAACCTTACAAATTAGATTGGATTCCTTTAATAAATATAAAATGATTAGTGTTTTGTATTTAATAATTAGTAACCAGCATTTTGGTTCAACATCCCATTTGAACGGTCAATTTCTGATTGCGGAAAAGGAAATACATTGAATCTATCTTCCCAAGCAGCACCAAAAACAGATGCACCTATATTCCATCGAGTAATATCAAACCATCTATGGGGTTCAGTAGCTAATTCAATACGTTTTTCTTGCATCATTGCCGTTAAAGGGTCAGGATCCATAGGATCAGTTAATCCAGCACGATCTCTAATATCCTGAATTTGCTGTACAGCAATACCTAAATCACCACCGCCTTGAATCAAGGCTTCAGCATAAAGTAATTTTAATTCCGCAAATCTAAACCAACGCTCATTGTTGAAATCTGCTTGGCCATTAGGAGCATGATTACCGGCTACAGTATTGGTTTGACCTCTATACTTTTTCAAAGTAAGCCCCGTTGAAGACCAAGTGTCATCATAGGCAAGTTCTTGTTGCCCGCCACCATCATAAGTATAATACATATCACCGGCTTGATAGAAAATAGATTCAGCTCTAAGATCACCAGGCTCGAAGGCGTCTACAAGATCTTGTGTCGGTGCCCACCAACCAAGTTTTCCTGCAGGAGCTCCATTACCAGCATCCCAATACCAACCTCTACCAGTACCTTGAGAAGCTTTAAAGTCTTCAGAGTGTGTGTCATCAAAAACCCACAGATTATCGTCTGAAAAAGGACCTCCATATTGAACCTCAAATATAGATTCTGCATTGTTTTCCGAATTAAAATTGAAATTATCTGCATAATCGGGCATTAGCATATATGGGCCATTATCCACAACATCACCTAAGGCAGTTATCGCAGCCGGCCAATCTTGTTTCCAAACATTGACTTTCCCTATATAAGATCTTGCAGCCCAAGCCGTTGCTCTTCCTGTATTAGAACTATCCCAAGAATCTGGCAAACCTGCTGCGGCATCTGCAAAATCTGCAAGAATAGCAGTAAATAAAGCGTCTTGGGTTGCATTTGGTAATGCTTGCTCGTTGATACCTGCTTTAATTTCTAATGCTGCCGGCGGTGTGCCGAACATTTTTAAAGCTTGAAAATGAAACCAAGCTCTTAGAAATTTTGCTTCTGCACCTAAAACAGTTTTGTCTTCTGCTGTAAGCTCATTGTCGTTTTCCATATTCTGGAGTACCAGATTAGCTCTATAAATACCTTCGTAAAGTTGTGTATATGCAGCGGCGTATGGAACGTCACTTGCTCTTATTTGTAAGGCATCAATATCTCTTGATATTTGATCAGAAGTCAAAGCATCAGCAGCAACATCATCCGTAATGACCATTGATAATTTCCAAAATTCGCCTCTTTCTGAGAGGGTTTCTGTACTCGTACCCCATAAATCTTGAATTGAAGAATAGGAAGCAAATATTGCTCCATCAAAATCGCTTCGAGTTTTATAAAATGTATCAGCAGTCAATCTATCCAAGGGCTGTAGATCGAGTTCATCGCTGCACGAATATACGCCAACCATAAGGCATATACCTGCAATTAAAATTTGTGCTTTTTTCATAATATATTTCATTACAATTTATTTTTTAATTAAAGGTCACTGACCATCCAACTTGTATAATTCTAGGTAGTGGAGAGGCCCCACCATCTTGACCAGTTGCCAAAGTGAAATCACCTTTCTGGAAACTTTGCGTACGCCCAACTTCAGGATCATAACCTGAATATTTTGTAAAGGTTGCTAGGTTCTGCGCACCAATATAGAAACGCATGTTTGAAATAAAGTCTTTACTCCAAGATTTTAATTTATCAGGTGATAAACTATAACCTACTTGTATGTTCTGAATACGTAAATAACCAGCGTCTTCTACCCAACGATCAGAGAAGCGATTATTGCCATTAGGATCGTTAACAGCTAATCTTGGACTAGAACTAGAATTGGTTGAACCATCAGCTGTCCAACGATTAAGCACTTGGGTGCTAAAGTTACCAGTTCCTGTAAAACCTTCGAGACCTATTCTAGCAGAATTATAAACTTGCTTGTTGCCGACACCTCTAAAGTTGACAGCAAAGTCAAGACCTTTGTATTCGGCATTGAAGTTGAAGCCATAGAAAAATCCGGGGAATGGACTTCCAATTATAGTTCTATCATCAGCATTTACTTGGCCATCGCCGTTGACATCAACAAAACGAATATCGCCAGGGGAAGGAGTTCCATTAGCATCTGGTAATGCCGCTGCAACTTCGGCATCGTTTTGATAAAGACCGTCGGTTTTATAGCCATAGAAATGACCAAGGCTTTCACCAACAATAGTTCTATGCGTTTGTGCTCCACCAATACCACTTATAATTTGTGGAATAGTACCTAAATCTGTGACTTCATTTTTCACGGTAGTTAAATTACCACCAA
This sequence comes from uncultured Flavobacteriaceae bacterium, assembly GCA_937944485.1. Taxonomy (GTDB): domain Bacteria; phylum Bacteroidota; class Bacteroidia; order Flavobacteriales; family Flavobacteriaceae; genus Maribacter_C. Next base: position 81,121 of record CALDYU010000025.1, on the reverse strand, counting down.
AACTATAGTTAAAATCGCCGATTTGATTACCGTAATTAAATGAAAGTTCTATACCTGAATTTTTGATTTGACCGATGTTAGCATCTGCTGGTAAAAAGAAACCAGATGCAAATGGCAGTGGAAAACCTAAAAGCACATCATCAGTCGTTTTGTTATAGTAATCAAAGGTTGCCGATAACTTACCATCTAATAAACTTGCATCAAGACCAATGTCGAATTGAGAACTCGTTTCCCATTTTAAGTCTGCATTAGCAAAGGTAGTAGGAGCAGGAGCAATAACTGAATTCTGTCCATCGCCTATTACATAACGTACATTATTATCTATAGCACTGAGGAATGCGAAATTTAAACCTGTAAATTGGTTTCCAGATTGACCCCAACCAGCTCTTATTTTAAGATCGTCAAATACAGACTCTTCTGGAAAGAAATCTTCATCTGTAATTCTCCAACCTAAAGAAACAGATGGAAAAACTTGATCTCTATTGCCAGGTGCGAAACGAGAAGTAGCATCACGACGAACATTGAAAGTGGCTAGATATTTTCCTTGATAATTATAAGTTAAACGTCCTAACCAGCCTTGAAGAGTCCATAAATCTGCTTCATTGGCACCAGCTACAGCATTACCAGTTGAAGCAAAGTTTTCATTAAATAAGTCTCGTCCTTGAAGTCTCACTTTATCAAATCTAAATTTGGTCTGCTCAAAACCAAACAGTGCACCTATATTGTGATCACCATCACCAAATGTCTTGTCATATTGTAGCGTTGCCGCAGTGGTTAATGTTAATTCTATAGGTCTTGAAGACACTAAAAGAGAAGAACCTGTTTGGTTTGCTAATGTTGCTCTGCTGGTAAAATATTCACCAACACCTACGTTGTAATCAATACCTAACGACGATCTTAACTTCAATCCATCAATAATTCCGAGTTCACCATAAAAGTTTCCTAGTACTTTTCTGGTTTGTACTGTAGTTTTGGTAAAACGATCATCAGTATTAAATAAATAATTGGTTGCTGATGCACCCCCAGTGGTTGTAGGGTTAATCAAATTATAACCAAATGAACCATCTCCGAATGGTTGATAGTATGGGGCATTGGCTGCAGATCTAAAGCCAGCAAAAATACCTTGTTCACTTTGTACTTGACGATCGGTTTGGCTAATTAAAATTGACTCACCAAATTTTAAACGCTTTCCAACTTTAATGTCAGAATTAGCTTTGAAAGAGTACCGCGAAAAAGCTTGTTGTCTTTCAATACCTTCTTGATCTAAATAACCGCCAGAAATAAAATAATTAGCTTTTTCGCTGCCTCCACTTACTGTTACGTTGTGGTTTTGAACTAATCCATTTTTAAAAACGAGATCTTGCCAATCAACGTTAGGGCTTCCGCTGAATGAAGAGAAGTCGTTTCCTAATTGCCCTTGTATATCAATGAATTGCTGTACATTAAGCACATCTATTCGATCTCTTGAGCTTGCATTTGACACATAGCCATCGTATGTTACCTTAGCATCACCAGCTGTACCTCGTTTAGTTGTGACAATGATTACACCGTTTGCAGCTCTTGCTCCATAAATTGCAGTAGAGGCTGCATCTTTTAAAACATCAATAGATTTAATGTCATTAGCATTAAGGCCAGCTAAAGGGTTTGAATCGGTGGTTGAAGACGTGTTTACTGTAATATTATTCGTTTGTACGATTGGCACACCGTCAATTACCCATAATGGATCATTTACACCAGGTGTACCAATACCACGTATACGTACACTAATTGGAGCTCCAGGATCTCCAGAACGATTTGTAATATTTACACCAGATATCGTTCCTGCTAAGGCTTGATCAGGACTCGTTAGTGGTTTGGTAACAATGTCAGAAGAACCAATGGAGCCAACGGCGCCAGTAAGATCAGCTTTACGTTGCGTACCATAACCTACCACGACTACTTCACTTAAGGCCTGCGCATCTTCTTGTAGCACGACATTAATTGTCGTTTGACCATTAATTACAACTTCAGTAGACGCATAGCCAATATAAGAAAACACCAAAGTCGTTGCGCCTTCTGGGACATCAATCGAATAGTTTCCGTCGAAATCAGCGACAGTACCAACAGAGGTTCCCTTTACCGCTATACTAGCACTGGGCAGAGGTCCCTGTTCGTCAGAAACAGTACCAGTGACTGTGGTCTGTGCATAAATTGATTGTACTCCGAATAGGAATACCAAAACAAATAAAAAGCCGAAAGCCTTTAACCTGTTTTGTTTGTAAAGATTTTGTTTCATAATTAAATAGTTTAAGTTAGTTACTTAATGTCGAAAGTGTTGGGAAATAATCAACACATTTTAATGGGCATTTTATCATGATGCTATGATACACTATGCTACTATGTCAAATGTAATATAAAAATACTTATATAATACATTAAAAGATAAAAAATTAGCATTTCAATATTAAATTGCCTCCTAATTATAAGATATATATTTCTGATCTTATTTTAAAGACTGCTTGAATCAGTTTATCATAGATGGTATGTAGGTGATGACTTATTTCTGGTTTATTGCAAAAAAGCTTGCTTTTTGGACAGTCATAAAAATTGAGTAAATCTAATTTTTAGGGGATAATATTATTGTAATGTCAAAATTTATGTTATTTTTGATATGTAGCATAGAATATCATAGTATTTATATTTTTGTGTTGAGTTAGTTGAGTAAATTTTAAGTTGTTTGAAAAGCCAAGTGATTAAATATGACTTGGCTTTTATGTTCATATAACTTTCTCGGCTGTTATACTAAATATAGAGTAATAATGAACTTGACTTATTGAATTATTACTTTTTTGCAATATTATGATATTATAGCATAGAATATCATAATAATTAAAAGGACTTGCTTATATTCGACAACATTATTTTGCTCAACCTAATCTAAATACATAAATTTCCTCACCAATGATAAGTACCCGCATAAAAGAACCCATAGAAATTAGCATTGAGGGTGCTGATTCTAATGTGAAAACTTCTTTAAGAGAAGTTATGTTTTCTGATAAGATTCATGTATTTGACTTTGAAGTCGATGCTGAAAATGAAGTATTTCCTAATGCGATATCCTTAAAATGGAAAATTAAGAACATCAATGTAAAAGGAATCTGGAAACCAACTACAGATTTCTCAAAGCGCATTCAAGCTGATTGGGAGTTAGATCACATGGAATCTAGAATTTCTGTCGACGCTCCTGTAATTAGTCTTTTCGGAAACAATGATGCGAACGTCATAACTTTTTCATGTGCTAATCCTATCAATACAGTAGAGATGAATGCGCTGCTTCGCGAAGAGGACAATCATTTTTATTGTCATGTTACTTTTTTTAAAGAAAAAGAAAAACCCTTAACAAGATTTAAAACACAATTGCGAATTGATTTTAGAAATATTCATTTTTCTGATTGCCTGAGGGATGTATCTAAATGGTGGGAAACTTTTGAATCACTACAACCTACTATGGTACCAGATATTGCTAAACAACCAGTTTACTCTACTTGGTATCAGTTTCACCAAAACTTAGAAGAAGAACTTCTAGTAAGTGAATGTCAACGCGCCTACCAATTAGGATATAAAGCTATAATAATTGATGATGGTTGGCAAACAAATGATTCTAATCGCGGGTATGATTATACAGGGGATTGGCAACCAGAACGATTTCCTGAAATAGGGGCTTTAATTAAAAAAATTCATGCTACTCAAATGAAGGCGGCCATTTGGTATTCAGTACCTTTTTGCGGAAAAAAATCAATGGCGTATCAAAAATTTAAAGGAAAATTCTTGACCGAAGACCATCGTTGGGCTCCTGTTTTTGACCCACGTTATCCTGAAGTTAGAGCACATTTAATTCAACTTTATACAAATGCTTTAAGAGACTGGAATTTAGACGGATTTAAACTTGATTTTATTGATGATTTCCGCAACTATAAAGACACGCCTTCAGGAGCAGATAATGGGCGTGATTATGCCTCAATCAACGAGGCTGTAGATCGCTTATTAACAGATGTTATTAGTCAGCTAAAAGCGATCAAATCAGATGTCTTTATTGAATTTCGTCAGAAATATACGGGTCCAGCCATGCGAAAGTTTGGCAATATGTTTCGTGCTTTTGACTGCCCAGGTGATGCCGTAATGAATCGTATTCGTATTGCAGATATTCGAATGTTATCTGGTGACACTGCAGTGCACGCCGATATGGTTACTTGGCATAAAGATGAAACTGTAGAAGTAGCAGGACTACAATTGATTAATATTTTGTTCGGAGTACCGCAATTATCTATTAGGTTACAAGATGCACCTACTTCGCATATTGAAATGGTGAAATTTTACACAGAATATTGGAATGAGAACAAGGATACTTTAATGAATGGTTATTTCGTTCCATCCAAACCGCTAGCGAATTATCCCACTCAGAGAGTGTCTAAAGGTGATACAACTATTATAGGTGTTTACGAAGAATTGGTTACTACAATAGAACATCCAGATCAACATATACATATACATAATGGTCAAATTGCCAATCAAATAGCTATTCGCAATACGCAAGACCTCGGAAGTTATAATTGCAACGTCTATGATTGCAAAGGAAATATAGTTTCAAACGCAAAGATAGCGTTTGCAAAAGGGCTTATAGAAATAGCTATTCCTCCTTGTGGTATTTTAATCGCTGATAAAGTGTAGCAATAGCACTTAGGTATTTCGTGCAAAATGTTATCTTGTAGCACTTTCTTTAAGCATAAAGGGTATTCAAAGAGATGACTGAAAAGGAAAAAATGATTCAGGGTATGTTATATGACCCAATGGATAAAGAGTTGGTGCGAGGGAGACTTCATGCCCGAGCCCTGCTGAGAAAATTAGAAGAAATACCACAAGATAAAGAACGTCAACGAAGACATATTTTCAAAGAACTATTTGCAGAAACGGGAGACCGATTTTTAATTGAAAATTCCTTTAAATGTGATTACGGGTACAATATTTATTGGGGTGAAAATGCCTATGCAAATTTTGATTGTACTATATTAGATGTTGCCCCTGTGCATATTGGTAAAAATGTAATGCTGGCACCCTCTGTAATGATAATGACGGCTACACATCCATTAGAAGCTGAAGCCCGAAATTCAGGAAAAGAGTATGCAAAGCCCATTAGCATTGGCGACAACGTATGGATTGGTGCAGGGGCGATTATAAACCCAGGTGTGACTATAGGTGAAAATAGTGTTATAGGCTCAGGATCGGTAGTTACCAAAGATGTACCACCTAACGTTTTTGCTGCAGGTAATCCTTGTAAATTCATCAAAGAAATAGATAACCCATAACCAACTAATTTTAAATTATATCATATGCTTGCAATTCTCAGTTTTATAGGTTTTACAGCTCTTGTAGCAATAGTTGCTTGGTATTCAACTAGAAGTACGAATGAAAGTACTGCTGACGGTTATTACCTTGGTGGCCGTAGCTTGGGCGCACTTACCATAGCGGGCTCTTTATTATTGACCAATTTATCTGCGGAACAAATTGTGGGTTTAAATGGACAAGCTTTTTCTGAAGGGATACTGGTTATGGCATGGGAAACTCTTGCAGCCATAGCGATGATTATAACAGCGGTTTGGTTTTTACCTAAGTATATGAAAAAGGGAATTACGACTATTCCTGAATTTATCGAAGGTCGTTTTGATGAGAATACCAAAGCAATTCTTTCCGTATTGTTTCTGATCGCTTTTGGAATTGTATTATTGCCGACCATTTTATACGCAGGTTCTAAGGCTTTTATTACCATGTTTGAATTACCCGAAACGCTTGGTGTTTCTGAAACCGCAGCCTATTGGATTTGTGTCTGGAGTATTGGTTTAATCGGAATTATATACGCCATATATGGCGGGCTTAAAGCCGTAGCTGTTTCAGATTTAGTAAATGCCATTGGTCTATTAATTGGAGGTTTGCTCATTCCTTATTTCGGACTTAAAATGATTAGTGATGATAGCAGTATTATGGGTGGGCTTTCAAAGTTGTGGATCGAAAATCAAGATAAGTTTGACGTTACTGGTGATGTTACATCATCTATTCCAGTGGGTACGATTTTTACAGGAATGATGATTGCACAAATGTATTATTGGGGTACAAATCAATCTATTTTGCAACGTGTTTTTGGAGCCAAGAGTTTGGCAGAAGGGCAAAAAGGAATGATGTTGGCTGCTTTTGTAAAATTCCTGATTCCGGTTATTGTAGTGCTGCCTGGTATTATAGCGTACAATATGTTTGGTGCGGAATTGACCGACGCTGATGCCTCTTACCCTGAACTAGTTCGTAGAGTATTACCCGGTAGTCTTTTAGGTTTCTTTGCTGCCGTTTTATTCGGTGCTATTTTGAGTTCTTTCAATAGCTTATTGAATAGTAGTGCTACCTTGTTCGGTTTTGACCTGTACAAGAAATTTTTTAATCGCAAAGCAAGCGAGCAAATTGCTGTAAAGGCAGGAAAACGTTTTGGCTTAGGTCTGGCGGTAGTTTCCATGTCTATAGCTCCTTTTATTCGATATGCGCCTGACGGATTATTCTCTTATATTCAACAGGCTTTAGGTAGTTTGAGTGTGCCGATTCTAGCAGTAGTTATTATTGGGGTACTAACTAAAAAAGTACCAGCCTTAGGTGCAAAGATCGTTTTAATAGGAGGGGTAATTATGTATTTGATCAGTTTGTTAGGAATTGGTCCGAATATGGTAGAGTCCGCAATGACTCAGGCAAATGCGGCAGGAATTACAGATGCGGATCAGTTGGCTGTAATTAAAGCGGAAGCCTATCCTCACTTTTTACACATTATGGGTATTCTCTTTGTGGTGAATATTATAATAATGCTTATTGTTGGTGCTATAAAACCGAAACAAGACGAATATAAACCTCAGGTTACAGATGTTATTGATACGACTCCTTGGAAATATGCTACGGCTGTTGGAATATTAATTTCGTTGTTAGTTTTAAGTACCTACCTGATTTTTTAAATAACTTTCCCTGAGGGGATAAAATATTAAGAAGCTTCTCAAAACCTGAGAAGCTTTTTTTGAATAAAATGATTTGTTAAAAATAAATCTGTTGCGCTAATCGGAAGGTATTGGCATGGGCATCAACTATAGTTTTAATATTTGGAGAATAGCCCCCGCCCATGCTACATTGTACAGGAATTTGAAGCTTGAGGCAAGTTTCTAAAACAAAGGCATCTCGCTCTTTGCAACCTTGAACACTCATGCCAAGGGTTCCTAATTTATCAGTTGCAATTACATCTACACCGCAGAGGTAAAAAATAAAATCGGGCTTTTCTGTATTGATTAATTTGGGAAGTATTTCTTTTAGAATGGATAAATAGGCAGTATCATTTGAGCCTTTTTCAAGAGGAATATCCAGGTCGGAAGTTTCTTTTTTAAACGGATAATTACTTGCACCATGCATCGAGAAGGTAAAAACAGAAGCATCGTTTTGAAAGATTTCGGCCGTGCCGTTACCTTGATGTACATCTAGATCTACAATAAGAATTTTTTTGGCCATTCCTTTTGCTTGAAGGTATCTGGCTCCTATAGCCTGATCGTTCAACATGCAAAAAGCTTCGCCACGATTGGTATAAGCATGGTGCGTGCCGCCAGCTATATTCATTGCAATACCGTACTCCAGGGCGTATTTACAGCCCTTCATCGTGCCATCAGCAATAATTCGTTCGCGATGGACCAAACTTTCTGTTAACGGAAAACCTATTTTCCGAGCTTCCCTAGGTGGAATCTTAATATTCAATAAATCATAAAAATACTCAGGGTCGTGAACTGCAACAATGTACTTGTCATTGGGTATGGCAGGTTCAAAAAAGTTTTCCTCCATACAAGTACCCTCATGTAATAATTGTTTGGGCAGCAAATCATACTTCAGCATCGGAAAGCGATGACCTTCTGGCAAGGGGTGTTTGTAAATGGGATGATAGGCTATTTTCAACATAGCACTTATTATTTTTTATGCAAGGCCAATTGAATCCGTTTTCTAGGAATATCAACAGATAGAACCTTAACAATGATTTGCTGTTGCAGCTGTACATGTTCATTAACATCTTTTACGAAACTATCAGAAAGATTTGAAACATGAATGAGTCCGCTTTCTTTGATGCCAATATCTACGAAGCATCCAAAATTGGTAATGTTATTTACGATGCCCGGCAGTAATTGTCCATCTCGTAAATCGGTTATACTTCGTACATTTTGATCAAATGTGAAGACCTTCGCTTTTTCACGACGATCTAATCCGGGTTTTTCAAGTTCTTGAATAATATCGTGAAGAGTTGGCAACCCTATAGTAGGAGAGCAATAGGTGTTTAAGTCAATTTGTTGGAGTATGGTTTTGTTTCCAATTAGTTCTGAAATTGGCATTTTGTTGTCCTTTGCCATTTGTTGAACGACACTATAACTTTCAGGATGCACTGCAGAATCATCTAAAGGGTTTTTAGCCTCTTTGATACGTAAAAAGGCAACGCCTTGTTCAAAGGCTTTTCCACCCAAACGCGGGACCTTATTAATCGTCTTTCGATCTAAAAAAGGACCATTTTCATTACGAAAAGCCACAATATTTTCTGCCAGTTTTGGACCGATACCAGATACATAACTCAATAAAGGAATACTCGCCGTATTAATATTTACGCCGACAGCGTTTACACAACTTTCAACAACGGTGTCTAAGGAAGTCCGAAGTTTTGACTGATCTACGTCATGCTGGTACTGCCCAACGCCTATTGATTTGGCATCAATTTTAACCAATTCTGCTAAGGGGTCTGATAAGCGCCGCCCAATAGAAACTGCCCCGCGAACGGTAACATCATAATTCGGAAATTCATCTCTAGCTATTTTAGATGCCGAGTAGATAGAAGCCCCAGCTTCACTAACAACATAAACGGCAATAGCATTTCGAAAATGAATTCGTTTTATGAGGCGTTCGGTTTCTCTCGAAGCTGTTCCGTTGCCAATGGCAATGGCTTCAATTTTATACGCATCGCAAAGGGAACTTATTTTTTTAATTGCCTCTGTGCTTTTATTTTGAGGGGCATGCGGATAAATGGTTTCATTATGTTCTAGTTCGCCTTGGGCGCCCAAGCAAACAATTTTACAGCCTGTTCGAAACCCTGGGTCAATAGCCAGAATGCGCTTTTCACCTAAAGGAGCACCCAGCAATAATTGCTTTAGGTTTTTAGAGAATACCGCAATAGCTTCATCATCTGCCTTTTCTTTGGCGTTTTTTAGAAGTTCATTAGATAAAGACGGAAAAAGCAATCGCTTGTACGCATCTTGTATGGCTAACTGTATATGTAGTGTACAGGAGTTGTTTGATTTAACAACCCGCGCTACGATTTTTGAGAGAATATAGTCTTCATCGATCTCAATCTTTACTCTAATGAAACCTTCATTTTCGGCACGCAATATAGCGAGTAATCGATGTGAAGGAATACGTTTCAAGGCTTCGCTCCAATCGAAATAATCACGGAATTTTTGTGCTTTTTCGCTTTCCTTCTTCGTGCTAATAACCTTGGTGGTTAACATGGCAGAGCGTTCCAGTTGATTCCGAATTTGATTCCGGATAGAAATGCGTTCGTTCAGCCATTCAGCGATAATATGCCGAGCCCCTTCCAAAGCTTCATCTTCATTTTTAACTTGTTCATTCAAATATTGCGAAGCTGCATAGTCAATTTCATCATGATTTTGCGCCATGATAATTTTAGCAAGAGGTTCTAATCCATTTTTTCGAGCCGTCTCTGCTTTGGTCTTCCTTTTTTTCTTGAAAGGGAGGTAGATGTCTTCAAGGTTAATTACATCTTCAGTCTGCTGAATTTTAGCACGGAGGTCATTAGTTAAAGCATCTTGTTCTTCAATTGCCTTTAAAATGGCTAATTTTCTTTTTTCTAAGGTTTCAAATTGTGTTTTGAATTGTACGATCGCGCCTATTTGTACTTCGTCAAGATTGCCTGTTTTCTCCTTTCTATAGCGAGATATAAAGGGAATGGTGCAGTCTTGATTTAGTAGTTGGACAGTATTGGCAATGCTTTTTTCAGAGAGTTGGGTGTGTTTTGTTAAAAAGGAATATAAGTTCATGCTACACAGGCTCTAACTTATTCCTTCTCCATTTTCAACTCCTTCTTCATCAGGGTTGACAAAAACCAATTTGCCTTCAGCATTCTCAGTCATTAGAATCATGCCTTCACTGTCAACGCCACGTAAAGCTCTTGGGGCAAGATTGATTAATACGGTTACTTTTTTTCCAACAATTTCTTCAGGCGTAAAACTTTCAGCAATACCTGATACGATTGTTCGGGTGTCAAGACCAGTATCTACTTTTAAAACCATTAATTTCTTGGTTTTTGGCATTTTTTCTGCTTCGATTATGGTACCCACACGCATATCTAGTTTGGTGAAATCATCGAAGTTGATTGTATCTTTTTGTGGCATAAGTTCTTTGTTGGCGGATTCATTAAGTTTTTTTGTAGTCGCTAACTTGTCCAGTTGGACTTGTATTTCTTTGTCTTCTATTTTTCTGAATAGCAGTTCGCCTTTGTTGATTTGATGACCTGAGGGGAGTAATGTTTCTTTACTTGAAACATCTGTCCATCGGTGGCTTCGACTTCGTTCAGCCTCCGGAGATGGGTCACTGAGCGTAGCCGAAGTGACATTAAGGATTGTTTTTAGCTTGTTTGATGTAAATGGCAAAAAGGGTTCGCTTAATATCGCTAAACCTGTTGCGATTTGCAGGGCAACGAACATAATTGTTTTTACGCGCTCTTCATCTTCTTTGATGACTTTCCAAGGTTCTTCATCAGCTAAATATTTGTTTCCTAAGCGTGCAAGATTCATTAATTCTTGACCCGCCTCTCGAAAACGGTAGCGCTCAATAGAACTTTCAATTGTTGCTGGAAATTGCCTTAACTCTCTTAGAGTTTTTAGGTCGATTTTCGAAAAATTTCCAGCAGACGGCACCTGCCCGTTGTAATATTTATTAGTTAGAACTACAACTCGATTTACAAAGTTTCCGAATATGGCAACTAGTTCATTGTTGTTTCTTGCTTGAAAATCTTTCCAAGTGAAATCATTGTCTTTAGTTTCTGGGGCATTTGCCGTTAAGGTATACCGCAGTACGTCTTGCATGTTTGGAAAATCTACTAAATATTCATGCAACCAAACCGCCCAATTTTTTGAAGTAGAAAGCTTGTTTCCCTCTAAATTTAAAAATTCATTGGCCGGTACGTTTTCAGGAAGTATGTAGTCACCATGCGCTTTTAGTATGGCAGGGAAGATGATGCAATGAAACACAATATTATCCTTACCGATAAAATGAACTAGTTTGGTATCTTCAGATTGCCAATAGGGTTGCCAGTCTTTTCCTTCTCGCGCTGCCCATTCTTTGGTGGAAGAAATATATCCGATAGGCGCATCAAACCAGACGTACAATACTTTGCCTTCTCCACCTTGTACGGGTACAGGAATACCCCAGTCTAAATCTCGGGTTACGGCGCGAGGTGCTAAGCCTCCGTCAATCCATGATTTACACTGTCCGTAGACATTAGATTTCCAGTCTGATTTATGTCCTTCTAAAATCCAATCTCTAAGAAAACCTTCATAACGATCTAAGGGTAAAAACCAATGCTTTGTTTCTTTCATCGAGGGCACCGCGCCAGAAACGGTCGATTTCGGATTAATCAAATCGGTTGCATTTAAAGTAGAACCACAGTTTTCACATTGGTCGCCATAAGCTTCTTCATGTCCACAATTAGGGCAAGTGCCCACTACAAAACGGTCGGCTAAGAATTGATCTGCTTCTGCATCATACAATTGAGCCGTAGTTTTCTCAATAAAATCTCCTTGCTCATTCAATTTTTTGAAAAAGTCTCCAGCAGTTTTATGATGAATCTCTCTTGAGGTTCGCGAATAGTTATCAAAGGTAATTCCGAAGTCTTGAAATGATTGACGAATGATGCCATCATATTTGTCAATAACTTCTTTAGGACTAATGCATTCCTTTTTAGCTTTCATAGAAATGGCAACGCCATGTTCATCACTTCCGCAAACGAAAGCAACATCTTTTCCAATTAACCGCAAATAACGCGCGTAAATATCAGCAGGAACGTAAACACCTGCTAAGTGGCCAATATGAATAGGTCCATTTGTATAAGGCAAAGCAGCTGTAATCGTATAGCGTGCTGGTGAATTTTGGTTTTGAGCCATTCATCTAATTTTGAGCTACAAAAATAGTATTTTTTGTCCCCGTGGCGCTACCGAAGTACCAAGAAGTGTAAGGGAAAACACATCCTAATACAAATCAGGGATAGATCTATAATCTAAATGGGAATATTATACTAGAGTTTCAGTAAATAGAAAGCCTCCGAAGCATATCTGTGGGAAATACATTCAGAGGCGTTTCAAAAAAAAGGGGCAGATTTTGGGACGAAATTTGTAATTTTTTAAGGGTGTTACCCCAGAATTTCTACATTTAAGCTCAATTCAATTTTTTTTCTAAGTGCTTAAGCTACCATGACTGACTTTGCCATTTTTTGATTTTGAACATCAATACGATAAATATATTTGCCGGCTGCCAAATGTTTTGGCATGCGTTCTCTTATATTTATTTCAGCAGTGCCTTCAAGCATCATTTCATTATAAACGGTACCTACATTTTGCCCTAAAATGTTGAATAACTGAATGTCTACATGAGCGCTAAAGGGCATTTCGATATAGATATGCGGATTCTCATTGGTAGGGTAATAGGGCTTGTGAACAATAGCATCTAATAGTGATGGGTCATAAGGCGTGGGTTCTGTAGGTTCGTTACCAACGGGCGTTACATCTCCATCACTATAGGCGATATCAGGAAAATCGATACCACTACAATTAAATCCTAAATTAACAGGAGCATAAGGGTGATCTAATAAATGCTGTTCTACTAACGGAATATCAACACAAAGCCATTCTGCTAAAACGGTGGCATACAAATCTCTGAAATCCATAGTGTACTCTAAATTTCCTCTACCGTCGGGGTCTTCTAAAGTAGGATGCTCACCAACAAAGGCACTGCCATTCAAACCAGAACCGAAAAACAAAGTAGGTGCTGCTTTTCCGTGATCGGTACCATTGGAACCATTTTCGAAAATACGGCGACCAAATTCAGAGAAGGTCATACTCAGAACCTTATCATCTTGCTCTGTAAAGCCTAGATCATCATAGAAATTGTCAATGGCGACTGATAAATTTGTCATTAATCGCGCATGATTTTGAGGTTGATTGCCATGGGTGTCAAAGCCTCCCATAGAAATCATAAATACTTTTGTGCCTAAATTCCCTTTGATTAATCGTGCTAATAAAGCTAGTTGTCTAGCAAAACTATTGTCTTGGTATTCTACTTGATTTTGTCCTCTCGACCATGCTTCATGAATAATACCTGAATATTCATAGGTGGTATTAGCAACACCTCTTAAAAATTTCAATTGATCGCCATACATACAATCATTGAAAAGGGTATCATCTAAACCATACCGTACACCAGATTCGGCAATTTCTTCAAGTTGATCAATATTAGAGGTTACAAAGGCATAGTTGGTTTCTTCACCTTGAAAAACAAGACTACCAAATTGGCCTATTTGTATAGCTGCCGGTGCGGCTGGAGGATTGATTAAATAGTCAGGAAAACAGTTTTCAAAATGTCTCCCCATCCATCCGGTATTTAAACCGCTGAACCCAGTAGATGCTAAATCTGTATTAGACATAATATCGGTACCCGTAAAATGCGATAAACTTTGCCCTTCATAACCTACGCCATGAACGGCCTTAAATTGACCTTCTTCCCACATGGGTTGAACGGCATTCATATATGAAGGGACACCGAATTCATCTGTTAGTTTTAATATCTTACTTTCAGGTATGTAAATGTTTGGTCGTGCGTTTGCATAAGCATCGTATTGCTCTATCGGAATTACCGTACTTAAACCGTCGTTGCCTCCTGACAAGCGGATAAGAATAAGAATATTATCTGTCTCAGCATCAGCTATAGCTGAAGTAAGCGGAGAAGGTGCCGAAGCAGTTAAAAAATTACTTCCCAACATCATTGAGCCAGAACCTGCAATGCCTAAGGCTTGCATAAAGGAGCGTCGGCTCCATTTTTTGTGTTCACTATCGTGACCTTCATGTTCTATTCCTTTGTGAGGTGTTATTTCATTATGATGAGTATCGCACATAAAAAGTAGGTTTATTTTAATTGGAATTCTGGTTGTCTAGCAAGGTATTGTAATAGCAATTGGACTTGAAAGGGGGCTTGGGGCCAAACAGCTAAGGTCCATGAAGGCGTGCTTCCACCTTCGAAATAAGTTTCATCTACATCAGATCGAAATATGGCAAATGCTTTTTCGTATTCTGATTCGTTTAGCAATCCTTTGGGAAGGATAAAATCTATAATTGGTCTTGCAATTTCATCAGGGTTGTAACTAGTCAAGGCTATATCACCAACAACATCCATAGCAAAAGCTCTAAATTGTTCGTTATCGGCCATATAAAATTCTTCTATTATAGATTCAATGGTCAACCATCGACCTATCATGAAGTTGGTATTGATCCAACTGCGATCTCTTTGCCACCCGGCTACATCAATGGGCTCAAATAATTGCTGACTTAATAAACTGGTATAATTCATAAAGGTCGCCATAGTCGTATCGGTATACGCAAAGCTGGTTTCCTTAAGAATATTAAAGTAAAAATCATACGGACTTTTTATAATAACCCCAATAGCTTCATCATCAAAAAAGTGCTCACTCTTAAACAATTGAGAAAGTACAGGTGCTAATTCAAAGTTATTGGCAACGAATGTAGCAGACATGCCATCGATAATTGTTCGGGCGTTGTTAGCATCATCTTTAGAATCAGGATGCACAAAGAACTCATATAATTTTCTACAAATAAATTCCGCTATTTCAACAGATCGTTGTTCGAATAAAATATCAATGACATCGTCATAACCCCAATTACCAGTTTGACCTAAAATTGTTTTAGGACCCGCATCATGACGATCTGCTCTAAAAGTAACTTTTTCACAACCTAGTTCTCCACGTTCAACATACCCTGAGAGGGCTTTGGCAGTTTCTATAATATCTTCCTCGGTATAACCATTTCCTTCGCCAAGTGTAAATAGTTCATACAATTCGCGAGCATAATTTTCATTGGGATTGTTACCGTTGTTATAGGCGCCATCTAAGTAATAGAGCATGGCACTTGTCAATCCCATTTCACTAACAAAAGTTTTGAAGTTTCCTAAGGCATTGCGTTGCAAACAATTTACATATTCGTAAAGAAAAGCTGCGCAATCATAAACTTCTAATTCGGTAACTAAATGATTACTCCAGAAGAAACTTAAGCGATCTCTTAAATTATTATTCAACATCGAATTGGCATAGGCTAATCCTAATTCTTCGTGTTGTTGTCTTCTCAATTGGCGAGCCGCATCATCATCGGCAGGGTAATTACTATTGTTCCAATTGGCCCAAAGCGGTTCGGGAATGGGTGCTAAAGCAATAGCTTCATTTATTAAAGTGTCAACTAGCTCATCAGCAGTTCGCCCTATACCTGTATTAATGGTTTGAACAGAAGCACTAAAACCTAATCTTCTATATAAATGGGCAACTTGTTGTTGATTTAGACCACCAGCAAATGGTGACAAAGGTGAAGTATTACAATTAATGAAATATTCCATAGGTCAATTCGGCGTTAATAAGTTCATTGCATAGTGCTTGGGGCGACTACTTCAATGGGGGCATAAATACCTAACGAAATGGTGACGATCTTCGTATTAAAACAATTGTTTTTTTAGATACTTACTCTTACTAAGTACGCATCTTTTTTTGGATTAAGACGTTTAATGGCATATATTTTCGATGAAATGCACAAATTTTGTTAATTTTTGTTAGAGATATGGGAAAACATAATGAATTTGGTAAAGAAGGAGAGCAGATGGCAACGGATTTTTTACGTGCCAAGGGGTATCGAATTATGTATAAAAATTACCGTTATTTAAAATCTGAAATAGACATAATTGCGCAGCTCGGAAATGTACTAGCCATAGTAGAAGTTAGAGCTCGTAGCAATGATCAAATTATTCCTATAGCCGAAACCATAACGAAAAAGAAAATTAAGCTGTTAGTTTTGGGTGCGGATCATTATATCATGGAAAATGATCTAGATCTTGAAGTACGGTTTGATGTGATTACCATATTAAAGAACCGTTATAAATGCGAAATTGAACATTTAGAAGCCGCTTTTTATCATTTTTGATAATTCTGACACTTTTTTTGCTTGTAGTTTTTCCACAATTTGTGTTATTTGTAACAATTTGTTAGTTTTACTAATAATTAGCGTATCATGAAGACCATATCATCAGTTGTCGAACAGTATATAAAGAAAAAGCCTTTTCTTCAAAGTGCTTTAGCGCAAGGAATAATTAACCTTACTTCATTATCTAGAATTGTAAAACCTGAGATTGAGGAGGAGCTTGGAAAAGACATCCGCAATGGAGCTATTGTGATGGCTTTAAAGCGCTTGTCTGATGATTTAGAATTTCGTGCTACCCATAAAATAATAAAGGTTTTAAAAAATATAGGTGAAATAACAGTACGATCATCGCTCACTGATTATACCTATTTAGCTTCTGATACCATATTAGTGCAGCAAGCCAAACTTTTAGAAGCTATTAATGAGAATCAAGATGTTTTTTATACCTCATCGCGAGGTGTAAATGAAATAAATATTGTTATCAGTAATCTAATGGATGCTACTGTCGAAGCACTATTTAAAGCTGAAAAATGTACACAGAAAGCGGAAGAATTGTCTTCAATTACAGTAAAATTACCTGCTGAAAATGTTTCTGTTCCTGGCATCTATTACTTCATATTTCAACGCTTGGCATGGGAAGGAATTGTACTATATGAGGTTATTTCAACGACCAATGAATTTACAATTTTGGTAAATGATGATCAAGTAGATATTGCCTTTAAAACAATTAAAGACCTTAAAACACTTTAATCTTTAAGCGCAGTCAATACAGCATTATAAGTCTCAGGCTTGGCTATAATTTCTTTGTTTTTATTGAGAATGAAATAGGATGGTGTTGCTTGAATATCATACAATTTCGCATAAGTACTAGTCCATTTACCCAAAGAAATCACATGCTCAAAATGTGTTAATTTTTCCGATTCTAATTTCCAACTAAAATCATCATTTTCGAGACCTATAGCGATGACTTTAAGTTTTGTATAATCCCCAATAGTTTTATGAAGTTCAGGGAGTTCCTTTAAACAATGGCCGCAAGTACTGCTCCAAAAAACAAGCAAGTAATTTTCATAACCATCAAGGGTACTCAGTTTTTTAGATTCTTTTCCTTTGCTCCACTCAATCTCTGGAGCTTTAACACCTATTCTAAGACGATTATAAATAGCAATGTTATCTAATATCTCTTTATTATTCGCTGCTTCCGATGAGGTTTTAAGGTATGATGTGTAAATATATTCTGCCAAGTCATTATACTGAGTGCCCGAACTTTGCGTCCATAAAGTATAAAAAACATGAAACTTGTAAGTTTCTGTTGTACCGTCTAATTTTTTAAATACCGTATCAACATTTTCTTGCATTATTTTTTCGGTGTCCTGCTTTGTTTGTTCACTTAAGGGAAGCGAAGTGAATACGTAGTTTGCTAATTTATCAGTGAGATAACCTGATGCTTGTAATGTTGGGTTTTTTAGATCTAGATATTTGAAATATGAAGCCTTTATATTGCCAATGTAATCTTGAATAGACTCTACCTCTTTAGGCACATACATTTTGTTGGCCTTAACGAATTCATTTGCTAATAGTCCTTCAGTTTTCACTTCAAAGTCTTTTTGAATGTTTACATATTCATTTAGAATTTGATAATAGGCTTCTTCATTATTTGTTCCTTTTGTATAGTAGCCAATTAATTGTTGTTGTAGTTCATTGAATTTATTAAAATAAGTATTGAAAAGTATATTTTCTTGAGAGGTCAAGAATTGCACCCCTTGATCCATGTTAAATGTTAGCTCAATATCTTCCTTGCCATTATATAGTACATCAAAGTAAAATTCTTCTTGGGGTACGGCATACACCAGTCGATAGGTACCCGCAATAGCATCTTTAGGGAAATCTAATTTGAAATTGCCGTCTTTTATTGAAGTGTCAACAACGTAAACTTGGGTACCCGTTTTTAATCGATAAGCAATCAACCAACTGAAATCTTCGGCTGGGCTAAAAGTTCCTGAAATTGAATGTTGCGTATAGCTTATACAACTTACCAAGCAAGCGCATAAGATTATTATTTTTTTCATACTACGATAAAATCAAAAATCGAACCAAATATAGTCAAGATATTAATTCAAGCATTTAGGGTTGTAAAAGTAATATGAAATGGAAATGTGCTTTGGCTTATTTTTGAAGTTGGCTGAATCCAATTACATTTAGAACAGATTCAATTAAGTCAGTTTCTTTTTGATGTTCAAAACCATCAGATAATGCCATATTTTTTAGAATAAGAGCCAGATTGTCTTTCTTTTTATCTGACATGGCTCGAAGTATTGTAACACATTCCTTTGGCGGTGTACTTCGTGCTTGTACCATAAAATTACTATCGAAATCAATGGTTTTCATGAGCTCGGTAAGAGCGTTTATCTCACCGTTATGTACTGTTCCATCTGCTAAAATAAGCGCATCTAAGGCTTGTACGATGGCTAACTTCTCACCAATGGTGAAAGCGGTAGCGGGGGTTTTCATGTAATCTTTGTATAGGTTAGAAAGGTTTACTTTAAATAAGTAACGCGTTTAGTTTTTCAATAGTATGTTCTTAATATTTAATTTGTAATTGATTTATCAAGTGGCTTTAATACCATAAGTGCATTTTCAACAGACGAAACTTTATCAAAGATTAGCAATAAACGCAAGCCGTTTCTTGTTTGCTTTTCTTTCATGGTACAAATTTTGGAATGCGATTGAACAAATGATAAGACTTCAGTAAAAGCTGTAGTTTGATAAAATTCAGATTGTTGATCGGATATAAAATACCCAATAAGTTTCCCTTTTTTCATGACAACTTTTTCTATTCCAATTTTGTTGGCAATCCATTTAATGCGAATCGAATTTAATAGATCATCAGCCTTTGACGGTAATTCCCCGAAACGATCAACTAGTTCAGCTTCAAATTTCTTTAAACCTGTTTCGTCTTTTATTTGATTGAGTGCCGTGTATAAACGTAATCGTTCTGTAACATTATTAATGTAATCATCAGGAAATAGTAGTTCGATATCTGTATCTAATTGAGTTTCTTTTACAAATAGCTTTTCGCGATGTCCTTCCACTTCGTCATAGAGTTCTTTGAATTCGTTTTCTTTAAGTTCATTTATAGTTTCGGCGAGAATTTTTTGATAGGCGTCGAATCCTATTTCATTTATAAACCCACTTTGTTCTCCGCCTAAAAGATCACCAGCTCCTCGTATTTCAAGATCTTTCATGGCGATATTAAAGCCGCTGCCCAAGGCTGTAAATTGTTCTAATGCTTGTATCCTTTTTCGTGCATCAGCAGTCATGACATCATAAGGTGGGGTAATAAAATAGCAAAATGCTTTTTTATTACTCCGACCCACGCGACCTCTCATTTGGTGCAGATCACTTAAACCGAAATTATTTGCGTTATTAATGAAAATAGTATTCGCATTGGTAACATCTAGCCCGCTTTCTACAATAGTCGTTGAAACTAATACGTCAAAATCACCCTTCATAAATGCAAGCATAAGGGCCTCCAATTTTTTTCCTTCCATTTGTCCATGACCTATTGCTATTTTGGCATCGGGCACAAGACGTTGTAGCATACCGGCTACCTCTTTAATATTTTCAATTCTATTGTGTATAAAAAATACTTGACCGCCGCGTTGAATTTCATAAGAAACAGCGTCTCTTATGGTTTCTTCAGTAAAGCGAATAACTTGACTTTCTATTGGATATCGATTCGGTGGTGGTGTATTGATGACGGAAAGGTCCCGTGCTGCCATCAAGCTAAATTGCAAGGTTCTTGGTATTGGTGTTGCCGTTAATGTTAGCACATCAACATTTTCTTTTATAGCTTTTAGCTTGTCTTTGACGGCAACACCAAATTTTTGTTCCTCATCAACAATGAGCAATCCTAGATCTTTGAATTTTACATTTTTATTGACTAATTGATGTGTGCCAATAATAATGTCAACTTTTCCTGCCTCCAATTTTTCAAGGGTCTGTCTTCGTTCTTTCGTGGTTCGAAAACGATTTAAATAATCTACCTGCACGGGCATTTCTTTCAAACGTTCTGTAAAGGTATTGTTATGCTGAAAGGCTAGTATTGTGGTAGGTACGAGTACAGCGACTTGTTTGCCGTTGGCAACGGCCTTGAAGGCTGCTCTTATGGCAACTTCGGTTTTTCCAAAACCTACGTCACCGCAAATGAGGCGATCCATAGGGCGTTCGCTTTCCATATCACGTTTGATATCTTCAGTAGCTTTACTTTGGTCAGGTGTGTCTTCGTAAATAAAAGAGGCCTCTAGTTCGTGCTGTAAATAACCATCAGGTTCATATTGAAATCCTTTTTCAAGCCTCCGTTTGGCGTATACTTTTATTAAATCAAAAGCGATTTTCTTAACTCTTGATTTGGTTTTTTGCTTTATTTTCTTCCACGCGGCGGAACCCAATTTATAAATTTTGGGTACAGCACCATCTTTACCATTAAACTTTGATATTTTATGAAGGGAGTGAATGCTAACATATAAAATATCACGTTCGCCATACATTAGCTTAATCGCCTCTTGTTTTTTTCCTTCAACATCAATTTTTTGAAGTCCGCCAAACTTACCAATACCATGATCAATATGGGTGACATAATCTCCAAGCTCAAGTTTGTTAAGTTCTTTTAGGGTAATGGCTTGCTTTTTAGCATAGCCATTTTTTAGTTTGAATTTGTGATAGCGTTCAAATATTTGATGATCACTATAACAGGCTATTTTTAAATCATCATCAATAAAACCTTGGTAAAGTGAAAAGACTATCGTTTTGTAGTGTAACTCTTCACTTCCCTCTTCAAAAATGTCGCGAAAACGTTTGGCCTGTTGCTCTGTAGCACAAAAAATGTAGTTTTTGAAACCCCTTTCATGGTTGTGCTTTAAATTTTCAATAAGCAAATCGAATTTTTTATTAAATGAAGGCTGAGGTTTCGTATGAAAATCTATTGCAACGATGCCATCATTGTTTTGAAGCGCGTCAGATTTTAGTTTGATCTGCCCAAATTTTGCTAATTCTTGTTGAAATAGCGAAGCATTTAGAAACAATTCAGAAGGCTCTGCGTGTTTGATGTCTTCAGATAATTTTGTAAAAGCCGTTTCCGCTTTATTAAAAAAATCATTCAGCCGATCGAATAATAATTCGTCGTTTTTGGTAAAAACAATGGTACTGGGAGCTATATAATTAAGAAAACCCACTCTTTTTTCTTCTAAAAACTTATTAGCTACATTGGGTATAATTGTGATTTTTTTTACTTTTTCTGTAGACAATTGTGTTGCCACATCAAAGGTTCGAATACTATCAACTTCGTCTCCAAAAAATTCTATGCGATAGGGTTCGTCATGTGAAAAAGAAAAAACATCTACAATTCCGCCTCGCACAGAGAATTCTCCTGGCTCCGTAACAAAATCAACACGATTGAACTGATATTCGAAAAGAACTTCATTTAAAAATTCTAGGGATAGCGTATCCGCCAATTTCAATTTTAAGGTGTTTTTTTCAAGCTCTCGTCGGGTGACTACTTTCTCAAATAGTGCATCGGGATAGGTTACAATAATTGCGGGTTTTTTACGAGAATTAATTCGGTTTAAAACTTCGGCGCGCAATAATACATTAGCATTATCAGTTTCTTCTATTTGATAGGGTCTTCGATAACTTCCTGGATAGAACAAAACATCACGCTCTCCAATCAATTGCTCGAGATCATTCAAGTAATAAGCCGCTTCTTCTTTATCGTCGAAAACTAGTAAAAAAGGACTGTCGTTTTGCTTAAAAAGCTCAGCAATTACAAAGGAAATCGAGGAACCCGAAAGTCCTTTAAGTAAATACTTTAATGGAGTTGTAGGTTGATTTTTGGCAATAGCGGTTTGCAGTTTCAAAAGTTTTTGAAACGTTACATAAAGATTAGAAATCGGGGTTTCAACCAACCGTAAAATTTTGGCAAAGATACGTTTGAATACGTAAAATGACTAAAATTTATTTTAGCGTATTAAAACAATATTTAATTGGTAAAAATGACCTTTTGACTTGCGCTCCATTGTCCGCTTTGATTACAATGACAGCCTGCTAGCATATAGCAGCCTTCTTATTTTGTTTCTAAAGAAACTTATAGGAGTATGCGCTATTGCCAAAAGCTGATTGAAGAAGGACTTTTATTCGCAACAAAGTTGCTTGATATACAATGTATCCTCTTGAAAAAAATTATATTTGCGGCATTAAATAAAGAATTATGTCGATTGCAGATTTTTTTGACAGTGGATTTCAAAAAAGAAATCAAGACCATTTTGCAGCTATTGTTCGCGTTGCTATGAGTGATGGAATTATTACAGAAGACGAACAGGCATTTTTAGATCGTTTGGCTCGAAAACTAAATATTTCTGAAAATGATTATAAAGAGATTTTGAGAGATTATCAATCGCATCCGGTTAATCCTCCAAGCAGTTATGATCGTCGTTTAGAGCGGCTATATGATTTAGCTCGCATGGTTTATGCTGATGATGAGTTGGGTGAGCGTCAAACTACCATGTTAGAGCGTTTGTGTATCGGACTTGGTTTTTCAACGGCGAATGTAAAATATGTGGTAGATAAAGCTTTAAAATTAGTGCACGCTGGGGTTGATGAAGATAATTTTATAGATGAGATTAAGAACATGAATCGCTAACACTTTTTTTCTAAGTAATAATGTAAAGACCGCACTATTATTAGTACGGTCTTTGCTTTTTATAGTCCTTTTAGTTGAAATCGCTACCTCATAAACTCTTCAGCTTTTTCGACCATTTTTTTACTGCCACAGAAAAAAGGTACCCGTTGATGCAACTCGGTAGGTTGCAATTCCATGATACGCCGTTTTCCATCACTAGCCTTGCCATTAGCTTGCTCTGCCAAATAGGCCATAGGATTACATTCATATAACAGCCGTAGCTTACCTTCTTCGGCCATACTGCTTTTAGGATACATATAAATTCCACCTTTAATCATATTTCTATGAAAATCAGAAACTAAAGAACCAATATAACGCGAGGTATATGGTCTATCATCTTCTTCTTTTTGACAGTATTTGATATAATCTTTAACCCCTTGCGGAAAGTGCGTATAATTCCCTTCATTTACAGAATAAATTTTTCCTGTTTCAGGAAATTTCATATTCGGATGTGAAAGATAGAATGTACCTATAGCAGGGTTTAAGGTAAATCCGTTAACTCCATCGCCAGTGGTGTACACTAGCATGGTTGAGGTGCCATAAATAATATAACCGGCGGCTACTTGATTGTCTCCCGGTTGTAAAAAGTCTTCTAAAGTTACCGGAGTGCCAACAGGGGTAATTCTGCGATAGATTGAAAAAATAGTTCCAACAGAAACATTAACATCAATATTTGACGAACCATCAAGGGGGTCAATTAATACCACATATTTATTCTGGTGTTGCTCATCATTACTATTGATTGAAATAAAATCATCTTCTTCTTCAGAAGCAATTCCGCAGACAATCTCTCTATTTTTTAAGGTTTGAATGAATTTGTCATTGGCTAAAACGTCCAATTTTTGTTGATCTTCACCTTGAATATTAGTATCCCCGGCGGCACCAAGAATGTCAATTAATCCAGCCTTGTTTACTTCGTGATTAACCACTTTTGCGGCCAAACGAATGGCATTAATTAGCTTTGATAATTCTCCTGAAGTATATTGAAAAGAATCTTGATTTTCAATTATAAATTCTCCAAGGGTTGTATTTTTTTTGGTCATGTATTTGTGATGCGTATTACGGCACAAATATCGGTTATTTTGTGAAACTATACCGTTTTCGTGAGCCGTACGTTTTTTAAACTTATAACTTTGTGTTTTATTTGTAACAATTATGAATTACACAATTCGTGAAGCTAGAACGGCAGATATGGGTCAGGTATTGCAACTGATTCAAGAATTAGCCTCTTTTGAGAAAGAAGATAATGCTGTCGAAGTAACAGCGGCTGATTTAATTGCCCAAGGTTTCGGAAAAGAAAAACTTTTTCATTGTTTTGTTGGAGTGCTTGAAGATGAAATTGTTGGTATGGCATTAGTATATCCTAGATACTCTACTTGGAAAGGCCCCGTTATTCATTTGGAAGATTTAATTGTAACGGAAAAAATGAGGGGAAGTGGTCTCGGAACGGCATTACTAAATAAGGTGGTGAAATACGGCCATGAATTAGGGGTGAAGCGAATTAGTTGGGAAGTATTAGACTGGAACGAACCTGCCATTACTTTTTATGAAAACAAAGGTGCTCGTGTAATGCGCGATTGGGATGTTGTTCAGCTTGATGAAAAAGCAATAAGCAAGTATTTAGAAAATATTTAGGGTTATTTATGAGAATTTTTAAGTTCGGAGGAGCTTCCGTAAAAGATGCGACAGGCGTAAAGAATGTGGTTAAAGTGCTTCAAGAAGGTGGTTTTGAAAACACCTTAGTAGTTGTTTCTGCTATGGGTAAAACTACCAATGCCATGGAAGCTATTGTCAATGCTTATTTTGATAATAAAAATGAACTGACAGGGGCGTTACAGGAAGTAAAAAACTATCATGATACCGTTTTAAAACCTTTGTTTGAAAATAAACAACATCCTGTATATAAGAAAGTAAAATCACTTTTTGATGAAATTGAAGGTTTTCTGGCATGGAACAAATCACCCAACTATAATTTTGTGTATGATCAAATTGTAGGTTATGGAGAACTTATTTCAACAACTATAATTAGCGAATATCTCAATAAAATTGAAATAGTAAATCAGTGGCTTGATGTTCGGCATGTCGTTAAAACAGATGCGAATTATAGAGACACAAAAGTTGATTGGACTGCCACTCAAGAGAATGTTAAACAACATATAGATTCGAAAAAGCTGTATATCACACAGGGTTTTTTAGGGAGTGACGCCAACAATTTTACTACGACCCTAGGAAGAGAAGGCTCTGATTATACGGCCGCAATTCTGGCCTACTGCCTCAATGCAAATTCGGTAACCATATGGAAAGATGTTCCTGGGGTATTAAATGCTGATCCGCGGTATTTTAAAGAAACGCAGTTATTGCAAAAAATATCATATCGAGAAGCCATTGAGCTTGCTTTTTACGGAGCTTCTGTGATACACCCTAAAACATTACAACCTTTACAAGGAAAAGAAATTCCGTTGCATGTAAAATCATTTCTTCAACCAAAAAATGATGGAACAACGGTTGGTAAAGGCGTTAGCATTGCACCTAAAGTACCCTGTTTTATTGTGAAAAAAAATCAAGTCCTAATTAAACTATCTTCTTTAGATTTCTCTTTTATTGTGGAAAATAGTATCAGTGAATTATTTAAGTTATTCCATGATAATAAAATTAAAGTTGATTTAATTCAAAATTCCGCTATTAGTTTTTCTGTTTGCGTTGATAATAAGTTTGGCAGACTTGACGGGCTTTTAAATACATTAAAGAGCAGATTTAAAGTTACCTGTCATGAAAATGTTTCACTATATACGATACGTCACTTTAATGAAGAAGCCATTGATTTTCTTATGAATGGTTATGAGGTTTTATTAGAGCAGAGAGGGCAAGAAACGGTACAGTTTGTAATGAAGTAATAGCTTATTATAAGGCACTGAAGATTAACGGCTTTACAAAAGGCCGCTTTTAAAAATGTGGATTCGATTAGCATGCTTGCCTTGGTATTTTCATATATTTACCCTTACCTAAATTATTCATGAATGGGGTTAGTCACCGCAAAAGAAATGGCAAAAGCCATAAACCTTGATGCTTATGGTTTTTTAGGCACCTTTATCGCGTGGATTTTGATGAAGGTCACTAGAATATCAAGCATCAATAATTTTTATGATGGGGTCAAACATTTACCAGCTGAACCATTTGTTCAAGCGGTACTTGAACATTATGAAATAGACTTTGAAATACCAGAAGAAGATTTCAGGCGCTTGCCAAAAGATGGGGCATACATTACAATTTCAAATCATCCGCTTGGGGCTATTGACGGCATACTTTTATTCAAGATATTATTGAGTCAAAGAACCGATTATAAAATAATGGCTAATTTTCTATTGCAGCGTATGTCGCCCATAGCATCTCGTATTATACCAGTTAATCCTTTTGAAAATAGAAAAGAAGCGAAAAGTAGTATTGCCGGATTTAAAAGTGCCCTTCAACATTTAAAAGAGGGCCATCCTCTTGGTATATTTCCAGCAGGAGAAGTCTCAACGCATCGCGATGGTAAGTTGATTGTAGATAAACCCTGGGAAGAAGCCGCCTTAAAATTAATTCGCAAAGCGGAAGTCCCAATAATTCCAATCTATTTTCACGCTCGAAATAGTAAGTTTTTTTATCGTTGGGCTAAGTTGGGCGATATATTTCGAACCGCTAAAATTCCCTCAGAGGTATATTCACAAAGAGATCGCCCTATTAAAGTGCGCATTGGGCAACCTATAACGGTCAAAACGCAACTTGAGATTGACTCTTTTGAAGATTTTGGTGATTTACTACGAAAGAAAACCTACATTCTTGCTAACGCTTATGCTAAAGAACGTTTAATCGATCAATTACCAACTAGCTTAAAAATACCAAAAGCGCCTAAAAAGATTGCATCTGCTGTTCGAACTGAGGTTATTGAAGGAGAAATCGAAAAGCTTCGTGAAAAAGATTGCCGCTTATTGCAAAGTAAAAATTATGAAGTTTTCTTGGCGGTTGAAAAAGACATGCCTTTTATTTTAAAAGAAATTGGGCGTCAACGTGAAGTGACGTTTCGAGCCATTGGTGAGGGTACGAATAATGCTATAGACCTCGACATATTCGACACCTATTATCATCATCTTTTTTTATGGGATGATAAGGAAAAAGCAATCGTAGGAGCATACCGTATGGGTATGGGTTCAGAAATATTCGAAAAGTATGGTATTGACGGTTTTTACCTTCAAGACTTATTTCGAGTAGAGCCTGAGTTATACGGAATGATGCGACAGTCGATAGAAATGGGACGGGCCTATATCGTGAAAGAGTATCAGCAAAAACCCATGCCTTTATTTTTGCTTTGGAAAGGAATTGTACATACTACGCTAAGACATCCAGAACATAAATATTTAATAGGTGGGGTGAGTATTAGCAATCAATTTTCCAATTTTTCAAAATCTTTGATGATTGAATTTATGAAGTCGCACTATTGGGACCCTTATGTGGCACAATATATTCGCCCGAAAAAAGAGTTTAAAGTAAAATTAAAAGACGCCGACAAAGAGTTTGTTTTCGATGAAACGCAGGCAGATTTAAATAAGTTCGACCGCCTCATTGATGAGGTAGAACCGGGAAGCCTTCGTTTACCTGTTTTAATTAAAAAATACATCAAACAGAATGCAAAGGTAATTGCCTTTAATGTAGATCCGCTTTTTAATAACTCTGTTGATGGACTCATGTATATAAAAATAGCGGATCTTCCTGAAAGCACAGTAAAGCCTGTAATGGAAGAATTTCAAGCTGAATTAGAACGCAAGTTTATGGAGGCTTATCAAAATGGGCAGGGCTAATTTTGATATTAGATTGGTTTGAAGGCTTCCCTGTTTTTGAAGTAGTTATAATACGGTGATGTCATCGGTGCTACGGCAGGAGGTGTTCTTGGTAATGCTGAAGGAGCAATACTAGGTTACATAGGTTGTAAAATTTTCAAGGAATCATGAAATATTTAGATTATTTACTTACTCCAGCTTTCTACATATTAGCGTTCAAAATCGCTGGAATAATCGAGTTTGAATTTCCTAATATTATATATTTTTATTTTATAACAGTTGTAGTACATTTTATTGTCAAAAACTTATTTATACAAATTGTGAAAATAATAAAAACAGCTAGAAATTAAAAACGGCTGCCAACACGGTATAAACTGAGCCGCTTTGTTCTTTAAAATCAACTAATACATTGATCCCCGCCAATGAAATAGTAAAACTACAATTGAATGGGTGCTTTTGAGTAAAATTTAATTCTATGTGGAATATATTTATTTTTATATTATTTTCAGTTGGCGCGTTATACAATCTTTTTATCTCTATTAAGTTGAGTTTTTCTAAAGAACAAATTGAATGTAAAGCGTATATGAAGAAATATCATATAATGTCGGTTATATTATTTTCATTATTGGCCTTATCTAGATTTGATAGAATAATGGAAATGTAGTATGGCGTAAGACTGTATAGATGAATAACGGGTTAGAGCTAAATATACACCAGTATAGTCAGCTCTAATTAGTTATTTTGTGAAAAAATCGCTCACAGCGACATCACGAGTTATACAGTGTTTCTTTATATTATACTTCGCTTCATCACATATAATAGCTCAGTGGCAATCTGAATACTTCGCTCGTGATATTTTTCTTTTTGTAATGGAGTATCATCAAAAGCTTTAGGGTCTTCATAAGTTATTGGAAAGCGACCATCAGCACCTTTTACAAACGGACAACCTTCATCTGCTGAGGAACAGGTCATAATGGCTGCAAAGTTTGATGTAGGGTTAAAGGAATCATCAAAAGTCTTTGAAAAACCAATAATCGGAGGTGAATTCGTATTATATTTAATACTATAAACAGGGTTTTTAGATTCGGATAGTTTAATAATCTGAAAGCCGTGATTTGTTAGAGTTTCTGCGGCCATAGGAAACAAGGCCGTTGCTTCAGTTCCTCCGGAATAACAAGTGATATTTTTAATGCCGACGTAATGCCCCAAGGTTTGCGCCCAAACTTGCGATAAATGGCTTCGTCTAGAATTGTGCGTACAAATAAAGTTAAGTGCGACAGCTTCTTTATTTTCAATTTTGCCTTTAATATAGTCTACTAAGGGATCAAGAGATGCTTTTCTAGTATTAGAAATCTCATTGATCTTTAATGAAGCTATCGTCTGCGCTATGTTTTGAAATACTTCTTCTTTCATGATGTTAAATTCCAACAGTTTCACTTCTTCGTTCAAATAGCAAATTGTCTTTCCATTCTCCTGCTAATTTTCCAACCCGTTCACGCTTACCGATATAGCGAAAACCCATTTTTTTGTGCAGTGCTATACTTCCTTCATTCTCCGGAAAAATTCCCGACTGAATGGTCCAAAGTCCCGCAGTCTCACTTTCTAAAATTAATTGCTCCATAAGAAGTTTCCCGACTCCTTTGCCACGACTTTCCTGACCCACATAAACACTTACTTCAGCAACCCCACCATAAACGCATCGACTAGATACTGGAGATAAGGCCGCCCACCCCAATATTTTTTCATTTTCAGTTACAACTATTCTGCAAGATGTCATGTGAGCTGCATCCCACGTGTTATAGTTTGGTGTATTCGTTTCGAAAGTAGCGAAACCAGTGGCAATGCCTTCCGCATAAATTTTCGAAACAGCTTCCCAATCAGAAGCTTTCATTTTTCTTGTTTTTA
Source organism: uncultured Flavobacteriaceae bacterium (assembly GCA_937944485.1). Taxonomy (GTDB): domain Bacteria; phylum Bacteroidota; class Bacteroidia; order Flavobacteriales; family Flavobacteriaceae; genus Maribacter_C. Next base: position 51,329 of record CALDYU010000025.1, on the reverse strand, counting down.
AATGCATAAACTATGATACTCGTTAACAACACCCACTGCCCGAGGCGCATGAATTTTCTTTTTGTGTAACTACTTCTGTGGTTACGCCACAGGTATCTTTAGCTTTGCAATTGGTTTGGGCCACACCCAGTTTCATAATGATCCTATCTTGCGAAAGCTCAACGTCATTTACAAAGAGTTGTGCCATATGAAAATTAGGGTTGCTGTATTCGAACTTTACTTCAACCTCTCTTTCCATGGGTTTAATGCTGTTAACTTTGTTAAGAATGCCCAAGGCCTTGAAGGCAGACATGGAGCCTTCGGTTTCCATTTCATTTGGGTCTTCCCAAAGCTGGATAATGGTTTCTTTCCAAAAATCAGTTTTGGCGCCGCAATCTACAGCATCAATAGTTATATTTTTGATTTCTGTGATGTGATAATTCGGTCGCACAAAACTATTTGGTTTATATTCAAACAACAGCGTTTTGGCTGGGTTTTCTTTTAACAGGGATAAAAATTCATTTGTTTTCATAGTATACGTATTAACAACAGTTCAATTTAGTTTTATCAAAAAAGGAGTTTAGAAGATCTTGTATTTCCTTCCATTTTTTAAGATTAATGCAATAGCAGATTTTTTTACCATCAATTGCGCCTTGTATCAAATCAATACTTTTTAATTCTTTTAAATGCTGCGAAACGGTGGGTTGTGCAAGCCCTATTTCATCAACAATGTCATTGCAAATACAGGCTTTTTGTTTGCTTATGTATTGTAGTATAGCAATACGCGCAGGATTTGCTAGCGCCTTAAAAATAAGTGCCAGATCATTCTGCCTGGTATTAAATATTTGTGTCTTAGTACTTCCCATTTCATATTTATATATTGCAATATTACGATAATAAAATGAAATAAAAAAGCCAGATCATAGAAACCTGACTTTTTCTTATTTTTAAAACCAAGGCTTATTACCAGCTTGATACGTATTGTAAAATTCCTCATCTGATTTCGTGAGGTACATGATACCTTCTACCAAACCTACAAGCCAAACCAACATCGAAGGTATTCCACATAAGAACCATCCAAGTATACTTACAACAAGCATAATGATTCCTTCTTTTTGATATCCTAAAACAAATTTATGTATACCCAAACCACCTAATACGATAGCAAGAATTCCTGCCAATATTTTTTTATTTTCACCACCAGCATTACCTAAATTATCAAAGGCCTCTTTTGCACTATCAGTAAACTCACTTGCCGTCTTTTTTGCGTCATCAGCGAAATCACTGGCTGCTTCTTTGGCGTCACTAGCAAACTCACTTGCTTTTTCTTTAGCTGAATCGAATGCCTCTTCTGCTTTATCACCTAAATCTTTATTTTCTTCTGACATGGTTTTAATTTTTGGTTATTAATTGTTACTGTTAAATGTAGCAAATATTTAGCTTTCAAAGAAATGCTTTATCAATTGGTTCCCAGAGCTCAATTTTATTGCCTTCGGGGTCTAAAATCCAGCCGAATTTGCCGTAATCATATTCTTCAATTTCTCCGACGATAGTGACCCCTTCCGCTTTCAAAATTTTTAGTAATTCAACCAAATTCTCAACACGAAAATTCATCATGAATTGTTTTTGGCTTGGTTCAAAGTACTTCGTGTCTTCATTCATAGGGCTCCATTGGGTTGAACAATCATTACCTTCTTTATCTTTCCACCAGAAGGTCCAGCCATAATTGTCTGTTGGTATGCCCAAACGTTCTTTGTACCATTTCTTTATTCCGTTCGGATTTTTAGTTTTGAAAAAAAAGCCTCCTAAACCAGTTACTCGTTTCATAAATAATATTTTTAGTGTTATTCTCGCCTTTGCGGAAATGAATTATTTTGTTTTCACATTCTTCTCATAAATCGCAATCCATTCTTCAGCGGTCATCTTGTTGCAAAGTTCTTCGATGAGGTCATAAGGAACACTGTCCATCTTTTTAAATCGCACACAGCTTTTTCCCATATCTAATTTTGTTTTTACATACTTCGGATATTCTCCAACAAACCAATCATAGAGTTTTTGATCGGCGTAAATACCAGAATGGTATAAGGCTACAAAATTCTTTTGTGAAGCTAAATTTATGAAAGGCAAAGGCAGCTTGGTATCGCAATGATATCCATCTGGATAGATCGAATGCGGTACTACCCAACCTAACATTCCGTAACTCATTTGTTCTTGAAAACCCTTGGGAAGGTTTTTAGAAATTATAGTTCTTAACTTAGAAATAACTGGCTGTCGTTCTTCTGGAAGCTGATTAATATATTCTTCTGGCGAACTTGCTTTGTATTGCATGGCATTAATTTTAGTCCCTTAAAGTTAGCAAAACTTTGCTTTGATTTTGTCTACCACTGTTTGAGCGAGTTTGATTCTGCTTTCCACCGTCCAACCGGCAACATGCGGAGATAAAATCACATTATCAGCTTGAATTAAATATTGAAATGCTTCAGATATTTTATTTTGGTCACTGAGCGCAGCCGAAGTTTGGTCACTGAGCGTAGCCGAAGGGAACATATTTTCGAAAGATGATTTTTCATATTCTAAAACATCGAGGCCTGCACCATGTATTTTCCCAGATTTCAATGCAGCTACTAAATCTTCTGTAACCACACACTTTCCGCGAGCCGTATTAATTAACCAAATAGATTTTTGAAATGCATTGATGAATGCCGTATTCACCAAACCCATTGTTAATTCGGTTTGCGGAACGTGAAGACTTAAAACATCTGCTCTTTGTTGTAATTCTAGAATACCAACTTGACGGGCATTTTCATCGCCTACACCACCTTCAATATCATAACAAATAACTTCGGCTACATCAAAACCTTTTAGCTTTTTAGCGAATGCTTTTCCCATATTGCCATAGCCAACAATTCCAACGACTTTGCCCTCTAATTCTAAACCACGATTGCCTTCACGATCCCATTTTCCAGACCTAACTTCGCTATCGGCAGTATGTAATTTATTAAATAAGGCTAACAACATGCCTATAGCGTGCTCACCAACAGCATTGCGGTTTCCTTCAGGAGCAGCAGCTAGGAATATGCCCTTAGCTTTTGCATAGGCGGTGTCTATATTTTCTAACCCAGCACCGAGCCTTCCTACAAATTTTAGTTGCGTGGCCTTTTCAAAAAAGGCTTCATCCAAAGAAAAACGACTGCGGATTATAATACCGTCATAGTTTTCTATTTTTTCCATCACTTCTTCTTTTGTAGAGGTGTAATCTTCATCGTTTTGAAACCCCAAGGCTTCAAATTGATCGATTATAAGGGAGTGATTGGTATCTAGATGTAGGACTTTCATAAAGTTTTTTTAGATTTTAGGATACTGGCTCTGGGTCATTTCATGAACTACATCACCTGTATGTGCCGTGCTTTGTTTTTCAAAAAGTAGTAGTTGTACCTCCTCACCATCTTTAGTAGAGGGGCAATGTTCAACTCCCTTAGGCACAACTATGATTTCACCTTCTTTGACTACTTCGGTTCTATCTCGAAATTTCATATAAAGCGTACCTTTTAAAACCTGAAAAAGCTCATCTTCATTTTCGTGAGCATGCCAAACAAATTCGCCTTGAACCTTGGCTAAGATAACTTGCATATCATCAACAACGGCTATTTGATGTGGGTGCCATTGTTTGGTAAATAGTGCCTGTTTTTCCGAAAGATTGATTGGTTTCATGATTTCGATGTATTAGAAAGTTGTGGAATGATTTAAATTCCTAAAATAAGCTTGGCAATCCAGAAATAAATTAAAATTCCGAAAATGTCATTGCTCGTAGTAATAAACGGACCCGTAGCTATAGCTGGGTCGATGCCTCTTTTATGTAAAAACAGAGGTGTAAAAGTGCCAATAAAACCAGCAACAATGATTACGGCGATTAAGGATACTGAAATGGCTAGTGCCGTGAGGAAAGCACCTTTCCAAAACCAGGTAAAAAGCAGCAGAATTGCTGCAAGAATTAATCCGTTTAACAGTGCTAAAAGCATTTCTTTTAGGAGGCGATTTCCAACACTTCCCTTAAGATCGTCATTGGCCAAACCTTGTACAATAATAGCACTAGACTGCACCCCAACATTCCCAGCCATTGCCGCAATTAAAGGAGTGAAGAAAAATAAAATAGCATGTTTCGAAATCATTTCCTCAAAATTGCCCATAATGGCAGCCGCCCCAAGTCCGCCAAAAAGCCCTAAAATTAACCATGGAAGTCGTGCTCGAGTAAGTTCCCAAACACTATCATCGGCTTCTACATCTTGAGAAATACCCGCTGCTAGTTGATAATCTTTTTCAGCTTCTTCTTTGATAACATCTACAATATCATCAATGGTAATTCGACCTACCAATCGTCCAATTTCATCAATCACCGGAATGGCTTCCAAATCGTATTTCGACATGATTTTTGCAACTTCTTCAGGGTCTTCGTTTACCTTTACAGAATCTACATTTCGTATATAAACGTCTTTTATTTGTGCCGTATTTGATGCGGTTAACAGGTCTTTTAAAGACAAGCGCCCTATTAATATATCTTCATCGTCTACTACATAAATTGAATGTACTCTGGTAACATTTTCAGCCTGTGCACGCATTTCTTTCACGCAGGCGAGCACATTCCAAGTGGCTTTGACTTTAACCAACTCTTTTGCCATCAAACCACCGGCAGAATCTTCATCATAACGTAGTAAATCGACAATATCTTTGGCGTGTTCTTTATCTTCAATTTCAGCGATTACCTCTTGAACAATTTCATCTGGTAATTCTGCAACTATATCTGCAGCATCATCAGTATCAAGCTCTTCAAGTTCTTCAGCAATTTCTTTAACCGAAAGATTGTTCAGAATGGCTTCACGAAGATCATCGTCAAGTTCAGTAAGTACATCAGAAGTTTTATCGCTATCAAGTAGCTTAATGAGATAGGTTGCCTTATCCTCATTTAATTCATCAATAATTTCTGCGACATCAGCATAATGAACCTCTTCTAAAAGACGTTTTAAGGCAGCATCTTTATGTGTCTCAATGAGCTGTTCAATTTCAGCTATAAATTCATCTGTGAGTTTAAAGGGTGTCATTTGCTATTTTCTTGGTCAACGCTATAAATTCGGCAACTGATAGTTGCTCTGGGCGTCGGTCAAATATAGCATCTTCTTTGAGAATATCAGAGAGGTCGAATACTTTTAAACTATTGCGTAAGGTCTTTCGGCGCTGATTAAAGGCAGCTTTCACTACTTTATAAAGTAATTTTTGATCACAATCAATATCAAAATTGGTCTTTCTTGTGAGTCGCAGTACCCCTGATTGTACTTTGGGTGGCGGATCGAAAACCTGAGGAGGAACCGTAAATAAATATTCGGCGTCATAGAAAGCTTGAACAAGAACCGATAATATACCGTAGGTTTTGTTGCCTTCTTTTTCACAAATACGCGCAGCCACTTCTTTTTGAAACATGCCTGAAAATTCAGGAATTTGCGCTTTCATTTCCAACATTTTAAAAACAATTTGCGTAGAAATGTTGTATGGAAAATTTCCGATGACGGCAAACTGTTTACGTCCATAAAGGGCTTCTAAATTATACCTCAAAAAATCGCCTTCAATAACCCGAAATGATCCTTTGCCTTGTAAAATATTAGGGTGTTCTAATGGAAAGCTATGATTTAAATAAACAATAGACTCCTCGTCCAAATCCATAGCTATGAGGTCAATATCATTCTGCAATAGGTATTTTGTGAGTACGCCAGTTCCTGGTCCGATTTCCATCACATTTTGGTAGCCTTCAAAAGAAAGTGTTTCAGCAATTTGTTTGGCAATAGCTTCATCTTTTAAAAAATGTTGGCCGAGATGTTTTTTAGCTTTTACCGGACTATGATCTTCTTTTTTCTTGTCCTTCCATTTTTGAAAAGAGTGCTTCTTTTTTTTGCTCATGCCTCAATGCTCACTAATAAGTTCTAGCTCTGTTCGAAAAGCAATAAATTTTCCTGCGAAACGCTTGAGACCATCTTCTCGAAGTCTCGCTGCATCATCGGCATAATACGAAGCCAGAGTTTCTTTGTTTGCAGTTGTATATTGCACAGAATAGGTCATACCGCCCATCTCTTCTTCTACTAAAACTTTACACATTTTGGCGGCAGAAAATTTACCAGTAGCGAGCATATCTGGTATATGTGTTTCTTGCATCCATTGCATCCATGCATCATGAATCGCTTCTTCAATATTTATAGTAACGTTGTAGATGTACATTTTTAAATACAAATTCAAAACTCAAATATAAATTCAAATTCAAGAAGTTTTTTTGAGCTTGACTTTTGAACTTGTATTTGAATTTAATTAATAGCGTCTCCACGTAGCCTTCTAAATGCTTTTCTAGCTTGTGGAAAATAATAACTGTCTTGGTAATTATAAATAATTTTCTCGTACTGTTCTTTTGCTTTTTCAGGCTCATTGAACACCGTACGAAAAAGTTCGCCCAGCCTAAAATGAGCATCGTCCGCGAGAATTCCGTTTGCATAGAATTCAATAATTTTTATATAATTTAAGCGTGCGGCATCGTATCTTTCTTTGTTTTCTAGAAGTTCTCCTTGTTTTAATAAGGCTTTATCTTCAATTTTTTCACCCTTGTGATTCTGCAGAATACCATTCAGTTCTGAAATAGCTTGGTCCGTTTTATTTTGATAGGCCAATAAATCTGCTCTTGCATATTTTTTAAGAGCTGTTTGGGTAGAATCTTCTAAAGAGTTATCTGAGATCAGTAAACTTAGCTGCATGGCATCATTAGCAATAAGCTGCGAAGTAGAACTGCGAAGTACCTTTAATTGGGTTAAGGCCCAATCAAAATCTCCTTTATAGAAACTAGTTTGCGCTACTTTATAACGGGCATTCTGTCCAAGAATATCATTTTTAAGACTTTTTTGAATTTGGGAAAAGTATATTAATGCCTCGTTAAACTTTTTATCGAAAACAAGAATATCACCCAATGCTAATTTAATATAAGCCTTAGCCCTGACATTAAGTGGCAGGTCTAAACTATTTTTTAAGATGGTAATGGCGGGCTCAGGGGTATCTTTTTTAAAGGTTAAGAAATTAGCGTAGGCGACCTGCAGTTGTAAGGTCTGACTTCTATAACCGTATGCTTCAATGAGTTTATCGTATTTAGAAGTTACCGCTTGAAGTAGCTTAGGGTCTTTTTTTTGTAGCTCAATATCAATAAGATTTAATTCTGCATTCAGTTTTACAACGAGATCTTTCGTCTTTGCAATAATATATTCGAAAATTTCAGTTGCAGTGGTATACTCTTCATTTTCAACGGCTATATTGCCTAAGTTTTCTATTCTTCGAATTGAGGAACCATCTTGTCTTTTGTAGATGGCTTTTTCTTGGCGGAAGGCACTATCAAATTGCTTTTGTTGAACAAAAAGCCAACTCAAAAGTTGGTTCCATATAATATTCGGGTCTTTTTGAGCATTTTTTAATAAAAGGCTGCGTAGTTTGATATTATTCTCATGGGCGGGATCTGCCGTTACGAAATCATCGAAACTTCGAATCACATTTGACATTGATGATTTTCCATCACGTATAATTCGAAGGTACGACTCATACATTCTATCTATATCACCTTGTTCCCCATAAATTCGAGCCATTTGAATATTATAATCAAGCTTCGGATTGAGTTCCATTGCTTTTGAATAAGCTTGTAAGGCATAGTCTAATAAGGCATAATTTTGGAATCGAAATCCTAAACCGTAGCCATAATTCGGATTTTCATCTATTGTAGCGATCGCAAGCTCATAATATTCTGATGCTTTTTGGGTATTATTTTGTAGCGTGTAATTGTACCCCAATTCAACCAAAAAGAGGGGTGTAGGTCGGGGCAGATCTAATAGTTGATTGAGATAGGCTTCAGCATCAGAATATCGTTCTAATTGTTGATAGCAAGTAACAAGGGCTTGTGCATAGTCGGTTCTTCTGGGGTTTGATTCTACCAATTTTTCATAGAAAACAACGGCTTTTTCAAATTTACCATCTTCAAAATAGCGTTTTGCCAAGAAGTCATCTTGGGCAGATGCCACACCTGAAAGCATCACATACGAAATAAGAAATACAATAAAACGCATATTCAAAGATAGCTAGAAAGCTGAAAGTGTTTGTTAAGACCTTCTTAAGTAATGGTGTCAAAACCGCAATAGGGTACTAGTACCTCTGGAATTTTAATACCATCGGGGGTTTGATAATTTTCTAGGATACCTGCCAATACACGAGGTAACGCCAAAGAACTACCATTAAGCGTATGTGCTAACTGGCTTTTACCGCGCTCATCTTTGAATCGCAATTTAAGTCGATTGGCCTGATACGTCTCAAAATTAGATACAGAGCTTATTTCTAACCAACGATCTTGGGCTGTAGAAAAAACTTCAAAGTCGTAGGTTAGCGCTGAGGTGAATCCTAAGTCACCCCCACATAAGCGCAGTATGCGATATGGAAGTTTCAATTCGCGTAAAATAACTTTAATATGGTCTACCATTCCATCCAATGCTTGATATGAATTCTTCGGATGTTCTACACGTACAATTTCAACCTTGTCGAATTGGTGCAGTCTATTTAAACCTCGTACATGTGCCCCATAGCTGCCCGCCTCTCTTCTGAAACATGGCGTATATGCGGTATAGCATATAGGAAATTCGTTTTCGTTTAGTATGTCATCTCGTAGCAAATTGGTAACAGGTACTTCAGCAGTTGGTATCAAATACACATCATCAGCAGTTACATGATACATTTGCCCTTCTTTGTCAGGTAATTGCCCCGTAGCCAGTCCAGAAGCTTCATTAACCAAATGCGGCACTTGCATTTCAGTATAACCCGCAGCAGTATTTTTATCTAAGAAATAGGCAATTAAGGCACGTTGAAGGCGAGCACCTTTGCCTTTGTAAACTGGAAAGCCCGCACCGGTAATTTTAACGCCTAGTTCAAAATCTATTATATCGTATTTTTTGGCCAACTCCCAATGCGGTAAGGCATCTTCATTTAAAGTCGGGATTGTTCCTTCTTGAAAGACTTCTTCATTATCGTCTTCTGAGTTTCCGGCCGGCACTTTTTCATGTGGTACATTCGGAATTTGATATAAGAGACCCTGAAGTTCACTAGTTGCCATTTGCAAAGCATCACCCAAACGCTTAGTGTCTTCTTTGAGTTTTACTGTTTTTTCTTTTAAAACGTTAGCTTCTTGCCCTTTGCCACTTTTGAAAAGCATACCAATTTCTTTCGACAACTTGTTTGATTCAGCTAGTGTAGCATCTAGTTGCGTTTGGGTTGCTCTTCTTTTTTCATCTAATTGTAAGACCTGGTTAAGCATTTCTTCCGCAGCAATACCTCTCTTTTTTAAGGCACTACTGATTTCATCTTTGCGGTCTCGAATAGCCTGTATTTGTAGCATTTATTCAAAAGTTTGAAGCACAAATTTAGGTTAAATCACTCCAATATTATATACGACTAAAAGGAATTATTTTTTAGCTGTTGCTTTTGATGAAGGTAAAATCCAATCGTTATGACCAAAATAGTTCCAAGGCACATTGGCTAAATCTACTTTAGGATCAATAAAGGCACGATAAGGTTTGCCATTCACGCTAAGCTTAGAGTTTAAAGCATATACTGAAACTTCTTCCCCTTTTTCGGCATGTTCTCTTTTCAATCGTTGGGCAAATTGCCAAATAAAATCAGGATAAGCTGCGATACGCTGTGCCTGTTTTTTAGAGAGGTAATAATTTATAGGAATCGAAGTAGCAACTTTTGTTTTTTGATTGACCAACTTAAATTGAATTGTGCCGCCTTTGCTTCTAAGCATCATGCGCCAACTCATACGGTGACCTTCTTCCGTCCATAAAACATCATCTTCAATAAAGTAATGTCGAAGTGGTAATGTCATTTGAATAATAAAATAAATACTACCTAAGATCAATACGGTATTTTTAAAAGCTGGTAACTTGAATTCACCTTCGATATACGCGTTCTTTTTTTTGAAAAAGAATTTTCGAACAGTATCAGGTTCAAAGAAAAAGACTATAAAGGCCAATGATAGATAGGGGAAAATTCCAATTTGAAAAACAACTGAATTGAATAAATGAAAGAAAATTGAACATACAAAAGCTATTTTTCGAGTCGGTTTCCAGAGCAGGGCGGGTACAACTAATAAGTCAAATAATATACCAAAGACACCCACTATTTTGTGTATCCAAGGTTGTTGAAGCAACTCTCCAATGATATAGTAATGGGCTTTACTTGACAAAAGAATTTTTATAATACTAAAATCTAACCAATCACTATAGAGTTTGGCAAGAGCAGCATAGGTATAAACGATGAAGAGCTGAAATATTACCACCCATTTTATATAGGCATACATCGTATCTTTTTCGGTTACGCGTTTATTTTTGACGTCTATCGAATACCCATGATGTGCGGGAAAGAAACACATCATTGTTGAAATTAATATGAGTAAATAATAATGATTGTTGTACGATGTTTTTTGCATTAAGTATACCCCCGTCCAAAGTAGGGTGAAAGAAATAATACTAAAGCGATACTTATAGCCAATCGCAATACAAATGCCTAAAGTACCCATTAAAAGAAAGTAAATATACATTCCATAACCAGGTAGCGGTTGTATCCAATCAAAGTGGATAAAATTAAAGGTGAATTGAGGTTCTACAAGCGTTCGTTTAACCCACCCAGTTAGAATCGCACCATAACTTTCAAGAGCTATTAATATGCCGAAGAAAATTCGAAAAATTAATAATGGACTATTGTCAATCTTTGTGAATAAGAAACGATTTAAACTAGTCATAGGCTAGCGATTATAGAAAGCGATCTGGCTTTATCTTTTGAAAGTTGCTCTTTGAGAGCGTCAATAGATTCAAATTTATATTCATCACGCAATCTGGCGATCATATCAATTTGCAATTGTTGATCGTAAAGATCTTCATTGAAGTTAAAAAAGTGAACCTCAATACTTTTTGTTTTTCCAGCAACGGTAGGATTAAAACCGATATTCATCATACCATAAACAGTGCGATTATTGATATTGCTTTGCACAACATAAGCACCCGTTTTCGGAATCAATTTATAAGCCTCTGGAATATGAATATTCGCAGTGGGAAAATTTAATTGCCGACCTAACCCTTTGCCTTTGGCAACAGTACCGGTAAGCATATATTTATACCCTAAATATTCATTGGCCTTTTGTACATCGCCATTTTCAAGGGCAGTTCGTATTTTGGTTGAGCTAACCGATACTTCTTTAATTTCTTGCACTGAAATTTCAGAAACGTCAAAATCAAAAGTATTCCCAAATGCCACTAGGTCATCAATATTAGCAGTTCTGTTTCTTCCAAAGCGATGATCATAACCAATAATTATTCTTTTGGTTTTTAACTGATTCACCAATAAATCGCGAACAAATTCGGTGGCAGAAAGGCGACTAAAATCTTTGGTAAATGGGTGAATAATCAAATAATCTAAGCCGATACGTTTTAAAATTGTCTTTTTTTCGGTAATGGTATTCAATAGTTTTATAGCCGTATCTTTCTGTAATACCATCCTCGGATGCGGAAAAAAAGTAAGTACAACGGCTTTTAATTCATGTGTTCTAGCATCATTCACCAAGCGCTCTAAAATTTTTTGATGGCCTATATGAACCCCATCAAAAGTACCAATGGTAATGGCCGTTGGATGTTCTTCGTCGTATTCAATAGTGTTTTGGACTGTAACCACGCAAGGAAAATGATAAAAATACCTATATTTGAGATTGGATAAATCCAATTAATGATTTCAAAATTACGTCTTGTTTTTGCAATTACCATAGCATTTCTTTCCTTTTCTGGCTATGCTCAAAAGACATATTGGCAACAAGAAATTACTCCAAACAAATTAAGTGAAAATTTTTCCAATCGGTTCAAAGTATCACAAGGAAAACTATTTACTTTTGATGAGCAGCAATTCAAAAATGAACTTAAGGAGTTAGGTGTCACAAGCAAAGGATCTAAAACAATATACTTTCCAAATATGCAGGGAAAGTTAATCGCTTTTCGTGTTGTTGAAACTCCAGTATTGTCACCTGATTTATCACTGAAATACCCTAATATTAAGTCTTATTCTGGTTATGCGGTGACTGATTCAAAGGTTAAAATTCGTTTTAGCGTTTCGCATAAGGGTGTTCAAAGTATGATGGTTAATGCTGATGAGGCAAGCACTGTTTTTCTTCAAAAAGATGCGGGGAATAAATATGTGCTGTACAAAAGAGACCCAAACGGCAAGAGAGAAGCAAATTTTATTTGCGAAACAAAGCAAGCGATTGAAGAACAGCGAGGACAACTTACACAGCGTGTTGTTAACGATCAAATATTAAGAAAGTTTCGATTAGCAGTAACGGCTTCAGGGGAATATACACAATATCACGGAGGTACTGTAGCCGATGCACTTGCGGCAATTAACGCAACAATAACTCGAATTAATCAGGTATTCGAAACAGACTTAGCAATTACACTTGAACTGGTGCCTAATTTAGATCAGGTTATTTTTACGGATGCTTCTACAGACCCTTATAGCGGCAGTTTAAGTCCAAAAGTCCAAAGCACATTAGACAATATACTGGGTAGTGCCAATTATGATTTAGGCATTTTATTCAATCGCGCGAATCAAGGCGATGGTAATGCTGGTTTTATTGGAGCGGTTTGCGTTAATAATAGGAAGGGGAGTGCTTATGCATCAGGTCCGAACCCTGAGGGCGATCTTTTTGATCTTGATTTTGTTGCTCATGAAATGGGGCATCAGTTTGGTGCGAATCATACTTGGTCTTTTGAATCGGAGGGAACACAAGTACAGGTAGAACCAGGTAGTGGTACCACAATTATGGGCTACGCGGGCATAACGAATGAGAATGATGTTGCACCTAACGGAGACGACTATTTTCATTATGTCAGTATTGTTCAGATAACAGATTATTTAAAAACAGTTGGCTGTGCGCAAACAATTGCTTTAACAAATACACCGCCATCCGTAATACCAACAGGAAGTTTTACTATACCCATATCCACCCCCTTTGTGCTCTCAGCTGATGCTTCTGATGTTGACGCAACTGATGTATTAACCTTCGCTTGGGAACAAATTGACGTTGGTATTGTAACTCAATCTATTTTCGGACCTACGAACCCCATTGGAGCTAATTTCAGATCGCAAAAACCTTCCACAAGTCCTGATCGTTATTTTCCAAAATTATCACGGGTCTTGGCGGGGCAATTGACGCAGACATCACCAGCCGAAAATTCGGCTTGGGAAACAGTTTCTGATATCGAAAGAGAATTGAATTTTGCACTTACCGTTCGTGATAATGCCCTCGGAGGCGGACAAGTAGTTGCAGATTTGGTTAATGTTTTTGTTGAGAATAGTGCAGGTCCTTTTCTGATGACCTCTCAAAATACTACGTTCATTACCACGGCAGGCTCTATAGAAACTATTGTTTGGGATGTTGCGAATACTAATATGGCTCCAATTAATGTGCAAACGGTAGATATTATGCTTTCTATTGATGGTGGGCAAACTTTTGCTGTTACCCTAGCTGAAAATGTGGCTAATGATGGAAGTCATGATGTAGTAATGCCAGGTGATGCTACTACTACTGAGGCGCGAATAATGATTAGAGCTAATGGTAATATTTTCTATGCAATTAATGCAGCTGATTTTACGATTGAGGGCTCTGATATTGTTTTAAGCATGGAAAACTTAGATCAAGAAGTATGTCAAAATGATATATTAGTAGTTCCTTTCAATTACCAAACTTTTAATGGTTTTGCAGAGGAATCTACATTTAGTATTGTTTCTCCGCCAGCAGGGGTCGACATCGCTATCTTTCCCGAAACGGCAACCGTTACTGATACAGCTATAGAGATTACCTTTACCGATACTGAAAATTTAGCTGTTGGTAGTTATCCCATTACTGTTGCGGCAACCACTAGCAGTTTAACGAAAGAACTTACCTTTAATTTGAACGTCTATAATTCTGGTTTTGCCGATGTGACTTTATTAGCTCCAGTTGATGGACTTGTTGATACTTCCACATCCATTCTTTTAGAATGGGAGTCCGCTTTTCTTGCGACTTCATATGATTTAGAAGTGGCAACCGATATTTTATTTACGAATATTGTAGAAAGCCCGACAGTTGTAGGAGATTCTTTTGGGTTGTTAAATTTAATGGATCAAACACAATATTTTTGGCGTATAAAACCAATAAATAACTGTGGAGAAGGATCTTTCAGTGCCCCATTTAGTTTTACAACGACTCAGTTTAGTTGTATGAATAAGATTGGAGAAGAATTACCATTAGCTATTTCATCAACGGGTAGGCCAACTGTAGTTTCTGAAATTACAGTATTCGATGATTTACCTGTTTCTGATATTAACGTTAATTTAGAAATTGATCATAGTTATTTAGCTGATTTGACGATTACGTTGACCTCACCCGCTGGCACCTCAGTAGTGCTGATGAACAATACCTGTGCGGAATTTCAAAATATAAATGCAACCTTCGATGATTCGGCTACTACTTTTATGTGTAGTGGAGATCCAGCCGTATCTGGAGTGGTAAAACCTCAGGGTTCTTTAAGCTCCTTTAATGGGGAGTCTACTTTTGGTACTTGGGTTCTTTCGGTTGCAGATAATGCACCAGCGGATGGAGGTATATTCAAATCATTTTCATTAGATATTTGTGGTGAAGGTGCATTTAGACCTGATGATGATGGTGATGGCGTATTTGATGATGGCCCTGATTTATGCTTGAATACACCTGCAGGAGCTACAGTTGATGCTACTGGTTGCCCTGTTTTAATTTTTCCTTCATCAAACTTTAGAGTACAAGTACAAAGTGAATCTTGCAGAACAAGCAATGATGGCTCAATAGCAGTTGAAGTGACACTTCCTTTAAATTATGCCGTGACCGTAAATGGGAATAACACTAATATTTCAGATAATTTTTCGGCTTCAGAATATCGTGTAACTAATTTGATGGCTGGTAGTTACGTTATTTGTTTTACGGCAACTGATGGAACTTTAGATTACAGAGAACAATGCTTTGAAGTAGTTATTGAAGAACCAGAATTATTGTCCGTTTCGTCGTTAATTTCAATTGACGGTAGTACAGTTGATTTAAAATTGGTGGGAGGCTCTTTGTATACTATAGCTTTGAATGGTGTCGTTACTCAAACCACTGATTCAGAAATCAAACTTGATTTAAAAGAAGGAGCGAATACGCTTAAAGTTACGACGAATCTTGAATGTCAAGGCACCTATGAAGAAGCATTTTTCTATGCAACAAATCCGCTGGTTTATCCTAATCCATTTACCGATCGTCTCAATATTTCTTTCGGAAAAGTTGTTGCTGAAATTAAGGTAATGGTATATGCCGCTAATGGTCGTCTTGTAAAGAATAAGAAGTATAGTGTAAAAGGTACCGAATTAGAAATTGATGTCTCAGAACTGCCCGTTGGAATGTACTTTATGAAGTACATCTCTGAGGAGGTAACAGGTACTGCTAAAGTGATAAAGCGATGAGAATAATAGTAACTTTATTATGTATTGGTCTTCTCATAATTGGCTGCAAGAAAAAGGCGGCTCCTAAATCGCCAGAAATAGCCGTTTTAATTTTTCCTGATAGAAATTCTGAATGCACAACCGGAATTGACTTAAGCGATAGTGCTAGAGAGGTTGAGTTTCGATGGCAAGCTGCTAATAATACAGATAGTTATATAATTCGCGTTACAAATTTGAATGAAAATACCACGCAATCAATCACTACGAGTACCACATCGGCTAAGTTGCCATTGCAGAAAGGTACGCCATATTCTTGGGGTGTCACTTCTAAAAACGATGCCGTCGTAGCAACCGTACAGAGTGAGACCTGGCTTTTTTATAACGCAGGTGCTCAGACTACTTATGCGCCCTTTCCGGCTGAAATAGTTAAGCCAAAAAATGGTGCTTCTGTGCTCAAAGACATTAATAATGATGTTTTATTGAAGTGGATAGGAGCAGACGTCGACAACGATATCATTGGCTTCGATATTTACTTTTCAACAGAAAATCCTCCTGAAAATTTGATCGCTTCTCCCAGTAGTGAAATGACGAGTATTAAGGTGCCGGTAATTACAAATACAATTTATTATTGGCGTGTTGTTACGAAAGATACGGAAGGGAATACCTCTGATTCTGGGGTATTTGATTTCAGAGCTATTTAATATTTAGGTATTGTTAAACGTGTTCATAGTTCTATTTACACCTGATAGCACAAATGACTGTATTACTTCTGTGGCTCTTTCTAGGCGTTCTTTTAACAAATCTCGCTCTTCATCATTCCAATGCCCTAAAACGTAATCAACTTGTCGGCCTTTTGCGAATTGTGCACCGACACCGAACCTGAATCTATTGTAGGTACTTGTTTGCAGTACATTTTGAATATCTTTTAACCCGTTGTGTCCGCCGTCGCTTCCTTTGGTTTTCAATCGAAAAGTACCGAAATCAAGATTAATATCATCTGTAATTACCAATACATTTTCGACAAGTATCTTTTCTTTATCCATCCAATATTTTAGAGCTTTCCCACTCAAGTTCATAAAGGTAGATGGTTTGAGTAAGCGTATGAACCGACCTTTTATTTTAAAGTCCGCAACGCTTCCAAGGCGAGCACTTTCGAAAGTCAAGTTTTCTTTTTCTGCTAAGGCATCTACTATTTTAAATCCAATGTTATGACGTGTTTCTTCATATTCACTACCGATATTACCTAGCCCAATTATTAAGAATTTCTTCATAGGATCAGTCTCTTCTTTATGGGAAAAATTCCCAGCGAATATTGATTTTAAAAAGCTAAACATTCTTGTAAAAATACAAAAGCATCCGTCATTTGACGGATGCTTTCTATATCAAAAAGGGAATACTAGTTTTCTCCTCCTTCAGCTGCTGGTGTTTCAGCGGCACCTTCTGCTGCTGCAGCACCTTCTTCTCCTTCAGCACCTTCTTCTCCTTCTTCTTCATCTTCCTCTTCAACAACTGCTGCTCTTGCAGTTTTTACTTGAACAACTACGGTTGTGTCAGGGTGTAAAATTGCAAAATCATCATTCAAAAGTAATGCAACTGTGATATTGTCTCCGATTTTTAATTTCGAAATATCGATATCAAAGAAATCTGGTAATTTATCTGGTAAAGCTTTAATAGCGAGCTTTCGTTTTCTGAATAACAAACGGCCACCATTTCTAACCCCTGGAGAGTTTCCTACCAAGCGTACCGGAATATTCATGGTTACCTCTTTATCATCGAATAGTTGATAAAAATCAATATGTAAAATTTTATCGGTCACCGGATGAAATTGAATATCCTGCATAATAGCATTTACTACACCATTACCTAAGTCAATGCTTACGGTATGTGCGGCGGGTGTGTACACTAAATCTCTGAAACTTAATTCAGCTGCTGAAAAGTGTAATGGTTTTTCCCCTCCGTATACTACGCAAGGAACCATTCCAGCATTACGTAGGGCTTTCGTTGCCTTTTTGCCCACGCTTTCTCTTTCTGATCCTTTAATTGTAATTGACTTCATTATATATATTAAAAATTAATAATTCTATATTATTTCTGCCTTCGGCTCCGCTCAGGCATCAAATTCAATAATATTTTATCTCATTACCTACTCAGAGGTAGCTGAGCGTAGCCGAAGCTACATTAAAAACTTCGAAGCAATCGAAGTATTATGATGCACTCTATGCATTACATCAGCAAATAACTCTGCACAAGTAAGCACTCTCAATTTGCCACTTTCTTTGGCAATCGGAATGGAATCTGTAATAATTAGCTCTTGCAATTTTGAATTTTCGATACGATCATAAGCATTACCAGAAAGCAAGCCATGCGTTGTAATAGCCCTAACACTGAGTGCCCCTCGTTCTATCATTAAATCGGCTGCTTTAGTTAAGGTACCTGCTGTATCTACCATATCATCAACCAAAACAACATTTTTACCTTTTACATCTCCAATCAACTCCATATGAGAAATTACATTGGCTTTAGCCCGTTGTTTATAACAAATAACAACATCACAAGATAGTGCCTTAGAATAGGCATAGGCTCTTTTAGAACCACCCATGTCTGGAGAAGCTATCGTAAGATTATCGAGGTTTAGGCTTTTCAAATAAGGCAAAAATAAAGTAGAAGCGAACAAGTGATCCACAGGTTTTTCAAAAAAGCCCTGTATTTGATCTGCATGTAAATCCATAGTGATGATGCGCGTTGCACCGGCAGCTTCTAACATTTTAGCAATAAGTTTAGCCGCAATTGGCACTCTAGGTTTGTCTTTACGATCTTGCCTAGCCCATCCAAAATAAGGCATTACTGCAGTGATGTGTCTTGCTGAAGCTCTTTTCGCGGCATCGAGCATCAATAACATTTCCATCAAATTTTCAGAACTCGGATGCGTCGATCCGATGATGAAAATACGTGCGCCGCGTACTGATTCTTCAAAAGAAGGTTGAAATTCACCATCACTGTATCGCGAAATAAGAACATTGCCTAAATCTGTACCATAGGCCTTCGCTATTTTTTTAGCAAGGTCAGTACTTTTTGTACACGCAAAAATTTTTGGTTCTGGTACTTGATAAGCCATTATTAATTGGTTGTTTTTTTACCACTAAATCCCCTTGCTAAAACCCTTAGCTTTAGGGAGGTGCAAATTTAAAAATTAATTTGTGTTGCTAAAGGATAATTGTTGTTATTTTCATTTGGAGATTAAAATTATTTTTTAGCTTTGCACACCTAAATTTTAGAATTGTTGCGCTTTAGGCGGACATGCTCGAGTGGCGGAACTGGTAGACGCGCTGGATTCAAAATCCAGTTCCTTTGGAGTGTGGGTTCGATTCCCACCTCGAGTACGAAAACCTTCCTTTTTTGGGGAAGGTTTTTTTATGGATTAAATGGGTGTGTGGGTTCCCCCGAAGTCTCGGGGCCACCTTGAATACAAAAATCCTGTTAATGAATTGATTGACAGGGTTTTGTTTTTTTATCAATAGTATATAGAACTATACGTGTATTGTTTCTGAGCTTGCCGAGTTATGTACAATGTTAAATACAAATTAAAAAGCTGCCTAAAAAAGGTTAGACAGCTTTGGTGTAAATCAAAAAACATTATCTCAATTAGTTATAAAATAGCTGGGTGTAATATTTTTTACCGTCAACATCGGTAGTAATACTTATCACGGTATGCGTAAAGTTGCCTTCTAGCGTTGCTTTATGTGTTGGACTGTTTATCCAGCCATTAAGGACCCCCGTATTGTTATGATAGAAGCGAGCAACGTTTTCCGCTACATTTTTAGCGTTTGTATTTTTTTTCACCTTTTCGGCACGTAAAGAGAAATTTGTGTGACTGATTGATGAATTTTCAATCATATAAGTATTATGTTCTTTAGCGAATTCATATATCGAAGGGTTCATAATTAATTTGTTCAACCCAATTGACTGTCTATATTCATTAATAACATCTAATAGTGAATTTTCATCTTCAGATAGGGTAATTTCTTTTTTTGAAGAAACACTCTCGTAAAATTGGTCTTCTTCAGTAGCATTAGAAGAACAAGAAGCAAAAGTTGCAATGGCGATAAAAAGAATAAGATTTGAAATTTTCATGATGTTTAATTGTTATTGATTTACACAGCGAAACTACTTCAACAGGTTCTTTGAGGCAGATAAACTCTTTGTGTGGTGTAGAAAATTCGACAAGACGTAAGAATCGACCTACATTGACTTCATCGATGAATTGCAACAAAAAAATCATCGTAAAAAGAGGTTTCTTTATCGATATTTTAACCTCAAATCGGAGAAAATTTACAGTTGATAGATATTCGAATTATAAGAGCATCGGTGAAGTGTAAAAAGTATAGATCAACAACAATCGATGCAAAGGTATTTGCCTTTTCAGAAACTTTTATTTGTAAGTGATTGAGATTTATTTGTAGGAAGAAATTGGAAATTTGATTGAAGAATAATATAACTTATTTATAATACCTAGAAACACTAGCTCACACATTTTAGAAAGAGATAATTATATCATTTAGGGTTTATAGAAGTTGTAGCGCTAAAAACTTTAGGGTCTTCAATAAATAAGGATGTAGAAAATTAGGCTGTAATATTCTTTAATTTTTCAATACGTTGATCAAAGGTGTTGATTAATTATATTTTCGTAAAGTTCTTGTTTACCACTAAGCTGTTCTGGTTCTCCATTGGTTTTGGCATAATTTGATAAATCTTCAAGTTTTAAGTTGCCTTTAATGAATGCTGCTCCTTCTCCCGTTTCATATGAAGCATAGCGTTTGGCTAATAATTCTTCGTATTTTGAATTGCTGAGTACTGCATCGGCTACTAAAAGTGCTCGGGCAAAAGTGTCCGCTCCACCAATATGTGCGATAAAAATATCTTCAAGGTCAGTTGAATTACGCCTTGTCTTCGCATCAAAATTAATTCCGCCACCTTGAAGTCCACCAGATTTTAACAATACCAACATAGCTTCTGCCGTTTCAAGCACATTATTAGGAAATTGATCTGTATCCCAACCATTTTGATAATCACCCCTATTAGCATCGATACTTCCAAGCATACCCGCATTAGCGGCAACCTGTAATTCGTGTTGAAAGGTATGTTGGGCTAAAGTGGCGTGGTTGACTTCAATATTTAATTTAAAGTCATTTTCTAGTCCATATTGGCGAATGGAATTAATAGAAGTGGCGGCATCAAAATCATATTGATGTTTGGTAGGCTCCATAGGTTTTGGTTCAATAAAAAAGGAGCCCTTAAAGCCTTGTTTTCTAGCATAGTCTCTGGCCATGTTTAAAAAGCGACCTATATTGTCTTGTTCTAATTTCATATCGGTATTCAGTAGTGACATATAGCCTTCACGACCACCCCAGAATACATAATTTTCACCCCCGAGCGCAATGGTAGCATCTAAGGCTATTTTTACCTGCGCCCCAGCGTGCGCCAAAACTTTAAAGTCAGGGTTCGAAGCTGCACCATTCATATATTTGGGATTGGAAAAGCAATTTGCCGTACCCCAAAGTAATTTCACATCAGAAGCTTCCTGTTTTTGCTTTAGATAATCTACTATTTGATGTACCCTCTTTTCAGATTCCACCAAGTTTTTTGCTTCATCTACTAGATCGAAATCATGGAAACAGTAGTAATCAAATCCCATTTTGGTCAGAAACTCAAAAGCTGCATCCGCTTTATCTTTAGCCGCTTGAATAGGGTCAGAATGTATAGCCCATGGAAAAACTTTAGTGCCCGGGCCAAAAGGATCTCCGCCTGTACCGCATAAGGTATGCCAATACGCCATTGCAAACTTGAAGTGCTCACGCATGGTTTTACCTGCTACTTTTTGTTCTGCATTGTAGAATTTATACGCCAAAGGATTGTCAGAATCTTTGCCTTCGAATCTTATTTCGGGGATGCCTTTAAAATATTCTTTATCTCCTATTACTGCCATTGTATTATTTTTTATTCGGTGATCAATTTAAGTTCTTTTTCCCAATTTCTGTAGGCTTCTTCGTATAAGACTTTGTTTTTCATAGGTTTAAAAGTGGTTACATAATCCTGCTCCATGTACGCGGTAAATTTATCAAAACCATCTTTTTCAATACTGCAGGCTCTTGCAGCACCAATAGCCCCTGTTGTATTATAAATTTCAATTTCTTGGCCAGTTAATGTGCTAATGGTTTCTGCAAAAATCTTAGAACGAAATAGGTTGTCGTTTCCTGCTCGTATCACTGAGGGTTTTACGCCATCAGCAATCATTATTTTAATGCCATAAACAAAAGAAAATGCGATGCCTTCTAAAGCAGCTCTACACAAGTGACTTTTTGAATGTCGGTTGAGATCTAATCCTAAAATTCTAGTTCCAATAGTTTTGTTCCCTAACATTCGTTCGGCACCATTGCCAAAAGGCAATAGAAGTACACCATCGGCTCCTACTTCAGTGGCACCCGCAAGTTCATTCATTTCTTCATACGTAGAAACGGATAGATTGTTTAATAACCACCTGTATTGAATACCAGCACCATTAATACATAGTAATTTTCCAATTCGTTTGGTAGTTCCCTTGATATAGTTAACATGTGCAAAATGATTAACACGTGAAGTTTCTTTTACAATAGGCGAATCTGTTATAGCATAAACTACTCCAGAAGTACCTCCCGTAGCTGCAATCTCACCAACTTTGAAGACATTTAATGAGAGCGCATTGTTTGGCTGATCCCCAGCTCTGTATAAAATTGGAATTCCTTCGACCAATCCGCTTTCAAAAGCCCCAGTTTTCGACAGACGCGATTGTACACCCGTTGTAGCTACAATGTCTGGCGTTAAATCCGCATCAAAACCAAAATGAGTCATGATTTCAGATGAAATTTGATCCTCCTTAAAATTCCAAAAAATACCTTCAGAAAGACCAGTAACTGTTGTATTGATGCGATTTGAAAAGCGATAGGCAATATAATCTCCAGGCAGCATGAATTTTGCTGTTCTCTTATAGGTCTCTGGCTCATTTTCTTTCACCCAAGCCAATTTAGAGGCTGTGAAATTTGCTGGAGCGTTTAATAATTTTGAATCGCAAATTTCAGATCCAATTTCCGAATAGGCTTTGTTGCCGATCGCAACGGAACGGCTGTCGCACCAGATGATGGATTTGCGCAAAAGCTTACCGTCTTTATCAACTAACACCAAGCCGTGCATTTGATAGGCAATTCCAATACCTTTGATTTCATTTTTTGAAATGGCATGTTCAGCGATTAGTCGTTTAATACCTCTACAGGTATTTTGCCACCAATCTTCCGGATCTTGTTCTGCCCATCCTTTCTTTGCCGCATGAATAGACATTTCTTTTTCAGGTTCTTGTACTAATCCAATACATTTTCCTGTTGCTGCTGCTACCAAAGCGATTTTCACTGAAGAGCTTCCTAGATCTATTCCTATAAAAAACATGTAGTGAAGGTATCAAAAAAATGGGAGTATGCATACGGAGAGATAGCGCATTATGACATCGCGATTTTTTCCTTCCAAAGAAGAGAAATCTATGCTATATGAAAAGAGTAGATAAGTTATATTAGCCGTGTTGAAGTGATTTGGATGTTTTTGTCTTTAATAAAAATATGAGCAAATTATTCCTTATTAATTTAAAGATAAAACCTTCCACTGACGCTGAACTCAGTGGAAGGTAATAAATGAAGACTCTTACAATTACTTAGTATTTTGTTATAAAATCTGAAGTATTATCACTTAAAAAGCCCTGATTAAGAAATACGTTCTTTAGTATTTTTCAATTAAGTCAAAAATATGACGCGTAAAATAATATAATCCTGCAATAATTAAAATAATCGGGATCAGTAGCAATCGGAATTTTAACTTTAGTTCTGTCGATTTGTTAGTTATTATTTTACGAAAATCTACATAACCTTTATAAATAATAATTGCACTGGCTAACTGTAAAAAAATGTATGTCAATAGATACAAATCCATAATTTATTTATTTTACACCCGCTACACATATTCCAAATTCGGCTATTGCTATCGCAACACCTACAGGCCCTAATATTCGAGTAGCTACTTTTTTAAATAATTTTTTTAACGCTTTTCTCTTCCACGCTGCACTTGCGCCAGCGTCAGTAAGACCATAAATGAGGTCAACCCCAAGGGCAGCTGCAGCACATCTACCAATATCTCCCCAACTTTGGGCATAAACACTTGTTCCTAAGATACTTGCAAAATTCATAGCTATTTGATTACCCTCATTATTTTCTGAAGCTAATATGGTTAAACCAACTATAGAAATTCTTGGATCATTTGGATCATCAAATACTTCGGCCAAATCGGATTCAGTCAGATCAAAAGTTCTTAACAGTTCTTTGGTACCACTAATTATTGGAGCAATAGCTGAGTTAATTTCTTTTTCGGCTTTTACGTTTGCTTTATTTGTGCTTAAGCCTTTAGCAGTTAGAAGGTGCTGCTTTTCAATAACACTTCGAATTTTAGGTGTTGTTTTAATTACGATACTTTTGAATTTAGTTATGGCCAATTTTTGTTCGGAACCATCATTTACTTCTTCAAAATCGTTGAGACAAGATTGAAAAATAAATATTCCTCCTAATAGTAAAATTTTGATAGTAAAAATAGCTATCATTCCTTTACTAATTTTTTTGATTGAATCGTTAATTTGGTTATAAAATTTCATTTTTTCAAATTTTAAAATTAATAAAAAATATCTCTTAATCCCTAAATTGTAGTTTGCGCAAAAACATAGGACTAGTATAAATTTCAAAAAAAAAAAAAACAAACTACACCAATGAAAACCTCTAGATTTTGGAGGTTTTCATTGGATTAACAAATTTTTAACATGAATACGTTTGAAAGACCTTAAATTTTCGATGAGATAGTTTAAGATGTGCGAGTAAGAACTAAGGATTTTACTAGCAAACCCAAAAAGAAATATTTGTAATGTAAAGATTAACGAAGAAAATGTTAGAAGTAATTTAAATACGAACTAAAAAGAGCTCCGTCTTTCGATCGAAGCTCTTTTATGAGAACACTATATGAAAATGAAAAATTTTATTTCTTAATTACACCCCAAATATAGCGTGCCTTTACAGGGTGAGAAAAGAAATGATGCGTAGCAAGAGAAAGTTGTGGTGTATCTCTGTAATTTTGTTTTTTAATGGAATCATATCGCAATAAAAAGGTAATTTAGGGTGGTAATCTAGGCAAGTATGGCAGCTAAATTTCGGAGAAAAGTATCTATTACGGGCAATCAAGATTTTTTAGATTTAAAACTAAAAGAGCCAGTGCGCATTGCCGCAGGTGCTCTCGGGGTGAAGGAAGCATTACGTCATAGCTTTAAAGAAATGGGGGTGGCTCGTTCTATGAAAGCGCTTTCTTCGATGAATCAACATGATGGATTTAGTTGCCCCAGTTGTGCTTGGCCCGATCCAGAGAATCCATCTAAAATAGGGGAGTATTGTGAAAATGGAGCTAAAGCACTGGCAGACGAAGCAACTACCGCTCAAGTAGATGCTACATTTTTTAAAAGACATTCTGTAGAAGAACTTTCGCAATTGACCGATTATGAATTGAATAAATTAGGTCGCATAGTGGCGCCTTTTGTATTGCGAGAAGGTAGTATTCATTACGAACCGATTGCTTGGACAGAAGCCTATGCACTGATTGCTGCGGAATTAAAAAAATTAGAGTCGCCAAACGAAGCTATTTTTTATACTTCAGGGCGTTCCAGTAATGAAGCTGCATTTTTATATGGCATGTTTGCGCGTGCTTTTGGAACGAACAACATGCCCGATTGCTCGAATATGTGTCACGAATCTAGTGGCGTTGCATTGAGTGAAACATTAGGCATTGGTAAGGGTTCTGTAAAACTAGAAGATTTATATGAGGCTGAGGTGGTCATTGTAGCTGGGCAAAACCCTGGCACGAATCATCCGAGAATGTTATCGGCTTTAGCAAAATGTAAGGAGAACGGTGGAAAGGTGATAAGCATAAATCCTCTAGAGGAATCAGGACTCGTAAATTTCAAAAATCCGCAGCACTTAAAAGGGTGGGTGGGTCCGCCTCAAAGTATTGCTGATATTCATTTGCCCGTAAAAATCAATCAAGATATTGCATTAATAAAACTTATTTTGATAAAATTAGCGGCCTTAGATAGCATTAAAAATGACATCTTTGATCATGAGTTTTTAAAGACTTATGTAGCTGGTTATCAAAATTTGTTAGACAATTTAAAAACCTTTGATGAAAAGCTTTTGTTGGCGCAATGTGGTGTTAGCAAAGAAAAAATAGAAGAGACTGTTACTTTATTGGCAAAGAAATCAAAAATAGTTGTGTGTTGGGCAATGGGTTTAACACAGCATAAGAATGGAGTTGCCAATATTCGTGAATATGTAAATCTACTACTCTTAAAAGGTGCGATTGGCAAACCAAATGCGGGTACTTGCCCGGTAAGAGGCCATAGCAACGTACAAGGTGATCGCAGTGTGGGTATTATGCACTTTGTAAATGAAACCTTGAATAAAAATATAGAACAATTTTTAGGTTTTGTACCTCCTAAGCAAGAAGGCTATGATACCGTAGCGGCGATGAAAGCCATGCACGATGGTGCTGCCAAATTCTTCATGTGTTTAGGCGGTAATTTTTTAATGGCTGCCTCTGATACGACCTACACCGCTGAGGCGATTCAAAACTGTGATTTTACGGTTCAGATTAGTACCAAACTAAATCGCAGCCATTTGGTCACGGGAAAAATTGCATTGATTTTACCCACATACGGCCGTTCGGAAAAGGACATAAAAAACGGAAAACTAAGAAATATTACCATTGAGAATAGTATGGGTCAAGTACGCCAGTCTCGCGGACTTTTGCAACCGATCACAGATGCTATAAGGAGTGAACCCGAAATGATTGCGGCCATTGCAGATACTTACTTTGAAGGTAAGCATTCGATGAACTGGAAAGCTATGGGGGAAAATTATGAGCTTATTCGCCAAAAAATAGATCAAGTGATTAGCGGTTTTAGTAACACGGAGCACCGATCAAAAGGAGCGGGGTATTACCTGCCGAATAATGTACGCGAATTAGATTTTAGTAAACTCCCAGAAGGGAAAGCCCAGTTGACAATTAATACCATGCCTGAGCATCATTTAGAAAAGGATGAATATTTACTGATGACCATGCGTTCGCACGATCAGTTTAATACGACTATTTATGGTTTAGATGATCGTTATCGCGGCATTTATAATGAACGTCGGGTTCTGTTCATGAACCAAAAAGATATGCACGAGGCCGGACTGGCCGCACAAGATGTTGTTGCTATTCGCAGTGAGTATGACGGTATCTTGCGAACGGCTCCTCGGTTTAAAGTAATTCCCTATGCGATACCCCAAAGCAATTTAGCAGCTTATTTTCCCGAGACCAATGTTTTGGTACCCTTTAATCACTTTGCCGACAAGAGTAATACACCTATAAGTAAATCTATAAAAGTTAAACTTGTTAAAATGTAGTCCATTAAGGCCTCTAGGATGATCTCTTCATACTTGATTGCATTTTTTTTCGTTGTCTTTTTAAGAATACAGTTTAAAATTCGTAATGATGAAAAAGATACTTATTATTGGGATTGTGGCACTCCTTAACACCTCATGTTTTAACGATAATGATGATAAACTCACTTTCGATTTTGAAGGCACATGGTCTCTAGTAGACGTAAAATGTTTTTGTGATTTTGGAGGCGTTACAGATTTTACGACTCACAAAATTACTTTTAATGAAAGCGATGTTGTTATTCAAAATTTAGGAACTCCAGAATTTTTAACCAATCTTGAAGGTGAATACACGCTTGATGGAAATGTATTAACCTTTAGTAATGGCGATCAATACACCTATACAGTTAGATTAAACCGTTTGGAATTGGTTTTTGTTGACAACCCGCAAATTGCGGATGACGAAGTCACCTATATCTATCGTAGAGGATAAAAGCTCAAGCTATTTAAAGGCAGCATGCCCCGTAATGTCCATTCCTGTAATTAGTAAATGAATATCATGGGTACCTTCATAGGTGATTACACTTTCTAGATTCATCATGTGGCGCATGATACTATATTCTCCAGTAATTCCCATTCCACCTAAAATCTGACGCGCTTCACGGGCTATTTTAATAGCCATTTCAACATTGTTTCGTTTCGCCATTGATATTTGAGCCGTAGTAGCCCTACCTTGGTTTTTTAATTGCCCCAAACGAAATGCTAATAATTGTGCTTTTGTGATTTCGGTAATCATCTCAGCCAATTTCTTTTGTTGCAGTTGAAAAGCTGCTATAGGTTTACCAAATTGAATACGTTCTTTAGCATATCGTAAGGCGGTATCATAGCAATCCATTGCCGCACCAATAGCTCCCCAAGAGATACCGTATCGAGCAGAATCTAAACATCCTAATGGGGCACCTAAGCCTGATTTACCTTCCAATAAATTCTCTTTAGGCACTTTGACATCTTGAAAAATTAGTTCTCCAGTTGCTGAGGCGCGTAGTGACCATTTATTGTGTGTTTCAGGCGTTGAAAAGCCTTCCATGCCACGTTCAACAATGAGTCCGTGAATACGCCCTTCTTCATTTTTGGCCCAAACAACAGCTACATCACAAAAAGGAGAATTCGAAATCCAAAGCTTCGCGCCGTTTAAAAGATAATGGTCACCCATATCTTTGAATTTAGTTTCCATTCCGCCAGGATTAGAACCATGATTAGGTTCTGTTAATCCGAAAGAACCCATCCATTCTCCAGAAGCCAATTTAGGAAGGTACTTTTTACGTTGTGCTTCATTACCATAGGTATAAATGGGGTACATGACCAATGAAGATTGCACTGAAGCTGTTGAGCGAACTCCACTGTCACCACGCTCAATTTCCTGCATGATAAGCCCATAGCTGATTTGGTCTAAGCCCGCACCTCCGTACTCTTCAGGAATGTAAGGTCCAAAGGCACCAATTTCTGCTAAACCAGATATAATTTGCTTTGGAAACTCTGCTTTTTGAGCGTATTCTTCGATGATTGGAGAAACATCTCTTTTAACCCATTGACGTGCTGCATCACGAACTAATTTATGTTCTTCTGAAAGGAGGTCGTCAAGATTGTAATAATCGGGAGCTTCAAATAAATCGGGTCGCATAGGCACTAATTTTTATCAAAGGTAATTAAAGAAATATAACAATAGTGCAATTAAATGTTATAAAATTAGCATATAAAAAATGTGTAAAACACGAACGAATTAGCGATTTAAAAATTGCGTGAGTAGGCAATGAAAATGATGAACCCCTTTTTCACGTGTAGGTGAAAATCTTCCTGCATTGTAGAATTGCGAACGCACCCCTTGCTGTACCCCTTCGACCACTTCTTCATCCTCTATTTCTACTTTATCAAGTCCGGCTCCAGCACCTTTATCCAATTTTGTGGCGTCATATACATAACTGTAGAAGGACACTTTAGTACGGTTCATGCTTATCGGTTGTACCAAATTTACCGAACAACCCCATGGATAAAAATTGAACATCATATTTGGGAACGCCCAGTAGTAATAGGCCGCCACTTTTTTACCATAATCAATATGTTCTTTTGGCAAATCAAAAATGGTTTCTGTGTTTTCATCTGCATAGCCTATTTGTAAATTCAAATGTTCATGTAGCACCGTATCGTAGTTGCCATAGTCAAGTACTTCATCGAGGTCATCATGAACAAAAGGAATATGAAAACCTTCTAAAAAATTATCACAGTAAAGCGCCCAATGGGCATTTACAACATAATCTTTACTTCGGGTATCATCTAATTTAAAATCTTGCAAAGGCATAAATCCAACCCGTTTGTTCATTGTGTCTATAACCTCTTGAAAGTCAAAAGAAGGCTTGAGTCCGGCAAACAAAAAAGGCCCCCATTGTCGTATCGGGAAACGATGTAAATCATCACAGGGTCTTGGAAAATCAAGGGCTTCTCCAAACTCAGGCATATGTTCAAAAGCACCGTTTAGTTTAAATCTTCTACCGTGATACCCACAAATAAGTTTTTTTGATTTGCCAGCTTGCTGCGCAACCAAATTACCCCTGTGGGTACAAACATTGGTCAAACAGTGAATATTTTCTTCTTTGTCTTTGGTTAAAATTATCGGTTCCGTAAGAAATCCATCTAAAAGTACTGATGGTGCAACTGATTGCGCATCCGCTAGCTGTGAAACGTCTCCAAGCCATTGCCATGAACTATAAAATACTTTAGCTTTAAGGGCTTCGAAAACTTCAGGACTCCTGTAAAAATCGGCAGGCAGCGTTTCCGCTTTGGTAATATCTGAATCAATATAGAATTTAGGAAGCACCGCTCTGAGTTTTGTACTTTTAAAAATATGGATTTCTTTTGGATTAAAGACAACCGCCTATGAGTCAAAGTAAACCCGCGAAGAAATTAGGATTTTGGATGAGCACCTCTTTGGTAATCGGTAACATGATTGGTGCAGGCATTTTTTTGATGCCGTCTGCCCTTGCTAGTTATGGAGGTATTAGCATTCTTGGGTGGTTATTTTCTGCCGCAGGGGGTTTTCTTTTAGCAAAAGTGTTTAGTAACCTAAGCACAATGATTTCTGATAAAACGGGTGGACCCTATATATACTCACGGGAGGGTTTGGGTGATTTTGCGGCTTTCTTGGTAGCCTGGGGTTATTGGATTTCTATTTGGCTGGCGAATGCTGCGATTACCATAGCCTTTGTTGGAGCTATCGCCGTGTTTTTTCCTGTTTTCGCAGAAAACAAAATATACGCTGTCTGTCTCGGATTGCTTACTATTTGGGGCCTAACATGGATAAACTCACTTGGCATTCATGAGTCAGGAAAAGTGCAATTGGCGACGACCATCATAAAATTAATTCCATTAGTATTGATTATTATAGGAGGTTTTTTCTATTTTGATAGCGATAATTTTATTCCTTTTAATGTCAGTGGTAAAAGTACTTTTGAGGCTATTTCAATAACTGCTGCCCTCACCTTATATGCATTTATGGGTGTAGAGAGTGCAACGATACCTTCTGAAAACATTGAAACCCCAGCAACGACGATTCCTAGAGCTACCTTATGGGGCACATTGATTACGACGCTGGTATATATTTTGAGTACGGTAGCCGTAATGGGTATGATACCTTTAGAAGAATTATCGAGGTCGGCAGCTCCGTTTTCTGATGCGATGGCTATCGTAAACGGGGAATGGGGTAGAAACTTAGTGGCTTTAGGGGTTGCTATTGCGGCCTTTGGAGCACTTAACGGATGGATCTTAGTTCAAGGTCAGATTGCTATGGCAACTGCGAGAGATGGTTTGTTTCCTAAGATATTTAAAAAGAAAAATCGCAAAGGGGTACCAATTTGTGGAATTATCATAGGCAGCATATTAACATCGATTATGTTACTTATGAATTATACGGATGGCTTGGTAGATCAGTTTAAATTTTTGATTCTCTTAACTGCTTTTTGTGTGTTGATTCCCTATTTATTTTCAGCGGCATCATACATGCTAATCAGGCTGCGAAATGAAAAGAGGCTAACCTCTTTAGTTGCCGTTATTGCCTTAGGCGGACTCGCTTTTTTATATTCTCTATGGGCTATATATGGGGCAGGAAAAGAAGCTGTGCTTTGGGGAGCCGTTTTACTGCTAGTGGGTGTACCTCTTTATCTATGGCAAAAGTATAAGCAGAGATAGGCATTACATTTTCAAGTAAAAGTCTTTAGTAAGTGCCCTGTATTCTTCAGTGTATTGATGTCGTTCTAATTCTATGATTAACTCATTAATAACGACCTCAGACTTTTTAAAACTAAAGCTTAATAGGCTTCTCTTTATGAGTGTAGTTGCATTTCCTTTTACACGCAATATTTTTTGCGGAAACAATTTAAATTCATCCGCTAACTTCAAAAAATGAGCTTCCTCTTTAAACGGAATAATGGTCGTAAAGAGCCCGTCTTTGGCAAGTAGTTTTGAGACTCCTTCTAATAACTCATCAAAAGGTAGCGATTTATTTTGTCGAGCCTTATCCCTCGCACTATTGCCACTAGAAACAGCTTCAATATAAAACGGCGGATTCGAGATAATCAAATCGTAGGGTTCTTCAATTTCTTCAATGAACTCATCTAGTCCAGCATGATAACAGAACAGCCGGTCGGCCCAGGGCGAAGCTTCAAAATTGGCAACACATTGCTCATAGGCATCTTCGTCTATTTCTAAAGCCTCTATGTTTTCAGCTAAACTTCTTTGAGCAAGCATTAAAGAAAGCAAGCCCGTACCAGCGCCTATATCTAATATTGAGTTTGGTTTGTTTTTAAGGCTCGTCCATGCCCCAAGAAGTACTCCGTCAGTACCAATTTTCATAGCACAGCGGTCTTGATCGATAGAGAATTGCTTGAATTTAAAGGGCTTATTCAACTTTAAATTGGAATTTATTCTATTCTTCCTGGTTCTCTTGTTTCCGAACCTTCCAATTCCAATAAAGAATCTCCTAGTCTTGACCGCATCGTATTAGCAAGGACTTTGATTTTTTGAACTATTTCTGGGTTTTCTTCTGCAATATTTTTTGTTTCACTGACATCATTGACCAAATCGTACAATTCGATATCTTCCATGTCAATCATTTTGTAATTTCCTGGCAATCCATCTTTACCTAACTCTTGTCCATTCATGGTGCGATAGCGATGCGGAAAGTATAACTTCCATTTGCCATAACGTACGCCAAACAACTCATTGACGCGATAATAGAAGAAATAGGCTTCTTGCGGACTTTCTTTGGATTCACCTGTAAGTACCTTCCAAACACTTTTTCCATCAATGGTTTTTAATGGTAACTCAGCATTTGTAATTTCAGCAATTGTAGGCAACATATCGATCGCCATTACGGGTATATCTACAACTTTTCCGGCTTGTAAATCTTTTGGGTATTTCATTATGAAAGGTTCGCGCTGACCACCTTCCCAAGCGGTTCCCTTACCTTCTCGTAAAGGAAAGGCACTTCCTGCATGATTCCCATAAGACAACCAAGGGCCATTATCTGATGTAAAAATTACAATGGTATTTTCTTCTAGTCCGTTTGTTTTTAAGGCCTCTAAAATTTGACCAACAGACCAGTCGATTTCCATGATAACATCACCGTATAAACCTCGTTTCGATTTTCCTTTGAATTTTTCAGAGACAAATAGCGGCACATGCGGCTGCGGATGCGGCACATATAAAAAGAACGGATTGTCTTTGTTTTTATGAATAAAAGCGACGCTTCGTTCTGTAATCTGTGTAGTTAGTTGTGATTGATCATGTAAGGTTTTAATTACCTTTTCATTTTCGTAAAGAGGAAGGTCAGGAAAATCGAAAATGGGGCCTTGCTGTGGATGATAAGGCCACATATCATTCGAATAAGGAATACCAAACCATTCATCAAAGCCATGCTTTGTAGGTAAAAATTTTGCATGATGACCTAAATGCCATTTTCCGTAAATAGCCGTTTTATAGCCCTTCGTTTTGAGCATTTCAGCCAAGGTTGTTTCCGAAGAATTGATACCGTGGGTATTATTAGGGCCTAAGGCATTGTGAATACCAATGCGGTTCGGGTAGCAGCCCGTTAATATTCCTGCTCTTGAAGCGGAGCATACGGCCTGAGCGGAATAGTAATTTGTTAGTTTTACGCCGTCAGCTGCCATTTGATCTAAATTCGGAGTTGCAATGTCATTAGCGCCAAAGACACCAACATCGTTATAGCCTTGATCATCAGTAAAAATGAGTACTATATTGGGCGGAGATACTTCCTTAGGTTTTTCTACTTTGGGCTTGCAAGCGCTTAGAATAATTATTAAAAATGATATGAAAACGCTAATTCGCAGGGTCATGGTGTTGGCTAATTTAAGATGATTTCATCAATAAAAATCCAACTTTTACCACCTGGGTTGGGATGCCAATCAGGATTTTTTAACGGACTTTTAATTGCTACTTGAACAAATTTAGCTTTTGTTTTTGGAATATCGATGTCAAAAAAATGAAGTGCTACATCTGTATTTGGCTTTTCTTTGGGCAATCTAGTTTTTTTAATCTGTCTAAAATTCACGCCATCTTGCGAAGTGCGAATCGTAAATCCTGTAGGATAAAAAATCCAACTAGAGGGCGCCGAAAGTGCCCCGACAGAAACTACTGAAATTTCTTTATCTTCTGAAAGTTCTAAAGTAGCCGTGAAGTGACTGCCTTCATAACCTAACCAATTACCATCGACGAAATTGGTCGAACCACGCTTAAGATCTACTAAGGTACTCCCTTTTTGACCAGCATATTTATCATTTGGTTTCTTATTCAACGCAACATTAGTATAGTCAAAACTACTTTTTTTGAAGCTTTCAGTGCTGACTTTACTAGGTTCCCAACCTTCTTTAAGGGCGATTGCAGTAATCGTTGAAGATTCATGAATCAAGAATGGTTTCTCATAACGCAATGAAGTTGAATCTGGTACAGATTTATCTAGGGTATAGAAAATTGCTACACCGTCAAAAATGCTTTCTAATTGAACTTCTAATGCGTCCTTAAAAAAGTTCGTTTCTGCCACAATTGTTGGTGCAGATATATAGTTCGCTTTAAAGGCGTCTTTAGGAATTTGTTGAACCTCAATATTCGGAAATTTAGTTTGAAAATCCGTGTGCGCATTTTCGGTGACCTCCGTTTGCCATACATATAGCTTTTTTATTTGCGGTAATGTTACAACTACAGAAAAAATCTTATCTGATATTTTTGTTCCGTATAAATTAAGCGATTCCAAATTTTTAAGCCTTTCAAGTACACCCAGTGATTGATCTGATAGCGCAGTGTTTTGTAGCTGTAATTTGGTTAAGTTCTTAAAAGGAGATAACAATTTCGCGATCGTATCGTTGAATTTTGAATTCGCTAAATTTAGTTCTACAATATTTTCGGCGTAATCTTCTAAAATTTCAAGATCATTTTCAAGATTTAACTTTTTACCAAATAGGTTGACCACCAACAAGGGATTGTTTTCGGCAAGCGGATACACTTTTATGCCGGCCTTATTTAATTGTAATAGGTTTTCTTTGGAAATAGGATCAACGTTTTTTGCTAGTATCGCTCTTGGTGAATCATCTTCTTCAAGATCTGCCAGAATTGCATCTAATTTTTTCGAGGTTTTTAGATCCTTGGTTGAGCAATCGAAACAATGCCCATTTTCAATCCACCATTCCATTAAGGCAATTTCTTCAGAAGTTAGCTGAACTTTTCCTTTAGGTGGCATATGTTCTTCATCTTCAATAGGCAGTTTTATTTGATGAAGAATTAAAGGGTATTTTGTATCAACGGTATCGAAAATACTACCAGAATCACCACCAGCAGTAATACCTTTTTCATTATTGAGTAGCAGACCTCCCTTAATTTTATTTTGATTATGACAGCTAACACATTTACGATTCAAAATGGGCTGAATAACGTCATTATGCACATTGGCTTCAGCAATATTTTTGATAACGACTTGTTCCGTACTTGTATTCGAAAATAAGTAGTCTTCTCCATGTGTCATACTGCCACCATAGTGCCCTGTGATACTAATTAATACTATTGCCATAATGAAAACAGGCATGTAGAGCTTGGCCAAGCTGCTATTTTTGGTGCGTTTCAAGAAAAATAACATTAGTGTGGTAGCTGTAAATGCAACGGCCATCCATCGGTGTAAAAAAAGTAAGTCTTCATCAAAACCACCATTTTCTCCTAGCAACCACCCTGTGCCAAGTGATACTAAGGCAGCAATTCCAGTAAGTCCTAACGCAAG
Source organism: uncultured Flavobacteriaceae bacterium (assembly GCA_937944485.1). Classification (GTDB taxonomy): domain Bacteria; phylum Bacteroidota; class Bacteroidia; order Flavobacteriales; family Flavobacteriaceae; genus Maribacter_C. Next base: position 15,905 of record CALDYU010000025.1, on the reverse strand, counting down.
TGATATGAGGTCGTCGCCAGCAGATTGTAGCTTCCATCGGTTATATAATTCTAAAGCGAAAGCAAGCATAATGGTTCCAATTGGTAAATGAACCAATAGCGGGTGAAAATGCGCAATTTGTATATCTAGTAGCGTCATTCTATAAGTATTTCATCAATAAAAAACCAAGCGCCAGTGCCTTGTCCTGGGTGCCAATTTGGAATTTTATTTAAAGGACTGATTTTAATTTCTAAGTCGTGATAATTTTTTGGTGCAATGAGAATTTCAATATAGTGCATAGCCGAAACTTCACTCTCGGTTGGCGTATTCAATTGCAATTTACCAACCTGTTTATTTTCTGATATTATTTCTATTTCTTCCGGAAGAAAAATCCAACTCCCATGATTTAGTAAGCTGCTCAGAATAACTTTAGAGACTTTTCGGGCTTCTGAAAAATTAAGATTTATTACGACGCTTTTTGTTTGAAAGCCTAACCATTGGCCATCTGTGAATTGAAGCGTTCCCTTTTTAAGATCGGTTAGACTTTTAGCCCCACTAGCTTTATATTTTTCATGAGGCTTTGGAACAAGGCTAATGTCTGCTGAACCAATATCTTCTTTCACTTTCCGCACTTGAAGCATTGTAATAGAACTCTCTTGATAATCGGGGTGAAACGTTTGAGCAGCTATTGTTGCTGACTCGTTTAAAACAATAGGTTTTGCATAGCTAACAGATTCTTTGGTAACCGGACTACCGTCTATTGTGTATTTGATAGTGGCACCATCTAAAGAATTTCGAATAGATACATTTGTTTTCTGATGAAAAAGCAAATTAGAAGCCGAGATTTGCGGCATCGTTAAACGAAAATCATTAGTGTTTGCCAATGCCATTTTCGGGACTTCTTTACAGGCCCATAGAAGGAAGATGCTCATTAAAACTGTAATTATTCTCATACCCGATAAAGTTTAATTGGGTATGTTTTTCCAGAATTCCATTGGGCAACATACACATTTTCTTCATCGTCAACACAAACATCATGAGGGTGCGTGAAAACTTGTAGGGTTTGATACATTTTTTCTAATCCGTTGGCAGTGTAAATTGGTTCGCAACCTCCCGGAGCAGAAATCAATTTATTTTCTTCGTTTAGTATAGAGACGAATCCACTACCATCACTACCATCATTAGACCAAATGGTTGCTAAGTATACATTTTTATTGTGAATTACGGGTCTGCAAATGTAAGCTCCTGGCAGATCAATACTTTCTATAAAATCACCATTTAAGCTAAAACGTTTTAGTTTGTTTTGTTGTCTCGCAGTGATGAGTAAGGTCGGGTTTTTAGCATCTCTAGTATCAATACAAATTCCGTGGGCATTATTAAATTGATGATCTTGGTCGCCTTTACCTCCAAATATGTTCAATAATTCCCCTTGGGCATTATAATGAGCAATATACTGTTCCCCGTAACCATCAGCCACATAAATATCACCATTCTCATGTATCGCTGTCTCGGTGGGTATATAGGCTTCTTCTGTCTTGTATTTTCCTGATGCTAATGGGCATTTGAAGACTTGCACTACTTTTCCGTCAATGGTCGTTTTTATGACTTCATGTCTTACATTATCAGAAATGTAAAGAAAATCCTCTCCATTTTCTGTAGAGAGCGTGAGTCCGTGTGCACCAGGGTATTCGGTTCCCCAGGTCTCTATTAGCTTTCCTGAACGGTCATAAACAATGACATTGTTTTTAGTGTGATTTGTTAGCAATAAAATGCGCCCCTTTGAATCTTGCACCATTTCATGGCAGTCATTGACAGGATGAAATTCGGCATTCAACGCCCCCCAATTCATATCAATTTTATAACGATGTGAATCATGGCCGATTACGGCATCTTTGAAGGGTAAAAGATGAGCTAATACATTACCTGATGTTAAAAATCCGGCAGTTAAAAGCCCAGTAGTTTTAATGAAATGACTTCTTTTCATTAAGCTAAAATATCTTTGATTATATGACCTTCAACATCCGTTAATCTAAACCGTCTTCCTTGATATTTATAGGTTAGCTTTTCATGATCTATTCCTAATTGATGTAGCATTGTGGCTTGAAAATCATGAACGTGTACAGGGTTATTAGTAATATTATAACCAAATTCATCGGTTTCACCATAAACAATGCCAGGTTTGATTCCTCCGCCAGCCATCCACATGGTAAAGCATCTTGGGTGGTGGTCTCTCCCGTAATTGGTGTCAGTAAGCAGGCCTTGTGAGTAATTGGTACGACCAAACTCGCCGCCCCATATTACTAAAGTATCTTCAAGCATACCACGCTGTTTTAAATCTGCAACCAATGCTGCAGATGCTTGATCTACATCTTTAGCTTGTTTTTCAATGGCACCCGGTAAATTTTCATGTTGATCCCAACCCATATGATATAACTGAATAAATCGAACATTTTGTTCTGCTAATCGTCTTGCGAGCAAGCAATTGGCCGCAAAAGTGCCCGGAATTTTAGCATCTGCACCATACATTTTGTAAATATGATCGGGTTCTTTATCAGTATTCATCACTTCAGGAACTGATGTTTGCATTCTATAGGCCATTTCATATTGGGCAATGCGACTTTGAATTTCGGGATCTCCAGATTCTTGATAGTGCCGATCATTGAGCTCAGCCAATTGATCAAGCATGGCACGTTTTGTTCGCTTGGTGGTACCTTTGGGGTCATTGAGATAGAGTACTGGGTCTTTTGCTGCTCTAAATTGTACCCCTTGGTGTAAAGAATGAAGAAAACCATTACCCCATAATCTTGTGTATAAGGGCTGACCGTTTGGTCTTCCTGTTCCTCTTGAAAGTAAAACAGTAAATGCAGGTAGGTTATCATTTTCACTGCCTAAGCCATAACTCAGCCAAGAACCAATACTCGGTCTGCCTGGTTGCTGCGAACCTGTTTGAAAAAAGGTCACCGCGGGATCATGATTAATAGCTTCGGTGTACATCGATTTTATAATACAAAGTTCATCGACCATTTTGGCCGTATGGGGTAACAAGTCACTAATCCAAGTGCCATTTTTTCCGTGTTGTTGAAATCCGAATTGAGAACCAACCAAGGGAAACTTATCTTGACCAGAAGTCATTCCAGTAAGGCGTTGACCGTTTCGAATAGATTCTGGTAAATCTTCTCCCCTACGTTGATTTAATAGCGGTTTGTAGTCGAAGAGTTCTAGTTGCGAAGGCCCTCCACTTTGGAATAAATATATTACTCGTTTGATTTTAGCAGGATGATGCAGGGCTCCTAATACCCCTTGCAATGATCCTTGACCCGTATCTTTGGTAAGCAATCCATTAGCATCTTTTCTAAAGCAACTAACCCCTAACAGTGACCCTAGTGCAACACCTCCTACCCCTAAGGCGGTCTTGTTTAGAAAGGCTCGACGATTCAAGATTAAAGATCGCTCATCAATAATTTTTTTCTCACTCATGGTTATCCTCTTGAAATGGTTTCATCTAAATTTAATATGGTATGGGTGGTCAATGCCAAAGCAGCTAACTTTTCTTGATCAAGGTCGTTATCTACTTTATAAGCACCTATACTTAAGTATTCAGCGGCATTAATTTCTTTTGAATTGATTTGCAAAAGCATATTTTCGTAATGCTTTTGTAGCATATCGATTTCTTCATTATTAGGTAATCTAGAGGTAGCTCGTTGAAAAACGCGGCTAATTTGTGTTTTAACATCTTGATGTTCACTAGTCATGGTATGGGCAGCAAGAACACGCGAAGCTTCTATTACTTGCGGATCATTGAGTAGTACAAGTGCTTGCAAGGGGGTATTCGTTTCTTGTCTTTTTACGGTGCAAATATCTCTTGAGGTAGCATCAAAGGTCATCATACTTGGTGGTGGTACGGTACGTTTCCAAAAGGTGTATAAACTTTTACGATAGAGATCTTCGCCCTCACTAAGCACATACGAAGAAGTGCTTCCACCACCTCCACCTGTAGTTTCTTCCCAAATACCTTCTGGTTGATAAGGCTTAACGCTTGGCCCGCCAACTTCTTTGTTTAATAAACCACTCAGGCTTAATGCCTGATCTCGAAGCATTTCCGCAGATAAACGAAGTCTAGGTGCTCTAGCCAATAGTTTATTATCAGGATCTTTTTCTAAAAGTTCTGGGCTAACCGTAGTACTTTGCTGATACGTCGCTGATAGGGCAATGTATTTCAACATTTTTTTAGTATCCCAACCTTCTTCACGAAATTTTATGGCTAAAAAATCGAGTAATTCCGGATGTGTAGGAAGCGCACCCTGATTACCAAAATCATAAGAAGTACTTACTATACCATTGCCGAACATGCGTTGCCAAAAACGATTCACAACAACACGTGCTGTAAGCGGGTTTTTCTCATTGAACAACCATTTCGCTAGACCCAGTCTATTTTTCGGATATTCTTCGGGAAATGCCAAAATCGACTTAGGTGTATCAGGAAAAACAGCCTCAGTAGGCTGATCATAAGCGCCTCGATTTAGTATATAAGCCTGACGCGGGTTATCCATCTCTTTCATCACCATAACAGGAATCTCTTTTTTAGCACTCTTTTGTAGATTGATAAAGTTCAGTACCCCGTTGGCCTCTTTTTCTGTGATCTTGATATACGGCTCGGGTAAGTCATTTGCTCCAGCCAATAGACCTTTTTCAGGAATCGTATTAAAGAAACTAAAAAATTGAAAATGTTCTTTTTGACTTACGGGGTCATATTTATGGTCATGACAGCGAGCGCACTCTAAGCTAAGACCTAAAAAAGCGATGCCTAAAGTGGTTGTTCTGTCTTCGACATATTCTACCCGATATTCTTCAGGAATTACCCCTCCCTCGGCCGTAATTTTGTGATTTCTATTAAATCCAGTTGCCAAAATCTGTTCTAGACTAGCATTTGGCAGCAAATCGCCGGCCAATTGATTGGTCACAAATTCATTATAGGGCATATTTTTCTCAAAAGCATGTATGACCCAGTCGCGCCAGGGCCACATGGTACGTTCAAAGTCATCTTGGTAACCATGCGTATCGGCATAACGGGAAATATCCATCCATTCAGCGGCCATATGCTCGGCATAATCTTTTGTATCTAGTAATTTATCGATTAGCTTTTCGTAAGCATTTATGGTAGTATCTGCTACAAAATGTTCAATTTGTGCAACGGTAGGGGGTAGACCGGTTAAATCAAAAGACACTCTTCTTATTAGTTTTTCTTTACTTGTTTTGACACTAGGTTTTAATCCGTTTTCAGAGAGTTTTTGCTCAATAAAGGTATCGATAGCATTAATACCCCATTGTGTTTTGGTTGCCTTAATTTCTTTTTTTACGGGCGGGGTAAAGGCCCAATGCTCTTTATATGCTGCTCCTTGTTCGATCCACTTTTTTAACAATGCTTTTTCGTATTCTGTTAAAAAAAGATTTGATTCAGGCGGTGGCATTAGCAAACCCTCGTCTTGGGCATAAATTCGAGTTACCAGTTCACTTTTTTCAACATCGTTCGGCACGATGGCATAATGATCTTCATTTTCGCCCAAAGCCATAAAGGCACTTTCTGCTGAATGTAAAGAAAGCCCACCTTCGATTGCATTTTTATCGGGACCATGACACTTAAAACATCGATCAGAGAGTATGGGTTTAATATCAAAAGTAAAATCAACTTTTTCAGGTAGTTGTCTTGAATCTTCATTTAGAGCTATCAAATCTTTCGATGCACTTTCAGAATTACAGCTACTTAAAAAGATGCTGATTAATAGGCAGATTCCGTTGTTAAAAATTTGTGATCGTTTCATTAGGTACATAATCATGGCATCATTTAAAAATCAACAGACTAAATTGAAGAGATGGTAAGGGTTGTAAAGTGGATTACCTTCCTACTAATTTAAAGAAATTTAAACCAATTCTCACAAAATTCGCCAAACGACGATTCCAGAACTACAGACGCAATTATACGGTAGATTCGTGGTATTAAAATTAGTAAATGTTAAAAAGTAGCGCGAAAAGTGCTATTATCTTATTCAAGATATAAACCAACCAAACCTTCGGGGGTAGTTACATGAATGGTTTTGGTTTCACGATCTACTTTTGTTATAATATTATCATTGATTGGAAGAAGTAGTTCTTTATCTCCTTTTAAGATTTCGAACAAGGCTTGAGAAGTTGTATCGTTGACACTTTGAATAATGCCAATATTTCCGTGCACATCATCAATTACAGTAAAACCGATGACTTCATGAAAATAGAATTTATTTCCTGATAATTGGGGCAAAAATGACAATGGTAGATAGAGTTCAGACCCCATAATTCTATCGGCATCATCTTCAGAATTTATTTCTTCAAAATCAATCCGTAATAGTTGTGATTTATGAAGGCGGCATTTTTTAATAAAAAATGGAACCAGACTGTTGCGTAAAGCAACAAAAACTGATTCCATATTATTATATAATTCAGGTTCATCGGTGTCAATTTTCACGAGCACCTCACCTTTAAAACTGTATTTAGAAACTATTTTGCCGAGGTAGAAACAAGCTGACTTTTGCATAGTTTCTATGCGGTATTACTCTTCTTCCGAGGCTGCTGCGGGTGCAGTGTCCTCTTCTTTGGCTTCGTCAGCCTCCACCACCGCTTCTTCAGCTGGTGCTTCTTCGGTTGCAGGAGTTTCTTCAGTTGCTACTTCAACTGCCTCTTCTGCGGTAGCCTCCGCTACTTCACTTGCCGTTTCTTCGGTATCACCTTCAACAGCTTCTGGCAATTCAGCTTCTGCAGCAGCAACGGCACGTTTTTCGCTAACTTCTTTTTCTGCTTTTAAAGCAGCAGCTTTAGCATCTGCTTTTGCTTTATCTAAACCACTTACTTTAGCAGCTACGGATTTTTCTTTCTCTTCCAACCAAGCATTAAATTTTTCTTCAACTTGCTCTTCCGTTAAGGCACCTTTACGAAGTCCACCTAATAAGTGATGCTTCAATAGTACTCCTTTATAGGATAAGATAGCTCTAGCGGTATCTGTCGGTTGCGCACCATTTTGCAACCATTGTACAGAATTATCAACATTAACTTCGATGGTGGCCGGATTGGTATTAGGATTGTATATTCCTAATTTTTCTAAGAATTTACCATCTCTTTTAGCACGCGCATCGGCTGCAACGATCCAATAAAATGGTTTTCCTTTTTTACCGTGTCTTTGTAATCTAATTTTAACTGGCATATCACATTAATTTGTAGGGTGCCCGACCCTGGTTATTAATTCTTTTGTTTTCGCTTTTCTTTAAACGGATGCAAATATAGTATTTCTATTTTGAGTTTTGGGAATAAAAAAAGTGAAATTTAATCAATGCTTTAGGCTGCAAAACTATTTAACTCAATTCATTTGAACCCGCAGCCAATTAGGTAACGGGACATAATTGTAGTTTTCCCAGAAATCATCTGAAAAGTCTGAGGCGAATTCATGACTAAAATCTTTTGGTGTGAGCTTAATAAAAGTACCATCAGTTTTCCCAGAGGTATTGTAAAGTGTTATTCTGAGGTCAAAGGTAATGTTGTCATTAGTATGATAATTAATAGCGCTTTTTAAATACCATTTCTGATTTTCCTTTGAAAAATTAACCTCATTTAAAATAGTTCCATCATTTTCTTCTATGGTCTTTTTTACAATTGCATAATCTTCAATATCTATATAGAGTGCGCCTTGTTTGTAATATGTATGTTCAGGTGTATAAAAGCGTATGAAATAACATTCACGGCCCAAGAGTTCTACCCGTGATAGTAATTCATAATCATATTTTTTACTTGCACCTTTTTTTAAATAGTCTTCTCGATACCTGAATATATTATCAATAGCCATTTTAGTCATACTAGTTACACGTCTTGCTTCTAAGTCAGAATTGCCTTTTTCTGAAAAGGCTTTTACTCTACTTTTTTCAAGTGCATATCTGCTCAATTGTAATTTGTTTTGTTTTACAACACCAGCATGCTCTTCAATGATATTAAGGGTGCTGTCTTTAACACTACAATTAACTACCCTATTGTAGAAATTGTAATAGACGGGTTCAATGGCGTGATTTGTTTTGAAATTATCGTAAACCCTTGACATTATGTCTTTTGCTGTAATTGACTTTGAAATTACCACAACCTCATTCAAACTTTCTGTTCTTGGTTCTAGTTTGATAATAGAAGAATCTGATAATTCAGCAATTGTAATTTTTTTTGTCTCGTAACCGATATGCGAGAAAGTTAGAATACTTTTTCTTTCCATACTAACCGCAAAATTACCATCTACATTGGTAATAGAACCTTGAACGCCATTACCAATGATGTGAACTGATGCGATTCCTTTTCCTGTATGTATATCGATAGCTTTGCCCTTAATTATTAGAGTTTGAGCCAACATGCAAGAGGAACTGCTAAATAGAAGAAAAAGTATCCAACTTTTCATAGGGTTTTAAAAAAGAATTAGTGTATTAATTCATTATTTAGTGCCAATTATTACCGCTGCGACTGCGGTTGCAACTTTTGCTGCTGTTTCTAACCAGCAACCTGCCTTACACCAACCACGCCCTTTAATTTTACTTCCATCAGGCTTCGTAAAAGTTTTGTGACAGTCGGAGATGCATCCGAGTTTAGCTTGTAGTTGGTTTACTTGTTTTGCACTAATGTTAGAATTAACCCAAAAATCAGGTTCAAGCTCTGTTTTATCAAAAATGTTGCCAGACATTTCAAAATTGACCAAAGCATTTTCATCTCCAGCAGGAATTGTTATTCGAATTTGACCATCAAATTTGGCTCCATCCTTATCTATTACTTCAACATCGATAGTTTCAATGTCTACTGACTCAGAATAGCTTTTACCCGTTAATCGTGCGTCCTTTGCATGATAAGCTGCAGGTATTCCAACATCGACAAAGTCATAAGAGGTTTCTTTTCTTTAGAATCTTTAGTGCATGAAAATGCTAAAAATAAAGTACATGTGAATAAAAGAATTTTTTTCATTTTTCGAATTTTAAAATTAATAAATAGATTGTAATCTTCATCAGTGTTTTGTGCAAAACTGTAAGACATTACGCAATATTCAAAAAAAAAATTACTTAATAATAAAACAAAAACTGTACAATTTTGACAGTTTTGGACTACATTTTAATTGATAAGATTTTTACGTATTGATTTTCAATAACTTATCATATTTATTAAGGATAATTTTTATTTTTTGTTTACAAAGTCGCTGCGTAGTTGGTTAATAACTCCTAACAACTCCCTTTTTTCAAACTAGTTGTTTTCTGTATTTTTAGCGGTACTTTTTTAAGTAATTTTCGATTACTTTCTAATAGCGAGAATTTACCTTATGTATTTAATTTTTGATACCGAAACTACTGGTCTTCCAAAAAGCTGGAACGCCCCCATTACCGACATCGATAATTGGCCGCGCTGTATTCAAATTGCATGGCAGTTGCACGATGCTATGGGCAATGTTTTGGAGCATCAAGATTATTTGGTCAAACCAGAGGGATTTAACATTCCCTATGATGCGGAGAAAATACATGGTATATCTACTGAATTGGCCGATCAAAATGGGGTGCCCTTGGCCGCCGTTTTAGAAAAATTCAATATTGCAATGTCAAAGACCAAATTTATTGTTGGTCAAAATGTTGGCTTTGATTTGAATATTATGGGAGCGGAGTTTCATCGCTTGGGCATTGAAAATCCTTTGCAAGATTTACCTGTTTTAGATACGTGTACCGAAGAAACGGCTACGCTTTGTCAGATTCCTGGGGGTCGTGGTGGAAAATTTAAGCTTCCGACATTGACGGAGTTGCATCAACATCTTTTTGGAGAACCGTTTGGCGAGGCTCATAATGCGACGGCCGATGTTGAAGCTACGACACGTTGTTTTTTAGAGCTTATCCGAAGAAAGCATTACTCCCTTGAAAAATTAGATGTTCAACCAAACTATTTTGAGAACTTTTCGGAGGCGCACCCGCAGCCAATTGCTTTAATAGGGCTCCAACACATCAATCTTAAAAAAGCATCGCAGCAAATTGCAGATGCCCTTTGGGAAAAAGATACAGGTGGGGCGTCTGAAGAGGAAATTACTGCGAACATGCAGTCTCTTGAAGAAGCTCGTTTTGCTCATTTACATAACCATTCGCAATTTTCTGTTTTACAATCTACCATATCGGTTCATGATTTAGTCAAAGCTGCAGGTGATGCTAAAATGCCGGCAGTTGCAATTACTGATCATGCGAATATGATGGGGGCTTTTCATTTTGTCAAAGAGATCAAGGCAAATAATAAGGCAGTGGCAACCCGAAATGCGGAAGCTATTGAAAAAGGAGAACTGCCTAATGAAACAGAAATAAAACCCATCATTGGTTGTGAGTTTTTCGTGTGCGATGACCACACCAACAAGAATGTCAAAGATTATGGTTATCAAATAGTAATGCTAGCCAAAAATAAAAATGGCTATCACAATTTGGCCAAAATGTCGTCTATTGCCTATACTGATGGATTTTACTATGTCCCTCGAATCGATCGAAAAGTCATCGAGCAATACAAAGAAGATATCATTGTACTAACAGGAAATTTATATGGCGAAGTACCCGGAAAGATTCTAAATGTAGGTGAAAAACAGGCAGAAGATGCTTTGATCTGGTGGAAGCAGCAATTTGGTGACGATCTGTATGTTGAGATCATGCGCCACGGACAAGAAGATGAGAACCGTGTGAATCAAGTTTTGATTCCGATGGCAAGAAAGCATCAGGTGAAAATGGTGGCGAGTAATAATACCTATTACCGCGCAAAAGAAGATGCTGATGCTCATGATATTTTGTTGTGCGTAAAAGATGGCGAAAAGCAAGCAACACCGATTGGTAGGGGTCGTGGTTATCGATACGGCTTACCTAATCAAGAATACTATTTCAAGTCGCAAGACGAGATGAAGGCCTTATTCAAAGACCTGCCCGAATCTATTTTGAATGTGCAAGAAGTTCTAGATAAAGTTGAATCTTATGACTTGGCGCGAGACGTATTATTACCCAAATTTGACATTCCTGAGGAATTCAAAGTTGCTGAAGATGAAGTGGATGGAGGCAATCGTGGTGAAAATGCCTACTTACGTCATATTACCTACCAGGGGGCTAAAAAGCGCTATAGTGAAATAACACCTGAAATCGAAGAACGCATTGATTTTGAGTTAAATACTATTAAAAATTCAGGTTATCCGGGTTATTTTTTAATTACTGAAGATTTCATTCGTGAAGCGCGAAATATGGATGTTTCAGTAGGTCCCGGTAGGGGTTCTGCGGCTGGTTCAGTGGTTGCCTATTGTCTGGCAATTACGAACATCGACCCTTTGAAGTACAACCTCCTTTTTGAGCGTTTTTTAAATCCCGAACGAGTTTCAATGCCTGATATTGATATTGATTTTGATGATGAAGGCCGTGGTCGGGTGATGGATTATGTCATTAAAAAATATGGCGCAAATCAAGTAGCACAAATTATTACCTACGGTACGATGGCTGCTAAATCATCAATTCGAGATACTGCCCGCGTCTTAGATTTGCCTTTAGGTGATGCCGATCGCATTGCTAAGTTGATACCCACCATGTCTAAACTCGGTAAGATATTTGGAAAGACCGATGCAGAATTGAAAAAGCAGTTTCGCGCCGATGATTTAGAGAAAATTAACCACTTACTGAATATACATGAAGGGGATGACCTTGAAGGGCAGACCTTGAAAATGGCTAGAACCCTTGAAGGTTCTGTCCGAAATACGGGTATTCATGCCTGCGGCGTGATTATTACTCCTGATGATATTACCAATTTTGTTCCCGTTGCTACGGCTAAAGATTCTGACTTATATGTAACTCAATTCGATAACTCCGTAGTAGAAAGTGCGGGCTTATTGAAGATGGATTTCTTAGGGTTGAAAACTTTGACCTTAATTAAAGACACCGTCAAAATAGTAAAGGCGAAGCACGGTATTCAACTAGTGCCCGATGATTTTCCGTTAGATGATGAGAAGACGTATGAACTTTTCCAAAGAGGAGAAACAGTAGGAATTTTTCAATACGAATCACCAGGAATGCAAAAGCACCTTAAGGATTTAAAGCCTTCGGTTTTTGATGATTTGATTGCCATGAATGCCTTGTACCGACCTGGTCCGATGGAGTATATTCCTGATTTTATACAACGTAAAAACGGAATGGCAGAAATCAAATATGACCTTCCTGATATGGAAGAATATTTGAAAGAAACCTACGGTATTACGGTATATCAAGAGCAAGTGATGCTTCTTTCTCAAAAGTTGGCAGGTTTTTCCAAGGGGGAAGCTGATGTACTTCGAAAAGCTATGGGTAAGAAGATTTTTGCCGTACTACAAAAGATGAAACCCAAATTCTTAGAAGGCGGTGAAGCTAATGGACATCCAAAAGAAACCCTTGAAAAAATTTGGAAAGATTGGGAAGCATTTGCAGCCTATGCCTTTAATAAAAGTCACTCTACTTGTTATGCATATATTGCCTATCAAACAGCATATTTAAAAGCCCATTATCCTGCAGAATATATGGCTGCTGTGTTGAGCAATAACATGAATGATATTAAGCAGGTAACCTTCTTCATGGAAGAATGTAAACGTATGGGACTAGAGGTTCTTGGTCCTGATGTGAATGAATCGTATTACAAGTTTGCGGTGAATAAAAGAGGCGCTGTTCGTTTTGGAATGGGAGCCATTAAAGGGGTAGGTCGTTCGGCTGTTGAAACCATTGTTGAACACCGTAAGAAAGACGGCAATTTTGCTTCAGTCTTTGATTTGGCGAAGCGCATCGATTTACGTGCCGCGAATAAAAAAGCCTTTGAAAATTTAGCAGTCGCAGGTGGTTTCGATTCTTTTGGTACTACCCATCGCGCACAATATTTTCATACCGAAGGCGATAGTATTACTTTTTTAGAAAAAGTAATCAAGTCTGCGGCGAAGTATCAAGAAAACAAGAATTCTTCTCAGATGGATATGTTTGGAGGGGTTAGTGAAGCACAGATTCCAGAGCCTGAAGTCCCGCCTTGCGAGGAGTGGGGCACCATGGAAAAACTCCGAAGAGAAAAAGAAGTCGTCGGAATTTATATTTCAGGGCATCCGTTAGATGATTTTAAAACAGAAATCAAAGCCTTTTGTAACGCAAGTATTTCTCATGTCAATGAAATGGAGAATTACATCAATCGTGAACTCACCCTTGCAGGAGTAATTACAGATGTACAACATCGTATTTCGAAAAATGGCAAAGGTTGGGCAATGTTCACCATGGAAGATTATACAGATTCGTATGAGTTTAGAATTTTTGGGGAGGAATATCTGAAGTTCCGACATTTCTTAATGATAAACTCCTTCGCCTATGTCAAAATACTAATAAGAGATGGATGGGTAAACCGTGATACAGGAAAAAAAGGTGATCCAAGAATGCAATTCAATAGCTTTATGTTATTGCAAGAGGTAATGGAAGCCTATGCGAAAAAGCTCACCATTAAATTAGATATCAATAATTTACAAGAAGAAAGAGTACGTCAACTGAAAGATACTTTGGTAAGTCATAAGGGAGATCATGCCTTGAATTTTGTGGTTTATGAAATGGAAGAAAAGATCAAAGTGAATATGTCTAGTCGCAAACAAAAGGTTCAAATTTCGAGTGAATTACTCCATACTCTAGAAGAAAGTGAAGTACATTATAAGCTTAATTAGAATTATGAACATAATTTTAAGCTCCTTGGCTATTGCGAAGAAGATTTACGGGTTCGGTCTGATAAATTTCTTTGATAATAGCATTGTCAAAACGAATAAGACCTTCGTAAGGAATGCGAAGAATAATTGACTAACTTTGTGTAATATTAAATAGAAATAACATGGCATTAGAAATAACAGATGCAACTTTTGATGAAGTAGTATTGAAAAGTGATAAACCCGTAGTAGTTGATTTTTGGGCAGCATGGTGTGGTCCTTGCCGTATGGTTGGCCCTGTGATTGATGAAGTGAGTAATGAATACGAAGGAAAAGCAATAGTAGGTAAAGTAGATGTAGATGCTAATCAAGAATTTGCAGCGAAGTACGGCGTGCGTAATATACCTACCGTATTAGTTTTTAAGGATGGCGAAATCGTTAGCCGTCAAGTAGGTGTTTCGCCTAAGAAGGTCTATACTGACGCTATAGATGCGTTATTATAGGCTGTCTCTTTTCTTTCAACGGAAACAGAAAAATCAAAATCCTGTCTTTAAGTAGTCAGGATTTTTTTTGTACTCACGCGCCTCTTGATTTATAAGTATCTTAGTATTATGAAGCTACAGTCTGAATTAAATAAAGCATCATTATTCCAGAATTTAGAACTTTTGGCTAAGCAAGTCGTAGAAGGTTTTATTAGTGGAATTCATAAGAGTCCGTTTCATGGTTTTTCGGCAGAATTTGCAGAACATAAAATATACAATACTGGCGAAAGTACCAAACACATTGATTGGAAGCTTTTTGCCAAGACCGATAAGTTATATACCAAAAAATATGAAGAAGAAACCAATTTAAGATGTCATATGATCTTAGATAGTTCTGCTTCTATGTATTACCCTGAGGTGAAAGATTTGAATGTAAACAACCTCAACAAGATGGGTTTTGGAGTTTTGGCTATCGCTGCGCTAATGAATATTTTAAAGCGACAGCGTGATGCCGTGGGCTTAAGTATCTATTCAGATAGGTACGATTTTTATGCCTCTGAAAAAGGGAGTGAACGTCATCATCAAATGCTTCTGTCAAAGTTAAGTGCGGTCAGCCAGAATGATAAACCGGTTAAGCATACAGAAACCTATGCCTATTTGCATTTGATAGCAGAAAAAATTAAACGAAGAAGTTTAATTTTCTTATTTACTGATATGTTCCAAACTGTTGAAGATGATGAAAAACTTTTTGATGCCTTACGTCATTTGAAATATAATAAACACGAGGTGGTTTTATTTCATCTGATAGATAAAGAAAAAGAACAACATTTTAACTTTGAAAATACCCCTAAGCGCTATATAGATATTGAAACGGGACAACGAATTGACTTGTATGCAGAAAATATTAAAGAAGCCTATGAGGAAGAGGTCGTTCGCTATTTTGAGGCTCTGAAACTAAAATGTGCACAGTATAGCATCAAATATGTTGGCGTTGATGTTAAATCTGATTTTTCAACGGTATTAAATACCTTCATGGTAGAAAGACAAAAATTTCTTTAGCTCAATTATTTTTAAAGAAAATTGTTTGCGCAATTCAATTAGCAACGTATATTTGCAGTCGCTTAATCAAAGCATTTGAACAAGGTTTGAATCTGACTGTTGTCGGGGTTCGTCAAAAGCGAATAAAATCATTGGTCTGGTAGTTCAGTTGGTTATCCCGAGTACTCGGGACTGCCTGTCGCGAACTTTAAAAGTTCTTTAAAATGTATTTTGTTTATATTCTTCAAAGTAATCGGGATGAAACCTATTATATAGGTCAAACCGAAAACTTGAAAAAGAGATTGGAACAGCATAATTTAGGTATTTCAAAATATACCAAGACTAAGCGTCCATGGAAAATAGTTTATATTGAAGAATTTAAAACAAGAAAAAATGCTTTAAGTAGGGAGCGATTTCTTAAAAAACAAAGAAATCGCCAGTTTTACGAAAAGCTGATAAAAAATTATGAATCACTTATTAAAAGTGATTGAATCAAGATTTGAATCTGACTGTTGTCAGGGTTCGTCAAAGGCGAATAAAATCATTGGTCTGGTAGTTCAGTTGGTTAGAATACCTGCCTGTCACGCAGGGGGTCGCGGGTTCGAGTCCCGTCCAGACCGCGAGTAAAGTAAAACCCTTCACTTACGTGAAGGGTTTTTTCATTTATCAGCATTTAAGTTTAC
>CALDYU010000024.1 GCA_937944485.1 uncultured Flavobacteriaceae bacterium | reverse complement strand
CCAGATTGTGCGGTAAAGTCACTACCATCGACAGCTGTACCATTATTAGTTGCAAAATCAACTGTTACATCCTCACCAGGAGTAATTGTGCCTGTAAATGTTACTGTGAATCTTGCAAAAGTATCCGTACCTTCAGTAACGATTACCTCTGTATTTGTAAAGGCAATACCATTACCAGAGGCACTACCATCATTGTCTAAAATAGTACCAGTTCCAGTATTTCCAGGAATGGTAATATTCGTTAAAGAAGAGTTCGATAATGTGATCGTAAAGGTTTCATCAACCTCGATAAGATTGTCGTTTAAAATGGGGATTTCAATTCTCACATTCTCACCATCTGTTCCAGTTGGAAAAGTTATTGTACCAGAAGATGCGGTATAATCGCTACCAGCTGTAGCAGTTCCATCACTTGTTACAAAATCAACTGTAAAGCCACCTGGTACATCTGGCCCACTATAAATAGCAATAAAAACCAGCTCAGGGTTTTGCTCATTCGTTGAAACATTAACGGGAGTGATTGAAACAGTACCCGTTTCATTATCTAAAATAGTTCCTATACCAGTATTGTCAGTGATTGCAACTGAGCTATCACCCGTAGAGATTATTGCTTCGAAAGTTTCAGAAGGTTCTAAAAACGCATCATCAACGGCCGCAACCGAAAAATCAACACTACTTGCACCAGCTGGAAGTGTTATTGTTGTTGGACCATTGTAATCCGTATTAGTTGTTGTTACATTATTGTAATTCAAATTAAAAGTAACATCTGAAATTAATTCATGTGTTGAAGAAATTGTAAAAACTACATTATCACCTTCAGTAGCAGAAGCATTGTTAATCGTAATATTTGGAATAACCGTAAGATATGTAGGGTCATGATTACCAATACCGCATTCATCTAGGGTACCTGAACTTAATGTGCCAACCATTGTAGGGTTTGTTTCTCCGGTAAAGGTTGCCATTGCTTGTATTCCAATAGCCGCACTACAACTGGAGCAAGAATTATTAACTAATAGATTAAAATCAAGTTCATATTCGGGGTCGTTCGTATCTGTATACCCATCTTCTACAAAAAAGCGCAATTCTCTAGTTCCAGCGTTAAAAGTATAGGTTACACCAGGAGGTAGCGGATCGGTGCTAACAAATTCTACTTGTTGTGGTAATATAGTGGCTATTTCAAGGTTCTGAATATTATCATTACCTACGTTTTTAATTCGTATTTCTACAGGCGCCGTGTCACCTGGACTAAAGGTATTCCCAACTACATTAGTTGTAAAATTCAAAGCACCTAAACTAGGTTCAAAGACTTCAACACTAAGCCCCATTAGATATAAACCATAGGTTTCTCGATTAGAAGTCATTCTAAAGGTGGCAGAAGTTTGGTTATTATCAATTAGTTTTCTGCCATTATTTTTCAATTGAAATAAAGTAGCGTCAAAACCTAAGGTATTTTGACTTGCAGGGTTTCGATTTAAAAATTGATTTTCATTTACAGTAATTTTACTATTAAAGAAGTTATTTTCATCTCTTTGCGATGTCGAGATAGCTGACCAAGCTCCATCAGTATCGAAAATTTGAAGTTGATCACCATCTAAATCTCTATCCCCTTCTAAAGAACCAATTAACACATTCGCGTTAACAGGTCCATTGGGTACTGTTTGAAAACCATTGAAATTTACAGGGAATTGATTTTGCGATGCCGTGACATGAGCATAGCCATCAAATATAGTAATGTTTCTTCTTGGTAAATTTAGTCCTTCATATACAAACACGATTTGCCACCCTCCGGAGGTTCCTGTGTTTCCTCCACCATGACTTTGTAATACGCCCTCTGTACCTTTAACATTGGCAATCTGAAATTTTCCATAAGGATCGGTTAAAGCCTCAACTTCAGAGGTGATATCTTTAACACATATGTATGGATCATTAATAAAATGTGAATCTCTTCCTCTATAAATGACGTCATCTGCTGTTACCGTGGTGTATGTACTAGAACCAGGAAGCATTAGTTTTACTTGTCGGTAATCCCAGACTGGTTCTGAACCTCCATTTCCTGTACTGCCGTCATATTCTTTGTCGGCGGCAGCCCAATACAAATAGGCGCTTTTGAAGTTGATACATGCACTGCTGGGTGAGGGGTTCGCGAAATTGGCACTACTTGAATTAAAAGTAGAGCCATCAGAATCAATATCTACAAAAACCGAAGTAAAGCTATGATTACCTTCAGTTCCGTTATAATTGGCTGTGGAATTAACAGAAACAGTGTTATTTGCGATCATGGCTATACCACCATTGACTGTTTCAGAATATCTTGGGGTGAAAGGGGTCATAACCTGCCCTGAGGCATAAGTTGCCATTAGTAATAAGACGAAAAGAGATAGTCTTTGTAAAGGGGTTGTGTTTAGTTTAATGTTTAGCATGACGTACATTTAGAAATCTAGGTCAGCAAACGCATGGTCAATGAGTACTTATAATTAGAAATGAAAAAGTAGTTTATTCACCATAGGATTGCAGCGATGTTTAAATCGTTTATTGTTAAATAGGTTAAATTGATCTAGGCAAAGAACGTTCTAGAATGGGAAATATTGTTTTGAAAAGAGTTGAAACTATCGATATATTCGGCAATAAGCAGTTAATTCGACAAACTGTGAATATTGCCAGATAAAAAAAATGGCGTATAATTGGGAAGGGTCGATAAACGGCTACATAAGGCTGTTATACAGGCTCAGGAGCTAAAATCAAAAATCTAATTTTTATTTTTTGGGATAAAAAACAATTAATTACGTAATACAAGTACTACATACAAATACAATTGAAATATCAATAATCGGATTATTGAGGAGTAAAAAAAATGCTAAAAAAATAAAACTCCTTGTGAGATTGAATTTCTCTCAAAATTGAAAAATAAAAAAGCCACCTAAATTATGGTGGCTTCAATATCTTGTATTTTAATTAGGGCTAAAGCTTTGCAAACATTTTCTGCATTTTTACTTGTTCTTCTTCGGCCAATACTGGGTCTACTAAAATGCGACCACTATGTTCGTCGGTAATTATTTTTTTTCGAGATGCGATTTCAACTTGTACCTGAGGGGGTATGGTAAAAAATGATCCACCAGATGCGCCTCGTTCAATAGGTACAACGGCCAAACCATTTTTTACATTTCCGCGAATTCTAAAATACGCTTTCACTAATCGCTCTTCGATATCTTTTTGAAATTTTTCAGACTTACTAAGCAAGGCCTTCTCTTCTTTTTCAGTTTCGGCGAGAATAGCATTTAATTCACCTTTCTTATGTTTTAAGTGCGTTTCACGTTCACTTAGGCGTTCTTTAGTTTCAGAAATGACTACTTTTTTTTGTTCAATCTGAGCTTTGAATTCTTTTATATTTTTTTCTGCTAACTGAATTTCTAATTCTTGAAACTCTAGTTCTTTAGAAATTGAATTAAATTCTCGACTATTTCTAACGTTTTTTTGTTGCTCTGTATATTTCTTAATCAACGCCTTTGATTCATCGATTAAATTCTTTTTAGCAGTAATTTCATAGTTAACCGTTTCAACATCAGTCTTCAATTTATCCATTCGAGTTTTGAGTCCTTGAACTTCATTTTCAAGATCTTCAACTTCTAATGGAAGCTCACCTCGAACATTTCTAATTTCATCAACTCTTGAATCGATTAATTGTAGGTCATAAAGAGCTCTTAATTTTTGTTCTACCGTAGCTTCTGCTTTTTTTGCCATATCTTATAAATACTTGATTGGATTGGTTTTACTTTCCGATAAACGGACTGCAAAATTAGGAATTTTTTTCTTAAGATAATCAACTAATAAGTTTTTTGTAAACTGCTCAGTTTCAAAGTGTCCGATATCAACTAAAAGAATTTTATCTTCTGCCTGAAAAAAATCATGATATTTGAGATCTGCTGTAATAAAAACATCCGCGTTGGCGGCTTTAGCCGTGGCAATTGCGAAAGCTCCACTTCCTCCTAAAACTGCAATTCGCTGTACCTTTTTATCTAGAAAGCTCGAATGCCTTGCAACGCTAACATTCATGGTCTTTTTTGCATGTTCTATAAATGTAATTTCATCAATAGCTTCGGGCAATGACCCTATCATGCCCATTCCGATATTTTGATTTGTGTTATCTAATGTTTGTATTTCGTAAGCCACCTCTTCGTACGGGTGGTTGGCAAATAAGGCTTTTATTATATTGCCTTCCTTAGCTTTAGGGTAGGTAATATGTATTTGAGCTTCTTTTTCTTTACGAAATTCATTGATCTCACCTTTTGTAGGATTCGCTTTTTCTCCTGCTTGAAAACTACCTATGCCTTCATTAGTAAAACTGCAATCACTGTAGTTGCCTATATTTCCTGCTCCAGCGGTGAATAAAGCTGCCTTTAATTTATCCGATTCTTCAATAGGAACGTAAGTCGTTAATTTCTTAATGGTTCCTTTTTGTGGTATCAAAATCTTAGGGTTTTTAATTCCTAATACTTCACATATTTTAGCATTTACACCATCTTTAGAATTATCCAAAGCCGTATGCATGCAGTAAATAGCAATATTATGTTGTATCGCTTTTAGTACCACACGTTCAACATAGTTGGCACCAGTAATCTTTTTTAAGCCTTTAAAAATGATTGGATGAAAACTCACTATTAAATTACAGTTATTTGCTATAGCTTCATCTACTACGTTTTCTAAGGTGTCAAGTGTAACTAAGATACCTTGTACTTTATTAAGTTCATCACCTACTAAAAGCCCTACATTATCGAAATCTTCTGCATAGGCCAACGGAGCTAATTCTTCTAGGAGGTCTGTTACTTCTTTTATAATCATTTCCATATTTTACAGTTACCCAAAGATAAAATATTATATTTTCGCTCTTATGGGGCTTCTACGAAAAATGCTATTTCCGTTTTCTTTAATTTATGGGGTCGCTGTTTACATACGAAATCTTCTCTATGATTGGAGAATCTTTGCTTCTAAATCTTTTAAAACTCCAACGATATGTGTTGGTAATTTGAGTGTTGGGGGTACTGGTAAAACACCGATGATTGAACTTTTAGTAAGACTTTTAGCTTCTGAATACAAAGTTGCTGTTTTAAGTAGGGGCTATAAACGAAAATCTAAAGGGTTTGTTAAGGCTTCATCAACGAGTACTGCTGAAAATTTAGGAGATGAACCCTATCAAATGTTTTTAAAATTTCCTGAAATTACCATAACCGTAGATGCTAATCGGCGTAGAGGCATAGAAAAACTAGAAGAGCAGGTGCAGCCAGATGTTATATTACTTGATGACGCCTTTCAACATAGGCAAGTATCGTCAGGGTTCTCGATACTATTAACAGCTTATAATAGCCTATACTCTAAGGACTGGTATTTGCCTACGGGAAATCTTAGGGATAGTAAAGGGCAAGCGAAACGGGCTAACATAATTGTTGTAACCAAAAGTCCATCAAATCTAACGAAAGAGGAACAGCAAAAAATTATAAGAAAGTTACGGCTTAAATCAAATCAAACAGTTTTATTTAGCTCCTTGTCTTATAATCTAGAATTAGGTGGTTCCGGGTCATTAAAGGTTATTAATGACCTAAAGAAAGAAAAAATAACGCTAGTTACAGGAATTGCCGACCCAACACCTTTAGTGCAATTTCTTGATGAGAATCAAATTAGATTTGAACATTTAAGTTTTGGTGACCATCATTTTTTTACACCTGAGGAATTGGCCTTGTTAAAGAGCAAACCGAATCTAGTAACTACCGAAAAGGATTACGTACGATTGAAAAAAGAGATTAAAAATTGTAATTATATTGAAGTGAAGCACCATCTTAGCGATGAAAAACTAGAAGTACTGAAAAGGGAATTAGATCAGTTTATGACCCCGTATTCTTAATGTTATTATTAAAAATGTGTTCACCAATTTTTTGATAGAAAATTTCGGGTTTGAACGGTTTTGTAACCACATCGTTGCAACCAGCCGCATAGAAACTTTCTAAACTATCATCGAGAGATATAGCTGTAAGGGCTATAATAGGAGTATTTTTATCAAATTTACGGATTCGAATTGTCGCTTCCTCACCGCTTATTCCTGGCATATGAATATCCATTAAAATAAGATCGTAGTTATTTTTTTCAGCTAATTCCACAGCTTCCATACCATTGCTTGCAATATCACTGGTCATTTCTTTTTTAGTAAGCATCTTCTTGGTAATCACTTGATTAATTTTGTTGTCTTCTACAATCAATAAGTGTAACCCTTTAAAATCAAAATCTTGTTGGGTAATTTCGAATGGAATATCATCAACCAAGCTATCTTTACTTTTCATTTTAAGTTCAAAAAAGAACGAACTACCTTTTCCTTCTTCACTTACCAAATTAATTTTACTGTCAAAAAGACCTAATAGGCTTTTTACAATAGTAAGACCGAGACCAGTTCCGCCATATTCACGATTAATCTGAATTGAACCTTGTTCAAAACCTTCAAAAATATTTTCTTGCTTTTCTTTCGAAATTCCAATACCTGTATCGGCGACTTCAAAGTATAAGGTCACCTCTTCTTCCTCTTTTTTGAGCATTTTAGCAATAACGGTGACTTCTCCATTTTTGGTAAACTTCAGTGCATTGCCTACCAAGTTCATAAAGATCTGTGATAGTTTGATAGGGTCACTCATTAAATGACCAGGAATAGATTCATCGTAATCTAAAATAATTTTTGTCTTATTGGCTTTTGCACTTTGTTTTAACGAATCAATTACTTCTTGCAGGGTCCGCTTTAAGCGAAAATCAACATTAAGTGGTTCTAATTTATCAGCATCAATTTTATTGATTTGAAGAATATCATTGATGAAATTCAAGAGATAATCACCAGAAAATTTGAGTGCTTTTAAATGTTCAAGTTGATTTTTACTTGGATTCTCTTCTAATAAAAGATGCGTTAAACCAGTTACGGCATATAGTGGTGTTCGTAATTCATGACTTACAGTAGACAAGAAATTCGTTTTCGTTTCCATCGCGTTTACCGCTGCATCTCTGGCTGTTTGTAGTTCTGTGTTTTTTGTTTGAAGTAAGTCGTTCGTTTTAAGTTTAATTTGATTGTTTCTATATAATGAAACTGCTAATAGTGAGATAATAATAAGAAATGCAGAAACTAAAATAACAATGATTTCAGACCTGTTGGTTTCATCAGTTAATGTTTCAATTTCTTGATCTTGCTTTTTAATTTGATCACTCATGAAAGTAAACTGAATTTTTTCAGCAGTTTTTGCTTCCGTTTTTAGCTTATTGATGGTGTAAACTGAGTCTTTGATTGCCGCTAAACTCTCATATCGAGGTACTATTTTAGCATAATCTTTAGTCTTTTTATACGCTTGAATGAGTTGTTCATTTGCTAATTTAATCTCTCTAAAAAAGTTATTTGAGGTAGCAATTTTTAGGGCTTCTTCCCCGTTTGATGCACTTTCGGCGTAAGCTTCTAATTTGTAATTTAAGGAAGCCATTCCCAGATGTGCTTTGGTCGCTAAATATTCTTTTTCGTAAATATCAGTATTAACAATGAGTGAGTTATAATTTTTAGAAGCAATTTCGAATTTTTCTAAAGCCACATAAATATCACCTTCCAATAATAGAATATTATTAAAGAAATTACGATCATTATTTAATTGTTTGGCTTCTTCAAGCATGAATATCGCTTGAAAGTGATTTCCCTTACGGAAGAGCATTTTTGCTTCTAAAAACTTAAAAATCGCATCACCATAAGGGTATTCTATATCTTTCAATAGTGTCTTTGATCGCCCCCAAAATACTTCGGCGCTATCTTCTTTACCTAATTGAAGGTATAGATGCGCTAGTTTATGATAACTATCTATAAGCGATTTGATATCGTCTTTTTTTTCGGCATAGGCAGCCGCCTTGTTTAAAACAACTAAAGCAAGTTCTAAACGATCTTGATTTTCAAGTGTTCTAGCCTCTTCGAAATAGCTGTTTATATTTTTTGGAATACTATCTGTTTGTGCTTGCATCTGATATATACCAGAAGCGAGAACCAAACAAAGCGAAAGAGCTTTTATTATATTATGAATACAATTAGGTTTCAAACGTATTTTTTCTGCGTCAAAACATTAATTAAATCTATGATACGGCTACTGTAACCTGTTTCATTATCATACCAGCCTATAATTTTGACCATTTTACCAATAACCGAAGTCATCTTAGAATCAAACGTACAAGAATAAGAACTATTGTTAATGTCTATAGACACAATCGGATCTTCAGTATAAAACAATATGTTTTTTAAGGTACTTTTTGAAACTTTTTCAAAAGTATCATTAATTTCCTGAATGTTTGTAGGTTTTTTAACATTGAAGGTGATATCTGTTAAAGAACCATTTGGTACTGGTACACGTATACCACATCCGCCGATAACTTCGGCTAGTTCTGGAAATACTCTTGTCAATGCTTTTGCAGCACCGGTCGTTGTAGGTACTATTGATTGAGAAGCTGCTCTTGCTCTTCGTAAATCATGATGCGGCTGATCGTGCAGACTCTGGTCAGTGGTATATGAATGAATGGTAGTTATATAGGCCTGTTCAATTCCACATAAATCATTAACTACTTTAATCATCGGTGCAGCGTTATTGGTAGTGCATGAAGCATTTGAAATAATATCATCAGTCGATATTAACGTATTTTCGTTGATGCCGAAAACAATCATTTTGATATCATCTTCAACGGGGGGTACAGATAGAATAACTTTTTTAGCTCCGTTTTTAATATGAAACTTTAAAAGTTCTCTCGTTTTAAATTTCCCCGTACATTCTACTACAATATCTACTTTATGTTCATGCCAAGGAATAGTTTTTGGTGATGCCTCGTTGAGTACTGTTATCGACTTACCATTCATTACAATGGTATTTGATGTGTGTTCTATTTCATGCTGAAAAACGCCATGAATGCTATCGTATTTAAGTAAATGTGATAAAGTTCTAGCATCGGCAAGGTCATTAATTACAACAACCTCGAGGTTTGAATACATACTTAAAAGACGAAATAAAGTGCGCCCTATTCTTCCAAAACCATTGATGCCAATTGTAGTTGTTTTCATTTGAAAAACGGTATGCGGGGATAAATCAATATACCCTTCAATTAATTAACATGCTTATGGGCTTTATATGAAGATCGAACTAAAGCGCCACTTTCAACATGTCGAAAGCCCATTTGTAGTCCTAATTCTTCATACTTTTTGAATTGCTCAGGTAATATGAATTCTTTTACAGGTAAATGTTTTTTAGAAGGTTGTAAGTACTGACCTATGGTAACCACATCGACATTCACTTTTCTTAAATCTTCCATGGTTTCTATGACCTCTTCCTCCAATTCTCCTAAACCAAGCATGATACCCGATTTGGTGCGATTTACTTTTTCACCTAAGTATCGCAAAACTTCAAGACTTCGCTCATATTTTGCCTGAATACGTACCTCTCTAGTTAATCTTTTAACTGTTTCCATATTATGAGATACCACTTCTGGTTGTACTTCGATTATTCGATCTACATGCCTTTCAATGCCTTGAAAATCAGGAATTAAAGTTTCTAATGTGGTTTCAGGATTCATACGGCGAATAGCCTTAACAGTTTCTGCCCATATTATAGAACCCATATCCTTTAAGTCGTCGCGGTCAACAGAGGTTATAACGGCATGTTTTATGCCCATTATTTTAATAGATCGCGCTACTTTTTCAGGTTCTGACCAATCAACCGAAGTGGGTCGACCAGTCTTAACTCCGCAGAAGCCACAAGAGCGCGTACAGATGTTTCCTAAAATCATAAAGGTAGCTGTTCCTTCTCCCCAACATTCCCCCATATTTGGGCAACTGCCTGAAGTACAAATGGTATGCAGGTCGTACTTCTCTACAAGACCTCGAAGTTGCGTATATTTTTTACCTGTGGGTAGTTTAACCCGTAACCATTTTGGTTTTCCTTTAGGCGGTAATACATTATCTAAAGCCGCTGTGCTCATGCTTAATTTTTATACAAATATACGAACTATTCGAAGGAGACTTTTAAGTGCTAAAAGGTATAATTTAAGGAGAGAACTATGATTTAGCACTAATTACTGCAGCTAGCAATTTTTTAGCTCGAAGTAGTTTTACTTTGACATTGTTCATGGGTTCACCAAGTTGCTCTGCAATGTCACTATAACTTAACTCATTAAAGAAACGAAGATTTATAACTTCTTGGTAATGAGGTTTTAGTTGTTTTATATGGTCTAGTAAAGATGCTAAATTTTGTTCCTTGATTAATTGATCTTCTGCAGTTGGTGCATCATCTAACACCTTTTTTTCGGCATCTTGACTGTTCCAAGTATATTGAATATTATTTTTTTGTTTTCGAATAAGATCTACATGAATATTTTTAGAAATGGTTATCAACCAAGTCTTAAATTCATAATTATTATCGAAGGTATGTATTTTGTCGAAAGCCTTAGAAAATGTGCGAATGCTAATATCTTCGGCATCGTTTTCGTTTTCGGTTCGTTTTAATTGAAATCCATATACATCATTCCAAAAAGTATCGAGTAGGTAACTAAAGGCAATTTGACTACCAGCTTTAGCCTTTTCAATATAATCGTAAATGGAAGTTTCAATATTATTCAATAGGATGTAATTTTATGGTCCGCCTTTAATGTATATCAGATACCGTATCATTTTTACAATCTTGATCGGCAGGTAATTTACCACACAAACCACAGGCCTGACCGTCATTGTTTAAAAACGGACTTTGACTTGCACAAGTTCCTGCAAATTCACCGTCTTTTTTAGACCATATTTTAATGGCAATGCCTGTAAATGCAAGTGCTAATAAGCCGATGGTAAGTATTGCGAGCTTCATAATTCAAGATATATTATTAACTGATTAGTCGATTTATTATGCTAAAATTACATGAAATAGTATCAAATAACCGAACAAAGATATAAAAATAAAGCCCCAGTAATGGAGCCTTATTTTTGCATTTGTATGAAGTTTTTTTATCAATAGGTAATATTTGCAACTATATTTTCAACCGTCGGAGTTTCACTGGTTCCTTTGGGTTCAATAGTGATATAGCTAACTGCCTTTTCACCATATGGCAAGGCCATTAATTTATCTGGCCCAGAGGCTTCTTCAATAACACCCAAGTTGACCATTTTGCCATTTACTTCGGCCCACATTTGAAAACATTGATCTTCAGGCAAGTTAGGTAATTTACTTACGTTGATATAAGATAACTTTTTTACCGGATTAATGTAGGCTACTGCCTTCAGTTCTTTGGCTTTCTTATTACCGTTTACATTATACTTTTTCGTATTTCTATTGTTTACCAAAATAAACTGGTTTCGCATATCTTCTAGGCCAGCTTCCATATCTTGCTTTAAGATTTCTATTTGATTGGTAACCATTTGGTTTTCTTGTTGCAGATTTTTATTCTGGTTATAAAAGAAATATGAAGCTGCTGCAAATAAACAAGCTGTAAGACTAGCCGCGACAGCGTACTGAAAAAATCTTTTTCTGCCCGCTCGTTCACCTCTAATTCTAGCGATAATTTTCTCTTTCAGACCATCTGGAGTACGTATAGCATGCATTTCAGCAAAAGCTTCCAAATTTCTTTGAAGCAAATCGTACTCTTCCTTAACAGAAGGGTACATTGCTATGTAGCGTTCTACTTGAAATGATTCTTCATCTGTAGTACTTCCTAAAAGATACTTTTCAAGTAAATCAGTATCTAAAAAAATGCGTATTTTTTCTTTCATACGATTTGGTATTAATTTTTTTTAGGCATTTATTAAATAAACAGACTCAATAATGCCAGCATTGCTGTAGGGTCATAGATTTTTCGTAATTCCCGTAAGCCAATTTTTAATCTCGATTTAATGGTGCCTAGCGGAATATCTAATTCATCACTGGCTTCTTGCTGCGTCATTCCCTCAAAAAACAAAGCATTAAGTACAACTTGGTACTTTTCTTCGATTTTCTCAAGATTCTCTTGAACATCCATTACGTCGGGTCGAATTCCTTCGATGCCTAGATTATATACGTCAGAAACATCTATTTGGATTTCTTTACCCGATTTGGTACTTACGCTTCTGAGTTTATCAATGGCCGTATTTCGAGTAATACGAAACAACCATGTAAACAACTTTGCCTTAGATGGATCATAAGAATCTGATTTTTTCCAGATTTTCACAAAACTCTCCTGCAAAACATCTTGTGCCAATTCATCATTTCGTACCACTTTGTGAGCGACACCATAAAGGGTATCACCATAATTCTCATACAATAGCGAAATGGCTTTTTCATTACGCTCTTGTAAAAGCTCTACGATATGTTTTTCAAGTAATGTGCTCATAAAATGTCTCCGATTCGAAATAAAATTAGTGCAGTAGCATCCAACTTAATAATCCTCACCGTATATAGGTAAACGCTAATTTATAAAATTGATTGTTATAAAGGCGTTTCAAAATATTTAAATGAATAAATGCGCAGCTGGTAACTGCACATTTAGTTTTTGGTTAGTTTGGTTTGGTATAACCCTCGTTACTTGTAGCGGGGGTTATTTTATGATGTTAACTTCAGGTTTTATTTGAATGCTAAACTTTTCTTTAACAGCCCTTATTATAGTATTGGCAAGGTTTAGAATTTCTTGACCACTAGCCTTACCATAGTTTACTAATACTAAAGCTTGCTTATGATGTACTCCTGCATCACCAAATCGCTTTCCTTTAAAACCGCACTGTTCAATAAGCCAACCAGCTGGAATTTTATAGGAATCTTCTGAAACTTTATAAAAAGGAGCTTCTGGATAATTTTTTTGAAACTGTTCGAAAGCAACTCGCGAAACCACGGGATTCTTAAAGAAGCTACCGCTATTACCAATTATTGCTGGATCAGGAAGCTTACTTTGGCGAATGGCTATAACAGCGTTCGAGATTGCTTTTATAGAAGGTACTGTAATTCCTTGTTGTTCTAGTTCAGTCTTAATGGCACCATAAGATGTATTTAAGCTGTGATTTCTTTTCGATAATTCTAAAGTAACAGAAGTTATAATATATTTTCCATTGCCTTCATTTTTGAAATAAGAATCGCGATATCCGAATTGACAATCTTCTTTAGTAAAGTTTCGCATTTCTTGTGTGCCGATATTCATGGCTTCACAAGACACAAACACATCTTTAAGTTCAACACCATAAGCACCAATATTTTGAATAGGTGCAGTGCCAGTGTTCCCTGGAATCAAAGACATATTTTCTAGACCTCCGTATCCTCGTTCTAAAGTCGATAGTACCATTTCGTGCCAGTTCTCTCCTGCCATAACTTTTAAATGTATATGGTCTTCAGTTTCAGAAATTACTTCCTTCCCTTTAATGTGAATATGCACTACTAGGGCATCAATATTTTTCGTGAGTAACATATTGCTTCCGCCGCTGATAATAAATTTATCAGCATACTCCTTCATTTGAAGTACTTCTCTGAGCTCCGATACTGTATTGACTTCACAAAAGAATTTCGCATTGACATCAATGTCGAATGTGTTGTATTTTTTTAGCGAAATATTTTGTTGAACGGTCATTAACCTATATAACTTTTGAGGGCTTCTTTTAGTATGTTTACGGCGCGTAATAAACTTTTTTGCTCAAGTACATAAGCAATACGAATTTGATTTTTACCCAAACCTGAAGTAGCATAAAAACCAGCGGCAGGTGCGACCATTATAGTTTCGTTGTCAATTCTAAAATCTTCTAACAACCATTGCGCAAAATCATCAGCATCGGCAATGGGCAATTCGGCAATGCAATAAAAAGCACCTTGCGGTTTCGCAACGCGTACACCTTCAATTTTTTCGAGACCTGCTATCAATACATTTCGTCGATTCACATATTCTGTTTTTACATCGTCAAAATAGCTTTGAGGGGTATCTAAAGCAGCTTCTGCAGCAATTTGCGCATAGGTTGGAGGTGATAAACGTGCCTGCGCGAATTTAATGGCCGTATTAATAACTGATTTGTTTTTAGAAACCAGACAACCGATACGTGCTCCGCACATGCTATAACGTTTCGAAACAGAATCTACAATAATAGCATGCTCTTCAAGGCCTTCTTCTTGTAGTATGGAGTAATGTTCAGCGCCATCATAGGTAAACTCTCGGTATACTTCATCGGCAATTAAAAATAGATCGTGTTTTTTTACAATTTTGGCCAATTCTTTAATCTCTTGAACACTATACAAATACCCGGTCGGATTACCCGGATTACAGATTAAAATAGCTTTAGTTTTCGGGGTGATTAGTTTTTCAAATTCAGCTACCGGTGGTAAGGCGAAGTTATGCTCAATTTGAGAAATAACGGGGACTACCTTAACTCCTGAACCTTTAGCAAATCCGTTGTAATTGGCATAAAAAGGCTCCGGTATAATCACTTCGTCGTCAGCATCAGCAATACTTCCCATAACAAAAGAAAGTGCTTCTGAGCCACCCGTTGTTACAATAATATCTTCAGCCCCAACATGAATGTCATTTTTTTTATAATAGTCCGCTAGCTTAGTACGGTAGCCTTCAGAACCTTCAGTTCGGCTGTAAGCCAATACTTCAATGGTGTTCTTTTTGACTGCTTCTAAAGCTATTTGAGGGGTTTTAATATCAGGTTGACCAATATTTAAATGAAGTACTTTGGCACCTCTTTTTTTTGCAGCTTCTGCGAATGGTACTAGTTTACGGATTGGCGACTCGGGCATGGCCAGTCCTTTTTGAGATACTGATGGCATTTAATAAAAGTTTATACAAAAATCGGTATTCGCAATGGAGTAAACAATAGGGTACGATTCATTTAATCTTTAAATGGCATTTGTTAAATTATATGAGATACTGTAAAATTAATTGTAACTTAATAATCGTAATGATATCATTATCAAAGTAATGGGTAGAATTGTTTGCCATTTAGTTTTAGTCTCTTTTTGTTTTTTATCGGCTATTAATGCCCAAAATTTTGAATTACCAAGTAATCAGAAGTTTGAAAAGGTCAGATTTCAGTTGATTAATAATGTCATGATTGTACCCTTGGTAGTCAATGGGACGGAACTTTCGTTTATTTTGGATTCAGGGGTTAGAACCCCTATTCTTTTTAACCTTACAGAACAAGACTCTATTCAAATCAATGAAGTTTCTGAAGTTACGATTCGAGGGCTCGGCGAAGGAGAGCCCATTCAAGCCCTAAGTTCTAAAAATAATATATTTCAAATAGGGGCTGCAAAAAATTTCAAGCAAGAGTTATACGTCGTGCTTGATCAGTCCTTAAATTTTTCACCTTCTTTAGGTATTCCTGTGCATGGTATTATTGGCTACGACCTCTTTCGAGATTTCGTGGTAGAAATTAACTACAATGCGAAACATGTCAAACTTCATAACCCCAAATCATATCGATACAAAAGCTCTAAAAAAAATCAAACCATTCCTTTAAAAATTATTCGTAAGAAGGGCTATATTGATGGAGTAGTTGTACTACAAGATAACAGGGAGCTGCCCGTGCGTATGCTATTAGATACAGGTAGTAGTGATGCTATTTGGCTTTTTGAAGATGATGACATAGGTATTCCAGATAAAAACTATGAAGATTTTCTCGGGAGGGGATTAGGTGGTGATATATACGGAAAACGAACAAAAGTAAATCGTATAAAAATTGGCTATTTTGTTATTGAAGATGCGAAAACTGCTTTTCCTGACACTGCTTCATTTGCTGGAATCAAAAACTTTGGCAACCGAAATGGAAGCCTTGGAGGAGAGGTTTTAAAACGTTTCAATTTTATTTTTGACTATCGCAATAGAAAGATCACGCTGCGTAAAAATGGGAATTTCAGTACGCCATTTCAGTACAACTTAAGTGGAATTGATTTACAACATAACGGTTTAAGATATGTAACAGAAAGTATCGCCGAACCTAATGGGGTAGTGAAATCTAATGAATCGCCGACGTATAGTAACGTTCAAATTCTTTTAGAACATCAAACAAGACTTAGTCTGGTGCCTGAAATAATAGTTTCTGGTATTCGTGCGGGTAGCCCAGCTGCTGGTGCCGGCTTGCAAGAAGGAGATGTCATTTTAGCTGTCAATGGCAAAAGTGTTCACACCTACAAACTGCAACAAATTCTTAAAATGCTAAATGAACGCAAAGGAAAACGAATTCGCGTATTGATAGAACGAGCGAATGCCGATAAACTATTTACGTTTGTGTTGAAAGATGTATTTAAAGAAAAACCCTGATAATTAATTATCAGGGTTTCACTATTATTTATTTTATGTCAAATTTATTTGCCATCAATGGGTTTAATTTGACCTGTTATTTTTAAAACTGTTGTTGGTGTATCAGCGTTCGAAATTACAGTAATTGCTTTTCGAATAGGGCCAACTCTATTAGTGTCATATTTTACTTGAATCTCACCTGTTTTTCCAGGCATAATTGGAGCTTCTGGTTTTTTAGGGATAGTACATCCACAACTAGAGCTTACCTTACTTATAATTAAAGGAGCATCCCCGGTGTTTGTAAATTCAAATACGCGAACACCATCTGAACCTTTATCGATTTCACCGTAGTCAACCGTTTTCGTCTTAAACTTAATTTTAGCAGCCGCATCCTGCGCTGTCATTGTCATACCCATTAGGCTTACAAATAATACAAGTACTATTTTTTTCATCATTATTAATTTAGGGTGAATTTCAAAAGTAAATGTTTTTAATGAACCTCCAAAATCCTTTTGTTATCTACTAACGTTAGTTATTTTTGTTTCGTATTTCATTTTCGATCAAATACCACTATTTAACATACATTTTACGCGGTATTTTCTGATACTGCTAGCAGAAAGACAAAAACTGTTCCAAAAATATGGAGATACCTTCAAAATATGACCCCCAAAACGCTGAAAACCATTGGTATGATTACTGGATGAAGCATAACTATTTTCATTCAGAACCTGACAATCGTGAGCCATATACGATAGTAATTCCACCTCCAAATGTCACAGGTGTCTTACATATGGGCCATATGTTAAATAATACTATCCAAGATTTACTGACGCGAAGAGCCCGAATGATGGGTAAAAATGCCTGTTGGGTGCCTGGAATGGATCATGCTTCTATCGCTACTGAGGCTAAAGTAGTAGCTAAATTAAAAGAAGATGGTATTAATAAATCTGATTTATCTCGTGAGGAATTCTTAAAACATGCTTGGGAATGGACAGATAAGTATGGCGGTGTAATTTTAGAACAATTGAAGAAATTAGGTTGTTCATGTGATTGGGATCGGACGGCATTTACTATGGATGAAGAGCGTTATGTCAGTGTGATCAAGGTTTTTGTTGATTTGTTTAATAAAGGTCTGATTTATAGAGGACACCGCATGGTCAACTGGGATCCGGAAGCGCAAACCACGCTTTCTGATGAAGAAGTGATTTATGAAGAAAAACAAGGACTTTTATACTATTTAGAGTATAAAATTGAGGGCTCTAATGACAAAGTAACTATTGCCACTACGCGACCTGAAACCATTTTAGGAGATACTGCGATTTGTATCAATCCTAATGATGAACGTTTTCAGCATTTAAAGGGTAAAAAAGCAATCGTTCCTTTATGCAATCGCGTGATTCCTATTATTGAAGATGATTATGTAGATATTGAATTTGGTACAGGATGTTTAAAAGTGACTCCCGCCCATGATGTTAATGATAAGACTTTAGGGGAAAAACATAAGCTAGAAACTATTGATATTTTTAATGCAGATGCCACTCTGAACTCTTTCGGAATGCATTATGAGGGCAAAGATCGTTTTGTGGTTCGAAAGGAAATTTCCAAGGAGCTAGAAGAAAAGGGCTTTTTAGTCAAGACAGAGCAATACATGAACAATGTAGGCACCTCAGAGCGTACCAAAGCGATAATTGAACCACGATTGTCAGATCAATGGTTTTTAAAGATGGAAGATTTGGTAAAGCCAGCTATTAATGGAGTTTTGAATAGTGATGATATCAAATTTTTTCCTAAAAAATTCGAAAATACCTACCGCCATTGGATGGAGAACATTCGTGATTGGAATATTTCACGCCAATTGTGGTGGGGACAACAAATTCCGGCCTATTATTTTGGTGACGGACAAGATGATTTTGTGGTAGCCGAAAACAAGGGAGATGCTTTGAAGTTAGCCCAGAAAAAATCTAACAACAAACAACTAACAATTGACCATTTGCGTCAAGACGAAGATGTTTTAGACACCTGGTTCTCTTCATGGTTATGGCCCATGAGTGTTTTTGGGGGAATTACAAACCCTGAGAATGAAGAAATAAAGTACTACTATCCAACCAATGACTTAGTGACAGGGCCAGATATTTTATTCTTCTGGGTAGCCCGAATGATTATCTCGGGATATGAATATCGTGATGCAAAACCTTTTGAAAATGTTTATTTCACGGGCTTAGTTCGAGATAAACAGCGTCGTAAGATGTCAAAGTCATTGGGGAATTCTCCTGACGCTTTAAAACTTATAGAACAATATGGCGCAGATGGGGTTCGTGTTGGTTTACTTTTAAGCTCGGCAGCTGGTAATGATTTAATGTTCGATGAAGATTTATGTCAACAAGGCAAGAATTTTGCAAATAAAATTTGGAATGGTTTCCGTTTGGTAAAAGGGTGGGAGGTCGCCGAACTGCCTCAACCTGAAGCATCAAAAATCGGAATTGCTTGGTATCAATCTAAATTCAACCAGACGCTTACTGAAATAGAAGATCATTTTAGCAAATATCGCATTTCAGATGCTTTAATGTGTATTTACAAATTAGTATGGGATGATTATAGTTCTTCTTTATTAGAAATCATCAAACCTGCCTATCAACAACCGATTGATAAAACTACCTATGATCAAGTCATTCACATTTTTGAGCAGAACCTAAAATTGTTGCATCCATTCATGCCTTTCCTAACAGAAGAGCTTTGGCAACATGTAACAAAGCGCTCTCCAGAGCAAGCTTTAATTATTGCTGAATGGCCGAAGCTTGGTGCTGTAGATTCTCCGCTTTTAAAGAATTTCGAATTTGCCGATGCAGTAGTTTCTGGTATTCGAACCATTCGCAAGGAAAAGAACATTCCGATGAAAGAAACTTTAAAAGTTGCCGTATTAAATGAAGAAAAGGCTCCAAAAGATTGGGATGCCGTCATTCGAAAATTGACCAACGTTTCTGAAATCTCGTATGTTGAAGCTGCTGTAGAAGGGGCCTTATCATTTCGAGTAAAGGCAAATGAGTATTTTATACCTATAAGCGGAGCAATTGATGTAGCAGCTGAAATCGCTAAAATTCAGGAAGAATTGAAATACACTAAAGGCTTTTTAAAATCTGTGGAAAAGAAACTTTCAAACGAACGTTTTGTAAACAATGCCCCTGAGCAAGTAATTGCCACAGAGCGCAAGAAACAGGCAGACGCTGAAGCTAAAATTGAGACTTTAGAAAAGAGTTTGGCGAGTTTGGGTTAGCGAATTTATTGCAAATCAATACATATGCTTAGTAAGAAAAGATTATTCTTAATCGATGCTTTCGGAGCTTTAGTATCAATATTCTTCTTAGGCTTTGTTCTTGTTTGGCTGGAAGATAAAATTGGGATGCCAAAAGACGTATTGTACTTCCTTGCAGCATTTCCTGTATTTTTTGCTCTTTATTCTTTTGCGTGTTATTTTCTTTTAAAAAAGAAGTATAGTCTGTTTTTAAAAGGAATAGCAATTATGAATCTCTTATATTGTTTTTTGACCATTAGCTTATTATTATTTCACGACCATGATCTTACACTTTTAGGGTGGACGTATTTCATAATCGAATTGTTAATATTGAGTTTATTAATTCGTCTTGAGTGGAAAGCAAGTCAGAAAGGTTGAAAACCTAAAAAATGTTTATTTTAGTTGCATGGAAATTAAAAAGATACTCGGTTTAGTACTTACCCTATTAGGTATAGGAGGCTTAATTTATGCTGCTATATTATATGTTAATGGTACCGGTGAATTTAAAATATTATCAGTGTATGGCCTTTTAGGCGCCATATTCTTCTTTTCTGGTATGGGTTTGATAAAGCGTTTAGGAAGCTCGAACGATTAAACTATTCTCTATGGATCATCAAAATAGAAAATTTTGAAAATCCATAATAGTACTTCAGAAGACCTTACAGAAATCTTCCATCTATATGATTTGGCTACCGAGTATCAGAAAACCGTATTTCCAGAAAATACATGGCCTGCGTTTGAACGAAGTTTAGTGGAAACTGAAATACAAGAAGCACGGCAGTTTAAAATTGTAATTGGTGGGCAAATAGCCTGCGTATGGGCAATAGCCCATTCAGACCCGCAAATTTGGGAAGACCGAAATAAAGACCCCTCAATATACATACATAGAATTGCTACTAATCCTGATTTTCGAGGCCAGCATTTTGTAAGCAAAATTGTAGCCTGGGCTATGGCTTATGCATCATTGCGTCAAAAGAAGTTTATACGTATGGATACTTGTGGCAATAATTTAAAATTGATTAAATATTATATAAGTTGTGGATTTGTATTTTTAGGAATTGTACAATTGAAAAATACAAACGAACTTCCTAGTCATTACCAAGATGCCGATGTGTGTCTTTTCGAAATAAGCGTTTAATTTATAGTATCATGAAAATACCTGTCATTAAGGTCTATTCAGATAAAAAAAGTTCGAATTACGGCTATCGGACCTTTGCGGCTAGCAAAAGACAATTTTAAGAAGAAATGGCTAGCCAAAGTTGAAAAAATAGGTTTTCAAAAAAGATAAATGACATAAATTAATAGTGGTATTATGAGTCTATAATTTAATCGTCTAGTCACGTCTTTTTCAATTTATTATGCAGTTCATCGAAAAGAAGCACTAATCATTATAAGTTCTCGTTTTACTATAAATCTGAAACCAGTTCTTATGGAATTAGCACAGCAATTATCATCTTGTAAAAAATGCGAGAAAAGAAAATTTGATCCTAATTTGGGCATCGTTTGTTCATTGACCTTAAGAAAACCAGATTTTATTGATAAGTGCAAAGATTTTATTATTGACCCGAAAGAAGCTTCAAAGATTGCTGCCAAATCTTATACTCCCGCAGAAGGAGAAAAATCGGGAAGTTCAATGTCCGTTTGGGGTGTTGTGGCAATAATATTTGTAATTATAAAAATAATATTACGATTCGCTCGCGATTAGTTTTACTTCTTGGTTATTGGCTTTTAGCCAACCTTCATTAGATTGTTTTTTCTGGTGATTTAATGAAACACAATTGTATGTTCAATAGTTGATTTTTGTTTGTGCTTCTTTTCGTTTTTAATTGACTTCCAATAATCCGTATTTTAACTATAGTTCTGAAAGGCGAATCGCCTATTTTGGAATAAGGCAATTGCATCCTTTTCCTATTTGTCAGAGATTTTCCTATATTTAAAAAAACATCCGTGGTATGAAAAAAATTATGCTAACAATTTTGGCGTTCTCCATATTTACAGCCTGTGCGCAACAAGCTAATGTTGAAATTATGCCTGAAGAGGTTCAAATCAAAACGGCATTATTGGCGGCACCAAATGATAAAAAAGAAGGTGCGATGGTCTATGGCTATAGCAAAGAGGGCGAAGTTGTCATTTTACGTAAAGGCACTAATGATTTAGTTTGTATTGCCGACAACCCCTATAATAAAGGAATTCAAGCGGCATGTTATTTTAAGGAACTCGACTCCTTTATGAATAGAGGGCGTGAATTAAAAAAAGAAGGCGTTGATGCTATGGAGATTCGAAAAATGCGCGGTGAAGAAGTTGCTTCTGGAAAGCTAAAAATGCCTGAGGCACCAAGTATGATGTATATATATTACGGTTCGGAAGAAGCCTATGATAAAAAGCAAGGAGTTTTAAAAGATGGTCAATTTAGATATGTTATATATACGCCTTTTGCTACGGCAGAATCTACTGGCTTGCCCTTAAAACCACATGCTAAGGGGATGCCTTGGTTAATGGATCCGGGAACACACCGTGCACATATTATGATTGGCCCCAACTAAAGAATAAACCCCCTATGAATATCAAAATTTTAACTTTAATCCTATTTTGTTTCGTTAACGAATTGGTATCTGCTCAGAAAGAGCAAACAGCTGCGGAATTTCAAGAACATCTTAATGCCGAGTATAAAGACCCTGAAAAGTCACCATTAAAGCGTAAGGCTAAAAAGTTTAAGGGGCATGATTTTTTTCCTATTGATGATTCCTTACGCATAGAGGCAAAGTTTATAAGATCGTTAAATGCCATTCCTTTTCAAATGAAAACGACTACAAGTAGACTGCCGACCTATGAAAAGTACGGTGAAGCTCATTTTACGATTCAAGGTAAACCAATGACATTGAGTATATTTCAAAGTCATTCCCTTCGAGAAAAGGAAGCTTATAAAAACCATCTCTTTTTACCATTTACAGATTTGAGTAATGGCGAAGAATCTTATACTGGGGGTCGATTTATTGATTTAGAAATTCCTGAAGGTGATACCATCATTATCGATTTTAACAAAGCTTATAATCCGTATTGTGCTTATAGTCCTGATTATTCTTGTCCTATTCCACCTGCTGAGAATGATTTAAAAGTTAAAATTTTAGCTGGAGTAATGAAACCAAAGAAGAAACATTAATGGAGAGTTACGCCAAAGTACTTTTATACGCTATTCCTTTTTTTATGGGGCTTATGGGTATGGAGATACTCTACGGGTATTTTGTAAAGAATCAAAAGTATAAGGTGATGGATACTGTATCGAGTATAAGTTCAGGCTTAACTAATATTTTGAAAGATTCTTTGGGCTTAGGGGTTATTTTAGTGACCTATCCTTATTTGTTGGAACAATTGGCTTATGTAGAATTGACATCAACTTGGCTCGTTTGGCTTGTGGCATTTATCGCGATCGATTTTGCGGGTTATTGGAATCATCGCCTAAGTCATAAAATTAATTTTTTCTGGAATCAACATGTCATTCATCATAGTAGCGAAGAGTTCAATTTGGCTTGTGCTTTGCGTCAATCTGTTTCGAATTTATTGGGTTACTTCCCTTTATTCTTAATTCCTGCAGCATTCTTTGGCGTGCCCAATGAAGTGATTGCTATAATTGCACCAGTTCATTTATTTGCTCAATTTTGGTACCATACGCAACATATCGGTAAGCTAGGATGGTTAGAGTATGTTATTATTACTCCTTCGCAACATCGGGTTCACCATGCGATAAACCCAGAGTATATAGATAAGAATTTAGGTCAGATACTTTCTATTTGGGATCGTTTATTTGGCACTTTTCAGGAAGAACTTGAAACGATTCAGCCGCAATATGGGGTATTAAAACCTGTTGGAACTTGGAATCCTTTAATTATTAATTTTCAGCATGTTTGGAGACTTATGCAAGATGCGTGGCGTACTAAGAGTATTTGGGATAAATTGCGTATTTGGTTTATGCCAACAGGCTGGCGACCAGAAGATGTGAAAGAACTGTATCCTATTGCAATTATTGATGACGTATATCAGTTTGAAAGGTATAAAACTTCAAGCTCCGCAGCACTGCGTGGTTATGTTATTTTTCAAATGTTTGCTACCCTTGGTCTTTTACTTTTCATGTTCTATAATTATTCAACGATTGGCCCCAATGGCTTACTTCTTTCAGGAGCTTTTGTATTTGTTGGGATATATGGATATACAACGCTAATGGATAGAACTTCTTACGCTGTAATTATAGAGGTGTTAAGGGGGGTTGCAGGCCTTATTTTTCTTGTGGTTACTAAAGACTGGTTTGGTATAAATGCCTATTTGACAATTGGAAGTATTATCGTCGGAATTTACTTTATTATTACCATTATAGCGGGAATTTATTTTACAATTGCTGAGAATACGGATACCCTTGAAACTGCCGTATAAAATGGTATGATCGACCTAATTTAATTGATATCGAATGATTCGCCCATATATTTTATCAGAGACAAATTGGAAAGCTGTAAAAGATGAAAATTTTGAATTAGCAATTCTGCCTTGGGGAGCTACAGAAGCTCATAATTATCATTTGCCGTATGCTACTGATAATATACAAGCAGATCATATGGTAAATGGAGCTGCAAAAGTAGCTTGGGATAAAGGGGCTAAGGTCATTGTTTTACCCACGATACCATTTGGGGTTAATACGGGGCAGTCTGATATTTATTTAGATATCAACTTAAACCCCAGTACGCAACTAGCAATGTTGAATGATATTGTTGAAGTTCTAAATAGACAAGGAATCTATAAGTTGCTTATTCACAATGGGCATGGGGGTAATAATTTTAAGCCATTAATTAGAGAACTAGGTCTTAGGTTTCCTAAAATGTTTATCAGTCTTTCTTTCTTTCCTAATACCTTAGATAAGTATGCGTATTTTGAAGAAAAAGGCGATCACGCTGATGAAATGGAAACTAGCCTTATGTTGTACCTAAGACCTGATTTAGTTTTACCGAAAAATACTTGGGGCGACGGTAAAGCGAAAAG
The DNA here is from genome assembly GCA_937944485.1 of uncultured Flavobacteriaceae bacterium. Classification (GTDB taxonomy): domain Bacteria; phylum Bacteroidota; class Bacteroidia; order Flavobacteriales; family Flavobacteriaceae; genus Maribacter_C. Next base: position 26,472 of record CALDYU010000024.1, on the reverse strand, counting down.
CTTTAAAATAGATGCTTTTAAGGAAGGTTGGCTATGGGCAGAGCGAGAGTGGTCTCAAATTAGTGCAGATACAGGAGTTGGCAATCCCCATAAAGCAACGGCCGAAAAGGGGAAGCGATTTTTTAATGATCTAACTCAAAAAATGGGGCAGTTGTTTTGCGAGCTCTGTGATGCCGATTTGAATGATTTATATGAGTGAATACTTCATGCAAAGTTTCAGTTAAAAAATAAGCGCAAGATTTGAGTTTGAACACTTATTTGCAATCTCTAAATTCTGTATTTACTAGTTTTACGTATTCTTTCATGGCTTTCTCTTTACCAATGTTTTTTGCTTGAATTAGTGCATTGGCCTTGAAAGCATTTATAAGTGGAGTCTTACTACCAGGATGATCGTTATTTTGATTGGCTATTTTATAGAATGCATAGAGTTTCAGAAGAATATCAGCGGGTATCGATTTCGTATAATTATTTACAAAATCAACCGCATTTTGAAAATCCGTTCTGGTCTTTACATTTTTACTTTTCATTTTGAGGCATTGATCTAATCGCTGCAATACATGTTTTTGCACCAGTAACTTTTTGATCGAGTTTTACCGCAATATCACAATTTAGGGGTAAAAATAAATCAACCCTTGACCCAAATTTAATAAAACCAGCGTCCTCACCCTGATGTACACTTTCACCTTCTTCGGCATAGTTTACTATACGTCGCGCTAGAGCACCAGCTACCTGTCGATAAAGTATTTCGCCAAACTTAGGGGTATTGATCACAACGGTAGTACGTTCATTGTCTGTACTTGATTTTGGATGCCAAGCAACCAAATATTTTCCAGGGTGATATTTTGAATATTTAATAGTACCACTTGCCGGATATCTAGTAACATGCACATTTATAGGAGACATAAATATGGAGACCTGTTTGCGCTTGTCTTTAAAATATTCTGTTTCTTCAACTTCCTCAATAACTACAACTTTACCATCAACAGGGGCAAGAATTTCATCAAAATTAGGGTTGACTAGGCGCTTCGGGTTTCTGAAAAACTGAAGAATCAAAATTAAAATGATAATACTAGTTAGCTGAAGTAACCATCGCAACCAGATGATATCGACATAATATTGAGCGACCAAGGATATTACACCAACAATAAGAAAAGTAGTCAAAATTATATTTTGGCCCTCTCTATGAAACATAATCAAAAATATTTAAAGTTAAATACGCAAATGGAGCGGCAAATACCATGCTATCAAGCCTATCAAGCATACCACCATGACCTGGCAATATGGCTCCACTGTCTTTCACATTAGCCACTCTTTTCAGTTTTGACTCAACAAGATCTCCTAAGCTACCCAAAATTACAATGACGCTTGCCAAAACCATCCATTGATTGGGATTGATAATTGATTCATATTGCCCCATAATATAGGCGGCTATAAGTGCAAAAAGAAAACCTCCTATGGTACCCTCTATAGTTTTTTTTGGAGAAACAGCTGAGTATAATTTATTTTTTCCCATTGTAGAGCCAACGAGGTACGCAAATGTATCATTAACCCAAACTAAAATAAAAATACCCATTATTAACAGTTGAGCAAAAGCATTGTCTTTATAGGGTATCATGGTTAAAAAAATACACCCTCCTCCTATATAAAAAAGACCAATTAAGAATTTTTGTACGGTATTGAACTTCTTTTCCTTTTTCGAGAATAGATAAACTAATAGTGATAGGTCAATAGCTATTGTTAACAACATGAGGCTATTGATTAATATTTTGTCATTTAGAAATACTTGATCAGGAACGAGATAAATGAACACCCACCATAGCCCTAAGTAAGCAATAAAAATGTGGTAACCTTTTAAATCAACAAGGCGTTTATATTCATAAAGGCAGGCTAAGCCAAAAGTCATGAATAAAAAGTCAAAAGCATCAGAGTCTAGAAAAACAGCAGATAATAAAAGTACAATGTAAACTACCCCAGTTACGGCTCTTCTTAGAATTTCTTTCATACTACAAATCTTCCAAAAGTAGGAGATATAAATTTTTGGAGCTGCTGCCGTAAGTTAGAAAATCATCTGAATTACTTTCATTAGATTGAAAATGTTTCAATGTTGTAATGTTCGCAGGAATACTATGTCCATATTTTTTTTTGATGGTTTTAAGCCCTTCACCAATCGATTCTACTAATTGACTAGTTGTAGCATATACGATAACATTAGCTGGTAACTCACTTAGCTTTTTTTCTTTCAATTGATTTGAGCATACGAGTATCGAACCGTTTTGGGCAATTAAATGCTCACAGGTTGTAAAAAATACATCACTCTTTTTGGCTTTCTTAGTAAATGAGACCCCTTCTCGAGAGAATTTATCTTCAAGTTGTTGACTCATGGCAAAGAAAGGATGATTTTGCCAATTATTTTCTTCGATTATATTTTTCAGAGCTTCGGAAACTTCTTCTGATGCATCGCAGTATAAGAACTTACCACCATTCTTTTTAAAATGAATGGTGAATTTTTCGTCAATAGGGATATTTAAATCTGGCATATGAAGCCCTCGGGTTTCAGCAGTTTCTTTGGAAACCTTCTTTTTGCCGCCACCAAATAATTTATCGAATAGACCCATTTAAATTATTAAAGCTCCAGATTTCTATCCAAAATTGGTTAGAAAGTTAAATGTACTTAATTATTTGCAAAACTTATACTGATGTACTGCCTTCTGCTGCTGTTTCATCACTTGCCTTGTCAGCAGCTGCCACTTCTACAATTTCATCTTCAAAAGGCCTCTTTCCAAATATTTTTTCAAGATCTTCTTTAAAAATAACTTCTTTTTCAAGTAGTCTTTCTGCCAATGTGGTGAGCTTGTCTTTATGTTCGGTTAAAACCTGAATAGCACGTTGGTATTGTTCTTCTATAATCTTAGAGATTTCTTCATCAATTTTTTGTGCCGTTTCTTCACTATATGGTTTTGAAAATCCATAAGCATCCTGACCTGAAGAATCATAATACGTCAAATTACCTATTTCATCATTTAAACCATACACAGTAACCATTGCTCTTGCCTGTTTTGTTACTTTTTCTAAATCGCTTAAAGCTCCAGTAGAGATCTTATTAAATATTACTTTTTCGGCAGCCCTACCTCCTAAAGTAGCACACATTTCATCAAGCATTTGTTCTGGTCTCACAATTAGACGCTCTTCAGGAAGGTACCACGCAGCACCTAGTGATTGCCCTCGGGGTACAATAGTTACCTTAACCAATGGCGCAGCGTGTTCTAGCATCCAACTTGTAGTAGCATGACCCGCTTCATGATAAGCAATAGTTTTTTTCTCACCAGGAGTGATAATTTTATTTTTCTTTTCTAAACCGCCTACAATTCGATCAACGGCATCTAAGAAGTCTTGTTTATTTACTGCCTTCTTTTCTTTACGCGCAGCAATTAGAGCAGCTTCATTACAAACATTGGCTATATCAGCACCAGAAAAACCAGGGGTCTGACGTGCTAGAAAATCTAAATCTAGCGTTTCAGCAGTTTTAATGGGTCTTAAATGTACTTCGAAAATTTCTTTACGTTCTCTAATGTCGGGCAAGTCTACATAAATTTGACGATCAAAACGCCCTGCTCGCATCAATGCTTTATCAAGTACGTCAGCTCTATTTGTTGCGGCAAGGACAATCACATTCGTGTTTGTGCCAAAACCGTCCATTTCGGTCAGTAATTGATTTAAAGTATTTTCACGTTCATCATTCGAACCTGTAAAATTATTTTTTCCTCTGGCACGCCCAATAGCATCAATTTCATCAATAAAAATAATTGCTGGTGATTTGTCTTTAGCTTGCTTAAAGAGATCACGCACCCTAGAGGCACCAACCCCTACGAACATCTCAACAAAATCAGAACCTGAAAGGGAAAAGAAAGGTACTTTAGCTTCACCAGCAACGGCTTTAGCAAGTAACGTTTTTCCAGTTCCTGGAGGGCCTACAAGCAAGGCTCCTTTCGGAATCTTACCACCTAATGATGTATATTTATCTGGGTTTCGTAAAAACTCAACAATCTCTTCTACTTCTTCTTTGGCACCTTCCAAACCAGCGACATCTTTAAATGAAGTACGTGTATCAGTTTTCTCATCAAATAGTTTTGCTTTTGATTTACCAATATTAAAAATTTGACCACCAGCACCAGTACCACCACCACCAGACATTCTTCGCATAAGGTAAATCCAAATACCAATTATCAGTACAAACGGTAGAAAAGGCATCAAAATATCTAATAAAAGATTACTTTCATTATCAAATTCAATACTTGTCGCATCAAGATTGTTTTTGATTACAATCTCTTTAATATCATCTTCAAAGTTTTGAGGATCTCCAAATTTAACGGTGTATTGGGGACTTCCTGCACCAATAAAGGCTGGTTTACGAGCTACATCTTTATGAACTTCTTTGGCAAGTGCCTCATCTGTTAAATAAATCTTGGCTTGTCTTGTATTACTTATTACTACAATACGATCAACATCTCCATTTCTTAAATAGGTATGTAACGTAGATATGTTAGTTTCTGAAGTGTTACTAAAACTACTACTACCTAGAAATTGAAATCCGATTAATAATATAGCGATCAATCCGTAAATCCACCAAGAATTAAATTTAGGCTTTTTCGGATTTTTATTATTTTCTTTAGACATTCTTATTTTTTACTGATTTATACTACTCTCAATTTCGGTAAACTTTGCATCTCCCCATAAGCCTTCAATATCATAGTAATCGCGTATGTGTTTTTGAAATATGTGTACCACGACATTTACATAATCCATTAAAACCCATTCGGCATTATCTTGACCTTCAACATGCCATGGTTTATCTTGTATTGCTTTACTTACTGTTTTTTGAATTGAACCGACTATAGCGTTTACCTGGGTGTTTGAAGTACCATTACAAATAATAAAGTAGTCACAAACTGTATTTTCAATTTCCCTTAAATCAAGTAAAATTATATCTTGTCCTTTTACATCTTCTATTCCCTGTAAAATTAATGCAATTAACTCATCTGCACTAGCTTTTCTTTTCTGCATTCAAAATTTTTAATTTCTACAAAGTTATTATTTTTTTGTTCTTTTAACCCTAAGATTTATAGAATACATTTCATATAAATATAAGGCTTACCTATGTACTTAGTCAAACTTGATGCCACGGACTCAACGAATCAATATTTAAAAGATTTGGCGCTACGTCAAACTCTTGAAGATTTTACGGTCGTTGTGACTCAGAAACAGCATAAAGGTAAGGGTCAGTTGGGAAATGTATGGCAATCAGAACCTGGTATGAACCTAACTGCCAGTGTTTTAAAAAAATTTGACAACTTCAAAGTAAGTGACCAATTTTTACTAAACATAAGAACTTCATTGGTTATTTATGAAGTTTTAGAAAGTTATGGGGTACCAGAGTTACGTATTAAATGGCCAAACGACATTCTGTCAGGTACCTCAAAAATATGTGGAATTTTAATTGAAAATGTATTAATCGGTGACCGAATAAAGTCATCTGTGATTGGTATAGGTCTAAATGTGAATCAATTAAGTTTTGAGCAACTACCTCATGTTTCTTCTTTAAAATTAATCTTAGGTAGAACCATCAATTTAGAAAATCTTCTAGGTCAATTGATTACGCAGCTTGAAATCAGTTTCGCTAAAGATACACCTGCCGATCGTCAAATTATTCATGAGTCATACGATGAAAAACTTTTTCGTAAAGATGAGCTTTCAAAATTTAAAAATGCTAAAGGTGAAGAATTCACAGGTATTATTAGAGGTATAAATCAAGAAGGGTTACTAAATCTAGAGCTTGAAGATCAAAGCATGAACGTATTTCGGTTGAAGGAAATACAGCTACTTTATTAAGCTTATATTTTTGATAAATTATCAGAGAGTGTATTCATGAAATTAGTTATTGGCGTTTTTATCATCATAGCCATCATCGCATTAAACGATCCATCAAACTTCAAACTAACTTCTGTTTCGTTCGCACCAATAGACACCAAATCTGCTGTTAATTTAAACGGTAATTTGTCACTGGCGGCACCTAAAACTAGTTGAGAATATTCTAATTGCGATTTCCTTTCTAAAACTATTTCAGGCATTCCCTTCAAGGCAAAAAGAAATATATTTTCATTGATTAATTCAAATTTGTCAATAGTCTCAGGCATCAATTTTTCAAAGTTGCTAAGGTCCGTCAGAAATGTATAGACTTCTTGATTATTTTTACCTATTACTTTTTTTGGTGTTTCTATGAACATAGTTTTATTGTTTCCAGATAGAAGGGTCTTTTCTCCATTCCATCAATGTATGTAATTGATCTTCATTAATATAATCAGAATTAACGGCTAGTTTAATAAGGTTTGTATAATCACTTAGTGTATGAAGGCTTATATTTTTTGTTTCAAAATTTTGTATACCTAAATCAAAGCCATACGTAAAAATGGCGACCATTCCTCTAACCTTTGCCCCAGCGCTTTCAAGGGCTTCAACTGCATTCAAACTGCTGTTACCCGTACTAATTAAATCTTCAATAACGACAACAGTCTGATCAGTTTCAAGCTGACCTTCAATTTGATTTTGTCTTCCGTGCGATTTTGCTTCTGGGCGCACATAAATAAATGGTAAACCCAAGTATTCGGCGACCAAAATGCCTATTCCTATTGCACCTGTCGCAACCCCTGCAATAACATCAGGCTTGCCATATAATGTTTCAACTTGCTTGGCAATTTCTTCTCTAATATAATTACGAATTGTGGGATAAGATAGGATAATTCTATTATCACAATAGATAGGAGATTTCCAACCAGAAGCCCATGTGAAATGATTTTCAGGTTCCAACTTAATTGCATTAATTTGTAGAAGAAGCTCTGCAGTTTTTTGCGCGGTGTCTTTGTTTAAAATCATGACGCAAATGTATAAAGTTTTTGTCAATGAGTTGCCTCTCATTTTAACTAATAAGTTATCGGAAACTGATAAGGATTCTTATTTTTTATTGAACGGAGATGCTATTTTAGAAGCTATCGAAGCATTGCGCAAAAAGAAATTAAAAAAAGCCTTCATCTACCACCCAAACTCTGAAGAACTTCTGAAAAAGTTTACAAAAAAAATTCCTTTAGTTGTGGCGGCTGGGGGAGTGGTAACTAATAAAAAAGGTAAAGTTCTTTTTATTTACAGGAATGATAAGTGGGATTTGCCAAAAGGGAAGCTTGATAAAGGTGAAACTATTGAGGAGTGTGCTCTGCGTGAGGTTGAAGAAGAAACTGGAGTAAAGAAACTTAAATTAGAAAACTTTTTGAAGACCACTTATCATGTTTTTAAACGAAATGATACTTATCGCCTGAAAGAAGTTCACTGGTATGCGATGAAAACCTCATTCAAAGGAAAATTGAAAGGGCAAAAAAATGAAGGTATTGAAAAGGTGAAATGGAAAGGCCCTAAAAAAATAGAAAAGGCACTTCAAAATTCATATCAGAATATCAAAATTCTATTTGGACATTAACTGCTTTTTGGATCTGCTTTTTTTTCAAAACCCGATATACTGGATATTGCCTATGCTCTTTTTCATACTTTAACCAAGGTTTAAAGAGCCAATCGAGCTTGATTTATCGACTATTTGCAAAAGTTATTGTCTGTTTTTTTACAATTCATCAATTGTATTAAAATATTAATAAAAATCTATTCGTATGCTAGTCAAGCGACTTTAGTTATACCTATGAGTTCTTCTTTTTTAATTGGTTTTCTATTATAGGTAAGGGTGTGATGGGTTTTGGTTTTGTAATTTTCCCAGTTTTTATAATCAGCACTATCTATTGAAGATGTTACTATGTTGATTCTTACTTTATAGGAAATAGGTAAGGAAATAAACTCTTGCAAGAATTGCCACCCATCCATAATAGGCATGTTAATATCTAGGAAAATAACCGCTGGTAGTTCTTCATCTTTTTGTATCAGTTCTTTTATTCCGTCTATGGCCACTTTGCCATTTTCATAAGTGTAGAATTGATTGCTGACCACCACTTTTTCTAACATTTTACGCATACCAAATACCACTATAGGGTCGTCATCGATGATACAGATGGAATTTATTTTAATCATTGAAATATATTTTAAATGTACTCCCAGAACCAACCTTGCTCGAAACTGTTATTTTGCCATTCATTGCCTCAACTTGGTTTTTTGTAATATAGAGCCCGATACCTTTAGAATCTATTCTGTTATGAAATGTTTTATACATACCAAAAAGCTTGTCACCATGTTTGTCAAGATCGATTCCCAGTCCATTATCTGAAATACTAAGTACGGTTTGATTCTTTTCTACTGTTGCACTTAAAATCACTTTACTAGCTCGTTTTGGAGATTGGTATTTTATAGCATTGGTAATGAAATTGGTCAATATACTATCAATATAGGCAGGTATCACTTTGATCTTTAGCTTTACGGGTACTTTGTTAATTAGTTTAGTCTTGTGAGTAATTAAATCGGCAGAAAGGCTTTTTTCGATTGCTTTGATTCTTTCATTTAATCCGATTGCTTTTCTTTCAAGATTTTTATTTTCATTGATATCTACGACCTCATTGAGATTGCTAATGGTCTCTAAAAGATTGTCAGACGAATCAACTAACATTTCCATAATTTTTTTTCTTTCAACCTCATTATCTTCTTGGCTTAAAAAGTTTAATAGCATTGAGAAGTTGGAAGTATGTGAACGTAGATTATGTGAGACAATATGGGCAAAATTGATAAGTTTCTCGTTTTGAGAAGAAGTTACGTTTATTAATTTCCGCAAATCATCTTCTTTTTGTTTAAGGTCTGAAATATCTAAACTTATACCAACCAATCCGTAAGCGTGACCATCAGTATCTATCAGTGGTATTTTTGAGGTTAAAAAAGTGGTCGTTGAACCATCTTTCTTTTGATGAAACATTTCACGACTTAAGATTGGTTTGAGATCGCGCATAACTGTTAAGTCGTCTTTTCTAGAGGCTGTTGCAGTTTTTTTATCGAAGATTTCAAAATCGTCTTTCCCCAATATTTCATCTATAGAATTGACGCCACAGTAAAGAGCTTCTGCCTTATTCACTAAAACCTTTCGTGATTCAAGGTCTTTAATGTAAACGTTCAAAGGCAAATTATCAATTAGAGTGCGTAGTAAGTGTTCATTTTCGCGATGCTTCGTTTCGGCACTATTTATTTCACTAATATCTTGTATGGTGCCAATTAACCCGGTTAATTTAGCGTTTTCATAGGTCGGCTTGCCTGAGGTTAACACCCATTTTTTAGTGCCCTTTGCGGTGATAATTTCTAACTTTTCGCTAAATGGAGTTTCGGTGATAATGGCTTTATTTATCATCATAGAAAAGGTATTTCTACTATGGCCATTGGTGTAGAAATTGGTGGCTTCTATCATGTTAGGTTCGTAATTCGTAGGTACCTCGTGAATTTTTTTAGCCTTATCACCCCAAAACAAAACGTCATTTACAATGTGATAGTCCCAAAAGCCAATTTTGGCCACATCAGACATATGCCCTAAAGCTATTTGAAGTTTTTCTAGTTTGTTCTCGGTATCATTTTGAGCTCTAGCTTCTTTAGTTTGTATTATAGCACCTATAACATTTTCTCTTTCGTCATACCACGGTACCGTATGTACTTCATACCATTTTTCGTTGCCGTTTGAATCAATGTAGAATTCTGTTAATTGATGTTGGGTATTATCGGTTATACAGGAAGAAAAAATAGGTAACCAATGTTTATTTTTAGCGTTGAACAGGGTATCTATACTAGTGCCAAGAATTTCATGATTGGTATGAGAAAAATCAGTAATCCATTGATCTGAAGCAAAAATAATATGCATCTTATTGTTAACAAAAGCAGTTGCTTTTGGTAATTGTTTGATAAGGTAGCTGTTTGCGGCTAATGTACTCCCTTTTAACATTAAGTTGTATTTTCTTACAATATTATAAGGAAATAACTTTAAAAGTTAATATTTGTTGTGAATCGCTAAATAATAGTGGTGTTTTGTCAATTTAAGGATAAACATCAGTTGTAGTTGAGGTTTTCCTCTTGAAAAATTGCTAGAATCATTTAGTGCTATAATTTACTAGTACAGTTGAGGGTACTAGGCCGCTGTAATCACCCCCATTGCGAATTACATCTCTTACAATAGAAGAACTTATAAATGACTTTCCTGAAGAGGTTAACAGAAATACTGTTTCTATTTCAGTAAGGGATCGATTCGTATGCGCAATAGCTTTTTCGAATTCGAAGTCGCCTGGGTTGCGTAACCCCCTTAAAATAAAATTGGCTTTTACTTCTTTACAAAAATCAACCGTTAAGCCTTTGTATGTCTGCACTTTGATTTTAGGTTGATCTTTAAAAGCATCGGTAATAAATCTAGTGCGTTCTTCTAATGTGAACATGTATTTTTTATCTGCATTTACGCCAATTGCAATTATAAGTTCATCAAATAGTGTTATTCCTCTTTGAATGATATCATGATGACCAAGAGTTAGAGGGTCAAAAGATCCAGGAAAAATTGCACGTTTCATTGACAGAAGAATTTGTGATTTTTTAAAGTTAACTTTTTTTATTCAAAGCCTCTTCAATCGCACTTTCGAAAAGCTCTTTTAATGAAATACCTGCAACGGCCGCTTGTTGAGGTAATATGCTTTGTTCAGTGAGCCCTGGAGTAGTATTCATTTCCAGCATATAAGGTTCGTCATTTACGAATATGAACTCACTTCTAGAATATCCAGTCATTTTTAGAATATCATAAGCACGTTTTGCAATTTTGGTCACTTTTATCTTTTGCTTATTAGATATTCTGGCAGGGGTTATTTCTTTCGACTTACCTTCGTATTTCGCTTCGTAATCAAAGAAATCATTCTCTGTTACGATTTCGGTAATTGGTAACACTTTAGTTTCTCCCTTATATTTAAGTACCCCAACCGATACCTCAATACCGTCGAGAAAAGCCTCAATAATTATTTCATCGTCTTCTTGGTAGGCTCGCCCAATAGCAGTTTTTAATTCAGATTTTTTATAAACTTTTGTTATGCCGAAACTACTACCTGCTTTATTCGCTTTTACAAAGCATGGTAAACCAACCTTTTCGATGATTTCATCTTCATTAATTGCATCACCTAAATTTAAATAATATGAAGCTGCCGAACGTATGCCATATGGTCTTAAGACGCTTAATAAATCACGTTTATTAAAAGTGAGGGCTGCTTGATAATAATTGCATGAAGTCTGCGGAATGTTTAAAAGTTCGAAATAAGCCTGCATGAATCCATCTTCCCCAGGTGAACCATGAATGGCATTAAAAACACAATCAAATTGTATTTTACGAGTGCCAATGTGTACAGAAAAATCAGCTTTATTGATGGCATGTTCTTCGTCATTAATATCAAGATAAACCCATTTATTCTGAAAAATATGAATGCGGTATACCTCGAATTTTTGAGAGTCTAAATACTGATAAACTACATTGCCGCTTTTCAATGAAATTTCATATTCACTGGAATAACCGCCCATTATAATGGCAATTTTTTTCTTCATTCTTATTGTTCTAAGCGCAAAATTTTTAATTGAATGGCAAATATCTTTAAACCAAATTTAGAATATATAATTAATACAAAAGAATTTATTACTCTAACTTCATATAGATATTTATTACTAATCTTTCAATTTGTATTGAGCTATAAACAGTCTACTACGCGGTATAAGTTCATTTCATATCTTTGTTTCATAAATTTTGGAAATGAGAAATTTTTTAAACTTTTTAAAAAGTAGAACATTATTAGTTCAATTGGGTTTGGCTGTTTTAGCACTTGGACTATTAATTTTCATAGTACTACGATTTTTAAATAGTACAACAAATCATGGGGAGTTTGTTATTGTTCCTGATTTTGCAAAGATGTCGGTACCAGAAATGCGGAAAGCAATTGAAGAAGCCGAGCTTCGTTATGTCGTAGTAGATTCGGCAAATTTTAATCCTGAATATCCACGATTTTCTATAATTACACAAGATCCGCCTGCAGGCAATAAAGTTAAAGAAGATCGAAAAATTTACTTTACAGTTAACCCATCGGGATATAAAAAAGTTACAATACCTAATGTCATTCAAGTGACACAACGAAATGCAACTTCAATGCTAAGAGCTGTGGGTTTAGGAGTACAAAGAGTAACCTATATTGATCAGATTGGTAAAGATATGGTCTATTACATCAAATACAAGGGGAAACAGATTTCTGCAGGTCAAAAGCTGCCAAAAACGTCTAAAGTAGAATTGGTTTGTGGTAATGGTAATGTTGGTAAAAGAGGGATAACCAAAGCCAATTCTAATTAGATTATGGATTCTCAAAATAGTTCAGATATTCAAGAAGAAGAACTTTTTGAACACCATAAAGTAGTAGCGCCCAATGGTCAAAAACCACTTCGAGTTGATAAGTTTTTAATGAATTTTATTGAGAATGCTACTCGAAATAAAATTCAGCAGGCGGCTAAAGACGGTTATGTATGGGTCAATGGCCAAAGTGTAAAACAAAACTACAAGGTAAAAGCTGCTGATGAGGTAAAAGTAATGTTTGCCCATCCGCCGCATGAATTTTTATTGGTAGCGGAGAATATTCCTTTAGATATAGTTTACGAAGATGAAGCATTATTAGTGCTTAATAAGCCTGCTGGTATGGTTGTGCATCCGGGACATGGCAATTATTCAGGAACTTTAATAAATGCACTATTGCATCATATCGAAAATCTACCTGTGAATAGTAGCGAGAGGCCAGGTTTAGTACATCGAATTGATAAAGATACATCAGGCTTACTGGTAGTAGCTAAAACGGAGAAAGCAATGACTCATCTATCTAAACAGTTTTTTGATAAAACATCTGAACGCGAATATGTAGCGTTGGTATGGGGAAATATTGCTGATGACGAAGGTACCATTGAAGGTCATTTAGGGCGGCACCCCAAGAACAGGTTGCAAATGCATGTATTTCCGGAAGCAGATCAAGGCAAAGAAGCAGTAACCCACTACAAGGTTTTAGAGCGCCTTGGTTATGTTACCTTAGTATCTTGTGTATTAGAAACAGGAAGAACTCATCAGATACGGGTACATATGAAACATTTAGGGCACACCTTATTTAACGATGAACGCTACGGGGGAGAAAAAATATTAAAGGGAACTACTTTTACGAAGTATAAACAATTTGTTGAAAATGCTTTTAAAATTTTGCCACGACAAGCATTGCACGCCAAAACATTAGGTTTTGTACACCCAGTTACAAAAAAAATGATGCGTTTCGAAACAGAGCTACCTGAAGACATGACTACGTGTATTGAAAAGTGGCGGGCTTATTCTCAGTATAATCAGTAGATCAAACATATCTGGTTATCATATGAAAAACAGTTATAGAAAACTACTTTTTAGAGTCCATAGGAAATTTCAATAATAGCTATTATTTTTACTATAAATTCTTTGGAAATGAAAATTATTATCTCACCCGCTAAATCACTAGACTTTGAAAGTGGTATACCTACAACTAAGTATTCACAGCCTCAATTTTTGGAGCAAGCGGTAAAACTGAATAAAGTCTTAGCCAAAAAAAAACCAAAAGCATTGTCTGAATTAATGCATATATCTGACAAGCTAGCACAACTAAATTGGCAGCGAAATCAAGATTTTTCGGTTCCTTTTACCCCAAAAAACTCAAGACCTGCAGTATTCGCGTTTAATGGAGATGTTTATCAAGGGTTGGATATTAACTCTTTACAAGAAAATAAATTACCCGCCCTTCAAAGTTCCCTTCGAATTTTATCGGGATTATACGGTATTTTAAAACCTCTAGATTTAATACAGCCCTATCGTTTAGAAATGGGTACCAAATTGAAGGTAGAACGTAAGAAAAATTTATATGATTTTTGGAAAAAGGAATTGGCAGAACATTTGAATTCAGAATTAGAAGACAATGAGTTATTTGTAAACCTAGCCAGTAATGAATACTTTAATGCTATTGATGCGAAAACTTTAAAAGTACCCGTGATAACACCTATTTTCAAAGATTGGAAAAATGATAAATTAAAGGTTATCAGTTTTTTTGCAAAGAAGGCCAGAGGCTCGATGGTACGATATATAATCGATTCGAATGCCGAAACTTTAGATGATATTAAAGGCTTTAACAAAGATGATTATATGTTTAGTAAAGAACATACCCTGAAGGAGAATCAACCTGTTTTTATTCGATAATTAGATTAAGCTATTTTTATTTGCTTTTTTTGGTCGAAGTAGTAGTTGTTACTTTCGTTTTTCGCGTGCGTCTTACACCGTAAGTACCTCTCCATATTTTACCTCGCTTTGTTTTTTTATCGCCCTTGCCCATAGTATAACTAATTGAATTATTTAAAGTTACAAAATCAATTGCTAATTGTCAATTGCAGCAAGCATAAGCAAATAGACCGATAATATTTCGTTTCAATAGTTTTCATGGCTAAAAGATATTATTTTAGAGGCATGTACTTTTATCTTATTCTAGCCTTACAAGCATACTGCGTGTACCATTGTTATACTAACCGCAATCAGTATTATTGGATATTGGCAATTCTCTTTTTACCAGTGGTCGGTTCGCTTGTCTATTTATTCATGAATGTCATTCAAAAACAAGATATTGATAGAGTGCAGCATGATTTGACATCGGTTTTGAACCCTACTAAGAAAATATTAGATCTAGAAAAACGATTTAAGTTTGCTGAGACTTTTGAAAATCAAGTAGCCCTAGCCGATGCCTATCTGGAGGCTCAGCAGTTTGAAAAAGCAATTTTCTATTATGAGGCATCCTTGAAAGATGTTTTTAAAGAAGACTTTTATGTACTTTCTAAGTTACAAGAAGCCCATTATTTTTCTTCCGAATTTGACCAAGCCATGGTATACGCTAATCGTATAAAAGACAATCTGAAGTTTAAAAAATCAAAGTCAGCGTTCTTATATGCGCTAACACTCGAAAAGCAGGGAAATATTGAGGAATCTGAAAAAATACTAGAAACATTTGATGCCCCTTATGCAAGGTATCAAGAACGGTTAGAATTGGCTAAGTTTTATATTCGAAACGAAAAAAATAATGCGGCTCGTGATTTGTTATACGAGATGGTCACCGAATCAGAGACTATGTCTAAAACTAGTTACCGCCAAAATCGAATTTTAATCACGAAAGTCAAAGAACTTTTAGCATCTGAATTTTAATGTTCTTACATACCCATCCATACAAACCGTTCTTGTTTTCGGAGGCTACAAAATTAATTGTTGGAACCTTACCTCCTCCACGTTTTACCAAAGGCGAGTTCAAAGAAGACGATGTAGATTTTTGCTATGGAAGTAGAAATGGACTATTATGGCCTATTTTAGATCGTATTTTTAAATTGAATTTGAAATACGAAACCACTGAATTTGCGATAAATCAACGCAAAAAATTTCTATTGAAACATAAGATTGGTGTTTGTGATATTGTCGCTAGTGCAGAACGAGATAAAATTGATGCCTCAGATTTGGGAATGCAAAATATCAAACTTCGAAATCTTATTAATTACCTACGTGACTTTAAAAAGATAGATACACTTCTATTTACAGGGGGCAATAGTAAAAACGGACCTGAATACTTTTTTAGAAAACATCTAAAAAATAATGAGTTAAAATTAAAGGTCATTTGTAATAATGTGCCTAGAATTCATGAATTTGAATTGCCCGAATCAAATCGAATAATTAGAACGGTTTCGCTTACGGCACCTTCTGGGGCAGCTAACCGAGCCATCGGTAGTATGGAAACATACAAGAAAATGAAACAAAAGAACCCTGCTTTTAATACCTTAGATTTTCGTGTGATGCAGTATCGTGAATTTTTTGAATAGACTGTTGATTGGTTATAGACAAGATAAACTAGTCGCAACTAAAAAGGGCTCAATCATTGAAGATCAAGCCCTTTTATGAGAACACTATATGAAAATGAAAAATTTTATTTCGTTTTAATTCACGATAAAACTATTGGTATTTTAAACCTTCAACCAATTATTGTTGTAAATGTTGTTGAATTTGTGGTGTAGCTCTAATTTTTTGTGATTTCGTTTATTTCTAGACCCCTATCCATTTATTAATAGCGATATTTGAGGTCGAGTTTGTGCTAACCCTATAAATAATTCGGAGCAGTATGCAGCAGTCAGAGCGTTTAGTTGAATTTAAAAAATCAGTCAACAACAAGTTTAATGTATATAACAGCTTGTTTTTAAACTTACCGTACCGAAATATTGAAAATGTAGGTATGCTTATTCCTTTGATGCTAGATCAATGCCAAAAGGGACTGAATTCTGGAATGAACCCTAAGGAAATCTTAGAAGCCTTTTTTCAAAATTATGTGGATGTCACTTCTGAAAAAGATCAAATTGATTTCATGTTCCGCATTATTCAATATGTGGAGCGTCAGGTAGTTCTATATGATAGCGTTGAAGATGCGGCCTTTCCAAAACTACACGAACATTCAAGTTCACTTTCCATTAAAGACTATTTTCAGTTTGTAGATAAAAATAAAAGTTGGGATAAAATTGCAGATCAATTAAGCAATTTTAGCGCTCGTATTGTACTAACAGCGCACCCAACACAATTTTATACGCCGGCTATATTGGATATTATCGCCAACCTTAGAGCTTTAATTTTGGAAGATAAAATTGATGCTATTGATGTAGCCTTACAGCAATTAGGACTAACCTCCTTAATTAATGCAAAGAAACCAACGCCACTAGATGAGGCTAAAAACATTATTTATATACTACGAAATGTGTATTACGATGCAGTTGGGGATTTATATGCGTATATAAAAAGTAATGTGGGTGATCGAAATTTCGAAAATCATAATATAATGAAACTCGGTTTTTGGCCAGGAGGTGATCGTGATGGAAATCCTTTTGTGACTGCTGAAATTACTAATGACGTTGCCGATGAACTTCGCGTAAACTTAATGAAATGCTATTACAATGATTTGAAAGTACTGCAACAAAAACTAACTTTTAGAGAGTTGCAGGGCGCTATCACAACGCTTCGCAATAATCTTTACAATGCCATGTTCAATCCAAAGAAAACAGTAGGGTATAAAGATATTATTGACCCACTATTAGAAATTCGTTCAGGATTAGTTACAAAATATCACGGTTTGTATCTGAAAGATTTAGATCAATTTATTGACAAGGTTAAAATATTTAAAACACATTTTGCTACCCTTGATATTCGGCAAGATCATAGTCAGCATTATATTACGGTAGCCACGATTTTAAAGAAAAAGGGTATCATAAAAGAAAGTCTTGAAGAACTTTCTCAGAAAGACTTACAAGAACTATTGGTTCATAAAGATTTAGAAATATCTGCCGATGATTTTGAAGATGGAATTGTTAAAGACACATTAAATAATATTTCTCAACTAAAAGCTATTCAGCAGAAGAACGGAGAAGAGGGTTGCAATAGATACATTATAAGCAATTCTGAAGACATATTCTCGATGCTTTTTGTGTATGGATTATTCCGTTGGTGCGGATGGAATTCTGACGAGATCACCTTTGACATTATTCCACTTTTCGAAACTATGAAAGGTATGAGTAGTGCTGAAGATACGATGCAACATGTACTTAACATTCCAGAATATAGAGATCATTTGAAGAGAAGAAAGGATAAACAAACAATTATGCTTGGTTTTTCGGATGGCACTAAAGACGGAGGTTATTTAAAAGCAAATTGGTCAATTTTAAAAACAAAAGAAACGCTTTCAGCAGTCTGTGGTAAAAATGAAATTATGGCTATATTTTTTGATGGAAGGGGAGGTCCACCAGCTCGTGGAGGTGGTAAAACGCATCGTTTTTATGCAGCCCAGACTAAAGATGTGGCTAATAATGAAATTCAGTTAACTATTCAAGGGCAAACAATTACAAGTACTTATGGTACTAAAGAACAATTTAAATACAATTGCGAACAGCTTTTAACAGCAGGCTTATCCAATAATATTTTCGGAAAAGAAAATGTCATCTCAGCAAAGCAACGACAATTGATAGAAGAACTTTCAGAATTGAGCTTCGAAAAATATGACGCATTAAAGCATCATGATAATTTCATGTCGTATTTAGAAAACCGAAGTACACTGAAATACTATACCAAAGCTAATATTGGTAGTCGACCAGGTAAAAGAGGTAACAAAGCTAAACTGGAGTTAAGTGATCTTCGTGCGATATCTTTTGTAGGTTCTTGGAGTCAATTAAAGCAAAATGTACCCGGCTATTTTGGTATCGGTACTGCTTTAAAAACACTAGAAGATCAGGGTAGAATTGATGAAGTAAAAAGACTTTTTAATGAGGTTCCTTTTTTCAAAGCATTAATGTTGAATAGTATGATGTCACTTTCGAAATGCTATTTTGAATTGACGAGTTATATGAAAGAAGATGTGAAGTATGGAAGTTTCTGGAAGATTCTGCATTCAGAATATGAATTGTCTAAAAAGATGCTCTTAGAGATTGCTGGCATGGAAATTCTAATGGAACGGGAAGCTATTTCTCGTGAGTCAATAAAAATCAGGGAAAACATTGTACTTCCTTTACTAGTAATTCAGCAGTATGCTTTGCAGAAAATAGGTAGTGATTCTGAATTTAAATCCTTGTACGAAAAGATAGTAACCCGCTCACTTTACGGTAATATTAATGCAAGTCGAAATTCTGCTTAATAAACAACATCACTAATAAGTTTAAATGGATATCTTTTCGAAAGTAAACACTCCTGTTTTATTCTTTTTCAAATAAGATAGCTTTTTTGCTAAAGTCAAAGGCTGAGTTAACGACTTTCTTATATCCGTCATATTGCTCGACATCCATTCGAAGTAAGTTATAATCTTCTGTGGCTACAATAAGAATGGTGTTTCCGTCAATTTCATAACTAGATTTAAATGAACAAGCTTCTTTGTTGTCAATCATTACTCTTTCATCAATGTTAAAATCTTCTAACCCTTTTGCCCTATACCCTTCGGGAATAGCTATTTTAAAATTGTAAACATATTTATTAGGGAATTGAATTTCAACAGGGTTAACTCTTTCGACTTCTTGGTAGAACTCTACCTGTCTGCCAATAGCCTTGCCGATATTGAATAATAAGTCATTACCTGCTTGTTCTACAAGGCTTTCTGCAGTATATGTCCAATTTGAGATAAACGGTATATTTTCGGTTATAAGGTTTAAATCTTCATTAGAAACTTCAAAACTTGAGATTTCTGCATCTTCTAGTCCAGATGTAGCCATAATATTTTTAAATTCATTGTAATCCTTTTTCTGAAAAAATTTATGAGCTCCTCTCATCATTGATGCTTTATAACCCGTCAAATCTTGTCTGCATGTCACCTCTCCAATACCATCATTGTTTATGTTGAGCTCAAAATCGCGAATGGTCATGGTATAATCAGCATTAGGTGATTCAATATTTCTGAAACGATAATTGCGATCTTCAAGAAAAAAGCCTTTGTTTGATATATATTGAAAAGGTGCATAATCTAGCCTTGAATTAACAGAACTAGGGTTTATGAATTTTTCCGTTTCGGGAAAATAAATCAGTAACTCTTGAAGATTTGCATTCGAATAAAAACTTTCATCAAACTTATGATTATAGCGATTCGATGATAAAACAAGATCATAAGGAATTTTGTAATAGTTAAGAATAGCAACAAATAATTTTACAATGCCTTGTTCTGAAGCCTGTTTTTTACTAAAAATAACATTGAGGTCATCATATTCAGGGGCGGAATTATTTCTTAAAATATTGTAATTCCTATGCACATATTCACAGATTTTGTTGACTTGATTCAAGTCATTTTCTTCAGCAGCAAATTTTTCATAATCAGAAATTAATTTGTTGATTTTTCGTGCCTTGACATTAACAAAATTACGCTTTAAACCATCTTTTAGATTATCCCACATAGCATAGCTCTGACCATTTCTTACCACATAAGAAACTTTCATTCTATTGGCGTTAGGCGTTGCTGACTCTTCGTCTATCATCGCCGGAATATCATAAATGGTTGCAGTCATCGCTTTTTTGTTTCCTTCTACTACGTTGACGGTTAATTTTGGAAAACCGTTATAAGGCTTTACATCTGAATTGAGTATGGTAGGTTTACGTAAAATGAATTCTGCTTTTTTGACTTTGTAATCTTTTTGAGCCACAACACTTCCAACAGCTCGAATTTCTTTTTCTAGCGTATAAATGAATTCTAGTTGCGATTTCTTTGTTACCCCTTCAATTGCAAATATTTTAAAATTGCCATACCCCTTGACATTTTGGAGTTCTTTGATATTTTTTTTATTAAGCAATTTAATTTTACCGTCGGCCGAGAGTACTCGTGCTTGAATGTCAATTACTCTGCGAACACCTCTCATAGGAATATAAACACGGTTGTGTTTATTAACTCCTTTTTCTGAATTTACCCTTATGATGCTATGCTTGGTTTCGAATAACTTAAAGGTATTACCAAGTACAGGTTTATAATATTGTACTAAATGTTTTTCTTTTATAGCAACAGAGGCCAAGGTTTCTTCTTCTTGACTTATTTGATAAAAAATTGGCTCTTTTTCCCATTTATGGCTTTTGTATAGTTGCGCTTGAACAAGGTTTACCATACTAAAGAAAACAACAATAAGTTTGTTTTTAATTGACATAAGTTTATTTTTTTCTACGTAAAACTATAGTTTGTTTGTTGGCTTTAGATAAAGATCGAATGAAATTATTCCAGATGTCGATACGCTTTGCCTCTATCTTTAAAGTATCAATAATAAGTTGTTTTGCAATTATAATTTGATTATCTACTTGTTTAAAGGTAATTTTAAAATGGAACTTATCATCTTCGAAGTTTGCATTCTCTGGAATAAAGTCGACTTCATAATCTTCAGGAATTTTTAATAATGTTCTGAAGGTTTTGGTCGATTTATAATCGATTTCTTTGTCGAATGCTTTAGCCTCATCTCTAACAAATTTATCCATATAGAATGTATCGAAATGTGGTTTTACATATATTTTTTCCCCAATCTTACGCGAGTAATTTGATGTTTCTGAGTTGAATGAAATTTTTAGTGTGTCCTTTTTTCTTTCTAAATTTTTATATACAATATTCTCAAAAGATGTTTGCTTTAAGCCCAAATTTAAATTGCGATGTAAAAAGTCAAGATCTTCTATATCTTTATTTTCAATTCGGTGCATAATACCCAATTTTTCATGACCTAAGATAGATGCGTTGTGTGTACCTACTAGAGTATTGTTCACTAGGGTAAATTCACTTTTAATATCAAGTCTATTTTTTTGAACACTAATTGCGGGTACTTTTTTTATTTCGTAGGTTGAAGGAGAAATACCTATTAATGCTTCTTTACCCTGAATAAATGGTGATGCGTAACCATAAGGCAAGTATTTGGCCGTAGCATCTAAAAAGAGAGTGTCTTTCGCTTTTGTAATTACGGTGGTAATCATATGATTATCAACTACTGGTGTAGGTACTTCATCATACGAATATGGTTTTTTTCTTGTACCAATCCATGTCAAATAAGAATCTATACCAACATAACTGAATAATTGATGAAGTATGTTAGCCATATCTTTGCAGTCACCATATTTTTTCGAATAAACATCATAAGCATTTCTCGGTATGAATCCGTTTAAACCATCTTCAAAGGCGATATAATTAATTTTGTCTTGAACAAAATAGTAGATGTTTTTAATTTTTTCCTCTTCACTTTCAGCATTTTCGATGAGGTTTACTGCAATACTCTTTAGTTGTCCTTGATTGTCATCAAGATTTGATATTAAAGAGACATACCATTTATATAGGTCTTCCGTATTTTTTAAAACTGAAACCGTCTTGTCCTTATGTGTAAAAGAGTCGATGTAAATAATAATCTGCGGGATATAGTACAAGGGAGAAAAATCATAGTGCCTACTTGTTTTAGGAATATTTTTTAAGATCCAAGTATAGGTAATCATTGACTCTTTTATAGTCTTTTCAAAATTCCAAATCACAGTATCTAAATGGAGTTCTTTGAATGATACTTTTACATTACTTGGAAAGCTTACCGATATTTTCGATTGTACAATGGGAACCTCGCTCCAAAAGATAGATGGAGGTATAAAGTGTGGGTCATTAATATCTAAAGTATAGTCGAGATTGGTTATGGCATTTTTCGCGACATTCGGAAAAATGATTTTCTTTTCTTTTTGATCGTTAAAAAAGACACTATTTATGACTACATCTTTATCCTCAAAATGTGAAACTGGGTATTTTTTTTGATTCCCATTAATTGAATGCTCTGTGGAGGCTTTAAGTTCTTTTATTGTATTGAAAGTATTATAGCTCACCTCTTCTTCGCTATGTCTTAAAGAATTGGTTGTCAGAAAAAGATTTCGCTTATTTACTGCTTGAGTTATTTTTAGTTTTCCTTGTACTACCTTAATATTAAGGTGTTTTTCTAAGGACAATGTAATAACATCTTCGTCAGGAAATTGCTCAATATACTCGATTTCTTGTCCAGAAATTTTTAAAAAAAAGAAGAAAAATAAAACTAAAATACGACTTTTGAGTATACTCATAGATTACAATAACGACATTGTTTTGTTGATATTTTAGGATATAAAAATAATGTATTAGTTATTAATGAGGCATTTAGAGAATAGTACAACTAGAAACTCTGCTTAATTTTTATATACTCTAAATGCTGCGCCCATGCCATAGTTTCGATGGCCAGTCTGAATGAGTTTAGATTTTTTGTTATACGATTTATCAAAAATTTGCCATTTTTTGTCATTGAAGAAAATGCGACGCACGTAGGTATTTTGGTCTTTTAACTTATCTGTAAAAGGCAATAGTGGGCGAAAAGAAGTAGCTATTTTTTGAATACCGAGTCTTGTTTTAATTTCTCGGTACTGCTTTGTTTGCGCCAACTTACCATTAGAATCTGCATAACCCAACACTTGTAAGGCAACGAAAATGCCTTTTTCAGGTATGAAAATCGATTTAGTAGTAATATCGAGTTCAAAGACTTTATCTTCTTTTTCGTTCATATGAAAAACTACATTTTCGTAGCCCATCGGATCTCCTGGTAAACCGTTTAAGTTTTGGTAAAAATTAATTCTGAATATAGTTGCATAGTTACCTTTTCCCTTGGTTTTATATTTTGATTCTGCGTTAATGGGTAAAAGTAGTTTTGTAATTTGGGTAGGTTGTTTTTGCTGTCGTTTGAATAAAATGGCCACCTCACTTTCAACGGTAGGTAACCATGAGGTGAAAATATCTAGATGCGTTATGGCTTTAAGCTTGTGACGTTTAAACTTTTCCAATTTTTTAGCAGAGATAATAACTTCATCAAGCTCAGAAACTGTGGGTTCAAGAAGTATTTTTTTAGGTATGGCGTTAATAAGAATAATTTGTTCAGCATACCCCATGGCTGATATAAATAAAGTATCTATCGCTTTGTAGTTTTCTTTTCTAAATGTAAATTGACCATTTTCATCTGCAAAGTTCCCGTATCCATTTCCGAAGGATATGGTCGCGAAAGGAATTGGTTGTAAATTTTCGGAATCAAGAACATTAAATGATTGAGCTATACCCCATTGAAACCAAAGAGCAAATAGTATATAAAAAATCGTACGCACTAGTTTTAATTTCATAATACATGAACGAAAAGAAATTAAAGAAAGTGTTTTTTGAAAGTTCATTATCGGCAAAAGCCAAATAGACTAAAAGATTAACTTAAATTAATACATCAAGTAACTTGCGACCACCGTTCCAACTACAGGTACCATCACTTGTTTGAAAATTTTCGTTACCATAGCGAATGATATAGGTGTCAACAGTTGTACAGCCTCCTATTGATATAGAGCGCAGTTCTTTTTCAAAAGTTTTAAAGGCTTCAATTTTAATTTTTGACAATACTACTTTTTTATCTTGAAACTTGGCAATAAGAACGTCGGCTTCTTTAGATACTACAATTGTTTGTCTTTTTCCGTGAAAGCAACCAATCGAGGTGATTTCTATAGAATAGCTTTCGCCATTTTTTAAAGATTCAATAATTGTCAGATTTTGCTCTTGATAGAAATTTTTGACAACAATATTTGTTTGTACGGCTGCAGTCAATAGATTAAATACAAAAAGGTGCAAAATAATTGAAAAAATATATTTAGTTGTTTTCATATTGTTTAATCAAAATCGATTCGTATGTTTTTTTAAAGACTTAAAAAAAACACTGATGTGACAAAAAAGGTGTAATAAATGATTAACGGACCTAAGCCTACATTTTAGTGCTTAATAAGCTATAAAAAACCTGAATGCCATAAGCTATTTGACCAATTTTTAAATTTTCATTCGGACTATGTTGATTGTTGTCAGGATTTACCATAGGAACAATAAAGGCCGGAATCTTTAATTCATTAATGAATGGAGAAATGGGTACAGTGCCTCCCATTATTCGAATTTGAACAACATCTTTGTCGAAGCTGTTTTTTAGCACTTTTAATAAAAAAGTGCCATAAGGGTTGTTTAAGTCCGTCCGAAAAGCATCAGTAATCCCGCGTTCGGTAAGAGTCATTATTTTATCATGCTGCATTCGTTGTTGTTTCGAAGGAATAGAATCCATGATGTGGAAACCTTGTTTTTCAATGTGTTTTTTCACCAGTTCTTTTAAGTGCGTTCCATCACTTTCAGGTACCAATCGTAAATCAAGTTCAGCAGTTGCCGATTCAGGAACTATAGTACGTGCTTTAGCACCAATCCACCCTGAGCCCAGACCTCTAATATTTAAAGATGGATATTGTAATGCTTCTTGATAAAATTCACCCACTTTTTCAGGGTTTTTGATCGCCAAGTTTGTATTGATAATAGCGGCATCATCGGGTACACTCTTTAAAACATTCATGACATTGTCATCTAGGGTAATTCCATCATAATAACCTTCAATTGTGACCCTACCTTCGGTATCTTTCATACTAGCCAAAACTTGAGCGAGCTGAAACCCAGGGTTAGGAGCATAGTTGCCATAATGACCGCTATGTTGTGGCTTAATTGGGCCATGAGTAGTCAACGAAAGTGTGGTAATACCCCTGCAACCATAAACAATGGTTGGTCTTCCCGAAATATGTATCGGTCCATCATTAATAACGAGAAAATCCGCTTCTAGTAATTCTCGATATTGTTTGACTGCTTTAGGTAAAGGTCGACTTCCTTTTTCTTCTTCACTGTCTAAAATAATTTTTATGTTAAAGGGAATTTCTTTATTGTTTTCTTTCAATAAATCAATAGCATTTAAAAACATAACAATCGGACCTTTATCGTCAGAAGTAGAACGACCAAACAAACGCCAGTTGTAATCGATATTTTCATTTAAATCATCAAACACTTCATTCTTCCACCCATCCCCATCTGGAGATTTAAGAGCGACTTCATAAGGGTTTGATTGAGCCCATTTGGATGGATCTACTGATTGCCCGTCAAAATGCATATAGAATAAAATAGTTGGTTTGGAATCGTCAACAGGCAGCGATGCAAAAAATAATGATTCTCCTTCGGTTGGAATTATCGAAGAATTAAAACCTCTTGCATTAAAATTTTGTTCAAGCCAGGTCAGATTTCTATTAATATCTGCATGATCTAATGCATCATTGGGAATCTTAACAAAGCTTCTGATGTCATTAACGGCTTGACGAACCTGCCTTTTTAATTGAGTCTCTTCTTGCGCGTTTGCAAACATGTTTAGTAAACATGCAATTAGAATATATTTTATTTTCATGGAGTATTTGCTATGAAATATTAAAAGTAAACCAATAGAAATTATCATAAAAACTTTTTATTAAAACATCTATAATTAGATAGTAATCAAAAAGCCACTATTTAATAAAATAGTGGCTTTTTGATTGTTGTTATTTAGTTCTGTTTTAACGTCTAATAATGAATCGTTTAACGAGCACTTCGTCATCTTTTTCTAGTTGTAATAGATAAGCCCCGGTAGTTAATTGAGACACCTCGATTTGTTGACTTAGGTTGCCATCAGTAATTGTTATATTTCTAACTTGTCTACCGATATTATCAAAGATAGTTAGTTGCACTGTACTCTCAGAATCATTAACAAAGAAGTAATTTACATTTAAAGTGCTATTTGTCGGCACAGGACTTAATTCTAAAAATGAACTAGGAGCTATATAAGCAGTTAAACCAGAAACACCACCTGTAATCAAGCAACCCATCACTTGAACTTCAGCCATATGAAGTATGCCATTATTTGCAAGTTGAATGCGAATGTATCTTCCTTCGGTATTAAGAGTTAGTGTTTCTTCTAAACCAGCAACGCCGTTAAAGAAATACTCAAAGATACTGGCATCATTTCTTAAATCATCAAGACTTGCTGTTGCTG
>CALDYU010000023.1 GCA_937944485.1 uncultured Flavobacteriaceae bacterium | reverse complement strand
TGGCGACGGGGCACACCCCTTACCATTCCGAACAGGGAAGTTAAGCCCGTCTGCGCCGATGGTACTGCTACACCAAGTGGGAGAGTAGGTAGCCGCCTTCTTTGAGGTCCTTCATAGAAATATGAAGGACCTTTTTTTATGCCTAATAATTGGTAACCAGATTAAAAAAAGCTGCCCTGAGAAGGCAGCTTAGCTAATTCAAATTTTGGGGAAGTTTCATACCCTTGGTAAATCGCCATCTCCTTTTAAAGGAAGATATGATTCCCCCATTAAATAAGTATCAATATGATGAGCAGCCTGTCTACCTTCAGAAATAGCCCAAACAATTAGAGATTGCCCTCTACGCTGATCTCCTGCGACAAAAACACCAGGAATATTTGTTTTATAATCATTTTCAGAAGCCTTAATATTGGTTCTGGTGTCTGTTTCTAACCCTAACTGTTCGGCAATAGTTATTTCAGAACCCGTAAAACCCATGGCGAGTAATGCCAATTCACACTTCCATTCTTTTTCTGTTCCTTCAACTTCTTTCAAAATTGGCCGTTGACCAGGTTGTTTAATCCATGTGACTTCAGAAGTGATTAAACCCTTTAGGTTTCCATTTTTGTCTCCGACAAACTCCTTAGTAGAAATACTAAAGAATCTTTCTGCACCTTCTTTATGCGAGGTGCTTGTTCGTAAACGCATAGGCCAAAATGGCCAAGGTTGATCTTCTGGGCGCTCTTCAGTACCCATAGGCATTATTTCAAAATTTGAAACTGATTTGGCGCCTTGTCGAATAGAAGTTCCGATACAATCTGAACCCGTATCACCACCACCAATAACAATAACATCTTTATCCGTAGCTAGAATTTCATTTTCAAATTCCTTTACACCATCAACCCTACGGTTATTTTGAGGTAGAAAATCCATCGCCTGTACCACTCCGTTTAAATCCGAACCTTTAATGGGTAAGTTTCGTCGAACTGTTGCCCCTCCACATAGAACGATAGCATCGAAATCATTTTTCAGTTCATCTGCTTTAACATCGACTCCAACATGAACGCCACAATTGAATGTGATACCTTCTTCTTCTAAAACCTTGAGCCTTCGATCGATCACGTGTTTTTCCATTTTAAAATCAGGAATTCCATAGCGTAATAGTCCCCCAGGTTTTTCATCTCTTTCGAAAACCGTAACTGTATGACCCGCTCGATTTAATTGTTGCGCAGCTGCAAGACCTGCTGGCCCTGAACCGATTACAGCTACTTTCTTTTCAGTTCTACTTGCAGGAGGCTGCGCTACAACCCATCCTTTTTCGAAGGCTGTTTCTACAATGTTTTTTTCAATATTTTCAATGGATACGGGGTCTTCATTAATTCCTAAAACGCATGCCTCTTCACACGGTGCTGGACATAACCTTCCCGTAAATTCAGGAAAATTATTCGTTGAGTGCAAAATATCTGCAGCCTTTTCCCATTTTCCTTTGTAAACAGCATCATTAAAATCAGGAATTAAATTCCCTAAAGGGCAACCACTATGGCAAAAAGGAATGCCACAGTCCATACAGCGGGCACCCTGATCTTTAATTTCCTTTTCTTTCATTGGAACGGTAAACTCCTTGTAGTTTTTTACGCGTTTCTCAACGGCTTTGTAAGCTTCTACTTTCCTATCGAATTCCAAAAAACCAGTTACCTTTCCCATGTTTCGATTTAAATAGTTTGTAGTTTTTCTTCTTCAAGGCGAATTAGTGCCTGACGATATTCTTCAGGAAAGACTTTTACAAAGTCTGACAAACAATCTTCCCAATTCTCTAGTATTCGTTGCGCTAATGGGCTCATTGTATAATTATAATGACTTTCAATTAATTCACGAAGTTGCTTGATATCATGATCTTCTTCAACGGCAAGTAGATTTAATCCTTCTTGGCTACATTTTTTTTCAAAAGTTTTGTTTTTGTCATAAACGAAGGCAATTCCGCCACTCATTCCCGCTCCAAAATTTCGACCCACTTCACCAAGAATTACTGCTACACCGCCAGTCATATATTCGCAGCCATGATCGCCAATTCCCTCTACTACTGTTTTAGCACCTGAATTGCGTACACAAAAACGTTCCCCTGCTTTTCCATTTATATAGGCTCTACCTGCGGTGGCACCATATAACGTAACATTACCTGTAATTACATTTTCTTCAGGCACAATGGTTGAACCTTCAGGAACTTTAATAACCAATTTAGCACCTGAAAGTCCTTTACCTAAGTAATCGTTCGTATTTCCGTTTACAGTCATCGTTAACCCTCTGGTTGCAAAAGCGCCAAAACTTTGCCCTGCGGATCCCGTAAAATTCAATCGTAACGTATTAATAGGTAGGCCCTGCGCGCCATAAATTTTCGAAATCTCATTGCTAATTATCGCACCGATTGCTCTATCAGTATTACAAATAGGAAAATCTAAACTCGCTTTTTCTTTTCGAAACAATGATGGGTTCGCTTTTTCAATAATTTCAAATTCAATCGATTTCTCAACATCATGAATTTGCTTTTGCGTATTATAGAACTTAGTTCCTTCAGGTACGTCTACTTGGTGCAGTATGGGTGTTAGATCAATGCCGTTTGCCTTGTAATGATCGATCGCTTTCTTTCGGTCTAACTTTTGAACCTGCCCTACCATTTCGTCGACAGTTTTAAAGCCGAGTTGTGCCATTATTTCTCGCAATTCTTGAGCAACGAAGTACATGTAATTGACCACGTGTTCTGGTTTACCTTTAAACTTTTTACGCAATTCAGGATTCTGAGTAGCAATACCCACTGGGCAGGTGTTCAAATGACAAACACGCATCATAATACAACCAGAGGCAACCAGAGGTGCCGTAGCAAATCCAAATTCTTCGGCACCTAATAAACAAGCGACGGCTACATCACGCCCCGTTTTGAGTTGACCGTCACATTCCAATACAATTCGATTTCTCAAATCATTCATTACCAAAGTTTGTTGTGCTTCGGCGACACCTAATTCCCACGGGAGTCCGGCATGCTTTAAAGAAGTTAGGGGAGAGGCTCCCGTACCGCCATCGAAACCTGACACGAGTACTACATCAGCTTTTGCTTTAGCGACACCTGCAGCAACGGTGCCTACTCCTATTTCTGAAACTAATTTTACATTAATTCGCGCTTCTCGATTTGCAGATTTCAAATCAAAAATCAATTGTGACAAATCTTCAATCGAATAAATATCGTGGTGGGGTGGTGGTGAAATCAATCCCACATAAGGGGTGGAATTTCTTGTTTTGGCGATGGCCGGATTAACTTTTGGGCCGGGTAATTGTCCCCCTTCACCTGGTTTGGCCCCTTGAGCCATTTTTATCTGAATTTCTTTAGCATTTGTTAAGTAGTCAGAGGTAACACCGAAACGACCTGAAGCTACCTGTTTGATGGCACTATTTTTCCAATCCCCAGTAGCATTTTTATAAAAACGCTCCGCATCTTCACCACCCTCGCCTGAATTACTTTTACCACCAATACGGTTCATAGCAATGGCTAGATTTTCATGTGCTTCCTTACTGATAGAACCATATGACATAGCTCCTGTTTTAAAACGTTTTACGATTTCTGTCCAAGGCTCCACTTCATCCAAAGGAATAGGGTCGTAATTAGAGAATTCAAAAAGACCGCGTATAGTCATTAAATTTTTAGACTGTTCATTCACCATTGTTGAGAACTCCTTATAGCTTTCAGTTTCATTATTGCGTACGGCTTTTTGAAGCTTTGCTACTGATAATGGATTGAACATATGTTTTTCCCCATCACGTCGCCAGCGGTATTCGCCACCCATAGGGACATCTAAATTGGCTGCAATTTCTTTTTTTGCAAATGCCTTAGCATGGCGTTTGGCAATTTCTTTTTCTATTTCATATAAACCAATGCCCTGTATTCTAGTTGGTGTATTCGGAAAATATTTGCTAACAACTTTAGTATTTATACCAATACACTCAAACAATTGAGATCCGCGATATGAATTTAGGGTTGAGATACCTATTTTATTCATCACTTTCAAAATACCTTTACCAATTGCTTTATTGTAATTCTTGATAGCTTCGTCAAACGTAAATTCGGTAATATCATGTTCCTCAATTTGCTCTGCAATAATTTCATTCACTAAATAAGGGTTGATGGCACTAGCTCCAAAACCAAAAAGCAATGCAAAATGATGTACCTCTCTAGGTTCAGCCGATTCTACTATTACACTGAGTTTTGAGCGTTTTCCTAATTTTTGCAATCCACTATTTACAAACGAACAGGCTAATAAAGCTGGGATGGGAGCTTGAGAATCACTGACGTTTCTATCAGAAAGAATAATGATATTAGTGTTATTGTCGACGGCCTCCTCCGCCTGTTTTAATATTAATTCCAAAGCATCTTCTAAACCATTGTGCCCTCTTTCAATATTATATAGTGTCGGAATCGATACTACTTTGTAATCTGGGCTAGCATCATAGTTTTTGATTTTGTCTAAATCTTCTTTAGAGATTACCGGATTCTGAATTTTCAGTTTTCGGCAATGCAATTCTGAGGAATCAAAAATATTATGGTCACTCCCCAACGTTAGACTGATGTCCGTAATAAGTTCTTCGCGAATACCATCTAGTGGCGGATTTGTAACCTGCGCAAATAATTGTTTGAAGTAGTTGTAAATCAATTGAGGTCGTTCAGAAAGCACAGCAATGGGGGTGTCCGAGCCCATAGAACCGATGGGTTCTTTAGCTGTTTTTCCCATAGGAAGAATTATCGTATTGATATCTTCTAAGGTATATCCAAATGCCGCTTTTCGCCGCTCTAAAGCAGCTTCTCCTAAAAATAATGGGCAGTCATTATAGGGTATGTCTTTTAAATGAACCAGATTTTTAGCTAACCAGTTTTTATACGGATGACGTTTTGCTATTTCTTCTTTTATTTCCTCGTCATTTACAATTCTGCCTTCCTCCATATTTACCAGAAACATTTTTCCGGGCTCTAGTCTTCCATGAAAATCCACGTTTTCAGGTTCAATATCAACAACACCAACTTCCGAAGACATGATTACGTAATCATCTTTGGTAACAGTATATCTTGAAGGGCGAAGTCCGTTTCGGTCTAAAACTGCACCAATATAGTTTCCATCAGTAAAGGGTACAGATGCAGGACCATCCCATGGTTCCATCATACAGGAATGATATTCGTAAAATGCTCTTTTAGCTTCTGACATATCTGGGTTTTTCTCCCATGCCTCAGGCACTAAAATCATCATAACTTCTGGTAATGAACGACCGGTCATTAACAATAGTTCTACCACCATATCCATTGTAGCAGAATCAGATTTTCCAGGTAGTATTACAGGAATTATGTTTTTAATCTCCTCACCAAACCAGTCACTTTCAAGTAGTTCTTCACGAGACCGCATTCTGGTAACATTGCCACGGAGCGTATTAATTTCTCCATTATGGCACATGTATCGGAATGGTTGCGCTAAATCCCAAGTAGGAAAAGTATTTGTGGAAAACCTTTGGTGTACCAACGAAAGTCTGGTAACCACTCTAGGATCCATTAAATCTTTATAATAGAGGCTAATGTCTTTGGGCATCAATAAGCCCTTGAAAATGATAATTTTGGTAGAGAGACTGGGAACATAGAAAAAACCACGCTCTGAGAGCTTAGAATTAATAATTGCATGCTCTGTAACTTTTCGAGCAATGAAGAGCTTCAAATTGAAATTGAATTCGTCTTGCTTTATACGCTCCTTTGCAATAAAGAGTTGCTTAACGAAGGGTTCGGTTTCCATAGCAATTCTTCCAGGAACCGATCTATTCACTGGAACATCTCTCCACCCTAATAGTTGAAGTCCTTGTTTTTTAATGTTTTCCTCAAAAACGTTAATACAAAAGTTTCTTTGATTTTCTTTTTGAGGGAGAAAAACGTTACTTACCGCATATTGACCAGGTTTTGGTAATACAAAATCACACTCAGCCACGAAAAAATCATGAGGAATATCAATTAAAATTCCAGCGCCATCTCCAGTTTTTCCATCTGCGCTTACTGCACCTCTGTGTTCGAGCTTATCTAGAATCTCGAGCGCTTTATGAATGATGTCGTTAGATTTTTTTCCTTTTAAGCTGCAAATGAAGCCTGCACCACAGTTATCGTGCTCAAATTCTGGAAGGTACAACCCTTGCTTTTTTAACCTCTTCATGATTACGGTATTTTATCAAAAATATCATTTTCGATAAATTATAATCAATGAAAGGCTATAAAGTCAGAAAGAAATTCAGCGTATGCAATATTTGATTGAAAAATATGGAATTCTACAATTTTGACCCCATGAAATTGCTATTATGATAATTGCTTTTTTACAAAAACACCATTTTCCTGTTTTAATCTTTTAACACACTTCGCGAAATAACTATTTTCTGAATTTCAGATGTGCCTTCATAAATTTGAGTGATTTTTGCATCACGCATTAGGCGCTCGACATGGTAGTCTTTTACAAAGCCATTACCACCATGAATTTGAACGGCTTCAACAGTAGTTTCCATAGCAACTTGAGAAGCGTATAATTTTGCCATTGCACCAGATAAATCATAATTATTGCCTTGATCTTTATCCCATGCAGCCTTATACACTAAATGCCTAGCAGCTTGAATTTGCGTATGCATATCAGCTAATTTAAAGGCTATGGCTTGGTGATTGCTAATTTCGGTGCCGAAAGCTTTTCGTTCTTTTGAATATTTCAAAGCTAATTCATAAGCTCCAGCAGCGATTCCGAGTGCTTGAGCAGCAATACCGATACGTCCACCAGATAATGTTTTCATAGCAAATTTAAATCCAAAACCATCTTCACCAATACGATTTTCTTTGGGTACTTTTACATCGTTGAAAATAAGCGAATGTGTATCGCTTCCGCGAATCCCTAACTTATTTTCTTTTGGACCAATTTCAAATCCTGGCATTCCCTTTTCAACAATTAAAGCGTTGATACCCTTATGTCCTTTTTCTTTGTCAGTTTGGGCGATAACCAAGTATACTTCTGCTGTATTTCCATTGGTAATCCAGTTTTTAGTACCATTGATCACATAATGATCTCCATGGTCTATAGCTGTTGTTTTTTGTGAAGTTGCATCACTACCTGCCTCGGGCTCAGACAAACAAAAAGCCCCGATGATTTCACCAGAGGCCAATCTGGTTAAGTACTTTTGTTTTTGCGCCTCAGTACCATAAGTTTCTAATCCGTAGCATACTAAAGAATTATTTACAGAAACCACCACCGAAGTAGAAGCATCAATTTTTGATAATTCTTCCATAGCAATTACATAAGATTGTGCGTCCATGCCACTGCCATTATATTTGGGGTCAACCATCATACCTAAGAAACCTAACTCACCTAATTTCTTCATTTGCTCCGCTGGAAATTCTTGAGCATCATCGCGTTCGATTACCCCCGGTAGTAGTTCGTTTTGAGCAAAATCTCTAGCAGCTTGCTGAATCATCAAATGTTCTTCGGATAGTGAAAAATCCATGTATTTGTTTTTTAGTTTTTAGCAGTACAAAGATAATAGGTCTTCTTGAAAAAGAGAGGCCTTCTTACTATGATTTGATGCCATTACGGGTTCTTTTATTACTATTAAAAACTTTTAATGCCCGAGCAAATTTTTATATTTGCTGACTTCAATAGTTATATAAGGATTTAAATTAAAAGTTATGGATCAGCAGTAACCCCTTAATGGGGCATCTATTTTTTTAAAAGACGGGTATAAAAACGATCTATAATTATTAAATTCAATAACAATGAAAGAATTACTTAAAGCATACGAAAATAAACAACCAGAAATAGTATTTAATTGGAAAGACCCGGAAACTGAGGCCGAGGGATGGACTGTAATTAATTCGCTTCGTGGAGGCGCTGCTGGAGGCGGAACGCGAATGAGAAAGGGGCTTGACATGAATGAAGTACTGTCTTTAGCGAAGACTATGGAAGTCAAATTTACCGTTTCTGGCCCCCCAATTGGTGGTGCAAAATCAGGCATTAATTTTGACCCCAACGATCCTAGAAAAAAAGATGTTTTAGAACGCTGGTATCATGCCGTTGCACCTCTTTTGAAAAGGTATTATGGCACTGGCGGAGATTTGAATGTTGATGAAATTCATGAAGTTATTCCCATTACGGAAGACGCAGGGGTTTGGCACCCGCAAGAAGGAGTTTTTAATGGGCATTTTAAACCAACAGAAGCCGATAAAATTAATAGAATTGGTCAGTTGCGTATGGGCGTTATCAAAGCGATAGAAACTCAAGACTATTCCCCTGATGTTTTTAGAAAATTTACAGTAGCTGATATGATTACTGGCTATGGGGTAGCGGAAGCTGTTCGTCATTATTATGATATTTATGGAGGCAGTGTTGTTGGAAAAAGAGCTGTTGTTCAAGGTTTTGGTAATGTGGGTAGTGCTGCTGCGTATTACTTGTCTCAGATGGGTGCTAAAATTGTCGGTATTATTGACAGAGTTGGCGGCGTTATCAATGAAGATGGATTTTCATTTGAAGAAATTAAGACTTTGTTTTTGAACAAAAAAGGAAACAGCCTTGTTGCTGAATCAAGTGATCTTATTCCGTTCGACGAAATAAAAGATCGGATTTGGACTTTACAGACTGAAATTTTTGCCCCATGTGCGGCTTCTAGATTAATAACGAAAGAACAGATTACGCAAATGATTGATACCGGTTTAGAAGTAATTTCTTGTGGTGCGAATGTGCCCTTTGCTGACGAAGCGATTTTTTTCGGCCCTATAATGGAGTATACCGATGGTCGCGTAAGCCTGATACCAGATTTTGTGAGTAACTGTGGAATGGCACGTGTTTTTGCCTATTTCATGGAAAAAAGAGTAGGTATGGATGATGAATTAATATTTAATGATACATCAGAGACCATTCGCAAAGCAATTTTAAATATCTTTAAACTAAATCCCTCTAAAACAAACCTAAGCGCCGCTGGATTTGAAATAGCACTGAAGCAATTAATTTAAACTACAATCTATATGGAATCAGCAATAATACTCGTATTTGTATTAGGTTATCTGGCAATTACGCTTGAACATAATTTAAAAATTGATAAGCTCATACCAGCTTTGGTAATGATGGCAATTTGTTGGGCGCTAATTGCTTTGGGTATTGATGGTTTCACAACATGGTTTGATTCTGGTGCGCATGCCTTGGTAGATAATTTTGCGGGCATGGCTTATGATGACAAGCTCCATTTAATGGAAGAAACATTGCTACATCACTTGGGCAAGACCGCAGAAATTTTGGTTTTTCTATTAGGTGCCATGACTATTGTCGAAATTATTGACTATTTCGATGGTTTTGCTACAATCAAAGGTTTTGTCAAAACCAAAAGCAAAAGTAGAATCTTATGGATTTTCTGTATTCTTGCTTTCATACTATCAGCAATTATTGACAACTTAACGGCTACTATTGTACTTATATCTATTTTACAAAAAATAGTAAAAGATCGAAATGTGCGTATTTGGTATGCGGGCTTAATTATAATTGCTGCAAATGCTGGTGGTGCTTGGTCGCCGATAGGGGATGTTACAACAACAATGTTATGGATTGGCAACAAAGTAACTACCTTGAAATTAATAAGTTATCTTTTGATTCCGTCACTTATTTGTATGCTAGTGCCTGCTTTTATTGCTTCTTTTTTACCCGCTTTCAAGGGGCAATTGAATACCACAAACGAAGCCGATAAGCCAGCAGGAAAACTAAGTGCTAGAATGTTGTATTTAGGATTAGGAGCCATAGTTTTTGTTCCTATTTTCAAAACAGTTACACATTTGCCACCAT
>CALDYU010000022.1 GCA_937944485.1 uncultured Flavobacteriaceae bacterium | reverse complement strand
AGGTGGATTGCAACTTTGTTGCAAGACGGAGGGGTCTGAAAACCCAAACCTTAAATATTAACTATAACTAAAATCAAACAGATTCCAGCCAGAGTTTATCCTGAGCGAACCTGCCTGCCGGCAGGCAGGGGCGAAGGGCTGGAATGACAATAAAGAAACGTATTCATGAACAAACAACAACTATTTGTAAAAAGACCTGAAGGCGAAGCAGATGCCTCAACCTGGTCATTAGAGACAAATCCGATTCCTGAAATCACTGATGGACAAATTTTGATAAAACAACATTATGTTTCCTTAGATCCTGCCATGCGTGGATGGATGAATGATATGAAATCATATATCGCTCCCATGGAGATTGGTTCGGTAATGCGCTCTGGTTCCGTAGGAGAGGTCGTGGCATCAAAAAATCCGAAATTCGAAGTAGGTCAATATGTTGCAGGTACTGGCGGAGTGCAACAATATGCTGTTTCGGATGGTAAAGGATTTTATCAAGTAGATCCAAAACTAGCTCCATTGCCCATGTATATTGGCACTTTAGGAATGCCTGGTATGACTGCCTATTTCGGAATAACAGAAGTAGGTAAGGTCAAAGAAGGCGATATTGTTTTGGTATCTGGGGCAGCTGGTGCCGTGGGAAGTATTGTTGGGCAGGTGGCCAAAATAAAAGGCTGTAAAGTAGTGGGTATCGCTGGCGGACCCGATAAGTGCAACTATGTAGTTAATGAATTAGGTTTTGATGCCTGTATCGATTATAAAAATGAAAATCTCGCTTCGCGACTAAAAGAAGAATGTCCGAAGGGCATTGACATTTACTTTGATAATGTAGGTGGCGAAATTTTAGATTTAGCTTTGACACGTTTACGAAGAAATGCACGGATTGTGATTTGTGGCGCTATCTCACAATACAACAATAAAACCAAGGTCAAAGGACCGAGTAATTACCTTTCCCTATTGGTAAACAGAGCAAGTATGACGGGTATGGTGGTGTTTGATTATGCGGATAGATACAAAGAAGGAGCTCAGATTTTAGGTGGATGGATGGCACAAGGAAAACTAAAAAGTCGTGAAGATGTATACGAAGGGATCGAGAATTTCCCAGAAACATATAACAGACTTTTCTCTGGTAATAAAATGGGAAAACTGGTTTTGAAAGTTATTGAAGAGTAGTTAATAAACACAAACGCAAACACAAAAATCAAATACAAAAAAGATAAAGTTCGGACATAGAACTTGTATTTGAGTTTGAGGTTTGTATTTGAATTTTAAAAGGAATGAAAGCAATACGAAATAAAAGTAAGCAGTAAGCAGTTGCGGTTTGCACCTAACAAAATGTAAAATATTGTACTGTTTAATATAACGCGATTAGCGCACAACGTAAAAGGAAAAACGAGCAACCGACAACGAACAACCATCAAAGAACAACAAAACAATGTCTGTTTATCAAAAATTAGCGGAATTCGGTTCTAAGTTTATTGGAAAGGCGACACTGTTTAAATACGGATTCAATTTTTCGCCCATGTACCGCAGAAGTACGGGTAGGGTTATAAAAGTTTCTAAGGATTTATTAAAGGTTCAAGTGAAACTTCCGATTAGCTATAAGAACAGAAATTATGTAAGTACAATTTTTGGAGGCAGTATGTTTTCAGCAGTAGATCCTTTTCCGATGGTGCAGCTCATCAACCTCCTGGATAGCAATTATATGGTTTGGGATAAGTCCGCCGAAATTTATTTTAAACGGCCCGCTAAAGAAAATTTGTACGCTGAATTTACCTATACCCAAGAAGAACTTCAGGCGATTAAAGAAAAAGTTAGTCAGGATAAGGAAATAGAAATAATCAAGCTTACCCAATTAACGAACAAGGATAAATCGGTTATTTTTTGTGAAGTAAAAAAGCGAATTTATATCGCAGACAAGACCTATTTTAAGCAAAAACGCAAAAATAAATTAGAAGCTAGCATGAAGGAGTCAGATAGTGTTAAGTCCTGAGTATTAAGTACGAAATTAGAAGTGCAAAGTATGTATGATGAATTAAAAACAATAAAAAGGGTAACGATCAACCAACAACCACCAGCCAAATAAAATAGTCATGAAAGCAATACGATGTAAAAAATACGGTCCGCCTTCTTCTTTGGTTTATGAGGAAGTGGCTGATATGCAACCCAATGCTAAAGAAGTTTTGGTCAGTGTGAGGGCCTGCGGCTTGAATTTTCCTGATACCTTAATCATACAAGGCTTGTATCAATTCAAACCAGAATTGCCTTTTACGCCCGGTAGTGATCTTGCGGGAGTTGTAAAGGCTGTTGGAGAAGGTGTTTCGCATGTAAAGGTTGGGCAAGAAGTTTTTGGTTTTGCAGCGCATGGTGCTTTGGCAGAAGAAGTAATCGTTCCTGCGAATGCTTGCTTCTCAAAACCACCGCAGATGGATTTCCCAACGGCGGCATCCTTTTTAATGGCCTACGGAACATCATATCATGCCCTTAAAGACAGAGGAAATTTATCTAAAGGAGAAACCCTTTTAGTATTAGGGGCATCAGGTGGCGTTGGTCTAGCAGCCGTTGAATTAGGAAAATTAATGGGGGCTCGAGTACTAGCTGCAGCATCTACTGATGATAAATTGGCATTATGCAAAGAATATGGTGCAGATGCAACCATCAACTATACAACACAAGATTTAAAAACAACTATCAAAGAATTAACAGATGGTAAAGGTGCCGATGTGGTCTATGATCCTGTTGGCGGAACCTATTCAGAAGCTGCACTGAGAGCAGTGGGTAGAAACGGTCGATTTTTGGTCGTTGGATTTGCTGCTGGAGATATTCCTAAAATACCATTGAACCTTCCATTGTTAAAAGAAGCAGCAATAGTTGGTGTTTTCTGGGGAGCATTCGCCATGAAGAATTCCAAAGAAAATATGCAGAATACTATGACGCTCATGCAATGGCACGCTGAAGGAAAGCTAAAACCACACATTCATGCGATGTATGATTTAAAAGATACGGACAAGGCATTGGAAGAAATGATCAATAGAAAAGTGAAGGGGAAGTTGATTGTGAAAGTCTAAAAGAAAGTGCGAGGACGAAGTTAGAAGTACAAAGTATATTTTAGGAGTTAGGAGTTAGGAGTTAGGAGTTAGGAGTTAGGAGTTCAGAGTTCGCCAAGAATATGAAGTAAAAGTGTGCAGTAAGCAGTTGCAGTTTGTACCTAACAAAATGTAAAATAGTGTACTGTTCAAAATAACACGATTAGCTCACGGCGTAAAGCGAAAAACTGACAACTGACAACCAACAACTAATAACGATCAACGAAAAACGAACAACAAAAAAACATGAGACTAAAAGATAAAATAGCAGTAGTAACAGGAGGTTCAAGAGGAATCGGTCAGGCCGTAAGTGAATTATTTGCCAAAGAAGGGGCTACGGTAATTATTGTAGACCTTTTACCGCAAGGACAAGAAGTAGCAGACGGAATTAATTCCAACGGAGGAAAAGCAGAATTCCATTCCGTTTCTGTAACGGATAAATCAGCAATAGAAAAATTATTTGCAACCATAAATGAAAAGCACGGTAAATTAGATATCCTCATTAATAACGCAGGTATTACTAGAGATCGCACTTTGGAAAAAATGAGTGAAGAGGAGTGGGATGCTGTCGTTGAAGTCAACTTAAAAGGAGTGTTTTTGTGCACCCAAGCAGCAACACCTTATATGAAGGCAAAAAAATACGGCAGAATTGTTAGTGCGGCATCAAATGTAGGACTTCGTGGCAACTTCGGTCAAACCAACTATGCAGCCACTAAAGCTGGAGTAATAGCCATGTCAAAAACATGGACAGTGGAATTAGGCAAGCACGGTATTACTGCCAATGCCATTGCACCTGGCTTTACCATGACAGATATGGTCGCCAAAATTCCGGAAGAACATTTTGCAGCCATAAAGGCGAGTATTCCTTTAAAAATAGTAGCCCAACCTATTGATATTGCCTACGGATATTTATATCTGGCTTCTGACGAAGCGCGATTTGTATCCGGTATTTGTTTGACAATTGATGGTGGAACTTCAAGATAAAAAAGGATGGCAGAGTTAGTATTAGAAGATTTTAAGGCCTTTCGTGAGTGGGAAGGCAAACAACTTCCGGTTGGCGAATGGATGGTCATTACCCAAGAAATGATCAACGATTTCGCGAAAGCAACAGGCGATTTTCAATGGATTCATGTTGATGTAGAAAAGGCAACAAAATACTCTCCCTTTAAAAAGCCTGTAGCCCACGGTTTTATGTCTGTTTCCATTTTGTCAAAAATGTTGGAAGATTTGATTCAGGTAAAATCCGCTCAAATGGGTGTAAACTATGGCTTGAATAAAGTCCGTTTTCCAAGTCCAGTTCTAGTAGATAGCCGCCTGCGATTGGCTTCCAGTATTTCTACTATTGAAGATTACGGCGATACAGGTTTGAAAATTACATGGAATTGCACGGTTGAAATCGAGGACTCTGAAAAACCTGCCTGCGTTGCTGAGTTTATTAGTTTGATGTTTGAGTGAGTCTGAATATACTTGGTTTCTTACAAGAAACCTTTTCGATTTTTTGTACTTTATATGCCAAACTAAAAAACCAAACTGATGACTCGACTTTTTGACTTGTTATACCACCAACTCGAAAATCATCCTTTAGAAAAATCTATAAATGGACGTGATGCTTCCGGTAATTGGAAATCATATAGTTCAAAAGAAGTACAAGAAACAGCTGAACTTCTGGCATCTGGCTTGTTGCATACAGGTTTAAAACCCGGTGATAAAGTAGCCTTTGTTGTATATAAAAATCGACCTGAATGGATGATATTAGATTTTGCCATGCAAATGGCAGGACTCATAAGTATTCCCTTATATCCAACTATTAGTGTTGGGGAGTATGAATATATATTGAACGAGGCAGAGGTAAAAGCTGCTTTTTGCGGAGGAGGAGATTTATATGAAAAATTGAATGCCACACGAAAAAACGTTACAACACTAAAACATATATACACCCTAGATAAGCAAGATGGCGTTCCTTTTTGGGAGACTATTTTTACGGATTCTCATAAAGCTGAGGTTGAAAGGATTAAGGAAGGAATCAAAGGTGAAGATTTAACTACTATTATTTATACTTCGGGTACCACCGGAAATCCGAAGGGTGTGATGTTAACACACCGTAATATCATGCACGTGATTTTAGAAACTTCTAAACATTTGGTAGCTAAGGCTGGCGATAATGTGATTAGTTTTTTACCGCTCTGTCACATTTTCGAACGAGCGGTTTCTCTTGTGTACTATTATAAAAGTGCAAAGGTTTATTTTGCGGGCACCGATAATTTAAGTGGCCCCGAAGGAGATTTAGCATATGTTAAACCTGTTACCTTTAGTACGGTGCCGAGATTGCTTGAAAAAATATATGAAGCTATTTATAACAAAGGCTTGGCCTTGGAGGGTGTAAAAAAGAAGTTATTTTTCTGGGCGCTAGCATTGACTGATGATTATAAATTAGATCTCAACTTATCGGTGATAGAAAAATTAAAGTGGAAGCTAGCTGATAAACTCATTTTTAGTAAATGGAGGGCTGCTTTAGGAGGAAATGTAAGGGCTATTGTTACAGGAGCAGCACCCTGCCCAGTAAAAATAATGCGTGTTTTTTGTGCAGCAGGGATTCCCATTCGGGAAGGATATGGACTTACGGAAACTTCGCCAACTTTAACCATAAATACGATGGAAGAAGATGGGGTGATGTTGGGTACTACAGGCCCTATTATAGAAGGGGTTGAAATTCATATTGATGCTTCAGAAGGTGACTATAATAATGATGAAGGTGAAATTTTAGCTCATGGACCAAATGTGATGCAAGGCTATTATAAAAAGCCAGAGGTTAATAAGGAAGTCTTTGTAGAAATCGATGGAAAAAAGTGGTTTCGAACAGGCGATATCGGAAAGTTAATAACTGGTGCTACAGGAAGAAAATTTTTAAAAATAACCGATCGTAAGAAAGAACTACTCAAAACTTCAGGGGGTAAATATGTAGCTCCAGCACCCATTGAAAACAGGATTAAAGAAGAATTTCTAGTAGAGCAAATGATGGTCATCGGAGATAAGCAAAAATTTGTCTCTGCTTTGATTTTACCAGCAGAGGAAGCCTTGAAGAGTTATTGCCAGAAAAAAGATATTGAATGGACTAGCTTAAAGGAAATCATTCAACACAAGAAAGTAGTTAAGCGCTATCAGAAGATTATAAATAAGTATAATCCTGAATTCAACCACGTTGAACAAATTAAAAAGTTTCAATTGGTTTCAAGTCCGTGGTTGCCCTTTCACGAAGATGGAGCTGTTGCTGAATTAACGCCTACGCTTAAACTAAAAAGAAGGGTGATTCGTGAAAAGTACAAATCCGAAATAGCTGCGATATATAAGGAGTAGCAGTTCTATATTTTCTTTAAACTAAAAACCCATTGAATTATCGATGGGTTTTGTTTTTCTACCTACTTCAAATAATTTCTATTGCAGTGAGACTACTGATACCGTTGTTGATAAATTTTTAAGTCTTAAAAGTATTTAAAAAAGGAATATTTCCATATTTTTGGAAATATTCCTAATTATACATGTCCAGAACTATTCTTCATCTTGATTTAGACACCTTCTTTGTCTCTTGTGAACGGCTACTTGATAGTCGATTGAATAATAAACCTGTGATTGTAGGTGGCACAGGAAATCGTGGAGTGGTCAGTGCGGCTAGTTATGAAACCCGTGCTTATGGAGTGCATTCAGGTATGGCGATGAAAATGGCACGACAATTATGTCCCCATGCAGTTTTTATAAGGGGTAATGCGGGTACATACACCAAGTTTTCTAAGCAGGTGACTGAAATTATTCAAAGTCAAGTGCCTGTTTTAGAAAAAGCAAGTGTCGATGAATTTTATGTTGATTTGTCGGGTATGGATAGGTTTTTTGGTTGCTACAAGTTCGCCAGTGAATTACGACATCGTATCATACGCGAATCTGGTTTGCCAATTTCTTTCGGGTTGTCGATTAATAAAACTGTTTCGAAAATTGCCACTAATGAAGCCAAACCCAATAATCAACTAAAAATTGACGATGGGTATGAGAAGGTCTTTTTAGCACCTTTATCGATTCAGAAAATACCAATGGTAGGTCAAAAAACATATCATACGTTTTGTAATATGGGAATTCGACATATTCGTATGGTGCAACAAATGCCCCTTGAAATGATGCTATCGGTTTTTGGTAAGAACGGAAAAATCGTATGGGAACGTGCTAATGGTATTGATCATAGTCCGATTATTGAATATCATGAGCGTAAATCTATATCTAGTGAGCGTACCTATGGGCGAGATACTACGGATATTACTAAGTTGAAAACAACTATTATGGCAATGGCAGAGCATCTGGCCTTTCAACTTCGAAGAGGGGGGAAGCTCACATCTTGCGTAACAGTCAAAATTCGGTATTCAGATTTCAGCACGCATTCTAAACAAATGAAAATACCTTATACATCAGCCGACCACCATTTAATATCAGTAGTGATGGAGCTTTTTGAACGTTTATATAGTCGTCGGTTATTGATACGCCTACTCGGAGTGCGCTATAGCAATTTAACTTCTGGCACCTATCAAATCAATTTATTCGATGATGAAAAGAAAACAGTTAATCTCTACCAGGCTATGGACAATATACGTATTCGATATGGTGATAGAAGTGTGATGCGTGCTGCTACTATGGGTGAGGGTGCTCGCACTATTGGCAATTTCACCAATCCATTTAATGGAGAACCACCTATTGTTCTAGCACAT
The DNA here is from genome assembly GCA_937944485.1 of uncultured Flavobacteriaceae bacterium. Lineage (GTDB taxonomy): Bacteria > Bacteroidota > Bacteroidia > Flavobacteriales > Flavobacteriaceae > Maribacter_C. The sequence goes on along the minus strand of CALDYU010000022.1, from coordinate 146,116 downwards.
CGTCATCAGTAATTTATATGCCATTGTTTTATGTATCTCAACAACCATTCGTATTACAGTTTGCGCTACGGTACCATTTCAGAAGTCGAATTATTGAAGATGGCCAAGCAAGCGGGTTGTACTCGCTTTGTTCTCACCGATATCAATAATACATCTGGATGTTTGAATTTTATACGTCGCGCCCCTGAGTTTGGTATCACTCCAATTGTAGGAATAGATGTTCGCAATGCCGAAAGGCAGCTTTATGTATGTTTGGCTAAGAATAATAATGGTTTTTTAGAATTAAATAATTTTCTTTCAAAGCACCTGCATGACAAACTGAATTTTCCTGAAACAGCACCTTCTTTTACAGATAGTCTAGTGATATATCCTTATGAAAATGTATTAAAATTAGACAAGTACGAATTTACTGCTAATGAATATATCGGTGTAGGCCTCAAGACCATCAATAAGCTCCGTTTTTCGAAACTATCGAAATACATCAAAAATTTAGTGTTTTTACATACAGTCAGCTTTCGAAATAAACGAGATTTTAATACCCATCGTTTGCTACGCGCTATTGATACCAATATGCTACTGAGTAAATTACCCCCCTCTCAGCAAGGAGATGCCGAAGATAAGATGCTGCCATTAGCGACTATTCATAAAGTATTTGCTGAATACCCGCATATCTTAGTGAACACACAAAAGATATTAGATTCTTGTGCGATTGTGTTTAGTTTTTCTAAAGAGCGAAAGAATCAGAATCTAAAAGCAGTGTTTGGAAGCCTTAAGAGTGATTATAGAAAGCTTAGTGATTTATGTAAAGAAGCACTTCCTAAACGATATGATGTAATTGATGATACCATACGTAAAAGACTAGATAAAGAATTATCACTTATCAAGAAACAGCGTTTTGTGAGTTTTTTTCTTATTAATTGGAAGATTGTTGAGTATGCTAAATCTAAGGGTTATTACCACGTGGGTAGGGGGAGCGGCGCTAATAGTATTGTCGCTTATTTATTAGGTATTACTGATGTAGATCCGATAGAATTAGATTTGTATTTTGAACGATTTATGAATCTATATCGCACCAGTCCTCCTGATTTCGATATTGATTTTTCTACATGGGATAGGGAAGATGTTACCCGATTCATCTTTGAAGAATTTGGTAGCAAAGGACAGGTTGCTTTGCTCGGAGCCTATGTCACCTTCAAACATAGTGGAGCAGTACGAGAGCTTGCTAAGGTCTTTGGACTTCCCAAACACGAGATAGATAAACTTAGTAATGGAAAATATAACACAGATACGCTTGATGATTTGGCGAAACTGGTACTCCGGTATGCATCTTATTTGCGCGGCAGACCCAATTATTTGAGTATTCATGCGGCAGGTATATTGATTTCTAATAAACCGATGCATTATTTTTCGGCAACGCATTTACCTCCTAAAGGATTTCCAACAGTACAATTCGATATGCATATTGCAGAAGATGTAGGTCTTTATAAGTTTGATATTTTGGGACAACGGGGTTTGGGTAAAATTAAAGATGCCCTTGCTATAGTAGCAAAAAACCACCCTAATGTGATCTTACCTGATATTCACCATGCCAAATCTTTATTTAAAGATCCGAATATTAATGCGATGATAGAGCGAGCTGAGTGTATTGGGTGTTTTTATGTAGAATCGCCTGCCATGCGCATGTTATTAAAAAAGCTTGGCGTAAAAGATTACCTAACCCTAGTTGCAGCTAGTTCTATTATTCGCCCTGGTGTAGCCAAAAGTGGTATGATGCGCGAGTATATATTACGACATAAAAACCCTGAACGTAGAAAAAAAGCACATCCTGTAATGTGGGATATTATGCCCGATACGTACGGGGTTATGGTTTATCAAGAAGATGTGATTAAAGTCGCTCATTATTTTGCGGGTTTGAATCTCGGTGAGGCCGATGTATTGCGTCGCGGTATGAGTGGTAAATACCGTTCTCGCGATGAATTTCAGGCCATTAAAGCCAAATTCATAATGAATTGTCGCGAAAAAGGAGAACCTGATGAGGTAATTTTTGAAGTTTGGCGGCAAATAGAAAGTTTTGCCGGTTATGCTTTTGCCAAAGGTCATTCGGCTTCTTATGCCGTGGAGTCTTATCAAAGCATGTTTTTAAAATGCTATTACCCCCTCGAATATATGGTAGCTACCATAAATAATGGTGGCGGTTTTTACCGTGTCGAAACTTATATACATGAAGCGAAAAAACATGGAGCGAAAATTCACACGCCTTGTATTAATCGCAGTTCGATTGAAACAACTATTGATGGTAAAGACATATACTTAGGTTTTCAACATTTGCAGGGTCTTGATAAGCGTAGCATGATAAAAATTGTAGCAGCTAGGCTAGAAGGGGCATTTCATTCATTGAATGACTTTATGGAACGGATTCCGCTTAGTATTGAGCAATTAGATATTCTGATACGCATTGATGCATTTCGTGCTCTTGAGAATGAAAAACGAAGCTTACTATGGCAAGCACATTATACGAATAATCATAGGGTTATTTATGAGAATCAGCAAGCGCTTTTTAAGGTACAGCATAAACATTTTGTCTTACCTAAGTTTACAGTTACAGATTTAGAGAATGCTTTTGATCAGATAGAATTACTCAAATTTACCCTTTATGACCCTTTCATGTTGTTAGAAAAAAAACCCCATAACCGATTGCTTAGCAAAGATTTGATTTCGTATTTAGGCAAAACTATAGTGATATACGGTTATCTGGTAACAGCTAAGAATACAACAACTCATAAAGATGATTCAATGCATTTCGGTACATTTTTAGACCAAGATGGAGCATGGATTGATACGGTACATTTTCCACCCGTAGCAAAAAAGTACCCTTTTAGAGGTAAGGGCGTTTACCGCATTACAGGTAAGGTGGTAACAGAATTTGATTTTTTAAGCATTGAGGTTCGTAAACAAGAACGTATGGCTTATATTCCTGATCCCCGCTATCATTATAGTAATGACTTACCGATTGCGATTTCCTGAATGGTTTTATGGTGATGGTTTGAACTGTTATCACCCCTTGTTTTTATTGGTAAACTTATCTGCCAGTAGGCAGAGTCTGCTTTGAAAAAGCAACAAAAGTACTATCACCGTACCTAAAATAACAAGCGAGTTCTTTTATTTTGAGCGTGCTTCGTTTTAATTTTTGTTGATTTATTAGTGACCTCGACAGGATTTTCTTCGTTTCGCTTGAACATATTTAGCGCTCCGTACTGAAAATAACCCAAACAAAAAAACGCTCAAGTAAACTTGGCGTTTTTTCTTATTGAACTATTTATTCGTGACCTCGACAGGATTGACTTTGTCTTTCCTTTGAACCCTCATTTGAAAATAGAAAGTCCACATCGCCGAAATAGGCGATGTTATTTTTCATTTCAATCTATTAACAAAAGCGAAAAAGCTTTTTACATTTCTTGAAACAAAAAATCCACTCTTCTGAGAGTGGATTTTCTGCTTTAAGTGACCTCGACAGGATTCAAACCTGTAACCTCTTGAGCCGTAATCAAGTGCGCTATTCAGTTGCGCCACGAGGCCTAATATTTAGTTTTCTCCACCTTCTTCCCGCAGCTGACTTTAAGTATTTTTCTCTTTGTCTAGCAAGAAGTCTCGTTTCAAAAACTTCATCATGAACGATAATCCAGGGAATGAAAGCTTTTGTTGATTTCATTTTACCCAAATTATGCTCGTTTAATCTATTTTCAAGGTATTTTGTCATTCCGACATAATGCCTATCAAAATCATTACTGTAAAGAACGTAAACATAAAACATACTTCAAGTTTCATGCGCCCCGCCCGTACCGAAAAGGCACGTTCGGGCGGGCACGAGGCCGTTAATGTTTCCGCAAAGCGGGCTGCAAATATATTTCTTTTTACTTTTAAGGCAAAATAACAGCTAACAAAAAGAAATGGATTTTAAACACTATATACGTGATATTAAAGATTTTCCGAAAGAGGGTATCGTTTTTAAAGATATTACACCTCTTTTGAAAGATGCAAAAGCTTTTAAAATGGCTACCCAAGCTCTTTTTGATTTAATTGGCGCCGCGAAGATCGATAAGGTAGTGGGTATGGAAAGTAGAGGTTTTTTTTTCGCTCCCGTTTTGGCGGAACGATTAAATGCTGGATTCGTACCAGTACGCAAAGCTGGTAAATTGCCATACAATACCATTGCCGAAAGTTATTCTTTAGAATATGGGGATGACCAATTAGAGATTCATATAGATAGCATTCAAAAAGGGGAGCGTGTTTTAGTACACGATGATGTTTTGGCAACAGGTGGTACGGCTAATGCAGTTTGCAAACTAATTGAACGTATGGGAGGAGAAATTGTACAGTGCAATTTTTTAATTGAACTTGATTTCTTAAAAGGAAAGGCTAAATTAAAAGAATATGATGTTAAATCATTACTAGTGTATTAGTCTAAAGCTTTTGTGGTTACATAATACCGCCACCCTATAATGGCTAATTGAAATTTTGAGGCTTTAGCAAGATCTAACCGTTTTTTTGTATACGAGGGTAACAGCACCTTATTGATTTTTGCTAAGAATTTAAATAAAGCCTTATTCATCTGGTTAGTTTTCACAAATATAATAAGTTAATGCTTATTGTAGTAGTGAATAGACCGCTTCAAAGCGGTCTATTTTATATAGGCCTATATGATACTACTTAAGCTATTATCTTGATCAGAGATAACAACAAGAACAATAAAACTTTTACTAATGCAATCATAGTGGAGGGTTTTAAGGTTAATAAATAGTTGTTGTTAATCGATTGTTTTTTTAAGATATATACAAAGCATATTCACTTGCAAGTATTTTACTAAAAATCGATGCAATTGCATACACTTATGAAATTAAAATAATGTAAATAGTTTTAATATATTAATTATTTTCTACATATATGTTTTATAATGTAATTGAAAAGTTTTAATATTATTACAATGTTACACATTTGTAGAGCATTATTTGAAGTATTTTTAGATTGCAAGGGAAGTTTTGTGGTAAAATTGTCTTTTTAAAGCCATTTCGTCATAAAAGATGATTTTTTTGCGTTTAAAAACGAATGCAATATTCAAAGATTAAAATCTAAAACTTCAACTATCTTTGTTAAAACCTTTCGATGCAAAATCTTCTTTTTATTATTTCGGGTCTAGCTCTTTTAATACTAGGAGGAAATTGGTTGTTAAAATCCGCAGTTGCTTTATCGTTGAAATTAAACATTCCGAAAATTGTAATTGGAATGACGGTAGTTTCTTTTGCAACCTCGGCACCGGAGCTCATTGTAAGTATTAAAGCTGCTCTTGATGGTTTTCCCGATTTAGCTTTAGGCAATGTAGTAGGCTCAAATATCGCTAATTTGGGTTTGGTACTTGCTATTACCGTTATTTTAGGTGGTATCGATGTAAACAAGAGTTTTTATAAGACAGATTGGCCTGTAATGATGTTGGCTTCCTTATTGTTTTTCGGATTTATATTCTTTGATAAGGAGTTGCAACAGTATGAAGGTATTATTATGGTTTCTGTTTTATTTGCTTTTCTGGTTTATATATTACGATTTCAAAAACCAGCAGTAGTTGATGAATCACCTGACGATGATGTTCCTTTACCGCTATACAAAACGGTCCTGTTTTTGGGATTAGGTGGTTTGGGCTTATGGGGAGGTTCAGAATTACTCATCGAAGGAGCTGTTGGCATGGCTTCTGCTTATGGGGTTAGTGAACGCATTATAGGAATTACAGTGGTATCTATCGGAACAAGCGTTCCTGAGCTAGCAGCTTCTATCATTGCCGTAATTAAAAAGGAGAAAGCTATTTCATTAGGAAACCTTATCGGCTCAAATATTTTCAACTTATTAGCAGTATTAGGAATAACTTCAATAATAACACCTATTAAAGTTATGGATGAAGGTCTATTAACAAATGATATTTTTTGGATGCTAGGTATTTCTTTATTAATTCTGCCATTGGTATTTTTACCTAATAAGCTTCGGTTGAATTGGCGTGATGGGATTGTATTACTGGGAGTATATGTAACGTTTGTTTATCTCACCTTACAATAGTGTTAAAAAAAACCGCCTTTGATTACGCAAAGACGGTTATTAGTAACAACAACTAATTTATAAATTATACATCGGCAGTCTTTACTGTTTTTACAATACGTGCCGCAATTTTGTAAGGATCGCCGTTTGAAGCTGGTCTGCGATCTTCTAACCATCCTTTCCATCCTTTTTCTACCGTAATAATAGGAATACGAATTGAAGCACCGCGATCAGAAACACCGTAACTGAAATCGTGAATTGAAGCAGTTTCATGGAGTCCGGTTAAACGTTGATCGTTAAATTCTCCGTATACCGCAATGTGTTCAGCTGTAACTGGTCTGAAGGCTTCACAAATCTTTTCGTAAACTTCTTTAGAACCGCAAGTTCTTAGCGTGGTATTTGAGAAATTCGCATGCATACCGGAACCATTCCAATCTCCTTTAACAGGTTTCGGGTGGTATTCAATATACCAACCATAACTTTCAGTCAATCGATCTAATAAATATCTAGCAATCCAAATTTCATCTCCAGCTTTTTGAGCTCCTTTTGCGAATAATTGAAATTCCCATTGACCACTTGCAACTTCTTGGTTAATACCTTCAAAGTTTAATCCAGCAGCAATACATAAATCAGCATGTTCTTCAACAAAAGCTCTACCATGTGTGTTTTTTCCACCTACAGAGCAATAGTACATGCCTTGCGGGCCAGGGTAGCCCCCTACAGGAAAACCTAATGGCAGTTGCGTTGCCGTATCCATGATAAAGTATTCTTGTTCAAAACCGAACCAAAAATCAGAATCAGAATCGTCGATGGTGGCTCTTGAGTTTGATTCGTGTGGTGTACCGTCAGCATTTAATACTTCAGTCATCACCAAGAACCCATTCTCACGAGCGGGGTCAGGGTAAATAGCAACAGGTTTTAATAAACAGTCAGAAGAGCCTCCTTCGGCTTGTTTCGTTGAGCTTCCATCAAAAGACCACATAGGGCAGTCTTCTAATTTACCGCTAAAATCTTCTTCAACTTTCGTTTTACTTCTAAGGTTAGCGGTTGGTTTATAACCGTCTAACCAGATGTACTCTAATTTGGATTTACTCATAATGCGGGTAGTTAATTTTTTTGAAATTATAAAGACATACAAAAATATATTTTTTCAATAAATGTACTGTCCGTAGAGGGGGTATTTTTGTTAAAAGTTATTATTTTTCCGTTTAACCCTATTTTTTAGGGGGTTAATTATGAAAATTATATTATTTGATAGTAATTTTGCGTTAATTGTTAATAAATTTAGTTTGCATTAATAGTATCACCTATGTCACAGATAAGATTTGAAGCTTTAACGGAGAGTAGAAAGAGAGATCAAATAACGATTGAAGAGCAAGGGCGACGCTCTGAAATATTTGGTCAGCATGTATTTAACGAAGAACGCATGTTGCAATATTTGACAAAAGATGCATTAGAAAGTGTGCAAAGTGCAATTTTTTCAGGATCGAAAATTGATCGTAAAATTGCCGATCAGGTTGCTGAAGCCATGAAAGGTTGGGCAATTACTATGGGTGCTACCCATTATACGCATTGGTTTCAACCTTTGACAGGAGCGACTGCGGAAAAACACGATGCTTTTTTCGATTTACTCCCTGATGGAAGGGCTTTAGAAAAATTTGGTGGTAGTCAATTGGTACAACAAGAACCAGATGCTTCTAGTTTTCCTAGTGGTGGTATTCGCAATACTTTTGAAGCCCGGGGTTATACGGCTTGGGATCCGACCTCTCCTGCTTTTATTTATGGTACTACTTTGTGTATACCTACCATTTTTGTTTCGTATACAGGTGAGGCCTTAGACAATAAAGCGCCCTTACTTAGAGCCTTACATGCTGTCGATGAAGCTGCAACGAATGTAGCGAAGTATTTCGATAAGAACGTTTCGAAAGTGAATGCAACATTAGGATGGGAACAAGAGTACTTTTTAATTGATAAGGCGCTGGCAAATTCGAGACCCGATATCCGTTTAACAGGGCGCACCTTGGTAGGGCATTCTGCAGCCAAAGGCCAACAATTAGATGATCATTATTTTGGAGTGATTCCTGGTAGGGTTTTGAGTTTTATGAGTGATTTAGAACAGGAATGTACCAAACTGGGCATACCTGTAAAGACCAGACACAATGAGGTAGCACCCAATCAGTTTGAATTGGCTCCAGTTTTTGAAGAAGCAAATTTGGCCGTAGACCACAATCTATTACTAATGGATGTAATGGATAAAATTGCTGATAAGCATCAGTTTAAAGTGCTTTTTCATGAAAAACCATTTGCAGGTATTAATGGTTCAGGTAAGCATAACAATTGGTCGCTATCAACGGATACTGGGGTTAACCTATTGAGTCCGGGATCTACCCCAATGAAAAACCTACAATTTTTGACTTTTTTCATAAATACAATTAAAGCAGTTGATAGTTATGAAGAATTGTTGCGTTCATCAATAGCTTCCGCTGGAAATGATCATCGCTTAGGAGCAAATGAAGCGCCACCAGCAATTTTGTCCATTTTTATTGGCTCTCAATTGAGTCAGGTATTAGATGAGCTAGAGGGAGTATCTAAAGGGAAACTTTCTCCCGAAGAAAAAACAGAACTCAAATTGAATGTTGTAGGTAAGATTCCCGAAATACTAATGGATAATACCGATCGAAATCGGACTTCCCCTTTTGCGTTTACTGGAAATAAATTTGAGATGCGAGGGGTAGGTTCAAAGGCCAATTGTTCAAAACCTATGACGGTATTAAATACGATTGTTGCGAAACAGTTGATAGACTTTAAAAAGGAAGTGGATATCCTCATCGATCAAAAAAACCTCAAAAAAGACGAAGCCGTATTTAACGTATTGCGAGAGTATATTAAAAATTCGAAGCGAATTCGTTTTGACGGTGACGGTTATAGTGAAGCTTGGGAGAAAGAAGCCAAGAAAAGAAAACTGAGTAATAACAAAACGACCCCTGAAGCCTTACAGGTGCTAACTAGTCAGAAAAGTATCGATCTTTTCGAAAGTATGCAGGTGATGAGTGACGTGGAGGTTAAAGCCCGTCAAGAGGTAGAGTTAGAAGCCTATATTTTACATGTGCAAATTGAGGGGCGCGTATTTAGTGAGTTGGTTTATAATAATATCATTCCGGCAGCAGTAAAATATCAAAATATGTTGATTCAAAATGTTGTAGGTTTAAAGGAACTATATGTTACATCCTATCAAAAACTAACAAAAAGTCAAACGAATATTTTAGAAGCAATTTCAGAGCATCTTATTGAAGTTAAAACAAAGACAGATGCTATGATCGATGCTCGAAAAAAGGCTAATAACTTAAAAGATAGCCACCAAAAAGCAGCGGCTTATGCAGACACTATTAAACCTTATTTTGATGAAATACGTTATCACTGTGACAAATTAGAACAGTTGATCGACGATCAAATATGGCCATTAACAAAGTACCGTGAACTTTTGTTTATAAAGTAGGCAGTTCATTCTCTTTCGATTTAGACAATTCACTTACTTTTGCTACAAATCATAAAAAATGAGCTCATCTCATAGCCAAAGATATAGTCAAAGAGGAGTTTCGGCCTCTAAAGAAGACGTTCATAATGCTATAAAAAACATAGATAAAGGGCTTTTTCCGAAAGCTTTTTGCAAAATAGTACCTGATTATTTAACGAATGATGATGACTATTGTCTCATAATGCATGCAGATGGTGCTGGCACAAAATCTTCACTAGCCTATATGTATTGGAAAGAAACGGGAGATGTTTCTGTTTGGAAAGGAATTGCGCAAGATGCGCTTATAATGAATATTGATGATCTTATTTGTGTTGGTGCTACAGATCATATAATGCTTTCGTCGACTATTGGTCGAAATAAAAATTTGATTCCGGGAGAAGTAATATCGGCTATAATAAATGGAACTGAAGAATTGATTTCGGATTTAAAGAAGCATGGCATTAAGATTCATTCTACAGGAGGCGAAACGGCTGATGTAGGTGATTTGGTGCGGACTATTATTGTTGATTCTACAGTAACCGCGAGGATGAAACGAAGTGACGTAATTGATAATGCCAATATTAAGCCCGGTAATGTTATTGTTGGTTTTGCTTCATTTGGACAGGCTACTTATGAAAATTTTTATAATGGGGGAATGGGTAGTAACGGACTTACCTCTGCAAGGCACGATGTATTTTCAAAATATTTAGCAGAACGCTATCCGGAAAGTTTTGATGCTGCTGTACCAGATGATTTGGTCTATTCTGGAAATACCAAATTAACTGATGCAGTCGCTGGGTCACCTATTAATGCTGGTCAATTAGTATTATCACCAACGAGAACCTATGCACCCATTGTAAAGAAAATATTGGAAAAGTACAGTTCTGAAGAAATTAACGGAATGGTACATTGCAGTGGGGGTGCGCAAACGAAAATCCTTCACTTTATAGAGCAAAACCATATTGTAAAAGATAATATGTTTGAAATTCCACCCTTGTTTAAATTAATACAACAACAATCGGGCACCAATTGGAAAGAAATGTATCAAGTTTTTAATTGTGGACATCGATTAGAAATGTATGTAGTCGAAGAAGTGGCACAAGATTTAATACAGATCGCTCAGCAATTTGGTGTAGCTGCACAGGTGATTGGAAGGGTAGAAGAAAGTGATGTCAAAAAGCTTACTATAAAAAGTGAGTATGGTACCTTCACCTATTAGCATATACGAATAGGCTAAATACTGCGTTGTGAATATTAAAGGCAATGCTATGCAAAGAAAACAATTTTTAAAAAGTTTAGGTGCTGGTGCCGCGTTTGCACTGACTTTTCCATGTGTAAATGGTTGCTCTAAAGATGATGCTACAAATGGTTCTATTGTTCAAGAACCAACTGGTGTAGATTTTACTGTTGATTTAACTTCTTCTGAAGCAGCAAATTTAAGCGCAAACGGAGGATTCATATTAAAAGAGCTTGTCGTAGTGGTTAAGAACCTAGAAGGCAATTTTATCGCGGCCAGTCAGGTTTGCAGTCATGAAGCCTATGATCAGGTTCGGTTCGTTGATCAGCAAGGTGGTATTTTTTATTGCGATGTTCATGGCTCTCGTTTTGAGCAAAACGGAACCCCTTTGAATCAGGTTGATGGTAACCCTGCCAAGGCCTTAAAAATATATAATACTGAACTTACGGGAAACATGCTTCGTGTTTTTGAGTAATTTTTAAACTATGTCGTTCTGAAAACTATCGCCTCAATCGTTTTCTTTTTTATACTAAGCAGCAGTCTCGCCCAAAAGTCAGATTTTGTTACTTCGAAACGTACACTTGAATTGATGGGCAGTCGATTTAGTATCACCGTAGTTTCGATAAACGAAGAAATAGGTGCAATTAATATTCAAGAGGCAATTTCGGAAATTGAACGCGTAGAAAAAATGATCTCTTCGTGGGATGAAAATTCCGAAACCTCCTTAATTAATAGAAATGCAGGTATTAAACCTGTAAAAGTAAGTTTAGAACTTTTCAAATTGATTGAAAGGTGTAAGCAAATTTCAGAATTGACTGATGGTGCTTTTGATATTTCTTTTGCTTCTATGGATACTATTTGGAAGTTTGATGGTAGTATGAAAGCCATGCCAACGGCTGAAGAAATATCAGCATCTGTAGCTAAGGTTGGGTATGAAAATATACGATTAGATGAGAAAAATCAAACCGTATATTTAGAAGAAGAAGGAATGAAAATTTCTTTTGGTGCCATTGGAAAGGGCTACGCTGCAGATAAGGCCAAAGAATTTTTGGTATCAAAGCAAGTAGTTGGAGGGATCATTGATGCAGCTGGTGATATTACTACTTGGGGAACAGATGTTAGTAAAAAAAAATGGATTATAGGTGTTGTAAATCCTCTAAGAAAAGATAAAATAGTTTCGTGGTTGCCTTTGGTAGAATCATCAGTGGCTACGTCTGGTAATTATGAAAAATTCGTTACCTTCAGAGGAACACAATATTCACATATCATTGACCCGAGAACTGGGTACCCGTCATCTGGGGTACGACAAGTATCTGTATTTGCTAAAAGTGCTGAACTTTGTGATGCACTAGCAACCGCCATTTTTATTATGGGAACCGAAAAAGGTCCTTTTTTAATTAATCAATTAGATGGAGTCGAACTTATTTTGTTTGATGATAAAAATCAAATGTATAAGAGCGACGGAATATTTTTAGATCAAGAACCTCAGTGATTTTTACAGAGCTTATCATGAATTGATCGTATAAACACATTATGTAATTGCCTTTTAAAAAAATGAGTAACAGTATCCTCTTATGAAAAAAGCACTACTAGTTTTAAGTTTGACTTTTTTGTCTTTCTCTTCTTTGTTTGGACAAGAATGGTTAACAGATTTTGAAAAAGCTAAGGAAATTGCTAATGCTGAAGCGAAACCAATAATTTTAGTTTTTCAAGGATCTGATTGGTGTGCGCCTTGTATTAAATTAGATCATGAAGTTTGGAGTACGGACACTTTTAAGAAATATGCTGCAAAGCACTATGTAATGCTTCAAGCTGATTTTCCTCGAAAAAAGAAAAATGCTTTATCAGAAAAGCAAACAATGGCTAATGCCAATTTGGCCGAGCGCTATAACAAACGTGGGGTTTTTCCATTTGTAGTTGTTCTAAATAATATGGGGGCCGTTCTTGGTGAAACTAGTTATAAAAAAATGACGCCCCAATCTTATATTGAGGAATTAAACGCATTTCTAAAGTAATTTGAAAACAATTCTTACTTCATTGTTATTAGTAAGTGTAATGATTTGTTCTGGGCAACAGTCCTATACCAGATCGCTGAAGTTAATGGGGAGTCGCTTTGACATTACCCTTGTCGGTGAAGATTCGATTGCAGCGAATAAACAAATAGATTTAGCCATTGGGGAAATCATTAGAATTGAAAAATTAATTTCTTCTTGGGATGCAAATTCGCAAACTTCTGAAATTAATAGAAATGCAGGTATTAAAGCCGTAAAAGTGGCTCCAGAACTTTTTTTACTTGTACAGAATGCCCTAGGCATTTCTCAATTAACAGATGGTGCCTTTGATATTAGTTATGCTTCTATGGATAACATCTGGCGGTTTGATGGTAGTATGACTAGGATGCCTTCTGAAAAAGATATAAGCGCTTCAGTTGCTAAAGTAGGTTATGAAAATATAGTTTTAGATAAAGTCGAACATACAATTTTCTTAAAGTTGAAAGGCATGAAGATTGGTTTTGGTGCCATCGGAAAGGGCTATGCAGCAGATAAAGCCAAAGCGCTATTAATTAAAAATGGAGTATCTGCAGGTATTATTAATGCCTCAGGAGATATGAATACATGGGGTACTCAACCCAACGGAACCGAATGGAAAGTTGCAATTACGAATCCGTTAAACAAGAATAAGGTTTTTGCGATATTGCCTATTACCAACGGTGCCGTAGTGACCTCGGGTAATTATGAAAAATATGTAGTTTTTGGTGACAAGCGATATTCGCATATAATAGACCCAAGAACGGGGTATCCCTCTAGCGGAATTATTAGTGTAACCGTATTTGCTCCTAAAGCTGAACTTGCCGATGCCCTTGCGACTTCAGTATTCGTTATGGGAATAGAAACTGGTTTAGATCGTATCAACCAATTACCAAATGTAGCATGTATAATTATCGATGATAAAGGCAATATTTCGAAATCGAAACATATAGTAATAGATAAAATATGATCAAAAAAATAGTAATGTTCGTATTGCTAACAGGTTTTTGTAGCAGTTGTGTAGTCGTAAAAGAATACGAAAAAGTGAATATTAACGACCCGGATATGGTGCTGGCAGACAAACCATGCGATCGTAATGTTACAACGATGCATTCGTATAGAGAAGCAGCTGTGGGTGCCAATGGAGGAAAAACAGGCGGAGGCTGCGGTTGTAATTAAAAAAGAATAAGAATATCTGTTGAATGAAAATAATGAACTATTTTTTCGCAATAACTTTTTTACTGTCTTCTATAGTGGGGTTTGCCGAACAAAAACAAGACTCTACAAAGGTTTATAAGAAGCGGGTATTAGAAACCACAGAAGTAGATTTTCTAACAAGCTATTATAGTCAAGATGGCACTAATGCTGCCGTTAGTGGGGGAATTGGAACTGAAGAGCTTACAGATGTTACAGGCACATTTGTAGTTTCTATACCCTTAAACGATGATGATATTCTTACAATAGATGCTGGGGTATCGGCCTATACATCTGCCTCCTCAAGTAATGTTAATCCGTTCGATGGTGGGCAACCTGCTGACCCCTTTGTTGCAAGCTCTGGTGCTTCGAGAGCAGATACTTGGGCGAGTCTTTCCGGTTCATACAGTCACAATTCTGATGATAGAAATGATATTTGGTCCGCCAATTTTTCGGTGGCTGCAGAATACGATTATTTTTCTGTGGGTGCCGGTGGTTCGTATACCAAACTCTTTAATGAAAAGAATACGGAATTCAGCGTAAATGCGAATGTATATATTGACAAATGGAATGCGATTTACCCAATTGAATTACGCCCATTTGCCACGAATGGTATTGGTTCATTTAGACCTAGTGAAATAACTGGAAATACCAATTACAATCCTAATTTCACTGAATTTAACGATGAAGGCAGAAATTCTTATGCTTTGGGCTTTGGCTTTTCTCAGATTTTACATAAAAATGTACAAGCTGCTTTAAGTCTAGATTTTATTCAGCAAAAAGGCTTGTTATCTACACCTTTTCAAAGAGTCTATTTTAGCGATATAGCAGATTCGTTTATTGATAATTTTCAGTTAGCAGATGATATTGAACGATTGCCAGAATCGCGATTCAAGGTGGCTCTTGGTGGTCGACTAAATTGGTATCTCAATGAAGTTGTTAGCCTGCGAACTTTTTACCGTTATTATTTTGATGATTGGGGAATAGGTTCGCATACCACCAGTATTGAAGTACCTATTAAGATTACGGATAAATTTACGCTTTATCCATCCTATAGATTTTATAATCAATCCACGGCAGATTATTTTGCTCCAGCGAATCAAAACCTTTCCACGGCCGAATTTTATACTTCTGATTATGATCTCTCAGAATATACAGCCAATCAGTTCGGTTTTGGAGTTTCTTATACTGATATCTTTACTAAAATGCATCTTTGGAAGTTAGGTTTAAAGCGTATAGATTTAAAATATTATAAATACGATAGAAATTCTGCATTCAGTTCAAGTATCATAACTGCTGGGTTTAATTTTGTAATAAATTAAGGAAATAGAATACAGGTATTAAATTCGCGAATACAAGAATGTAATGTGAATAGAAATACTAGTAGAGGTACGAAAGAAGTATAATTAAGTAGTAAGATACCCTTCTTGTTCTAGCTCCTGTTTTGATGTTATCTTTTTTGCAGATCCATTTTTTAAATAATAGAGACAATCACTGACTTCGAGAATATCACGGTAGAAGTGGTCTGTGATAATAATAAGGCAATCCTTTTTTCTTTCTTGAATTAGTTTTTTGAATTTCTCTACATAAATGGGAGTAATAAATGAAAATGGTTCATCGAGTATTAGTATTTTGTTTCTAGAATTCAGAATAAGATAGGTCTCCATAACGCGACGTTCGCCTGATGACACCTTATTTATTTTTGTATTATAGTGTATTGCAAATGTTTCAAAGTGTTCGATAAAACCTGTCCAACTCACCTTAAAAAACAAAAAGGCTTTTTTAATTGACATAGCATCAGGTAGCAATTTGTGTTGCGGTAAATAGGCAATCTGATTCGTTTTAAAAAGAGGTTTACTTTGGTGTTTACTATTTATTCTTATGTTTTTATATTTCGGCTGAAGATCGCCAAATAGTATGCGAAGAAGGCTGGTTTTTCCACAACCATTGGGTCCTAAAAGACCAGTAACTTTACCCGTCTCCCCTTTTAAGTAAATGCCGTATAGAATTTTCTTTTGATCAAAATTAAGTTCAACACTGTCGATTTCTAGTATCAAATGAATTGCTGTATTAAAATTAGAACACCAGTAAAAAGGGAGTCGATAAAAAAACAGCTTAAAAAAAGAAAGACTGCTGAAATGCCGAAATTCTTATAAAAAATTAATTTTTTCTTGGCAGCAGTAGTTGAGTAAAAAGCCCATAAGAGGGCAAAAAACATAAATTTAATACCTAAGACGATTGCTATTTCTTTTTTTACAAACCAAATTCCCAGCGTAATAAGAAAGCTCGTTAGAAAATAGGTTTTGTAAAAATAGAGGACTAGTAATAGTTTTTTTCGAAGTAATACAGAAGGCATCTGGTAGCTTGAATATATTTAAATGTACAAATTTATCGTAAATTCGCTGCACTAGAGTGGAACGAAAATGATAGACAAATTAAATATTGTAAAACAACGTTTTGATGAGGTTTCAGACCTTATTATACAGCCTGATATTATTGCAGACCAAAAACGTTATGTGCAATTGACGAAAGAATATAGCGATCTTAAGGATTTGGTGGCGAAGCGCGATTTGTATATAGGGTTGACTAGTAATATTAAAGAAGCAGAAGAGATTATTGCTGATGGTAGCGATGCCGAGATGATTGAAATGGCTAAAATGCAGTTAGATGAGGCCAAAGAAGCAATTCCGCAACTTGAGGAGGAAATCAAATTTATGCTGATTCCTAAAGATCCTGAAGATGCTAAAGATGTTGTTGTTGAAATTCGTGCGGGTACTGGTGGTGATGAGGCTAGTATATTCGCTGGAGATTTGTTTCGCATGTATACCAAATACTGCGAATCAAGAGGTTGGAAAACCAATGTGATCGATTTGAGTGAAGGTACGAGCGGAGGATATAAAGAAATTCAATTTGAAGTGACTGGCAAAGATGTATACGGTACTTTGAAGTTTGAAGCGGGTGTACACCGCGTGCAACGAGTACCTCAAACAGAAACACAAGGTAGAGTGCATACCAGTGCCGCCACGGTAATGGTTTTACCTGAAGCTGAGGATTTTGATGTGCAAATAGACCCTAAAGATGTTCGCATTGACTTTTTCTGTTCTTCCGGTCCGGGGGGGCAATCGGTGAATACAACTTATTCTGCAGTTCGCCTAACTCATATTCCAACTGGTTTGGTAGCACAATGCCAAGATCAAAAGTCGCAGCATAAGAACAAAGACAAAGCTTTTCGCGTACTTCGTTCGCGTTTGTATGATTTAGAATTAGCCAAAAAACAAGAAGAAGATGCTGCAAAACGAAATTCGCAAGTGAGCAGTGGTGACCGTTCGGCTAAAATCCGCACCTATAACTATGCGCAGGGTAGAGTGACAGACCATCGTATCGGACTTACACTTTACGATCTGCAGAATATTATTAACGGTGATATTCAAAAAATTATTGAAGAATTGCGATTGGTAGAAAACACTGAGAAATTGAAGGAAGCTTCAGAGATTTTTTAATATGAATGGGAAAAAGTACCAATGCTACCGTTTTTTGACTTTTCCCTTGTTGTTTGTATTAGTCAATTGCAAATATATTGGAACGCCTAATAACGGCATTGAGAATGCTAATATGGAAGCTTCGGTTGTGCAAGAAATCACTACTAAAGAAGATTGTATTTTTGATCAATCTACCCAAACCAGTGATTTTTTAGAAGGAATTCAAGAATTAGAGGGTTACGTTTGGGACGCTGAATCAAAGACAGCCCATTTTCCTGAGCTAGGTGGTTGGGAATTAGCAATTACTAGAGGAGGATGTGATCACTATGAACTTTCTGCTACCTTTATTAGAAATGAAGTGTTAGAATTTAGTAAAGAAAAAGACTTCGTTTTTGAAAAAATCATATGGATTACTTCTTTGCTTGATGAATTTCAAGGTGGTGTGATAAAAGAAGTAATTGAAGGTAATAAAGTTTCAATTACAAAGGAAAATGAAAATTACTATTATGGGAATTTCATGGATGAAAGAGTTTATGAAAATTTTTATATGGACTACAAATTAGCTAATGATCGTACGGAGTTCAGTATTAATTATTGGCTCAATTAACTTTACTTCAATTGAATGACAACTCAAAAACTAGTAGCCCAAATTCGTAAAAAAAAATCCTTTTTGTGCATAGGGCTCGATACCGATTTGGATAAAATTCCAACGCATTTACTCGAAGAGGAAGATCCAATTTTTGCTTTTAATAAGGCAATTATTGATGCGACGCATCATTTATGTGTTGCTTATAAGCCAAATACAGCGTTTTATGAGGCCTATGGTATAGAAGGCTGGAAGGCTTTGCAGAAAACTATTCAGTACTTGAATAGCAACTACCCTGAGCAATTTACAATAGCTGATGCGAAACGCGGCGATATTGGTAATACTGCTACGCGCTATGCCAAAGCTTTTTTTGAAAACCTCGCTTTTGATTCGGTTACGATAGCTCCTTATATGGGACAAGATTCTATTGAACCTTTTTTAGCTTTTGAAAATAAGCATACCATATTATTGGCGTTGACCTCTAATACAGGTGCATTTGATTTTCAGACTAAAGATATTTCGGGGAAGGAATTATACAAAGTGGTTTTAGAAACTTCAAAAACGTATCAGAATGCAGAAAACTTAATGTACGTCGTTGGTGCAACAAAAGCTACTCACTTGACAAAAATACGGGAAATCGTACCAGACAATTTTTTATTGGTGCCAGGTGTTGGTGCACAAGGAGGTAGTTTAGAAGAAGTTTGTAAATACGGAATGAATTCAAATGTGGGTCTCCTCATAAATTCGTCGAGGGGAATTATATACGCTTCTAATAAAAAGGACTTTGCCGACGCGGCAGCTAAAAGTGCAAAGAAAATTCAAACCCAAATGAGGGAGACGTTGGGCTAATTCAATAATTTATACTAAACTCTCAAGGGTTTTTTTAATTTTCTGAGCTTTTACCTCAAAATATTCCACCAAATTTGCATCATTAATACTTGATGCTCTTTCCATAAAATTTTGGTATTGATATTCCAAAAGATGCACAGCCTGTTGGCCGTTACTTAAAGGTGTCACAGCACCTACTCTACAATATTGCTTTTCCATAATTTAAACGTTGTTCTACCAAATATACGCTCAACTTGCATTTTTGGACGTAACTAATCGTCAAACCTCTGCAAAAATTAGATGTGATGTTATCTGAATAGTAATAAGAAAGCATCTTATATAGTATAATCGGTTGATGCTGTTAAATATTTCGATAAAAGGTTCGTATACTTCAAAAGTTTAATACATTGCGAAGCTTTACAATAGTAAAAGACAGGTACTTTGTTGAATTATACGACATATCATCATCAAGAAACGACCACCTGGGTAACATTTGTTCATGGTGCTGGTGGTAGTTCTTCTATATGGTATAAACAAGTACGCGAGTTTAGAAAACACTTTAATATTCTGCTTTTAGATCTCCGCGGACATGGAAATTCAAAACCTTCACTAAAAAGTGCTTTTGACGAAAAATATACATTTGATTCTATTACAGATGATATTATTGAGGTTTTACAGCATTTAAATATTGATAAATCTCATTTTATAGGTGTTTCTTTAGGTACTATCTTAATTCGCAATTTGGCAGAACGTAAACCAGAAATGGTTGAAAGTATGATAATGGGAGGAGCCATTTTGAAACTTGATGTTAGATCACAAATTTTAATGCGTTTAGGAATTATTTTTAAATCGATTATTCCCTATTTGTGGCTCTACAAGTTTTTCGCTTTTGTCATTATGCCTCATCATAATCATAGAGAATCGCGATTACTTTTTGTGCGAGAGGCGAAGAAGTTATATCAGAAAGAATTTATAAGATGGTTTAAATTAACCTCTGAAATTAACCCATTACTTCGGTTTTTTAGATCAGCTGATATAAAAATTCCAACCTTGTATGTGATGGGCGGAGAAGATTATCTTTTTTTGCCAGCGGTAAAGAAAGTGGTTCAAATGCATACCGCATCGAGTCTTCTAATAATAGAACACTGTGGTCATGTGGTGAATGTTGAACAGCCTCAAATATTCAACAATATTGTTGTTGATTATGTTACTAATTTATGTGAAGATAAAAGAATTGCTATTCCTGTTTCTGCATTACAAGGTTTTGGCAAGAATAAGGTCAAAAGGCAATTATCGCAGTAATTTATTGGTTAATTAAAAGATGCAACCCTGAATTTTATTGACAGCTAATTCAAATATTACTCTAAAATTGAGACAAATGTTCTTTTTAAGAGAAGTACTTCAGGGTTGCTTTATTTTAATAACAACGAACGTTATTTCTTATTCAAAGTAAGGTACTCTTCATATATTTTTGGGAAATGCTTATCAACATTTCCTTAACCGAAGAAAGCTTACTATTAATTTACAAGAGCGAGTGATAACGTCGCAAATAAACTACCTGTAAACTAAAATATTCGATATTAGTTAAGGGTTACGTATTTAAAATTATTGTTTATACACTTCACTATATTTCATTACTTGTAAACTGTCATTATTCGTAGCTACAAGTATTAAGGTGTCACGTTCGGTATAGAGCACATCTATTTTTTTATTCGATTTTTTGCTTAATGAAAAAAAGTTTGGTGTTCTTTGGTACGTATCGTTTTTTTTATTTTTAGGAAAAATCACAAAACCATTAATGGAATTTATCTGTCCTATATTTGGCGAAGTGTCTAATATATTGCCAACTGTTAGTAAATAAGGGTGGCCAATATTTTTGTTAGTTAAAGTTGTAGAGCTATTAATTGATGATAACTGCATTTTGTTTTCAAAAGCAATAAAATTTGAGAATTTACCCCCTTCGTTTATAAAATATCCGTTAGCTAAATTGTTTATTTCCTTAGGTACAGTTTTGCGAATTATATTTTCAGAAAACATATCCTTCATCCCAATACCAACAAATTCTTTGTTTGAATTATACTTTTTGTTTAAAACAGTAAGTTGCGATGACAATATTTGTTTAGATTGAATGGGGATATATTTATCATTTTCTTTGAAACAAATAATTGGATCAATTGTGCCGTTATTGTCAAAATCATTAATCCATAACGATATTCCATTGTCAATATATCTTTGTAATTTAGAGTTCTCCCCCCAATTACCAACTATCAAATCTAGATCGTTATCACCATCAATATCAAAAAGATTTAAGTGTTGCCACAAGCCTTTAGTTTCTTCGGGAAACCAATTCTGTTCCGCTACCAGACTTCCTGCAACATTTTTGTAGGCCTTAATATAGTTCCATTCAGAGGCAATTATTAAGTCTTTCCAGCCGTCATTATCAACATCAAACCAAACGGCATCAGATACAAAATCAATATCATCAAAAATTTGAGATACTGAAAAACCAGTTCCTTTGTTATTTTTTAATAGCAGGGATGCCGACTTACTTGCAAATGATGAATTTGTTTTTGCACCAACAAAGACATCATCGTAACCATCTTTATCGAAGTCATTAACTTTAACGACACTACCATTAAACGAGGTTTCATTTGGAACAGCATCTTCTCTTTTTTTAAAAACATTATTACCATTATTTATATATAATCGATCTTTCTTAAAGATTTTAGGTTGGCTACTTTCACCAGAAACTACGTAAAGGTCATCGTCGCCATCTAAATCAAAATCGAAAAAAACGGCAGCGGTATCTTCGTAAGCAGCATCTTTTAGTAATGCGGGACTTTTGACATTATGAAAACTATTATGTTTCCATATATGCAATTCTGCAGGTGATTTGGCGCCGTTGCCGATAAAAATTAGTTCGTTATTCGAAATGGCGAGAGCAGGGCCTTGTGCACTGATTTTATAACTACTCAGTTTATTAATATTCCAATCTAAATAATCATCTTCTTTGTGAAGAAACCTTAGGTTATTGTTCTCATCGACTTTAGTTAGTAAGGGATGTTTTGCTAGTTGGATTTTCTGCACAGCGGATACGCCTTTGCCAAAATTTAGAGCAACAGATTGATTTATTGAATCGATATAAAATCTTTCATAGTGCTTATTTGGCCACTGCACAATTAAAGAGTCAATGGTTTTAATATCACCCAACCCGAAGTGGAGTATAGGCTCTACTGAAGAAATAAAACCTCGAGAGAGCAATAATTGACGTGACTTGATTTGGCCATTTGAAAATAAAGTGACTTTTGATCCAACTCCAAAATGATTGTTATCATTGTATTTTAATTTGACTTTTAAATAGTTTGAAGGTTTTTTTAAATTGTTTTTCAGAATAGTTGGTTTGGCATTGATGTTGTTTGTAACTAAGTCAAGATCTCCATCATTATCTAAGTCTGCATAGGTACTGCCATTAGAAATAGTTGGCATGTTTGAACTCCATTCTGATGTTTTGTCAATAAAAGAAACACCATCTCCCTTAAAATATTTGTTAGGTACTTTCCCTTCAGGCATTGCCGTCAAAGATTTTACCAACCATCTATTTGATTTATCATGCTTGCTTTTTGATCTGAATTGGTTTGAAATATAGTTCATGAAATCAAGATTGTTAGGCCTTTTTGGAATACCATTACTTATAAATAAATCTTGTTGACCATCATTATCGTAATCTGCTATCAAGGGACCCCAACTCCAATCTGTTGCTGAGACACCTTTATTTTGGCCTACCTCATAGAAATTACCATTGCTATTCATTTGTAACATGTTTCTTGAATATTGATATTGATAACCAAGGTTTTGAAGTTGTTGTTCAACCTCATAAGAAACATCGCCATCAGATACTTTAATTATATCTTCATCATTCGGAAGCATATCAAGCGTAATTATATCTAATTGGTTGTCGTTGTTTAGATCTGCGGCATCTGATCCCATAGAAAACCTGCTTGTGTAGGTGAAGTTTAATTGAAGACTTTCTATAAACTTTCCATTACCTTGATTTAAATAATAATAATCATCTTCATGAAAATCATTACATACATATATATCTTCAAAACCGTTATTGTCAAAATCTCCTATAGAAGCACTTAAGCCATAGCTGTTTGCACCTCCGTATATTCCTGCCTCCTGGCTTACATCAACAAATTTTCCTTGGTCATTTTTTAATAATAAATCTCCAACGAGTTCTTTGCGTTTGATTCTTATGTTTGATGGGCCATGAGAGGCTGAAGTGTGGGTTGCGTGCCTAACAATATAAACATCTAAATCATCATCATTGTCGTAATCAAAAAAATAAGATTGTGTGCAAAATCCTTCAATATTTAATCCATATTCTTCTGACCGTTCTGTAAAAGTATTGTCACCATTATTAATAAAAAGCTCATTCTTGCCTTTGAAATTAAGAATATTCGAAACTGCCGAAACATAGATGTCAAGGTAGCTATCATTATTGATGTCAACCATTGTAACGCCTGAATTCCATGAGCTATTTCCCTCTATCTGAGCAGATTTTGAAATGTCTTTAAACTGAAAATTGCCTTGGTTTATATATAACTTATTAGGGCCTTGATTGACCGTAAAAAACAAATCTGGTAAGTTATCATTATTAATGTCTCCTGATGCAACGCCGCCGCCATTATAGAAGTAAATGTAATTGACAATGTTTAATTGTGAGCTTTCAGAAATTGAATTTTTGAAGTTTATTTTTGTTACTTCTGAATCAACCTCGGTAAATAGGCTTTCTTTTAATTTCTTTTTTTGACAAGAAACACTGAACAATAGAATAAAGACTAAGGTTACTTCTTTCATAAAAACTACTAAAAATTAGATAGTAAATACTCGTTTGATGAAAAAGCCGCTTTGTTTTATAAAGCGGCTTTATTGTATGCGGTTCAAAAATAATTATTAATTCTGTGAACCTCCTGGAGGGTTAAAATCACTCTCGAATGCAGGTACAGGCCAATAGTCTAAATATCCATATGTTATTGTGGCATTGGTATTTAAATTACCATCTTGATCTAATACATGTGCCCCAGTTCTGTTTCCTGAAGAAACTCCATATCTTCTGGCATCATAAAAATTAACAGATCTCATAATAAGTGCTAATCTACGTTCTTTTCTAATTTCCTCAAGCGCTTGATCTTCAGTAAAGCCGGCTCCTACAGTTGGTGCAAGACCTGAACCTTGCATACTTCTGACGGTGTCTAAATCAGCAAGCCCACCTTCAATGTCACTTGTTCTTATTTTTGCCTCTGCACGCAAGAGGAGGTTTTCTTCATGAGAACCAGCGTAAAACATTGTAGCATTGCCGGCTACAGAGCTTACGATAGGACTTTCGTCTAACCAAAAATAGTTGCAACCGTATTGAATGCCTCTACCTCGAGGATTTGGAAAATTAAACTCTTCAAAGTAATTTAATAATCGGGCATCTCCATCATTTATATCTTGTATCAATCTTGGACTTGGGAGATACCAGAACCCTGTTACCCTACCCGGAAGCCATGCGTTATCTAAGACGGTATTTTCTGATTTCATTATAAATGCTTGGTCGTTGTCAAGAACTCCTTCATTTGTTAATTGAATGACACTGTTCCAGTTACTTTCTGTCATTTCTACGACTTTTGTATTGTAAACTAAATTTCGGGCTCTAAGAGTGTTTATATTTTCGCGTAACCCTTCTAAATTAACAGCGCTTTCGGAAATATCAAGTTGAAAATTGTTAAATGAAGTATTAAACGCTCCAACATCTGAAACTCCATCTAAAATAGCACTAAGTTGGGTAAGAACATTGTTTGATTCAGAAATGATCTCAGTTCGATTAACAAAGTTATTATTAATCTCGCCTACCTCATTTACAACAAGCCCTTGTTCATACATGGAACCAATTCGATGATATGCATACGCCTTCCACCATAAAGCCCAAGCTCTAAATGCATCTTCTTGTGAAGGAGTTGCGTCTGTTAGGTTTTCAATCGCTGCTAGTATTATATTCGATTGCGAATTCAAAGCATACATATCGAACCATTCATACTGCGTCATGTTATCAGATCCGGCACCGCGCGTATTACGTTGCGCTATTTCACCGGGTTGAGGGCCACCAGCAGGAGGGTTTACGGTAGTACCATCGTCCAAAATCACTTGTTGCGTTTGATTGACCCAACGACCGCCAAAGTTCCCCCATGGCATTGTCATTACATCTCCCATGGTTTCGTGGTATCCATACACAAACCAAAAATAAACACTTCTATTGCCATCAATAGTGTGTGGATAGACTCCCTTTGCAATAGTCTCTAATCCTGCCACAGTACTTACCGTTGCATTAAGGGTTGGGTCATTGGTATTAACAGGATTTATATTTGTATCCAGTAAATTATCTTCACACGAACTTATTAATAAGAATAAGAGCAGAAGTCCTAAATAATTAAAATGTGTTTTCATATTAGCAATTTTAAAATGTTATGTTCATACCGAAGTTGATACTTTTTGTATTTGGGTGCGTGAATTCGTCAAAACCGCGTTGGAAGGTATTTCCAAAGTTTCGCGCTGCTTCAGGATCAAGACCCTCGTACTTTGTGAAAGTCAATAAGTTTCTTCCGGAGATGGTTACATCTAAATTGTCTAAAAAGTCCAATTTTGCAACATTATTGACATTAATGGTGAGACTTATATTTCGCATTCTCCAAAAACTTGCATCTTCAATAAAATGACTGACAGGAGTGTTTACGTTATAAAGGGAGTTATAGTAAGCAACAAAAGCACCTGTTTGTACTGTGCCCGTCGGATCTTCAATAGACACGGGTACACTAGTATCAGGATGTACCTGAAGACCACTTTGGTACATCCACTGCCTTCCTCTAGTATAGACGTCCAAACCTTTGAACCAATCAAATTGAACTGAGAGCTTTAAAAAATCTTTGTATCGAAAATCATTTAAAAAAGTCATGACGAAATCTGGTTGAGAGCTTCCTAAAGTTCTTTTGTCAGGTGTTAAAACGACTTGACCAGAATTTTTGTTGACCACATAACCGCTTTCAGGAACTATTGTAAAATTATTGCGGTCAGCAGTCGCA
The DNA here is from genome assembly GCA_937944485.1 of uncultured Flavobacteriaceae bacterium. Classification (GTDB taxonomy): domain Bacteria; phylum Bacteroidota; class Bacteroidia; order Flavobacteriales; family Flavobacteriaceae; genus Maribacter_C. The sequence continues at coordinate 120,052 of CALDYU010000022.1, read as the reverse complement.
ATTATTGCGTTACCCTCTAAGTCTGTTTCGTCTAAACTTTCCAGTACTTTAAATACAGAAAATGAACCGATTTCTTGACCTTCTTCAAGTACAAAATTGTCTGAAATTACTAAAGGTAACCCAGTTTTTGTTCTAGCTAAAATAGCTTTGCTTTTTGAAAATCTAGCTCCAAAATTCCATCCGAAATTATCGTTATTATAAATATTGGTATCTAAACTGAATTCGAAACCATCACTGGTAATGTCGTATGCATTGTCAAAACCTTGTCCAGAACCTGAACTTGGAGGTGTTTCCGTAAAGAAAATCACATCATTTGTTTCTCTATCGAAGTAGTTGGCTGATCCATATATTCTAGAGAACCAGGTTTCAGAACCTAGGCGAAAATCATAGTCTAAACCTATTTCTATTTCCCTTGACGTTTCTACTTTTAAATTTTCATTTGCAATAGTACTTGGAAAAGCAAAACCAACTTCATTACCTGCAGTTAGACCAGAAAGCGTTAATAAATTTTGGCCAAAAGGTGGTTGAATACCGGCTTCTCCATAAGCAGCTCTCAGTTTAAATAGGCGAAAGAAATCACCTTCTCCTAGATCAGCAATATTGAAATATATATCAGCCCGTGGAAAGGTAAAATCTTGACCTGATCCGAAGCGGTTTGAAAAATCTCTTCTTAAACCAGCCGAGAATCCGAAAAGAGAACCGAAATCAAATTTTTGGTTAATTAAGAATCCGTAGGTTCTAAACGGTTGCGCCGCAAAACCATTGAATGTTTTAGTAGCGGATTGATTAATGTTAAAATCTCCGAATTGGCCAAACGGATTATCAGTGCCACTTACACTATTTTGAGAAAAGAGACGATCTCTCCAATCAAAAGTAAATGTTGTAGCAGAGTTAAGATCAATGTCCACATTTAAATCTTCCTTGAAATTAAAATTTAAGTTAGCAGAAGCCAATAAATTTTGAAAATATTCTTGAGATGTGATTAAGTTAATTCTACCATTTACGCTGCCTCCTATGTCTGATGATTGTTCATGGTCACTTCGGTTTTCTTGAAAGAACCTGAAATTCTGGGTGTATGTATCATAACCGTATTTTGCATTTAAGCTTAATACTTCCCAAGGCTTATAATCAATATTTAGATTCGCAATGTATCTGCTAATTCTATCCTCTCTTACCTGAATGTTTCTAAAGAAAAAGGGGTTTGAAGAATTTGCATCTGTAAGATCAGGTGTTACTACTAAATCACCATCTGTATTTGTTCTGTTAAAATCAATATATGGCAATGACTGAAATGTACCATTAATTAAATTATTGTTATTCGCATTATCAGTATTGGTTCCTGTAGTATTAGTAGAGTTAATAACATCGAATCTTGTGTTGATCTTTAATTTATCACTTAAATCAATTCCTAAATTAATTCTGGCATCATATTTCACATATTCGCCATCAATTAGAACACTTTCTTGATTTGTTCTATTTCCTGATACGGCATAGCTGATTTTATCCGAGCCGCCTGAAACAGATGCGCCATAGGTGAAATTGAAGGCATCACTAAAAATAAGATCGATGGCATCAAATGTTTCCTCGGCAAAAGGTCTGTCATTAATACCTTCAGCACCAAGACCAGTACCGTTTACATCAACTTCGTCGGTATCTGCTTGAAGGTATTGTCCTGAATCATTGAAATCAGTTACTCTTGTGCCATCGGTAGTGGTTATAAAACCTTCACCGTCAACGCTATACTTGTGAAATCTAGACCTTCTAAATGCGTCATCAGCTATGACATTTGAAACACCAACATTCGAACGGATACTAACTTTAGCTTTCCCTATGCGGCCTTTTTTTGTTATGATATTAATCACTCCATTTGCACCTTGAGCACCATAAATAGTACCAGCGGCAGCACCCGATATTGTTTCTACACGTTCAATATTTGTAAAGTCGATATCTGCCAGACGCGAACTTAAATTTGAAGCTCCTCCCTGACTACTTTGAGAGGAAAGAACTTCTACCCCGTCTATCATTATCATTGGTTGTGAGCTATTTATACTGTTAATTGCTCTTAAGACAATATTTTGTTGCTGCCCTGGTTGCCCAGAAGTTGATTGAATAACTGTTCCAGCAATTTTACCTTGTAAGGCCTGATCTAAAGATTGCGCTCCGTTTTCTTGAAGGTCTTCCGCTTTTACAGAATTCACTGCAACACCAACCTTCTTTTTCGATGTTCCAGATGCTACTCCAGTAACAACGACTTCTTCAAGAGCCTCGGCATCTTCTACCATCTGAACATTAATTGTATCGCTTGCGCCAATGGTTCGTTTTTGTTCTTTTTGACCGATATAGGAAAATAGCAGTATTTGACCTTCTTCGGCATTGATCGAATAATTACCATCAAAATCTGTCTGAGTGCCATTCGTAGTACCTTCTACTACAATATTAACGCCTGGCAATGGTTGACCATCTTGATCTGTAACTGTACCAGTAATAGTTTTGTTTTGTGCATGTGTCCATGATATTCCTAATAGAAATAACATGAACAACCAATTAATTGTTTTTTTCATTCTTTATTAGTTTAAAGTTAAATGTATAATGAAGCTTTGAAGATGTTCGCTAACTCAAATAATTACTCTAATAATTGAGATTTAAATAAAGTTTTTAGAAGTAAATTTTGAGATTGTCTTTATACATCGAAATAGTCATTAAGAACGAAATTAACTTTAGCTTAACATATTTTGGGAAATGCCTATAAACCTTTACTGCTCCGAATAAAAGTTACCGTCAGTTTACGTTTTGAGAGGAATGATATACCAATCTATTTGTGCTTTTTGAGTAAAGAAACGTGGGTTGATGCTTTAATAATACAGGTATTTATAAATTTAAAATACTGCGAAATGACTAGCTACTAATTAAGTTTATTTTATTCAAGAAGTTTATTAATGAAATTATGTTTCAATAACTTGAAATGAGCTTATAGAAGATAAGTATGTATTAGATTTTAGAATTACTAGAAAAAATGATGCAGATGGTTTTTGTTATATAATTAGTGTATTCGTAAGAACTTAACTAATTACTTACAAATTATAAAGTTTCAAAATCTAGTTTATCAAATATAGCAACGACTCTATTTATTTATGAAGCTAATACAGTTCTCTGGTATTGACTAGGTGTGAGCTGCGTATCTTTCTTGAAAGCTTTATTAAATGTAACTTTATTATTGTATCCGACTTCATAGGCTATATCAATTATTTTAAAATTCTTTTGAGTATCACTGTTAAGAAGTGATTTTGCTTCTTGTATTCTATAGCTATTAATAAGCTCATGAAAACTCATTTTAAAATGTTCATTGATAACCTGCGAAGCATTGTGTCTGGTTGTATTAAGTTTTACAGCGATGGTTTCTAATGAAATGTCACTTTTTTTGTACACTTTTTCCTCTTCGAATAAATGAACAAGGTTATCTTTTAATTCAAGTGATAAGCTTTGAGTAAGTCCAGATTTTTCATATTTCTGAAAAAAGCTATTGAAATTAAATGAACCATTGAAAATAGCGGGTTGTACATTTGCCGAATAGCCTAAATAAATTACCATGGAGGCCATACAAATGACTTGCATATGAAATAGAAAACCAAAATGAATATTACTAGCTAAAAGTGAACCGTATACGGCATATGAGATCACATATGAAAAGTGAATGATGAAAATATTTTTCTGCCACTTTTTGTTACCCTCGCTTAACGTATCGTTAGTTTTTGATTTTAAATAGAGTTTTCTTATAAAATGACCATAAATAATTAGCGATAATAGTTTGAAGATAATGATGCCAATATCAGAGAAACTCCGGCCTGCACTAGTTCGCCCTAGCATTATTTCTAATTTTTGATCTGCCGACATCATGTAACCCGGTAATAGGTATATAGCAAAAAGAAGAGTAGGTAGTAAATGAAGAAAGTCTATTTTTTTGAATTTGTAATCTATGGTAATTCGCTTGAAATAAAAATAAAGTAGGGGGCCATATAGAAATGAAAAAATCGTCGAAATCCTATAAGTGTGCGGATATTGATATTGATATTTTGTTAGCAATAAGAATATGTGAAAAATAAATACAGAATGAATAAAAATAAAGCAGCTAATAAGGACCTTGGAAGCGGTTTCTACTTTTTTATTAAAATGTAATACGACAGCAATATAGAAACCAATGAGTGCAACATATAGATAGATAAAAGAAAGTAAATTTAATTTCGCTGAAGGAATTTCTTGACCTCGACTTTTAATTGTACTCTGATAGGAGGCAGTTAGAATACTAGTGTTTTTTTTTGTACTCAAAAAGCTTGTTGATTCACCCAGACATACTGATGCTATTACTTTTGATTCTAAAAAATTGCCGCAGTAACTTTTTGAAAATACAAATAAGAAGATAATAAGCAATCCTAGTTGTCTCATTAAATGTGTGAATTAGCTACCTATAAGTTAACGAATTATTAAGAATTATGCCGAAAAAAAAGGGGTGACAAAGTAAGCTCCGATAATAGTTTACTATTAATGGTATGTCATTGAGACCGTTAAGCCTAAAATAAAAGGGAGTGAGTCACGGGTTTCAGAATATTTTGGTCAATGTTGAAAACTAGACTTGTGTAAATAAAAAAACCGGTGCTCCCACCGGTTTTAACTAACTAACTCAAAAAATTACTAACTCAAAACTTATTTTGTCCTTGTTGAGAATCAAAGACAACTTTTCGTTATTGTGTTCGTGAATTACAACGTATTTATTTGGAGTTTAGTATGTCAAACGCGAGAATAATTTTCAAGAGCATTTAAAAAGCTCCGGAATTACGAAAATATCACGGTTTTATTATTGTAGACAATTGTTTTGCGATTGAGGTGCGCTTTAACCGCACGTGCCAGAACGATTTTTTCTAAATCCCTTCCTTTCCCAATAAAATCCTCGATATGATGTGCATGTGATACCGTAATAACGTCTTGTTCAATAATTGGCCCCGCGTCGAGTTCTGTGGTCACGTAATGACTTGTAGCGCCAATAATTTTCACTCCTCTTTCAAAAGCGGCATGATAGGGTTTTGCTCCAGCGAAAGCGGGCAGGAAAGAATGATGAATATTAATGATTTTATTTGGGTATTTATGTACTATAGTGCCACTTAATATTTGCATATAGCGAGCCAAAACTATAAAATCTACTTGATGTTGTTGAAGTAATTCTAACTGTTTTTTTTCTGCCTCTTGTTTGGTTTCTTTGGTGACGGGTATGTGGTAAAAAGGAATTTGAAACTGATCAGAAATATGTTTTAGATCATCATGATTGCTAATAATAAACGGGATTTCAATTTTTAATTCGCCAGATTGATGTCTACTTAATAAATCATATAAACAGTGATTGTATTTTGAAACAAATATGGCCATTTTCGGAATCGAAATGTCATCGTAAACATTCCATTGCATGTGATAAGGAATGGCAATACTACTTTCAAACTCACTTTTGAAATCTGCAATTGAAAAGTCAGTCGTAATATACTCACTTTCTAGACGCATAAAAAAGACGTTAGCATCTTTGTCAACGTGTTGATCTAAGTATATAATATTACCACCGCGGCTGTGAATGAAACCTGTGATGGCGCAGACGATGCCCGGTTGATCAGAACAATGAATTAAAAGTGTTGTTTTCACCGATACTTTTTTTCAAAAGTAGTATATTAAAAACATCAAACTAAGTTAAAAATGTGATTTCAGAATAGGGTACGGAAAGAAATAATTTTTAAGGATTTAATCAGCACTAGGTAAAGAGTTTCTCCAATTTTTAAAAGTAGTTTTAAAACTGGCAATTTCATTTTGAAGCAAATTCAAATAGTCTTTTTCTTTTACACCATCTTTTTCTAAACCTTTACAATACGAACTAATATTGCTGATCATGACATTTACGAATGTTGTACTCCGTAATCTTTCACCATATGATTTTGAAGAAAGCGCTGCGCTGACGTTAGTCGTAATTAGTTTTACATCGGTTAAAAGTGCAGTTGCAATACTATCTCTAAGGCTGTTTGATTGATACAATTTAACCAGATCTTTATTAAAAGAAACATAAGACACAAGGTGTCGGCTCAATTCATAAAGTGATTGTGCTTTTTGATATACAGGAAAGGATCCTAAATTTTTGGATGTCATGATATTTTTCTAGCAATTTGTACTATAAAGTTACTCCGTAGTTGCGAGATTATTCTTGCTAATATAAAGTAAATTATTATTTTTACTTTGTAAACTAAAGTATTTTAATTAATTAGTAATGAAAGTAAATATTGATGACTTAAATTGGAAGATTTTAGAGAGTTTACAAGAAAATGCACGTATTTCTTATGCTGATATCGGTCGAAAAGTGGGCTTAACCCCTCCTGCAGTTGCTGAGCGAGTAAAAAAGATGGAAGATCTAGAAATACTTGAAGGGTATACTGCAGAGGTGTCGCATGCTAAAACCGGTCATCAGCTGAAGGCAATTATAACTTTACGCGCTTTTATGGGTAAATTAAAGCCGTTTTTAAGTATTGTAACTGGTTTTAATGAGGTCATTAATTGTTATCGAATTACTGGAAACGAGAATATTGTAATGGAGGTTATTTTGAAGGATCAATTTCATTTAGAAAAATTTATTGATAAGTTAATTCAGTACGGAGAAACAAGAACACATATCGTTTTGTCAAATGTTATTTCTAATGCACCCATCTTAAAACGAAATTTAACGTAAGATTTTACGGTATAAAATTTCTTCAAATATTTGTTGTTAAACTTTTTTATCATTTATTTTAGATCATGGAATTTGAAAAATTTAATGAGTACCTACAAATAGCTATTGATAAAATAGTATTCTTTTTGCCAAAGATTGTTCTCGCTGGTGTTATACTTTGGCTTGGTTTCAAAATTGTAAAAAAGTTAGTAGAGCTTTTAGGCATGGCCTTAGAGCGGACAGGTTTTTCTGAAACCTTGCGACCTTTTATAAAGTCCACTGCAGGTATCGTAATGAAAGGAGCGGTATTATTTGCTATTGCTTCTGTTATCGGGGCCGATCTAACAGGTTTGGTTGCTATATTAGCAGCTGCTGGTTTTGCCGTAGGGATGGCTTTACAGGGGAGTTTAGGTAATTTTGCCTCTGGTATTTTAATTTTGACCTTAAAACCTTATAAAATTGGTGATTGGATTCAATTAGAAGATAAATTCGGAAAGGTAGAACAAATAGGTATTTTTAGTACTGACGTTTTAACCCCAGGTAATAAAATTTTGATCATACCGAATTCAATGATAACCGATTCTGTCGTTACCAATTATTCTGAAAAAGGTATGATTCGTTTAGAACTTTCAGTTACCATGCCTTATGATGAGAGTTTTCCGAAAGTCCATCAGGTGATTACTAATGCGCTCTTAAAGTTGCCTAAAGTATTAAAAGAACCCGTGCCTGATATAGGTATTAAGACTTTTGATAGCCATAGTATTGAATTACTAGTGCGACCCTACGTAGTGCCTAATGATTATTGGTCTGTGATTTTTGAGTCAAACAAAGCTATTAAAAGTGCTTTTAATGCAAATAATATAAAAGTAGCTTATTCTGAAGGCGTTGAAATGGGAAGTATTGGAGAGTAGTTCGCTGCTATTTATTGATTTCTTCTTAAAATAAGTAGATTCCCTTGAATTTCGATTGAATAAAATAATTTGGCTAGGTTTTTGATGACTATTGTGCATATGAAAAAAGCTTTACTTTTTATTTTCCTGATAACTTGTTTTTGTGCTTGGACTCAGCAATTGACTTTGAAAAAAGGACGAATTATTGATGATTTGCAGGTCAATGATTCACTTTCTGAAAGCTTCGCTCTTTATTTACCTAAAAACTTCAGTCTAGACAAACAATGGCCTATCGTTTTTGTTTACGATATCAAAGGAAGGGCTAAGCAAGCCATCAGTTTATTTGTAAATGCTGCTGAAAAAGAGGGCTACATTTTGGCTGCGTCCAAAGCGATTAATGATTCGTTGAAATTATCTGAAAATGTGTTGATTTCAAACAGATTGTTTCATTCTGTTAATAGCCTCTTACCTATTCAAAAAGAAAGAGTATATACGGCAGGCTTTAATGATGGGGCTAGGATGGCGGCGTTAATGCCTGTATTTATTAGTGATATTCAAGGGATTCTTTCTTTTGGTGCTGCCATACCTAATAAAGAAGTATTAAGTACAAAAAATAAATTTCATTTTATTGGTATTGTAAGTGTTATGGATTACAATTACACCCAAATGCTGAACTCTAAATTAGTGTTGGATAGGCTAAAATTTCAAAATCAACTTTTTGTTTACGAAGGCAATCAAAATTTGCCTTATGAAGAATATATATCACGAGCTTTAAAAGCTTTTACTGTAGCGGCAATTAATTCGAATATTTTGCCGCCCAATTCTGAGTTTATTGAAAAGGCGTATCGAGAAGATTTAGGGCGTATTAGTGCATTAGTAAAATTAGATAGACCGGTACGAGCTCATGGTCAATTGCTAGATATGGTTAAAACCTATAAGGGCTCTAAATATGTTGATTCGCTGAAATTAGATTTGAAGACACTTAAAAGGACCAAAGCGTATAGGTCAAATCTTCGTAGTTTGAATAATGCGTTATTTAAAGAAAATTTTCTTAAGGATGAATATGCTTATTTCATGGAAGAAGATGTAGCAGCCTATAATTATAATAACTTAGGATGGTGGAAATATCAGATTGAAGAACTTAATAAGTATTTAGGAAGTGCAAATGTTGACACACGACATATGGGAGCTCGATTGAAGGGATATTTAAATGCACTTATTGCAGATAATTTAGATATTATTAATGCTAATATTCCTGTTGATGAAGAGGCAGTCACTTTATTATGGATGATAAATACAATTACTGATTCTTCTAACGCCTTACCGTACCTCAAAGTTATTTCTCATAGTGCAAGGGTAGAAGATTACGGTACTGCACTTTATTATTTAGAAGAGTTATTGAAAATTGGGTATACCAATAAAGAAGAACTGTATAAACTTGAACATACTGCCCTATTACGAATTACGCCAGAATTTAACTCAGTTATTCGTAAATACTGGAAAGAAACAAGGCACTAAGTTTTTTGACTTAATCAGTAGCAATAAATTTTGGTACTTCGCTTAATTTCCAATCAATAACAAGACCAAGAGCTAAAGATTCAGCAATTTCTTTGCCATATAAAATTTCGCAGACATAGAGCGCGGCTTCAAAACTTTTGGCACCCCCTGCAGAGGTGATATATTTGCCATCATGTACAAAAAGAACACTGTCTTTCACTTTTAAATGTGGAAACATTTTCTTGTATTTTTCAATATCACTCGGAAAAGTAGTTGAACTTACTTCGTTGAGAAGTCCTGCTTGAGCTAATACAAATGCACCATCACAATGACTGGTTACATATAGCGCATTGTGGGCAACCTCTTTTACAAAGTTGAGCATCTTCGTATCTTTCAAGTCACTGTCTAAATGGTGCTCGGCACTTGGTACTACTAGAATATCTATTTGCGGTAAATTATCAACAGTATAATCATAATCAGGAAGAATGCGAACTCCCTCAAAAGTAGTTATTGGCTTCAATGTATTAGCCACAGTGAAGGTATTCATGGCTTTAATTTGCTTGCGATATTGGGTGTGCTGAAAAATATCAAAAGGTGCTGTGAATTCCGTATTATAGGTGCCATCCATGATCAAAAAGGCAACATTGTAACGGTCGGGTTGTAATTGAGGCAGTACTCTGGTTTCATTTAATACCGTAGGGCTTGTCTTCTTGTGCTTATTGCATGAAGTGATGGTTAATAAACATAAGGCGAGGTATGCTAAATTTTTCATAACAAGGGAATTAAGCCTGCAAATTACAACTCTATTGCTCAAACAAGAAATACTATAAATCGTATTTTTGTAAAACAAAGTAGTGCAAATGAAAAATTATTTGTGGCCTGTTGTTTTGATATGCTTGTTGTTATCAGGATGTAAGGAAAATAAGAAGTATCACGATCTAATTCAGAAAGATATTTTATCTGAAAAAAGTGATGTTTTAAAGGAAATTCTTCGCTTTCAAGAAGATTTAAATTCAGAGTTTAAAAACCCAGAAATTTCTCCTTTGCGTGATAAGGATAAGAAGAATTTTGAGGGCTTGAATTTTTTTAAACCAGATTCTACCTTAGTAATAGAAGCAAAGTTTATAAGAACACCGAATGCTAAACCATTTTTAATGGCTACTACAACGGGTAGACAGTCAAAAGAGGTGGTTTATGGTATCATTCAATTTAGTATTGCGGGCAGTCCGTATGAATTAGAGTTGTATCAAAACGAAGATTTAAAGCAGGAGGAAGGATATGAAGATTATTTATTTCTGCCGTTTAAAGATTTGACTAATGGGGAAGAGACCTATGGTGGCGGTCGTTATATTGACCTTAGAATTCCTGAAAGTGATGTGATTACGGTAGACTTTAATAAAGCGTATAATCCTTATTGTGCCTACAATCCAAAGTACTCTTGTCCTATAGTGCCTTCTGTCAATACATTGAGGACTAAAATTTTGGCAGGGGTAAAGGCCTTCGAGAATTAAAAAATAAAGGTTCTACATAAACTGTAGAACCTTTAACTAAATAACTCAACTTAATAAACTAACTAAACTATATTTTAGAAGGAGTAGATGGCCGCTAGAGCAAATGAAGAAAGGCTATTGGTGGCATTGCCGTCATTATCAAATAACGGTTCGAAATCATTGCCAAAGCTATCTAAACGAATTTCTGGTTTAATAATAAGATTGTCTTTTGTAAAACTACCAGTTAGCGTTAATGCTGTTACGGGAGCGTCTTCGGAACCTTCTGAAGTCGCAACAAAATACTCACCTCTTAATCCTATTGAAAAGGTATCTGATGCTTTTAACTGGGGATAAATTGCTGCTCCGTAGAATCCAGTGTCTGTTGCAGAATTGGAATTATAGGCTGCATTTATTCCAAAGAAAAAAGAATCAGAAAGATCAAACCCACCAGTATAGTCAATTTCAAATCCTAAACCATCGTTTTCACCACTGTCATAATATAGATTCAGATACTGACCGTAAAAACCCAATTGACCACCAAATGAATATTCACCAGTGCTGGTTATATCATTCGTGTCCCAAGGATTCATAATACCAAGCATTAAACTGACATCATCAGATAATGTAAAATCTGCTTTAATGCCCATATGAGAAAATGGGCCATTAGAGAATAAGTGAGATACACTGTAATTAAAATTTGCCTGAGGCGCAATTACTTCATACCCTAAAAAGGTGTTAAAGCGTCCGATAGTTAAAGTAGTTTTATCAGAAACATTCCAATAAACATAGGCTTGATTGATGATTCCGTTTAAAACATCATTATTAAAAGTAGCCTCAGTACCCCTCGGTCCGAAGACTAAATCGACCACTAAGCCTGCAGAACCGTTCTCATAAGACCCGATTAGATTTGCCATACCCAAGGCGAAACCCGTTTGGTTTGCGAATGAAGTGCCATTTGATGTTGAAGAAACTCCTGCTTCACCAAAAGTAGTTCTAAAATAGGCATCAACACTACCACTAAGGTTCAGCGCTGGTTTTGCTTCTTCTTCTGTTTCTTGTGCAAATGTGCTGCTACATGCTAACACCATAATTGCTAATGAAAATATATTTTTTACGTATTTTGTAATTGTAATCGTGTTCATAAATTTAAATTTTAGATGATCCCAGTGGGATTTTTTGAATGTTGAATTGAATTTTTGAAAGATTATTTTTTAACGGAGCGTTCTGCAAAACGCTCCGTTTGTCTTTCACTTTTATTTAATCGTTAGTAAAATCTGGGTAGGCATCCATACCGTGTTCGTGAAGATCTAAGCCTTGAAGTTCTTCTTCTTTCGAAACTCGAATTCCTGATATGGCTTTAAGAGCTCCAATAATAATTCCTGAGGTAATCACACAAAACACCCCAACTATTAGTACTCCATATAGTTGCGTCATGAACTGACTGCCGCTGGCCAAGTTGCCAAAGATACCCACGGCTAAAGTTCCCCAAATGCCACAGATGAGGTGAACCGCTACGGCACCAACAGGGTCATCTAGTTTTAGTTTGTCTATTAGCGCAACACCAAATACGATAATGATACCTGAAATTAAACCAATGACTATGGCCTCATTTGGTGACATTAAATCGGCTCCTGCTGTGATACCTACAAGTCCACCTAGTATTCCATTTAAAAACATGGTTAGATCTAAGTTTTTGTATTTAAAAAAGGAAAGTATCATGGCTGAAACGCCACCAGCGGCAGCAGATAAACTTGTGGTAACAAGAACCAATGATGTTAATTTAGGATCAGCTGAGAGTACAGAACCGCCATTAAAACCGAACCAGCCTAACCATAAGATTAGAACCCCTGCAGTTGCTAAAGGAATACTATGTCCGGGTATTGCTTTGGGCTTACCATCTTCTCCAAACCTTCCAATTCTAGAACCTAGTAAAGCAATGGCAACGAGAGCAGCCCAGCCACCTACGGAATGTACTAAAGTTGAACCTGCGAAATCATAAAATCCCCAAGAATCTAAAAATCCGCCACCCCATTTCCAAGCACCTACAATTGGGTATACAAAACCGATATAGAGTACTGTAAATATCATAAATGCGCCAATTTTCATACGCTCAGCGACGGCTCCTGAAACAATAGTAGCGGCTGTTGCTGCAAACATGCCTTGAAATAAGAAGTCAGTCCACCATGTATAACCGCCATCCGCATATTCAGGAGTCATTCCGTTTTCAGGTGCACCAATTCCAAAACTCTCAAAGAAATTAAATTGAATGATTCCGAGGGAGTCTTCTCCAAAACCGGGGTACATTAAGTTGAAGCCCCAACTATAGTAGAGTAATAAACCTACTGTAATAATAAATATGTTTTTAAATAATATGTTGATTGTGTTTTTTTGTCTAGTTAATCCGATTTCTAAAAAAGCAAAACCTGTGTGCATGAAAAAGACCAGTGCGGTACAAATCATCATCCATACATTATTTGCTGTAAATAATCCAGTATCCATTTTCTTTATTTTTAGGGGGTTGGTTTAATTAATTCCTGCGTGGCCGTTCTCTTTGGTTCGTATGCGGTAGGCCTCTTTGATTTCTGAGACGAATATTTTGCCATCGCCAACGTTACCAGTATATGCTGATTCTAAAATGCAGTTTACGGTACGTTCTAGAAATTCATCAGAGACGACTATAGATAGGTAGCGTCTTTGAATATCTGAGGTGCTGTATGAAATGCCTCTATAGACATGACCTCTTTTTTCATTTCCAACACCAGTAACATCCCAGTAGCTGAAAAAATTGACTTCAATTTCATGCAGTGCTTTTTTTACTTCATGAAATTTTGATTTTCGAATAATTGCTTCGACTTGTTTCATAATAAATACTTTAGTTGATTGGTCAAATATATATTAATTTATATTCTACCCTAGTTATTTTAGGGGTAGTTATATCATTTTTATCAAATTGATAATAATTACCCCTATTTTTTTAGGGGTATCATTTTTAATATATATAAAATGCAATATTGATTATGGTCTTTGCTGCTAATTGTAGATGATGGCCGTAACCACATTGCAGATACAGGTCGTCATTTAGATATTGAGGATGAGCCGTATTATTTAAGAAATTTAAGTATTGACTTACGAGGTATACATTATATTGCTAAACGATCTTAGCAATATAGAGTCCGACTGCAACGGCCAGCACTCCTACGATAATACTCGAAAATGTATAAAAGGAAAAATGGAATAGTTCATTTGCCTGAAGTAAGGAGTGTTTTTCAAAGGCAAAGGTTGAAAATGTGGTAAATCCGCCGCAAAATCCGGTAGATAATAATAAGGCTTGATTAGTGCTTAGGTAATTACTTTTTGCCGAAAGTCCTAAAAGCAGACCAATAAGTAAGCACCCTATTATATTGACTAGAAAGGTGCCAAGAAAAAAATGTTGAAAATAGTTGTTGAGGTTTTTTGAGATAATATAACGCAGAACACTACCAACGCCCCCTCCAATAAATACCAAAAACATTTGTTTCATACTCAAAGGTATAAAACTATGCGACTTTTTTGAATCTAAAAGATATTAAATCGAACTGCTAGGTCTTTGATAAATCCATATTTCGTAGTGGCGGTAGAAGATTTTTTAACCTTGCTACTTGAACTACCAAGACTATGAATAATCATTACGGCATTCACTACGATAATAATAAATAAAATGCTAAAGAATGTTGTCATTATGTTGCCCCTGTATTTGATATACTAACGCAAATTTACGCTGTTTGGTATATGATACGTTCAAAAAGAGCAATTAGTCTTCCTATATTTGTAAGTTTTATCGTATGCTTAGCATAGTTGTTAATTTTTAAGCAAATGTTTAATAATGAACAGAAGTATTATAAATATTGAAAATATAATTGCAATCCATTTAACACCTTTATAGTTTTTTAGGTGTAGTTTTCTGTCTTTTTTATATGAAAGAATGATAATACCGCTAAATACCAAGGCAAAAAGGATTGCAAAAATCCATTGTCCAGTGCTGAACATATTTTCTATTTTTACACAAATCTAAATCAAAAACAATCATTTATGCAAGATAAGATCAAAGCAGTTGAATTATTTCATAATTCATTCGGACTAGGCGTTTCAAATATCATGAAAGCCGACCTCGGAGCGAGTACCAACACCCTACGTTTTAATTTAATGGATGAGGAAAACAAAGAGTACTTAGAAGCGGCTCAGAATAATGATATGGTAGAAGTTGCCGATGCATTAGGCGATATGCTCTATATCTTATGCGGTACTATCTTGGAACACGGGATGCAGCATAAAATTGAAGAAGTATTTGAGGAAATACAACGCAGTAACATGAGTAAGTTAGGCGCAGACGGGAAACCGATTTATCGCGAAGATGGCAAAGTTCTTAAGGGTCCGAATTATTTTAAGCCAAACATTCAACAAATTTTAGATGCCTAAAATTAGGGTTTTATAAAGCTTCGAATGCCGCTCTTTTTTGTTCAAACCAATTTTGCATAGCCTTTGGGTCTTGCATTAAATTACGCATTTTGCTCATGGCCTCAAGATGGG
Organism: uncultured Flavobacteriaceae bacterium; assembly: GCA_937944485.1. GTDB lineage: Bacteria > Bacteroidota > Bacteroidia > Flavobacteriales > Flavobacteriaceae > Maribacter_C. The sequence continues at coordinate 104,882 of CALDYU010000022.1, read as the reverse complement.
CTTGATCTCCTTTTTGAAACATCTCCATGCCATGTTTTTTGCTCATTTCCGCAATTTCGTCAAATGTTTCTGCAGTAAATTCTAATTCACATGCCCCTCCTAATTGATTGCAAGTCATTGTTTTCATACGCTTATTATTTAAAGATCAACTGTTTTCAATTTTTAGGGGTACTTAGTGAACTTTTACCAAAGTAAGTTTATACTTTATACCGCCAGCCAAACGGATCGTTAGCTCGATTGTACTGAATATCAGTGATACGTTTTTTAATATCAATCGCATAGCTCTGTTCCATTTCTGGAAGATCGTAATCGGTATCACGAAAGCCAAAAGTCGCTATTGGCGAAATGACGGCTGCCGTTCCTGCACCAAACATCTCTTTAAGACTACCTTGTTGGGCAGTATCAACCAATTCATTAACTGTAATATTACGCACTTCAGTTTTTATTCCTTCTGATTTGGCAATTTCAAGAACACTTTTACGCGTTATTCCATCTAAAATTCGATCACTCGTAGGACCTGTAATTAAGGTGTCATTGATGCGCACAAAGATATTCATAGCACCTGCTTCCTCAATATTTTCATGTTTGTGATCATCGGTCCAGATAACTTGATGATATCCTTTTTCTTTTGCCAATTGCGTGGGGTAAAATTGCCCTGCATAATTACCACCAGCTTTTGCGTAGCCGACGCCACCATTGGCCGATCTAGAATATTTTTCTTCAATTAATACTTTTACTTTACCAGCAAAATAGGGTCCCGACGGTGCCAGGCAAATCAAGAACTTATATTCATCTGCAGGCGAAGCATGAAAACCTTTTCCCGAAGCAAACATAAAAGGTCTTATATACATGGCACTTCCATCTTTCTGCGGAATCCAATCTTTATCAAGATTTAGCAGTGTTTTCAACCCTTCCATGAAGTATTCTTCTGGAATTTCAGGAATAGCCATTCGTTTTGCAGAAATATTAAACCGCTTATGATTGTCTAAAGGGCGAAAAAGAAAAATATCGTCATTATCTTTATAAGCCTTCATCCCTTCAAATATCGATTGTCCGTAATGGAAAATTTTTGCAGCTGGTTCTAAACTTAAAGGGCCATAAGGGACGATTGTTGGTGTTTCCCAAGAACCATTTTTATAATCGCAAACTAACATGTGATCAGAAAAAACACTGCCAAAGGCTAAATTGTCAAAATCAACTTGATCAATTTTAGAATTTTCTGATTTTTGAATGCGAATAGGACTTTTCAAAATACTTTCCATTTCAATTAAATTTAAAAGAATAAAATTAACGATTAAATGGTATTTGGACTCTTTTTTTCATCAAAATTGACCAATTTTGTAGAAGTAATAGAAATATTGAATATTATGAAGAAAATTAACATTTTAGCGGTGTTTTTTATCAGTATATGCGCTTTACAAGCTCAAAATACACAAACAGAAAAGCCTGTTGAACCGATGGTGGTGCCTGAAATGGCCTCTTTCGGTGATCAAATTAGCGATGAGAACGCTTTGAATGCTTCTGAAATTTCAGAAAAATATGCTGCAATGTCGGTGTCAGATACGGTGCGGACCAAATTTTCAGCAAAAGTAATTGAGGTATGTCAATCGAAGGGCTGTTGGATGAAACTTGAGCTAAAAGACGGTAAAGAAACTATGGTTCGTTTTAAAGATTATAGCTTTTTTATGCCCAAAGATTTAAAGGGTAAAGAAGTTATTGTAAACGGATTAGCTTTTGTTGAAGAAATGAGCGTTGATGATCAACGTCATTATGCTGAAGACGCTGGTAAGTCAAAAACTGAAATTGCAAAAATTAGTAAACCAAAGCGATCTTTTGGCTTTGAAGCTGATGGTGTTTTGATTAAACAATAGCTTGCAACGCAAAATTATTACAACTGCTGATGGTTCAAAGACAATTCATATTGTTGACTGGAATGAACAATACCATTCCAAACATGGAGCCATTCAAGAAGCTTACCACGTATTTATTAAACACGGCCTTGCACTTTTTGAAAATGAAAAGCTGGGTATTTTAGAGATTGGTTTCGGCACCGGTTTAAATGCGCTTATTACCTTATTAGAAGCGCAAAAGTTAGCTCTTGAAATTCAATATACGGGTATTGAAAAATTTCCTGTTTCTACTGAGGAAGTTGGCCAACTCAACTATATTACAGAATTAAGAGCTTCTAATTACGAACAGCAGTTTTTAAAAATGCATCATTCGGAATGGGGACAAAGTACTTCAATTTCTAATCAGTTTACTATTTTAAAAAGGCAAATGGATTTTTTAGAAATTACAGATGAGAATGTGTTTAACCTTATTTATTTCGATGCCTTTGGTGCTCGAGTACAACCTGAATTATGGACAGAGGCTATTTTTGAAAAAATGTTCAATGCTTTAATGCGCAATGGGGTTTTGGTAACTTACTCAGCAAAAGGTAGTGTGCGTCGTGCTATGCAAGCTGTTGGATTTGAAGTAGAACGCCTGCCTGGCCCTCCTGGCAAGCGAGAAATGTTGCGAGCTGTAAAGAAGTAGTCATTTTTTCTAAACCTTTTTTCTAAACCTTCAGCAAAGCAATAAGTAACATTTTGCGGATGTAGCAAGAGTGTTAAATCTGAATTAAAGACTATACATAGCCTAACTAAAAAAAATACCTTTGACCTATGAAAGTTTTAATAACGGGAGCAACAGGGCTAATTGGTAATGAGATTGTGCGCATTTGCGAACGAGAAGATATTCCCGTGAATTATTTGACTACAGATAAGAAGAAAATTGTTTCTAAGGATAATTATCAAGGCTATTTCTGGAATCCAAATACGCAAGAAATAGATATTGCATGTTTTGAAGGAATTACCGCTATTATTAATTTGGCAGGTGCTGCCATATCGAAAAGGTGGACAAGTAGTTACAAACAAAAAATTCTTGCGAGTAGAATAGATTCCCTCAAAACCTTGCGTGCAGGTTTAGATCAGGTTGACTCTTCACAGATTAATTCTGTTATCTGTGCTTCTGCTATAGGAATATATCCGAGCTCTTTATCTAATTTTTACACCGAAGACTCCAAGGAAAAAGATAGTAGTTTTCTAAGTGAGGTAAGCTATGCCTGGGAAAAGGAAGCCGAAAACTTAAACACATATAATTTTAAACTATCTGTAGTTCGTATTGGCTTGGTATTGTCTGATAAAGGGGGGGCTTTGGTTGAAATGAAGAAACCTATACAAATGGGTTTAGGTGCTGCTTTTGGTAGCGGTGACCAATGGCAATCGTGGATTCATAGTTCTGATCTCGCCCGTATGTTTTTATTTATTATCGAGAATGAACTTGAGGGTATATACAATGGAGTAAGTCCGAATCCTGTAAATAATACCAAATTGGTAAAGGAAATTGCCGAAGTTTTGCGCAAACCGCTGTTTTTGCCAAATATTCCAAAATTTGTGATGCATATGATCTTGGGTGAAATGTCCAATTTATTGTTTGCTAGTCAACGTGTTAGTAGTAAAAAAATTGAGGAAGAAGGCTTTGTTTTTAACTACCAAAATATTGGTAGAACTTTAGAACACTTATTACTTCAGCGAAATGACTCAATTGTTGCCAGATCTTCGCAACTTAAAGAGTTTACCTCCTAATACTAGTAATTGCTACTTTTTCTAAAGCGATTTATCAATTGATTACACAACACTTCTCTTTCGATCTTCTTTTTTAGTGACATTTTGACATTTTTAAAGAATTGGCAGTACTTTTGCCACCTGAAAAACAATGTTAAAAGTATAAGTACGCATGAGTAAAAAAACAAAGGCGGAGGAAATAGAAGATATTATTTCTGAAACAAGCGAATCTGTAAATGAAAATTCTGAAGTACAAGAAGAAGTGCAGAATGAACTTACTGCTGAAGAGAAGTTACAAGAAGATCTAGATAAAGAGAAAGATAAGTTTTTGCGACTCTTTGCTGAGTTTGAGAATTACAAAAAAAGGACTTCTAAAGAACGAATGGATCTTTTTAAAACAGCAGGTCAAGAAGTCATTGTTTCGCTTTTGCCTGTTTTAGATGATTTTGATCGCGCGTTAAAGGAACTTTCGAAAACTGACGAAAAAGAACTTTTTAAAGGCATTGAACTCATTAGTAATAAGTTTAAAGAAACTTTAAAAACTAAAGGCCTTCAAGAAATTAAGGTGAAACAAGGAGATGCCTTTGATGCGGAAGTTCATGATGCGATTACTCAAATTGCTGCGCCATCAAAAAAGTTAAAAGGTAAAATAATTGATGTTATAGAGAAGGGCTTTACCCTAGGCGATAAAATCATTCGACACCCTAAAGTGGTCGTTGGTAATTAATAGATACCATGAAGCAAGATTATTACGAAGTTTTAGGAGTGAATAAAGGAGCAAGTGCCTCTGAAATAAAAAAAGCCTATCGCAAGAAGGCGGTTGAATTTCACCCTGATAAAAACCCCGGAGATGCCAAGGCAGAAGAGAGTTTTAAAAAAGCTGCGGAGGCCTATGAGGTATTGAGTAATGCCGATAAAAAAGCCCGTTACGATCAATTTGGTCATGCTGCCTTTGAAGGTGGTGGCGGTTTTGGTGGTGGTGGCATGAATATGGACGATATATTCAGTCAATTCGGAGATATTTTTGGCAGCGCCTTTGGTGGCGGTGGCTTTGGAGGTTTTGGTGGTGGTAGAGGCCAGCGAAGGGTGAAGGGAAGCAACCTCAGGATTCACGTTAAATTAAGTCTCGATGAAATTGCTAATGGGGTAGAGAAAAAAGTAAAAGTAAGACGCAAAGTTCAAGCTGAGGGCGTAAGCTATAAAACTTGTGGTACCTGTAATGGACAAGGGCAAGTAGCCAAGGTCACCAATACAATTTTGGGAAGAATGCAAACCGCAACTACCTGCACAACCTGTGGAGGAAGCGGGCAAATGATTGATAAACGACCTAGTGATGCAGACGGCCAAGGCTTAAAAGTAAAAGAAGAAACAGTAGCCATTAATATTCCGGCAGGGGTTGAAGATGGCATGCAATTAAAAGTACCCAATAAAGGGAATGCTGCACCTGGAAATGGAGTTCCTGGAGACTTATTAGTAGCTATTGAAACTATTCCGCATGATACCCTAAAGCGAGAAGGAGACAATTTGCATTATGATCTTTACATTAGTATTTCAGAAGCGGTACTAGGCACCTCTAAGGAGATAGATTCAGTAGGTGGAAAAGTGCGTATTAAATTAGAATCAGGTATTCAATCAGGTAAGATATTACGTCTTCGAGGAAAGGGAATTTCAAGTTTAAATGGTTATGGTAGCGGTGATCTATTAGTACATGTCAACGTTTGGACGCCAAAAGAACTAAATAAAGAACAGAAGGAGTTCTTTCAAAAGATGCAAAACAATGAGAATTTCGAACCTAAGCCTGAAAAATCAGATAAGTCATTCTTTGAAAAAGTTAAAGATATGTTCTCATAATTGATATTTGACTGTCATTTAAATAAAAAACGTATATTTGACTTAGTGTTGGTTTACCAGCACTAATTTTCTTTTTCATAGCAATTTTTTTCCCATCCTTAAATCTTTAAGGGTGGGTTTTGTTTTTAAGCTTAAAATGAAAAGCTTTATCATCCAATTCAATATCTTTGACAAAATCACTTAGATGAATAATATTTTGGTTGCAAGTGAGGTTACCAAACATTTTGGTGCTCATACAGCCTTGAACAAGGTTTCTCTTGAAATTCCAAAAAATTGTATTTATGGTCTACTGGGTCCCAATGGTGCCGGAAAAACTACATTAATACGTATCATTAATCAAATTATTTTTCCAGATGATGGTGCGATTTTTTTTGATGGCCAAGCTTTAAAAGGAGACCATATAAGTCTCATTGGTTATTTGCCTGAGGAAAGAGGACTTTATAAAAGTATGAAAGTTGGAGAACAAGCGTTGTATTTGGCGCAACTAAAAGGCTTACATAAGCATGAAGCAAAAAAACGCTTAAAATACTGGTTTGAACGCTTAGATATTGGAGACTGGTGGAATAAAAAAGTACAAGAGCTTTCGAAAGGAATGGCTCAGAAAATACAGTTTATTGTTACGGTATTGCACCAGCCCAAATTGTTGATTTTTGATGAACCTTTTAGTGGTTTCGACCCTATTAATGCCAATATTATCAAAGAGGAAATATTACAATTGAAGGCGAATGGTACTTCCATCATATTTTCGACACATCGTATGGAATCTGTAGAAGAACTTTGTGATCATATTGCTTTAATTCATCAATCTGAAAAAATATTGGATGGGAAATTATCTGATATAAAAAAACAGTACAAGAATAATAATTTTGAAGTGGGTATGGCGATTGACCAAGCCGATGATTTATTACAAGAATTAACTACCAATTTTGAAATTAGAGAGGCTCAGTTTGATGCAAACGAAAAGCAACTTAATTTCAAAATACAATTACCTACAAATGATACTAGGCAGTTGCTTGATTTTATAGATGGTAAGGCGAATGTCAATCAACTTGTTGAGATAATACCTTCGGCAAGCGATATTTTTATACAAACAGTACAACAGAAAGACTTATGAGCAAATTAGCGCTTATAATTAAAAGGGAGTATTTAGCCAAAGTCCGTAATAAGTCCTTCATCATAATGACTTTTTTAAGTCCGATTTTGATGGTAGGTATGGTTGTTCTTATAGCCTACTTAACCCAACTGAATGATAATGAAAAGCGTATTATAGGGGTATTTAATGAAAGTATTTATTTTTCTGAAGACTTTAAGTCTGACGATGAAACAGGTTATGCCCATCTTAAAAACACCAATCTTAATGCAGCCATTGATTCAACCCTGACAATGGGGTATTATGGCCTCTTACATATTCCTTCTAAAACAAGTATTGAAGAAGCTTCTAAGCACGCCTACTTTTATTCTAAAGAAGCGGCTAGCTTATCAAGTTTGAAAGAAATAGAACTTGTTTTTGAAGAACGATTGAGAGATGAAAAATTACGGCAATTAGGAGTATCAAAACAAGAATTTGAGCATATTGGTGATGCTTTTGAAATTAATACATCAACTTTCTCAGGAGAAGAAAATTTAAAGGGAATTAGTGAGCTTAAAGCTAGTATTGGAGGCATTTTTGGCTATTTGATAATGATGTTTATAATTATCTACGGAGGCTTTGTAATGCGAAGCGTTATTGAAGAAAAAACGAGTAGAATTATTGAAGTTATTATTTCTTCAGTACGACCTTTTCAGTTAATGATGGGTAAAATTATTGGAACTGCATTTGCAGGAGTTACACAGTTTATTATTTGGATTATTTCTGGAGGTATTTTGTTATTAATAGCTTTTGCTGTTTTCGATATAGATCCGTCTGTTTTGAATAGTACTACAGAAATAACTTCCACTATGAACTTGCCTGGGGGTGTTAGTATGCCTGCAGAGAGTAATGAATTGTTAGGCGGTTACCTTCAAGAATTCTTCAAGTTACCCTTGTTAATGTTGGTAATCTTTTTTCTAATATATTTCGTTTTAGGGTATCTCATTTATAGTTCGATCTATGCTGCAATTGGTGCGGCTGTTGATAATGAGACCGATACGCAACAATTTATTTTCCCGATCATATTACCTTTAATGCTAGCAATATATGTGGGCTTCTTTTCGGTTTTTAGCAATCCACATGGTCCGATTGCCGTTGGGTTTTCATTATTCCCGCTAACGTCGCCAATAGTGATGTTAATGCGTTTGCCTAATGGAATTGGTGAAGGGGGAGTACCACTATGGCAACTGATAACATCTATTTTGCTTTTGATTGCAACTTTTATCGCTATCGTATGGTTGGCAGCGAAAATATATCGCATCGGTATTCTGATGTATGGTAAAAAGCCTACGTATAAAGAACTGTTTAAATGGTTACGCTACTAAGATGGAAAAAATAGAGGCAATTAAAAATGCGCTGAATAAGCTATTAACTTTCCCCATTTACGATTCTGAAGATGTACATATTACTATAGGTACTTTTTTAACTATAGTGATATCAATTATTTTATTGACCTACCTTTTAAAATTGATTCATCGGCTAATTACAGCCAAGTTACCTGAAGAAGACAAGAACAAGTTCATTAGTATTTTTGGTTTCTTAAAATATGTCTTTTACATACTCGCTGTTATAACGGTATTACATTCTTCAGGGGTGAATCTTACCGTTTTACTAACAGCTTCTGCTGCGCTATTTGTAGGCCTTGGTTTTGCGTTACAATATTTATTTCAAGATATAATTTCAGGGGTATTAATCATTTTAGATCAATCATTACATGTAGGTGATATTATTGAATTAGATTCTAAAGTAGGCCGTGTATTCGAGATTCGATTGCGTACCACTAGAGCTTTAACGAGAGATGACAAGGTGATCGTGATTCCGAATCATAAGTTCTTAACAGATAGTATTTATAACTACACGCAAAATCACAAAACAACGCGGGAATCGATTAAAGTGGGCGTGTCATATGCCAGTGATATTGATCTAGTTACCCAACTTTTAGAGGAGGTAGCCGATGAACAAATCGAAGTTTTAAAGAAACCTAAACCTTTTATTCTATTTGAAGATTTTGCTGAATCTGCCTTGTTATTTTCCTTAAATTACTACATAACAGATAGTTTTAGTGACCCCAAAATCAAAAGTGATCTGCGTTATAGTATCGCGGCAAAGTTTCGCAAAAATGGTATTAACATACCTTTTCCGCAACGAGAGTTACACTTTTCTCAGAAAAATATAATTAAGGAAGTCTAATTTAGATTCGTACCATTAAAATTGTATGAAGCAAGTTTATTTATGCCTTTTATTCCTTTTTGTATGTAGCTATTATGCATACGCTCAGACTCCTGATGTGGTGCGGGTAGAATACACCGTTATACCTGAAAATGATTCAGGTATTCGTACCTCAAGATATAGAGCTGTACTTAATGTACCCTTCAAAATAAAAGAACATAATTATTTAGTGATTGGCAGTGAATATAATCGATATGACTTTAGAGTAGGTCAACCACTACCGTTTGCTTATCGAACTTTAGAGCGATTACATATTATTGACGTTAATCTTGGCTATTCTTTTAAATGGAATGATAAATGGCGATTTATAGGTTCTGTAAGCCCGAGATTGGCTTCAAACTTTATACAGGGTATTGACAATAATGATTTTCGAATTAATCTTTCGGCGGTAGGTTTGACAGAAAGAAAAGATATTGAGAAACCTTACCGACTTATTGCTGGATTATCTTTTAATAGCTCAACAGGTTTACCCTTCCCTTTACCAGTTTTAAATTATTACAAACGATTTCATAAAAATTGGTCTTATACGCTGGGTATTCCAAGGTTAGATATCAGGCATTATAGTTCGAATGAAAAACATGTGATACAGTTAGCCACTTTTTTAGATGGTTATTTTGTGAATATTCAAAATGACATTCTCTTGCCTGATAATCAGGTTGGCACGTCAATATCTCTTTCAGCCCTTGTTCTTGGGGCTGGGTATCAGTATAAGTTCACTAAAGAAATATCAATATATGGTCTTGTAGGTTATTCATTGCTTCAAGAAGGACTAATAAGAGATGGAAGTAGAAATCGAGCATTCGTATTAAATGATGAAGGAAATATTTATCTTAGAACAGGATTTAAAATAGGAATTTTTTAAAATCGATTTTCTTTATTTAAGATAAGACTCGAAGGAATCCTAATTAGGCTTACGAAGAATTCAACATAGAAAAAATAAAGCGTTACATATGTCAAAAATATTAGTAGTAGAAGATGAAGCGGCAATTCGAAGGGTTTTGGTAAAAATTCTTTCTGAGGAAAGTGATGCCTATGAACTCGAAGAAGCAGAAGATGGGTTAAAAGGTATTGAAGCTATTAAAAGCAATGATTACGACCTCGTTCTTTGTGATATAAAAATGCCAAAAATGGATGGGGTTGAGGTCTTAGAAGCGGCACGTAAAATAAAACCGGAAATCCCATTTATAATGATTTCTGGGCATGGCGATTTAGATACCGCTGTAAATACAATGAGAGCAGGTGCCTTTGATTATATTTCGAAACCGCCAGATTTGAATAGACTTTTGACAACAGTACGCAATGCTTTAGACCGTAAAGAACTGGTGGTTGAAAATAAAATTTTAAAAAAGAAGGTCAGTAAGACCTATGAAATGGTAGGTGATAGCAAAGAAATTGCTGCCATTAAAGATATGATCGAAAAAGTAGCTCCTACTGATGCTCGTGTGTTAATTACAGGGTCTAATGGTACAGGTAAAGAACTTGTTGCTCATTGGTTGCATGAAAAAAGTGCGCGAAGTGCTGCTCCATTTATCGAAGTAAATTGTGCCGCTATTCCGTCAGAACTTATTGAAAGCGAATTATTTGGACATGTAAAAGGTGCCTTTACCTCGGCAGTAAAAGATAGAGCAGGAAAATTTGAAGCTGCTAATAAGGGAACCATTTTTTTAGATGAGATTGGTGATATGAGTTTATCAGCACAAGCCAAAGTATTACGCGCACTCCAAGAAAGTAAGATTTCTAGAGTCGGTACTGATAAAGATATTAAAGTAGATGTGCGCGTTTTGGCTGCTACCAATAAAGATTTAAAGCAAGAAATTAAAGACGGAAAATTCAGGGAAGATTTGTACCATCGACTAGCCGTAATATTGATTAAGGTGCCGGCATTGAATGATCGCAGAAATGACATTCCATTATTGATCAATCATTTTGCAGAAAAAATTACAAGCGAACAGGGTATTGCAAAAAAAGCATTTTCTCAAAAAGCAATTACGTTACTACAAGCTTATGATTGGACAGGTAATATTCGTGAACTACGAAACGTGGTTGAAAGACTTATTATCTTGGGTGGGGCTGAAGTTTCAGAAGAAGATGTAAAACTGTTTGCAACAAAGTAAAAGAGGCACGGCTAATGGCAATGTCTTTTCAATTTGTTGAATTTTATTTTATACCCGTATTTGAACAGTTATCTAATTGTATTAATGCTTTTTTGGTAATTTCTTTGGTTCTAAGGTGGTAGTACTTTTTCGCATCCGAAAGATTTGGTTTTAGAAGTTCTTGCTCACATTTTGTAAACACTTTATCGGCATAGGCCTTGGCTTGTTTACAATCTACTGAATCAACCACAATTTGTAAAGACGCTCGGTACTTTGACAATGATATTTCAAGACGCTTTTGAATAAAGGTGGGGCTAATGGTTTTTTTAGGTAACGAATTTTTACCAGAAACTTTACTATTCATAGCAAATTCTTTCGAAGAAAAGGCGCTATCATGCATTTTGTGCTGTTCTAAAGCATCAACAGCATCAATAATATGCTCAAGAGCTTCATCATAAAGAATTTGTGATCCTTTTAAAGAGGTTGATTTAACAGCAGCTTTTAAATTGATAATACTTTCAGAAACGCTTTCTTCTGCTTCTTTACAACCACAATCGTCGAATTTTCCTGCGGTCGATTGAATAGCTTTAATGGCCTTGTAGGCATAAAATCGTGCTTTGTTAATATCAGTTTCTTGTTGGGCTTTTTTCGTTTGTGATTTAACAAAACTCATGTTAGAACCAGCATAACTACAGGCGGTATTAATTGTGAACGAGGAGAACGCAAAAAATGCTATAAGAGCTAGCAAAGCGTATAATGTCTTCATAATTAGTAGGTTTATATGGTGTACTTTTTGGGTTTAGTACATTAGCAAAATTACCGCTCGAAATGGGTACGCACCTATTTTATTCGTTAGAAGTCGCTTGTTTTCGGTTGATTAGATAAACTGTATTTTATTAAGGTCAAACGGTTATTTTTTTTAACATTTTAGAGATGCTAAGCATAAAATATTTTATCTTTTAACCATGAACAATATAAATATCGATCAATATAAGGTACAGCGTCCAATCAAGTTAACTGATTTTAAAACAGATGTAGATCTGGGGGCTACTTCCAAGGAATTAAAGAAAGAACTGGAAAGACTGCGCGAAGATTTAGGAGACTTCCAAAACACACTGTATGCGCATTCAAAATATAGTGTTTTGATCTGTTTACAGGGAATGGACACTGCAGGAAAAGACAGTCTTATTCGTGAAGTATTCAAAGATTTTAATGTGCAAGGTGTTGAAGTACATAGTTTTAAAGTGCCTACTGAACTAGAGTTAAAGCATGATTATATTTGGCGCCATTACATTGCCTTGCCTGCTAAAGGCAAGTTTGGGGTCTTCAATCGCACACATTATGAGAATGTTTTAGTAACAAGAGTACATCCTGAATATATTTTAGGAGAACATATACCCGGTATTCATGAAGTTGCTGATATAGATCAAAAATTTTGGGATAAACGTTTTGAGCAAATCAACAATTTTGAAAAGCATATTGCCGAAAATGGAACTATAATTTTTAAATTTTTCTTAAATCTATCTAAAGGAGAGCAAAGAAACAGATTATTAAGAAGATTGGACTTGCCTGAGAAGAATTGGAAATTTTCGGCAGGAGATTTAAAGGAACGCAAATTATGGGGTACCTATCAAGAATGCTACGAAGAAGCAATTAATAGAACATCTAAACCGCATGCACCATGGTTTATTATTCCTGCTGACAATAAAAAAGCCGCCCGTGTAATCGTGGCCTCCATTTTAGGCAGAACGTTAAATAAATACAAAGATATTAAGGAACCAGAGTTAGAAGAAAAAATTAAAGCTAATTTAGAAGCTTATAAAAATGAGTTAGAAAACGAAACCGAATGAAAAAATTTTTACTCTTAATGATATTGTGCGGATCAATTTTAGGAGCGCAAACTGAAGATGAAAAACAACTACGATTAATATATGATCAAGCTTTAGAAAAAGGAAAAAGTTATGATTGGTTAAAATATTTATCGAATCGTATTGGTGGTAGGCTGTCCGGCTCAGTTCAAGCCCAGCAAGCGGTTGATTATACCAAAGATCAATTAGATGGGTTAGGCCTTGACCGTGTCTGGTTACAACCCGTTATGGTGCCGAAGTGGGTGAGGGGGCTACCTGAATTTGCATATATGGAAACTTCCCCCGGGGTGACAACCGATATGCCCATTTGTGCTTTAGGGGGTTCTGTAGGTACTACAGGGAGAGGAATAAAAGCCAATGTCATTGAAGTTCAAAGTATTGAAGAGTTGAAAACGTTAGGTAAAGAAAAAATATCTGGAAAAATCGTTTTTTTCAACCGCCCTATGGATCCTGCATTGATTAATACTTTCGAAGCCTATTCAGGTGCCGTTGATCAAAGAGGTAGGGGAGCTGCAGAAGCTGGTAAATATGAGGCTTTGGGGGTGATTGTTCGTTCTATGAATCTTCGCTTAGATGATTACCCGCATGCGGGTGGTATGAACTATGGTGATATTCCGGATTCTGAAAAAGTGCCTGCTGCGGCGATAAGTACCAATGCTGCAGATTTGTTAAGTACAACCATACGTTTAAAGCCAGACACACAGTTTTTCTTTAAATTAAATTGTAAGCAATTAGAAGATGTGGAATCTTTTAATGTTATCGGTGAAATTAAGGGCAGCACATACCCTGATGAAATTATGCTCGTTGGTGGTCATTTAGATTCTTGGGATTTAGGTGATGGCTCACATGATGATGGAGCAGGTTGTGTACAAAGTATGGAGGTGCTTCGTATTTTAAAAGCTATAAATTATAAACCAAAAAGGACCTTGCGTGTAGTACTCTTTATGAATGAAGAAAACGGTTTGCGTGGTGGAAAAAAGTATGCGGAACTGGCTAAAAATAAAAATGAGAATCATGTATTTGCATTAGAAAGTGATTCGGGAGGTTTTACACCTCGTGGCTTTTCTTTTGATACTTCTGAGGCTAATTTGAAACAGGCTCAAGGTTGGGCGAAACTATTTGAACCCTACTACATCAACCTATTTGTAAAAGGGTATTCAGGCGCAGATATCAATCCGTTAAAACAAGAAGGAATAGTATTAGCAGGTCTGCGACCTGATTCACAACGTTATTTTGACCATCACCATGCCGAGAGTGATACTTTCGAACACGTTAATCGTAGGGAATTAGAACTTGGAGCCGCTGCTATGACAAGCCTCGTTTATTTGTATGACACTTATGGTGTTAAGGCTTCTAAGTAATAGAATTTCTATTGCTCCGAGGAAGTCTGACATAGCACCAATTAAAGACAAATAATACGATTGCCCCTATTAATCCTGCAGCGATGTTGATGCACAGGGTTAACAGCGATACGATCATTCCGTAATAAATAGGGTAAGCGAACAAGGCAAAAGCGAACCTAAAGGTAGCTAAGAATTCTGGCTCTGGAACTTTAGGCTTTACCAAAAATCTCCAAATTAGAATAAGCGGAAAGTTCAATATGTTGAAACTTAGTTTTAATAGGAATTCAGAAACACGCCCGCCTTTTTTTTGTTCCTCCGAACCTACAGTCATATGTTGTAGTGTTTTGTTGACCGCTTTCGGATCTAGGTAGTTTACACTAAGAGCATGGAGTTCTTGTACGGTTTTATCGTAAGTTTCTTCATTTTCAATATGCGTAGTCAAGGTTTTGAGCTGTTTTGATACAGCTGATCTCATACGTTCGAATGACGCCTTTTTATCGATCGGGTCATATAAAGCGCGAGCTACTATTGGGGTCCCAAAATAAAGCGCTGTACTATCCGGAAAATGGGTGGCATTGTTATAATTCATACCAATAGGAACAAGTGTTATTTCTACAGTCGGTGTCCTTTCTAAGACGGCGTGAATGATTTGGTTGAACCCATTGCTTAAAGGTCGAACCCTGCGTTTTATATTATGATTGGCCTCTGGAAAAATAACTAGCGCTTTGTTCTGAAGCAGCAGGGTAGCGCAACGATCAAAGATTTCTTGATTCTTTTGTATTGTTTGACGACCATCGCGTATCCTATAAATAGGAATCATTTGTACAAGATTAAAGAGTCCCAAAAACACTTTCATATTGAAGACATCAGAACGCGCTAAAAACCAAGGCTTTCGCTGGCAATAAATAGCTATCAAAAGTACATCAAGCAAGGCATTTTGATGGTTTGGCAAAAAGAGTACAGGTTTGTCTTTAGGTATATTTTCTAGGCCATGTAATTTTATTTTTTTGAAATAAAGACGAAGGGCGGTACGAATATATAGTTTAATAATGCTGTACATTTTCGCTCTTAAGTTACTGCGGAAGCCGCCGATTTTTTACTCCAAAATACGCCAATAATTAAGCCAGATATCAAATGCCAAACACCCCAGAATGCAGTTAGTAAGGCCATGCCGCCGAGTCCGTCAAAAAAAGTAAATATTAACAATAAGCCGAGACCAGAATTCTGAATACCAGTTTCGATGGTAATACTTCTGGTGTTTTCTTCTGTTAGCGCAAATAATTTAGAAAGCGAATAACCTGTGGAATACGCCACAAGATTATGGACGAGCACAATCCAGAAAACATAAAAAATATAGTTCATAAAAACGGCTTTGTTGTTAAACAAGGCAATAGCGACTAAAATAATAAAGAAGAGAATTGATCCTTTTTTGAAGAATGTACCAAGTCGCTTTGCTAATTTAGGTTTTAAAGCGTTGCATGACATACCTAGTATAAGCGGAATTAGTAACAATAAGGCTACTAACTGCATCATTTCAAAAAAAGATATTTCTACGGTGGTTAAAAGCAAGGAAGTTGGTGCATATAAGTCACCCCAAAATTGCAAATTAAAGGGCGTCATTACGACGGCAAGCAAGGTTGCAATAGCAGTAAGACTGACTGATAATGCTGTATTCGCCCGAGCTAAATGAGAAATAAAGTTTGATACATTTCCACCAGGGCAGGCAGCTACCATCATCATTCCTAAAGCAATACTAGGTGTCGGCTGTATTAAATATACCAAGAGAAATGTAATCGCGGGAAGGGCAATAAACTGACTTAAAACACCAACCAATATTGCTTTGGGGGTTTCCATTAGTTTTTTAAAATCTTTTACTGAAATGTCTAAGGCAATACCAAACATGACAAATGCCAATGCTAAATTCAATACCCATAGCGCTTCGGTACTAAAATGAATTTGGATGGTATCAAGTGTTGAATCAGTCAAAAAATTGGTTGGTTGTGATGAACCCCTTTCTTGCTAAAAGTAACACATTGCGTTTAAAAAGTGCCGTATTTTTAGGAATGAATCATAGAAATACATTTACCTTTAATCTTAAATTTTATATAACAATGGCATTAACACCAAGTAATATGTTGCCCTTGGGCACCAAAGCACCTGATTTCACATTATTTGATACGGTTTCTGGTAATGATTTGAGTTTGCAGCAATTAAAGGGCAAAAAAGGAACGGTGATTATGTTCATCTGTAATCATTGTCCGTTTGTTGTTTACGTAAATCCAGAAATAAGTAAAATTGCTAAAGACTATGCTGATGAGGATATTGCTTTTATTGCGATTTCAAGTAATGATATTGTTAATTACCCACAAGATGCGCCGCACTTAATGAAAAAAGTGGCTGAAGATGAAGGCTATACTTTTCCGTATCTGTATGATGAAACTCAGAACGTTGCCAAAGCTTATGATGCAGCCTGTACCCCTGATTTTTACATTTTTGATCAAAGTTTGAACTTAGTATATCGTGGACAGCTCGATGATTCGCGACCCGGTAATAAAATTGCATTGTCCGGCCAAGATTTAAGAAGTGCATTGAATCATTTAATAGAGGGTAGCATACAAGAGACAATACAAAAACCAAGTATTGGATGTAATATAAAGTGGAAAAACTAGATGAAATCGATTCTTTCGTAATGAAAATTAGTCCTGAAAAAGTCCTAGAAAAATTAGAAAGTGCCGGTGCGCCATTTTTAGAAGTTTTTAAGCATGGTACTTTGGCTGTGGAAGTCTACAAACCAAAAAAAGTGGATCTTCAGCAACCTCACGATCGTGATGAAGTATATATCATCATTTCTGGCAGCGGAACCTTTTTAAATGACGGTAGACGAAGTACTGTACAATCTGGTGATTTCTTGTTCGTTCCTGCAGGGATAGAACACCGCTTCGAAAATTTTACAGATGATTTTGCTACTTGGGTCATTTTTTATGGTCCAGAAGGCGGTGAAAAGCAAGCGTTTCAATGAAAGACCTGGTACATTTTGAGCCTATACGTCCTGAGACATATCAAAGTTATATCGAAGTAGGAACGAAAGCTTATAATCAACATTATTTACACCTTTGGCCAAACGGAAATTCGAGTCCTTATATTCAAAGCAGTTTTACAGAAGAAGTACTTCTTAAAGAAGAAAATAATAATAATACCATACTGTATCGTATTATTCGTAAAGGTACTCCAGTTGGTATATTAAAAATTACATTGAATGCAACTTGTGGTTCATACAATGAGAAAGAGGCGCTCTATATTGATAAAATATACTTGCTCAATGAATATTCAAGAATGGGCATTGGAAAAAAGGCACTGCAGTTTGTGGTACTTCGTGCAAAGGCGATGGGTAAAAAATTGGTTTGGCTTGATACGATGCAAAAAGGTCCGGCCAAAGAATTTTATTTAAATAACGGATTTGAGATTTTAACTGCAAGTAAAGCTCCGTTGCCCACGATACTTCACTCTGAAAGCGCTATGTGGGTTATGACGAAAAAAGTATAAGCTCAAAAAAGCTAGAAGCTGACAAAGTATATTTGCTTAGCCGAATGTTATATGGTTAAACCCAGCCTTTTCTTTTCAGTAAGCCTTCAATATGAGCATAATGATGCCTACTGTGCCAAGCGTATTTTCCCATATTTTCGGCAACCGTGACTTTTACATTTCCTTCTGGATGAAGGTAATATTTATTCAAATCATTTGCCGAGAGGCCTTTTAATAGATAGACCAACTTTGCATGCAAGGCTTTTAAATAATTCAATGAAAGCTCAATAGGCGCAGATTGCGCATCGAACAAACTGCTCCACTGTTTTTCTTCATAAGCTTTTATTAAAGGACTTTCTTCTGTTAGCGCCCATTTGAACCGTGTGTAGCTATGGTGATGACTATCAGCAATGTGATGTATCACTTGCCTAACCGTCCATCCTTCAGGGCGATACGGAGTTTCTAGTTGCTCCGCAGAAAGATTTTTAACTAAATTTTCGAGACGCTGAGGAAGCATTTCCAATACTAGAATCCAATCTTTTAGATGCGCTTCCGTAATATTATCAGGACATTCAAAGTGCCCAATGGGATATTTTAATTGCTCCATATTCAAAAATACAAAACTCTTGTAACAGCAGCGATTTAGAGTGAGCTTAGAACTTTAAGTGTAAAAAAAATATTTTAATAGTAGGGTAAGCCGCTTTCTGGTTGTTACTAAATCACAAACAAAATAAACCCTATATGAAAGTCCAAAAACTCATATATGCCGTCATATTGTGCTTCGCTGTACAAAGTTGCTGTCCCTTTTTGGTAGATTGTGAAGATGACGATTTTAATGCGCAGGAATCGAAATACGAGCCTGTTTTTCTAAAACGCAGTGACTTCGAAACATCGGTGTCTTTAAAAAATGCAATGGCTATCGGCACTTCAGGAAAAATATATGTAAAAGATAATTTGCTCTTCATTAATGAACTAAACAAAGGCTTTCATGTTTTTGACAATAGTGATCCAGCAAATCCGCAACCTATAAAATTTTTAGCTGCTCCCGGATCGACTGATTTAGCAATTCGCGAAAATATGGTTTATATCAATCAAGCAACTGATTTGATAGCGGTTAACTATAACGCGACTACAAATACAGCTAATCTTGTTAAACGAATACCTAATACTTTTCCTAGTCTTCGATCCCCTGACGGATTTGACGCTTATTCAATTCCTGAAAATTCGGTACTTGTTGATTGGAAACTAAAAAAGTAATTCGCATGAAAAAATCTATATATCTTTTTGTATTTGCTTTAGCCTTAATTAGCTGTGATGCTGATTCCAGCAATTCTGAATCGCAAAATTCTGATGCAGATGGTCAAGGTGGTTCGCTAGCTCGATTTACCTTAAAGGGAGAATATTTATATACCGTTGATACTTCTGATTTAAATGTTTTCAATGTTGCCGATAAGACGGACCCGATAAAAGTAAATAATGTGCCTATCGGATTTAATATTGAAACCTTATTCGGGTATAAAGACTATCTCTATATTGGTTCACAAACCGGCATGTTCATCTATAGTTTAGAAAATCCAGAATTTCCTGCGCGTTTAGCTAGTGTTGAGCATTTCACAGCCTGCGACCCCGTTGTAGCCAATGATACCCATGCCTTTGTAACCTTACATTCAGAGACATTCTGTGGTAATGATATCAATGTTCTAGAAATTTATGATGTCACTAAAGTAACCGAGCCCATACTTTTAAATAGTAGAAATTTGACTTTTCCGAGAGGGTTAGGACTGTACGGAGATTATCTTTTCGTTTGTGATGATGAAATAAAGGTTTTTGATGTTTCAAACCCTGAAGCATCAAAATTAGTTACTTCGATCAAACGAAGTGCTTTTGATGTTATCATTCGTGATAATTTATTAATTGCAATAGGTGAGTCGGGCTTGTACCAATACAATCTTTCTCTTGATGATGAAGCAGGCGTGAAAGCAATGGAGCTGAGTTCCATTTCAATATAAACCCTAATTACCATTCAACCCCAATGAGAGCAACTTAATTAGAACGTTTTTTAATTAAGTTGCTTTTTTTATTACTTGTGAGGAAGTGCTTGATAAAAGTATACGAAATCCTGTAATGAAAAATAGTATCTTACCATTTTAGAATAGATTATATACTTCAAAAACTAAAACCAAACCATGAAATCTTTTACCGCTACAGAGATTAACGATTTGTTACAAGGAGAACTAATTGGAAATACTACTCATACTATTACTGGTCCAGAAGAGCTAAAAAAGGCAACTGCCGAACATATCAGTTTTATTGGCAGCGTTAAATACATATCGCAATGGAAAAATTCTAGAGCTTCGGTGGCCATTGTAAATGACAATTTAGATGTGCAGCCTGATAACAATAGAGCCTTGATAAAAGTGAAGAACGCTGATTTGGCCATGGCAAAGGTGTTGGAAGCTTTTCAGCCCGAAACTCCAGTATTTGATAGTGAGATACATGCTACGGCGGTCATTCACGAATCAGCCAAAATGGGTATTAATTGTAAGATAGGAGCGCATTGTTATATTGGCAAAGATGTTGTTTTAGGAGAAGGGGTTGTGCTCTATCCTAACGTTACTATATTAGATGCAACCGTGGTTGGAAAAAAATCGGTTTTTTGGCCAGGAACAGTGGTGCGAGAGCGGTGCCAAATTGGTGAAAGTTGTATTTTTCACAACAATGTAAGTATAGGTGCTGACGGATTTGGGTATCGCCCCAGTGATGATGGTGGCGGACTCGTAAAAATTCCCCAAATCGGAACCGTAGTGATTGGTAATGACGTTGAAATAGGAGCGAATTCTTGTGTTGATCGGGGAAAATTTAGCGCAACCATCATTGGTGATAACTGTAAAATTGACAATCAGGTGCAAATTGCTCATAATTGTATCATGGGAAGGTCATGTATTATGGCTGGCCATAGTGGTTTAGCTGGTTCTGTCACCTTAGGTGATGGGGTTATCATAGGCGGTAGTGCTTCTATCAAAGATCATACGACTATTCATTCAGGTGCGGTGGTCGGTGCGGGCTCTGGCGTTGTGGGTGATATTGAAGCGGGCAAAACAGTTTTAGGATATCCAGCGCAAGATTCAAGAGACATGTTGAAGCAGTGGGTTATGATGCGAAAGTTGGCGAAGCAAAAATGATTATTAATTTTTGCGCTTTAATTTACATTTTTGCGAGACCATAAAAAGAAATATAACTTGCGAAAATTCAGACAATTGACTTAAAAACAGTATATTTGCGTTTTAATAATTTATAATTTTTTAGTATTATGAGTAAAGGAACAGTTAAGTTCTTCAATGATTCCAAAGGATATGGTTTTATCACTGAAGAAGGTTCGAACGAAGATCATTTTGTACACATTTCTGGCTTAATCGATGAAGTTCGAGAAGGTGATGTAGTGGAATTTGAACTACAACAAGGTAAAAAAGGATTGAACGCCGTAAATGTGAAGGTCGTTGACTAGGTAGGTATTAAACTTTTTTATAGTATAAGCTCTAACGTTGTTAGAGCTTTTTTTATATCCTATTTTAATTTAAAAGTTAAATTCTTAACAAGATTATAATTTTAACACAATTTAATAGAATAAATTACAGTTTTTCGGGTTAAATAATATAATATTCGTATATTTAATTCAAATACGCCCCCGAATTATGATCTTATTTCTTTGTATATGTTTTGTGGTTACGGTGATTAATGTTTTGCTTTTAAAGTATAGTACTTTAGAAGGCGAAAATTAACTTCATTCGCTTCTCATTTTAAGTAGGGTTTTGCAGTACCTAGTTGTTTCAACTATATATAAATGTATGCCCTAAATGATAACTTTCTTTATTGTTTTACTTTCAATAATTGTAATTAATATTTTACTGCTATTCTTTAGTGCTAAAGAAAAGTAATTAGGTGTTTAAATACAGTAATTATTAGTGTAAAAGAAAACTCCCTTCAAAAATTTGAAAGGAGTTTTAATACTTAATAGTACTGCCTATTAGCTTACAGCCATCAATTCTACATCGAATATTAAAGTTGCATTTGGCGGAATTACGCCGCCAGCCCCGGCACTACCATAACCTAAATCAGAAGGAATTACAAACCGAGCTTTGTCACCAACTTGAAGTAGTGAAATGCCTTCATCCCAACCTTTAATAACTTGACCAACGCCTAATTGAAAATCAATGGGTTGATTTCTTTTGTAAGAAGAATCAAATACTTCTCCGTTTAATAAAGAACCTTCATAATGTACCGATACCGTTTGCCCTGAAGCTGCTTTGTCACCAGTTCCTTTTTGAATAATTTTATAACGTAAACCACTTTCTGTTTCATCAAAACCAGCAGCCACTTTATCTAATTCCACTGCTTCCTTCGCTTTCTCAGCGGCCAAGCGTTCGGCTCCAGAATTTTTGAATTGCTCAAAAGCCTTAGTGGCATCCCAGCTTTCAGCTTCGGCACCTACACGTACAATTTCTAGGCTTTCAATCGTATCACCTTGCGCCACCGCATCAACAATATCTTGACCAGAGGTCACTTTGCCAAAAACGGTATGTTTGTTATCTAACCATGGTGTTGCTACATGTGTAATAAAAAACTGGCTACCATTGGTGCCAGGCCCTGCATTGGCCATTGATAAAACACCGGGAGCATCATGTGTTAAGTCTGCGTGAAATTCATCGTCAAATTTATAACCTGCATCACCCGTGCCAGTGCCTTGCGGACAACCCCCTTGTATCATAAAATCAGGAATGACCCGATGAAATTTTAAGCCGTTATAATAGGGCTCGCCAGCCGCTTTGGCCGTGTTTTCTTGTTTTCCTTCAGCTAGAGCTACAAAATTACCGACAGTTCCTGGGGTTTTATTATGGGCTAATTTTACGACTATTTCTCCTTTTGAGGTATTAAACTTTGCGTATATTCCGTCTTGCATTTTTATATTATATTTTAGAGCGGCAAAGGTAGGGAAAAGTTTTGTTTGGTATTTGTTTCTGTGCGTTTATACCTAATAGCTAGGCGCCAATATTGCCTAGTCTTTTTTGTTATTTACTCATTGCGGCACCCGTCATACTTTGGCAGACTCAGAAATGGAAGACTAGCTAGGGGGTATCACTTTTCAATTATTGATAGGTCAATATAAAGCGAAGTCTTGTTTTTATTGATTGCCGCAACTTCGCACCATACTCCAATAGCTCTATCCCCTTAAAAGTTAAGGCTTACATCATATCACCAAAGAAAATAGCGTTCATTAGCAATTTATTGGTGCCATACCAAAAAGCTCTGAAATTGGTATTGTCAGTAAATACTATCACGCGCCCTTTACCCAATCGTTGTACTCGAAAAGGCACTGAGTTTTTAATCAAGGCATTGTTTTCTTCAGAAATATAACCGCTAAGCAGCGGGTCATTGGTATACTGAATAGGGTTGTTGTAACTGTTTTTATCAGGTTCTATATAAATATTGGTATTTCGAAAAAGTGCCAATTTGTTGTTGGCGTATCCAAAATTAATAGGGTGTGATCGATCGAGTTTGGTTTCAAAAATAGCACCGCCTGTAACCTGTGCTCCAAAAAAGGCACCCTTTTTTTCGAAAGAAATATTCTTTGCGACTAAAGTATCTTTTTTGAACTTTAACTTTAAGAGTTCACTTTTACTAAACCACTCCGCTGCCGTGCGATAGCCAATTAAGGTGCCGCCATTTTTTACCCATGTTTTTAATTTCTCTGCATTACGCTTGTTTTGCATTTGCCTATTCGGACTCGAAACAATAATGTCAGTATATTCACTTAAGTCAACACGATTAAAGTAATTCATGTCAATCTTAGTGAGATTGATATCATATCGGGTATCAAATAAATGCCAAATTTCTCCGGCGTCATAAGAACGAATGCCATTGCCGACTAAAATGGCTATTTTTTGCTTTTTTATGGGGTCGAACTCATTGCTGCCGAGATCGATACCTTTTGTAAGTCCTGTGCTTACTGCTGTAATGGAGAGCCTGCTTTCTGAGGCGACTTCTGATAAAAATTGATATAATTCATCAGCGTTTAATTGCTGATTTTGAACCGGAATCATAATCGTACCATAGTCATAGGTTTTGCCATCAATGGTAAAGGGTGATTTTGCAACTTTAGCACGCAATCCTTTTGCTACAATTTTATGAAGCGCCTTTGGCGTGTAATACTCATGCCATTCAAAAAGATAAGCATACTTGCTTTTGGCACTTACCTTACCCTTTACAGGTTCAAAGGCAGTAACTTCCGGTCCTGCATGGTTTAATGTGCTTAATTCTGCATAATCTAAATTAAAGGCTAAAGGGAACGTCCATGCCGATACATCATAAAAAAGGCTATCAGTAAAGGTGCTTCGTTTCTCAAACATAGCCTGAATCAAACGATGGTTTTTTTGATTCATAGGTACCACGTAACTATGTCCTTTTTTATATGCTTTACCAGAAATTCGAGCATTATTTGCTAGTTCATGAAATTTAATTTTGTGGCGTTTTAAAATTTCTGCTAAATGCCAGGTCTTTGCAGCATCTTTGCGATCTCCGAAAACGATGGCTTTGGTTTTATTGCGTGCCGCCATACGGCGTGATTCGTTATAGAATTCATGCTGATACTTCAATATTTTTGACCGCATATTAAAAGCAGCTTCAATAGTTGAAAGGGCGGTGGTAAATTGATTGCGTATGGTAAAAGGAAAAGTAAGTAGTCCGTTTTCACTCTCTTGTATATGGCCTCGCGAACTGCCTTGTTCGAAAAGAATACCGATACTTCCATTGATATCCGGAAAAGTAGAGCCTTTTCCGTAATAATAATCATCATAGTTTTCTTCAGAATAGTATAACGAACCTATTTTATCAAGTGCTTTCGCGTGATAGGTGCCGATTTCTGCTGTCAACTGTTGGTTGATTTTAGGAGTTAAGGGGTGGGTTCTTGAAGGCACCCCTGGCTGAAAGAAAAAGGTAGAATTAGTGCCCATTTCGTGATGATCGGTTAAAATATTTGGCATCCACTTATGAAAACTCTCAATGCGCGCCCGACTTTCAGGTAGTTGCACGGGTAGCCAATCACGATTCATATCAAACCAATAGTGGTTGGTACGACCACCAGGCCAGACTTCGTGATATTCACGATCGTTATTATCTGCTACTAGGTTTCGCGCTTTATTGGTATTGGCCCAATAGGCGAAGCGTTGTAAACCATCAGGATTGAAAGATGGATCCATCAGAATAATAGTTTGATCTAAAAGCGCCTCGATTTCTGAACCTTGTGCTGCTGCTAAATAATATGCATAGGCTAAACCTGCATTCGCGCCACTAGGTTCATTACCATGAATGGAAAATCCTTGATATACAACAATAGGCATATCTTCTATCGGCGACGTGGTGCTACCATCTGTTAAGGCTATATGATCTTTTCGAATTTGTTCAATATTTTGATGATTTTTGGGTGAAGTAACGGTTAGTAGTAGAATAGGCCTGCCTTCAAAAGTCGCCCCTCTGTTTTCTATAGTAATCCGGTCTGAGACTTTTGCCAAGGTTTGCATATAAAATAATAGCTTATCATGCGTTACATGCCATTCGCCCACTTCGTGACCTATAACTTCTTTTGGGGTCGGAATGTTCGTATCATAACTAATATTTTGCGGTAAATAATAGTTTAAATCGAGGTTTTCTTGAGCGACTACCATTTGACTAGTAACCAGTACCAATACGAGTATTACTTTTTTCATTTTTATATAGAATTAGTCTGTTTCTAAAAGTAAGTAAACTTAGGAGTAAAAAAAAACGACCTGTTCACAATGAAAGGTCGTTTTGAAAATTGTTTATAGGTACTATATATCGTCGAAATCTACATCAGTAAAACTTTCTGTAGAAGGTGTTTCTTCTTTTTCAACAGGGCCTTCTTCTTTTTTGAAATCTTTCTGGTGTCTTTCAGAAATGACTTCTTGTCCTTTTTCATCAATAATGAAATCCATCATTTCGATAACATTTTCTTTAAAGGCATCAAAATCTTCTTTATACAAGTAGATCTTATGTTTTTTGTAATGAAAAGACCCATCGTCATGAGTGAATTTCTTGCTTTCAGTGATGGTCAGGTAATAATCACCAGCTTTCGTACTTCTAACATCGAAAAAATAAGTTCTTCTTCCTGCCCTTAAAACTTTCGAGTGAATTTCTTCCTGATCCATGGATTCTCTATCTCCCATCTTGTTTATTGGTTGGTTATTTGAATAGTTAACATTGTATCAAAAATGGAAAAAAAAAGCTAAAGCAGCAACAATTACTCAATTTTCTTTCGTCGATAATTGGTTCTCATATAAATCTTTGTAGTAGCCTTCCTTGTTGTTTAACTGCTTATGATTGCCTTGTTGTAATAATTCACCTTCTTCGAGCACCAAAATTTTATCTGCGTTTTTTGCAGACGAAACCCGATGGCTTACAATAATGGTTGTTTTATTATGGGATGCTTTTTTGATGTTTTCAAGTATCTTCTCTTCGGTTTCCGTATCAACGGCAGATAGGCAATCATCAAAGGCATAGATTTTAGGGTCTTTTAATAGTGCTCTCGCAATGGAAACACGCTGTTTCTGCCCGCCACTCAAGGTGATACCACGTTCCCCTAATATGGTTTCATACTGTTCAGAAAAACCCATGATGTTTTCATGAACTACTGCATTTTTAGCAACAGTAATTACTTGATCGTCAGTGGCATCTTGATTTCCAAATCGGATATTATTTCGAATGGAATCAGAAAAAAGAAAAGCATCTTGCGGTACTGCACCAATTGCAGTTCGTAAACTGTTTAGGTTTACTTCTTTTATTGGTGTATCATCGACTAGTATTTCACCGCTTTCAACATCGTACAAACGCGTGATTAAATCTAAGATAGTAGATTTTCCTGATCCGGTTTTTCCAAGTATAGCAACGGTTTCTCCTTGATTAATTACAAAGGATATATTTTTTAAAGCCGTAATATGGGTGTCTTCATAGGTAAAGCTAACATTTTTAAATTCAATTTTACCATGAATCGGAGTATCTGTAAACGTGTTGTTTTTTATTTCAGGAATTTCATGTAAGAACTCATTGATTCTCTTTTGAGAGGCTTCTGCTCTTTGAATAATGGTGGTCAGCCAACCCACAATTGCAACGGGCCAAGTGAGCATATTTACATATAAAATAAACTCCGCTATGAGTCCGGCTCCTATAGTACCATCTATATATTGTTTGCCTCCAATGTAAATGACAATAATATTACTAATTCCTATTAACAATATCATTAAAGGAAAAAACCAAGCATTAACTCGAGCAAGATCCATACTTCTATCTTTACCTGCTACCGCTAAAGATTGGAGCTCCTTATTTGTTTGCGACTCAAGGGTATAGGCTTTAATCACACTTACCCCAGAAAAAACCTCTTGGGTAAACGTGGATAGCTCACTAAGAAATTCTTGAACTACAGTACTTCTCTTGTGTATTATTTTACTGATTTGATAAATTAAAACCGACAAAATAGGAAGTGGCAATAAGGTATAGAGCGCCAAAGTTGGTGCTTTGATAAACATTAAGGGAATTAGACAGGCAAAAAGTGTGAGTGTTCGAATGCCATACATAATTGCAGGCCCTACATAGAGGCGTACTTGATTGATATCTTCACTAATGCGATTCATTAAATCACCAGTTCGATTCTTTTTATAAAAATTGAGGCTTAGGCGCTGGTAATGATCAAATACTTCGTTTTTTAAATCGTATTCAATGTATCGCGAAACATTAATGATTGTTTGACGCATTAAGAAGGTGAAAAAGCCAGAAAGAAGTGCTGCCCCAATAATGATGAAAATAAAAGTAAGGGATTCATTTTCGGCTGTTCCTTTAGAAATTTCCTTTTTAAAATAAAGTTCAACAGTAGTCAGTATTTTGTTGACGTATGAGGGCATTACCAATTGAAAAACAGTAGCAATTATTGTGATTATGACGCCTGTGAGTAATTTTCCCCAGTACCGTTTAAAGTATTTATTAAGGTGTTTCAGTTCTTTCATGAAGTAAATTGCCGATCAATTTTCAAAGATAGGGCTTTGGTTAAAAGGAAATGTTATGAAAAATATAACATTGTTATTCATGATAGTTCGTAGTTGGAATTAGAATGTTATTTTTGCCTTCAATTTGATCGTTTTTACTCAATTTTATAAAGTTCTTTAACATGTTAACACGAAGGCATATCAGAGTGAAAGTAATGCAATGCATCTATGCATTGATGCAATCACATGATAGTTCACTTGAGCAACAGAAAAAGTTTCTGGTTGCTAGTATTGAAAATATGTATTCGCTTTACTTGTTATTATGGAGCCTTTTTATAGAGTTACAAGGCCATGCGAACAATCAAGTTGCTTTATCTTCTGAAAAATATTTGGCAGACGCAACCGATGACTTTCCGAATAAAAAGAAATTTGTCAATAATAAGTTGTTACAACAACTGTGCAATAACCCATCACTTAAAAAGCAGTTAGAGCAGCGCAAATTGAAAAACTGGTATTTGAATGGGGAATACGTAAAATTGATTTATAAAGAAATTATCAATGCTAAAGCATATATCAAGTATATGCAAACACCTACCAGTACGTATCAAGAAGATGTTCAGTTCATCAGAGTTTTATTTGAAAGTATTATTGCACCGAATGAAAAAATATATGACCACTTTGAAGATGATAAGTTGACTTGGGTTGATGATATACCTATTGTTAATACCTTTATTGTCAAGCAGTTAAAGAAGGTAAATACTGATGTGAAGGATGATTTTTTTACTCCTGAATTATTGAAGGATCGATCAGATATGGAGTATGCGGAGCAGTTGTTATCAAAAACATTATTGAATAACGAACTTTTAGAAAATGAAATAGAAGGTAAAACCCCCAATTGGGACAAAGATAGAATTGCAGATATAGATGCTATTCTTTTGAAAATGGCTATTTGTGAATTACTCCATTTTCCTACCATTCCCGAGCGGGTCACGATCAATGAGTTCTTAGAGATTGCAAAGGAATATTCAACTCCTAAAAGCAGTATTTTTATAAATGGAATTCTAGATAAATTGGTCAAGGAGTACAAGGAGAAAGGGAAATTGAATAAAATAGGAAGAGGTCTTTTGTAGCCTATTGTTGAAAGATGACACCTTCTTAAGTGTTGTGTTTTCAATTGCTCATCGATGAACGGTAATTGAAAAAAAATGCACTATTATAGACTACAGGCGTAATTTTGTCGTTAGTTTATAATATTTATCTAATTTTACAACAAAATAAAAATTAATACAATGAAAAGAGTAATTCTATTCGTAGGGGCTTTATCCCTTTTCGCATTTAATTCTTGTAAAGAAAATGCATCGAACAAAATTAACAGTGCTAATGTTGCTGTTGCAGCAGAAAGAGATGAATCAGCGAAGTTACTTCCGGTGATGACTTTTGATAAGGCAGAACATGATTTTGGTACTATTGAGCAAGGTGCCGCTCAAGAAACGGCATTTAAATTTACAAATACAGGTAATGCGCCTTTGATAATTACAAGTGCTACAAGTACTTGTGGATGTACGGTGCCAAATCCACCTAAAGATCCAATCGCACCGGGTGAATCTAGTGAAATGATCGTAAAGTTCAATGGTTCTGGTCAAAATCAAGTCACTAAAACGATTACGGTAAAAGCGAATACTGAAAAAGGTACTGAGTTAATCAGAATCAAAGCTTTTGTAAATCCTAAGGGTGCTGCTCCATTAGGACCAGTAAAATAATTTAGACCAAGAGAACATATGGATGATTTAGGGCAATTTATGCCAATGATCTTAATATTTGTGGTAGCGTATTTTTTTATGATACGTCCGCAAATGAAAAGAGCAAAAGATGAAAAAAAGTTTGCGGCCGAACTCAAAAGGGGAGATCGCATTATTACGAAGAGCGGATTACATGGCAAAGTGATGGACTTAAATGACAAAGATAATTCTTGTGTTATTGAGACCATGGCTGGCAAATTAAAGTTTGATCGCTCGGCTATCTCTTTAGAAATGAGTAAAAAGTTAAATGTTCCGAAAGAGAAGAAGTAATTTTTTTCAAATTATAAATGAAAGCTCCGAATGTATATTCGGAGCTTTTTTTGTTTTAATTAGTATCGTCAATACGCATTGATACTAAAAAATAAGGTATCCCCATCTTTAGCTTAGCGATACTTATCATTCAAACCTTTACCCTCGGCGATCATCGGAAGAATTTTTTCAAGTCGTTTTAATTTGGTCTTTTCTTGTTTTGCAGTTTCAATATACTCGATATACTCATTTTGACTAGACGTCGACAGCTTTTTAAAAGCATTTGCGATCTTCAATTCGTCGGCAAGAGCCTCCTTTAAAAGTTCGGGTACAGACTTTTTGATAGCTTTTCTTCTAATTGGAGCCAGTACTTTTCCGTTTTTTTGATTTTCAATTGCTTCATTGATATAGCCCAACACCTTCGTTTTATCAATATCTTCAAGGGTATAAAACTTCCAATGGCGCATGGCTTTCGTTTTTCCTTCTTGGGCATTTTCTAACACCCCCTGAGGATCGCTGAGAAAAACGCCATTGAAGAACCAGATACCAAAATGTTTCTTGAATTTACAAATGGCGATTATATTTTTACCATCTAAAGTGTAGGTTGGGAACATCCATTTAAAAGTTTCCTCCATGTTGGTTTTCATGGCAAGCTCCCTTAAAATACCAATGGCTTTTTTGAACTGATGTTCTTCTGAATAATACCGTTCTACTTTTTCTGATTTTTCCAATGTCTTACTTTATTTGAATCTATAGGCAGCCGTTATTGTTTTATTTCCGTCATCCCTCATCAGTCATCAATCATCCATCTAAGAATTTTTCTCCGCAACAAGTTCGCAAATTTTTACAATAACTTCAATGGCCTTCTGCATACTCTCAACAGGTACATATTCATATTTGCCATGAAAATTATGTCCGCCAGCAAATATATTAGGACAAGGTAAACCCATAAAGCTTAATTGCGAACCATCTGTACCCCCACGAATCGGTTTAATTATTGGTTCAATACCTATGTTTTCCATAGCCTCTTTTGCGATTTCGACAATATGAAATACAGGTTCTACTTTTTCACGCATATTGTAGTATTGATCATGCAATTCCATTTGAATGCAATCGCCATACATGCTATTTAATTTTTCAACGATATCGAGTAGTAATTGTTTCCGATGTTCGAATTGTGCGCGGTCATGATCGCGAATAATAAGTTCAAATTCAGCATGTTCAATGGCACCTTTCATGTTGTGTATATGAAAAAAACCTTCACGATCTTGTGTGCGTTGCGGCGTTTCTTCTGGAGGTAAAATGGACATAAACTCATTGGCAATGCTAATGGCGTTAACCATTTTTCCTTTGGCATAACCGGGGTGAACACTAGTTCCCGTAACGGTTACTTTAGCGCTTGCTGCATTAAAATTTTCATATTCTAGCTCTCCAATTTGACTACCGTCCATGGTATAGGCCCAATCGGCACCGAATTTAGTAACGTCGAACTTATGTGCTCCACGACCAATTTCCTCATCAGGTGTAAAGGCGATTCGAATAGGGCCATGTTTAATTTCGGGGTGGTTGATGAGGTATTCCATTGCCGTAATTATTTCTGTGATACCGGCCTTATCATCGGCGCCTAAGAGGGTAGTGCCATCAGTAGTTATAAGGGTTTGTCCCTTGTATTGTTGTAAGTCCTCAAAATAAAATGGAGATAAGACTATTTTTTTCTCGACATTTAATACAATATCACCGCCATCATAATCCTCAATAATTTGAGGCTTAATGTTTGTGCCCGTAAAATCAGGAGTGGTATCAAAATGCGCAATAAAACCTATTGTTGGTACTTTCTTATCAATATTACTGGGTAATGTTGCCATGATATAGGCATTATGGTCAATGCTCACCTCACTCATGCCAATTTGCTTGAGTTCGTAAACCAATTCATTGGCTAAATGCCATTGTTTTTCGGTACTCGGTGTAGTTTTTGAATTTGGATCACTCTGAGTATCAATTTTCACATAACTTAAAAATCGATCAATAATATGCTGCATTCGTATAATTTTTAGTCAAAAATAAGGTTTATAGCATAGGAGTTAACAGGAATGAAATTTAGAAACAAAAATGTTGATAATTAAAAAATTAACACCTTTTTTAATGTTGTTCATGATTCCATTTTATTTGGATGCGCAAGATTGCACCTTGAATGTGGGTAGTGAAAAGACAAGTACATTTATTAGTGTCTTTCAGTTGAATGAAGCACAAATAGAAAAAATGGAAACTTGGCGCGCTGAATTGTCTATTGAGGTGAAGCTTATTGAAGATAAAATGTCACAACTATTGAGCACTCACCCGCAAAGTACGCCACAAGAGTTAACTGATTTAGCTGCGAAATATAAGGGTCAAAAAGAAAAACTTATAGCCGCGAATATAAGGGTCGATAAAAAGTTGATTGCCATTTTTAATGAAAAACAGTATCAACGTTATGCAGCTTTATGTCATGAAGTCGTGCGAGAACCGTTTGAGGTTACTCCTGTAGTTTTGGAGGCTTCGCCTAAAAATCCGGAATAGCTTTTTACAACCTACTGTTAAAAAGTATCGTGGTAATTTCCCTGTTTTGACTTGCTTAGTTTGTACTTTTGTCAATAACTTCCTTCCTAAATTGCTATGTACAAATTTCTAGTTCGCCCAATGTTCTTTTTGCTCGATGCTGAACAGGCACATTACTTCACTTTTTCGTTAGTACGTCTACTATCTAAAATCGGTTTTTCGGGGATATTTAAATCGCGTTATGTTAGCAACGATAGTCGTTTAGAACGTGAAGTTTTTGGTCTAAAATTCAAAAATCCTGTTGGTTTAGCCGCGGGCTTTGATAAAGACGCGAAACTGTTTAACGAATTTTCGAATTTCGGATTCGGATTTGTAGAAATCGGAACGCTTACCCCTAAGCCTCAAGAGGGTAATCCACAACCCCGATTGTTTCGGTTAAAAGCGGATGAAGCGATTATTAATAGAATGGGCTTTAATAATAAAGGTGTTTTCGATGCCGTAGAGCGCTTAAAAAAAGATCATAATGTGCTTATCGGAGGCAATATTGGCAAGAATAAAGTCACGCCTAATGATGAGGCTATAAAAGATTATTTGATTTGTTTTGATGCACTTTTTCCTTATGTGGATTATTTCGCTATTAACGTAAGCTCTCCAAATACGCCAGGCCTTCGCGAATTGCAAGATAAAGAACCACTAAAAGCCTTGCTTAACGAACTTAAAAGTGAAAACAAAAAATTGTCAAAAGGTGGCGTAAAGTCGAAACCAATTTTGTTAAAAATCGCACCAGATTTAAGCGATGAACAATTATTAGATATCATAGATATCGTTGCTGAAACGAAAATTGATGGGGTTATTGCTACAAATACGACCATCGCTAGAAAAAACCTTAAGTCAGATTTAGTACAAACCGAAGAAAGAGGTGGATTGAGTGGAAAACCCTTGACGCAGCGAAGTACCGAAGTTATTCGCTTTCTTGCTGAGGAGAGTGATAATGCTTTTCCTATAATTGGTGTTGGTGGGATACATTCAGCTGAAGATGCTATTGAGAAATTGGAGGCTGGGGCTGCATTAGTACAACTTTATACAGGGTTTATTTATGAAGGCCCATCTTTAGTGAAACGTATTAACGAGGCTGTTTTAGAAAAGAACCTAGGTTAGAACTGCACTAAAAGGAATTCTTATTTTGTACTTATTCAATAATAATAAGAGATTTTGAATTACGAAATTCTTACGGCATTTATTGGGACTACTGCTGCATTGTCTATTTCTCCTGGCCCCGATAATATTTATGTGTTAATGCAAAGTATAGCCAACGGCAAAAAAGATGGTTTGGCTACTGTTGCGGGACTCATGACAGGCTGTTTAGTACATACAACTTTATTGGCTTTTGGGGTGTCTGCCCTCATTAAACAAAGCGAAACATTATTTTTTGCAATCAAATTATTTGGGGCGGCGTATCTTTTTTATTTGGCCTTTCAAGTGTATCGTAGTGATGCTAATATTGCTATTTCAAATGACGGGCTTCCCAAAAAAAGCATTGCTCAGCTCTTTCGACAGGGTTTTATTATGAATGTTTTGAACCCTAAAGTGACCATATTCTTCTTGGCTTTTTTTCCGGGATTTCTATTTAGTGAATCCCTAAGTGCGGTACTACAATTTTATGTGTTAGGATTTCTATTCATAGCCGTTTCAGCTATTATATTTAGTGCTATAGCCATTCTTGCAGGAATGATTTCTGATCTGATTACCCGAAATTCTAGAATAGGAATCGCTTTAAAGTGGTTGCAAATTTGTGTTTTTTTAGGTATTGCGATCTATCTCGTTTTTTCTGATAAATAGTAGTAATTTTGAATCCCGTTAGGATACGAAATGTCAGAAAAAGTAAAAGTTATCGAATGTCCCCGTGATGCCATGCAAGGCATTAAAACTTTTATCCGAACTGAGGATAAAGTGCGGTATATTCAAGCATTGCTCGGATGCGGTTTCGATACAATTGACTTCGGAAGTTTTGTGTCACCTAAAGCGATACCACAAATGGTTGATACAGCAGAAGTATTGGCGCAATTAGACTTATCTGATGCGGTGAGTAAGCTTTTGGCAATAGTGGCTAATGTTAGAGGTGCTACAGATGCGGCGGCACATTCTGAAATTCACTATTTGGGCTATCCTTTTTCGATTTCAGAGAATTTTCAAATGCGTAATACGCATAAGACCATTGAACAATCAGTCGCCACCTTACAAGAAATTTTTAATATAGCAGATGCTTCTGGTAAAGAAGTAGTGACTTACATTTCTATGGGATTTGGGAATCCGTATGGTGACCCTTGGAATGTTGAAATAGTAGGGGAGTGGACGGAGAAATTGGCCAAGATGGGAGCCAAAATATTGTCGCTCTCTGATACTGTTGGCACCTCTACCCCTGAGGTAATTGATTATTTATATGCCAATTTAATTCCTAAATATCCAGAGATAGAATTCGGTGCGCATTTACATACGACTCCTATGAAATGGCACGAAAAAGTTGATGCCGCATATAAAGCGGGGTGTCGCCGTTTTGATGGGGCTATTCAAGGTTTTGGGGGTTGCCCTATGGCCAAAGATGAACTTACCGGTAACATGCCCACCGAAAAAATGCTATCCTATTTCAATACAGAAAAAGTGAATTCAGGAGTGAATTGGTTGGTTTTTGAAGCTGCTTACAATAAGGCTACCGAATTGTTTTCTGAGTATCACTAAGCACTTCTTTTTTTAATAGGTAATCTTCCGATGTTTCTTTAATTTTCTAGGGCCACAGTATGGAGTGTTAAGTACAAAGTAATGAGTATTAAGTCTTAAGTAATGAGTCTTAAGTACTAAGTAAAAAAGCTAAGTATAGTTAGACTGGCGGTTATGATTGAAAAAGTGAACCCAAATAGTTGTCCAAATTCATTTGGAACAAGGTGCCTTCCACTAGATCGTGAATGCCATTTAGTTCTTTCAGGTTCACAGCAAAGGTAATTTGTGGTGCTGGCGAGTCAATTAAGAGCGCTTTGCATGATTCGTTTTCTGCGCAATCAGAACATAGCGAACTGTTTTCTCGGGTATACTTAATATTTTTTGAAAATTGAGTCAGTTCCTCTTTAGATAAAAGTAATCCAGTATCTCTAAATACGAGTTGTACTTTCATGATGCTTTTGACAGTATTTCGTTTCCACTGAAAAGCAATGCCAAAGCTATTCTGATAAATAGGGAGTATATCTTGCATCTTTATCTTTTAAAGATTAAAACTTCATTTTGTAAATCACCCCAAATGTATTAATATTATTTAGAATGATTCTTAATAAAAAATATTTTGTATAAAAATATTTTTTATTTCTTGATAATCAATAGACTATTCAAGTCATAAAATTGGTTGGTCATTATATGTTTATATTTATTTAGATTTAATATAAATAAAATTTGTAAAATTCAATTTTGAGTTTAAATTTGCATTTGAAAAAACAAACTATTTATATTAAATCTAAATAAGAATAATGTCAAAACAACTCTTTTTATCTGTTTCTTTTTTACTACTTATTAGCGTATTAGGCTTTTCTCAAACAAAGACGGATTCCATTTCTTTATTGCCGCAAACACAATTAAATGCTGCTCAACGTTTGCTTTCTGGTAATTATGGTTCTGCAGTTACCGTGGGCGCCTATGGTGAAATGCTTTATAATCAGCCTGAAGGCGATAATGGTGAACTTGATATTCAACGCTTGGTATTATTATTCGGGTATCGGTTTAATGAAAAAACGCAATTCGTTACTGAAGTAGAATTCGAACATGTAGAAGAAGTATTTGTTGAACAAGCCTTCGTTAACTATGCCGTTGGTAGTAATGTCAGCCTCCGCGGTGGCTTGATGCTTGTACCAATGGGGATTGTCAATGAATTTCACGAACCAACAACTTTTAATGGTACGGAACGACCGGCGATGGACAATGTTATTATACCAACCACTTGGCGTGAAATTGGTATCGGAGTCACTGGGAGATTCAATGATATTTCTTTAGGGTATCAGGCTTATGTTTTTAATGGATTCAAATCTACGGAGGCCAATGGTGAAGGTGGTGTTTCAGGAATTTTGAAAGGCTCAAACGGACTGCGAAGTGGGCGTCAAAAAGCAATTAGATCGACGATTGATAGTCCTACTTTATCGGCTAAGCTAGATTATTACGGTATACCTGGTTTACGACTTGGTCTTTCTGGTTATTTTGGGAAAACGCAAGCTGAAGATGATGTTGAAGAACTTGAAGGAGCAAACATTGGCATTAGTATGATTGGCATAGATGCGCGTTATGCCTATCAACGTTTTACGGCTAGAGGTCAATTTGTGAATGCTTCGCTTTCTGATACTGACCTTTATAATAATTTAACAGGTAGAGATTTGGGTAGCACTTTACGAGGTTTTTACGTTGAAGGAGCATATAATCTTTTACCACTTACGCAAAAACAAAAATTATTCGCTTTCGCGCGGTATGAAAAATTCAATACGCATGCAGATACAGCAGGTGATTTAATTGCGAATGAAGCCTTCGACCGAACTGACTTAACTACTGGGTTGACCTATCATATTGCGCCGGGGGTGGTTGTAAAAGGTGATTATCAATTTCGTACAAATGCCTCTGATACTGATACAAAGGATAGACTAAATTTCGGTATCGGCGTCTGGTTCTAATAAGCAATGTTTTTAAAGCCCTTTTTAAGGGCTTTTTTAGTAATTAACTTATTGAGATTGATTCTAAATTAATACATTTGCATATGTTTTATAAATCAAAGCTTATTGGTTTTACGCTTTTGGTTGCATTAGGGCTTTTTAGTTTTGGGCTCCCCAAAAATGTTCAAAAAAAAGTAACAAAAGAAGTTCAGAAAGCCTTTGAAATTGAAAGCTTTCAAATGCACGCCGTCAACATATCTGAAGAATTGAATAATGAACTTCCCACACAATTGAATGTAGATAATTTTTACCGCCTCACTCAAAACGACGAATTTTTGGGTTACGCTTTTGTAGATAAAGCCCCAAGTAAGACAGCGAAGTTTGATTATCTAGTTGTTTTTGATAGTCATTTAAAAGTAAAGCATTCTAAGGTGCTAATCTACAGAGAAGAATACGGTGGTGAGATTGGTAGTAAAAGATGGCTGAAACAATTTATTGGTAAAACTGGCGGTGACCGAGTCGATCACGAAAAAAATATTGATGGAATTGCTGGAGCTACAATTTCAGTGCGTTCAATGACTAATGCTATGGATGATTTATTGCAAACCATTGAAATTCTTCAATCAAAAAAGGCCTTGTAATGCAATACAATGGGCTTTTGCTTTCTTTTCCGAAGGAAATAAAATTTTTTATTGCGGCCTTTGTCATCATTTTATCCATAGGGTTTTTTACGGGTCTATTATTCGTTTCGGAAACAAGTACAACTTCACCTAACGGAATTGTTGAGAATTATAATGGCAATGAAGACGATGAAGATGCGCCTGTTATGAAATTCAAAAAAAGTGAGCGAGAAATGCTAACTATTGTGCATACGCACATTCTCTCCATGTCTTTTATTTTCTTTTTATTGGGTGGCTTGGTATGGCTGACAAAAGGCTCTAAAAAATTAAAGCTTTTTTTGACTATTGAACCTTTTGTTTCCGTAATACTGACTTTCGGCGGAATTTATTTTTTGTGGACAGGTATTCTATGGATGAAATATGTGGTTGTTTTGTCCGGATTTTTAATGACCGCGACTTTTACAATTTCTGCGCTATTGGTTTTGTATCAGCTCTGTTTACAACCAATGCAACGACCACAGTAAATTATATTCATATTAAGAATTATAGCGGTCTTTGTGCTATATTCTATACTGTACGACGGTCTTTTTTATTTTCCCTTTTATCCCAATAAAAATGCCTACATTTGCACGCAATTAATCCTTAATTGCTATGCAAGCTCATCTTGATAAAATTGTTGGAGAAGGTCTTACTTATGATGACGTACTCTTAGTTCCTGCCTTTTCAGAAGTACTTCCTCGAGAAGTGAATATTCAAGCAAAATTTACGCGTAATATTACCATTAATGTTCCTATTGTATCTGCTGCTATGGATACGGTCACAGAATCTCGTATGGCGATTGCTATAGCTCAAGAAGGGGGTATTGGAGTGCTTCATAAAAACATGACCATTGAACAACAGGCGATGAAAGTGCGAAAGGTGAAACGCGCCGAGAGCGGAATGATCATGGATCCCGTTACAATGCCTATAGATTCAAAGGTGAGTGATGCGAAAGCAAACATGAAAGAGCATCGTATTGGTGGTATACCTATAGTTGATGATGAAGGCAAGTTGATTGGTATTGTTACCAATCGTGATTTACGCTTCGAAAAGAATAATGAAAGACCAATTGCCGAGGTGATGACCTCTGAAAATTTGGTTACGGCTGCTGAAGGAACTTCACTAACCGAAGCTGAAGATATATTGCAAGCGCATAAGATTGAAAAACTTCCGGTAGTTGATCCTGACAATAAATTAATTGGCCTAATTACTTTTCGCGATATTACTAAATTGACGCAGAAACCAATTGCCAATAAAGACCAATACGGTAGACTTCGTGTTGCAGCGGCCTTGGGTGTTACGGGTGATGCTGTTGCTAGAGCAGAGGCTTTGGTCAATGCAGGAGTGGATGCTGTGGTCATCGATACGGCACACGGCCATACGAAAGGCGTGGTTGCTGTCTTAAAAGAAGTAAAGCAAAAATTTCCTAAGCTTGAAGTAATAGTTGGAAATATTGCAACCGGCGAAGCCGCTAAATATTTAGTGGAAGCAGGAGCAGATGCTGTTAAAGTTGGAATTGGTCCTGGGTCAATATGTACAACAAGAGTAGTAGCGGGAGTTGGTTTTCCACAATTTTCTGCTGTATTAGAAGTGTCAGCTGCTATCAAAGGAAGCGGAGTGCCTGTAATTGCTGATGGTGGTATTCGGTACACAGGTGATATACCAAAAGCCATTGCTGCAGGAGCCGATACCGTGATGTTAGGGTCGTTGTTAGCAGGAACAAAAGAATCTCCTGGAGAAACAATTATTTACGAAGGACGAAAATTCAAATCATACCGTGGTATGGGTTCCGTTGAAGCCATGAAACAAGGTTCTAAAGATCGTTATTTTCAAGATGTTGAAGATGATATTAAGAAATTAGTTCCTGAAGGAATTGTGGGTCGTGTACCTTATAAAGGGGAATTGTTTGAAAGCATTCATCAATTTGTTGGCGGACTCAGAGCTGGTATGGGATACTGTGGTGCGAAAGACATCGCAACACTTCAAGATAAAGGCCGTTTTGTGAAAATCACAGCAAGCGGAATTAATGAGAGTCATCCGCACGATGTGACGATTACCAAAGAGTCACCTAATTATAGCAGATAATTATTTTCTAAGCATTTTTATTTCACTCTAGTGACTCCTCATAGATACATCGAAATGACCTGTAAGTGAATAGGTTATATAATTAATTGTTATCTTCGAATTGCTTAAACCAAACCCCTTAAAGAAATGGCAAACGGAAAATCTTCAAAAAAAATCACAAAAATTGTTGACGATTCAGTCGCAACATCAACCGGAGAAAATGGTGCAACATGGCAGCCGACACCAGAAAGTAAATCAAAAGCAACCACGTTTAGAGTTATAGCAATTATAGGCTGGCTTGTTGCAATAGGTTGTCAAGTATGGGCCTATTTTAAATTGCAAGAAGTACCAGTCAATATGGTCTGGATGATTGGTTTGATTGTTGTGGCACTTATTTTTGCAATCGTCGGAAACATCTTATGGAAAAAGGCAAACCGCTTAGACCCTGCTTCAGAGAAAAACAAGTTTAAGTTCTTTGTGCAGAATCAATTGGGTATGATTATTAGTGTACTCGCTTTTCTTCCTATGGTTATTCTCATTTTTACAAACAAGAATTTGAGTTTTAAACAAAAAGGAATTTTAGGTACAGTAGCTATTGCTGCTCTTGCTGCGGCCGGATTAACGGGAACCGAGTTTAACCCAGCATCGGTTGAGCAATATACGGAACAAACCAAGCAAGTGGAGTTATTGAATGATGGGGTTAATAGTGTGTATTGGACGCCTTCTGGAAGAAGTTATCACTTGTTTCAAGATTGTGGCTATATCAATGGAAAACGGACCAATGAAATTTTTCAAGGTACGGTAGCGAAAGCTAGAGAATTGAAAAAGATTACCGATTTATGTGACCGTTGTGAGGGTAGAGCGAAAAAAGCAAAAGCATTAGAAGTAGACACTGAACTAAAACCAACAGGGTCAGATTAATTAGATTCGATAAAATTTATAAAGGGTGTTCTTTTTATTTCAAATAGAAAGAACACTTTTTTATTTACTTTCTGAAGTATAGGTCTTCCAGTCTTTTTCTTTATAAATATTATCTCCAAAGTACTTCGCAATTTGTAAAAAGGGTTCTGGTTTTTGATAGCCAGGAACAGGAGATAACATATCCATATTTTCATCTAAAAACACAGTAGTTGGGTAACTTAGTTTTCCATTCATTAGAGCGGCTGCAAACTCATGATATCCGTTTCTGCCTGAAGGTACAAATTTGAAAGTTTTTCCTTTGAATTCAATCGGTTCTTTTCCTTCCCCATCTAATTTAACCATATAAAAGTTAGCTTCCATATAGGCTGCAACCTCGGCATTTTGAAAAGTGTCTTTATCCATTTTTTTGCACCATCCGCACCAATCGGTGTAGACATCAATGAATATTTTCTTCGGATTTTTATCACTAGCAACCAATTCTGCAGCCTCATTCCAGGTTAACCAATTAACCTCTTGAGCTACAATAGTATTCGCGAACAGCGAAAAGAATAAAAATAAAATAAAGGCAGTTGATTTAGTACCGCTTGTTTTCATGAGAAGCTATTTTTCTGTTTTAGTCCAAAGACTATACCAAAACTAACGAAATTCCACAATCTTTATTTTAATGCCATTACTTAACCTTTGCTGTGGTCTTTATGGGGACAAATAAATCGTGCACATCGACTTGATGTTTAATTAAATCATCAAAGTTCTCGCGTTCACGAATTAAAATAGCTTGGCCGTCATGCCATAATACTTCTGGAGGCCTGAACCTTGAGTTATAGTTGCTGGCCATGGTGAAACAATAGGCCCCTGCATTTTTAAAGCACAAGATGTCCCCTTCGGTAATTTCATTTATTCTGCGATTACTTGCGAAGGTATCTGTTTCGCAGATGTAGCCCACAACGGAATAATAACGTTCACGACCTTTTTCATTAGAAATGTTAACAATAGCATGTTCGGCACCATAAAGCATAGGTCGAATTAGATGATTGAAACCAGAATCTATACTTGCAAACACCGTTGAAGTCGTTTGTTTTACAACATTAACTCGAGCTAAGAAATGCCCAGCTTCACTAACTAAAAATTTACCAGGTTCAAAAGCTAAGGTGAGGTCTTTACCATAATCTTTGCAAAATTCGTTAAAACGTTTGCTAAGTTTTTTGCCAAGTTCTTCTACATTCGTTTCTATATCCCCTGTTTTATAGGGCACTTTAAAGCCACTGCCGAAGTCTATGAAATCTAGTTTTGAAAAGTTTTTGGCGGTTTCAAAAAGAATTTCGGAAGCGTATAAAAACACATCTATATCAAGAATATCACTGCCCGTATGCATGTGAATACCGTTAATGTTCATCTGAGTTAAATCAACAATACGAAGTAAGTGGGGGATTTGATGTATGCTAATTCCAAATTTAGAATCGATGTGGCCCACAGATATATTCGAATTGCCCCCCGCCATAACATGCGGATTAATACGTATACAAACGGGAATGTCAGCATGCTTACTTCCGAACTGTTCGAGTAAAGAGAGATTGTCAATATTAATACGCACACCAAGTTTAGAAGCTTCTTCTAATTCTTCGAGAGATACCCCATTTGGAGTAAAAATAATATCTTCTGGCTTGAAGCCTGCCAATAAACCGAGTTGTACCTCTTGTATAGAAACGGTATCAAGTCCACTTCCTAAACTATTCATCAATTTTAAAATTGCCAGATTAGAAAGGGCTTTAGCGGCATAGTTTAATTTTAACTTTTTCACCCCGCCGAAGGCCTTTGTTAATCGATTGTATTGCGATATAATTTTTTTAGACTCGTAAACATAAACTGGATCGCCGTATGTTTTTGCAATTTTTAGTAAATCAGAATTCTTCATAATATATCAATACACTTTAAAGCAAAGCTAAAACACTTGGGTGCACAGACAAAAAAAATAGCGGCAAATATGAATTTTAAAACAATTTGTTTTATTTACAACAAATCATTTGTTTCAAGCGGCTTGGACATAAACCTTCGGAATTGTACATTTGGGTTAAAAGCAATGTCCCATGAAATTACCAATGTTTCCGTTACAATCCATATTCTTTCCTGGTGAAACGGTACCCTTACATATCTTTGAAGAGCGTTATAAACAGTTAATTCGTGACTGCCGCGATGAGGCGATTACTTTCGGAATTCCAGTATATATTCATGATAGTATTTTGTTTGGTACCGAGGTTCAATTAGTTGAAATCGTAAACACGTATGAAGGTGGTGAAATGGATGTTACGTGTGTTGCTCGACAGGTATTTAAAGTGCTTTCTTTTGAAAATCAGATGGACGATAAGCTTTATGCTGGTGGTGAAGTAGAATTTTTAGATAATTTGAATGATGTCGATGCTACTGTAAAAAAAGAAGTGCTAGGTTTAATTGAGGCACTTTATAATTTAATGTCGGTTCCGTTTACACCTATATCGCCTGAGAAATTTCATAGCCATGTATTGGTTCATAAAATGGGATTATCTTTTGAGCAAGAGTACGAATTACTTCAATTATCAAAAGAAAGTGAACGTCTAGCATTTTTAAAAAATCACTTAGTAACCACTATTGCTGTTTTAGAAGAAGTAAATCGAACCAAACAAACAATTAAGTTAAACGGTGATTTTAAAAATTTTGATCCCCTAGATTTTGAAGATTTTTCCATGCAGTAGTATTGTTTACAAATATGGAAGTGTTTTGAATGCTCTTCTTTTTTATTTTAGGGTAAATGAGATTCGTTTGTTATTTTTGCATCCGAACATAATACACCTTTAATATATGAATCTTCACGAGTACCAAGGAAAAGAAATATTGGCAAGCTTCGGCGTGCGCATACAGCGCGGCATTGTAGCACAAAATTCAAAAGAAGCGGTTGAAGCTGCTAAAAAGTTGACTGAAGAAACGGGTACTGGGTGGCATGTAATAAAGGCACAAGTACATGCTGGAGGAAGAGGTAAAGGTGGCGGTGTTAAACTCGCAAAAAATTTAAAAGAAGTTGAGGAATTGGCAGGGCAAATAATTGGAATGAATCTGATTACACCACAAACTTCAGCAGAAGGTAAAAAAGTACATCAAGTTTTAGTGGCAGAGGATGTTTATTACCCTGGTGATAGTGAGACGAATGAGTTTTACATGTCCGTATTGCTTAATAGAAGCTCAGGAAAGAATATGATCATGTATTCTACCGAAGGAGGTATGGATATCGAAGAAGTGGCTGAGAAGACACCACATTTGATTTTTACAGAAGAAATTGATCCTGCCACCGGCTTGTTGCCTTTTCAAGCGCGTAAAATTGCCTTTAATTTGGGACTTTCAGGGGCGGCGTTTAAGGAGATGG
The DNA here is from genome assembly GCA_937944485.1 of uncultured Flavobacteriaceae bacterium. Lineage (GTDB taxonomy): Bacteria > Bacteroidota > Bacteroidia > Flavobacteriales > Flavobacteriaceae > Maribacter_C. Next base: position 60,902 of record CALDYU010000022.1, on the reverse strand, counting down.
CGCGGTTCGTTGCTTCCTTATACAAAGCATACGTAGAAAGTGATTCAAGTATGTTCGAGATCAATCCAGTGTTAAAAACTTCCGATGATAAAATTATGGCGGTAGATGCAAAAGTAGCTATAGATGATAACGCACTTTTTAGGAGAAAGGAGTATGCAGAAATGCGTGATTTACGTGAAGAAAACCCTATTGAAGTTGAAGCAGGTGCTTTAGGGTTGAATTATGTTGATTTAGATGGTAATGTTGGTTGTATGGTTAATGGGGCAGGTCTAGCAATGGCAACGATGGATTTAATAAAAATGGCTGGTGGAGAACCAGCTAATTTCTTAGATGTTGGAGGTACTGCTGATGCCAAGCGGGTAGAAGAGGCTTTTCGCATTATTCTACAAGATGAAGCTGTTAAGGCTATTCTCGTTAATATTTTTGGCGGAATAGTGCGCTGCGATCGTGTAGCTAATGGTATTGTTGAGGCTTATAAAAATATGGGAGATGCCATTAAAGTACCTATTATAGTTCGTCTTCAAGGAACAAATGCTGAATTAGCTAAAGAGATTATTGATAACTCTGGTTTGGCCGTAGAATCTGCGGTTCAGTTTCAAGAAGCTGCCGATAAGGTTAAGGAAGTTCTTAGCTAGTAGCATATTAAAATAAAATAAGAAAAGGGGTCGAATTATCGACCCCTTTTTTATACTTCACAAGTTTTATTATAGCATTGCCGTGCAACGGGCATTCTCCTCTTGAGTCTCAGATAATGTAAATCATGGTTCTTAATATTTAAAGGAACCTTAGAAATGATAATAAAAAGTTAAATCTTTTTTTGTCTGTAACATTCTCTGATTTGAGACGTCTTTTAAGTAGTTCATCAATTAATATTAATCAAATTCTGTTTAAATCATTAATCTCTGCCGGCTGGTAGAAAACAGAATTAAAAAACGATCAAATCATGAAAAAAGTTAGTTTAGTTTTGGTAGCTGCAATGCTACTTTCTGCAGGAAGTATTTTTGCCAATAACGTAAAAAAAGGAGTTAAAGCTCCTAAGGCACAGAATTTATCAGAACAGATAAGTTCTATTTTAAACAACAATAACTTAACGGAATATCACTTGGGCCAAGAGGCTGAAGTTCTTTTTATGCTCAACAGTGATAAAGAAATTGTGGTACTTTCTGTAGATACTGATAAGGAGGATATGGAAAAATTTATTAAAAGCAAATTGAACTATCAAGAGGTAGCTTTAGATAATTATAAAGAAGGTAAGAAGTATACCGTAGCGGTACGTATTGCTAGTTAAAGGTTGGTCAATGACTAGCAGATAAGTCCTGTGCCGTTAAACGGTTTTCAGGACTTTTTTTTGTTCTTATATTTAACATGATCTATGTCCGTATTCTTAAAAGGCTTTCTTGGGTTTTTTTGTTGCGTTTCAATCGTTTTTTGTAATAATACTTCTCCAGGAATTTTTGGATGTTCTTTGGTGCCCCTTAAATAAAGTACTAAGCCGTTCAGGAAATTTCGTAAAATTTGATCTCCGCATTCCCTGTAATTTGGGTGATCTTCTCGTCTAAAAAATGCACTGAGTTCACCTCTCGAAATTTTGAAATCAACAAGTTTTAAAATTTCTAAAAATTCTTCTTCTCGCAATTTTAAGGCTACTCTTAATTTTTTTAAAACGTCATTATTGCTCATTAATCAAATTTTGGTGAAGGTATTATAAATTAATTTTTGAGGATATCAATAGTCGTATAATTTTGAGTTGTATACGAAAATTCTTACAAAAACGTTTATTCTAAAATATGTTGAATAAATAGGAAATTAATATTCTTGAAAATCTATTTCTAAGGCTGAAGAATTTGCTTTTTAAGAATAAGAATGAAATATCATTTATTTATAACGAGCGAAAAATAATGAATAAAGAATGTACTAATCGGGCACTATTGTCCGAGATTATACAAATGGCAAAAGCAGACCAAGTGATCAAAGAATCTGAATACGGATTACTTCAAGAATTAGCTTTGCAATTCGGAATTGGCAAAGATGAATTTGAAAACTTACTATATCAAAAGCCGCAAAAGGCAGTTATTAATTCGCATGAAGAACGTATTGATCAATTTCATAGATTAATTAGAATGCTTTATGTTGATGGGGAACAGCATTTTTTAGAATTAGATCTTTTAAGAGTAATGGGAATAAGCATCGGTTTAAAGCCGTCTACGGTACTAAAACTGATTCAAGAAATGCAAAAACACCCTGAAGGAAACATTACTAAAACGGCCTTATTGGAGGCCTCTTTTAAGATTAAATAGACAAATTGACATATCTATAAGTAATAAAAATGACAAAATGTCACTAAATTAGTATCGGTACGACTTTTGTCTTTTATGGGTTGATTTAGAAATTTAACCTTTAAAAAACATAAGTTATGAATGTAGCAAAAAGAAATAATATGATATTCCCTGCGCTAATGAATGAAATATTTAATCCTGATTGGTTTGGGGGTATCGAAAAAGTTGGAGTAAAAATACCACCTGTGAATATTGCATCTAACGAAACTGGATTTGAACTGGAATTAATAGTTCCGGGAATAAGAAAGGAAGATCTTAATATTGAGATTGACGCTGATGTGTTAACTGTTTCTGTAGAAGTAAAAAATACTAGTGCCGAAGGTGATAAGGAGTATACTCGAAGAGAATTTTCATTGTCACGTTTTAGCAGGTCTTTCACTTTACCCGAAACTGTAAATACTGAAAAAATAGAAGTTAATTACGAGGATGGTATTCTTGCATTTCGGCTTCCTAAAAAGGAAGAAGCTTTGCCTAAACCTAAAAGAGTAATTGAATTAAAGTAGTGCATTTTTGAAAACCTTTTTCGCTTTGAAAAAGTTGATTTAGTTGGTTAGTTGAAAAGCGTTTTGATTCTCGGGTCAAGGCGCTTTTTGTTAATGATATTTAGCTTTATTGTAATTTTTTGTAGGAAGAGATTATCGCTTTACAAAACAAATAAAAGGAATGTCTTGCTAATAATCTATGATATATGAATGGTCGTTTGTTTCTTAGTACTAATTGAAATTCGAGTAACTATTTAAGAACCTCTTAGTGTTGTTTATTTTGTCTTCTTCATAATGTATAGCCTTAAAAATGAACTGACGTTACAAGAGCGGATTTTGAATGTGGCGGAAAATATTCTTTCCTTTTCTTTGTAGCGAAAACGCTAAGTATTGCATCTTCTTAAGCCGAACATATTTTTTATACTGTATTTTTAAAGACTGTAATATACAAGATTTAGAATGTTTAAATAAATAGACTAAAATAGAACGATATAGTGGACGTATCCTTAATTTAGACATGTCTAAAAACTTAATTTAAATCTATAAAAATCAATAAATTAATTATATAAATGTTAAGTTTTTATTTATATTTTTTTAGTTTTTATTTTGAAGTATTTTAATCTCATCGCGTAACTTTGCAGCTTCAATAAAGTCTAATTCTTTGGCCGCTTTTTCCATAGATTTTCGCTTAGTGCGAATACGTTTTTCGATTTGATCTTTTGTTAAATATTCGATGTCAGGTTCAGCGGCGCGCAGTTCTTCTTTTTCGAAATGATATGTTGAAACTGAATTTTTTGAAAGTACACTATCTAAGTTTTTATTCAAAGCTTTAGGCGTTACATTATGCTTTGTATTATATTCAATTTGTTTCTCACGACGGTAGGTCGTATCATCAATGGTTTTTTGCATACTTGCCGTAATTTTGTCCGCATACATAATTGCTTTTCCATTAAGATGTCTTGCTGCTCTTCCTACAGTTTGTGTAAGTGAGCGAGTACTTCTTAAAAACCCTTCTTTGTCCGCATCGAGAATGGCTACTAAAGAAACTTCTGGTAAATCTAAACCTTCTCGCAATAAGTTTACACCGATAAGAACATCAAAGATTCCTTTACGTAGATCTTGCATTATTTCTACGCGCTCTAAAGTATCAACATCACTATGAATGTATCTACATCGAACCTGAATTCGACTTAAATATTTGGTTAACTCTTCGGCCATTCGTTTGGTCAAAGTAGTAACTAAAGTTCTTTCATCTTTTTCTACGCGCTGCTGAATCTCTTCAATCAGATCATCTATTTGATTTAGACTTGGTCGAACTTCAATGATAGGATCCAATAAACCAGTAGGCCGAATAATTTGTTCGGCAAAGACACCTTCGCTTAACTTCAATTCATAATCTGCTGGGGTAGCACTCACATAAATCACTTGATTTTGTAATGCTTCAAATTCTTCAAATTTTAGCGGACGATTATCCATTGCCGCTGGAAGTCGAAAGCCGTATTCAACTAAATTCACTTTTCGTGAGCGATCGCCTCCGTACATAGCATGAACTTGCGGAATGGTTACATGGCTTTCATCGATAACCATTAAATAGTCATCCGGAAAATAGTCAAGCAAACAGAAAGGTCTTGTTCCTGGTTCCCTTCCATCTAAATAGCGTGAATAGTTTTCGATACCTGAACAATAACCTAGTTCGCGAATCATTTCTAGATCAAAACTTGTGCGCTCTTCCAAACGTTTGGCTTCTAAAGGTTTGCCAATATCTTTGAAATAATCCACCTGTTTGACCATATCTTCTTGAATTTGGTGAATAGCGTTTTGCAGCACATCAGGCGATGTTACAAACATATTGGCAGGATAAATATTTAAATTTTCATAGCTCTCAACAATCGAATTATTAAAAGGGTCAAAAGCTTCTATCTCTTCGATTTCATCGCCAAAAAAATGTATTCTATATGCATGATCGGCATAACTCGGAAAAATGTCAACAACATCGCCCTTAACTCTAAAATTACCGTTTCGAAAATCTGAGGTAGTACGAGAATAGAGGCTTTGTACTAATTGATGTAGCAATTTAGTACGTGCGATTACTTGATCTTTTTTAATATTGATAACGTTTTTTTGAAATTCCGCAGGATTTCCAATACCGTATAAACACGAAACAGATGCAATAACAATAACATCTCTACGGCCTGAAAGTAACGATGAAGTGGTACTTAAGCGGAGTTTTTCTATGTCCTCATTTATTGATAAATCCTTTTCTATGTATAAACCAGAACTGGGAATGAATGCTTCTGGTTGATAGTAATCATAGTAAGAGACGAAATACTCGACCGCATTTTCTGGAAAAAATTGCTTGAACTCAGAGTATAGCTGAGCCGCCAGCGTTTTATTATGTGCTAGAACTAAGGTGGGACGTTGTACTTTCTCAATGACATTAGCAACGGTAAAGGTTTTTCCAGACCCTGTAACGCCCAAGAGCGTTTGATATTTTTCACTGCCTTCCATGCCATCTACCAATTGTTTAATGGCCTGTGGCTGATCTCCGGTAGGTTTGAAATCCGATACTATTTTAAACTTCATCTTTTAAAAATACAAAAGAGAAAATGACTTTTTTATTAATCTAACGTTTTAAGGTAAAATGACCCTGAATGATTTTATTTTTTACCGAGATTGTTTTAAACCAATAATCTGATGCAGGTAAGGGTTGTCCATTGAAATTACCATCCCAGCCCCTTGTACTAGGGTCAATTTGAACAATAAGATTTCCATAACGATTATATATTTCAATTTGCCTCACTTGTATTTCGCCGTTATTTGGTGGGGGAATTATTTGCCAATAATCATTAATTCCGTCTCCGTTGGGTGTGAAGAACTTCGGAAAACCTTCTAGCGATATATCTTGTTCGAATTTTATGCTCGCGGTACCACAACCATTTTTGTCTCGCACAAAAAAAGTATGTAAACCCGGATCAATATTGTTGAAACTTGCACTGGCCTGATATAATCCATTTTCATCATCAATGGCATATTCATAATCACCGATACCATCGTGTAAAACATCAATATCAATAGAGCCATTCTGCCCAGTGACTTTTAATGAAAGATTACGTGCTACCTCAGAGGTTGTTACATTAAATGTTTTTGAATTAACACATTCAATGGTACTACCAGATTGCGAAATTGTATTGAAAGCTTCATAGAGATAGCGACCTCCTTCCGTTAGCGTTACCTGATCGGTACTTGAAAGTAAAGTCTCATTATCATTTTGATCGAGTTTAAACCAGCGGTAACCGTCTGCAGTATCTTCTGTTTCTACTGTAATTTGTGTTTCGTTAATACAGAAGGGAACGGTGTCTGGTATATTTATTTCAGGCTTTAAATCTACGAATTCTCCTGTCGTCGTATTAAAGTACGGTCCACAGCCTAATATGGTAGAGAAAGATTGTTGCGTACAACCCAATGCTTCACCAGCTGCATTGAAGGGAATAATTCGAATAAAGAAAGTTAGATTGGGCTCGAAGTCAACTACAACGGTTCGGTTTTCGGTAAATGTGACATTGTCTAAAACATTTGAATTGAAAGGGGTCGTACCGATGGTTACGCGATATCCCACGGCTTCAGGAACAGCAGTCCATTCAATTAATGGAGATAAGGGTACATTGATCGCTCCATTTATTGGACTTATTAGCGATGCACAACCTGGTAGCATAGCTAAAGCCCCAGTGGTAAAGCTATATTCTTCACACGAAGGGCTTGCATTACCATTTTCATTATACGGAATAATGGTTACAAAGATTTCGTCATCAAGGGGCAGATCAACTAACGGTTGATAGAAAGGAGCGCCAACTATATTTTCATTATTCAAAATATCGGTTCCACCTGGTGTCGTTCCTATTGAAAGCCTGTAACCAGTTGCTGTTGGAGCATAGTTCCATGATATAGAGGTTCCTGAGTTCACATTGGTGGCACCTGCTTCAGGAAACCTAGGAGTTGTACAAGCTGGGGGGGTGGTCACATCTTCTGTACGAAAGGTTTCCGTCGCACATATAATATTTTCGGCATTGAAAAAGAAAATAGTGATGGTTACAAAAATATTGGTGTTTTCTGGTAACCCTAGAGGAGGTTGATACGATGTTGCATTACCCACATTTTGATTATTGACAATATCAGTTCCTCCTAAGGTAGTACCTATTGAAATTAAATAACTGGGTGCGCCAACAATACCATTCCATGAAATTGTGGCGTCTACGGCAACGTCAATATCACCGTTCATAGGACTTAACAACCTCGGACAATCTAATTGACTATAGCCCATATAACCACAAAAGATGATTATATGAATAAGTAGAATTTTTTTCATTCGATTTTACATCAAAATAGCCTCAAAAACCTTACCGTTTTAATGAGAAATGACCCTTGAATTGGCGCCCACCTTCAAAATTAATTTTAAACCAATAATCTGAAGCAGGCAGAATCTTACCCCTAAAAGTGCCATCCCAACCCCTACTTGTAGTATCAAATTGATTTAATAAATTTCCATATCGATCGTATATATAAATATCGCCTTGCACAATGTCTCTACTCGCTCCGATGAGCTGCCAGGTGTCATTTGTACCATCTGCATTTGGTGTAAAGAATTTTGGAAACCCTACTACCGCAATATCTTCTTCAGAAATGCCACAACCATTTTTATCTCGCGCAAATAAAGTGTAAAAGCCTGGAGCTACATTTTCAAACAAGGTTTCATTCTGATAATTAATTCCGTCTAAAGAAAATTCATAAGCTCCATTACCTGAAACTATGGCGGCAATTGAATTATCATCTGAAAAATCTTGAATCGTAATTTCTTCAAAAACAGCTTTGTTCGATGAGGTGACAATAAAATTTGCAAGCGAGTAGCAGAAACGTTCTTCGCCTCCGCTAATATATTTTTCACCTACTTCCAAACCGTAATTACCATCACTATCAATTGCAATAGTCGCTTGAGTCCCAATTTCTTGAAAAGTATTGCTGTCTATTTTGTACCATATATATGAATCAAAACCCTGTGAAGCATTAATTATTAATGGTTTTCCATCTGTACATACTTGAAACGACTCCTTAATTTTTAGCTCGGGTAAGGGTTTAATATCAAGAATCAGACTTTCAATACTTTTACATTGATTATTTGATTCATAGCGAATATATATGGTTGTTTTGCCACTTCGAAAATTTTCATTAATGGGGTTTTTTTCGAGCGTAGCATCAATCAGATTGCTAAAGAAAGCTACTTCTTGATTTTGAAAATGATTTTGACGTATTTCAGTGAGATTAAAGGTGCCTTCTAACTGGGATCTATCTTCAGATTCATTACAAACTAAAATTGGACTAATACTGGTCTCTTCAACTGTTATAGGGTTGATCACAACTGTAAGTTCTCCACTATTTTCGCAATCATTTTCGTTAACAATTTTATAATACAAAGTTTGATTGAAGGTTTGCGTATTACGAAAGTTATTAGGGTTTTCGATAGGACTGTCGTCTATTTGATCTTGCAAGGTTTCGTAAAATGTAAAAGTGTATGCTTGTTCGTAAATGGCCTGCGTTAAATCTATAGCAGAAGTTCCATCAAACGGATTTTCATCAACATCGCATTGTTCTAAGGTAATGCTAGGTGCGTTGGGGATTGGAAAAATACTAACTAAAGCCTCACCAACGATTGGACACTCTGCTGGATTTGAACTCGTAATTGTAAGGCTATACTTGCCAGAGTCACCGATTGTGGAATTGGGTATTTCTAAAATATTTCCGTTAGTCGTAATCGGATTTCCATCTTTTCGCCATTCGTAGGTGCTATTAACCTCTAAATTAGCCTCTAACCTTATCGATTCACCTTCACATATACTAATACTGCTTTGTGTACTACCGTCTGCATTTTTTACAAGTTCAATTTTGTTAAAAAAAGATTGAATGAAGGGGGGAAGCCCCTGTGTGCCATTTTTGCCATTTAATGAGATAGCTTGATGCTCATAGTTAGCGGCGTTTCCTTTTTGATTGGGGTTATGAATGACACTAAGAAAAGGCGTTCCTTGAAAATAACTATTGGCATTGGTACGATAAATTTTTCCGTTATCACCCAATTGCAAGGCACCGCGATATAGTTCTCTACTGTCAAGTCGCACCTGAGAATTTCTTATATCTGGTGCAAAAAGGTCAAATTGTACCAGTGAAGATTGATGCGGTGCGTTTGAAAAAACATCATTGGAAGCATGCACATAAAGGAATTGACTGTTGGGGGAAAACTCTAATCCATAAGAAGCTGTAGCAGCACCCGTAATACTTAATTTTAGCTGATTAGAAACCAAACCTGTTTCCGCATTAAAGTCATATGCATAAAGCCCATCGCGCATGTTTGCATTAGCAAGTTTAGTGCCGTCAGGTGACAGTTTAAGATAGCCGCGCGCATCTGTAATATTTAAATCACTAAAAGTTGATGTGAGTGCGGTTGGTGTAAAACCAGTATTATTAATTTCAAAAGCATGAAAAGTATCAAAGGTCTCCGAGCGTCCGTCGGCCGAGGCAAAACTCAAAAGCCAAATAGATTGATCGGTGCAATCTTTTACTACGGCAGCTACTTTTTCCGAGCAATTTTTTAACAGGTTGACATTTTTTTGGACAATGCGCCCTAACCCATTATTTGCGGTCATGTCAACAACGGAATAGTTTAAACCTTCGTCAGGATCGTCCTCGCCAATAGAAGTATCTACAGTAACAATATAAAAAATATCTAAACTACCGGGTTTAGGTACAATAAGAGCTGACTGCGTACTTGATGGATCTCCATAAAGCCCCGTGCCATTATCCATAACCGTATGGTTTTTATTGTATACAATAATGCCATCCGTATAAAAGAGGAGCTGACCAAAAGTATCTGAAATAGTTGCACAACCTTCGAAAGTACTGAGTTTACCATCTAACAGCGGGGTTACACTTCCGTCATTATTAAATGTAATACCTGCACCGTTGCCAAAATACCAATTCGAGGTTTCTCCTTGGCTCATTATTAAGCATGGAAACGTCAAACTAATCAATAAAATTATTGCAGCCCTTCTCATCATAGCGTTTTCAGAGTTTCACAATATAGTAAAAGTCTACCGATGTCTAATGTATTGGGCTATGAATTTTAGATACTTTAATTTATGAATATGATATAAATACGAGAAGCGCGCTCATACCGAAAGCTACGATTTACAACTTTTGGCTAGATTTTTTTTAGCATTTTCTAAATTATGCCATGTGAAGCGATATAGCCATCAGACCTAAAGGTCTCGTTTTTTAAGAAGCGCATAAGACCAGTAAATAAAAAGTACAGTCCATACTAAAACAATGAGTATTTCGTACCAGTGTACGGCGTAATCAAAATTTAAATCTTCTCCTATTTGGTTGCCTAAATTTTTTACTGCTGATATTCTCGTAAAGGGCTCGTCTATAAGATTTTGCATTGATTCTAAAGGGAAGAAGTTTTTAATCTTTTGAGCGGTTTCCCAAGAAGTTAATTTCCATCCTATCAATCCAAAAAGAAGTTGTTCTAATATTAACCAAAGAATTAAAAAACCTAAGGCGAAAGCGGATCGTTTGACTAAAATTCCTAAAAACAAACAGAAGGAAAAGAACCCTAACAACTTTATAAAATAACCTAAAATGAATTCAAGGTCTGAAAATATGATTCCGATTTCATCATATGACGAATAACCTAAACCTAGAGCCAACGAAATAATAAAAAGGAAAAGAGTAGAAATAGCCGAAAATGCCAAAACAGTTAAAAACTTAGAATAGACAAATTCCCATTTACTCAATCCGTCAATTAAATTTTGCTTAATTGTCTTATTACTGTATTCATTGGCCATCATAGATACAATAACCACAGCTAAGAATAGCTTGAATAGGGCAGCAATAAAGGCATTAAAGTGCCAGATATATGGAAAATCAAAGATGCCTAATTCGGCAAGGTGAAACTTAATTGGTCCAATATCAAATTTAATGGCGGCAACTAGAGAAATGAAGGTAAGTAAAACGAAATAGGATACTATGAGTACTTTACTCGCTCTATTGTTCCAAAGTTTGATAAATTCTATTTGCAGTAGTCGTATCATGAAAGGAGTTGATTAGTTTGATTGGTTTTTTGTTAACTGTAAAAATTGTTCTTCAAGACTTTCTTTTCGCTTTACCAAGTGCGATAGAAAAATTCCTTTTTCAAAAAGCGTTCTGTTTAAGCCTTCTGCGCTCATTTCTTCTTTTAGAAAAGCAGTAATCATACCATTGGATGATTTTATTTCCCCGAAAACTTGGTCTTGTTCTAAGTATTTTATCAAGGCCTCAGATTGTTTCGTTTTAAGTTCAAAGAAACCATGGGTTGCAATCATGTCTTCTACGCGACCCGAATAAAGTTTTTCTCCCTTTCGAAGAATAACTACATGACTGCACACTTTTTCAACTTCATCTAATAAATGTGAGGCTAATAGTATGGTGGTGCCCTGTGATGCAATCTTCTTGATAATTTCACGAATTTGATGAATACCCTGTGGGTCAAGTCCGTTTGTAGGTTCGTCTAAAATCAATATTTCTGGGTCATTGAGTAGTGCAGAAGCTATAGCTAAACGTTGTTTCATACCTAAAGAGTAAGTTTTAAACTTACTGTTCTTGCGATCCAATAAACCAACTAATTCTAATTTTTCTTCTACCTTCTCATGTGTAACGCCCTTTATTTTACAGACCAGTTTTAAATTTTGTACCGCTGTCATGTAGGGGTAGAAGTTGGGACGTTCAATAATTGCTCCTACTTTTTTTAAGGCATTGTGTGTTGAGGTAGTACCGTCAAACCATGAAAATTCTCCTTGTGTTTTGTTGACAACATTCAGTACAATACCTAAAGTAGTTGATTTTCCACTTCCGTTAGGCCCTAAAATGCCATATACATTGCCTTTTTCAATAGAAAAAGAGAGGTTTTTTACTGCGGTTAAAGATCCGAATTTTTTAGTGAGATGATCTACGGTGAGAATGTTTTTCAAAACTGGTTGATTTATGATTGATATGAAAAAGAAAGAGGACAGAATGCCCCTCTTTCTACTTGACGACAAAAGCGTAAATTTGTTACAGTACCAATCACAATATTTCTATTGTATGGCTGATGAGAAATTAATGTCGAAAAAAAAACCTGCATACCCTGTAGGGGAAAAATTAGATCAATACCTCGATCGGTATAATAGAAAAATTGAGATTCCTATTTTTTATGATGACCTATTGCGTTTTGCAGGTTCTGTAGTGGTTTATGACGATAACGAGGAAGACACATTGTGGGTTCGCGTATATTATTCTGATGTGGAACGAAAAGAGATAGATGGAGCTTTAAAAAAAGTATATTCTATTCTACATTCTGATGGTAGCGATCGCATTATTGAATATTTGAATGTTGATGCGGTCGATTATTGCACTTTTGGAAATTCAAAACCGTTCCGTATTAAAATAAGGAACATACTTAATGATAACTTCACCTATTTCTATGTAAAAAAGACAGATGCATCGCGGGTATATGGACTAGAATTGGAACATATGCTTTCTCCTTATAATTTAAACTTTTTGGTGTATAAAGACACTTTAATTGAGGAGCATATTGCTGGTATACCAGGTGATGTTTTTATTAAAGACATGCTTCCTAAATGTAGTGAGTCTGAGAAAGCACAATTAGCAAAAGAATTTGTCAAGTTTAACGAAAGATGTATGATTCGTTTGTTGGGTGACATGCGTTCCTATAATTACGTTATTGTGCCCACCCACGATTTTGATCATGTTGTTTATAAAATTAGGGCTATCGATTTTGATCAACAGTGCTTTGAAGGGAAGTTAAAAGTCTATCGCCCTCAATTTTTTAAAGAGAATTACCTCATGGTTGCCTTGGTTCGTGAAAAACTACAGAAGAACTCTGTAGATCAATATAAAATTGAAGAGCGTTCTATTGTAGCCAAGCGTATTATAAGCTCAGAGAATAGAATTGAAGAACTTATTGATATTTGTAGGGATGATAAAATTTCAATCGATCAGAATGTAAAAGCTTTACGGGCAGAAATTCAATCATTTATTTTAGACATGAAATTTAAACAATGCCAAAGTATGGGTGAAATTTTAGACCTTGGTCTTGATTTTGTAAAACGGAATTACGAAAATGTAAGCATGACTCAGATTATTGAAAAAAAGTTTAACCTACCTTCTTAAGCCTTTTGTTCTTTATTGAAATAGACCAAATAATAATACATTTGGCGCTCTTCATCCCATCCTTTTTCGACAAATTTTTCTGCAGATTCAGGATTGATAAAGTCCATTTTTATTTGAATATTAGTATCTAAACTAATTACATTTTTTATTTTTTTTCTAGCATCAGAAACCGCTTTATTAGCAATATCAAAAGTAGATACGTCTTCGATACTATATTTGGGCCCTTTTTCTACCTTGTAATGTTTGAACTCAGGAATTAGTTCTGGATTTTCCATGACCTCGGTTAAAAAGTTACTTTCTTCGAAAGCATCATTTTTTGCAAAATGATTAACTGCTCGGTTCATGAACAATACTTCTTGTTGTTTGTCTTCAGCGGGTAATACTACATCTTTGGCAAAATTTTGACAGAATTTAAGATAGTTTTTCGTCTTAAAATTATTGTCGGAAAGCGGTACTACGCTCAAAAAGTTTTCTAACCAATATTTGGCATCGTACCGGTTACTATCTATACTAAGTACCTTAAAGCCCTCTTCTTTTTCAACATTGAAAATAAGACAGCCTTTGTCTAGTTTGTTGATGTTAATGCCTTGTTGAATTATTATATCTAAGTTGTTCCCCTTTTCTTCAAATTGTAGAAAATCATGTTTTAGTTCACTTTTGAAAATCCCGACGGCATCAACTTTGGTATTATCCAGTAACAATCCGGTTAAATAACCCACATAAAGCTCACCACTTTTAATATGGGGGTGGTTTGATTGTTCAAATAAATGCGTTGCCAATTTTTTAGAATTTAAGTGGCAAGAACTAGGGTCATCGAAAATAGCGGTTACTACCTTAAAAACCTCATTGAATTCTACATCTACATCATTGGCGAGTTTAAAGTAATTTTCTTCCTTTTCTTTAAATGGTCTAAAGAAATACTCTTTGAGAAGACCGGTTGTTTCATCATTAAGACGAAAAGGTTCTTCTGACAAAAAAACACCTTCCCCTTTATTTTGATTTCCTACGCGGTGAATTGAAATACTCTCGATTTGGGTAGCATATAAGTTGATCATTATTTTGTTAGGAGTTAGGAGTTAGGAATGTAAAGGACTTTGGTTTTAATTCCAATTTTCGTCAAAGTCTAAGTCATTATAATTTTCAAGGGTATCATCGAAATCTATACTAGCATCGGCTTCAAAATTCTTTTCAGGAGGTGTTTCAGGTAATTCTCCAAAACTAAACAATAAATTAGGATAAGAAATACTAGGTTGCTTTTCGACAATATCTGCTAATTCCACAAAAAAGGTCCACATATTCATGAAATCGTATACATAGATTAACTTGGGCGTATTTTTAGTTAATACATCTTCAAGAAAATTCTCATTCATCAGGCGAACATCTGATCCGTTCTCACTCATATCAAATAAGGCAATTTCTTCGTCTTGCACCCATTCGTTGTCACAGGTATAAAACGATGCCATTTCATTTCCTAAAAAACCAAAGGATTGGGTAATCGCATTATGGAAATCTTCCATGGAATTACTTGCCTCAATTTCAAGATCTCTAAAGATGTCTTCTTTAGTATCTAAGATGATGCGCACCTTATATATCATTACACTGCTTGTTTGTGGGATAACAAAGTTACAAAGATTTCAGACTTTTTTCAGATTTTAAGACCTCCAATATTAAATAGAATTGAACACCGAATAGCAAAGAAGCCAATAATAAGTGCAAGGGTTGGCTAGCAAAAGGAAAATTAAAATAATTCATGGCTATACCAGTAAGAGCTTCTGCAACGATTAGAAGTAATATCCAATTAATTTTCTTAAACCCAAGTTTGAATATGAAAATTCGATAGGCTAGTATGACATTTATAAGAATTATTACCATAGAGAATGATCGATGTAGGTAAAATTCAAGAGTTGGGTTTTGAAGCCATAATTGGCTGGCCTTTTCACCTAAAACATCAATTTGCACATCAATAAATTGACGCACTTCAATGCCGAGAATTATTTGTATAAACGTTGCTGCAAAAGATGCCATAAGTAGCCATTTAACATGCTTATCATATTGCATTACCCCGAAACGATCGGTAGTACGATGTACTAAGTATAAAAGCATTAGCATAATTAGCAGGGCAATAACCATATGTACCGAGATCATAATAGGTTTTAAATGTGTGTCAACGACAATCTTGCCAAGAACAGCTTGAATACAGAGTACGAAAAAGGTACTGACAGTAATGAATGTTATCACTTTATCCTTCTTAAGAAAACGAAAAGAAAAAACTAATAAAATAAGCATGGGTATGCCGAGAATAACGGTGACGAGCCTATTGATATATTCTATCCAAGTACGCACTGGATTAAATTGAGCATAATCATGTTCTACATAAGGTTCCCAATTATTACTGTTGTACGAGGTGTTAGTCTTGAACGCTTTTTTGGCTACTTGAAGGGTTTCTTGAACAATAATAATTTGTCCTTTTTTTATAGTAGTGTTCGGTTGCCATTCTACTTCGGTAATAGTTGTAGGTGGTATGTAGTGTCCAAAGCATTTTGGCCAGTCAGGACAACCCATTCCACTGCCTGTCATACGCACTACGGCACCAGCAATTATGACTACATAGACTAGAATTAAAGCAGTTAGAGCAACTTTTCGAAAACTATTTTTCATAAGGAAGTTATGAGATGCAAAATTACTATTCTTGAAGAAGAAATAATGCATGTACCTCTAAAGATTTACACTCACTAAGGTCAAATGAAACACATCAAATTAACTTTGTTAACTTATTTCATGACGAGACCAACAATAAAAAAAAGAGCCACTCATTAAGAGTGGCCTTTTTTTAAAGTTATTAGGTTGACTATTATTCTACAACTATAAATTCAGACCTTCTGTTTTCTTCATGTCTTTGGTCGTTACACTTGTGTTTGGTTGTACAATCGTTGGTTAACTGCGATTCGCCAAAGCCTTGACCGCTAAGTCGAGAAGCATCGATACCATTTGCGATTAAATATGCAACAGTACTTTTTTGCCTTCTATTAGATAGTTTAAGGTTATACGAATCACTTGCTCTAACATCGGTATGCGATTGTACTTGAACATTGATACTTGGATATTCTTTCATGTAAGCGATGACTGCATTTAATATAACAGCAGCATCTGGTCGAATAAATGCCTTGTCTAAATCAAAATGGATGGGTTTTAGATTCAGCACCTTTGTAAGATTGCTACCTATAGGTGCAGCCTGATTTACTTTGTCAAGTAAAATCTCTAAACCTTCTCTGTCGTTGGCCTTTTCAGTAACAAAGCTTGTATTTCCGGATATGTAACCTTCACTATTGCCTATTAATTTGTATTCACCAATAGTGCAATCTCCTTCAAGAGTAAATGATCCATCATTTGAAGATATTGCTTTAGCCATAGTATTGCCTTGAGCGTCTACTAATGTTACGGAGGCGCTGCCTAAGGGTGATCCGTCTTTCTTATCTTTTACAATGCCTGAAATTAGGGTGTTGCACCTAAAATTTAGTGGCTCTTTCTCCGTAAAACTATAAATATCATCATCACCTTGACCACCTTCTCTATTTGACGTGAAAAAACCTTTATGGGTTTCTTCATTTATGATATAAGCAAAATCATCTTGCTCAGAATTTATAGGCTTGCCAAGATTTACGATGTGCAATTTATCAGTATTGGTAATACTGGTAGCAAATATATCTAAGCCTCCAAGACCTTGGTGGCCATCAGATGCAAAGTAAAGAACATCAGTAGCGCTCACAAACGGAAAAGTTTCACGTGCTTCAGTATTGATTTCTTCTCCCATATTTTTAGGAGTTCCGAAACTACCATCTTCATGAATATCAACAGCAAAAATATCGGACTCACCTCTAGTGCCAGGCATGTTCGAGGCAAAATATAATTTACGCTCATCGGCACTTAAAGCTGGGTGTGCAGTTGAATAGTCGTCACTATTGAAAGGAAGTTCTGTGATGTTGGTCCATTTACCATCATTCAAAGTAGCTCTGAACAATTTTAATCGACTTACGCCCTTATTATCTCTAGAAAACCTTCCATTTACTGAATTATTTCGAGTAAAGTAAACTGTAGAACCATCCTTAGTAAAAACAGCAGAAGTTTCATGTGTTTTCTTATTTAAGGTTGACAGTTTTGTTGGCTCTCCAAAATTACCGTCACTCGTATACTTTGCTGTATATAAGTTGGTGAATGGCTTATTGTTCCACGAATGTAAATTTCTTGAAACAATACCACTATCTCTTGCAGTTGAGAAGACTAATTCTTCTCCTTTGAAAGCGGGAGCAAAATCTGATGATGCGGAATTCACTGATATCGTATGAATATCATAACGTCCTGATTGCGCCTCTATATCAGCAAGGTAATTGCTATTGTTTGCAATCTTCTTAGCACGAATCTCGTCTCCTTTTGCCATTTTATATTTTTGCATCCAGAGTGCTGCAGCTTTGTAATCTTTCGTTGATTTTAAAGCTTGTGCATAGCGATATAAATAGTCAGCATCAACTGAAGCTCCTTCAAGTTTTAACAATTTATCGTACCAGTTGGCAGCATCTATATAATTTGCATTAAGATAGTTCGCATCACCTAATTTTTTGTAAATTATTTCTGTTGAATATCCTTGATCTACTAAAGTTTGATAATTTTCTATCGCTTTGGCATAGGCATAACTATCAAAATTCTGAGATGCTTTTTTTGTTTCTTTATTTTGAGCGGTGACTAGGGTAAAAGCCAATAGTAAACCGCCAACAATATATTTTGATTTTTTATTCATCTTTAGTCTATTTTAAAAGAATCTAGGTGCAATTATTTTTTTGTATTTCGTTCTCAGCTCGTAGCGCAATAGCACTTCAAAAGAACCATCATTAAAGGCGGTATTGCCAAGCTCAGTTGTTTCTTTGTCATAGGCGAGACCTAGCAGAAACTGATCGCTAATTTGAAAACCAACTAAAGCACTTAAAGCAGCATCCCAGCGATATGCTGCTCCTAAGGTAACTTTGTTATTTAACATAAAGTTTGCCGATAAATCAATTTGAAGCGGTGCACCGCTAACTGCTTTTACTAATACGGCGGGCTTGAATTTTAAATCAGCATTCAAATCGAAAACATATCCTGTGATAAAGTAAAAATTCATACGTTCTTGAGCGAAACTCGAACTACTACTTTCAAAATGCTCCGTCTTAAGAAAATTAGGCACTGAAAGTCCTGCATAGAATTTATCAGAATGATAATAAACACCAGCTCCGAAATTAGGCGCGAATTTCTTATCGATATTGCTTAGGCCAACAGTGTTAGCTTCATCGTTATAATTTCGAAGCTTACTAAAGTCAAGGTTCAGGGCATGTCCGCCTGCTTTTAAACCAAACGAAAGTTTACCAGTTCTCGATGTAGGTATTGTATATGAAGCTACTGCATCAAAATACGTATCTTGATTGGTACCATTACCAATTTCATCGTTAACAATGGATAGGCCTAGACCTAATCTTTTAGACACTGGTGTATTTAAATTGATTGTTTGCGTTGTAGGTGCGCCATCAAGACCCACCCATTGTGAGCGATGTAGGGCATTGATACTTAGCACACCTCTAGAGCCTGCATAAGCAGGGTTTACTGCCAGCGTATTGTACATATACTGCGTATATTGCGCATCTTGCTGTGCTTTAACACCCCATAATGAGAGTGTTAAGAATACTATTGTTATTATGAATTTTTTCATGATTCTTTATTTTAATATTTTGTTTAGGGTACGATTTATCGGTTTACGTATAAATAACCTGATTTTGTTCCTGATGCCATTGCGCTTCTATAGTTTATGATATAGAAATATATACCAACAGGTAATTCCTCATTAGCTTTTACCGTAACTCTTCCGTTAGAAATACCTCGGAATGCGTTTTCTTGGTTATCGTATCCTTGTGTTTCAAAGACAAGAACTCCCCATCTGTTATATATTTTAACATCGTTATCTGGGAATTGTTCAATATTTCTTATTTGGAAAATACCATTATTCACGCCTGGGTTAACAAGGTCAGTCACTATCGAAATATCGCAAGCCGTTCCGGCAGGCGGAGTTCCACCGATATTACTACAAGGATCGTTTACATTAGTACCATCATTAACTTCTTGATTATTTGCTATGGTATCACCATCACAATCGGCAAGTAACCAATCACCTGAACGATCAAGCGTTACACTCGTTTCAATAAAATCGCATGGATTTTCTGGATCGCTACCATCTGTAATCTCTTGTCCATTAGTTACACCGTCTCCATCGCAATCAGAGATCAAATAATCACCAGATAATGCTAAAGTGACACTTGTTTCGTCAAAGTCACAAGGATCTTCAGGATTAGTTCCATCGTTAAGTTCTTGTTCATTAGTTACGCCATCACCATCGCAATCGGCAACTAGCCAATTACCACCTTGTACTTCAGTAATATTGGCAATTACGAAATCACATGGGTTATTCGGATCAGTACCATCAGCAATTTCTTGGTCGTCAGTTACACCATCACCATCACTATCCAATTCTTGTCTCCAGTCTCTGTCATCGCCAGGCAATTGTTCATCTGGGAAGTCCGAAGGAGTTTGTCCGTTATCAGGGTTTATGGAAGCATCGTCATTGTCAAAGGCATCGTCAAGCCCGTCACCATCGGCATCATTGCCTGAAGGTGTGGTCTCTGGGGTGCCATCTGCATTAGTGTCATGTCCCTCTATGATATCCTCGATACCATCGTTGTCTGAATCTGTATCGATGTAATCGGGATTGTCGGTTCCATCGGTATTGGTCACTGGCACAGCAGTACCGCTGTTATCAGTGTCATAAGCATCGTCAAGGCCATCACCATCAGTATCATTACCCGTTGGTGGTACATAGCTGTCGGTGTCCTGTGCTTCGATGTTGTCTACGATACCATCGTCATCTGCGTCGATGTCAAGGTAATCTGGTCCACCTGTACCATCTGTATTTGGTACGGGTAGTGGGGTAGTGGCTGTGGCATCGTCAAGCCCATCGCCATCACTATCTGTAAAGCCATCGATTACACCATCACCATCGGCATCGGTTCCTCCAGCCTCAGTGGTATCGGTGATACCGTCATTGTCAGAGTCGATGTCGAGGTAATCGGGATTACCATCACCGTCGAAGTCATCTGTTGGCAGTGGAGTACCTCCATCGCCAGTACCTGGCTGTGTATTGTCATCTGTATCAACGCTGTCGGCAAAGCCGTCACCATCGGTATCGGTAAAGCCATCAATACGTCCGTCGCCATCGGCATCGGTGCCACCGGCCTCCATCACATCTGTGATACCGTCATTGTCTGAATCAAGATCCAAGTTATCTGGTACACCATCGCCATCGGTATCAGGATTTGGCAGTGCAGTACCACCGTCAGCAGTTCCTGGCTGTGTATTGTCATCGGTGTCTACGCTATCGGCAAAGCCGTCACCATCCACATCTGTAAATCCATCGATTACACCATCACCATCGGTATCAGCGCCACCAGCTTCCACCACATCAGGGATACCGTCGTTGTCGGCATCAAGGTCGAGTCTGTCAGCCACCCCATCGTTATCTGAATCCGGGTCTTCAAGTGGCGTTGCCGCAGTGGCATCGTCAAGACCGTCATTGTTAGTATCTGTAAATCCATCGATTACTCCGTCACCGTCATTGTCGGTTCCACCAGCTTCAATAACATCGGGGATACCATCGTTGTCTGAGTCAAGATCAAGGCTATCGGGAATACCGTCTCCATCGGTGTCTGTGGTCCCGTTACCTTCTTCGGTATCAGGGATTCCGTCATTATCATCGTCAAGATCAACACTATCAGGAATACCATCCATATCGTTGTCGGGATCTGAAGTTACACTAATAATTATATCGGCAGTATCACAAATCATGTTGTTATCTGCCAAACAAACTTGATAGGTTATGGTATAACTACCAGCTGGGGTATTAGCGGGTACATTGATGGTACCATCAGAATTAATGGTCACGCCCGTTAATCCACCGTCGGCCACTATACTGATATTGTCATCAATATTAGCGTCGGTAGCTGGAGTGCCATTTGCATCATCAACACCATTACCGTTATCGGTAAATACACTTGGTGTTGTGCCACCTGTTGCACCATTAACTGGAGTTGCTGTAAAGTCGTCGTCTTCAGCTGAAATTGTACATGTAATTGCGGACGACGGGTCACGTAAAACAAATACTTTACCATCTGCACCATCACCATCCTGCTCTTGAACATAGCGAACCCCATAAATTTGTGTACCAGGAGCCAAACCGAAAGCGGTTAATGGCCAAACGGTTGCCTCAAAGGCCTGGCCATTTCCTGCCACCATTCCTGTCGGGCCGTAATTGCTCCCACTTGTACTCTGTAGTTTGTTACCAATAGGGGTTCCTGAAGCATCTAATGCTTGTATTGATGAGGTGTTATTACCTCCTCGTTCCGTTGAAACGGCATATCTATCGGCGGAAACAAAGATTGGGTCATTGTAAAAACTATCTACATAGTCACCCATAACAACATTTGGATCCAGTTTTAGAATAAAGTTCATATCCCTGCTTTGGGCCTGTGCCAAAACCAATGGCTCAAAGCTGGCTTGACCGTCTGCAGCTGTTCCTATAATATTATTATTACCGTCTGTTACCACTTTTTTCTGGTCATCAGGATTAGTGAAAAAATATGCAATAGCATCGGGGGTAATGAGGTCTGTAAAAACTTCTCCTGAGACAGTGATGCCGTCTAAGTTAACAGGTAGACCATCAGAACCATCTGAACCACTGGGGCTTGTAAACTGAAAGGTTACGTTGCCTATTGGAACTTGATTTAGATCCACTATAGGAGAAATCATAGGATCGCAGGGACCTGGAGGGTCGCATGCGCTTGTATCACTAGCATCTGTAACAGCGGCTGTTGTTGCTTGGCTTCCGGCATTTGGCACACCATCTGAATCTACGCCTGCAGCAGAATTTGCTAAGTTATCGTCTCCTGTTAGATCTGTTGTCGTAAATGAACCTGCTCCTTCAATTGCGTCTGGGCAGCCGTCGTTATCAGAATCTGTGTCCAAATAATCAGGAGTGCTATCGCAATCAGAATCACATGGTATAGTGTGATTTAAAGTAAATGCTTCATATGATGCTGCTGTGCTACCTGAACTTCTTCGGTAGTCAATTTCGACCCAATTTGCTGGGGCACCATTAGAACTTACTTCCCATACATTTAAATTTCCTCCAAATGGTCCACTCACATTGTCAATTGTAACGCTAGTAGTTCCACTACCCGTTACCAAAGAGCCACCATTTGTGCCATCGTTGCTAGCATCAGCTGTATCTCTTTTATAAGTTATACCAGTTAGAGGCACATTTGATGTTATTGTTATTGCTTCATCGGCGGCTAAATTACCATGCGTTAGACTAGTTAAATTGAGTACTTCGGCACCGCTTGTAAATTCTATCCGATAGCGAATACCACCATCACAACCGGCGGCTTTGTCTAGTCCTATATTATCGCCATTTGCGTTAGCAAATCCTCTGAAAGAATCAACATCGGCACAAATATTCGTTGTGTTTGATGCCAACTGCGAAGGAAAAGCAGTTACCTGATAAGAAATCACATCTTGATTTGGAGGACAACCAGGAACGGTAAAAGTTTGCGTTAAAGTTTGTGCAGTACTTGTGCCGTCATGTAATGTGACATTGTCAATTGAAGTATTCACTGCTGTAGCTGAAATATTTTCAATTCCATTGTTACAAGAAAGTTCTTCAGCATCTAAAATACCGTCATTATCATCATCTAAATCAGTTGTGTCTGGCACACCATCATTGTCATTATCAGGCATAGTTGGTGAGGCACAAGCAGCAGTATCAGTATCATCAGTTACCGCAGTGGTTGTCGCTTGACTTCCTACATTCGGAACACCATCGGTATCAACATCGGCTGGCATATTTGCCAAATTATCGTCTGCTGTTAAATCGGCTGTCGTAAATGCGCCTGCTCCTTCAATGGCATCTGGGCAGCCGTCATTGTCAGAATCGGTGTCGAAACTATCGGGAATATTATCACCATCAGTATCTGTTGTACAACCTATTAATCTTAATGAAACATCATCTAAGGCAAAATTATTACCCGAACCTGATGATGGGTTTAGATTTAAAAGTTGCATTACAGTAGTTCCTGCTGTAAGATTAACATCTACGGTTAATTCAACCCAATTTTGAACTGGAACACTGCTTTGCAATGCTAAAGTTGCAGGTGAAAAAGGATAGTCTGTACCACCAAAATTAAATTGTAACTCTGGTGGGTTTGTTACAGAAGAACCTGTCATTTGAGCAGTCCATATGCTTATGCGATAAGCACCTGTAGTAGGTACATTTATACTTGTTTGTAACAACAGGTCAGGAGTTGCGGGACCGTCATTTGCATCACATAAGTAAATAAATTGATCCGTGTTATTTGGAACACCATTATTATCGGTTACACCATTACCCCAAGGAAAAACACCTGAGTCTGTGGAAACTGCATAGGTGCCAACACCTCCTGGTGGGGTTGTTAAGTTAGTTGTAAAACCAGTAATATCACCTGTTTCAAAATCTCCATTGGGAACTAAATTATCGCCAATTGAACCAAATGTAGAACACTCGTCTGTATCTAAAATACCATCATTATCATCGTCTAAATCTGTTTCATCAGGCACTCCGTCGCCATCAAAATCTGGACCAGGACTACTTGCAATAGTTACTGTTACGGTAGCTTGTGTACAAACATCATCTGTCACAGTGCCCGGGCTATCATTGTTTACATCATTACATACTTCATAAACCAAGGTAACCGTAGCGCCCTCATCACCAGAACCTGGTGTGTAGGTTACTTCACCTGTGTTAGGATCATATACGGCCGTGCCATTTCCTGAATTACTTACACCATTAATAATTGTATTACCAGTATTATTGGAATCATTATTAGGTAAATAATCATCATTATCCAAAATAGCTATAGTTGCCGGCGTACTGGAATCCGTCATTCCTGTATCGTCTGTTGCTGTTGGGGCATTTGGATTAGGGTCTGTATTATCTGGATTGCCATCCATATCTGTATCCACCACAGCTTCTGCATTAACCGTAACAGTTGCCGTTGTACATGCGTCAGGATTTGGGTCTGTATTACAAACCTGATATTCAATAGTAACCGAACTACCAGCTTCTGATGGAAGTGGTGTATACGTTAATTCTCCAGTAACTGGATCAAATGATATTGCACCACCCGCAGTGCCATTACCTGTATTGGTAATCGCAGTGGTACCTTGATTATATGGGCTATCATTGGCTAAATAATCATCATTAGCTAGTATATCAATTACTGCAGGTTGCCCAACTGTAACGTCAGCCATATCATCTGCTGCCGTTGGATTATTTGGATTAAGATCCAAGACATCTGCAACACCGTCTCCATCTGTATCTGTAGTGTCGTTTGGGTTTGCAGAATTACAAGCTTGTGTTGTAAATCCCCAACTTTTTGTTCCTGAAGCTCTTGTGTTGGTAACATACATATTAAATGTGGTATGTATACCCGTTAGTTGAATACGTGCCTCACCCCCAACAAATAAAGGTGCTGTAACACAATTTGTAGTTCTACCTAATGTAGGTCTCGTTGCGTTTCCGACAATATTAGATACAGAGTTCCCATCAACAATAGTAACCTCAATAGGGTTTCCATCAGAATCTGTAAAACAGGCTTCTAAATATCGGTCAAATGAATCTTGATTAAAATCGAAAATAGGATTAGCTACAGGGCCATTGTAAGTAAAGACGACATGGTCTGTCTCGCCTCCTCCTGTACTAGCTCCCCAACTTCCAGCATTTGGAACGCTTATAATACTAGATGTACCAGAAGCTCCAATATATTCTGCAGAAAGTTGTACTCCAGAATTCTCATCAAAAGGATCTGGAACACCACGATTGGTAATAATTACTCTATTCCCAGCTGGACTATCTGGACCGAGTCTTGTATTGATTAAAGTTCTAGGTATATCATCTGGGCAACCAACTAATGTTGGTGGGATGTACTCATTGATACAAGTACCTATATACATCCCATAAGTGTCACTGTTGTTTCCTATGTTAGCCTCTACCATAAAACCATCTACACTTCCTAATATTTGAACATATAGACTCCCTTGTGAGCCAGTAAGGCGTTGGATACAATTTCCTGTAACCTCTGCTGTTACCGGATTTCCAGCACTTCGAATAGCTAAAGGATTCCCATTAGTATCGGTAACACAAATTACTGTAGGATTTGTAGATCTATCAACATTAGATAAGACTATGTAAGGATTTGACAAGGTAACGTCAAATTCGTATTGCATAGTTGTAATACCAGTACCTTGACCAGAAAATTGGAAGTTTCCATTATTGGCATCTATAGATACGCCTCCTTCTCCGGTATAGGTTATTATTGATTCAACATAATTGGCTCCTCCTATTGCTCTTGCTTCCCAGGATCTTATTCTAGTTCCTGTAGAATTATCATCAGATAAGAGTTCTGGTCTAACAAAACGACTCCAACTATCAGGTGAGCAATCACTATCGTTTGGGTTAAAGTCGATATCTGTAGGCGTTGTCTGAGCATGTAAACTCAAATTACTAAATAAAGCAAAAAGAAATAACGCGAAATACTGTTTTGCTTGGGTGTTGTTTAATGTTTCAAATTTCTTTAAAACCCTAGCGCGGGAAAGATCGAAAAGACACATTTGTTTAATGCCTACATTGTTTAATAGGGCCATAGTTTTACTATGCCCTTTAGCGGCGTACAATTTTAATTTCTTCATAATGGGGGGAACTTAGATCAGTGTTTATAGGTAAATACCCGGTTAATTAATTATTACTAAATGAAAAATGTTGAAGGCTACATTAATCTTGAACAAAAGTATATTGAGGGGAGGTAAATAAAGAAAAGAATGTTGCGGCTGTCTTGAAGTTTATCGATGAAATAAGCGTTTAGGAAAGGGAACTATTTTTTTTCTTACAAAATTTTATAATCCTACAGTATTCTTACAATTCTTACAGATTAATAATTTTGATTTTTTTTAAAACACTGATTAATAATATTTTATAAGTTTTATATAGCAGTTGATATTATCAAAATGAGTAGCATTAGTTCAATCACATATTATTTAGAACTATTTCATTTTTATGCACCCTTGTTCTAAAATAAGTATCCTCCATAATTATCCATTTGAGCGGTGTTTTTATACGTTGAGGCTTACGTTTCATTGTATAGGGATAAAATAAAAAAGGCCATTCAATAAGAATGGCCTTTTTTAAAAATTATTAGCTTGACTATTCTATTGTTCGATAATAATGAACTCAGATCTTCTATTTTTTTGATGTTTGTGTTCTGGACACTTCACATTATCAATACATTCATTAGTAATCATAGTTTCACCAAATCCGAGTGCCTTCAAGTGGTCTTGTGGAACTCCATTATCTATAAGGTATTCCATCGTCGCATTGGCGCGCTTATCTGAAAGACGTAAGTTGTATCCTTTCGATGCTCTTGCATCAGTATGAGAGCCAATTTGAATCTTAGTATCTGGGTATTCTTTTATATATGCTAGTATTTTTTCTAAACTTACTTTAGCGTCTTCTCGAATAAACCATTTATCATAGTCAAAATATACGGGTTCAATATTTAAGAATTTAGCGAGATCAGTGCCTATTGGTGCTTCTGGTATTTCTTTGACTAGTAATATTTCAAGTCCGTTACTATCAGCTGCATTTGCGACGCTAAAGTTTGTTTCTGCAGCGTTATATCCTTTACTAATTCCTTTTAATTTATAATCTCCATCTCTACAGTCTCCTTCCAAGGTGAAAGATCCATCACCTGAAGAAGTTGTTTCTGCTAAAGTGTCTCCAGACGAATTTACTAATGTTACTAGGGCATTCGCCAAAGGAGAGCCATCTTTTTTATCCTTTACAATACCAGTAATAGTGGTATTGCAAATAACATCGATGGGTTCATTCTCTATAAAGCTATAAATATCATCACCACCTTGCCCTCCATCTCTATTCGAAGAGAAAAAACCTTTGCTAGTTTCTTCATTAATGATAAAAGCAAAATCATCTTGTTCTGTATTAACTGGTTTGCCCGCATTAACAATATACAGATTGTCCATGTCTTCAATACTCGTTGCGAAAATATCTAAACCTCCTAAACCAGGATGCCCATCAGAGGCAAAGTATAAAACGTTAGAAGCACTAACAAAAGGAAAAGTTTCACGGGCTTCGGTATTTATAGTGTTACCTAAATTTTCTGGAGCACTTATACTCCCATCTTCATTTAGGTTAACCACGAAAATATCTGATTCACCTCGTGTGCCTGCCATATCGGAAGCAAAGTACAATTTGCGTTCATCAGGACTCAAAGCGGGATGTGCAGCTGAATAATCATCACCATTAAAAGGTAATTCCGTAATATTTGTCCATTCCCCGTCTTTTAAATTTGCTCGATATATTTTTAAACGACTAATTCCTTCATCATCTCTTGCGAATTTTCCATTATCCGAATTATTTCTGGTGAAATATACGGTTGAACCATCTTTGGTAAAAACCGCCGATGTTTCATGTGTTTTTTTATTTAAAGAGGATAGTTTGTGCGGTTCTCCAAAACTTCCGTCACCTTTATCCGCTGCAACATATAAATTTGTAAAGGGCTTATTATTCCACGTATGAACGAAACGCGTAACAATGCCACTATCTCTAGCTGTAGAAAAAACCAATTCATCTCCTTTAAATGCTGGAGCAAAGTCCGAAGTCGAAGAGTTCACTGATATGCCATTAACATCGTATCTACCCGATAATTTTTCAATTTCTTCGAGATAATCAGGATTTGCAGCAATTTTTTGAGCACGTATATCGGCATTTTTAGCAGAACGATATTTTTGCATCCATTCACCAGAAGCTTTATAATCCTTGGTTGATTTTAAAGACTGAGCATAGCGATATAAATAATTAGCATCAAATGAAGCCCCATCAAGGTTTACCAATTTTTCATACCAACCCGCAGCGTCTTTATAATTTGCATTTTGATAATGAGAATCACCTAGATTTTTATATATCTGTTCTTCGGAATACCCTTTGTCTACTAGATTTTCATAACTATCAATAGCAATAGCATACGAACGATTGTCAAAATCTTTTTGTGCTTTTACTGTTTTTTTATCTTGGCTTTGCGTTTGGGCACAAGTCAAAAGAGCTCCTAATAGTAATAGGGTTAAATTGTATTTCATAATTGTATTTATTAAAAGAATCTTGGTGCAATAACTTTTTTGTATTTCGTACGTAACTCATAACGAAGTAATACTTCAAATGAACCATCGTTGAAGGCGGTATTTCCTAATTCTGTGGTTTCACGGTCATAGGCTAAGCCTAGCATGAATTGATCTGTAATTTGAAAACCGAATAAGCCACTAAAAGCGGCATCCCACCTGTAAGCGGCTCCCAGTGTAAATTTATTATTGATCATAAAGTTAGCAGAAAGATCTACTTGTAATGGTGCTCCATTAACTGCTTTAACCAATGCAGCAGGTTTAAATTTTAAATTTGGGTTAAGATCAAAAATGTAACCTGTTATAAAGTATAAATTAATACGTTCTTGCGCCAAACTAATACTTGAGGTTTCAAAATGTTCTGTTTTCAGAAAATTCGGAACAGAAAGTCCGGCATAAAATTGTTCGGTATGATAATATATGCCAGCACCAAAATTCGGCGAAAATTGCTTATCTATATTACTCAGTCCTAAGGTCGAAGCTTCATTATTATAGTTTTGCAATTGCGTAAAATCTAGATTTAAGTCATGTCCACCCGCCTTTAAACCAAATGACAACTTCCCGGTTTCAGAGGTAGGAACGGTATACGAAAAAACCACATCAAAATAAGTGTCTTGATTGGTGCCGTTACCAATGCGATCATTCACAATTGAAAGCCCTAAACCAATTCTCTTTCCTACCGGAGAATTGACATTAATAGTTTGAGTAGTAGGCGCGCCATCAAGACCAACCCATTGCGATCGATGAAGTGCATTTACACTCAAAACCCCTCTAGACCCAGCGTAAGCAGGGTTAACTGCCAAGGTATTGTACATGTATTGGGTGTATTGTGCATCTTGTTGTGCTTTTAAGCCCCAGACCGAGACTGAAAGAAGTGCTATTGTGAATATTATTTTTTTCATAATTTTTGTTTTGCTTTTAATGGTTCGGGGAAATTCTATCTGTTAACGTACAAATAACCTGATTTTGTTCTATTGTTACCTTCTTTAACATAATTAATAATGTAAAAATAAACACCTACAGGAAGCTCTTCATTAACTTTTACTGTTGCACGACCATTCGAAATACCACGGAAAGCTCTAGAAGAATTGTTATAACCTTCGGTTTCAAAAACGAGAACACCCCAGCGATTGAAAATTTTCACATTGTTATCAGGAAAAACTTCAATGTTGTTGATTTGAAATATACCGTTATTTAAACCAGGGTTTACCAGATCACTTTCGATTTCTATATCACAGTTGGCACCTGCTGGAGGTGTACCACCAATTGAGCTACAAGGGTCATAAGGGTCTGTTCCATCGGTAACCTCCTGTCCGTTCGTTATTTGATCTCCATCGCAATCTGCTGAACTCCAAATAGAATTAGAAGCATCAAAACCAGTATAAAGAGGCATTTGAGTCGGATCACATGGATCTAGAGGATCTGAACCAGTATTGATTTCGTCACCGTTAGTAACACCATCACCGTCACAATCTGCGCTTAAAAATGCGTTAGATGGGGTAAGAGTTACACTGGAACTACTGTAATCACAAGGGTCGAGAGGGTCAGTACCATCAGTTATTTCTGTACCATTGCTCACACCGTCACCGTCACAGTCGCTTATGAGATAATCTCCTGATAAGGCCAAGGTGATACTCGCTTCAACGAAGTCACAAGGGTCTTCGGGATTCGTACCATCAGTAACCTCTTGCTGATTGGTAACCCCATCACCATCACAATCTGCGATTAACCAATCGCCACCCTGAGTTTCTGTGATACTGGCAATTTCAAAATCGCAAGGGTCATTTGCATCTGTGCCATCTATAGCCTCTTGATCATCTAGAACGCCATCACCATCAGAGTCAACGCTAAGTGCATCTCGATAATCTACATCACCACCAGATCCTAAATCACTATCAATGTCTCCTAAGTTACTGGCATCAGGAGGGTTGATACCATCATTAACAGTAGCACCAGTAATTCCTGAATCATCATTATCGTCAAATGCATCGTCAAGACCATCACCATCGGTATCAACTCCAGAGATAACATTGTCAGTATCTCCATTCTCTTCAATATCATCAAAACCATCGTTATCAGAATTAAGGTCTAAATAATCAGGTTGGTCGGTACCGTCGGTATTTTCAGGGTCTATACCAACGAGTCCTCCATTTTCATAATTATCGTCAAGACCATTCATGTTTGCGTCTGTCATACCCATGCCTACACCACTTGGAGCTATATAACCTGCAGTTGATTGCCCTTCTATGTTATCAGGAATTCCATCATCATCAGCATCAATATCTAAGTAATCAGGAAGATCATTTGCGTTGGCATCGCTATTTGGAGGAACTGTACCTGTTCCAGCTGAGGAAGGTACGCCATTACTACCTGCATTATTTGCATTGTCATCATCATCGTCGGCTCTACCGTCCATATCTGCATCAGTACCTCCAGATTCAATAACATCAGTAATTCCATCATTATCACTATCTAAATCAAATTTGTTTGGAATACCATCTCCATCTGTATCCGCACATACCGGATTGTTCGCTACAATAAATACTTTACCATCAGGGCCATCGCCTGAAGATGCTGAGATCATTCTAATACTTGCAATTTCTTGACCTACAGCGCCCAAATCTGTTAAGGCATACACTGCAATTTCAATTTCTTGGCTATTCGAAGCCGTTATACCTGTTGATAAGTAGTTAGCGGAGCCCGCCATAAGTACAATTTGAGAGCCTAAAAAAGTACCATTAACGTCATAAGCTTCAATGGTAGTATTATTATTGCCACCTCGCTCAGATATTAAGATAAACGAATCACCGGTAATAACAATTGGGGTGTTGTACTGAAGAGTGTAATAATCATCGACAACAATACCACCATCTTGTTTTTGGAAATAGTTGAAATCACTAGATTGAAAAGCGGGTAGAATAAGGGAGTTCCATGTGGGATTCGAGATATTATTTCCTGCAGTACCTCCCGTATTTCCATCAACATTGTTATTCACTTCATATACGTGAAACTGACTTGTTGTTGCAAAATTCTCTTCATAAGCATCAGGAACTACAAAATCTGAATAAGTAATTGACGCGTGTGTGATTGAATTTAATGTTGCAGGGCCTACACCTCCTGTTCCCGTAAAATCAAAACTGGTGTTCCCAGATGTAAAAGGACCTAAAATGGTACTATTAAAACCACATTCTTCAAAATCTAAAATTCCATCATTATCATCATCGAGATCAACTCCATCAGTTATGCCGTCGTTGTCAGAGTCAATAAAAGCAGCACAAGTTGCATTATCGGTGTCATCAGTAACAGCAGCTGTAGTTTGTTGTCCGTTTGGCGCAGCATCTGGTACACCATCTGAATTGGCCATGGTGCCAAAACTTCCATTGGGTGCTAAACTTCCTGGTGCGTAGATACCAGCTGCCTCTAGGGCATCAGGGCATCCATCATCATCACTGTCGGTGTTAATGTAATTTGGGGAAGTAGTACCTACTGTATTCGGTAGGGTTGCACCTTCTGTTGCATCAACTTGACCATTGTTATTCATATCTGTAGTTGCATTAGAAGAAATTCGTCCGTCATTATTGGAATCGAAAGCTCCAAAACCAGCTTCTACAACATCATATATACCATCATTATCACTATCTAAATCTAAAAAGTCAGGGACACTATCTCCATCGGTATCTATAGGCTCAAAACTATCTATAATACCATTGCCATTGGTGTCAGTGCCTCCTGAAGAAGCGTCCATGGCATCTGGTATGCCATCACTATCTCCATCAGTCGTAAAATCTACTGACGATACATCTACACCATATTCGGTAGCATCTGAAATGCCATCATCATCACTATCTGCATCTTGAAAATTTAATATTGTATCAACATCTGGACTTGCGAATCCATTTTCAATAACATCTATAATATTATCGTTGTCAGTATCCTGAGCATTCATTGTATTTGCCAGTGCCAGAAAAACTAATAGTATTGGTAATCTTACGTAATAGTTTATAGAAAGAAATTTACTTTTTTTCATAGTATTTGGTGATTATGTTGTGGTTTATTGAAAATAGCCGTTTTAGCAATGCTATTGCATCGCCATACATGGCATGGAAAAGAGGCGTTGTGATCTAGAAAAGGGTAGTTTTCTTTCATGAACACAATAAATTTGTTGCTGCAAGATACATCATGTTGTTAAAAAAAATCGATGAACTACTTAATATTTTAACAAAAATAGCACTATTACTGTGATTTGGTAATGTAATGTTGTCTTTAACGCTTACTTCGTTATGAACTGCAATATTCTGTTGGTGAATATTTTATTCTTACAAAAATTCTAAATTCTTACAAAAATAGAAGAATAATAATAAAATTACTGATTCATAGTCGAGAAACCTGTTTTGAAACAAACACGCATTTTGTTAATGTATTGATAAATAGATAGTTAATCTTGAGATAGGCCTAGTTCTTTTCCTTTTTGAAGCATAAAGACTCTGGCCGATTTGTATTCGTTAGGAATTTGTCCATCTAAAATAGCCTCTTTGATAGCTTCTTTAATAGTACCTATTTCTTTAGAAGGTTTTAAATTAAAGGTTTTCATAATTTCTTCACCAGATATGGGGGGTTGAAAATTGCGAATATGATCTCGTTCCTCTACCTCTTGAATTTTTTGACGAACAATATTAAAGTTGTTTTTATACTTTTTTTGCTTTTTGGTGTTTTTCGTGGTTATATCTGCTTCGCAGAGGGTCATTAGATCTTCTACGTGATCTCCTGCATCAAATATTAATCTACGTACTGCCGAATCTGTAGTGAAGTCTTCAGAAAGTATTATTGGACGTGAACTCAGGAGTACCATTTTTTGAACAAATTTCATCTTGTCATTTAAAGGTAGCCTTAGGCGCTTAAAAATCTTGTAAACCATCTTTGAGCCCTGAAATTCGTGACCATGAAATGTCCAGCCTATTTTTTTTTGAAACTTTTTTGTAGGCGCCTTACCAATATCGTGTAATAAGGCTGCCCAACGCAGCCATAGATTATCTGTCGTTTTACAAATATTATCAACCACCTCTAAAGTATGCCAAAAATTATCTTTATGACGTTGACCCTCTATTTCTTCAATACCTTGCAGTGCAACTAACTCAGGCAGTATAAAGCTTAAAAGCCCTGTTTCATGTAGTAAAGCAAATGCAATGGATGGTTTCGGACTTGCCAAGATTTTATGTAGTTCGTCTACAATACGTTCATTTGAGATTATTTTAATTCGCTCTTTATTCGAAGTTATGGCATCTAATGAAGGTGTTGCAATCTGAAAATTCAATTGGCTTGCAAAACGTATGGCACGCATCATTCGTAATGGATCATCAGAATACGTGATTGTCGGTTCAAGAGGCGTTTTTATAATTTTGTTTTCGAGGTCTAAAACCCCATTGAACGGATCTATAAGATCTCCGAAATCAGTTTCGTTCAAGGATAGTGCTAGAGCATTTATAGTAAAATCTCTTCGATTCTGGTCATCTTCTAGCGTTCCATTTTCAACAATCGGTTTTCTACTATTACGATGATAACTTTCTTTGCGCGCTCCTACAAACTCAAGTTCAATATCATCGAATTTTAGCATGGCCGTGCCAAAATTTTTAAAAACGGAAACCTTGGGTTTGGAAGGCAACAAAGAGGCTACTTTACGAGCAAGTTCAATTCCGCTTCCTACTACTACAATATCAATATCTTTGGCAGTGCCACGTTTTAACAAATAATCGCGCACGAAGCCTCCAATGACATAACAGGTTACGTTTAATTCTTTGGCTGCTTTATGGAGTGATTCGAATACAGGATCTCGAAGTGCTTCTTGAAAATTATTTTGTGTCATTATGCTCGTATCACTTTTACCGTTCCATCGGCACTAAGTTTAATTATTGCTGAAGGGGTATGGGCTTTTTTGCCACGCTCTAAATTTACGATATAGTCGACACCTTCTAAAATTGGTTCTTCAATTTCAGAAAATTGTTTTGGAGTTGATTTTCCTGAAATATTAGCTGAAGTAGATACTATTGGTTTTTTGAATTTATTGATGAGATACTGACAGAATTTATCAGAAGCTACACGTATAGCAAGCGTATTATCTTTTGCAACAAGATTTTTTGCAACTCCCTTTGGGTCATCAAATACGATAGTTGTAGGCTTAGTTGATAAGTCCATAATATCATAGGCCATGTCGGGTACTTCTAGAACATGACGTTCTAGCATGGCATCATTGGCAACTAAGCAAATAAGAGCTTTGCTGTCTTCTCGTTGTTTCAGCTTATAGACTTTTTGTACGGCTTCCACATTAGTTGCATCACAACCAATACCCCAAACCGTATCAGTAGGATAAAGTATAAGTCCGCCAGCAGTCAGAACCTCAATAGTCTTGTTAATTTCTTGTGTCAAAATATTCGATTATCAACTACAAAAATAGTTTTCTAATTGTTGAAAACATTTGTATTTGTTGAAATATTTTTGGCATTTATTTTTTTGTAATAAAGTATTGCGATAGGTCGTCATTGTAGATTGATTTTGTACTTTCGACCGAAATTAGATAAAATAAGAATGATTAGTTCGGTGGAAAAAAAGATAGCCCGTAAATTTCCTAATTGGAAAGTGGTGTCGATATCCAATCAGCAAATATTGATGCAATCTTCAAATCCAGAAAGTCCCAATGAGGTATTAGAGATTCTAAATTTTCTTTATGTACAGGTGCCTCATAAAAAGTGGTCATATGAAATAGATGCTAATAGTATCAGAGCTTCCGTAAAACCTAAATCGAAATACAATAGAATGTACACCTCCGGTGCATTTGATATTTTTCATTTTGGACATTTGAATATTTTGATCAAATCTAAAGAGCTTTGTGATTATTTAATTGTTGGCGTTTCTACCGATGAGCTTATAGAGAAAGAAAAAGGAAAAAAACCAGTAATTCCGTTTAAAGAACGCATCGATGTCGTAAAAGCAATAGGCTTGGTTGATGAAGTGATTGCTCAGGTTGATAAAAATAAGCAACGAATTGTTGATGAATATAAAATTGATGCCATTTCGGTTGGTAGCGATTGGAAAGGGCGTTACCCAAAGGTTAGTTGCGCTATGGAGTATTTCCCTTATACTGAAAATGTAAGTAGTACTATACTTAAGCAGACTCTAAATATAGGTCAAAAATAAATCATGCTAGGGCCTTATCGTCTGTAGAAGTGTTCCAATCTTTTACTGGAGTTTTCCAATCTCCGTATCTATAGGTTAAGTAGTCATCGGTATCTTGGGGTATAGGATAGTCTTTATTTTTAAAGCGAATTGTTTTAAATTCTGAGTAGAATTTTTCAGGTACGAACTTGGTTTTATTGTCAATTTCCCAATAGGTTTTTCCTGAATCGGTGTACTTTACGAACACGTCTAAACATACTTTCCCTTTTAATAATCCGAAAAAACGTTTCGACCGTATTTTAATCATTCTCAGATCATTTTTACGAAAAAAAGTACTGGTTTTCGTAAATCTGCGTTCACGAACTCGAAAACCTTTATTTTTAAGATCTGAAACTAACTCTTTTAGTTTAGGGCTTTGATCTGCATGTAGTGATATATCTATATCGTTATCCCAAGGGAGCAACCTATTTTCTCTACGTATACCTAGTAAGGTGCCTCCTTCAAGCCAAAACGTAATTTGGTGATGTTCGAAAATTGTACTTATTTCTTCGAGTAATCTTTCTGCGCTTTCGAGATTTTTTCCTTCTAGGGTTATATCATATGCCATAAAATGGACTGTATTTATTTGGGGGGTTGTATTTTACTTAACCGTCGTAGTCTTCTCAATTCTTTATAACGACTATAAACGCCCAAAGCGTTTAAATAACAAATTATTATTCCTTTTTTGCCATCAAGAAAACCCAATCTAAAAATATAATGATTTAAAAATTTATAGACTGGTCTAAAGATAAAATGATATCCCGTTGGACTATAGTTTTTCGAAATTTCTTCCTGAGCTTTCATACGCCCGTATTTAATCATCTTTCCCTTATAGTCTGAATAATTTTTATAGGAATAATGAATCAATTTATTTTTTAGTTCTCCGATTTTTCCATCCACAATTAAAGTTTCGTGCACAATTCGATCTTTGGTAAAAGCAGCTTTGCTTTTTCTGAAAAGCCGAAAATTCTTATCACTTTGCCATCCGCTGAAGCGCAATACTTTTTTCTGAAATATAAAACTGCGATAAAAATAGTATGCACTGATATCTGCAGTACTATTAACCACTTTTAATATTTCATTTTTTAAAGGATCTGTCAAACGTTCGTCAGCGTCCATGAATAAAACCCAATCATTAGAGGCTTGGCGTAAAGCGAAAGATTTTTGGTCTGTGTAATTTACGAATGGTCGCTGTATCAGTTTAATTTCTGGTCTTTTTTTAATACGTTCAACGGTTCCATCAGTGCTAAATGAATCGACCACAATGATCTCATCTGCGAATTGAACATTCGTGAGTACTTCATCGATATTGTCAATTTCATTAAGTGTTATGAAAACTGCCGAAATTTTATGTTTTTTCTTCGGGTTCCATAGGTTTTCAATAGGTCGATTAAATAGAGTGTCTATCTTAATTTTTCTTGCAATAGATAGTTTTCTAGTGTCAGGAACTCCTTTTTCTTTAACGTATTTCTTAGCTGCTTCTACCATACGTTCCGCAGATTTCCCATCTTGGTAAGGATGAAATAGTTGATTTAATTCATGTCGTTGTGAAGCATAATCATCATGTTTTAAATTGTCTAATACGCTTTTTGGTAGCTGACCTTTTTGCGTAATATTTTCCCAGCGAATATGATTGGATATTGATTTATATGAAATAGCGGGCTTATCTAGGAGTAAAAACTCGTAAATGACTGATGAGGTGTCACTAATTAAAATATCAGCAAGAATTAAGAATTTAATGATATTACTTTCTTCTTTGAAAAGAATAGTATCATATTTATTGGCTAAGGATTTATAGGCGCTAATCCAGCTTGAATGCATGAGGTCATGAAACTTGATTAGAATTAAGTAGTTCGCGTTGTTTGCTAAATTCTCAATATCATCTATTAATTCTGGTGCAGAGGTTAGGCTTGGTGAAAATGTAGGGGCATATAGTATTATTTTAGTTGCCTTGTGTTTTTTTAAAAGGGCATTTTTTTCTTCTCGATAGGCGTTCTTTTCTTTTGCATAAATATCGAGTTTAGGCCACCCTGTTTCCACAACATCAAAGTTGTTATGCTTATCTCTTAATTCATTAAAACGTCTTGTAAAGAAGGGCCCCTGAGTAAGGTATAAATCAAAATAGTGACGAATTCTAAAATGTCCTTTTTTTTCACCCGCTAAGCCATGAAATATTTGAGTTTTAACCCCTCTTAAATAGTATGGTACTTCGTTACCAGGCACAAAAATAACATCACTTTTGTACCATTGTAGGTCTACAATACTCGTTGTATGATGCTCATTGACAAAAGGAAATTGTTTTAATAATTTGTTGGGGAGATACCACAGATATTCATCACCTTGAGCGAAAATTGCATCGCGCAACGGTGCCATGATGCCAAAAGCATACGCGTTCTGGCAGAAAAGAATAAACTTCATTATTGGAAAATATGGTTAGCGTTATCCAAATCTTCTCTAAAATCAACTTCCATACAATCAAATTGAGATATATCTACAGCTGAAATTTGTACACCATCTTTTTCAATTGCTAATTCTAAACCTCTTTCAAAATAGTCATTGTCGTCACATTCCTTTAACCGTTTAATAAACGAATTAATGTCTTTTGCAGCAATGAAATTTATACCGACGGCTTCGCCCAGCCCATTTTGAACAGTTTTTGATAGTTCATCAATGAAACCATTTTTCAGAGTGTATTTCACTTCTTCTTCCGCAACTTTACTAGTGTTTACGGCTACAAAAGATGATTTTTTTTGAATATACGGTTGTAAAATCGTCAATAGTTCAGCATCAAAAACCACATCTCCGTTCAACCACAGCACCGCATTATTTTTGTGTTTGGTTAAGGCTTTCAACAGACTTTTTGAAGTGTTGGTTCGATCAAAAAACGGATTGTAGATATATATTAACTCAGGAAAACGCTCCATGATCAAATCCTTTTTAAAACCAACCACGGTATGAATATCGTCGATAGAAAAATGCTTGCTAAGATTTTCAACTTGCATGCCCATGATGGTTTTACCATTTTTTAAAGGAGTAAGTGGCTTAGGAAAAGGATTTCCCAATCTTGAACCAATGCCCGCAGCTAGAATTACAATTTTCACTATATGGTTGTTTTAAAACTGAAAGCGATACCGAGAAATTATTACGGTAAATCAGTTAGAGCGATTTAATTCGAAAAATTATCTTTTACAATAAATCCTCTTTTATTTTAATGTGCCAGCTATTTTAGCTTCAGGTCAAAAGTAAAATTAATTTGATGATAACTAAAATATTAATTCAAATTGCCCATGGCAGATCGAATAGATTTGTAAATTATTTGGTATAACAAACCTCTAAGAATAGTAGGTTTTAAAAAAGGTATTTTGAAAATAGATATCCTTTTTGGTGAGCGGGTTTTAGGCTAGGCACTTTTTGTTCTAATTCTAATTTGCGTAGCTCTAAATATCTTTCCCAATCACCTAGTGCATTCAAGTAGCATACAATTACCCCTTTGTTTCCATCCAAAATTCCCAGGCGAAATATAAAGTTGTAAATAAAGGTGAAACTAGGCTTCGCTAGTAATAGTAAAAAATTAAATTTCTTGTTCTTTTGTATTCCCTCTTTGGCCTTCATTCTGCCATAGGTCAACATTTTGCTCTTATAATTAAAAAAATCTCTATAACAATAATGCGTTAATTTTTCTTTTAATATACCAGAGGTTCCATTCACTTCAAGAGTTTCATGTACGATACGTTTGTTAGAAAAACGAACTTTACCTTTTCTAAAGAGGCGATAGTTCTTATCAGTTTGCCAACCACTAAAACGAAGTCTTTTTTGTTGAAACATAAAGGTTCTTTTGAACCAGTAGGCAACGTGTTTAGGATTGCTATTAACTGTCTGTAGAATTTCTTTTCGTAACTCGGTTGTTACGACTTCATCAGCATCTACAAAAATAACCCAGTCGTTTGAAGCTTGTTCTAGCGTAAATGCTTTTTGCGCGGTGTAATTTTTAAATGGATGTTGAATAACCTTAACCTTAGGTTGTGCCAATAAATATTCATAAGTACCATCAGTACTATACGAATCTACAACAATGATTTCATCAGCAAAATCGACAGAATTTAGGCAATTTTCTATATACCCAATTTCATTGTAAGTAATTATTAATGCCGTAATTTTTTCGCGTTGAAGCTCCATAGCAAATATTCCGTAGGTAATTCATTTCGGGGTGGTCTTTTATAAGAACTTTAAAAACTAGAAAATAGTATATATAGCGGCTATAAAATTCTTACAAGGTTATACAGCAACATTATGTTCTCTCAAGGCATCATTCAATGAGGTTTTTTTATCAGTACTTTCTTTTCTGGTACCAATAATAAGCGCACAAGGAACTTGATAATCTCCAGCAGGAAATGTTTTTGTATAACTCCCTGGTATAACAACTGAACGTGCAGGAACCCTACCTTTTTTTTCAACTGGCTCAGAACCAGTAATATCTATTATCTTAGTAGAGGCGGTGAGCACAACATTGGCTCCTAAAACGGCTTCTTTTTCAACATGAACGCCTTCAACAACGATACAACGGGAACCTACAAACGCATTGTCTTCAATAATTACAGGAGCGGCTTGCAAAGGTTCTAAAACACCACCAATACCAACACCACCACTTAAATGTACATTTCTACCAATTTGCGCACAACTGCCAACCGTCGCCCAAGTATCTACCATTGTACCTTCATCTACGTATGCCCCTATATTTACATAACTCGGCATGAGAATAGTGCCTTTTGAGATGTAAGCTCCGTGCCTTGCCACAGCATGCGGTACAACACGAATGCCTTTTTTAGCATAATCTTTCTTTAAAGGAATTTTATCGTGATATTCGAAAATGCCAGCTTCTAAGGTCTCCATTTTTTGAATAGGAAAGTATAATACAACCCCCTTTTTAACCCATTCATTAATTTGCCAACCATTGTCAGTTGGTTCAGCGCAACGTAACTCTCCTATGTCTAATAATTGAATTACTTGGCGTATCGCCTTCTGTGTTGCAGTTTCTTTTAATAGTTCGCGGTTTTCCCAGGCATTTTCGATGGTATTCCTTAAATCCGTCATGATATAGTATAAATTTTTGCAAATATAAGTAGACAAGTATGAAATCGTGATTCAATTTTATACTTATAACAAATTATACTTTATTTTTGCCAAAAAGGTATTTTGGGAAGGATAATGGCCATTGATTATGGTAGAAAAAGAACTGGAATAGCGGTAACTGATGAACTGCAATTAATTGCTTCAGGTTTAACGACAGTGAGTACTCATGAACTTTTTGATTTTTTGAAAAATTATACCTTAGAAGAGAAAGTTGTAAAGTTTGTTGTGGGTGAGCCCCGTCAAATGAATAATGAATTGTCAGAGGCTGAGTTGCTAATTACTCCGTTTATAAAGCGATTAAAAGAGGTTTTTCCTGAATTGCCCATTGAAAGGGAAGATGAACGATTTACCTCAAAATTGGCCATTCGTACAATGATTGATAGCGGACTCAAACGTAAACAACGACGAGATAAAGCTTTGATCGATGAGATTAGTGCGACTATTATTCTTCAGGCCTATTTAAATAGAAATTAAATGATTTTACCCATTGTTGCATATGGCGACCCAGTTTTAAGAAAGGTTGCTACTGATATTAAAGCAGATCACTCAAATTTAAAAGAGCTTCTTGAAAATATGTGGGAAACCATGTATGGTGCAAAAGGTGTTGGTTTAGCGGCCCCCCAGATAGGTCTGCCGATTCGAATTTTTTTGGTAGATACGAGTCCTTTTTCTGATGATGAAGATTTATCTTCTGAAGAACAAGAAGCACTGCGTGATTTTAAAAAGGTTTTTATAAACGCCCAAATTCAAGAGGAGGTAGGAGAGGAGTGGGCTTTTAATGAAGGTTGTTTGAGTATACCCGATGTTCGTGAAGATGTCAAACGGAAAGAAACAATCACCATTACGTATTTAGATGATAACTTTAAGGAGCATACTGAAACCTATGGTGGATTATTAGCACGTGTTATTCAACATGAATATGATCATATTGAAGGCGTTTTATTTACTGACAAGCTTTCACCACTGAAAAAACGAATGTTGAAAGGACGGTTGACGAATATATCAAAAGGAAAAATTAATGTGGACTATCGCATGCGCTTTCCAAATTTGCAAAAAAGACGTTAAATTAGATTGTATTTCAAGGAATTGTATCATATTTGCGCCCTTGAAGATATAGAATTATAGTTTCTATGAGTTTAGATAAAATTTTATCCATAGGAGGAAGACCAGGTTTGCATAGGCTGGTTACCCAAACAAGAACTGGTTTTGTAGCGGAGTCTCTGATTGATGGAAAAAAAATAACGGTAAGCATTCAAAGTAATGTTAGTGTACTATCAGAAATTGCCATCTACACTTTAGATGAGGAATTACCGCTTAGAGAGGTGTTTCAAAAGATTCAAGTCAAAGAAAAGGGAGGAAAAACTGCTATTCCTCATAAATCTGAAAAGATCAAATTAGAAGAATATTTTTTTGAAGTTCTGCCTAATTATGATGAAGATCGTGTTTATGCTAGCGATATTAAAAAAGTGATTCAATGGTATAACTTATTGCACGACAACGGTATTACTGACTTTTCTGCGGATGAATCAACAGCAGCTTCAGAAGAGGAGTAACCATAGTACTTGCTAAAACCGCAAAGTGCTGAACAGCATCTGAACTTTATATATAACACAGAAGCTAATTATACTTCCCAACCTTCGCGATAGGCTCTACCAACAAACTGATTGGCTTCCTCTAAATTGGTGATACGCGTATTTTCGCCATCCCAAAGTAGTTTTTTACGAGCAAAAAACTCCATATTACCTTTTTCATTTTCACGCCGCAACATATAACTTCTTATTGCTAAGTTTCCCATTAAAACTGTTTCTGTCATAGGTCCTGCATAGTCAAAAGATGAGGTCAGTCCTTGATGTTCTTTACTTCCGAAACCGGCTTTACATGCATCAACCCATTTTCGTTGGTGGCCGTACTCAGGCTCTTCCATTTTTTCAATTTCTGGACCGAATTCGGTAGTACCATCATTGAAGTAAAGCTTAGGTGTTAATGGTGAACTATCATTAATGTTTGTTGAAATAATTCCTTTTTCTCCAATAATTAATACGCCATTATAACTTCCCGGCCCGCCAATGTCACTATTTGCTGGAATAATATCAGGGTGAGAAGGTCTAATACCTCCGTCACTCCAGGTCATTTCAATCGGTGTTTTCGTTTTTTCGGTAGCATCGAAATGTAAGGTAATAAAAGACGATGCTGGGCAACCTTCTGGATGATAATCTGCATTCCACATTTGAGAATATACAGAACCAACACTACATTCTGCATCGGTGGGATATTTTAAACCTAAGGTTCTAAATGGGATATCGATTAAGTGGCAACCAACATCACCTAGGGCACCAGTGCCGTAATCCCACCATCCTCGCCAATTAAAGGGATGTATATTGGGTGTATAAGGTTTCGCTTCATTGGGCCCTAGCCATAAGTCCCAATACAAATCTTTAGGTTTTAAACTGGCATCTGCTTCTGGCATTTTACCTCCTTGAGGCCATACGGGTCTATTTGTCCAAACTTGAACTTTAGAAACTGAACCAATGGCATCAGCGTCGATCCAATTTTGAACCATTCCTAACAAAGGGTTTGACCCACCTTGATTGCCCATTTGCGTTACGATTTTCTTTTCGCGAGCCATTTCGGTAAGAATGCGGGCTTCACGAATATTGTGCGTCATGGGTTTTTGAACGTATACGTGAATACCGCGCTCCATAGCGTAGGCCGCTGCCGGACCATGTATATGATCTGGTGTAGATATGGTCACAGCATCAAGCTTTTCTTTATCTAGCATTTTGCGATAATCGTTGTATAGTTTTGCTTTTGGGAAATTGGCTACGGACTGTTTAGCAGACCCCGAGAAATCAACATCGCAAAGCGCCCTAACTTTTTCGCGACCCCCGACAGAAGCATTGCTAATATCACTAATGCCTTTGCCACCTGCACCAATGGCAGCAAGATTTAATCGATCACTAGGCGCTAAAAAACCAGAACCGCCAAGTACATGTCTGGGTACAATAAAAATAGACGAAGCGATTGCACCTTTTTTGATGAATGTTCGACGGGAATTGTTTGTTTTATGTGACTTTTTATTTTTCATGATTATGATATAGGAAATTTTGTGCTAATCGATCTCAAGTTTTTAAAATTAGGAAAACCAGTAATTAATCCTTTTCTATTTCGCGATATGTGTATTTGCTTTTTTTCCAATCAATTAATGGCGAAGGGTAGTACTTTACATTCATGCGGTCGAGAAATGGTGCTTGATTTGCCAATCGCACTTTGTAGTTTTCCCAATCTCTA
This sequence comes from uncultured Flavobacteriaceae bacterium, assembly GCA_937944485.1. Lineage (GTDB taxonomy): Bacteria > Bacteroidota > Bacteroidia > Flavobacteriales > Flavobacteriaceae > Maribacter_C. The sequence continues at coordinate 16,861 of CALDYU010000022.1, read as the reverse complement.
TTTTCTTGAGTCGTCCAGCTCAATTCAGAATAACCGATTGCTCGGGGAAAGGCCAAATACTCTAACTCCTCAATATTACTAATAGTTTCAGACCATAAGGGTGCTTCAACCCCTAAAATATTTTTTATTGGAATTCCTTCATAATTTTCAGGTGACCATGTATAGGCTGTATCAGTTGGAATATAAGCGGCCCAGTGCAAACCGTGTTTCGAAAGCGAGTCATACTGCATATCGAGATAAGCTTTTTTAGCAGGCGACATGATGATTTTCATGCCTTTATCTACTGCCGCTAATGCATTTTTTTGGCTAGCCCAAAAATGCGAAATAGAAGTAGAATCTATTGCTGCTTGACCAATTTCATCCCATCCAATCATACGTTTGCCATGCTTTTGCACAATTTTTTCTACACGCTCTACAAAATAGATATAATCATTTTTCTTGGTAACATGACTTTCATCACCGCCAATATGAAAATACGGGCCAGGTGTAATAGCTGCTATTTCACGAACTACATCATCTACAAAAGCGTAAACCGTATCTTTTCTTGTAGCAAAAGTACTCTTACCGACTTCGGTGCCTTCATACAATTGAGGGGTTTTTCCATTTCCATTTAATATGGGGTATGAAACAGACGCCGCATTGGTATGGCCTGGCATATCAATTTCAGGGATTATTAACATATGGCGTTCGCCTGCATAGGCGATGATATCTTTATATTCTTCTTGTGTGTAAAAACCACCTGCTTCACCACCCACTTCGGTACTTCCACCCACTTCTGTTAGAAGCGGCCAAGATTTAATTTCAATGCGCCAGCCTTGATCATCAGTAAGGTGCAGGTGCAGGGCATTGTATTTGTAATAGGCTAAAAGGTCAATATATTTTTTAACATCTTCTACGCTAAAGAAATGCCGAGCCACATCTAACATCGCCCCGCGATATTCAAATTGCGGATTGTCAATTATTTTTCCTGTCGGAATGGTCCATATTTTATTATCTGCTAGGGTATCATTACTGGTTTCGGGAATAATTTGGCGAATGGTCTGAATACCTCTAAATGCTCCTTCAGCTGTATTCGCATTTAAAATAATAGAATCTTGGCTAATGTACAACTGATAGGCTTCAGTATCAGCCAATTTAGTACTATCGGATTGGTTGATGTAAATGACAGTTTCAAGATCAGGAATTTCATTCATATTCACGGGTACATCTATATCCGTTTTAGCTTTTATTTTCTTTGCGAGAAATTCACCCACTTCGGTAAAACCAGTTGCGCTTTCAGAAGTGTAGATGGCCGTAAACTCATCTAAAGCAAACCCTGAGTGCGTGGGAATGACTTTTAGTGGCTTCGGAATCATGTTTTCGGCACTAAGATCGGTTTCTGGAAAATTGATAATACGTTTTTCTTTTTCTACAGTACAGGTAATAAAAGTGATAAGCGATAGGCATAATAGGAAACTTCTGCTCAAGTAACTTTTTGTCATGGTCATTATTATTAATTATTAGATTCGATTAAATAGGGTTTTATGATTTCATACCAAATTGCGTAGCCCTCGGCATTCATATGCAAACCATCTGCAATAAAAATATCTTGCTTCAATTTTTTACCATTTAACATTGGCTTCCAAACATCTACATAAGATATAAGTTTATCTGGCTTACTTAGTTTTTTTAATTTTTTATTCAAGCGTTTATACTTTCTTCTTAAATGCCAACGGGCTAAACTAGGTTTCGCAGCAATCAAATTAATCTTGGCGTTCGGGTTTTGTTTTTTTATTTTAGAAATAATAGCAGCAATATTGGCAATAATTTTCTTCGATTTTTCACCACCAGCAATATCATTATCACCTTCATATATGAAAACAGTTGATGGTTGAAACTGCAATATTAAAGCCTTAGTATTTTGCAATAAATCAGAAGCCTTAGATCCTCCAAATCCAGAATTTATAATCTGATGTTGCGGAAAATTATCTTGTAGATTATGCCACATACGAATGCTCGAGCTACCTGTAAACACTATGGTTTCTTTAGAAGAATCCCAGAGGGTATCATATTTTTTTTGAATGGCTAGTATTTCATCAGCAAATACATTACTGTCTTGCGCTTGAATAAAAAAACTGATAAGTAAAAGTGGATATAGACTATATTTCATGATGCTAACAAGAATAACACTCTAAGATAGTCTTTTTTACAAATAACGTGCTGCCGTATATCGCGTGTAATTGTTAAACTTTTTTTTGAATAGGCTTGATCGTCAGTTAAAAACTATTCTGTGGTCAATTCAAGAGCAATTGCCCATTCATAAAAGCGTTGAATCCACATATCTGAGGGTAATCCTTGCTTTTTCATTCCGAAGCCATGTCCGCCTTTAGCATACATTTGTAGTGCCACAGGCTTGTCAGCTTCTAACCACGAAGAATATAATTCAATACTTCCAGGCGCTAACTCTAAGGGGTCATCACTAGCGCATATGACAAACATTGGCGGCGCATCTTTAGGCACTTCCTGAATAGGCATGACTGTTGTCCATGGGTACACAGGAACTAAAAAATCGGGGCGGTTGACTTTGGTATAATGATAAGCGACGCCCATTGTAACCGCTCCTCCCGCAGAGAACCCCATAAAACCAATCTTATTCGCATCAATTTTTAAAGCTGCCGCATTTTCGCGAATATATGCAATAGCGGCAAGCCCATCAGCAATGGAATAGGGTAGGACTGGAGCGACTTTCTCACCAACAATGGCTGGGTTATTATTTACATCGTCGGTAATTTCTTGAACACCATCTTTTCCTGTAGGTACTAAACGATATTTTAGTACAAAAGCAGTAATTCCTTTAGTATTTAACCACTCGGCAACAGCTGTGCCTTCACTAGTAATACTTAAAGCATATAAGGCACCACCCGGAGCAACGACTACCGAAGTGCCATTGGGTTTTTCAGGACGAAAGACTTGCATGGTGGGTGAAGAAACATTGGTTACGACATCATTTTGCCACAGTTCAGAAAAGTAGGCCTTTTCACCGCCTTGCCATTCTATTTGTGTTGTTTTTTCATGAGCGAGCTCAATAATTTCTTGCCCTACAGTTACTTGTATTAGGCCTATGAAAAGCAGAAAAACAATGTTTTTTTTCATAATGATAATTTTTTAAATTCCAATCCAATTATATACAAAAGCGGCTAGTACACCTCCAGCAATGGGTCCAAAAACAGGAATCCATGCGTACCACCAAGCGCTATCTCCTTTTCCATTTATTGGCAGAATAGCATGCATTATACGTGGTCCTAAATCACGTGCAGGGTTAATCGCATACCCTGTTGGTCCTCCCAAACTAATTCCAATAGCTAAAACCAAAAGAGCTACAGGTAATGCATCTAAAGAGCCTAAAGAAATAGGGCCATTTGAAGTACTTCCTCCTGCGATATAAAATATAGCTAGAACAAAGGCGAATGTGGCTATGAATTCTGTCACGAAGTTCCAAAACGGATTTTTAATTGCAGGCGTATTGGCAAAACTACTAAGTATAGCACCTTGGTCTGTGGTGCTGTCATATTGTTTTTTATAGCTTAACCAAACTAATGTTGTTCCCGCCATCGCTCCTAAGAATTGAGCAATAATATACCCAGGCACAAGTGACCACGCAAATTTCCCCGCTGTTGCAAAGCCTAAAGTAACTGCTGGGTTTAAGTGTGCACCACTGGTGTCAGCAGCAACAAACACCCCTACAAAAACCGCCATTGACCACCCAATAGTAACTCCAACCCAACCAGCATCTTTTCCATATGTATTGGCAAGACTAGCATTGGCCACGATTCCATTACCTAAAAGTAATAGTAAAGCAGTACCTATAAATTCAAATAAATAAACAATCATTATGTAAAAAATTAAGAGTTTGGAAGATATAAAAAAATGATAACAATTGATGGCAGTTTTTCATTACATATGCTATAAATGAGTCGATCTCTAATTTTGGTAGTCCTGTAATTTACACTTGTTAAGCGAATATTTGTTTTTGAAATTTATTCTTAAATATTATTTTTTTGAGCGAGATTTTATTTACCTTTAAAGGGGTGATACATATATGATCTCTTTAATCTTAAAAAATTTAATTCTATGAGTGACAGAAATGAAAAATTAGCCGCTTTAAAAGCCACTGCCGTAAAGCAATTAAATGAGTGTGGTGTTACAAATATTGACCATGACCGTTTGGATGGTTATGTCAATAGTTTAAAATCAATGATTGATAATAAAGATGCAACCTTAGTCTCTGGTCAAGATCAATCTGAACTTCAAACTGTTTGCAGAAATTTTGTCGCCAAAAAATTAGGGGTGCAAGATAAAGACAAAGCAATGGCGGCTGTTACTAAAGTTGCTGATAAAATGTCAGGCATTCGTATGAAAGCGAGACCAGCTTTTTACTACTTAGTTGCCAATGAATTTAGTTAATTCGGTATTTATATAGCTAATAGAGGCTTCCTTAAGGAGGCCTTTTTTTATTTCTTGAAATCACCGTATTTTTAGGTCCGTTCATTTAAGCGAATTTCAGAAAACCAACCCTATACTATGTACCACCCTAGAGCTTTTCTTTCTTTTATTTTTTTTGCAATAAATACTACTTTTTTATTAAGTCAAGATGAGGCGATTACTTCAGATCTCAAGGCACGACCTACTACCGCAGCAGTATCCATCGAGAACCCTCCAAATATTGACGGTGATGTGATTAATGATGTTATTTGGAAGGCAATCGCACCTTTTGGAGAATTAAGTCAAGCTCAGCCTAATTTCGGTCAATTAGCCTCGGAACGGACCGAAATTAGAGTAGCTTACACGAAGGAAGTATTTTATGTGTCTGTGGTTTGTTTTGATTCCAATCCGAGAGATCTAGTGGTCTCAGACGCTAGAAGAGATGCTAATCTTGACAATACAGATGCCTTCTTATTTATTTTGGATACATATAAAGATGGGCAAAATGGTTTTATTTTTGGCACTAATTCAATAGGTGTAGAATATGACGCTCAGGTTGATAATGAAGGACAAGGTAATTTTAATGCCAACAGACAACAAGGAGGTACAATAGGGGGCTTTAACCTCAATTGGGATGGTGCATGGGAAGTTCAGACTAAAGTAGCTGATTTTGGTTGGAGTGCCGAATTTGCAATCCCCCTTCGCACCTTACGTTTTCAATCAGGAAAAGATTGGGGTATTAATTTTAGAAGAAATATTCGAAAAAGCAATGAGATTGTTTATTGGGCTGAAATGCCTTTAGGGCTTGATCTGAAGCGACTTTCGTTGGCAGGAACTTTAACGAACCTTGATTTACGGAGTCCTGGGAATCTAAAAGTAATTCCTTATGTTTTAGGGCGTTTTTCCAAAGATAATACCGCTATTGATACCGATTATCAAACCGACTTTGAAGCTGGTGGAGATATTAAACTAAGTGTTACTCCAAGCTTAACCCTAGACTTGACATACAATACTGATTTTGCTCAAGTAGAAGTAGACGATCAACAAGTAAACTTAGATCGCTTTAATCTATTCTTTCCTGAAAAACGACCATTTTTTTTAGAAAATGCTGGGCTTTTTAGTGTAGGTAGCCCGGGAGAAGTTGATTTGTTTTTTAGCCGACGCATTGGTATTGGCGATAATGGTAATGTTGTGCCAATCATCGGAGGTGCTCGTTTATCAGGAAAGCTAAACCGTACCAATATTGGTTTGTTGAGTATGTGGACCGAGGAGGTTAGCGATAAGGGAATAGAAGAAAACAACTTTACAGTAGCTCGTGTTAATCATGAATTTAAAGGAAGATCGGCATTAGGTGCTGTTTTAATTAATCGAGAAGGCTTGCAGTCTGATGCCAACTATAATCGGACTATTGCCCTCGATGGTAAATTGGGTTTAGGAAGAAAAGCTAGAATGTCTGGTTTTTATGCGCAAACAAAAGATCCCGATTCAAAAGATGATGCTCATTCATTTAAATTTCAAACAACGTATAATTGGAATAATTTAGAAATGCGGGCCGCTTATACCGAAGTAGGAGAAGGTTTTAACCCCGAAGTGGGATTTTTATTTCGATCTGCCTTTCGCAAACCAGAAGGATTAGTGCTTTATCACCTACGTCCCAAAAAACCTGAGGCCAAAATTTTAGAATATCGACCGCACATTTCGTATCGCGGATTTTGGAATTTTGATGGCTTTCAAGAAACTGGTTTTTTGCACTTAGACAATCATTTTGAATGGAAAAGTGGCAATGAGCTACATACGGGAATAAATATAACTAAAGAAGGTGTGGTTAGCGCTTTTGATATTTCAAGAGGTAATAATGTAATTGTAGATCCCGGTGTATACAACCATGTCGAATCTCAATTGATCTATTTTACCAATCAAAGTAAACCCTTTTCAATTAATTTAAGATCAGTAATTGGCGGCTCATTCGGTGGTACACGATTTATTGAAAGTCTAACTGGAAGGTACCGAGCTGGCGATAAATTTAATGTGTCAGCTACTTTTCTGTATAATAATTTTCAATTGCCTAATGGTGATTTTACGGCCAATATATTGCGAACACAACTATCCTATTCCTTTAAACCTAATATTTATTTACAAGGTCTAATTCAACACAATACTACCGATAAGCTCTGGGCAGCTAATATTCGCTTCGGATGGCTGCAGCAAGCGAATACGGGTTTATTCGTAGTATGGAACTATAATTTGCAAGATGGCGATCCCCTAAACAATAGTTTTATTGTGAAGTATACGCGAATTTTTGATTTGATTAAATAAAGGGATTACTCTTTTATTACTGTTCTAAAAAAGACGAATACATCCAAACTAATTTTTCTTGTTCACGAATATAATCACTCATTAAGGCATTGGTTCCTTCATCATTAGCTTCTCCAGCCAATTCAAGTAATATTCTTTGTTGTCCGATTAATATTTTAAAAGAGTCAAGAATATTTTGAACGGCAACAATACCATCAGATACCTCATCACTTTCACTAATTTGAGAAATTTTACTGTAACCAGAATAACAATGTTTTGGAGTATGGCCGAGTGTCAAAATACGCTCCGCAATTTCATCCATTTTTAAAAGTAAATCATTATAAAGTTCTTCAAACTTCAAATGCAGTTCGAAAAAATTACTTCCTTTAATATTCCAGTGAAATCCTCTGGTATTTTGATAAAAAATTGAATAATTAGCCAAAAGCGCATTGAGTTTATTCGCCAGTTCTTCTGATTGAGTCTTATCTAGACCTATACTGCTTAAGTTTGTCATTATACTTTTTCGTATTGATTATGTTGTAAATTAATTCTTATAAAATTACAATTGAAAATAGCTATGCTTTAGCTTTTTTTTGTTTTTATAGTGCTATTTAACACCTTGGTTTGAGCTGAAATTATGACTATTCAATTCTACTCGTAATTAAACGTATTTGCCCCATATGATTCGCTTGGTGTTCCATCACATGATACCACGCCCAATGGTTATTCATCGAACTCCCTTTTACTTTATTTTTAAACCAATCATCATCTTTGGTCTTTAATAAACGCAATGTTTCTTTACGTACCTCATTCCATAATTCTAAATAATAACTAATAGGTTTGTCTTTAAGCGTATTTCGTGCGTTATCACCCAATCTCAATGCGGCATCCCATTGCTTTTCTTCTTCCTTATTATATCCTCTATTTTCGAAAGTATATACTTGATAGTATTTTTCAGTAGCAGCCAAATGGAGAATAAGCGCACCTATCCTATTTGCTTTTTCATCTAATAAAAAATCAGTTTCTTCGGGGGTTAAATTTGTTACACTTCTTGTGACTCGCGCTTTCAAATCTTCAAGCATTGAAATGGTAATTCCAATATTCGGCGAATAACCTTTCTTAACCTTAATCTCATTTTGACCAAGTACTGAAAATGATAGCATTAACAATAAGAGGGTAAGTACTTTCTGAATTTTTGAATATAGTTTCATTGTTTAGGGTATTATAAGAAGTTCGTAACTAGGTTAACTGAAGAAATATATCTAGGTTATGTTTGCTTATTAGTGGATAGCCGTTTGGCTATTTTACCACCAAACCAAGCCATCGGTATATATGCAAAAAGAATATCAACTATGGTAAACCATGTTGGGCCCGGTAGCATGTAATTCACGGCAATTCCTCCTGCTAAAAAAAGAACCCCAATGGCTATAGCAAATTTCATTTTATGGGTGGCCGCTATTCGATATGCTAGAAAGGCTCCGACGAGCGTACCCAGAGCATGTGCTAAGAAAGGGAAAAGAAAATGTTCAGCCTCTAGTGAGGGCATGATGGCAGCAAAAGCCTCCATATCATTAACATCAATGCCAGCTATAGGTATTAGCACATGGCCTAATTGCACCAGTCCCATATTAATGATACTACCACCTGCAAAGCCAGCTATAACAGCTAGACTATTTCTTAATATTGGATTCATAATTTATCGTTTAAAGATTAAAATTATTCCGCCTTTTAGATATGGGTGAATGCTCCATCCATTCTTAAAATCGAAGGCTTAAATTTTGTTATTTACTAAGCTGTCTTTTAAAGATAAGAAATCAAATTTTGAAATAGTACTAATATCCATAAGGTAATTATACAATTCTAATATTCATTACAGATTTAACTAGATGCTCTTTGTATTTTTGTTGAAAGTATAGCTATGAATTCTAGAAAAATTCAATTACAAGCATTTGATCGTTTGCTGACAATCATGGATGAACTACGAGAGCAATGTCCGTGGGATAAGAAGCAAACCATGGATAGTCTTCGTCATTTGACGATTGAAGAGACTTACGAACTTGCCGATGCCATTTTAGAGAATGATTTAGAAGATGTGAAAAATGAACTAGGCGATTTGTTGCTTCATATTATTTTTTATGCCAAAATAGGCAGTGAAACTAAAGCTTTTGATATTGCCGAAGTATGTGAAGCCATCAGCGAAAAATTGATTCACCGGCACCCTCATATTTATGGAGATGTTTCGGTGGAAGATGAGGAAGAAGTAAAAAGGAATTGGGAAAATATCAAATTAAAAGAAGGTAAGAATAGTGTTCTTGAAGGCGTGCCTAACGGATTACCTGCATTAGTAAAGGCTAATCGTATTCAAGATAAAGTTGCTGGTGTTGGTTTTGACTGGGAGAAGCCCGAACAAGTCTGGACGAAAGTTCAAGAAGAACTTGCTGAATTTCAGACCGAAGTGAAAGCGCAAGACCAGAAGAAAATGGAAGCGGAGTTTGGGGATGTGCTTTTTTCGATGGTAAACTATGCCAGATTTTTAAATATTAATCCAGAAAATGCTTTAGAGCGTACGAATAAGAAATTTATAAAGCGGTTTCAGTATTTAGAAAGTAAAGCCAAAGCTTTGAACAAATCATTAGATACAATGACGCTTGCTGAGATGGATGTCTTTTGGGAAGAAGCAAAAGAGATTGATAGCTAAAGCTACGTTGTTCGCCTGTTTTAGTGCTATATTCATGCGCCAATTCTAGAGTTCATATCAATAATCAATAATTCAACAGCAATTTGTTTAACAACTTCTCTAAAGAGTTAAGGTACAATATTAAGCTCGCTGTTCCTGTTATAATGGGACTCTTGGGGCATACAATTGTGCAACTAGCAGATAATATTATGGTTGGACAGTTGGGTACCGCTGAGCTAGCTGCGGTATCTTTGGGAAATAGTTTCGTATTTATTGCAATGTCACTCGGAATTGGCTTCTCTACGGCAATCACTCCATTGGTTGCAGAGGCAGATGGCGCTGGTAATCAGGCAAATGGGAAAAGTGCATTAAAACACGGATTATTTCTTTGTACCATTTTAGGAATCTCTCTCTTTAGTATAATACTATTGGCGAAACCCTTGATGTATTTGATGAATCAACCCGATGAAGTGGTTGTATTGGCAATACCTTATTTAGATTTGGTAGCCTTTTCATTAATACCCTTGATTATTTTTCAGGCTTTCAAACAATTTTCGGAAGGTTTATCGCAGACCAGATACCCTATGTATGCTACCATTATGGCCAATGTGGTGAATATTATTTTAAACTATTTGTTAATATTCGGTTCCTTCGGATTTCCTAAAATGGGAATTGTCGGTGCGGCAATAGGTACTTTAGTGGCTCGTATTTTAATGGTCATGTACATCTGGTACTTATTAAAGCGTAAAAAACAATTTCGGTACTATGTAACGGGATTTAATTTTCGAAAGTTACAGAAGAAAGTCATCAACAAAATTATCAGTTTAGGATTCCCCTCAGCATTACAAATGTTTTTCGAAGTAGGTATTTTTACGGCTGCAATATGGTTAAGTGGTGTACTTGGTAAAAATGTGCAAGCCGCTAATCAGATAGCATTAAACTTAAGTAGCATGACGTTTATGTTTGGTATGGGGTTAGGTGTAGCTGCAATGATTCGTGTTGGTAATCAAAAAGGACTTAGAAATTTCAAGGAACTTCGACGCATCGCGCAGTCTATTTTTGTACTAACCTTTTTAATTGAAATACTATTTGCTGCGTTATTCTTGTGGGGTAGAAATTGGTTTCCGACCCTTTATGTGAATCTTGATTCCACCTTAAATCTAGCAGACAATACTGAGGTAATTTATCTCGCAGGTCAGTTGCTACTTGTCGCCGCTTTTTTTCAAATATCAGATGGTATTCAAGTGGTCGTTTTAGGTGCTTTGCGGGGATTACAAGATGTGAAAATACCCACTTTCATTACTTTTATAGCCTATTGGCTCATCGGATTTCCCATCTCATATTACCTAGCCTTTCAAACAGCTTTGAAAAGTACAGGTATATGGATCGGACTTCTTGGTGGGCTGACGGCATCTGCCATTATGTTGTATATTCGATTTAATTATCTAACAAAAAAATTAATCAGTCAAAACTAAAGCGTATGGAGATTCCAAAATTCATATTAGGGGATAATACCGATTATCCTACGGCTATTTTTATTATTCATACAACGTACCCTCGATTTATTATCAATCTTGAAAATGATGAGGTCGAATGGTTAGAAGACTTTACAAAAGAAGATGAGGCTGAATTAGAAACAGAAACTCAATCATTAATAGAAGAAGCTACCGCTTTTTATGATCGCGAGGTTTCTCGTTATGAAGATTAAGAGCCATGTTAGATCAAATTATAACATACGATCGAGACCTATTTTTACTTCTAAATAATTTAGGAAATACCAATTGGGATGGATTTTGGTTATTTATTACGAACAAGTTCTCTTCCATACCCTTATATCTTGTGTTGATTTGGTTGTCTTATAAACAATTTGGTTTAAAGCGAACTTTGCTGATAGTCGCTGCGGCCTTGTTGATGATTGTGTGTACTAATGGTTTGGCAGATTTATTTAAAAATGGGCTCCAACGTTTAAGGCCTTGTTATGACACAAATACCAATGAATTAATGCGCTTGGTCAAAGCTTCATGCGGCGGAAAGTTTAGTTATTTTTCTGCACATGCTTCGAATACAATGGCGATTGCAGTATTCTTTGCTGTGATTCTTAAACAGAAGTATAAGCATATTGGTCTTCTACTATTACTATGGGCCGTTCTGATTGCATATAGCAGAATATATATTGGAGTGCATTTTCCCCTTGATATCCTTACGGGAATATTCATTGGATTATTTTTTGGCTGGTTGTTTGTAAACTTATATACCTTTATCTTACACAAAATGTCTTTATGATTTCAGGCTTACGATACTGGTTTTTAATTGGTTTTATTGTGCTGGTTTATATCACTGGCATGTTTGTAAAATTATTTGAGAATGATTCTGCGCAGTTTGCCGTAATGGCCATGAGAATGGTGCAAGAGAATGATTTTTTAAGCCTTTTTAAGGGGCCTGAAGAGTATCTTGATAAACCGCATATGCATTATTGGTTAGCGGCATTATCGTATAAAATATTTGGTATCAGTCATTGGGCTTATCGTATTCCAGGTATTTTAGCGACCCTTTTAGGAGCCTTTAGTTGTTTCGGATTAGGGAGGTTGCTTTACAATAAGGAGGTTGGTAAGTTAGCGGCATTACTTTTCATGACCACGCAAACAATTATGCTTGCAGCCATTGATGTTAGAACGGATGCGGTTCTTACTGGTTTTACGATTTTTGCCATCTGGCAGCTTACCTGCTATATCGAAACTAAGGCGCTTCGTCATATTATTTTCGGGGCTATAGGTGCAGGCTTAGCCTTTTCTACAAAAGGTCAAATCGCCCTTTTAGTCATTGGAATACCGCTTTTATGCCATGCGGGGTATACGCGAAAGTGGCAGCGTTTTATCAGTTGGAAAGTTTTGATTGCATTGCTTGTTTTTGCAGTGGTAATAGTCCCGATGTTATATGCCTATTATCACCAATTTGATCTACATCCTGAAAAAATAATACGGGGAAAAGATAATCGCAGTGGGATCTTTTTCATTTTTTGGGAACAGAGTTTTGAGCGTTTAAGTGGCGAAGGTGTTGGGAAGAATAGCAGCGATTATTTTTTCTTTTTTCATACTTTTTTATGGGTTTTTCTTCCTTGGACGGTTATCGGGATTTTAGCCTATTGGCAAAAGCTGAAAACTATAATACGTTTGAAGTTCGCTTTTAAATCAGATTATGAGTTTTTAACACTAGGAGGTATCACTATTATTTTTATGGTGATAAGCTTCGCACAGTTCAAATTACCACATTATTTGAATATTATTATGCCCTTGTTCGCAGTGCTTACCGCTGCGTACATTTACGTATTACAACAAACTGCCAGTCAAAAATTTTTAAAAATAATATTAGGATTTCAATATTTTATTCTCGGCTTAGTCTGTATCGTAACACTACTAATTTGTTTTACTGTTTTTGAACTGATGAATGGCTATGCGATTGCATTATTACTTTCGGCTTTAGCAGTAATAATTTATTTTTCGATTAAGAGAGAAGCATATTTATTGCGAATAGTAACCCTTTCGGTATTCGCTTCACTTCTTTTAAATGGAATGTTGAATTTACATTTTTACCCTTCTTTACTTGCGTATCAAGCTGGTTCGTCAATGGCTGAAACAATAGCTTTACAAGAGGTTCCTGTAGATAGAATTTATAAGTTAGATAAAGATCATTCGTGGGCATTAGATTTTTACAATCAAAAGCCGGTAAAAATTACGTCATTAGAAAATCTTAAAAAACAAAGGGATATTTGGCTCTATGTTGATGATGCTCAATTACGAGAATTACAGGAATTGGGTTATGATTGGGATCGACAATATTCGCACCATCAATTTCGAATCACTAGGCTGCAAGTTAAATTTTTAGACCCCGCCACGCGCAAAAGAGTACTTCGCAAAAGACATTTGTTGCATTTGTACTAATTTTTAGACGTATCCTCTTCAAGTACTAATGGTTTGAATAGATAATAGATTCCTGCAAGAGAAATTAATGCTGTCATTAGAAAGAAAAGCACACTAACCCCTATAGCCGTACTTTCATTGAGTGTTAATAATGATGCGCCATATAAGAAAGTGAGCTCACGACTACCAATTCCCCCAATGGTTAAAGGTATTACGGACACCAAAGAAGAAATCAAAAAAACAAAAAGATATGGTATTTCATTAGTAGTTATTTCTAATGATTTTAAGATACATAGTACACTGACTAATTGTAATAATTGCACCATAGTAGAGAGGCCTAATGCCTTCCAAAAAACAGGCAGCGTATATGAAAATAATCGCTGCGTGAAGAGCCAAAACAGACCAATACCTAAAGGAATAGAAATGAGAGCAAACGATCCTAAATCAGCGACATATTTATTGCGAATAGATAGGCTTAATAAACAAATGTAGATGCATATAAGCACTAAGCCACTTAATCTATCGAGAAATAATACAGAAACTACTTTTTTGGTCTTTAGTGAGAATTTCTTTTTTATCAGATAGCCCTTATAGGCATCACCCCCAATACCACCCGGTAAAAACATGTTGTAGAACATACCCAATAGGTATAATTTGAGATTACTTATTTGGGTTATGTAAACCGGAAGTTGTTGAAAATAAAGGTTGAGTCGAAATGCTCCGATGATTTTTGAAGCCACTAAAAATAATAGACCCAAGAAAATATAAGTAGGTTTTGCATGTTGAAGCACTTCAGCTACCTCTTTGAAATCTATTTTAGTAGAGATAAAATAGAGTAATAACCCACTTATGACAAGCTTTAAAAGGGTAATCCCTATTTTACGCAGACGAGCCACCAACAGTCACTTTTTTAATTCGATAGGGCCTTTTTTGCTGCGATTCATAGTAGGTGCGAATGAGTAATTCCATCACAATGCCAATGGTAAACAATTGAATTCCCGCCAAAATGAACATTAAGCCAAAAATTAATAAAGGTCTCGTTCCGATGTCTTCTCCAAAACCAAATTTCACGATCAGTAGATATATGTTGATGAAAAAACCAATTATGATAAGTAGCACACCTAATATGCCAAACAGGTGTATGGGGCGTTGAAAATACTTTCTAATAAACAAAAGCAACATCATATCAGCTACGACCTTAAAAACACGTTCGAGTCCGTATTTAGAGACACCAGCACATACCTGTTTTATCGGTTTCAATTCTTGAACGATTAAAGCCTTTGCCGTTATCTTCTACAATAATATTAAGGTTATCGTCATGCTGGGTGAGTTGAATATTCACTTTGCTTGCCTCAGCATGTTTTATAGCGTTAGCCACCAATTCTTGTACCATACGAAACAAGTTGAGCTCCAAGGAATTCTCCAAACGTTCGCCCATACCATAATCTTCTACAGTTACCTGTAGCGCATTGGTCTGCGTTATCACCTGTGCCATTTTTTTAATAGCAGGCAGTAATCCCTGGTCACTCATAACTCCAGAGTTTTTGCTGTGCGCCATCCCACGTACTTTTTGGTAGGCTTCTTCCAGCAGCTTTTGGGCATTCTTTAATGCAGGGTCCTTTTTACTCACTTTAGAGTTGTCAAAATGCAGCTTTATTGTGGCCATTAAACTCCCTAAATCGTCATGTAATTCGTTGGCTACCCGCTGTCGTTCTTTTTCTTGCCCAGCAATCATAGCGTCTATACTCACCAGCTCTTGTTCTTTAAGCAGATTATCGACCCGTTCTTGTTTGAGGAGCGCTTCTTGCTCGGCCAACAAGCGTTTTTTGGTAGTGTTTTTTTGTAATAAAAGAGCAGTAGTCCCACCGAAAACTAATATTAAACACATAGTAGCTAAAGCAAACCACATTCTGTTGCTTTGATTTTGCAAAGACAAATTATCGGACTGGAGTTTTTCGGTTTTATTCTTTACAGTTTCAATTGAGGATTCAAGGGTATTGCTTTTATATTCTAGTGTGTACTCCATGTCTAAGCTAGACTTTAGACTACCATATGCATCCTCAAACTTTTCATTAGCAGCAAGAATTTCAGATTTTAATCTAAGGTCATAAAAATGATCTTTTGGGGTTTTTGCGCATTTCTCTGATTTATTGATAAAAAAAAGCGCACTATCTAATTCTTTAACTAGTAGATATGTATCTGCCATTTGCCAATTTACAACACAGTTAAGTGATTCAAACTGCTCCATATTTTTGGACAAAGAATGAACCTTTTTAAAGTTTTCTATTGCAAAATCATAATCTGAATTAATTTTTCCAAAGATTGCTTTTTCATAATAGTATTTTACTAGAAGCTTATTTTTTAAAGGAAGTTTTGTTGCCATTTTATCTAACCTTGTAAAACTTTTAAAATATCCTTCGCTCTCTTTCAAATCTTTTTTCCCTTTCGACATAAAAATAGTCTCATAAAGGGCGTAAATTACTTCATCTGTAGAATCTTCTGATAGCAATTTTAATCTATTCAAATAATATTGGTATTGATTAGATCCTATAAAGACTTCTTTTTTGAATAACTCCAATAGTGCAATTAATGCTGCTTTGCTTATGTATTCTTTTTCAAGATTGTCACCAATCTCTAAAGCTTCAGTAAAATTCTTAAATGCTGCTAGTCCATTATGAGAATCTCCATTTATTCTAGAATAGCCTATTATCAAATAACTTAGAGCCTTCTCCAATTCTTTTGTATTACTAATTGTCTTCGCGGAATCTATTTGAATGGTATCTACACCTATTAAGATGTCACTTAGAAGGCTCATTTTTTCTTTTAAAACCTCATTCTTCAGTTTTCTAGCGTTGGTTTTAGCCTGTTGATATTCCAGCTTTCTGAGATTATCAAAATAACTTCTAAGATTTTTTTCTTCATTGTAAGAAAAAATCAATAAAATAATGCTAAACACTATAAAGATTAAAGGCTTCAAATTACCTAATTTCGAATTACTATTTCAAAAAGTGCATCCCTACAACGAGTATCTGGAGACATGATTTGTATATCTCCGTCTTTCAAAGAATCATAATCTTCTTTAACTTTCACATAAATACCATCCTTGTAAAAAAACTCGCTATCAAAAACTCTTCTATCATTACTCTTAGCGTAGACTTTTTCTAATTTTCTATTACCATCGATAATAGAATTTAAGTATTCCCCTTCAAATCTATAGCTTGGGTCAAGTTTATCAAAATCTGATTTTAAAATATGATGCATTGGCAATAACACTCTTCTAGCTCTCAGCGATTCCTTATTTGAAACCGCAAAATTTAAGTTTCGCTTTGGAAGAATATAAGAGTCGGCGTTATTGGAAGCAACTCCAAACTCATCATCAGGATATCCATGATATTTCCCAAATGCCTTAACATGTAGAGTCACAAAAAGACCACCCTCCTTTTCCTCAAAAAAGACATCTTCAAGACCTAAATATATTATATTCTTATAGTTTAATAACATGAAATCTGCC
>CALDYU010000021.1 GCA_937944485.1 uncultured Flavobacteriaceae bacterium | reverse complement strand
CTGCAAAGGTTCCATCTAAAACTACTTTATTACTCGCAACAAACTCGGTATCAAAACTCGTAATGATTCCTGCTTGTGTATTTGTCTTTTTATTTTCTGAAAGCAACAATGCCTTTGCTGCATTTACTTGCGAACTATAGGCATGGTAGATAGCATCGCTATACACCTCATTCTCAAAAGACGCTTTGGCATTCTCGATTTTTTCATCACTTTCCAAAAACAATGTTTCAATCAAATCGATAACTACACCAGCACATTCTCCAACACCTATTGCTTTTACATACTCTTCTTCTGTACCCCAATCAATAAAATCAGCTGCTACCAGATTATCTACATCTGACAAATCAGTTAGCAAATCATAGAAATATCTTTCGCCTTGAGCTACATAATAATTTACAAATGATTTTCCTGCGGCATTAGTTTCAAAATCATCAAAGATTCTACGCAAAGCTTCTGGACCACGACTACTAGGAATTTTGACAACTTTGTCTGCAAAACGTGCTTCACCATTCCCTAAATTACCACCACCTAACAATACCTGTAAGGCAGGTGCAATACGCTTATCTTTGGCACGAATCGTCATTCCTTGGAATCCGATATTTGCCATATTGTGTTGTCCACAAGCATTCATACAACCGCTGATTTTAATCACCACATCTGGATTGCCGATATACTCTGGATATTCCATTTTGATAACACGTTCTAGTTCTTCAGCAATTCCTGTACTACTCGCAATACCTAAATTACAAGTGTCCGTTCCTGGGCAAGCAGTAATATCCAATGCTTTATTATAGCCGGCTTCAACAAATCCCAATTTTCCTAATTCTAAATAGAAAAAAGGAAGCAGCGCTTCCTTTACATAGGGAATCAGAATATTCTGTCTTAGCGACAAACGAATTTCCCCTGCAGCATACTTTTCTACCAAATCAGCTAAAAGTCTCGCTTTATCAGTATAAAAATCACCTAACAACACTTTGATACCAATCGCCACAAAACCTTTTTGTTTTTGAGAGACTAAGTTGGTAGACTTCCATATTTCAAAAGCTTCTGTGTCGACAATTTCAACATTCGGAATATCGTTTTCAGCTACCTTTATTTCTGGGTAGCTTTCAGCATCTATCACAATTGACTTGTGGGGCACTGCTTTTTCTTCTGCTATCAATAAATCTTTAAATCCGTCAAGGCCTATATCTTTCAACAGGAATTTAAGTCTCGCCTTTGCTCTACTTTTTCGTTCTCCGTATCTATCAAAAACACGAATCACTGCGTCCATTAACGGAATAATCTTATCCGAAGCTAAAAATTCATAGAGTACATCAGCATGTCGTGGTTGCGAACCTAATCCTCCACCAAGCATTACTTTAAAACCTTTTACACCCTCATTGATTTTAGCAATAAATCCTAAATCGTGCATATAGGAGAGTCCCGTATCCGCGTCACTCGCAGAAAAGGAAACCTTGAATTTTCTGCCCATTTCTTGGCTTATCGGGTTCCGAAGAAAATACTTGAATAAAGCCTCCGCATAGGGAGAAACATCAAAAGGCTCATCAATATCAATACCTGCTGTTTCACTTGCTGTTACATTTCGAACGGCATTTCCACAGGCCTCACGAAGGGTAACATCGTCCTTTTCTAACTGTGCCCAAAGCTCGGGTGTACGGTCTAAATCCACATAATGAATTTGCAAATCTTGACGTGTTGTAATGTGCAAACGCCCCGTGGAATATTCATCGGAGACATCAGCAATTCTTCGCAGTTGTTTTGAGGCCACTTTGCCATAAGGCAATTTAATACGAATCATTTGTACCCCTTGTTGGCGCTGCCCGTAAACGCCTCTTGCTAATCGAAGACTCCTGAATTTTTCCTCATCTAACTTTCCGTTATGGAACTCACTAATTTTACGTTCCAACTCAAGAATGTCTTTTTCAACTACCGGATTTTCTATTTCTGTTCTAAAACTTTGCATAATTAGCCCCGCCTAACCTCCCCAAAGGGAAGGAACTCTTACTCGGGTAGATAGAGTTATAATTAATAGATTTTATCTATCGGATAACTTGGTTATTAATTTAATATTCTCCTAAGTATAGCCTTAGTTACCATTTTACTGAATAAATCCTGCTCCTACGGTGCTATTCGATTGGGTATCAATAAGAATAAAAGAGCCGTTTGTACGGTGTTCTTTGAACTTATCATAGAAAATCGGCTTATTTAATTTGAAGGTTACTTGTGCAATATCATTCATCCCCAAATCATTGGTATCCCTATCAACACCTGAATAATCCGGATTAATCTTATGGTGAATGGTCTCTACTTTCGCCAATACTTTATTTACGCCATGTTGCACAACATATTTGCTTCCCGCTGCTAAACGCTGCGAATCCATCCATGAAATAGTTGCTGTAAATTGCTTTTCTATCGTGGGCAAATCATCGACTTTCACCAACATATCGCCTCGACTCACATTTATTTCATCTTCCAAAGTAATAGTAACCGATGATCGTCTTGAAGCGGTCTGATGTTTCTTATCATAGAAATAAATGTCTTTAATTTTAGATCGTGTTTGGGAAGGAAGGGCTACCACTTCATCGCCCACACTTAATTCTCCACCATAGACTTTGCCGGCAAAACCTCTAAAATCATGAAATTCTTCTGTCTTCGGACGAACAACATATTGTACAGGAAAACGCGGTGTTCCTACATTAGAAACTGCAGCCATATCTAAACCTTCTAAGTGTTCTAATAATGTTTCTCCGTTATACCACGGAGTGTTTTTCGATTGATGCACCACATTATCACCTTTCAAAGCACTAACTGGAATGAACGTTATTTTCTGCTCTTCATAATCACGCTTGTTCATCAATTGCTCAAAATCAGCTTTGATAGTGTGGTACTTCTCTTCGGAAAAATCAACCAAATCCATCTTATTTATCGCCACCACAACCTCTTTAACGCGCAATAGGTTATTGATAAAAAAATGACGATTCGTTTGTTCGATAACGCCCTTTCGCGCATCAATTAAAATTATCGCTGCTTGCGATGTTGAGGCTCCTGTTACCATGTTTCGGGTATATTCCACATGACCTGGCGTATCTGCTATGATATAGCTTTTCGTCTTTGTTGCAAAGTAGATATGCGCCACATCAATGGTGATTCCCTGTTCGCGTTCCGCCACCAATCCGTCTGTTGCCAGTGAGAAATCTAAGTAATCGTATCCTTTTTGCTTGCTTGTCTTTTCAATGGCTTCCAATTTATCGGTCGTCAATGATTTCGTGTCGTATAGTAGCCTACCTATTAAGGTGCTTTTACCATCATCTACACTTCCTGCTGTTGCTATTTTTAGTACTTCCAATTTCGTTGTTCGTTGCTGGTTGACGGTCGCTGGTTTTATTCGTTTTCACTATCAACGAACAACCAACAACTGTTTACCATATTAAAAATATCCCTGTTGTTTTCTTTTTTCCATCGCTGCTTCTGAGCGTTTATCATCAATTCGAGCACCTCGTTCTGAAATCGTTGAATCTCTGATTTCTTGCACAACGGATTTGATATCTACTGCATCGGAAAATACGGCTGCCGTACAGCTCATATCACCCACGGTTCTAAATCGCACCATTTTCTCTAATACTTCTTCATCTTCTTCTTGGAATACATAATCAGAATGCGACCAAATCAATCCGTCTCTTAGAAAAACTTTGCGTTTGTGTGCGAAGTATATGGATGGAATTTCAATTCCTTCTTTTTCTATGTAAGACCAAACATCTAATTCTGTCCAATTAGAAATTGGAAAAACACGCACATTTTGTCCTAATTCTATTTGGCCATTAAGCATATCAAAAAGTTCGGGTCGTTGGTTTCTTTCATCCCATTGACCAAAATCATCACGAACAGAAAAGATTCGTTCTTTAGCTCTTGCCTTTTCTTCATCTCTTCGGGCACCACCAATGCAAGCATCAAATTTGAATTCCTCAATCGCATCTAATAAAGTTGTTGTCTGTAGCGAGTTACGGCTCGAGTATTTACCAGATTCTTCTTTCACTTTGCCAGCGTCAATAGAATCTTGAACCTTGCGTACAATAAGTTCTAAGCCCAATTCTTCAACCAATCTATCTCGAAACTCAATCGTTTCAGGAAAGTTGTGTCCTGTATCGATATGCATTAAAGGAAAGGGAATTTTTGCTGGCCAAAAGGCCTTTTGTGCCAATCGGACCAAGGTTATAGAATCTTTTCCTCCAGAAAATAAAAGTACCGGTTTTTCAAACTGTGCGGCCACTTCTCTAAAGATATAGATGGCTTCATTTTCAAGTGGATTTATATGTGATGTATCCTTCATAATAAAATTCAAATTCAAATATCAAACTCAAATACAATTATCTTGATTATCAATCTTTTGAGTTTGTATTTGATTTTTGTGTTTGTGTTTGTGTTTTTTTAAGTGTGTAAACCACATTCTCGATTTTCCAAAACCTTTGTGGGGTCAAAATAATTATGCTCATTGGGTAGCCCTTTTTGTTTTAAATACGCATCAAGTTGTGCATCATTCCAATGGTAAAACGGACTTACTTTTAAAACCCCGTCTTTGCTTAAACTCAATATGTCTAATGAATCACGAAGTGCTGTTTGTCCCTTTCGCAAATTTGTAAACCACACATCAGGTTGATGCGCTTTCATTGCCCTTCTGAAAGGTTCTAATTTTACCTGTTCCGTAAACACGGCATGTTTTGGGTCATCAATTTGGGGAATTCCCAGTACCGCATCTCTATGGGCAGTGGTTTGTTTAGGAACGTACAAGTCAATGTTTAAACCTAATGTTTTGATAAGCTCTTCAGCATGTTTATAGGTATTTACTGTATTATAGCCGGTATCGCACCATATTACGGGTATATCATTACTTACCTCAGCAATAGCATGTAAGATAGCCACTTCGTAAGGTCTAAAATTCGTAGTCACAACAGCTTTTTTAGAATTCTTTACCGCCCAAGAAATAATTTCTGTTGGCGGAATTCCTTTAAACTGATAATTTAATTGTGCTATTTGTTCTTCCGTAAAGGCCATACTTCTTTTTTTTATTTACCCCATTTAACAAGGTTCCAAAGACGCTCGTGAAAAAAATACAAGACCATTTTTGTTAAAAAATCTATCGAAGCAATTGAAGCGGCTAAGGCGACTTTACCCGTAAGAAGATACGATATGAGCAAGGTATCTAAGGTTCCAATAATCCTCCAACTTAGCGCTTTTGCTATACTTCGAATAGGCTTTTCAGACTTCTTATCATCGTCAAATGTTGTTTTCGAAGTCTTTTTATCGATAATAAATTGATCCGTAATCATTTTATAAAATTATTATCCTATAGATTTAATAGGATATTCAAAAATAGAATTAATTTTCGATACCTGAGGTAGAATAATTTATAAAAATTCTAATTATCCTATAGAATTAGTAGATTATTAATATCTGAGCGCTTTTTTTGATAATTAGTGCGTTTATACTAAAAATTGTTGAAAGAAAATTAGGGTGATACGTATGCGGATTGATAAGAATACTATTATGCAATTAAGTCTGCCAATGTATTATTGCGATATATTTCCAAAGCACTATCACGTACTTTAAGCATTAACATATGTACAGAGCATTCTTGCTCACTTGGGCAGTCGTCACACTTTTCATAAAAATTTAAACTCACACAAGGTACCATGGCTATGGGGCCTTCTAGTACCCGCATGATATCGGTCATCAAAACTTCTTTGGGGTCTTTGATAAGGTAATAACCTCCACCTTTACCCTTTTTTGAACCCAAAAAACCTGTTTTTCTCAAGGATAGTAATATGCTTTCTAAAAATTTCTGAGAGATGTTTTCGTGCTTAGCTATTTCAGCAATCTGTACTGGTTCTTTTCCTTTTTGAGATGCCAAGAAAGCAAGGGCTTTTAGTCCGTATTTTGTCTTTTTAGAGAGCATATGGCTAAGATAGGTAAATTTGGCATAGGGGAATTAATCGCTCTATGCGCCCATTGATTTTAATAACTATCTAATATATTTACAAGAACCATAATTCTTGCCTATTTTTATTCAGATGGATTTCAATCATGATATTTTCCCAGAAAAACTATTCGCCTGCTGGCACCCTGTTGGATATAGCAGCGAAATCTTGGCAGATAAACCTTTTGGGACTTTTCTATTGGATGAGCCCGTAGTTGTTTGGCGAACTTCCGATGGCACTGTGCATGCCATGCGAGATGTTTGTATTCACAGAGGTACCGCTTTGTCTTTAGGATGGATAAAAGATGATTGTCTCGTTTGCCCCTATCATGCATGGGAATTCAATAAAAAAGGAGCTTGCGTAAAAATTCCGCAAGACCCAGATGCCCAAATACCCGAAAAAGCCAAAACTCCAGCCTATCATTGTCAGGAGAAATTCGGACTGGTTTGGGTAGC
This sequence comes from uncultured Flavobacteriaceae bacterium, assembly GCA_937944485.1. Lineage (GTDB taxonomy): Bacteria > Bacteroidota > Bacteroidia > Flavobacteriales > Flavobacteriaceae > Maribacter_C. The sequence continues at coordinate 79,868 of CALDYU010000021.1, read as the reverse complement.
ATTGGCAACACCCGTTTATGACTTACCAGATATTCCTGAATTTGAAAATTCGGATTGGAAATTGGTCAATACGGGTCCGTTTAACTGGAAAAGCGATAGTTCGCGTCAGGTAGAAAATTTCACCGATTTTGGTCATTTTCCGTGGGTACACCCAGGATTATTGGGAGACCCCGAACGACCCAAAGTACCTGAATGCAAAGTAACGGTAAAAGATGCCGTTTTGCATTATTCTATAGTGCGACCTGAGGCAACAAATAGTGATGACTTTCCCATTTTTGCGAATGCCGATGTAGTCAAACCAGAACGACGAAGCACCTATGAATTGCATTTACCCTATACGATAGTATTACGCCTCGGCTGGGGAGGCGAAAAAGGCATGGTCTACTTTTTTACTTCACAACCTATTTCACCTAATAAATGCCGTGGCTTCTGTATCATCGGTCGTAATTATGATCATGACGAGCCAGATACCATTTTGCAAGAGTTTGAACAGGTTATCTTTGACCAAGACAAACGCATTGTAGAGTCACAACGTCCAGAACAAGTCCCCTTTGATTTTACCGAAGAACTGCATTTGAAATTTGATGCGGTGGCCATGAATTATCGGAGAGCGATGAAAAAGCAAAAATTAAGCTATTAACGGAATTGAGTATCTTCAAATCTTAAATTTCTAAATTCTAATCACAACCACCTTATGAGAATCGCAATTTTTACTTTCCTTTTTTTAGTTTTGAACTTCGCCGGATTTTCTCAAAATAGCATTCTTATCAAAAACGTAAATGTCTGGAATGGTACTAGCAATCAACTAAACAAAAATGTATCTGTTCTTATTAAGAATAATTTAATTGCGGCTATTTCAAAGAACATTGCTGAACCTGAGGAAACAATTGTAATCGATGGCAAAGGTCAAACACTCATTCCCGGTTTATCAGATGCCCATGTACATTTATCTGCCACTATGAGTGATAACGAAACCAGAAATGAAGCCCATTGGATGTACACCTCTATTAGAACAGCAAAAGCTGCGGAGAATTTTTTGATGCTAGGTTTTACCACAGTACGCGATTTGGGAGGTCCTGTTTTTGGCATCAAAAGAGGGGTAGATGAAGGCCTAATTCCTGGACCCCGTATTTATCCTTCAGGGGCTTACATTAGTCAAACCTCAGGACATGGGGACTTTAGAGGTGCTAACGAACCGAGTGTTGCATTATCAGGTGGCCAAATGACTGCCTCAGATGCCGCATTGGGCTGGGCTTTTGTTGTTGATGGTGTGCCAGAAGTATTAAAAGCTTCACGGGAAAACTTAAGACAAGGAGCTACACAATTAAAAGTGATGGCTGGTGGTGGTATTTCTTCTGATTTTGACCCCATTCATTCGGTACAATTTACTACTGAAGAATTAGAAGCTGCTGTTCAGGCAGCCGCCGATTGGGATACTTATGTTGCAGTTCATATTTACGAACCTAAAGGAGCTATTCGGTCTTTGAATGCTGGAGTGAAATGCTTAGACCACGGACATTTACTCAATGAAGAAGCTATAAAATTAATTAAAGAAAAAGATGCTTGGTTAGTACCACAAGCCTTCTGGACGGATACTCCAGCTAGTTTCTGGGCTCCTGGCAGTGATGTAATTCCGGATGCTTTAAACAAAAAAATAAAACCTGTTTTAGAAGGTACGGACACCGTTTTCAAACTTGCGAAAAAATACGCGATTAACGTGGGATTTGGTTCCGATGCTTATGGCGACTTGGGATATGAAACTTATGCCCTAACTGAATTTACGTCGCGAACAAAATGGTATTCCCCTTTAGAAATACTGAAACAAGCAACTTCTGAAAATGCGCGATTATTTTCCCTTTCGGGGAAAATTAATCCATATACCAAAGGTAAACTCGGTGTTATTGAAGTCGGTGCCTATGCCGATTTATTGATTTATGATGGTAATCCGCTTAAAAATATTGAGATTGTAGCACATCCTGAAAAGTACCTTAAATTGATCATGAAGGATGGTAAGGTCTATAAGAATAAATTGTAAGGTTCAATTAATTGAATTAGAGGGCGTCTGGCTATTTCAAATCCACCTTTTTTAGCCGATTATTTTTGTCAAAAAATATTTACAGATAGCGAATTTGTATTCATAAATTATCTAACTTCATAGCATTCATTTACTTAGAAAACAATCATGGCAAAATTTAATGTAAATATTAACGGAAAACAACGCGAAATAGAAGTTGACCCTACGACCCCAATGCTTTGGGTATTGCGAGATCATCTGAAATTAGTAGGTACGAAGTATGGCTGTGGCGTAGCACAATGTGGTGCATGTACTGTCCATCTCGGTGATAATGCGGTGCGCTCATGTCAATTACCCATTTCAGCAGTTGGCGACAAAGAAATTACTACAATTGAAGGGCTATCAGAGCATGGTGATCATCCTGTTCAAAAAGCATGGATAGAAGAAGATGTTTATCAATGCGGCTATTGCCAAGCGGGACAAATTATGAATGCTACTGCATTTTTAAAGAGCAATCCTAACCCCACAGAAGGAGAAATAGAAGCAGCAATGCATGGAAATATTTGTCGCTGTGGAACCTATACGAGAATAAAAAAGGCTATTCAATCAGCCGCAAATTCAAAAATCGCCTAAAGCCTTAAGTCATGACAAAAATAAAAACACAGTATAATCGGCGTTCGTTTCTAAAAGTATCAACCGCAGCGGGTGGTGGAATGCTTCTTGGATTTAGTTGGCTAGCTTCTTGTTCACCCACTCCTGAACAAATTAGAAAAATGCCTGATACTTGGTTCGACATCAATGGTTTTCTAAAAATTGGCGACAATGGGCTAGTTACAATAATGTCACCTAATCCTGAAATTGGCCAAAATGTAAAAACGGCCATGCCCATGATCATTGCCGAAGAATTAGATATTGACTGGAATGAGGTGCTTGTAGAACAAGCTCCTTTAAATACTGATATTTTTACACGTCAATTAGCGGGTGGTAGTCAATCGATACGTCAAGGGTGGCAATCACTTCGTATGGCAGGTGCTACGGCTAGGCATATGCTTGTTATGGCAGCAGCCAAAGTATGGCAAGTGCCTCACAACGAAATCACTACAGCTTTAGGAACTTTATATCATAAAGCTTCTGATAAATCAATGGGTTATGGTGAGGTAGCAGGTGCCGCTTCTAAATTGACCGTGCCAGAAGAAGTGGTTTTAAAAGAGCCAAAAGATTTTAATATTATTGGAAGCTCACGTTTGAACGTTGACGGACCAGATATTATTCAAGGCAAACCCCTCTTCGGGCTGGATATTCAAGAAGAAGGTATGCTTACTGCGATGATTGTTCATCCGCCAGCATTTGGTATGAAATACAAGGCTGCCAATACCAAAGAAATTCTTTCGATGCCTGGCATTCGAGATGCTTTTCCGATTAATATTTACCCTGAAGGTGCTCAAAAACAATGGTCTGATGGTGGTGGCATCGCTGAATTAGTTGCCATTGTTGGTGAAACGACATGGCAATGCATGCAAGCTAAAAAAGCTTTGAAGGTGGAATGGGAACAGGTTAGCACTTTAGAAAGTAGTAGTGATCATGAAGAGGCATTAACCAAATTGCTAAATACCCCCTCAAAGGTTGCCGCTCGCAAAGATGGCAACGTAAACAAAGCTTTTGCCAATGCCAATAAGGTCATAGAACGAACCTATAGTGCTCCCTTCTTAGCTCATAATACTATGGAACCTATGAATTTTTTCGCTAACATAACAGCGGAGAAAGCCATCCTCAAAGGTCCGATACAAACCCCAGAATTTTTAGAAAAAACGATCGAGTCGGTTTTAGACATGCCAATAGAACATATTGATATTCAAATGACGCGAATGGGAGGTGGTTTCGGAAGAAGATTGTATGGGCATTTTGGTGTTGAAGCGGCTGTTATATCAAAAAAAATGCAAGCACCAATTAAATTGGTGTATTCTCGCGAAGATGACATGACCCAAGGTACCTATCGCCCAGCATATAAAGTACGATATAAAGCTGGTTTAGATGCGGAAGGTAAACTTATTGCCTGGCATGTTATAGGTGCGGGCACCAATGATGATCTGGTATTTGAAAATCGCTTTCCAGCGGGGGCGGTCGATAATTATTTAGCCGAAAAACATCGATTAGAATCAAATATCACTACTGGCGCCTGGAGGGCGCCGCGATCTAATTTTATTGCTGGTGCAGAACAATCTTTTATTGATGAAGTAGCTGAACTAGCAGGTAAAGATCCCATTGATTTTCGATTAGAATTGTTCGATAGGGCTATTAATGACCCTGTTGGTGATCCGAAAACCAATGATTATGATCCGAAACGATTTGCTGGTGTTTTACAATTGGCTCGAGAAAAATCGGGGTGGTCTTCAAATAAAACCAATCGTTCGCTAGGTGTTTCTGCTTATTATTGCCATAACTCATATGTTGCGGAAATAATAGATCTTGAAATGGATGGCAACATGCCGAAAATTAACAAAGTATGGTGCGCTGTTGATTGCGGTATTGTAATAAATCCCCTAAGTGCGAGAAATCAAATCGAAGGTGGAATTATTGATGGTATTGGGCATGCCACCTATAGTGCTTTAAGTTTTGAAAATGGTAAACCAGAACAACAAAATTTTGACACCTATCAATTGATAAGACAAAAACAAGCTCCGAAAGAAATAGAAACCTTTTTCGTTGATAATGGCATCGACCCAACTGGTTTGGGCGAACCATCTTTACCACCAATTAGTGGAGCACTTGCAAATGCCTTATATAAAGCCACTGGCACTAGATATTATCGTCAGCCATTTATTTCTGAAAGACAAGTTATTGGTTAATTTATAAGTAGAATAAGAAGTCAACAACGCGAACTAGGAACTATCTTCTTACATTTAAGAATAGGGTATACTATTTCTTCTTTGGCGGAGAATAGTTATATTTCTAACTTCACCAATTAAACATTATACCAAATAATCTAATTAGAGACCATGAAATACTCCATATTCAAAAACATACTTGCCGTTTTAGTAATAGTAAGCGCTTTATCATGCAAGGAAATTATAAAAGATAGTAGTTCTGATACTTCAACAGAAGAAAAAATAACCAACGCAACAAAAACGTCATTAGGTGGATTAGCACTTTATACCGTTCGCGATGCGATGAAAGAAGATGCCAAAGCTACTTTAAAAATGGTTGCTGAAACTGGTTATCAAAACATCGAAGCAGCAGGATATGAAGATGGCAAATATTATAACATGAGTCCAGAAGATTTTGCGGCTTACGTAAAAGAACTTCGTCTAAATCCGATTAGTACGCATCAAAGCAGTGTCACTTTAGAAAATGCTGATGTTGAAATGGCCAGCGCTAAAGCAGCGGGATTTGAATATTTTGTAGTGCCGATACCGCCCATGGGATTATTTAATTACGATAATGCCACGAATACCATGAGTATGACTGGCGGAGCCGAAAACTTGGCTAAAATTCTTGATGAACTCGGTGAAAAAGCGAATAAAGCTGGGCTAAAGTTATTATATCACAATCACGATTTTGAATTCAAAAAAGACGAAGATGGCATTGTTGTGATTGACTATTTATTGGAAAACTGCAATCCGGAATTGGTCAATTTTCAAATGGATTTATTTTGGGTAACCAAAGCGGGAGCCGATCCGTTAGCTTATTTTGAAAAATACCCAGGTCGCTTTAAAATGTGGCATGTTAAAGATATGGATGAAGAAGGCAAATTTGCCCCTGTTGGGAAAGGTACCATCGATTTCGGTCGTATTCTATCCGAAAAAGACAAATCAGGTATGTTATACTACATGGTAGAACAAGATATGACTTTTACAATGGAACCTCTTGAAGCTATTAAAGTAAGTCACGAAGGAATTAAAAAAATAGGTTTTCAATAACAGGATTGCTAAATCATCCAAATTATAAATCAGCTACATCAAAGCCTGCTTTATATCTGCAATAATATCATCGACATGTTCTAGACCTACCGAAACGCGAACCATTCCATCGGTTATACCTGTTTCCGCTCTTTCTTCTTAAGATAACTTGCTATGTGTGGTTGAGGCTGGACGGGTAACAACGCTATGTGAATAACTCAAGTTGTTTTTACAATGAATAATGCTATTTTCAAAAGCACCCTTCTATTGCCTCATTATTAGAAGAGCTCTAAAGAATAATTCTATTTATTTCTAAAATTTCTTTAAGTATATAAATCTTTAACGGGTTTTCCTTTCGGATCTATATCCCACCAAAAGCGCAACAATTGAGGCCACAATCATTGGTACAAAATAATTTTCCTCATAACCGTACCATAACATAACAGCAACCATTTGACCAATAACTACAAAAACGATTAAAGCATATAGTTTTTTACTATCCATAAGTGCCAAAATAAATCCAAAAGTTTATCTATATAAAATACTAAATTATTAAAATTATTCCGAGAGATTGAATTCTTTAGAATATCAAACCAAATTGATGTTAAGGGCAAATTAGAAAATATCAATGTGAATTCAGTCTACAAAAAAACTTACAAGTTCAAAAATTTCTATCGCAAGTATTCTTCATATCAAAAAGATTTTATTTACAATAATATTATTTACACTAAATGCCATAATATTAAAGTAGATATTACTTTATTGCTTTTTAACACAGTGCAATATAAAACGACTACCCCAGCGCCTGTTTTATATCTGCAACAATATCATCAATATGTTCAAGGCCTACAGAAACGCGCACCATGCCATCGGTTATACCTGTTTCCGCTCTTTCTTCTGAAGATAACTTGCTGTGTGTTGTTGAGGCTGGATGGGTAACAATACTTCTAGAATCTCCCAAATTCGCCGAAAGTGAAAGCAGTTTGATGGAATCAAAGAACTTTTGACCCGCTTCCAATCCGCCTTTGACTTCAAATGCAACGACACAACCGCCAGCTTTCATTTGTTTTTTGGCGATGTGGTACTTCGGATGCGATTTTAAAAAGGGGTATCTAACCCAATTTATTTTTTCATGTCCTTCTAAGAATTCTGCCAGTTTTAAAGCATTTTCACAATGGCGATCTACACGAACTGCCAAAGTCTCTAAGCTTTTTGATAGCACCCAAGCATTAAATGGGGAAAGTGCAGGACCCGTAATTCTAGAAAAGCGATATACTTTATCAATTAAATCAGAACTACCAACGGTAACTCCTGCTAGAACTCTACCTTGACCATCCATTAATTTTGTACCTGAATGAATCACCAAATCTGCTCCAAATTTTATGGGCTGTTGTAAATAAGGAGACGCAAAACAATTGTCAATTACTAATATCAAACTGTGCTTTTTCGCAATCTTGCCTAGTACTTCTAAATCGAGAACATCGACTCCCGGGTTTGTTGGCGATTCTGCATAAATAATTTTGGTTTCAGGTTTGATTAAATCCTCGATAACATCTAATTCATCTATCTTAAAATAGGTATGTGAAATATTCCATTTCGGAAAGAAATTGTTGAATAAGGAATGTGTGGACCCAAAAATACTTCGGGCTGAAAGAATATGATCTCCACTTTCTAACAAAGCTGCAAAGGTTGAAAATACAGCGGCCATACCCGATGCAAAAGCAAAACCCGCTTCAGCGGCCTCCATCTGACACACTTTTTCTATAAATTCCGACGAATTCGGATTGGAATATCTAGAATAAATATTGCGTTCTTTTTCTTCTGCGAAGGATGCGCGCATGTCTTCCGCATCTTCAAAGACAAAGCTTGAAGTTAGGTACATAGGCACCGAATGCTCTAAGTTCTGTGACCGTTCTAGTTGTGTTCGTATGGCGTTTGTTTCGAATTTATTACTCATTTATTCAATTTTTTGCTTCGGCTACGCTCAGCCGACCACCTTTGTTTTACTTTTTTTGGCTTCGACTACGCTCAGCCGACAGTATTCTATTTCTTTTCCTTGAAATACTTGAAATGACTATCATTTTTACATTCTGCTAATTCATTTAGCTCTCCTAGTCGGCCTTCAACTAATGCTTCTTTTTTTTCTCTTCGCCAACCTTGAATTTGCTTTTCTCTATAAAATGCAGTGTCAATCCTTTGATATTCCTCAACATAAACCAATTTTACCGGCAAACGTTTTTTGGTATGATTAGCTCCTTTGCCTTCTTGATGTTGAACTAATCTTACTTCCAAGTCTATTGTACTGCCCGTATAATAACTCCCATCTGAACATTCTAGGATGTACATATATCCTGACATAGTTTCAACTTTTATGGCTTCGGCTTCGCTCAGTCACCAGTATTTGAATTTGCTTTTTTGTTTATCATGTCTTGGCTTCGGCTACGCTCAGCCACCAGTGTTCAAACTTGTCGTTCCCCTAATTTAATTCTCTTAAGCTTCGGTTCCTGAGCGGAGCCGAAGGAAACCGAAGTCACCCTTTCTCCGCAATTCTCAATATATCACCAAAAACACCTCTCGCTGTTACCGCCGCCCCAGCGCCTGCTCCTTGTATTACTAAAGGATTTTCTCCATAAGACTCCGTATATATCTCAATGATAGAGTCTGAACCTTTGACTTGTCCCAAAGCACTTTCCTTGGGTACAGATACTAACTGCACCTCTAACTGACCTTTTTCTTTTTGCAAGTTTCCGTGTAAATCCCCTATATAACGCAGTACATGCCCCTCATTTTGATTCTTCTTGATTTCGTTATACGTATCATCAAGCATACTTAAATTTTTAAGAAAGTGCTCCGGCTTTCCCTTACGCAGTTGCTCGGGTATCAAATTCTGGATTTTGATATCTGAAAATTCGTTACTCAAATCAAGCTCACGAGCTAAAATCAAGAGTTTCCTGCCTACATCATTTCCAGATAAATCTTCTCTCGGATCTGGTTCCGTAAAGCCTTGGTGCATTGCATCTTTCAAAATCTGAGAAAAAGGGGCGTTAACCTCAGAAAACGTATTAAATATATAACTTAAACTTCCTGAGAAAACACCTTTAATTCGCGTAATATTCTCTCCTGAAAGATGTAACAATTTGATGGTGTCAATAAGTGGTAAACCCGCACCTACATTGGTTTCGTACAAATATTGTTTTTGATATTTTTCAAGCTCTTCACGTAATAACTGGTAGTAATCGAAGCCTAGTGTATTCGCAATCTTATTGGATGAAACAATATCAAATCCGTTTTCAACAAAATCAAAATAATGGGCTACAAAATCTTGATTTGCTGTATTATCAACAGCAATTAAATTTTCTAAATGATGCGCTTTGGCATAGGCAAAAACATCTTGAATTTGGTATGGATTTCCATCGGTTTCAATTGCAGATTTCCAAGACTTGGGAATCCCTTTTTTATTAACCAAAAGCTTCTTAGAATTGGCAACAGCAAATACATTCAAATCAATGCCTTTTCGTTTGGCAATGGTTTTCGACGATTTTAATATTTGATCAATCAATGTACCACCAACATTGCCATGTCCGAATATGGCCAAGTTTACTTTTTTGGTAATTCCGAAAATTTGTCCGTGCATGACATTCAAAGCCTTATGCAAATCGGACTTTTTAAGCACCAAACTCACATTTTTTCCTGAAATAGTGTTGTTAAATAAAAGGGGGGTGATTTGATTTTTTATTAGGGCATTGTACGGTTTGTGAAACGTACTCAAATCTTGCCCAACTATAGAAACTACAGAAACCTCATTGACGACTGTAATCATATTAATATCCTTAGACTTGAAATCGTTTAAAAACTCTGTTTCTAAAGCTTTTTTTGCCTTTTTCGCTTTGCTCTCATCAACCACTAAGCCAATACCACGCTCTGAAGAACCTTGAGATATGATGCCAACATTAATATTTTTTTCTTCTAGGGCTTTAAAGATTCGAGCATCTACGCCAACCTTGCCTAATAAACCTCTTCCTTCTAAATTAATCAATGCTACATCTTCTATGATCGAAAGTGATTTTATACCCTCTTTACTTGATGTTGCACTTATTAAAGTACCTTCATTATCATCGTTAAAAGTATTTAAAATACGTAGCGGAATGTTCTTTTCAATTAATGGGATTATCGTTTTTGCATGTAAAATAGTAGCTCCGAAATTTGCCAATTCATTGGCTTCACCATAAGATAAGTGGGACAGGCGTTTTGCGTCAGCAACAAAATCAGGATTCGCCGTATATATACCATCTACATGCGTATAATTTTGAAGTTCATGTGCATTTAAAAAATTCGCAATTAAAGCAGCCGAGTAGTTACTTCCATTTCTTCCGATAGTTGTTGTAATGCCATCTATTGTAGACGCTATAAAACCAGTAAATATGGGTACTACACCATTTGGTAAATCTGCAACCAATTGTACTACATTCTCTTTAGATTGTTGTTCAAGAATTTCTGCATTACCAAAATTAGCATCCGTCTTTAAAAGCTGTCTTGTGTCAACCAGACGAGCCTTTACACCTTTTCCTATTAAAAGTTTGCTTACCAATTTAGCAGCAATTAACTCACCATAACTCAGCACCTCATCTTTAATTCGCGCACTATAATCTCCTAATAGCGAAATACCTTCTAAAAGTTTCGATAAAGCCTCAAACTCTTCCTTTAAATTTACATTACTGAAGGTATGTTGTTGATAGCTAACTAAGGCATCAAATTCTTTCTGATAAGTTCTTCCTGATGCTGCTTTTTCAAGCATTGCCTCTAATTGATCTGTGGCTTTTGCTCTTGCAGATAAAACCACGGCAATGCGCTCACCTTTGGCCACCTTATTCGTAATTATTTCTAACACACGCCCCAAACCTTCACCGTTGCTAAGCGATTTTCCGCCAAACTTCAAGACAGTTATTTTTGTAGACTGTGTTTGGTCATTAAAAATAGGATCAAGTAGTTTTTCAAGTTGTTCAAATTCAATTAGAAAGGCGTCGTGACCATGTAGGGATTGTATTTCACCATAAGTTACATTACTATTGGCCTGAGCTATTTGCTTGAAAGTTTCCTTGTTTTCTTTAGCTGTAAAAAATAAGTCAGAATCTACCCCTACAATATGAATATTAGTGTCGCTGTTTTGAAGTTTTGTGAAATTCGTAGCTCCGTTTCTAGTGACATCAATCGTTTTTAATAACTGATTCATCAGCTTATAGGCAGATAGTTGAAAACGTTCTTGAAGCTTTTCGCCGTGATGCCGCAACCAACTTTCTACATTAAATACCTTGAGCTCTTCATTTGTACTTCTTTTAAAGCGTTCCTTAAATGACTCGGGCGTACGGTAACAGAGCATGGCATGCATACGTGCGTCATGTACTGGTTGTTTGGAATTGACAAGGAACTGTTCTTGAATTTGGCAGTTCGCAATTAACCAATCTGTAGACTTCCAATCAGAAGCTACAGGAATAAGGTGTTGGGTCAATTTTGGATGTAAGGCCGCCATCTCCCATGCGATTCCCCCACCTAATGACCCGCCAATTATTGCAAATAAATGCTCTATTTTGAGCTGTTTTAGACCCTCCAAAAAAATCTTGGCAATATCTGTAGCTACGAAATCTTTATAATTATCAATAACGAATTTATCATATCCGTTTCCGGGAATATTGAATGATATAATCGTGTATTTTTTGGTGTCGATACATTTTGCCTTACCAATTAAGGCAGACCACCAACCATCTTTTCCTGTAACATTCGAATTGCCTGTCAAGGCATGATTGACCAAAACAATAGGTGCTGCGTGCAACTCTTTTCCAAATACTTGATAGGATAACTCAATGTCTTGAGACATACCACTTAAAGTAGTGTAGCTTTCTATTTTTAGATGATGGAGCATATGTATTTTGTATTAACCCGTTATGCATTTTGATTTTTTTTGATGGATTTCTCCAATTTTTTTCCCGTTCCCTAAAGGAATAATTGGAGAAATCTTCCTTCCATCCTTTAGGACAAGAGGAAAAGAATGAAGATTTCGACTAAATTATATCCTCATATATCAAAATGCACAACGGGTCGTATTAATAATTTGGCTTCGGTTTTCAGACCTCTCCGATTTTCCACTTTAAAGTAATAGTACTGTCACATCGAGCACCTCGTCTCTACTCGGTATAGACTCCGTCGAGATGCTTTCGAGAATTTGACTTCGGCTACGCTCAGCCAACAGAATGGTCACTGAGGGTAGTCGAAGTGACCACTACGCCAAAACTGGTTTATCAATTGCTGCAAAGGCATTTTCTAAATCTGTTTTTAGATCTTCAATATCTTCCAATCCTACAGAAAGGCGAATTAAATCTTGCCCTACTCCGGCCGACTCTTGTTGCTCAGCCGTTAATTGTTGGTGCGTTGTACTTGCAGGGTGAATGATTAGCGATTTAGTGTCTCCTATATTGGCTAATAGCGAAAATACCTTGGTGGCATCCGTTAATTTCTTTGCTGCTTCAAAGCCTCCTTTAACACCGAAAGTCACCAAACCACTTTGCCCTTTTGATAAATATTCTTTGGCCAAATCATAATACTTGTTGCCTTTTAAGCCTGGATAATTTACCCAAGCAACCTCATCTCTAGCTTCGAGCCACTGCGCTAATTCTAAAGCATTTGCACTATGCTGCTTAATACGCACCGGAAGTGTTTCTAAACCTTGTATAATCTGGAAAGCATTTGTTGGACTCAAAGCACCACCGAAATCTCTCAAGCCTTCTAAGATTAATTTGAAGGTAAAAGCAGCAGCACCTAAAGCCTCGCTGTATACAAGTCCGTGATACCCTGCTGATGGTTCGGTAAATTCTGGAAATTTACCATTCGTCCAATCAAAAGTCCCAGCATCGATGATGGCTCCGCCAAGGGAGTTCCCTTGTCCGCCAATGTATTTTGTTAAGGAGTGTATTACAAGATTTGCCCCATGCTCAATCGGATTCAAAAGACCCGGTGTTGCAACCGTGTTATCGACAATAAAAGGGACTTTGGCCGACTTTGCTTGCTCTGAAATCGCTTTTAAATCGAGTACATCCAATTTCGGATTGCCCAAAGATTCTACAAAGATGGCTCTTGTATTTTCTTGAACCGCTTCACCAAATGTTTCTGGTTTTGAAGCATCAACAAAAGTGGTGGTAATACCCAATCTTGGTAAGGTTACATTCAGCAAGTTGAATGTACCGCCGTACAAGCTGCTAGACGCCACGATATGATCTCCAGCTTTCAGAAGAGTCAAAAGTCCGGTTGAAATTGCTGCTGTACCAGAAGCAAAAACTACCGCGCCGACACCACCTTCTACAGCAGCTAGGCGATCTTGTAATATTTGATTGGTGGGGTTGTTCAAACGTGTGTAAATGAAGCCAAGTTCGGCCAAAGAAAATAAATTGGCCGCATGATCGGTGTCTTTGAAAACATACGACGATGTTTGATAAATGGGTACGGCTCTAGCACCACCCGTTTGTGTTGTGTCATGCCCTGCATGTAATGCGTTTGTTGCTAATTTTTGATTACTCATGATTTTTGTTTTTGTGTACCCTTTGTTCTTTTTTAATAAGGAATACTGGTTCTTAATAGATTTGTGTCTGCCCTTCGACTACGCTCAGGGTGCGACAGAAAAAACAATAAAAGCCAAACCCTTACCACCGACGTTGTGGCGAGGTTAAATCAAAAAGTTATAAGAAAGTGAAATCGAAAAATTCGATGACTGTTATCCTTCCTCATTCTGTTGAAAATATTCAACAGGTCCTGAAACGAGTTCAGGACGAGGTAGAATTTAGCACCTTCTCGACTATGGGAGTCAAGGGTTGCTAAGGCTTCAAAGGGTCTAATCCCTCCACCTTTCTTGATAACTATTCAATACATGTTTGAACTTTAAGAATGTTCATTGCATTATTCTTTTACCTACAACTTTTACATTTTGCATTCTTATCTCTTCTTTTTCTTATCACATATGCAATGCTATGCTCTTCGAAAAAGCTTTCATTAGAATACAAAAGTCAAAACTTTCGGCTTAAAACAATAACTCAAAGTACATTCTAAAGCAAATATAACGTCAGAATATTTTAATATCCTAATGATTATGAAAAATTTCACAAAAATCTACGATTCTACTAGGATATATAAAGAGCCCTTGTTCTGGGTTTCCCGAAAAGTAAACGTGTACTCGTAACTTTATCCTAAAATATCAGGGAATATAGTAACTTGTAATTATATACAATTGTTGGCATTAATTTAAGAAATGGATAAAATTTTAGACAGAATACTTAAATTCTTTGAAAATAAATCCATCCATTTTGGTTTAAGGACTTCCATATTTATCATTTCTATCTTTGTTTTAACTATTTCTGATTATTATTTTAATTTCTCTTACGACTATCATCTGAATAATAAAATTGAAAAATTAAAATCCATAAACGGACTAAAAAAAATATATAAAACTGACTCTATAAAACTGGCGAAACTGACTGAATTAGAAAGTCGGATTTTTAAAAGAAAACATTATTCCGACCGATTACGAAATATGGATTTAAGCCAATTTAAAATCTTCAAGAAATCGGACACCACAGAAATTAAAAGTCCCGTAATTAAAAATGATACTACTACTGTAATTAAACCAATTCGCTCATTATTTTGGATGGTTTTGACATCTGGTTATTTTTTCATTATTGTAATCATTCTACTTGCTATTTTACCATTAAGAGGTTATCCTCATAATGAATTAAAAAACTTTTTAGGGGCTATTGCGGGAATCATCATATCAATTGGAGTTATCTCATTTTTAACTTGGGTAGCGTATAGAATACCGTTGATTTGGAGCCGACCATATTTGAATTACATATTAAATGCTATTTTACAATCACCATTGATTTATTTAATATTTTGGTGGAACAAGACGGGAAAAAACTAATGCCAACAATGCCTAAACGTAATGCGGGCCTTAGGGCTTACCTGCCGGCAGGCAGATTTATGATGTCGCTAAATCTTTGGGATTTAGCTTTGGACAAGAAAAATAAAAACTAAACCAAAAGCTTTAGCTTCGTGCGCAGACGGAAACGAAAATATTTCCTTGCCCCCGCACTACGCTTAGCCAAGACCGTTGTCGGTAATTAATAAAAGGAATTCTGGACCATAAAAAAATTGAAACCATAAAATTTCAAAATGAAGACGAAACAGTTAAATCATAGATATTATTTCATAATAGTTCTTTTATCAATTGGGCTATTTTCTTGTAATGAAAATAATAACGCACCCAGTTGGATTCTAACAAATGGTAAAATATTAACGGTTGATAATGATTTCACAATAGTTGAAGCTATGGCAATTAAAGATAATTGTATTCTCGGTACTGGGACAACTGAGGAAATGCTTTCACTTGCAAATACCTCAACTAAGGTAACAGATTTAAAAGGTCAAACTGTAATACCAGGTTTAATAGATAATCATATGCATTTTGTGCGTGCCTCGAAACATTGGTATAGAATGGTTCGATGGGACAAAATTACTTCACGACAAGAGGCACTTGAAATGGTACAAAAACGTGCCAAAAAACTACCAAAAGATGAATGGGTAATTGTGATGGGGGGCTTTATTTTTGACCAATTCAAAGATAATTCTACTCTTTTCACCATCAATGAATTAGATTCCATACTTCCTAATCAACCTCTTTTCATTCAAGAAGGATATAGCAGAGCTTTTGTAAATACTGCTGCCTTAAAAGCAGCAGGCCTGCTAAATAACAAAAACCCTAAACATCTCGAAAGTCTGAAAAAGAATAACGGAATGATATTGGGAAGAACACAAGCCATGAAAATATTATCCAACGCAATTCCAGAACCATCTATTAAGGTTTGGGATGAGAGTTTGACCATGGCAATGGATAGTTTATTGAGAATGGGTCTTACTGCGGTTTATGATGTTGGAGGCAATACCGTCAATCTTTCATTTTATGAATCTATAAAGCGTTTTGCAGCAAATGATGCTTTGAAAATACGTTTCTTTTATTCCCTCAATGAGCAAAATAGTGCAAGTGGTTCTGTGGAAGAAATAATAAATGAGTTACAAAACAATCGCCCCAATTTCAAGGATTTACAAAATGCTCAGTTTGGTTATGGCGAAACAGTTTATCGACCTATGAGAGCTCGTCCATTTAAAGTTACAGATGAAGACCAAGAGCATTTTAGAAATATAGTCACTACTGCTATAAAAAATGATTGGCAAATCCATGAACATTCTTTGCAAGAAGAAAAAGTCAAAACCATGCTTGACAATCTGGAAAAAGTGGCGGAATCCTATCCTGAAATGAAGGATTTACGATTTACAATTGCCCATACTAATGGTATGTCTGAGGAATCCATCCAAAGAGCAATTAATTTAAACATGGTATTTGCTGTACATAGTTCAAGTCGACTTATGTCAAAAAAAAGATATGAAAGTGGAGCAAAACCACCACCAATAAAAAAAATTAATAAAATGGGAGGTATTTGGGGATTAGGGTCTGATGGTACCACAGTAGCCAGTCCAAATCCTTTTCATACAATTGACTGGGTTATCAGCGGTCGAAATATTGCGGGCAATAAATACATGACTCAATTAGTATCAAGAGAAGATGCTTTGAGAGCGCACACAGCAACCAATGCTTACTTATTGTTTAGAGAAAAAGATTTAGGAAGTCTAGAGACAGGTAAAAGGGCTGATTTTATAGTACTAAACAAAGATTATATGACTATACCAAATGAGGAAATTAAAAATCTTCACTCTGTCTTATCAGTCATTGATGGTAAGATTGTGTATGCTTCAAAATAAAATGATTGATGGAAAGAAAACTACCAACAACAAAACATAAAACGTTAAGTGTCCCTATACGGGTCACTAGTGTTTATACAAAACTTTGGCCTTAATTTTGAAAATGAAAAAACTACTTCTTCTAAGCCTAACATTCTTCTTGACTTTTGGCTGTAGAACTTCAAATTTTACGGAAATAGAAAAACGATACATAATAGCCAATAAAGGGAATAAGAAATTTTACCTGATTGACATAATAAAAAAAAATCAACAAAATGGAATGTTGGACTCAATTCCTATGTTGATTATTGATGGAAAACCTTATACTTATAACATAAAGGATGTTCACGAAGAAATAAACATTTCTAAAAGGAGCATTAAAAAGGTTGAAATAATGGACAAGGAAAAAAGCATCCCAATTTATGGAAAAGCCGGTAGGAATGGACTAATGCTAATCTATACTTACTAAAGGAAAGCGTCATAAAACTAAGCACAACAAAAACTATAAGCAATAAGGGCTCGGACTTACTTGCCGGCAGGCAGGATTGAAAGATTTGCGTATTTTTATACCCCCCCTTTATACCCCCCCAAAGAGCATAGCACGAAAACTTAATTTAATCAGGGAAATGACTAAGAATAAAACCACCGAAACAGAAGTAGCTGTCTTTGACTTTATTGAATCATATGTAGACAATGATCAAAAGAAAGCCGATAGTCATCAATTAATAGAATTAATGCGTGAATGGTCAGGTTTTGAACCAAAAATGTGGGGGCCGACCATCATAGGTTTTGGAAGCTATCACTATAAATATGCCAGTGGTCATGAAGGCGATGCTCCGTTATTAGGTTTCTCACCGCGCAAAGCACAATTTTCACTTTATGTTTATTCGAAAACAGCAAAAAGTGATGCGCTATTGAAAGATTTGGGCAAATTCAAAATGGGGAAAGCTTGTATCTATTTTAAAAAACTAATGGACATCAATATTTCCGTTGTAGAAAAATTGAGTAAGGAAACAATTGCCTACCTGAATGAACACCATGAGTGCGCCTGTAGAAATTAATCACGTTAAAATTCGTTATTGCAAGCAGTTTTTATCGAATTTGTTAATCAAATCAGATTGTTATTTCCATTCTTCAATTAACGCTATGTTGTGATACCCTTAAGTTTGTAATAAATAGGTGACAACCTCTTCAAATAGCTACTAGATATCTTTTTAGCCCCGCTAGAGTTACCCGTATCAAAAAGACATTATGAAAAAGTGCGCTATATTTTTCATACTCAAAATTCAGCTAATTAGTCTTTAAAAATGAAATTACCGCTGCTACACTTTCATTCGGGCTTTCCTCCATCGGTACATGCCCTACATTTTCTAAAATCACGAGTGAGCTATTATTCAAATCTTTATGAAAACGATGCGCATTTTCTATTGGAATTAGATAATCTTGTGACCCCCACAGTATTAAAGAAGGTTTTTTTATCGACTTTATTTTTTGATAGGCTGTGGTATCATTTACCGACTTAATTCTGTCAATAAAGGCCTGTCGATTGCCTTCTCTTAGCGTGAGTTCGAAATAACGATTGACTAATTCTTCAGTAACCTTACTTTTGTCAGTATATACGTTTTCAACACTTTTTTTTACAACCGAATAAGGGGTTATGAATTTAAACGCATGTTTAATTACTGGCATTCTTGATAATTTAAACGCTATAGGTTCGCTTATCGATTTTTTTGGATAACCAGCAGCATCAATCAAAATAAGCTTCTGAACCATTTCAGGGTATTGGGTGACAAAATTCCATGCTATATTTCCGCCTAATGAATTTCCGCCTAGAACGCATTTTTCAATGCCTAGAGCTGTCAAAAAGTTTTTGATAAAGTGTACATAGTTGTCAATACTATAGTCGTTTTTAGGAAAAGGACCTGTTAAGCCATATGCAGGTAGATCCATTCTTATAACGCGATAGCCTTGCTTTAATTCATTTGCCCAATCATTAAAAGTATGTAAACTTGACCCCGTACCATGAATCAAAACTATAGGAATGGAATCATGCGTATTTCCTTCATCACGAAAGTGGACGTTCATCCCGTCTAAAGCAACAAAGGAAGAAGGAGCCTTTGCGTATTTCACTTTTAAATCTTCTAGTGGTATATCTCGATGTCCGTAAAGAGTGACAATGATGATGATTAATCCAACTATACTAATAAGAGCTATCTTGATGATTTTCTGAAATAATTTCATTTTAAAATAGTTTGTCCTTTGATTCTTTCGATATGCAGCACTCCCTTAAAATTTTTGACTAAACAACCAAAACTGCCAAATTGCTATGACAAATCCAACAAAAAAGTAACCCAAAAAGAAATAGGTATAGTTGAAGTTTAAAACGAGCTTCTTATTACTTTCAATTAGGCAAACTTCAGGGTACCCCCAATACTTTGTAATTATAAAGGAAAATAGAATAGCAATAAACATTGCTATGTATTCCCAAATACATAGCTCTCCAAGTACATAACCTGGAAGGTCGGCATTATAAATCGGGTTTATTACCAATAATGCAAATACTGCCCAAAATGTAAATAGTAATATAGAAATCAGTACTTGATGAATAATTTTTATAATATTCATTTTTAGAATTTTTATAAACTTTGAACTACAAACTTAAACCATGGAGTACAGTCAACGGTCAAGCAAAATTGTTTATTTTTAGTAAAAAAAATATGCTCATAGGAGAAATTTCAAAAAGAACAGGCTTATCTAGAGATACCATTCGCTTTTACGAAAAAAAAGGTCTAATTGAAGTTAGTAGGTCGGATTCAGAATGGAATAACTATAAAAACTATAATGACCAGAATCTTAATAGATTGATTTTAATAAAGAAGGCGAAAGGGTTTGGTTTTACATTAAAAGAAATTAATGAACTTTTAGAATTGTATGAATTTAATGCTGCAGGTTGCTCTGCTTTATTGTCGAAAGTGAACAAAAAAATTGAGGAAATAGATGAGAAAATAAGAAAATTACAAGATATAAAAGAGATGATTCGAGATAACGTTAGTGACGCAAGTAACAATTGTCAATCAATATCTGAAAATGAAAATTGCCCTGGTATTTAAAAATAACAATTACTTTGAACTGTAATACCTTGGGAAAAATATAATAAAGGCTAATTAGTCAATAGGCTAAGGCTTATTTGATAAGCCGACCACCTGTATAACTTTGGTTTTTATGCTAATCTTTTACAAGGAAGTATAAGTTCACAAATATTCACATGAGCGAAAAATTTACCCGAAATAAAGTAGCGTTGCCTTACTCCAAGACAGAAAATTCAATACTCGAATCAGTAAAAACGGTATGCGTTTGTGTTTTAAAATCTTCTGCGTCAGCCTTAAAGATATTTTCTACATAGGTCTGCGGATTCAAATCAATCAATGGAAACCACGTACTCTGCACTTGCACCTGTAATTTGTGCCCTTTTTTAATAGTGTGGAACACATCTTGCAGTTTGATATTTACGACTGTTTTTTGATTGGGTATAAAAGGCTCAGGAGTTACAAAACTATTTCTAAAACGCCCTCGCAATACTTCACTACGTACCATCAAATGGTAATTGCTCATTTTCAAATGGTCTTGCATTTCTTCGTTGGTCTCAATATCTGCTGGGTGTACATCAATTACCTTGACAATCCAGTCAGCTGCTGTACCTGTAGTTGCCACATTTAATTTGGCTAGAATATCTCCTGCCAAAGTCAAATCTTCTTCTAAAACATCGGTTTCAAAAACCAAAACATCAGATCGGCGCGCGGCAAAACGTTGATCATCCGTCATATATTTTCTCGGCGTAAATACTGATTTTACGTCTTCAGAATAGGGTACAGGTTTTTTAATATCACTTACAAATTGAATGCCTTTTGTACTTTTTAATTCGGATGTTAACTCTTGGTTTTCCGACAAAAAAAGATCTTTTTTAATCACACCTTGGGGTGGCCATGTTTCGTATTGCTTCCACGCTTTTCTACCTGAATCAAAAACATAGGCTTCTGGAAGTCCACTATTTTGATCGCCACTTCCTTTTAAAAAATGATGAAAGAATTTTGTTTCAATATGCTCTTGAAAAAACTCTGAAATTCCATCCCCAAAAAAATAATTTCCCACCACAGTACGACCATCTCTTTTTGACCAGCGACCATGATCCCAAGGACCGAAAACCATGGTGTTATAGTTGTCTTTATTATATTTTTCAATGTTTTTATAGGTTTCCAAGGGTCCGTATAAATCCTCGGCATCAAACCATCCACCAACGACCATCGTAGCGACATGTGATTTCACGTTTTTTAGGTGTTGAATGAGTCCACGACTTTGCCAAAGCTCATCATAGTTAGGATGTTCTTTGAGTTCGTTCCAGAAGTAATCATCAGTCTCTTCATCTGGCGCGATGGAAACCTCATCCTTTAAATCATATTCAAAAAAGGAGTCTAGATTCTTCAAGGGGCCTTTATCTAAAAAGAACTGGTACTGATCTTCTGTTTGCAAATCAGGCAATTTGTACCAGGCTGTATCAATGGGCATATCACCATTGGGCCGTGGGGTTCCAAAAAGCGAAGTTGCTCTAAAATAACTCAATAAATAAGCGCCATTGTGATGAAAATCATCAAAAAAGAAATCGCCAATACTCGCTTGAGGAGAGGCTGCTTTCAAGGCTGGATGCGCATCTACGGTAGCATAGGTCGAATAAAAACCAGGATACGAAATACCCCAAATGCCCACATTTCCATTGTTATTTTCAACATTGTTTACCAACCATTCAATCGAATCATAGGTGTCTGAACTTTCGTCAACATCTTTATCGCTTTTTTTATTCGGAATATAAGCGCGCATATTTTCATAATGCCCCTCGCTCATCCAACGGCCGCGTACATCTTGATAAACCACTATATAACCCTCTTTCATCATATGAATATTGGGGGCGATCTTTTCCTTAAACTTTCCTTCGCCATAAGGCCTTGAGCTATACGGCGTACGTTGCATGATTATAGGATATTCTTTTGAAGTATCTTTTGGCGCGTAGATCGTGGTATGCAATTTTGCACCATCGCGCATTTCTATTTGCACCTCTCTTTTAGTATAATTATCTGCAACATAGGTTTTTGAAACCTCGAGCTTTTCATTCTTGTTGGTTTTGGTACAAGAAGTGACTATTAGGGTCATTGTGAGCAAAACAATCGTAGAAAATCTTGAAAATTTAGACATGGTTCAGATACGTTAGATGATAAAGCTACTAAAGATTGGAACGAATTAAAAATTAAAAAGGGAACCTATTCGGACTTCAAAATTTAGTTGTCCTTCCGACGCAGGAGGAAACTAGCGTTAGACATGTCGATAGCGAATATTTAGAATTGGAGACCTTTAATTTCTGAATCAACCAAAAAGACCAACTCACTATTTTTCGAGATACTTCACTACGTTCAGTATGACAAAATGAAACCGAAAGAATTGGAAACCTATAATCGTTCAATTAAAGCGAGAGTCAAACTCAATATTCTTTGACATACTTCACTGCGTTCAGTATGACAAAACATAGTTCTGTATGACCACTAAAACTACTTGTGTTTTTTATAATCCGAATGCCGTTTGCACAGCATCAACCATATCTAGTTTTTCCCAAGTGAAAAGCTCAACCTCTTTTTCGATTCTTCCGTTATACGGAGATTCAAATACTTTAGTTACCTTTTTTGGTGCTTTACCCATATGACCATAAGCTGCCGTTTCTAAATAGATCGGGTTACGCAATTTTAGTCGTTTCTCAATTGAAAACGGGCGCATATCAAAAAGCTCCGATACTTTATCCGCAATCTCACCATCTGTTAAATTCACTTTGGAAGTACCATAAGAATCAACAAAAATAGAAGTTGGTTCTACCACGCCAATCGCATAACTTACTTGCACTAATAGCTCATCTGCCACGCCAGCAGCAACTAAATTTTTAGCAGCATGCCTTGCCGCATAGGCAGCACTTCGGTCAACCTTACTCGGGTCTTTGCCACTAAAAGCACCACCCCCATGCGCTCCTTTTCCACCATAGGTGTCTACAATTATTTTTCTTCCTGTCAAACCAGTATCACCATGTGGGCCACCAATAACAAACTTACCTGTAGGGTTGATATGGTACTGTATTTTATCGTCAAAAAGATTTTGCACCTGCTCTGGAAATTGGGATACCACTTTGGGTATTAAAAGCGTAATAATATCTGACTTTATTTTTGCCAACATCGTATCGTCTTCATCAAAATCGTCGTGTTGTGTAGAAACAACAATAGTATCTATACGTTGCGGTACATTATCATCTGAATATTCTATTGTCACTTGTGCCTTTGCATCGGGACGTAAATAAGGAATTTGTGATCCGTCTTTTCGTAAATCCGCTAAAACCTGAAGAATTTTATGCGAGATATCAAGTGCCAAAGGCATAAAATTTTCTGTTTCTTTGGTCGCATAACCAAACATCATACCTTGATCTCCCGCACCTTGTTCTTCTTTGGTTGCTCTATCAACGCCTTGATTAATATCTTGAGATTGTTCGTGTATTAATGAAATAACGCCGCATGAATCACCACTAAATTGGTACTCCCCTTTGGTGTAACCTATTTTATTAATAACATCTCTTGCGATATTTTGAACATCTAAGTACGTATTGCTTTTTACCTCACCTGCCAAAACTACTTGACCGGTAGTAACCAAAGTTTCACAGGCTACTTTGCTCTCAGGATCGAAAGCCAAAAAATTATCTAAAAGTGCATCACTAATTTGATCTGAAACTTTATCTGGGTGTCCTTCACTTACAGACTCTGAAGTAAATAAATATGCCATTCTTTTTTAATTATTCAAAAGATTTGACGGAGAGGCTTAAAGGAGTTTACACAGCTTTTAGCATTTTTTAATGAGGTTGCAATCAGTCAAATCCTTCCTCTTATTTGTTATGGCAAAAGTATGAAAATTGTTTTGTTGTAAAAATCGTTTTTCAAAGATTTATTCTTCTTTAAAATGCTATAATTCGTATTTTAAACTAAATACAAAATACCTGGGTTGTACTTGATATTCTAAGGTACTTATTAAATTATTTGAGAAAGCATCTTGACGAATTGAAGTCGTATTGAGTAAGTTTAAACCTGAAATTTTAAATTCCCACTTGCTGTCCTCTTTTTGAAAATACAATGCTGCGTTTAAAAAATCGTAGGTGCTGCTAGTTTCTCCATTTTTACTTCTGTAATTATTATATTGGTAATCTGCAGTAATAGAAAAACTCTTTAAAAAATAAGCCTCAATATTTGCAAACGGACTATCTGTTACGAACCTATTTTTTATATTGGCACTGGCGTAATCATTCCACTGCTTTTCAAAGCCGATTTCTACGTTGGGAGCCTCTTTAAATCTTGTTTCTAAAGACAGCTTATAATTTTGATTAAAAGATCTATTAAAATTAGCAACTTGATTAACTATGGTATTAAAGTTACTATATGTCAATTGTGCATCGAGCTTTCCTTTCCAATACGGAAAACGTCTTTCATAATTTCCAAAAAAGCTCACATTCTCATTGGGTCTTTCGATATTTATAGGGGTCGTAATATTATCTAACCCTATAAACTCAGAAGTTGTACCAATACTCTCATAACGTTTCTGATACGTTAAGCCTCCATAAATTGTAGTGAAGCTAAACGAGCTAAAATTGAAATAATTTAAGGCAAGGTTATGGTATGTTGCATTTTCGAGATTTACATTACCTCTAAAAAGGCTGTTGTAACCTTGTAGTTGAAACGCTGGTGCTAAACGTTGCACATCGGCAAATTCTGTGGCCAGATTATAATTCAATTGTATAGATTGCGAACTATTTAAGGCATATTCGGTTCTTAATTCTGGAAGCAGCAAACTCTTATTCGTATTTACACGAAGTTCAACATGCCTATTTTCTATATCGTATATGTGGTAATTTAACTGGGGACTCAAGGTCAATTTACCCAATTTTATGCGATACCCTAAGCCAAAGTAAACATCTAAAAAATCAAAGGTGCTATTGTTGACATATTCTTGGGCATTGCCAATTATAGTTTGGTTGCCATCAACGAGTTCTTCTAATTGAGAGATCAAATCTTGCTTATTCGAACTTAAACCCGCCTTAAAACTGATGTGATTGGTTTTGTTTAGCACTCTATAATAATTGCCTTCAGCGTCAAATTTGTTCGTAATGACTTCTTTAGCTTGAAACAAATTATATGGTGAATTTCCTTGAAGCGGCACTGTGCCCATAAAAGGCTGTAACATACTAACTAAATTATAATTAGGACGCTGCCTTTTATAGCGTTGATTAGACTCTAGAGAAAAAATATTCTTGTTGTCGCCAGCGTAGAAAACATTAAGGTTTTGTTGTACCGAAAAAGGGTCTCTAAGATTGGTGCTATTTATTTCATTTTCAAAATTATTAAAATTTGAATGCGATAGGTTTTGATCATTTATTTCAGCATTTTTTATAAAACCATTATAGCTTAAATGCCATTTCGCATTTGGCGTATATGTTGATGAAAACTTAAATAAACCCGCTGTATTTTGTTGCTTCGTTGTAGCGGTTAAAAGTTCTTGGTTATTGCCATCTTCTCGTATGTAGGTACGTTGAGAAACTGTCGCTAAATCAGTATCAATCCCCGATACTATTCCGAAGCCTGCAAAACGAATTTTCTTATTCGGATTGTAATTAAAATTAAGTGCCGCTAATTTTGAATTTGTATTGCGCGTTCTGTTATTTTGAAGTAATGATAAGCCTATATCATCTGCAGAAATATTGACCGTTGAGCCCGATCGTTGAGATAAACCAGCCAGACCTCCATTAAACTTGAAATAATCTTGTAAAGTAAAAGCTTGCTGCCCTAT
Source organism: uncultured Flavobacteriaceae bacterium (assembly GCA_937944485.1). GTDB lineage: Bacteria > Bacteroidota > Bacteroidia > Flavobacteriales > Flavobacteriaceae > Maribacter_C. The sequence continues at coordinate 54,212 of CALDYU010000021.1, read as the reverse complement.
ATTGTTTAAATCACCAATAAAATTTATATTAAATTTTGGGGAATAATAAAATACATTGGCATGGCCCAAGTGTCGCTCTTCTGGCCCTCCGCCTGCCGTAATATCACCAAACCATAGGTTTTTTTTACCTTCTTTCAATTTAATATTCAAAGCTAGGGCATCACTATCATTGACTGCACCTAAAGGACCTATTTCATTAAAGTTGCGCAATACTTGTACCTTATCGACCGCATTTGCCGGAATATTCTTAGTGGCCATTTTAGTATCACCATCGAAAAACTCTTTTCCTTCAACAAGCACCTTACTTACGTCTTTACCCTGTACTTTAATTTGACCTTCATCATCAATTTGAAAACCGGGCAATTGTTCAAGTACGTTCTCTAATTTTTTCTCTTTCCCTGTGGTGAAAGCATCGGTTTTGTAGGTTATTGTATCACCTGAAATGGTCACCGGAAAATCTTCCACAACAGTTACGCCATCTAATTCATTCGCAGCTGATTTCAATATTATGTCTTGGGTTTTATCTTCAATGGCTTGATAGGTTTCCTCATAGGTCTCAAAACCCAAATAACTTGCTCGAATTATATAAAGACTATCTTTCTGTAGGTTTAATTTAAATCTACCTTGAGCGTCTGTAATTCCGAAAGAAGCTATACCATTCGAATTTTTATTAACTGCAATGACATTGGCTAGTTCAAGCGGTGCTTGTAGCGAATCTAAAACACGCCCTTCTAAACTTACTTTTTGAGCACTCATATAAGTGCATGAAAATACTAGCCCTACCAAAAGGGATTTGCTAATTCTGTTCATTTTTGATTGATGATTTTTGGTGTTAATAGACTAGTATTTCAGGCACTTAATGCTCTATTGTAATACTAAATGAATCATGGTTGCCTTTCTTCTTTCCTCCTCCATACATTTTATTCATCTTCTCTAAATGTTCATTCATTATACGACCGTATTCCTCACTTGTAACTTTTTTGCCTTTAGTAGGAATTTTAACAATAGCTTCTTTTTCAGGGTTCAAGATGACTTGCGTACAAATCATAATTCTACTTCCATCAGATACTTCCAAAATTAAACCAGGCAAACCCCAGTAGTTTTCTGGACCATGACTTACTGGTATTTCAGGAGCATACCATGCCGTAATGGTACGCGTCACTTTTTTTTCCTCTTCGGAAGTATCACCATTAATATCTGATAAGTGCATTTCAGTAACTTCTTGCTTCGTAATTGCTTTATAACAGGTATATTTTCCAATTTGCTTGGTCTCAGCAGTCATCTCCCATTCGTACGGTTCTAAATCTCCAGAAATCAAAAACAACTTTCCGAAATCATCTGTGCTTTCTATCGTTTTTTTGTCTTTAGTATTTTTATACAACAAGCCATCTGCGCCTCCGCCCATACCCATAATTCGTATCTGTACCGCCCCGCCATTGTTAGGGTTATTTAATTTTTCTTGTTCTTTCCAGTTAGATTCAGATTTTGTAAAAGTGAGCTGATATTCTTTTTGCATCGCCATTCTCAGTTGCTTTTGTAGATCATCCATATGGTCCGCCATTTGAGAACTGTCCATTTGTATTTCCATTTTGGTATCCGTTTTATAGGTAGCCATACCGGTAAATTTTTGTGCTGAAGCTAAGTGTACAGCACCGATACTAAGAAACGCTATTAGAGTAACTATTTTTTTCATTTTGAACATTTTAAATTGATTTGTAACACTGCAAATTTGAGTAAGTCGAACAAATAAAAAGGTTAATCAGTGTTAACGTCTGTTAAGCGATAGGTTGGCGCCAGAGTTTTGTCCTTATTTTTGGCATGTGAAACAAAACAATTACAAATACTTGCTTTATTTTATTACAACTACTATTGGCGTAATTATAGCCATACAGCTGTATTGGAATAGCCAAAACTATAAAGCAAATAAAAAACGATTACTCAACGAAGTGCAGATTAGTTTCGATAATAGTGTTGAAACCTATTTCACAGACATGGCTAAAACTGATTTTTTTAGTTTTATTGAGGAAAAAGAAAACAGCATTTCAACGACCATCACTTCAGAAATGTTTGAATATATTGAAAAACTAGATAGTGAACATCTAGATATTGAACACCTAGAACATGGCATTGATAGTTGTATAAACCATAGCCATTTAGCAACGCCTACTTTCTTTCCTTCTGTATTAGATACATTCACGGACAAAGCAATAGGTAAAAGTCCGGTAACGGGTATTTCCATTTTTCACAATGGGACTCAAGTAGACAGTATCGGGGCGATTTCAGGGCTCATTAATAAACTCACAGTATCAATCACAAAAGATTCGATTGATTTTGTAAAACTTGATACCATACTAAAAAATGAGCTGGCTCGAAAAGATATTAGCATCAACTATGGGTTCACTCATTTTAAGAATGATTCTGTGTTTCAAAATTTCAATATTGAACCTAGTGATGAAAATCTCATCACTACTTTTTCAAAAGCTACCTATCTTCCGTTTCATGAAAACCTTCAATTAAAATATTCAAATCCCACACTACATATTCTTAAACGAAGTCTTACAGGTATTTTATTATCATTGCTTTTAGCTGTTTGTACCATAGCCTGTCTCTTCTATTTATTGCACATTATTAACAAACAAAAGGAGCTTGCTGAAATTAAAAATGACCTAATTAGTAATATAACACATGAGTTCAAAACACCCATTGCTACAGTTACTACGGCTATTGAGGGTATTAAAAATTTTAATGAAAAGAACGATAAGGAAAAAACAAATACCTATTTAAACATCTCAGACCAACAGTTAAAAAAGTTACATCTAATGGTTGAAAAACTATTAGAAACGGCGACTTTAGATAATGACAAATTACTTATAAATAAAGAAGATGTTGATTTAGTAATGATATTAAAAAATTTGGTAGACAAATACCAAATGCTCTGTCCGGAAAAAACTATTTTATTTAAGACTACCGACAATTCTTTATCGGCTAAAGTCGATCCTTTTCATTTTGAAAATGCCTTAGCAAATCTTATAGATAATGCCGTAAAATATGGTGGCGATACTATTGAGGTAAATTTAAATTCACTACTCAATGCAATTGAAATAACAATTGCAGATAACGGGGGCAATATTGCTAAAAGTCAGCGAGATAAAATATTTGACAAATTTTATCGAGTGCCTACTGGAAATATACATGATGTTAAAGGTTTCGGAATTGGACTTTTCTACGCCAAGAAAATTGTTGAAAAACACCAGGGCGAGCTGGCTCTTATACCTGATGCTAAAAACACCAAATTTAAAATTGCCCTATGAGCCAACCTATCAAAATACTCTTAGCAGAAGATGAAAAAGCACTTGCTCAAATTGTAAAAGAAAGCTTAGAGACCAGAAATTTCGAAGTTTTATATTGTGAAAATGGCGAAATAGCACTCAAAACATTTCTTAAAGAAAAACCCGAGGTACTTGTACTTGACGTAATGATGCCGAAAAAAGATGGTTTTACTTTGGCAAAAGAAATTAGAGCACATGATAAGCAAATTCCTATTATATTTCTAACCGCAAAATCGCAAACTAAAGACGTAGTAGAAGGTTTCGAACATGGAGGCAACGACTATTTAAAAAAGCCTTTTAGCATGGAAGAACTTATTGTTCGCATTCATGCACTATTAAATAGAAATAGTCTGAAAAAGGTAAAAGACACTATTAAAATTGGGCATTATATTTTTAATTATACAAAGCAAAAACTAACATTTAATTCTCAAGAAATAAATCTTACCCATAGAGAAGCAGAACTACTCTTTCATTTATCTGAAACGCGTAACGAATTACTTGACCGCTCTTTAATTCTAAAAAAAATATGGGGAGATGATGACTTTTTTAGTGCCCGTAGTATGGATGTATTTATAAGCAAGCTGCGCAAAAAACTTAAAAAAGACGATAAAGTGCAGATAATTAATATACGCGGGTATGGCTATAAGCTCGTATGTTGAAATAATCTAATTCATTAAAAATCAATCTGTAATCAGCGTAAGATCATTTTCTGGAGTGGCAAGATTTAATGCAGCTATATTATCATAAGCCTCTTGTGCATCATCGAATTTCAAACCCCATTTTTCAAAAAAATCAGTCAAATCAGCATTGGCAATTCGACTCGCATTAACCATAAACAATCGCATGCGATCATTATCATTGGCAACGTTCGGTTTTTCTGTGCGAAACAATTTATGAAGTTTTTTATAATAATCTTCTCCAAAAGCCAATTGCAATTGATAGAACATTCCTAGGCGGACAAATAAATCTACCTCAGTGCCATTGTAGTTCTTATTTTCAATAGGTTGGGACAAATAGTTGTTCACGGCAACCCAGGTATTTTCTCTTTGAAACCTTGATGCTAGTCCGAATTCCTTCTCGACTGCAAGTGAATAGATATTTACAGTTACTTCTACGGTCTCATTCCAGGTCCAAGCATTCATTTGGCGCGTATGCCCTATTTCATGCCATGGTCCCCAACCATCTTTAGTGAACAGCTCATTATCTAAAACAAACTGTACTCCCGTATCGAAATTATACGCCGTTCTATAGTTATATGCGAACATATAAAAATCGGTATTTCCGTACTCTACAAAAAGTGTTTTATGCTTTATCGGTTCCTGTAATTCCGAAGAACTATCCATTCCACTAATTTCATTTTCAATAGCTATAGCCCTATCTATATTGTTCAATAGCAAATTCTGATCTTGATCTTTAAATAAAGTAGCCTTTTGATTAGAAACCACAATTATTGATTGATCTCCAACTAAAGTTGCAAAAGGTACATCACTATATTCTGATAACATGGTAGACCATTCAGCAGCGGTAGTTTCGTTTTTGTGGAAGAGCGCAGCCTTTTCAAAACCATCCTTAAAAGCAACTTTAATACTATTTTCTGCTGCATCAAAATATTTGATGTAGACCATACCACCCGTTGGTCCCGAATTTATTTCATTATCGCCGTTCCTTAGCGAAAAATGACTAGGTTCGAAATTCCAAAAGTCACTTTGAGAATAGGTGCCTACCATCAAAAAAACGTCTATGTTATTCTCATTTTCTTTAAGTTCAAGCTGCAATTTTGTATTTGGCGGTGCGTAAAATCCTGTAGGATTAAAATCGGCCGATGCAAACCGAATACCTAGTCTACTGGCTTCTTCGAAACCATCAACCATACCCTTAAACTCTAAAACACTGCCCACAGGAGTTTCAGGAGGTTCAGAATCAGGGCCACCACCTTCATTTCCGTCGCCACCACCGTCATCAGTAGAGCATGCCATCAACAATACCAAAATAAAAACAGAATAAAATCGAAGTAGTTCTTTCATAAATCAAATAAATTATATCGCTTTAAAACAGTATGAGCGATTCAACATAGTATGCTTATTTAATATTATGCGGCGTGAAGTGTATTACAGCTATGGAACAACTAAAAACATAAAAACCCTAATCAAAATGTTTTTAAAATCACTTTAATACCTCCTCTAGAGATTAACAACGTATTTCGTGCTGTAATATTACCAACTTAATTCATCGTATTTAAGCGACTATTTTTTCTCAAACTTAATATTCGTTGTATATTGTGTAGCTATGTAATCGTTAAAACTAACCATAAAAAAGCGTACCAATGCACATTGCCGTTGCGGGAAACATCGGAGCCGGAAAAACCACTTTGACAAAATTACTTGCCAAACATTATAAGTGGGAAGCGAACTTTGAAGATGTTGTCGATAATCCGTATTTAGATGATTTTTATACACAAATGGAACGTTGGAGTTTCAACCTTCAAATTTATTTTTTAAACCATCGCTATCGCCAAATTCTTAAAATTCGTGAATCGGGTAAGAGCATCATTCAAGATCGTACTATTTATGAGGATGCCTATATATTTGCGCCTAATCTGCATGCAATGGGCTTAATGACCAATAGAGATTTTACCAATTATTCGAGTTTGTTCGAATTAATGGAAAGCTTGGTTCAGCCACCAGATTTATTAATCTATTTACGTAGTTCTATTCCGAACCTTGTAAAACAAATTCATAAACGTGGTCGCGAATATGAAAATAGCATATCAATAGATTATTTGAGCAGATTGAATGAGCGCTATGAAGCCTGGGTGCATGGCTATGAAAAAGGCAACCTCTTAATTATTGATGTCGACGAACTTGATTTTGTAGATAAGCCTGAAGATTTGGGTGAGATTATTAATAAAATCGATGCTGAAATCAACGGTTTGTTCTAAAATGGTCAATGCCCTACTTGCCAGTACTTCAACCCTCTACGGCGGCACTTATTTAGATTACCTTTTCGAGCCTCTTAACGATTTATTTGCAGAAGTAGATGAAATTCTATTTATCCCTTATGCAAGACCTAGCGGTATGTCGCATGACGACTACACGGCCTTTGCCTTTATGGCGTTTCATAAAATAGGAAAATCGTTAAAGGGAATTCATACGTTTTCAAATCAAATTGAAGCAATAAAAAACGCGAAAGGAATATTCACTGGTGGAGGCAATTCTTTTGTTCTAATTTCTGAACTTTATAAACAAGGCTTAATGCAACCCCTTCGAGAAGTGATAACAAATGGCACTCCTTATTTAGGCACAAGTGCTGGCAGCAATATCGCTGGGCCAAGTATCAAAACTTCAAATGATATGCCTATTGTATACCCACCTAGTTTTGAAACCTTAGGCCTGGTTCCTTTTAATATCAATCCGCATTATTTAGACCCTATTCCGAATTTGAAGCATAACGGAGAAACTCGTGAAACCCGAATTAAAGAGTTTCATAAGTTCAATGATATTCCTGTTGTCGGTTTACGAGAAGGCAGTTGGCTAAGACTTCTGAATGATCAAATTATTCTTAAAGGCCAGACACTCACTGCTCGAATTTTTGAAAAAGATAAGGCTCCTTACGAGCTAGAAGTTGGCACGGCGTTAGATTATTTTTAGTATTTGATCGACGCTTATAAAATAATTCCCTTATTCCCATTGGTCTTTAACTCACTGAAAAGCAACGTTCCCTCATTCTTCCTTTTTTACATAACTTTCTTCGCATAGGTTTATGGAAACATTTATCGAGCCTAAAAACGGACTGTATGTACTCCGGATATGCATGCAGTAGTCTTGAAAAGAATGTTAAACCCTTTCGCCTATCGGCGGATAAAAACCTTAAATGATGGAAGTAAAAAAGAATCCAAAAAAAGATTTGACCCAAAACAGCAACTTGTACTTTGTTGCTGGCCTATTCATGGTATTGGCATTGAGCTATACCGCATTAGAATGGAAAACCTTTTATGACGAACCTAACTATGATACGAGCATGCATCTGGATGAAGATTTGAATGAAGAATTGGAGGTATTTAAAATAGAACAACCCAAACCTCCTGCACCTCCAATAACCCCAGAAGAGATTCTAGTTGTAGAAGATGACGAACCGATAATTGAAACCGTTATCGACATTCCAGAGCCAGGTCCAGATACTAAAATTTTAAAAATGGAAGATATTGATGTTGGTGTAATAGAAGAAGATCTTGATGTGCCTTTTATATTGGTAGAAGAGGCGCCTGTTTTTCCTGGTTGTGAAAAAGCCTCAGATAAGAAGGCATGTTTTAATGAAAAAATTCAAAAACACGTAAGAAAGAATTTTAGATACCCTGAAATTGCTCAAGAAATGGGCATTCAGGGCAAAGTTTACATGCATTTTGTTATTCAAAAAGATGGAAGCATCGGAAACATTCAAATTGCCAGAAGCCCAGACAAAAACCTAGGCTCGGAAGCTAAAAGAATCATTACGAAGCTACCACAAATGACTCCTGCAAAACAGCGCGGAAGAGCAGTAAGAGTTCCATTTAATATTCCTATTACCTTTAAGTTACAACAATAATGGCATAGTCATTGTGCATAATTAAACCATCCTACTATCCGAGGGATGGTTTATTTTATAAGCTATTGGCCATGAAACTTAAAAAGTATCCAAAACAAGATTTGAATCGAAAAAAAGGTATTTATTTTTTATTGGGATTACTAGCTATACTCATGCTGACTTATTTCATTCTAGAGTGGAAATTCGATGATGATAATGGCGGTTATGATCTAGAAGAGTTACGTACTGAACAAATTACCAAAAAAGATAGTGCTGTAATTTTAGAGACAAAGGCAAAATAAAAAAGCCTTGTGATCTATATCGCAAGGCTTTATTTATAACAAAATTAAGATCTAATTTTCATCGGTCTCAATTACAATTTTAGCGTTTCCTTTTTTAGCACTGTAGGCCTTTACTTTAGCTTTTACTTCTTCCATAGTACCTTCTAAGACTTCTTCAGTTATTTTTTCTTCGCCATTCTCAGTAACTGTAGTCGTTATAATGCCTTTAGCCATACCATTGTCCATTTTCTCAACTTCGACACGCACTTGCTTTTCAAGCTTATTCTGTTTAGCATCGGAAAAATGAATTTCTTTACCTGTAAGTTCATGTTTTGTACCATCTTCATCAATCCATACATTTTGAACGCTAGCACTTGCCATCATTGAATCACCTGACATAGCTATACTTGGTGCAATAACCAAAGCAACAACAGACATCAATTTCAGTAAGATGTTCAAAGAAGGACCTGAAGTATCTTTAAAAGGATCTCCGACCGTATCACCAACAACGGCAGCTTTGTGCGCATCAGAACCTTTACGACCGTCAGATTCAATCATCTTCTTCGCATTATCCCAAGCACCACCAGCGTTAGATTGGAAGATTGCCATTAAAACTCCCGCAGAAGTAACCCCTGCCAGTAAGCCACCTAGCATTTCAGCACCACCAATAAAACCAACAGCAACTGGAACGATAATCGCTAATAAACCTGGTAATACCATTTCTTTAATAGAAGCTTTCGTAGAAATGTCAACACATTTATCGTATTCTGCTAATCCGTCAGCTTCATCAAAAATAGCACGTTGTTCTGGTGTTGCTTTCGACATATCTGAATCGACCGCTCGCATCACTTCCAATGCAGCTTTCAATTGTGGAATATCTCTAAACTGACGACGAACTTCTTCAATCATCGCCATCGCAGCGCGACCAACAGCATTCATAGAAAGTGCGGAAAATACAAAAGGTAACATTGCACCTACCAAAAGACCCGCCATGATTTTCGGTTGCGATACATCAATAGAACTAACATTCGCAACTTTCATGAAAGCAGAGAATAAAGCCAATGCCGTTAAAGCAGCAGAAGCAATTGCAAAACCTTTACCGATAGCAGCGGTTGTATTACCAACAGCATCTAATTTATCCGTACGCTCGCGTACTTCTGGTTCTAATTCTGCCATTTCAGCAATACCACCTGCATTATCTGAAATAGGACCATAAGCATCAACAGCTAACTGAATACCCGTATTTGCTAACATACCTACCGCTGCAATAGCGATACCGTATAAACCTGCACACATGTGCGAAACAATAATTGCAGCAGCAATTAATAAAATTGGAATAGCTGTAGACATCATACCTACCCCTAGACCAGCAATAATATTTGTTGCCGCACCTGTTTCAGATTGCGCAACAATAGAGTTTACAGGTTTGGTACCTGTACCTGTATAATATTCAGTAATCTTACCTACACCTAAACCTGCTACAAGACCTGCAAGCGTTGCATAAAATATTCCCATAGCACCCATTGGCAAACCTTCAATAGTTTCAGGAACCATAGCAGTAATGATAAAATAAGAAGCTACTACCATCAACAATGCAGAACCAAATTCACCAATATTCAAAGCTGTTTGCGGATTTCCACCATCTTTCACTCTTACAAAGAATGTACCAACGATAGACATTAAAATTCCTACCGCGGCTAAAACTAAAGGAAGATATACTGCACCTAAACCATCAAAATCTGGCGTGATAATAAATGCCCCTAAAACCATCGTACCTATAATAGATCCTACATAAGACTCAAAAAGGTCAGCCCCCATACCAGCAACATCACCTACGTTATCACCTACGTTATCGGCAATCGTAGCAGGATTCAACGGGTGATCTTCAGGAATACCTGCTTCTACCTTTCCTACTAAATCTGCACCAACATCAGCAGCTTTGGTATAAATACCACCACCAACTCTTGCAAAAAGTGCAATAGAAGACGCACCTAGAGAAAACCCAGATAGTACATTCAATACTAGATTTAAGTTTTCAGCACCTGGCCATATTTGTTGATAAGCCATAAACAATCCGCTTAGTCCTAAAACACCTAGACCTACAACACCAAGTCCCATAACAGCGCCCCCAGCGAAAGCTACTTCTAAGGCTTTTCCTAAAGATGTTTTTGCCGCTTGTGTTGTTCTAACATTCGCTTTAGTTGCAACCTTCATCCCAATAAACCCTGCTAATGCTGAACAAATTGCACCTACAACAAATGAAAGTGCCACCATTCCGTGAGAACCTTCCTCATTGCTTCCCTTAAAGAATAAAAGTATAGCCACCGCTACTACAAAAACTGAAAGTATTTTGTACTCAGCTTTTAGGAAAGACATCGCACCATCCGCAATATTTTTGGCAATTCGCGCCATTTTGTCGTTACCGACTTCTTGCTTTCCAACCCAAGCATTTTTCCAAGCCACATAAAGAAGGGCTACGACACCAAATACTGGTAATAATTGAATTATTAATTCCATTTCGTTTAGTTGTTTTAGTTTTTTTTAACGGCTGCTAATGTACTAAAATCATATAGAATAAAAAAAGCCACTTTTAGCATAAAAAGTGGCTTTATAACATTAGAAACCTATCTAAATTGTAAAAGTGCGTTTCTTCTTATGTTCACTCTCTTCGTAGCGCTTAACACACTCGTGGTAAATCTTTCGAGCTTCTTCAGCATTACCCCATCCGCCAACATCAACTTTTTTCTTTTCTAAGTCTTTATAAACTTGAAAAAAATGTTCAATTTCTTTTTTTCTGTGCGGATTTATATCTGACAAATCATTTTTCTGATTCCAGATAGGGTCAGAAACTGGCACACAAATTATTTTCTCATCGGGTCCTTTTTCATCGGCCATGTGAAACACACCAATAGGTTTTACTTCAACCACTACCATTGGGTATGTTGGCTCAGTACATAGTACCAAGACATCTAAGGGATCTTTGTCTAAAGCCAATGTCTCAGGAATAAAGCCATAATCACCAGGGTACATCATCGACGAGAAGAGGGTTCTATCAAACCTAATTTTATTTAAAGTAAAATCGTACTCATACTTGTTACGACTGCCTTTCGGAATCTCAACTAAGACATCAAATGTTATTTCTTTCTTACTCATGGTGCGTATTTAGGATGGCAAAGATACCTTAACGTACTGTTTCGAAGCTTAGTATTATTATTAAATCTAGGTTAAATAAAACTTTATCAAGTAAGTACTGTTTTAGGTTTAATCTAAAAAATGAACCAGGGATTTCAAATAAGAGCAATTTTATTATTTTAAATATAATTAAGATTTTTCCTATTAATTATTTGTTAAATATTAAAAATAATGGAAAAACCTCCACTTTTATGAGGTTTTACTTGCATATATTACAACACAATAGACCTAATTTTGAATAAGAAAAAACTTATAATTTATTTACGATTTAAAGCTGAAACATTATGTTTATAAGAAGTCCATGTTTATTTGACTAAACCTTTGTAGGTGAAACCTCAAAATAGATACCTATTTATTCATTTAATTGTAAAATACATATCTAAAAAAGTTATTAATTCATAACAAAAAAATAAATAATATCCTTTCACTCGAAAAAAAGAAATTTATGCAAAATTAAAGTAATCAAATATTTCCTCGCCAGTATCACGTTATTTATTCTCTCATGTACTAGTAATAATGAAACCGTAGAAAGAGGATTATATTTTAATGGCAAATTATATACACAAAATGAATTAAATAGAGAAGCCGAAAAGTTATCAGAAAAAGAAGTTTCCAACTTACTGTATAATAAATTAGGCATAGAAAAAATAAGCGATGTATCGTTTAAAGATGAAATTCTAAGTACATTAAAACTAAAAAATGGATATAGGGTAACAGAATATCAAATTAGTTCGAATAATCAAAACTTATATATAGCTCAAAACAAAAATGACTTAAATTTTTATAAGCTTTTTAAAACTATCGAAATAGATGGTAAAAAAAGTATTTTGAGTGAAAAAGAAATTGATTACAAGGAATTTCTTAGTATACGACACAAATACAATGATGAACTATTTATATCTAGTTCCTTAACTTCGAAAAGCGCTAAGGGTGTTTGTCAAAGGAAGTCTGGTGAAACACAAAGCGAGTGTGAAGATAGAGAATATGATGAATTCGTCGAAGATTGCTTCGTTTGCTGGGTAGCATATTGGACAAATCCGCCAGTACCACTTTTAATCTCTGCTTTATGCCTTTGTCAAGAAAGTAAATAATGTTTAACCAAAATCATATACAATGAATATAAAACCTCTAAAACTATTACTAATAGGAGCCTTAATATTAATGATTGGTGCTTTTTTAAAAATACTCAAAATAGAATATTCTAGTATTTTTTTGTCAATAGGGTTGCTCTTTGAAATTAGTGCAGGTGTCATTTACTTTGTTAACAAATCAAAAAACAAAGCCCTTTAGTCATTGAAAAACAGTAAGATATAATGTGTTTAAAATAACATATCTTACTGTTTTTTTTATTTCCAGAATTTAACAAAAATAAGCCTAAACTAAAAACTAAACCCGAACGTACCAGTCACTCCAAAAGGTCGCACATCAGGACTATCGAGATAGTTTCCTCTAAAATTGAAATCAATACGCAATACTCTAAATATATTACCAACGCCTATCGAATATTCATAGTAAATACGGTCTGTAGGCGCTCGTAATTGGGTGTTTACCGTTGCTGGTTGGTTCAAGGCTAAATTAGCGGCTGAGAGTTCTCCCCAAACACCTCTCAAACCAATAACTTCACGAAGATTTAATTTACGCAAAAAGGGTATTCTTGAAAATAACCTGCCATTAAAATTATGCTGCATATGTAGCGAGACGTACGTATCACTTACAAATTCGTAAAAATCAAGGTTTGTAAAGGTTCCGTAATTTGAAAATATGGTTTGATTGCCAGGTATAACACTAAGTAATCCTAGGGGTACATCTCCAAAAGTTTTTCCAAGTTCAAGCGTCGTAAAGAGTCTACCAAACCCCCCGATTTGCCAAGGTTGTGTATACGAAAATTGTAATTTGTCATAGGCAAAATCGCTATCTAAAATACTATTTAATCCCTTGGTATAACTAAAAAGCAAGGTGCTATAGGTGTCATTTACATCAGCTCTTTCTACACCATAACCGATCGTTTTTTTGCCAGGAGTATAAATAAGTAAGGCATTCAAATCAAGCTGTCGAATCTCAGAGGAAACACCATTGGGTGCGTCATTATTTATATAATCTAAACTGAAATCATTGGGTAGCGCCGAGCTAAGGGTTCGAAACGTGCTGCCTATACCAACTCTCAAGTTCGTTATCGGTTCAATCTCAAGGTTAAATGCACTTAAGTTAATATTTGTCAATCGATTATTTGCACCAACGGTAAGCAAGGTTGATGAGGCAATACTTCTTCCTAAAACATCATTTGTGGCCGTAAGGCTGCCACCTAGTTGCTCAATATCCCTTCGATTGCCACCAGAAACAATCAGTCGACTATTTCTATCGAGTAAAAACTTCCCTGAAATACCATACTTAAATTTTTTATCAGTAAAACCATAGGCGGTATAACCTTCCAGTCGCCATGTGTCATTAGACCCGAAAAAAGTTCGTGCTCCCGCTCGCAAACGAGGCCCTTCAGCATCATTAAATCCGAAGACATCATAAACGGAGCCAATATCGAGATCCCATTTATCAATTTCAACATACCCTGAACCTAGTATACTTACGATATTATAATATGTTTTAAACTTTGGAACCGTTTTTAAGGTATCAAGTAATTTGTATATTCCTGATTCGTCTTTATTCAGTTCTTCCAATCGGTTCTTCGTCCAAAAATCATCATCTTTTATTACGGTATTGATATCAAATGGGTTCTTATCTTTTTGATAAAAATCTCTTGGCTTTTCTTCATCAAAAACATAATTATCATAAACCGTAGTTCTTTTTCCGTAGACTCCCTTAGAATTTTCTTTTTTTCTAAAACTGAAATCACTCAACATATAATCACGCTTTAAAAGAAAAACGGAATCGTTAACTACATCAAACTCTTGTTCAATATAAATCTCCTTTACCCAATTTATATTGGCACTTTTAGTAACTTCTAAATTGATGTTTTTTATAGCATAAGTTGAGTCATTTACCCAAAAATCACCTTTAAAAGTCAGTTCGTTCTTTCGCCTGGGGTAATAGACGATATTATAACACCATTTATTATCAATATAGGCGCTATCACGTAAAGCGTAATTATACGTATCAACCCCTGTTCTTGACAACGGACTCGTAAAACTCTTGTCAAAAAATTTCAAATAATTGTCATACACATCATATTCTTGATACAAATCTGCTACGAAAGCAATAATAGCTTGATTGCTATCAAAACCAGAAGTTTTATTGCCAAGAATATTTTCTTTTTCTTCATTAATACGGTTATCACCATATACCTTAGAAAAGGTTTCATTCAGGAAAATGGGCAGATAGGTCTTACCCGTAATACGTGAAGTATCTAAATCTTGAAATATAAATTCTAAGCCTTTGAAAATTTTTCGTTTCATAAGGGCACTATCTATCGTATTTAAATCAAACTCAACCTTTTCATATTTATCGAAAGCGTATTGATCAAATTTACGCAGGCCGTTTACCCTTTTTTTGGCCCAAATCTTTTTTAGAATTTCTACCGCCGGATTGTTCTTTTTAGACTGCTTTCCTGAAATCAACACAATTTCATTTAATTCTTCCGTTGCCTCTGTCAAACTAATTTTCATGTCATAGGTAACCTTCGAAGTAAGTTGAACTTCTTTGTCTTCGAAGCCAATAAATGAAACCAAAAGGGCGGTATAGGTTTGATCTGATTCCATATAAAAACGACCATCATCATTGGTTATAGTACCTTGCGTAGAATTTTTGAAAATTACATTCGCAAAAGAAATAGGTTCACCAACTTCGTCAATGACCATACCACTCACCTTTGTTTGTGAGAAAGCCATTAAAGAATAAAAAAGAGTACTAATTAAGAGTAAATGCTTCATTTGAATTCTTTCCTGTTTTGCTAGGCTACTATCAAATAGCATACCAACAAAAATACATCGTCAATACATAGTCGACGAAGCAAAGGTATCGTTACAAAACGTTTGTTTTATTTATATAACACTTTCTTAACGGCATTAATTACATCTTGGTGATTAGGTAACCATGCTTCAAGCAATACAGGGGAATAAGGTGCAGGGGTATCTGCTGTGTTTATTTTTTCAATAGGAGCATCTAAATAATCAAAAGCGTGTTTTTGTACATGAAAAGTAATTTCGGTAGCCACATTACCAAAAGGCCATGCTTCTTCCAAAATTACCAAGCGGTTTGTTTTCTTAACAGAGTTTAAAATAGCCTCATAATCCATGGGCTTTACGGTACGTAAATCTATTATTTCACACGAAATACCTTCTTTTTCTAAAACATCAGCAGCTTTATCAGCTTCTTTAATGATTTTACCAAAGGAAACAATAGTTACGTCAGTACCTGTTCTTCGCATAGCAGCGACACCAAGAGGAATGGTATATTCTCCTTCGGGGACTTCGCCTTTATCACCGTACATTTGCTCAGACTCCATAAAAATAACCGGATCGTCATCGCGAATAGCCGATTTTAGCAAACCCTTAGCATCAGCTGGATTTGAGGGGACAACTACTTTTAAACCAGGACAATTGGCATACCAGCTTTCAAAAGCCTGAGAATGCGTTGCGGCAAGCTGACCTGCAGAGGCAGTAGGACCTCTGAAAACAATAGGACACGGAAACTGACCTCCAGACATTTGACGAATTTTAGCAGCATTATTAATAATTTGATCAATACCGACCAAAGCAAAATTAAAAGTCATAAATTCGATAATAGGCCGATTACCCGTCATCGTTGACCCAACACCAATACCTGCAAAACCCAGCTCAGAAATAGGAGTGTCAATAACTCTTTTAGCACCAAATTCATCTAGCATTCCCTTAGATGCCTTATAGGCACCATTGTATTCGGCAACTTCTTCACCCATTAAGTAAATAGATTCGTCATTTCTCATTTCTTCTGACATTGCTTCGGCAATCGCCTCACGGAATTGTATTGTCTTCATAGTAATAGATTCTTTGTTGTGCTAAAAACGCATGCAAAAATAGCAAATTATATCGCAAAAAAGAGTCACATCTTTTCTAAAAAAGTTATAAAAAATACTATGCATGCATAGTATTTTTTGAAATTATTACCTATCTTCGCATCTTTGTTTTTTGCTACTATTAAGGCGTAAAAAAATATATGAAAAATTATATCGAATTCATACTTTTTAGTAGTCCATTTTCGTTTGACATCTAACATATTTACAGAAAAAAACTTCAATGAAAATATTAGTTTGTATTAGTAATGTTCCAGACACTACTTCTAAGATAAATTTTACAGAGGGTGATACCCAATTTGACACCAATGGCGTACAATTTGTAATTAATCCGAATGATGAATTCGGATTAACACGTGCCATGTGGTTTAAAGAAAAGCAAGGTGCTACGGTGCACGTAGCTACCGTTGGCGAAGCATCGACAGAGCCTACTATTCGTAAAGCTCTTGCTATAGGAGCTGACGAGGCTATTCGGGTAAATGCCGCACCTACTGATGGTTTTTTTGTTGCCCAACAATTGGTTGAAGTCGTGAAAAATGGCAGTTATGATTTGGTAATTGCAGGACGTGAATCTATTGATTATAATGGTGGCATGGTGCCCGGTATAATGGCTTCCCTTCTTGATATGAATTTTGTAAATACCTGTATCAATCTTGAAATAGATGGAGACAAGGCTACTGCCATGCGTGAAATCGATGGTGGTAAAGAAACTATTGCTACCTCCTTACCTCTTATTATTGGCGGACAAAAAGGTTTGGTAGCTGAAAGTGATTTAAGAATACCTAACATGCGTGGTATTATGATGGCAAGAAAAAAAGCATTGACTGTAGTTGAAGCTGTCGATGCCACACAAGCTACCCAAGACACTAAGTTTGAAAAGCCCGCCGCAAAAGGAGCCGTAAAATTAGTTGATAATGTAGATGATTTAATTAACCTTCTTCATAACGAAGCAAAAACAATCTAAATAAGAATTATGTCAGTATTAGTCTATACAGAATCAGAAAACGGAAAATTCAAAAAGAATGCTTTTGAAGTAGCTTCTTATGGTAAAGTAATTGCCGATCAAATGGGAACTTCTGTAACGGCAATTGCCATCAATAGTTCAGACAATGATAGTTTAGGCGCCTATGGCGTTTCTAAAGTTTTAAATGTTGCTAATAATGATTTGAAAACATTCAACGCCAAAGCGTATGCCGCTGTAATTTGCGAAGCCATTGCAAAAGTAGGTGCAACCGTTATTGTTGTAAGTTCAAGTACTGATACCAAATTTCTTGCGCCATTGGTCGCAGGTAAATTGAATGCAGGGTATGTACCTAATGTTGTTGCGGCTCCATCAAGCACAAGTCCGTTCAGTGTAAAAAGAACCGCATTTAGTAACAAAGGATTTGCCCACTCACAAATCAATACGGCAATTAAACTTATTGGTGTTTCTAACAATGCTTTTGGTGCGCATGAAAATGCTACTGCTACGGCTGTTGAAGCCTTTAGTCCGAACTTAAGTGATGCTGATTTTTCAACAAAATCAGTTGAAGTGGATAAAGTAGTTGGAAAGGCCACCATTGCGGATGCTGATATTGTTGTTTCTGCAGGAAGAGGATTAAAAGGTCCTGAAAATTGGGGAATGATTGAAGAACTGGCAGACGTTTTAGGCGCTGCAACCGCTTGTTCAAAACCTGTTTCTGATTTAGGTTGGCGCCCACATGGCGAGCACGTTGGCCAAACAGGAAAGCCTGTGGCTAGTAACCTCTATATAGCTATTGGAATCTCAGGTGCGATTCAACATTTAGCTGGGGTAAGTTCTTCAAAGGTAAAAGTAGTTATCAATTCAGACCCAGAAGCGCCCTTTTTTAAAGCGGCAGATTATGGTATTGTGGGTGATGCCTTCGAAGTTATACCGCAACTTGTCGAAAAATTAAAGGCATTTAAAGCGCAAAACGCTTAAATTTTGTTAATTTGCCTTCTTATAGAGGCTGTTTAAATAATAGGGCTACCCTCTTATTTAAACAGCTTTTTTTTACTTGAAATACCTATGAGTCTAGTTCGGTTAAAAATAAAGGGAATATCATACAGTCAAACGCAAAATGGTGCGTATGCTTTGATATTGAATGAGGTAGATGGTGATCGAAAACTTCCAATTGTCATAGGTGCTTTCGAAGCTCAATCTATTGCTATTGCCCTAGAAAAAGAAATTAAACCCCCACGCCCGTTAACGCACGATTTGTTTAAGAACTTTTCTGACCGCTTTGATATTGTTATCAAACAAGTTATTATTCACAAATTGGTTGACGGTGTTTTTTACTCAAGTATTATTTGTGAGCGTGATAAAATAGAAGAAATTATCGATGCCCGAACAAGCGACGCTATAGCCTTAGCCTTACGATTCAACGCTCCAATTTTTACGTATAAAACAATTCTTGATAAAGCCGGTATTTTCTTAAAATTCTCTTCTAAAGACAAAGAGAAAGGAGAGAATGAAAGTATTATGGTTGATGAAATTTTACAAGAAGGAGAAACCGTCGAAATTGAACAGGGTGCATCAGATGGTTATACGGAATTAACTGTTGATGAATTGAATAAGGAATTGGATAAGGCCGTAGCTAATGAGGATTATGAAAAAGCGGCAAAACTACGTGACGAAATTTCCAAAAGAAACTAAAAACCTAAAAAGAGCGAGTGCGCTATGAAAATCAATTTAAGATTACTGCTGCTTGCCCTCCTCTCACTTTCACCTTGTATCGCGCAAGATAGTATTCCTATAGAAACGCTTGCGACTATTGATGCCACGACAATCAATGACATAGATGAGATCGTTGCAAATGAGGGTTTTACGGTTACAAGCTTAGCCCGTGGAATTCTCGGAATGATAGTTTTACTTCTCATCGCTTTCCTATTTAGTGCAAATCGTAAAGCCATTAACTGGAGAATGGTTGGCATAGGTTTAGGCATTCAATTATTATTGGCTGTTGGAATTTTAAAAGTTCCATTCATTCGAGATATTTTTTCTTTTCTTGGCAAAATATTTAATGAGATTTTAAACTTTACAATTGCAGGTAGTGAGTTTCTTTTAGGGAATTTATTAAATCTAGAAAACCCTAATATTGGTTATATTTTTGCTTTTCAAATTCTGCCTACTATTATTTTCTTTTCCGCTTTGACTTCGGTACTTTTCTATTTGGGCATCATACAAAAAATTGTAAAAGGTCTGGCCTGGTTGCTCACCAAGACCTTGGGTATTTCAGGTGCAGAAAGTTTATCTGTTGCGGGGAATATTTTTTTAGGACAAACCGAAGCACCACTTATGATTAAGGCTTATTTAGAAAAAATGAATAAGTCAGAGATACTATTAGTTATGATTGGCGGCATGGCAACCGTAGCAGGCGGTGTTTTGGCCGCTTATATTGGGTTTTTAGGTGGAAATGACGAGCAACTGCGATTAGATTTTGCACGCCATTTAATTGCGGCTTCTGTTATGGCGGCGCCAGGAGCAATTGTTATTTCTAAAATGCTATACCCGCAAACGGAGGCAATCAATACTGATGTTACTGTGTCAAATGAAAAGATAGGTACAAATTTGCTAGATGCGATCTCCAATGGAACTACAGAAGGTTTAAAATTAGCAGTCAATGTAGGTGCTATGTTATTGGTTTTTGTTGCTTTTATCGCGATGCTCAATGGTATTTTTGGCTGGTTCGGCGATATAACATCAATTAATGAATGGGTGGCGGCTAATTCTGCCTATGAAAAACTATCCTTAGAAGCCCTTTTAGGGACCTTATTTGCTCCGTTAATGTGGCTGATAGGTGTTGCAAATGAGGATATTATGCTAATGGGTCAGCTATTAGGCATCAAATTAGCCTCGAGCGAATTTGTTGGCTACACGCAATTAGCAGCGTTAAAAGACATGTCAAACGCTACTCATTTTACGTTCAATAAATCTGTTATTATGGCCACCTATATGCTCTGCGGTTTTGCCAATTTTGCTTCTATAGGCATTCAAATAGGTGGTATTGGCTCGTTGGCTCCTAGTCAGCGAAAGACCTTATCGCAATTTGGTTTGAAAGCTGTTCTTGGTGGTTCCTTAGCTTCGCTACTTTCAGCTACTATTGCTGGAATGATATTGGGTTGAAGGGGTTAAAGGTGATAGGCTAAAGGTGAAGAACTGTTATACGAACGATAGATAAACCCAGTATTGAATGAGGAATTTTAGGGAACTTGAAGTTTGGAAGGATTCCAGAAGGTTAGTGAAAGAAGTTTATTTACTGACTAAATCGCTTCCAGAAACGGAAAAGTATGGATTAGTTTCACAAATAAGTAGATGTGTCATTTCGATACCCGCAAATATTGCAGAAGGCTCCGCTAAATATTCTCAAAAAGATTTTGTACGTTTTCTTCAAATTAGTCTGGGTTCAGCTTATGAGCTTGAATCACATTTATTACTTTGTTCCGATTTAGATTTTATCAGTACGGTTAAGATTTCGAAAACTATAGAGAGCATACAGGTTTTACAGAAAAGAATAGCTTCGTTAATAAAATATAATAACTCCAAATAACAAATTCTTTACCCTTTACCCTACACCCATTACCTTTGTAAGATTATGAAACAATACCACGACTTACTCAAACACGTTCTAGCGACAGGCAATCAAAAAGGAGATAGAACAGGAACAGGAACGATGAGCGTTTTCGGTTATCAGATGCGTTTCGACTTGAGCGAAGGTTTTCCGATGGTAACTACCAAGAAATTACATTTAAAGTCTATTGTATATGAATTACTTTGGTTTCTAAAAGGAGACACCAATGTTAACTACTTGCAAGAAAATGGGGTGCGTATTTGGAATGAATGGGCAGATGAAAATGGTGATTTAGGACCCGTATATGGGCATCAATGGCGCAACTGGAACAATGATGAAATTGACCAAATAAAGGAGGTCATTCATTCGCTAAAAAATAATCCGAATAGTAGACGCATGCTAGTCTCTGCTTGGAACCCCAGTGTATTGCCAGACACTTCAAAATCATTTTCAGATAACGTAGCCAACGGTAAAGCAGCGCTACCCCCGTGCCATGCCTTCTTTCAGTTTTATGTGGCCGATGGTAAATTATCATGTCAACTCTACCAGCGTAGTGCTGATATCTTTTTAGGAGTGCCTTTTAATATCGCTTCGTATGCCTTATTTACCATGATGATGGCACAAGTATGTGGATATGAAGCTGGAGATTTCATTCATACCTTCGGTGATGCGCATATTTATAACAATCATATGGAGCAGGTTGAACTACAACTAAGTCGTGAACCACGTACACTTCCCAAAATGATTCTGAATCCTGAAATTAAAAATATTTTTGACTTCAAATTTGAAGACTTTGCCTTGGTAGACTATGACCCGCATCCACATATTAAGGGGGTTGTGGCGGTTTAAACATTATTTTATGAAAATATATTTACTCTTTTTTTTACTCCTTTCGACCACCTACGGATTTACCCAAAGTAAAAATAAAACGGAGTCCATTTATACTATTTGCCAGGGTGATTTTGATAAAGATCAGTGCTTATACGCGAAGTTACAGAACAAAATTGTTGAATACTACGACAGTAAAACAATAGCATTAATAGCTAAAGAAAAAGAAAGAGATACTATTGTTATAAATTTTAGTTTAGCAGTATCCAATGACGGTACCGTTGATCTTATAAACTCTTTTATTTCTTCTTCGGATAAGGAAATTGACATTGTAAACAAAGAAATATTACAAAATCTAGGCACCTTTATTGTTCAGAAAGACAATGCTGGAAATTCACTATCAGAATTTATTTCCACCAAAACTTATTTTAGTATTGACAGATCATCAAAGCCTAATAAATTGATATCATTGCCGTATAATGGTGATTATACGGCAGAAAATATTAGTTTTTCTGTGGTAGATGAGGTTCCCATTTATCCTGGTTGTAAAAATCAGCCTAAAGACCAACTCATAAGATGCTTCAACAAAAAAGTTCTTGATCATGTTATTCAGAATTTTAGATATCCTAAAAAGGCGCAACGCAAGAGTATTTCAGGTCGCGTAAACGTGATGTTTCTTATTGACAAAGAAGGAAGTATTACCAATATTCGAACTTTTGGTGCAGATAAAATTTTAATGAGTGAAGCTCGTAGAATAATTAGTAGGCTGCCTAGAATGACTCCAGGTAAGCAAAAAGGAAAGTTAGTACGTGTACCGTTCGCACTTCCTATTACCTTTAGACTGCAATAAGAC
This sequence comes from uncultured Flavobacteriaceae bacterium, assembly GCA_937944485.1. Lineage (GTDB taxonomy): Bacteria > Bacteroidota > Bacteroidia > Flavobacteriales > Flavobacteriaceae > Maribacter_C. The sequence continues at coordinate 31,596 of CALDYU010000021.1, read as the reverse complement.
AAACATTACATTAGTTTGCCACCCAATTTTCTTATTTAGTACCTTTAGAAGATAAATCATTTGCTATGATTATGACCAAAAGCCTACTCGATTTTTTTATAGAAACTAGGCAGCATACCGAACAATTATGCACTCCTTTAGAAATAGAAGATTATGTGGTTCAGCCCATAATAGATGTGTCGCCACCAAAATGGCATTTGGGGCATACCACTTGGTTTTTTGAGGAGTTTATTCTCAAACCTCATGCAAAAGAATATCAAGTTTTTAACGAAGATTTTTCCTTTGTTTTTAATAGTTATTATGAAACTGTAGGCAAACGAGTTGTTCGTGCCGATCGTGGTAACTTGTCACGGCCTTCCGTTCAGAAAGTTTATGATTATCGGCATTACGTGACTTCAGCGATGAACGTATTGTTTTCTAAGGATCAAAGCCAAGAACTTCTTAATCTACTAGAAATAGGCATTCATCATGAAAAACAGCATCAAGAATTACTACTTACCGACATTAAATTTATTCTGGGAAATAATCCGCTACTTCCCAAATACTCCGATACCATTGCAGAACATCCTGTTGAAATGCACCCACAAGAATGGATTTCTATTAAAGAAGGTACTTATGAAATTGGACATCGTGCCGAAGGCTTTTGCTATGATAATGAATTGGGTAGGCATAAAGTCTATTTACAGGACTATGAAATATCAAACAAACTTGTTACTAATCAAGAATATATTGACTTTATTACTGCAGGAGGATACAAAAAATTTGACCTGTGGCACGCGGAAGGCTGGGATTGGGTTGTAAATAATAACATTAAAACTCCCTTATACTGGCATCAAATTGATGGGGAATGGTACTACTACTCCCTCAGCGGTTTACATAAAATAGCTGTCGAAGCTCCTGTTACACACTTATCGTATTTTGAAGCATTTGCCTTTGCTCAGTGGAAAGGGCATCGCTTACCAACTGAATTTGAATGGGAAACCGCTCAAAACTATTTTTCTTGGGGTACACGCTGGGAATGGACGGAAAGTGCCTACCTACCCTACCCTAACTACAAAAAAGCAGCTGGCGCATTAGGGGAATATAATGGTAAATTCATGGTTAATCAAAAAGTACTGCGTGGCGGTTCGATTGCCACTCCTTTCAAACACACCAGACCGACGTACCGTAACTTTTTTCAAACCAATTTGCGCTGGCAATTTACTGGTTTAAGGTTAGTGAAATAAAACCGACTTAGATGTCATGCAAGAAAATATAAAGCCGCTAATACGTACCGCATTTGAAGATGAAGTATTAAAAGGACTTACAGATTATCCTAAGCATTTGTCCTCCAAATACTTTTATGATGAGAAAGGAGATCAACTCTTTCAAGATATTATGAGCATGCCTGAATATTATCTTACGGATGCCGAGTACGATATTTTTGCTAATCATTCTGAAAAAATTGCAGCACTTTTCACTGCTGATTCGACACAATTCAACCTCATTGAGTTGGGTGCAGGCGATGGCAAAAAAACTAAAATTATATTACAAAAGCTACTTGATAAGAAGGCCAAGTTCACCTATCTGCCCATTGATATTAGTCAAAATGTCTTAAATCAACTATCCAATTCTCTTCATTCAGAAATGCCAGAAGTTGTTGTAAAACCACAACAAGGCACTTATTTTGAGGCTTTAGAAGCTATTGTATCACAACATAACCAAAGCAAAAATGTAATTTTATTTTTAGGCTCTAATATTGGCAATCTATTACATCCGCAAGCCGTCATATTTCTTAAACAAGTTCAAGAGCTTATGTCTAAAGATGATTTGTTTTTTGTTGGTTTTGATCAAAAGAAAAATCCGCAGACCATTTTAGATGCTTACAATGATCAAACAGGAATTACTGCTGCTTTCAATAAAAATATATTAGTGCGAATAAATTCAGAATTGGGAGGAAATTTTAATATAGACAAATTTTTACATTGGGAAGTGTACGATCCAGAAACGGGTACGGCCAAAAGTTACTTAGTAGCCAAAGAAAAGCAACAAGTGTATATTCAAAAACTGGACTTAAATATCACCTTTGAAGCTTGGGAAACTATTCATACTGAAATTTCTCAAAAATATGACGACAAAACAATCAACTGGCTAGCGGATAAATCTGGCCTAATTGTACAAGAACAATTCAGTGATTCAAAAAATCAATACAAAAATTACGTATTTAAAAAAGCCTAGCGACGATAGGTTCCTAGCTTTACTAAAACTCTGAAAGCATCCTATAGCAGTTGTACAAAAATGACAATAAAATAACTAAAAGATGCCTGCCCTCGCAGGAATAACAATAAATATCGTACTTATGAAAGCAATTTGGAATAACACAATTATAGCAGAAAGCGATGCTACTGTTGTGGTAGAAAACAATCATTATTTTCCTGCAGATAGTATTAAAAAAGAATTTTTCAAAGAATCTTCTACGCATACAACATGCCCATGGAAAGGACAAGCACACTACTACTCATTGGTAATCGATGGGAAGGAAAATACGGACGCTGCTTGGTTCTACCCTGAAGTTAGCGAATTAGCAAAGGGCATTAAGGGTCGTGTTGCTTTTTGGAAAGGCGTAACTATTGAAAAATAAGTGTAGAAAAAAAGCCAGTACGTTTTCACATACTGGCTCTTCCTATTAATTATATCTGCTATAATTCTAATACCGCATTTTCAGAACCGGCATAATCATTCCATTGATAACGATCTGCTTCCGAATCGTTTACATAATTGCCATCTATGAGATACTTGAACTCATAAATATTTTCCTTTGGTAAATCAAAGGTTCCTTTAAAAGTCCCGTTTTTTAATTTTTTTAGGGTACTTGCTTTGTTTGATTTCCAATTATTGAAATCGCCAACTACATTTACCTTCTTAGCTTCTTCTGCAGGTACCGTAAAAGTTACTTTACAAACTGGTTTTGTCTTTAAATACTGTTTTACAATTGCCATAATACTATTTTTTTTGGGGCATGAATAAATAAATCAGTGCAAAATTAGAACATTAACTATCTCATTTCCAATAGATAGTGTCATTTTTATCATTTTGATAAAATTTTGGCAAGATTTAACTATATGTCATTAATAAAGGCGGATTTAAATTTTGGAGTGTATAAATACTAGGTATGCTTCTTTAAGAGATCACATATAAAATCTATGTCATTTTCAGAATTATAAAAATGAAATCCCATACGTATGCCTTCACCGCGTTGTGCACATACTACATCATTATTGGTTAAGGTTTCAAACAATGCTGTATCGCCTTTGATATTGAAAATCGTACTTTGTGGCCTTCTTGTGATGGCTACAGCATGTAATAGTCCTAATTCAGTAAATGCGGCTTTTGCTTTCCGAGCTAATTTTTGATTTTGAGCTTCTATAGTATCCTTACCAATCTTTGACATAAAATCTAATGAAAATTTCAAACTTCCGAAATTGATACATGCCAAATGACCCGGTTCAAAACGTCTTGCAAATCGAATATCATTCTTCTTTTCAGGCACTGCATTTGCAGCGTTAAATCCTATAGTTTTTAAATCACATTGCTCTTGAACTCCATCTTTGAACATCATAAAACCACTACCATAACCCGCCAAAAGCCATTTATAAGCGCTTGCTCCTAAAACGTCGATGCCAGAATTTGCAAAACTAAAATTAGTTGTACCCAGAAACTGGGTGCCATCAGCAATAATTAGCAAGTTAGGATGCCTGCTTTTCAAGGCGACTAAAAAATCAAGATCAATTTTCAGTCCTGTTTGCCATTGCACTAGGCTCAATGCCAAAATTGACACTTCTTCTGTTGCAATAATATGTGCTATAGTAGCTTCAAGATTTTCGTCAATTTGCGCATACAAAATTTCAAAACCCCTGCTCATAAAAGGCCAATCAACTGAAGGGTAATCATTCGCTAATAAAAGTACTTTTCGGTTTTTAGCTACCCCTTCTAGTAACATGTTCAAACCCGTAGAAAAGTTGTTGACCAAGGCTACATTTTCTCTTTTACAATCAAAGTACTCACTTACGGCCGTTCTCGTTTCTGAAATAGTAGCTAAGGTCTGGCCCCGCATGTCACTCGCCTTTAATAAAAAGTCAAGGTCACGTTCTTGACGCCAATCGAGCAAATCATCATAAAAAGGACCTAACACAGGTGTATTAACATAAATATTCTGCCGTAGTACAGGAAACTGTTTTCGTATTTGCTCTATTGCCATAATACTTCAAATTTATAGTATCTTTAAAAGCTAAAGTTAGCTAATAAAAATAGTTGCTTGCTTAGAATAATTTCAAAATTTAGAACCTCGCCTTACCAGCATAATATTTGGTTCGTTTTTTGAGGTAAATACCAAAAACTTTGAATACTATTACCCTCATAGCTGCTGCTTCAAAAAATAATGCCTTAGGCAAAGACAATGATTTGTTATGGCATTTGCCAGATGATTTTAAACGTTTTAAAAAGTTAACTACAGGTCATAAAATTATCATGGGGCGTAAAACTTTTGAGAGTTTTAAGAAACCCTTACCCAAAAGAGTACATATTATTATTACTCGTGATAAAGATTATCAAGTTGATTTTGACGATTGTATTGTTGTACATTCTATAGAGGCTGCTTTAAAGTTGGTAGAAAATGATACAATTTCTTTTATCATAGGCGGTGGCGAAATATATCGACAGAGTGAAAAGTTCGCTACGCGTATTGAATTAACGAGAGTACATAAAGCTTTTGATGCTGATACTTTCTTTCCTGAAATAGACTTAAATGATTGGGAATTAATTGCCGAAGAATACCACCCGAGAGATACAAAACACCAATATGATTTTACATATTTAACGTATGAACGCAAATAATTTTTGGGAGCGTTAAAAATCTAAATACTTTATAGTAATGCTATCGCTATTCTCCTTTAGAAAATGTTCTAAAACTTCTACTTCAGAATTCGTATAAAAATGATGCTTCCCTTTTTCTTTAGAATTGCCTAGCAATTTGTTCTCAACAAGTACTACCTTTGTTTGCCTAGCAACGGCCTCACCTGAATCAATGATTTCAACTCCTTCGGGAAGCATTTCTTTCAAAACTGGAATTAAATAGGGGTAATGCGTACAGCCTAGTACCAAATAATCAATACCTGCAGCTAACATTGGTGCTAATTTAATTTCAAGTATTCTTCTACTCATAGCACTATTTTCCATGCCTGATTCGATTAATTGCACTAAACCAGTACCTTCTTGCTCTATAATGTGAATTCCGTTTGCGTGATTCTCAGAAGTACTATGAAAAAGGCTACTCGAAAGGGTTCCTTTAGTAGCCAAAACCCCTACTTTTTTAGATTCTGATTGCAAAGCCGCTGGTTTAATTGCGGGTTCAATACCAATAAACGGAACATCATAATGCCCTCTCAAATAGTCAATGGCATTCGTAGTTGCTGTATTACAAGCAACTACAATCAACTTGCAGCCTTTAGTAACTAAAAATTCGGTATTCTTGATGCTTAATTGCAAAATTTCCTGCTCCGTTTTTTCACCGTAGGGCGCATTTTTACTATCGGCGAGATAGATGGTATTTTCTTGAGGAACAAGTTGGTGTATTTCCTTCCAGATTGAAGTACCACCAACTCCAGAATCAAAAATACCTAGCGGTCGATTACTCATATAATGCTAATGTTCTAAAACTGCTTCTATGGGTTTTCCTGTAGTCCCGTTTGGAAAAGAAACTCCTAATAAAGTTGCAATTGTCGGCGCAATATCAGGTATTTCAGTTTTTTTCACCGTACTGCCTTTACGAATACCTTTTCCATAAAATAAAAGTGGTACATGCGTGTCATAAATTTGGGGAGAACCATGCGTAGAACCTGTTTCAGGATAACTGATAACTCCAGGTTTAAGTACTACCAAAACGTCACCTGAACGCTTCTGATGATAACCGCTCTGTAAAATATACGGAATACCTGAAGTGTAGTTATTACGCAACATTTGGTCGCCTGTATAAACGCGATCAATCCCACTATATCTCAATAGTTCGGCGGCAATTATACCTTGTGCCTTTTCTACTTCAATATCTAAGTTTTTAATGATTTTATGATCTAGAAAAAATTGATAATTTGAAAAATCTTTAACGACATCAGTAGTACCAAAGGTATACTTCAAAAATTCATCAAACTCTGGCTTTATTTCACTGTATTTAAAATAGCCTGCCGGAATTTTTTGATCGCGTAAATAGGCTGGCACATCAATGGCCCCATGATCTGCCGTTAAAAAAACGGTGTAAGCATCTTTACCCACTTTTTTATCTAAAGTACTGAATAAGCGCTGCAAATCACGATCTAGCTGCACATACATATCTTGTACTTCTTTTGAATTAACACCGTATTTATGACCGACATAATCAGTACTGGAATAACTAATTGCTAAAAAGTCAGGAATCGCATCAATCCCTAGATTTTCACCAGCCAACGCTGCAATTGCAAAATCAGTTGTTATACTATTTCCATAGGGACTATATTTTAAAATATCATATTGCTCATTGGTATTCCAAAGCTTTGATAAATCATGCGGAAAAACAGGTGCACTTTCCCCCTTAAAAAGCCCTTCGTATGAATTATTATCAGCACCACTCTCTCTATAAGTTTGTATTGGCTTAAGTGTTTTCCATGGTTTTTTATAGCTTTCAACAGCATTCGAATTATTAAAATCTTGTACCCATTGCGGTAGTGATTCCATATAAAAAGTACTAGAAATCCAACGCCCTTCATTCTTACCATGAAACCAATAAGCACCATTCGCTGTATGTCCGCCAGGTAAAACTGCTCCTCGATCTTTTAAAGCAATCGCAATTGTTTTGCCCCGCATTTGGGTATGCAAACGCAATTCATCAGTTATCGTTGTGACGTTCATGCGATGGGGTGACATTTTTCCAGCTTCTGAACTCGTACCAACTGAGGTATAACTATCATCGGCGGCGCAATACACACTACTTTCATCTATTTTATCATACCAATTATTGCCGATGATACCGTGTGTTGCTGGGGCAGCTCCTGTATAAACAGAAGTGTGCCCTGGGCCTGTACTCGTTGGTGCATAATTAAAGTGATTGTTCTTGCAATTAAACCCTTCTTCAACCAAGCGCTTAAAGCCACCTTCATCAAAATGATTCCAAAACCGAGTAAGATAATCGTAGCGCATTTGATCAACAACAATACCCACAACTAATTTTGGTGTAGTTCGAAGCTTTGTAGTTTCTTGACCTTTCGATTTCTTTTGTCCCAAAGTCATAGTGACACTAAAAAGCATACAAATGAATAGCCCGTAATTGAAGTGTTTCGTGTTTCGCATCCTAAATTAAATTCGTTTCATAAAAGTAATTAAAATAGTGCTTTTAAAATTTAAATAAACTTTAAATCAGGCGCATTATTCTTATTTTTACTATAAGAAATTTAATTTCAGTTGATGAAGTATTTGACCGACATTGGTGGCTATGCTATTATGGTATTTGATTTGTTCAAAAAGCCGACCAAATGGCGGATTATGAAGAATTTGATTCTAAAGGAAATAGATGAGCTTATTTTCGGTTCTCTAGGGATTATCGTTTTTATTTCTTTTTTCATTGGTGCAGTTGTCTCTATACAAACAGCAATGAATCTTACTAGTGATTTTATCCCAAAAAATCTCATTGGATTCGCAACGCGACAGTCTATCATCTTAGAATTTGCCCCCACTTTTTGCTCTATAATTATGGCAGGGAAAGTGGGCTCTTTTATTACATCAAGTATTGGTACCATGCGAGTAACCGAACAAATAGATGCCTTAGAGGTTATGGGGGTAAACGCATTGAATTATCTCGTTTTTCCAAAGATTATAGCCATGATGCTCTATCCTTTTATAATCGCAGTTTCTATGTATGTAGGTATTTTTGGCGGGTGGTTTGCTGGAGTTTTTGGAGGATTTATTACAAGTGCAGATTTTGTAGAAGGAGTCACCATCGATTTTATTCCCTTTCATGTCACCTATTCTTTTATTAAAACCTTCGTATTCGCCTTTCTTTTAGCAACAATACCCTCTTATCATGGTTTTTATATGAAAGGTGGTGCGCTAGAAGTAGGAAAAGCAAGTACCACTTCATTCGTTTGGACGAGTGTTGTTATCATCATCACGAACTATATTCTAACCCAACTATTACTTGCCTAATGATTGAAGTAGATAACCTGTATAAGTCTTTTGATGATGCCAACATTTTAAAGGGGGTTAGCACCGTTTTTGATACTGGCAAAACCAATCTTATTATCGGGCAAAGTGGATCGGGTAAAACTGTTTTTCTAAAATGCTTGTTGGGCTTATTCAAACCCACAGAGGGTGTCATTTGTTATGACGGGAAAAAATACGGAGAACTTACCGATACCGAACAGCGAAATTTAAGGCAAGAAATGGGTATGGTATTTCAAGGCAGCGCACTTTTTGATGGACTTACTGTTGAAGGCAATGTTATGTTTCCATTAGAAATGTTTACCCAACAATCTAAGTCGGAAATGGAAGATCGGGTGAATCTAGTTTTACAGCGGGTAAATTTAATCGATGCCAATCACAAATTTCCTTCTGAAATATCTGGCGGAATGCAGAAAAGAGTTGCTATTGCGCGTGCTATTGTAATGAACCCTCAGTATTTATTTTGCGATGAGCCCAATTCAGGTTTAGACCCAAGAACAGCTATTGTTATTGATAACCTGATTAAAGAGATTACCGAAGAATATAATATTACGACGGTTATTAACACCCATGATATGAATTCAGTCATGGAAATTGGTGAAAAAATACTATTCTTAAAAGACGGACTTAAAGAATGGGAAGGTACCAAACATGAAATATTCAAAACGGATAATCAAGCGGTAACTGATTTTGTTTATTCTTCTGAGCTTTTTAAAAAAGTAAGACAGATGTACATCGAGGAGCGTAATTGATTTTATGCTCGATTCGCACCACTAATCTTGAATGATTTCTGTCAAAAGTATAGTGCTATCTTTCAAACGAACTTTCAACCAGCTATGTAATTTCTTCGCATCCTTGATAACAGCTGCACGCTTGGCGTCGCGTTTCCATTTGGCTTCGAATACTGATACCGTATCTAATTTTTTAAAATCCGTTCGAATAGCATTCGAAAAGGCCAAATATTCCAAATTTTCATAATTGGTTTGGGCTTCAGCGCTGATATCTTGAAACGGAATTTGTTTTGCATTCAATTTATTCAAGCGTTGAAGTTCAGTCTCTAAGAAACGAATTTTCTCATCTTTATCTAAGAGTTCATTTTTTTGCGATTGATACAATTCCTCAACATATTTCAATTGATTAGCCTGATCACTTTGCGAACCTTGAATTATCTTGAGATTCACATCTTTCAAATCTTCAAAATTCTTCATATTCGCCTTCCAAGTGGCAACGACACTTTCTGGTACTCCTTCATTACCCATGAAAATCAATTCAATCATAGAGGTCGTATCTCTATGAAACTCTAAAGCTGTCAAATCTTTTAAAAAACGACCATCTTTGACAAACTTATAGGGTACTACATTCTCTTGAATGAAGGTATTAGCATCGCTATTAAAATTAAATTCTTTATAAACTCCCCAGAATATGTAGCCTGCCGGAATCATTACTGCCAATGCGGTTATAGACACCGCTCGAGCAATCTGCCTTCGTCTTTTAGAATTGGCATAGCGCACCATTGGAAAACGAAGTAATTTCAGCACTAAAAAGGTCGCCAAAGCAATGAATATGGTATTAATTCCAAACAATAACATTGCTCCACCGGCATAATCCCATCGGCCAATTGCTAGTCCGAAACCTACAGTACACAAAGGTGGCATTAAAGCAGTCGCAATAGCCACCCCAAAAATAACACTGGCAATAGTGCCTTTTTTAGCCCTAGCAATTACCAAAGCTAAACCACCAAAAAATGCAATTAAAACATCTCTTATATCTGGTTTTGTTCGAGCGAGTAATTCAGAAGATTCTTCTTGCAATGGAAATATAGCGAAAAATAGATATGCCGTTAACACACTCAAAACCACCATTACCATTAAGTTCTTAAGTGACCTACGTAAAGTGTCAATGTCATTAATCGCTAAAGACATGCCCATACCCAAAATAGGGCCCATTAATGGCGAAATTAACATCGCCCCTATAACTACTGCGGTCGAATTAGCATTTAAACCAACAGATGCAATAAAAATAGAGCAAATTAAAATCCACGAGGTATGCCCTTTGAACGGAATATCGGCAATTATTGCTTCTTTGGTAGCCTCTTGATCGGTATTCTTACGAATATCTAAAAGTTCAGAAAGAAATTTTTTGGTGCTGCCTAGTAGGCCTTGAAAATCTTTCTGAACCTCTTTTTTACTCTCAATAGGTTCTTCTAGATGGTCTAATTCGTCTTGATTTGGCTGTTCACTCATGCTTAAGCATATTCGTCACCGAAAGTGTCTTTAACTTTATTCAGGACTTGTTTTATATCTTGTTCCTTGGATTTTGGATAAATCAGTAATACTTCTTTTTTATCGACTATAATATAATCATTTAATCCGTCAACAACCACAACTTTGCCTTTTGGAGAACGAATCATATTACCAGATGCGTCTTCAGCAAGAACTCGTGCCCCAACTACGGCATTAGCTTCTGAGCCATCATTCATTTTATCATATAGGGAACCCCAAGTACCCAAATCATTCCAGTCGAAGGTCGCAGGAAGTACAAAAATAGATTTCGAATTTTCTAATATAGCATAGTCTATTGAAATGTTCTCGGCCATCGGATAATGCTCTTTGATAAAGGCGGACTCTTCATTGGTGTTATAACAAGACATTCCAGCATCGAACAAATCATACTGCGTTTTTTGATACTTCTCAAATGCATTTACAATCGTTTTTACACTCCACATAAAAATGCCAGCATTCCATAGAAAATTTCCTTGTGCTAGAAACTCTTTTGCCGTTTCATAATCTGGTTTTTCCCTAAATTGATTTACCTTTTTGAGTCCTGCTCCGCTATCTTTTTCATATTCAATATATCCAAAACCCGTATTCGGAAATGAAGGTGTAATACCTAAAGTACATAACACTTCTTCTTTCTCACATTTTTCAAAGCAAGTTGTAACGTCTTTTGCAAAGGCTTCTTCATCTTCAATCCAATGGTCACTTGGCGCAACAATCATCACCCCATCAGGATTCATTTTTTGAATCTTCATGGCTGCATATAGAATACAAGGTGCCGTATTACGCATCGCTGGCTCTAGAACGACTTGTTCTTGTTTCACCAATGGCAGTTGTTGTAAAACTAAGTCATTGTAGCGCTCGTTGGTCAAGATTAAAATATTCTCTGTCGGTACAAACTTGTTCAATCGCTTGAAGGTCTTCTGAATGAGCGTGTCACCAGTACCCAGCATATCATGAAACTGTTTTGGATAACTTGACGTGCTTATAGGCCAAAATCGAGAACCGACGCCCCCTGCCATTAAAACAGCATAATAGTTTTTATTCATTATTAATCTTTTATCAATTCAATTTCAGCATTCGGTTGAAACAAATACATTTTACCTGTGCCTATTTCAACACATTCATAGCGCTTAACTCTTCTATTTCCTTTTTTAAAAAGTTTACCATTATAGATTCGAAAAATACTACCTAATGGCAACTCAAAAACATAGGTTTTATCGGAGTCATTGACATCATATTTTTTCAAAGCTATGGATAAATTGGCATCTGTACTGCTACTTGCCTTCGGATTTCTAAAATGATTTGCTAACAGCGGTAGTAATTTCGACGGAAAGATTTCAGGCCGAATAAATGGAAGCATTAAATGTTGAAAAGTATGTTTCCATTCCATGCCATGAGGCTTTATCTGCTTGCCATATTTTTCAAAAGCAACCAAATGTGCAATCTCATGTATTAACGTAATTAAAAAACGGTATTTATTGAGACTAGCGTTTACGGTAATCTTATGCTTACCATCAGGCAGGCGTCGATAATCACCATGCCGCGTCACTCTTTCATTCACAATTTTTAGATGCACGCCTGTATTTTGAATAAGTTCGAAACAAGGAGAAACAGCTCGCTCTGGTAAATATTTTTTTAAGATTTCATCCATGTCGTACAAAAATAGTTTTTTTGAAAATAGACGCTAAGAATGATTAAATTAAATCATTACTAGTAAATTCGCTGTGCGTAACTAATATTCTAAATGGCTAATGAAAAAAATACTCTTTTGCGTTTTAATAACACTAATTATTGGTTGCAGTCCTTCCATATTTAAATCAAAATGGACGAAAGAAACTGCTCCCGAAATTTTTGTTGCTCGTTTCGAAACTTCTAAGGGCACTTTTGATTTAGAAGTAATTCGTAAACATTCACCGAAAGCAGTAGATCGTTTTTATCAATTGGTAAAATACAAGTATTTTAATAATGGATTGTTTTATAGAGTAAACCCCGGATTTGTGGCCCAATTTGGAAGCACCAATAAAATACTTAATCAAAAATGGGGCGCTATAAAAGTACCTGACGAAGAAGTATTGCAAGGTAATCTGCGTGGCACTCTAAGTTTCGCAAGAGGCGGTAAAGCATCGCGAACTACTGATTTATTTATCAACCTCAGAGATAATATGCGATTAGATACGCTAGACTATAATGACGTAAAGGGTTTTCCAGCTTTTGGTAAAGTCATCGAGGGAATGGCTGTCGTCGATTCATTATATGCCGGGTATGCAGATACCACCATGAGTTCTATAGACCTTATGTATAATGACAAAAATCAGTTTTTAAAGCAATACCCTCAACTAGATAGTATAAAAAGCGTATACCTTCTTAAATGAAAACTAAAAACCTTCTAAGGTGTACTGCTAGAAACCTGTAACAGTTTCCCATTGTACAATTTATTCCCCGTAAGGGCAAAATCCTTTATATAGCTGGCCATTTCTACAGCCGTAGTTGGGGCTTGATACCCAGGAAAAGCTTCTTCAAGCATTTCAGTTTGTACGGCGCCTAAGGCCAAAACATTAAAAGACGGACCCTGTTCTTTAAATTCTTCTGCCCATAATTCTGTTAATGTGATTACTGCGGCTTTACTTGAACTATACGCTGAAAGCCCTGGAAATTTCATACTCCCCTGAACGCCACCCATCGAACTAATTGTAACGACATGACCCGATTTCGACATTTTAGGTAAAATGGCTCTGGTTAGATTTGCCACTCCGAATACATTCACCTGATAAATTTTTTCAAATTCTGAAGTGCTGGTTTCTAAAAAAGGCTTATTCAAAAGTTTCCCCGCATTATTAATTAGAATATCCACCGTATTCCAATCAGCAATGGCATCACCCAACTTTTCTAGATCGAGATTGTTCGTAATATCAAAAGAAAGGCTTTTGATATTTTTATACCCCAAATCCCTAATGGGCTTATCGTTTCTTGACAAAGCCAAAACTTGATGACCGTCATCTGCAAAAAGTTTCGCTAGTTCAAAACCAATACCTCTGCTTGAGCCCGTAAGAATAACATTTGCCATTTAGTTGTATTTTATTTCTTGTTCAGGGGCATTGATAATACCTTCCATCACCGGGATTAACTCATTTACGAGGTTAGCCATATGACTAAAATCCATTGCAGCCGCTTCATCACCTACTTGATGGTAATGTTCGAAGTTCGTAAAATCAAAAGTACTATAAGTATGTGAAGGCACATTATACACTTCATGAAAGGGAGCGTTATCAGATCGATTGAACAAATTAAATTCTTTAGCCTTTGGCAAAAAGCCAGCAATTTTTTTATCGGAATAAGCATTACTCACCGCAGCTATATTTGAAAGTTCATAACCCGTTAAATACATTAAGTAGTCTTTATTTTGCAGTGGAACTCCAATCATTTCAAAATTTAACATCGTATACAGGTTCAGTCCGTTATCTTTTAATTTTTTGGCTAAATGTTTTGAGCCCAATAGTCCTTTTTCCTCGGCACTAAATAATGCAAAAATAATACTCCTTTTATTCGTCTTAGCTGTACCAAAATAACGTGCCAATTCTAAAACCATAGTTGTACCTGAAGCATTGTCATTTGCACCATTAGCTATGGCATCACCATTTTTAGGTTTTATTCTTCCGATATGGTCATAATGCGCTCCTAGAATAATAAACTCATTTTTCAAATGCTTATCGGTTCCTTCAATAAAACCGACCATATTATAGGCAGCGCTACTATCAAAATTGGAAAGGGTATCTCTAAAAGTTTTGAAATAGGGTTTAACTTTATATTCTTTGAACAGCGTTTCAATATAATCAGCAGCTAATGCAATGCCTTTAGTACCTGCCTCTCTCCCTTCCAATTCATCGGAAGCTAAGAAATTCATAATTTCTCCGACGCCCTCACTTGTAGCGGGTGCAGGAATAGATTTACAACTTGCTAGTAATAAAACAATTACATAAAAAAAGTATTTCATAATGTGAATTTTAGTTGGCTTAAAGATAAAAAAAAGCATCCGCCAAATGACCGATGCTCTTACTGTTATTATAAATCTCTATGATCTAAGCCAACATTGTAACCGGATTTTCGAGATAAGCTCTTAAGGTTTGTAAGAATTGAGCTCCTGTGGCACCATCAACTGTTCTATGGTCACAGGCCAAAGTAACTTTCATGGTATTACCAACAACAATTTCTCCGTTCCTAACAACTGGTTTTTCAACTATTGCCCCTACAGATAATATTGCCGAATTCGGTTGATTGATGATTGAAGTAAAATCTACAATACCAAACATACCCAAATTTGAAACGGTAAAGGTACTTCCTTCCATTTCGTTTGGAGCAATTTTTTTGTTTCTAGCCTTACCTGCTAAATCTTTAACTGAGGCACCTATTTGTGTTAAGGTCATTTGATCCGCAAACTTCAATACAGGCACCATTAATCCATCAGGTACGGCAACGGCAACTCCGATATGAATATGCTGATGGTACATCATTTCTGTATCACCCCATGTTGTATTAACCTGTGGGTGTTTTTTCAAGGCCATAGCACATGCCTTTACCACCATATCATTATAGGAAACTTTTGTATCAGGCAAGTCATTAATCTTCTTTCGAGAGGCCATAGCATTACTCATATCAACTTCGATATTTAAGTAATAATGTGGTGCTGTGAATTTAGATTCGGAAAGTCGCTTGGCAATAACCTTTCGCATTTGCGAATTTTTTACTGCTTCGTTTCCTTCTTGACCTACAGGAAGGTTAATAATTGGTGATGCTGCGATAGCATTGCTAGGGGATGCTTCTTTAGGTGTACCTGTTGGAGTATGCGTTTGCGCTGAAGGTTGGTAATTTTCAACGTCTTTCTTAACGATTCTACCATGGTCTCCTGAACCTGTTATATCAGCAAGATTGATTCCTTTATCCTTAGCTATTTTCTTTGCCAATGGCGATGCAAATATTCGTTGCCCGTCATTCGTAATTTTATTTTCTACTGCTGTTTCTTTTTTAGTTTCTGCAGGTTGTGCTTCTGTTTTTTCTGAGGAAGGTGTGCTTACGGTAGTACCCTTAGCACTTCCTTTAAGCACTGCATCAACATCAGTTCCAGCAGGTCCGATAACTGCCAAGACCTCATCAACAGGAGAAGATTCCCCTTCTTGAATACCGATATACAATAAGGTGCCAGCGTAAAAGGATTCGAATTCCATTGTTGCTTTATCCGTTTCAATTTCCGCTAGAATATCTCCTTCTTCAACGGTATCACCAACATTCTTCAACCAGGTAGCAACAGTACCTTCTTCCATGGTGTCGCTTAAACGCGGCATCGTAATGACCTCAACACCCTCAGGAATTGCATTAGGTTCCGTATTGGCAGGTGCAGCTTCTGAAGTTTCCATCGCTACGGATTCTTCCCTGCCTGCCGGCGAGGCAGGTTTTTCTTCTGCAGGAGCAGCACTTCCATTTAATAATCCAGAAATATCTTCGCCTTCATCACCAATAATTGCTAATAAAACATCAACTGGCGCAGTATCACCTTCTGCAACGCCAATATGTAATAAGGTACCTTCATTGAAAGATTCAAATTCCATTGTCGCCTTATCCGTTTCGATTTCAGCTAGAATATCGCCCTCTTCAATTTTATCGCCAACATTCTTCAACCATGTGGCAACAGTACCTTCTTCCATGGTATCACTCAAACGAGGCATATTTATAACTATAGCCATTTATCTTTTATTTATGTTCTACAAATGGAAAATCTTCTTGTTCATATACCATATCGTATAATTGTTGCACTGGCGGGTATGCTGATTCTTCTGCAAACTTCTCACATTCGGCAACCCTAGCTTTTACACCCTTGTCGATTGCTTTAATTTCATCTTCAGTAGCATATTTCTTTTCTTTGATGATATCTAATACTTGTGTAATCGGATCAATTTTCTTGTATTCTTCAACCTCTGCCTTCGTTCTATAATGCTGGGCATCTGACATCGAATGACCTCTATAACGATAGGTTTTCATTTCTAAGAAAGTTGGCCCGCCACCGCTTCTTGCACGCTCTATGGCTTTGCTCATTTCTTCAGCAACAGCGACAGGGTTCATTCCATCAACAGGTCCGCAAGGCATTTCATAACCCAAGCCTAGTTTCCAAATATCAGTTGAAAATGAGGTTCTTGCTACCGATGTTCCCATTGCGTAACCATTATTCTCGCAAATGAAGACTACGGGCAATTGCCACAACATAGCAAGGTTTAAGGCTTCGTGAAAAGCACCTTGTCTAACGGCGCCATCTCCCATATAACATAGTGTCACATTATCTCTACCTGCATATTTATCACCAAAAGCCATACCAGCACCTAACGGAATTTGACCCCCTACAATACCATGACCTCCATGAAAGCGATGTTCTTTTGAAAAGATGTGCATAGATCCACCCATGCCTTTAGAAGTACCAGTCACTTTTCCATAAAGTTCAGCCATTACCGCTTTAGGGTCAACTCCCATACCAATGGGTTGCACATGATTTCTGTAAGCGGTAATCATACGATCTTTAGTTAAATCCATCGCATGTAAAGCACCGGCCAACACAGCTTCTTGTCCGTTATATAAATGTAGAAAGCCTCTAACCTTTTGTTGAATATAAACAGCTGCTAGCTTGTCTTCAAACTTGCGCCAAAACAACATATCTTCATACCACTTTAAATATACTTCTTTGGTGATTTTCTCCATTCTTGAATCTTTAATATAATACTTTGAGAAGGCCCCAGAGGGCATTCGTTTGAAAAGAATTTATATTCAAGGAAAGCCTTGCGGCATTCACATCTAAATTATTGAATAAATTCCTGTAAAAAACAGAAAACAAAAATACATATTAAATCAATAGTTAAAAAAAATTGCAGTAAAAGCTTTATTCAATTTTAGAGGTATAACAAAGGGAAGCAAATTTGTATGTAAGCGGCCTTATATTTTGACCTTAATTTAAGCTATTAGTTACGATTTTTGAAAATATAAGAGGTAGCATAAAAACACAAAATCCCAGTTTGTAGGTTAACGCACTTCTCAAAACAGGCTTAAATTGGAAACCCATTTAGTACATTTTTATTAAATGAATGTAGAGGGGATGAGGAGTTTGCATTTGAAAGGTTCTTTGAATATCTTAAATTGTTCAAAATTGATAAGGAAAGAGACAACAATAAAAGTTCAAATAAAGGAAGAATAATAAAATGGATTATGTGAAATGAAAGTAATTAGAATCATATGGACAGTTCTTTTTGTAATCTTTATTGGTGTATTTTTCGTTGGAAAACGAATTTCGGAAGGTATTGGCAATTCTCTTGAAAACAGTATTAAAGGTGTTTATGAAGTTTCTAATTCAACAAATTCTATGAACAGGATAAAACGCGATTCATTAAAAGAGGTTGAACTTGCTAATTTTGATTCTATAACTGCTGCCAAAATCAAAGTATCGGATACTATAAAATGTTTGGATAGTAGTTGTGAAGGAATTTATGTCGGTCCTGAATTTGTGGGGAACTCCGATATTGCGCATCAATTTTCAAATAAGATGGCTCTTATGGTTGGCAACAAATTGAAAGAACTCTACAACTTAGGTAAATATTCTAAAGTCGATTTTTCGAAAATAAACATGAAAACTGTTGGAATGGGTTCTGGAATCGTTACATATGAACTCAAAATTCCATTTAAGAAAGTCGAGGAGAAATGTGATGCTTATACTTCCTTTGATCACGTTGGAGGATGGAATCATAAACCAGCCTTAATAAGAAGGAAGGAAGAACTCAAAGATGTTCTAATGAAAGGACAAACATTGGATATAAGTGAACTGAAAAGTACTCCTGAAGGACTCCAAGAATATTGGATTCAATGGCGAAATAAGATAAATCAATCAGATTGTAGATAAAACTAACGTTAAAGTAAAGGATGCCAAAAGGTAAAAAAGGATTATTAACTTCTAGTGGTGAGTGGGCAAAACACCTAAGGCCATTTGGGAAGAAAGTATTTTGGAGTGGAGAAAGAGAAGCAGAAAAACAACTTATCGATGATGAAATCAAGCAAGTTGAAATTTATGAAGATACCGAAGATTTTCTTTGGTGCTTAGTTGGAAACATTGCCGATGAGATAGAGTTTGGTGAGAATAAAGAACTTCGTAAAGGAAATAAACAATTTAGACCAGGAGCAAAAGTTTATTGTTTCCCACCTTTGTGGGGAGATGGATATGAAAGTATAAAAGTTATTGGATTGCCGAGGAAAAGCAAGAAGTTGATAACTATAATAATACCTTCAAAACATATTACTAACTGGAGAAAACAAAAGGTATTCAATCCATTCATAATAAATACTATGATTGAAAATAATGGATGGAATCACGGAAAGGATTCCAAAAGGAATCTGGACAGTCTTTACAATTCAATTATTAAAACAAGAAATTAAAGTTCAAATAGAAGGATCATTTTTTTAATATCATTCTAGAAACTATTCTAAATATGAACTATTAAAAGCCAAGGGTAGTAAATCTGCTATTGAAGCACTTTTTATCACGCTACCAGAAGCACCCATCATTAAAATTGCTATAGGCTTATTTTGCTTTACTTCATATTCTGAAATAGCTTGTCGGCAATTTCCACAGGGCGCCGCTGGTTTGTCAACCTCAACATTTAACGAATTTGCCGAAATAGCAATGGCCTTGATTGTGGTATTCGGATAGTTGGCTCCTGCATAAAAAACAGCTACCCCTTCAGCGCACAAACCTGACGGATATGAAGCATTTTCTTGGTTATTCCCTAAAACAATTTGATCATTTTCTAATAGAACCGCAGCACCAACTTGAAATTCAGAATAAGGTGCGTATGCTTGATCTCTCACCTTAATTGCTGCATTCATTAAATTCGCTTCTTGCGACGGAAGTTCTTTTATGGATTCATAGACTTCGAACTGAATATGTATCTGTTGCTTTTTCATGCGCTAAATGTAAGCAGAAAAGCGTGTAAATAACAAAACCTGCACAAGGCAGGTTTTATAAACTCGTTCAAATATTTTTTAATCATTAAAAAATTCGTCTCCCAAATTGAACGTAAGTGAGAAACGCAAGGTGTTTTCTAATGGATTTCGGACTTGAGCGGTTGAGAATAAATAAGAAAGATCTACTTGGGCTGATTTAAATTTAAATCCAGCTCCCAGCGTAAAAAACTTTCGTGAACCTTTTTCTTCGCTTTCATTAAAATAACCTGTTCGAATCATAAATGAATCTTGGTAGGTATATTCAGCTCCTAAAGCCCATGTAAATTCTTTCAACTCCTCTCCAAAACCATCAGGTGCATCTCCAAATGATTGAAAAATTCCTTCAAAAAAACCAATTTGCTGATACTCATCATTATCTAAAGCATCTATGGTACCATCACCATTGAAATCTTGCGGCGTCGGCACCAATAACTTATTAAATTCTGTGGTCAGGCCAATCACATTATCTTGATCTAAAATAAAATCAAAACCAACACCAGCCTTCAAATTAGTCGGTAAGAAATTTTCTTGCCCGCCAGCATCATATTGTATTTTTCCTCCTAGGTTAGAAAAATTAAATCCAGCTCTCCAACGACCATCAAAACTATTATATGCCTTTTCTCTAGACCGATAGTACCCTGAAACATCAACAGCAAAAGAAGTCGCCGCCTGCGAATCAACATTTCCGTTATCCGGCAACCTTAAGTTTGACCGTATAAAACGACCGCCGACCGACATCGAAAAAGTAGGACTTAATTTTAAAGAATAAGATCCATCAAGAGCTAACTCATTTGGTTTTGCAACCGTACCCGGGTCATTCGCAAATTGGCGAAGCTCAATTTCACCCAAAGTAAAATAACGCAGCCCTATTGCAAAAGCACTTTGATCATCTATTTTATTGTAGAAACTTGCATTCAAAAGCGCAATATCAGTAATAATACTTTCTAAATAGGGTGTGTAACTCAGGCCTATTCCTATTTTTCGTTCGGCAAAGGCGAATTTCGCAGGATTCCATTGTTGTGAAAAAGCATCCGTTGACGTTGCGACACCCATATCACCCATACCAGCTGATCTTGCATCAGCAGCAATAGTCAAAAAAGGAACAGCAGTAGTAATTACACGTTCATTATCCTGAGCAGATAGTTTACAAACAAAGGCAAGCAGAACTATTAATAATATTTTTTTCATTTCTTTCTAGCTAATTTAATTGGCAAATATTTATAATGTCCAACAATTAAAAAAAAATATCGGACGTATGACACGTAAACGGGTATTTTAAGGATATCTTATATTATTTGATCATTATTTTTAGAGAATCAATCTGCCTAAATTCAAAATATTGAAACTCAAAATATACAGGTAGTCGTAGATGATTTTTTGCACTTACTAAATTATTGCTCTTTTCTCTTCCGAAGAAACCACATGTAAACCATACTAATCATCAATATCTAGCGTTATGAATTTAGTATGACTACTCTGATTTTAAAGCCTTTGAATTGATTTGCAAAATATTTTTAAAAGAATGAAATATTATACCCAAATCATCGTTTTATATGCCGAAAGTGATACTTAATTAATCAAAATCCAAAATACAAACTGCTTGAAAAGGCAGTAAACTTATTTGAATCTCAAGTCCTAATTATGAAAAAACAGTTTATCAAAGTTGTACTTTCTTGTGCCGTTATAGCAGGAGGCTTTACAGTTACCAGCTGTAAAAAATCTGGTTCCTCAAAAAATGTCTCAAGAGCTACAGGTTGGAAAATTAATGCCAAAGAAGGTGGATTTCAGTACAATACAGATTTTAAGGAGCAAGAAACTGCACCTGGTCTTGTTTTTATTGAAGGTGGTACATTTACCAAAGGAAAGGTGCAAGATGATGTAATGCATGATTGGAATAATACACCAACATCGCAACATGTGCAATCATTCTATATGGATGAAACTGAGGTTACCAATGTGATGTATTTAGAGTATTTAGATTACTTAAAGAATGTGTATCCGCCAGAAAATCCGAAATACGCTAATATCTACAAAGGTGCTTTACCTGATACCTTAGTTTGGAGAAATCGCCTTGGTTTTAATGAAACTATGACTAATAATTATTTGCGTCACCCTGGTTACGCTGAGTACCCAGTTGTTGGTGTAAATTGGATTCAAGCAACTCAGTTTGCTGAATGGAGAACTGATCGTGTTAATGAAGTATTATTAGAAAGAGAAGGTTATTTATCTAAAGACGCAAAATATCAAGCTGCTTCTGGTGAAGTTCAAGGAACCTTTAGTACGGAAGCTTATTTGAATAGACCTGAATCAGTTTATAATGGTCAAATTGATTCACTTCAAGGAAAGCAGAAAAAAGATAGTACGAATACCTATGCAAAACGTAGTACAGGTATTATTTCTCCGGAGTATAGACTACCTACCGAAACAGAGTGGGAGTATGCTGCGCAAGCAAACCAAGGCACAAGAGAATACAATAACTATAGAGGTAGAAAAAAATACCCATGGGAAGGTGATTATACAAGAAACGGTCAGCGCGTTGGTCGTGGAGATCAGTTAGCTAACTTTAAACAAGGTAAAGGTGATTATGGCGGAATTGCAGGTTGGTCAGATGACGGTGCAGATATTACTGCACAAGTGATGTCTTATAAGCCAAATGATCTTGGATTATACGATATGGCGGGTAATGTTGCCGAATGGGTTGCTGATGTATACCGACCTATTGTAGATGATGAAGTAAGTGATTTCAACTATTACAGAGGTAATATATATATGAAAACCGCTATTGGTGAAGATGGTAAAGTAAACATCCTAAAAGATTCTGTTGTATATGATACCTTACCAAATGGTAAAATAGTAGCAGTGAATTTACCTGGTGAAATTAAGATGGTCGCTGTTGATGAAGAAGAAACTTATTTAAGAACGAATTTTGATTCTAGTGATAACCGTGCTTACAGAGATGGTGATCCTGGGTCTTCTAGATTTTTCGACCAATTCAGTGATGAAGAAGAAGGTGAAGAAAATCAACGAAAAATGTATGATTCTCCGAAACACAAAGTAGCACGTGATTCTACGGGTAAATTGATTCGTGAGTATGATAAATCAAATAACAGAACTTCATTAATAAATGATGAAGTGCGTGTTTTTAAAGGTGGCTCATGGAGAGATAGAGCATACTGGTTAGACCCTGCACAACGTAGATATTTACCGCAGTACATGGCAACAGACTATATTGGTTTTAGATGTGCTATGTCACGAGTAGGTTCAAAATCAAAAACAAAAAATAAAACCCCAAGAGGTAAAAGAGCAAAATAAAAATTGCTTCGGAAGATGAAAAGCCTTGACAGTAATGTCGAGGCTTTTTTTATACTTTTGTTTTATGACTATAGAAGAATTGCATGGCATTTTTTTAAAATTTCCAAGAGCTTGTACGGATACCCGAAAACTCGATAAAAGGTGTATTTATTTCGCATTAAAAGGACCTAATTTCGATGGAAACAAATACGCCAATGATGCCTTGAAAAAAGGTGCGAAATATGCCGTCATAGATGATAAAAAATATACAGGTGAAAATTGCATTCTAGTTGATGATGTATTACAAACACTTCAAAGACTAGCCACATTTCATCGAAACTATTGTACTGCAACCGTTATTGCGTTGACTGGTAGTAACGGTAAAACCACAACCAAAGAACTCATTAAAAGTGTTCTTTCGAAATCATACCAGACCATTGCCACTATTGGCAATTTAAACAATCATATCGGTGTTCCTTTAACCTTGCTTTCTATGCAGCCCGACACCCAATTTGCTATTGTAGAAATGGGAGCAAATCATCAGAAAGAAATAGAATTTTTATGTGAACTAGCGCAACCTGATTTTGGTTATATCACCAATTTTGGTAAAGCGCACCTAGAGGGTTTCGGAAGTGAGGCAGGAGTAATTAAAGGTAAGAGCGAGCTCTATGATTATTTAATACAACATAAAAATTCAATATTCTTAAATGCCGATGATGCAATTCAGCTAGAAAAATTGAGCAGTTATGTACCTAAGTATGGATTTAGTCAAAACTCTCCCGAATATTATGCCATTGAATTTTTAGGAGCAGAACCCTTTGTAAAGCTCAAAGTAGAACATCTAACCATACAGACGAAACTAATAGGCCATTATAATTTCACTAATTGTGCTGTTGCCATTTTAATGGGAAAGTATTTTAATATTCCTCTGCCAACAATTAGACAAGCTATTGAATCTTATGTACCAAATAACAATCGTTCTCAAATAATAACAAAAAACGGACACCAAATTATTCTGGATGCCTACAATGCCAATCCAACAAGTATGCAAGCTGCCCTTGAAAACTTTAAAACCATTGAAGGTAGTCCTAAATTTGTCTTTTTGGGTGATATGTTTGAATTAGGGGAGACTGCTAATAAAGAACACCAATTTATTGCTGATTTAGCAGAACAACTTGATTTTAAAACAACCTACTTAGTTGGCGATCATTTTGCTAACATCGACACCTCTCTGAAGGTATTTCGTTCTTTCCATGATTTATCTATATTCCTAAAAAGTAATCCTATTCAAAAAAAGTCACACCTTTTAATAAAGGGTTCACGGGGTATGGCACTAGAAAGGCTTATTGAAATACTTTAAACAAAAAAGGTGTGATTCATAAGAACCACACCTTAGCAACAGCCTAACCAACCATAATCACACTATTGTAGAAGTTCAATTCTTGAGTTTACTATTTCTCTAACCGGAATTACCAATTGTTTCTTATTGTCAGTTTCTAGGGTTAAGAAAATACTATCTATAGCGACAATTGTGCCTTGTATTTCATTGAATTTGATCTTGTCACCCACAGAATAATTTTTACGTGCGTAAAAAGTTCTTAATAAATCACCAACCACTTCTCTGGAACCCAAGCCAAATGCCAAAGCAAATGCTAACAAAAACGCCCCGAGAACTAAGGTGAAATTATTAGTAATAATTTGAGTATCTATTCCCGCATGATTAAGTGCAGTAATTGTAACAAAAATGATAAGTACATAAAACACAACACTACTAATGATTTTAGATGCACCGAGACGCATAGTCTCAAGTACATTTTTAAGCATACTGCGTATTAAGTTAGATGCATATAAACCTATCATAAATATAACAACTGCACTAAATAGAATTGGTAAATAACGAAGTAGGTTGGCAATTTCAGTAGATATTACTGTTAATTCGGTAATATCAGCAGCAACAATCACTATAATTAGTATTAGCACCCATTTTACGAAACCTAAGATTATTTTTTCAAGATTTATTTTTGCTTGTAAGGAGCCAAAAAGATTTGCCTCATTTATACGATCAGAGAGACTATTAACTTTCGCCAATCGCAGCAGTTTTTTAAGAATAAATCGAATTATTCTACTCACTAGCCACCCAACTATAATAACTAAAATAGCACCTAGAATATTAAATAAGGCTGGCTTAATTTCCGTTATAATTGATGATAAGGTATTCAAACTAATATCCTTCCATTCAGTCATGGTTTTCATAGCGATAGTTTTTGAGTTAATACTCAATATTAGGGTTGGTTTTAAACATTTCTTCCAAAGTTGCTTTGTAATTACACGTAAATAATGAAGCCATTTCCATGACCAGCTTAGCGGTTGCTATATCATTCATTACTTTTTTCTTCATATGCTGCGGCGCATCATGAAGCGATTTTTCCAGTTCCTTAAAAGGATTTCGCTTACGTTTAGACATTAGGGGATAGTTTGTTATAGGTTTCTAATATTCTTGATTTTGCTCTTTTCAAACGCATTTTTACGGCACTTTCACTTATTTGCATAAGCTGCGTTAGTTCTTTTATTGAAACATCATCTTGATATTTTAAAAGTAAAATAGTTTTATCTTCAGGAGCAATATTTTCTAGAGCTCTCTTCAAATTTGTAGAGCGCATTTCAAAAATGCCATCTTCATCAAGATAATCCGGCAGGCGTTCTGGTGTTTCAGAAATTGAATCTGATCTATCACTAATTTTTCTTCCTTTATTCCTATTTACATAATTCACACAGAAATTATATGTAAATGCGTACAACCAGCTAGAAAACTTAGATCTACCTTGAAAACTGCTTAATTTTACAAAAAGAAGCAAAAAGACATCTTGCGTAAGGTCTTCTGCTTCCGCTTTTGATTTTGAAAAACTATTACACTTGTTATATATTATTCTGGCATAACGGTCATAGATAATTTCAAACAGCATAACATTATTGCTCTTTACGATTTTTCGCACGAGCTGTTCATCGGTCATTTCTATTGCCGCTAGTTCAATTTTCAATCTGTAAGTACCGTTACTAATTTATTTAGACACCATTTTTGTTTAAAAGTCACATCTTTTAAATGATCTTCATAAATGAGATAACTGGGGGGAATTAAATCTACATACCATAACGAATAAATATTGTAAGAATTGTACTACTTTATTAATTTGTAATACTTATAGAAAATAATGAATAAAATTTAAAAGCCCCGCACAAGGCGGGGCTTTTAGCCAAATTCAAGGAATATCACAGTATAATTCCCCCTAAATTTTGCATCTATAAAATCTCGATTTTAGGGCACTTACAGAACAAAAACATAGTTACACTGTAATTTCGAATTTGGCAACACAAGACAGACTATTTTACGCCGCTATATGAAAATAGCTGTCATTGTATTATAAATATTATTGAATATCACTTTGTTCAAAAGCCATTTTGCTATTTTAAAAATGCTAAAACTTTCTAACTATAAAATTTATTACACAAGTGAATGTAAGTCTTAAGACACCATTTTTTGAATGAGGTCACTTTTAAAAGAAACTTTTTTTTTAAAAAAGAAAAAATCCACATTTACATATGCGGATTTTCTGCTTGATATGGGTCATATTGGATTACATATCCATTGATAACCTCTTCTGCAAATAGAAAATACCCAGCCACAAAATCGTCTTGTGCTTTTTCTTTTCCGCAAACCCATTAAATAACTTCTTGACTTTATGGAAAAGAAAAATCCACATTTACATATGTGGATTTTCTGCTTGATGTGGGTCATACTGGATTCGAACCAGTGACCTCTGCCCTGTCAAGGCAGCGCTCTAAACCAACTGAGCTAATAACCCTAGAACTATTCTGCTAAGGTAAAATTAATTTTGAATTCCCTAAATTTCATTCAAGCAAATCTGTAAAACATCTTAGATCGAAGAAAACTGACTCTTTTGATAAAAAATTCGACTGCTAAATTCTGAAAATACCCCCCCGCGAAATGACATTGTACTTTCTCACTGCAATAAACCCCTAGAATTACTTCTTGACTTTATGGAAAAGAAAAAATCCACATCTATAGATGTGGATTTTCTGCGTGATGTGGGCCCTACTGGATTCGAACCAGTGACCCCCTGCTTGTAAGGCAGGTGCTCTGAACCAACTGAGCTAAGAGCCCCACTAAATATTAAAATTTACCCTGCTATAAGGCTAGTTGTCTGAACCCTGCCCGAATGGATTCATCCGGACGGACAACTGAGCTAAGAGCCCTTAAAGGGATTGCAAATATAGAATAGTTTTAATTACTCCAAAAGAAAAATTAGGAAAAAATCAAAGCACTTCAGCAACAACAAAATTACTGCCTCCAACAAAAATAAAATCCTCAGTTTTCGCATTAGCCAAAGCCGCAATATATGCCTTTTTCACCGAATCATAACGCTCTCCTATTAAATCAAAATCACCGGCTTCTTTCCTCAATATACTGGCCTCTAAGCCTCTGTCAATATTAGGTTTGCAGAAATAGTATTTCGCATTCTTTGGGAATAAAGGAAGAATTGTTGCCAGCTGCTTCTCTTTTACAAAACCAAGTACTATATGAAGTTGTTCAACTTCTTTTTCTGCGATTTGTTTTAAGACCAAGTCGAGTCCTTCTTTATTGTGCGCAGAATCACAAATGATCATAGGATTCTCCGAGAGTAGTTGCCATCGCCCCATTAAACCTGTATTGGAAATCACATTTTTGAGGCCTTGTACAACCTCTTGCCGGCCTATTCTAAAGCCATCTAGAACATTTAGACAAGAAATAACTCCTTTGCCATTCTTAGCCTGATAACTCCCCAATAAAGCCATTTCATAATTATGCATGTCAACTTCCTCAGCATATATTAGCTTGGCGTTCTTTTGTGTAGCAACAGCTTCAAATACCGGGGCAGTTTCCTCTTGATATTCACTTATGACTACGGGTACTCCTTCCTTAATAATACCAGCTTTTTCACGAGCAATTTCGGCGAGTGTATTCCCTAAAATTGTTGTATGATCTAAACCAATATTGGTTATCAAAGAAACTTCAGGACTTATAATATTAGTAGAATCAAACCTTCCGCCAAGGCCAACTTCAATTACTGCTATATCTACCTTTTGCTTGGAGAAATATTCAAAAGCCATACCTACAGTCATTTCAAAAAATGACAATTTATGTTGGTCAAAAAAAGAACGATTATCTGCAATAAATTGAACGACGTAATGCTCAGGTACCTTTTCTCCATTGATGCGAATACGTTCTCTAAAATCTTTTAAGTGGGGCGATGTATAAAGTCCTACTTTATATCCAGCTTCTTGCAATATAGAGGCCATCATATGGCTACTCGAGCCTTTGCCGTTTGTACCAGCAACATGTATGCTTTTGAATTTTTTCTCCGGGTATTCTAGATGCCTTGAAAAGTGAATTATTTTATCAAGCTTAGCATTCAATGCTTTTTTACCTAGTTTTTGGTACATTGGAAGTTGCTTAAACATCCAATCTAAAGTCTCATTATAAGTCACTTTCCTAATTTAAAAACAACTTCTATCCAACCCGATTGTTGGCTTGGCGCATTAGAATCCAAATTCCAGGTATGTAAAAGTGCTGTTTTTCGTGCAGGTTCTAGCAAGCAAGGTGCATTATTGGTAGTTCCTTTGACACCAGGAATCGCTTGAATCACTTTTCCATTTCTATTAACCACTATTTTTACAACCACAATTCCAGCTTCATTGCACTCTTGTTGCACTTTACCTCTATTTCGCAAAGAACGTCCTCCCAAACCGTGTGAACCGGTACCATTACCAGACCCTGGTCCACCATAATAACTCGTAGCATAAGGATCGCCATCGGGTTGCCCTTTATCGCCTGCACTGTTATCATTACCTTCTGAACCAGCAGCGGTTCCGTCAGATTTATTCAATCCCCCCATCATTTCATCAAGTGCTTTCTTTTTAGCTTCTTGCTCTTTTCTTGCCTTTTCTTCCGCAGCCTTCTTTTGCTGCGCAATTTTGGCAGCTTTAGCTTTTTCACGTTTTATAGCATCTTCTTTTCTTTTCTGAGCTGCTTTTGCAGCATCTTCTGCTCTTTTTTTAGCTTCTTTTGCCTGTTTTATTTTAATTGCTTCGGCACTCTCTTGTGTCAATACTTTTTCTGAAGGCGCTTCTTTAGCTTCCACTTTTTCGGGGATTTCTTCTACAACCGGTTCTTCAACAACCTGCTCTTCAATTTTTTCTTGTTTTACTGGTTCAACAGGTGGTTTATCAATAGGCTCAGATCGAATCTTTTCTTTCGGTTGAACGCGACCTTTACCAAAGTCAGTGGTTCCAAAGTTTATTGAAATACCGTTTTCTTCGGGCGGATCCATATAGGTAAGTCCTATATAAAATAACACAAGCAGTAATGCACTTAAAAGGAAAGTGGTAAGGGTAAATGATTTCTTTTTGTGTCTCGTATCTAAAAATGACATAATGCCAATTCAGTTTTAAAAATTCTGCTCTACTGTTAAGAACTATTTTTGGAGAAACTCGCCTGCCTTCCGACAGCTATGATCTAGAAAAAGAAACAAAATATATGCCTAAACTAATGCGTTGGCATTAATTAGGTCGCACGGCCAAAATAACTTTGTAATTATTTCTATTAGCAATATCCATAACATTCACCGCTTCTTTTATGGCGACGCTTTCTTCTGCTCTCAGAATAATTGTGGGTTTATCTTGTCCTTCTAATGCTTTTTTTAATTCAATTTCTATATACTCCCCGTTAATTCTCTCATTGTTCACAAAATACTGTAAGTTCTTATCGATGCTTACTGAAACATTTTGCGTATTTGTTGATTTACCCTTGGCCTTAGGCAGTAATAAATCTAATGCATTCGGTGAATTTGCCGTTAACATGAAAAATATCAATAACAAGAATACAATATCCGTCATTGATGACATGCTAAAGTCAGGACTAACCTTATTTCTTCCTTTTAACTTCATAGCTTACTTATAGTGGTTCGTTAAGAAGATCTAAGAACTCTACCGCATTAGCTTCCATTTTATGCACCACTTTATCGGTTCTATTGACCAAATGATTATAACCGATATAAGCGATAATACCAACGATCAATCCGGCTACTGTTGTTGTCATAGCCGTGTAAATACCAGACGCTAAAGATCCCATCTCAGCCTGACCACCACTAGTGGCCATCTCATGGAATGCCAAAATCATACCAATTACGGTTCCTAAGAAGCCAATCATTGGTGCTGCACCAGCAACGGTTGCCAATATACTTACGTTTTTCTCTAATTTATAAACCTCTAAGGTACCTGCATTTTCAATCGCAGTATTAATGTCGTCTAATGGTTTGCCAATTCTAGAAATTCCTTTTTCCGTTAACCTTGCAACTGGCGAATCAGTCTGTGCGCACAACATTTTTGCGGCATCTAATTTTCCTCCTGATACATGATCACGAATCTGATTCATAAAATTACTATCAATTTTTGAAGCAGCTTTTATAGCTAAAATGCGCTCAAAATAGATATAAAGCGCAACACCGAGCATTAAAAACAAAACAGAAATAATGACAACACTACCTGTACCTCCATTAAATATCAAGTCAATTACAGAAAGTGTTTTTTCTTCAGACAATACCTCACCCAATTCAGGGTCTTGTGTTAGGTTTAGAAATAATGACATAAAATTCTTTCGTATTTACATTTGCCCTTATAACGGGCGTATTGCAATTAAAGTATATGGAATTAAATAAATTGTCGCAATAAAATAAAAGTGATTGCACCTGCCAAAAATCCGATGGCTGCTAACCAAGTAATTTTCTTCAAATACCAGAAGAAATCAATCTTCTCCATCCCCATAGCGACTACACCCGCTGCCGAACCGATAATTAACATACTACCTCCGGTTCCAGCTGAATAAGCAATAAAATGCCATAACTGATCATCGAGTGTTTCTGAGAACATCCCTAAACTGGCTGCTACTAAAGGCACATTGTCAATTATTGCTGAACCAACACCCAACAACAGTACAACCAAATCAGAGACACGAGTTCCTGCCATTTCAGTTCCTAACATCGGAGTACTATCTTGCAACCAGGTTGCGAAACCAAATAATTGACCTAATGATTCTAGTGCCGCCACGGCCATTAAAATCCCTAAAAAGAAGAGAATACTCGGCAATTCTATTTTAGATAAAGAACTATGCACCGGGCCATGATGTGCTGACATATGCTCGCCATCATCATCACTTACATTGCTAATATTGAATTTACTTTTACTATATATTTCTGCAAATGTTGCTACAACTCCTAACGAGAGCATCATACCTACGTATGGAGGCAAATGTGTAACTGTTTTGAAAATAGGGACAAAAACTATGGCTCCTAATCCTAAATACAACATTCTAGCACTTAGTTTTCCCGCTGGCTTATCGGCTTCGTTTGTGGTATTCAATTGCCCTTTGAAAGCAGGTAAAAAAGAAGCTATAAAAGCGGGTAGTAGCATACAAATTAGTGACGGAATTAGAAGATAACTAATTAATTTCATGGTAGTTACTTTCTTGCCAATCCATAACATTGTTGTTGTAACATCCCCTATTGGAGACCAAGCACCACCAGCATTGGCATTAATAATAATTAAACCTGCAAACCATAATCTTGTTTCACGGTCTTTAATCACCTTTTGAAGAATAGTAATTAAAACAATAGTAGCTGTTAGATTATCAATTATAGCAGAAAGAATGAAAGCCAAAATAGAAAAAATC
>CALDYU010000020.1 GCA_937944485.1 uncultured Flavobacteriaceae bacterium | reverse complement strand
CGAGCCATTCCACTACCGCAAAGCTTACAAAATATAGACCATAAGGATTGTGGAATTTATAGTTTCTGCTCACTTTGTAAAGCTATACTATTTGCAGAAACAAAAAGTATTCTATAGTCTTTTTGACCACACGAAAGGATTTCCCGCAAAGTGGGACAGGCTGTGCGGCAGCGGACGGGGGATCAAACTCCCCCGTAAGCAAGCTCTAAGAATTCAGCATATTGAATATTCCCCTTTGAGCTTAAACCAAAATTCAATCTAGAAAAGATTTCGTCATCATAATTATTACAAGATAAAATCACCTTTCTAAGACTATTCTTTAAATCCACATTTTTTATATTATGAGCAATCGCATACAAAAAAATCATTTCATAAAAGTCACTCTTGTTCTTTTCAAGGAAGAAATTAAAATTTGAAAATTGAGTTATGTCTTCATCAAAAAATACGATTAAACCGTCCGAAATATTCTCTCCCAATAAATCATTAACTATTTCTTTTCTTATATCTGAATCTGAAATATTGACTAATAGGCTTATATACTCTTCCTGCCACATATATTCATCCTCATAAATACCTGATTCTAAAAAAAATTTGTCAGTATAGATGAAAATTATAGTCTTTTTAAAAATATCAGTTTTAAAAAGAGTTTTAGACCCTATTGTTTTACATGGACTCTTATCGATAAGGTTTGAGTAAAGGTAATTCTTTAACAAAGATGTGTACTTGGTTTTGGGGTACACTGTAAAACCTGAGCCACATATGTTGGCATCAACAATACTTTTATCAAATATCACTTTAACCTCCCTAGAAGTGTCATTGGGATTGTGATTTGATTCCCCAATTGTAGCTTGATTTTTTCTTTTACAGGATATCCCTAAAATAACAATCATTAACGAAAGAAATATTAAATACTTTTTCATTTACTATCTGGGTTTTGATTATTTTCCGTTGTATTTAAACTCTTTATATACTTTTCTATCTTCTTTATCTCTTCTTTCGTAATACTGAAGTCCATTTTTTCAAATGTGGGAAGTAATTTGTCTAATGAAATTGTGTAAGTAGATTGATTGTTAGCTTGGTTTTCATTTGATTCGTCTTCAGATTCTAACATCTCAAAATTAACTGTAATCACATCTGATTTATTTACTTTTAAATCCTCAGCTTGAAATAGTTTTATTTTGGCCATGAAATTTTTCATGGAATTGCCTGAATTCGCAGCTAAATCTTTTGTAATCAATTTCACTCCTTTCTCCTTTGATTCAAATTGTCCAGAACCTACACATAATAAACAACCATCGGAAGCCCCTTTTAAGTGAAACTGAACATATTTTCTAATTAATTTTTCTCTACTACTACCCAATCCCTTGAAGGATAAATATCCGTCAGTTCTTTTACCACTTAAAGGTGTAACTTCAAGAACGTTTTCAGTGCCACTCCATCTACTCCTAATTTTCCCTAGGAAAGTTTCACCACTATCTAGAGGGTCAAAGGTTACATCAATGGGATCTTCTTTTGGTTTTTTCACACTCCCTCTAAATGCTTCTCGGGTAAAATAAAAAGTTGCACTAGAACCACTTTCATTTGTAATCTGGACTTCATATACAGGTACAGTTATGGTCTTTTGCTTTAACTTACCCTTACTTTTCTTTATTTCACTGGATGAGAATAAATTTATTTTGGTAGTACCTACTTTTCTTTTTGTCACTTTTATTTTTACCGTATCGCCTGATTGGTCATTGAACACAAGGGGACTATTAAGGCTAAAACTGTAAGGTGATATATCTGTATATTTAGCCTCGTAGCGATCTCGAGACTTCCATCTGGCAATCCTAGGGTCATACATTCTTGCGTTAAAATTCACGCTGTTCCCTTCCCCCTTGATCTCGTTGTCCATCTCCTGCCCTTGGAAGCCATACCTATAATCAGAGGTATTGGCGTGTCGGTTTGGTAATAGCATCCCAAATGGATAGTAATCTTGTATCTCGCCTAATCAATGTTTTCAATGAACTTCAAACAAAAGTATAATTTAAAGTTAACATATTTTAGAAAAAAAACGTAAGAATTTGGTCTTATTTTAAGGTGTAAGAAATGGGCCTTATGTTATCTTGGTAAATAGATAAAATGACCACTACATTAAGAATTTAAAAAAATAGGTTGCCCTTAGTAAAGCCGTCAGCGTATCATTTTAGAGATTATGAATTAGGCGAGATTTAAATTCTAATCGCTAGAATTGAACTAGAAAATCTAGGTGTTTACGGTGAGACTTACGCTAGTATTCGCTTAATAGATATATGAAATATTGAAGTTCATTCTCTTGAAGTTATTGAATCATCCTCAATGGCAGCATGCAGTATGGCGAACGAAAGGCTGGGAGGAAAATTAAACCGAGGCATATTCGGCTTTTTTTTTAAGAACAGCTTATTAAACTTATTTAAAGACCAACTATTTTTAAGTCTGGCTCTGAATTTATAGTCCTTAAAAGTTATATTTCAACTTTTCTTCCGTCTAACAAATTAATAATACGAGATCCGTAGGCGGCATTTTGCTCAGAGTGCGTCACTTGAATAATAGTAACCCCATCTTCTTCATTGAGTTTTTTGAAAAGCTCCATAATCTCCTCACTTTGCTGTGAATTCAGGTTACCTGTTGGTTCATCAGCTAAAATAAGTTTCGGATTGGCAATTAAAGCACGTGCTACACCAACCAATTGCTGCTGCCCCCCACTCAATTGTGTTGGGAATAAATCTTTCTTACCAACGATATTGAATCGGTCTAACATATCTGCTACTATAGCTTTTCGCTCTGAGCCTTTGAACTTTTTGTACAATAAGGGCATTTCTAAATTCTCTTTCACCGTTAAATCATCTAATAAATGATACGATTGAAATACAAAACCGATATATTCTTTATACAAATTGGCACGATGCTTTTCTTTAAGGCTATGCACCGATTCATGTAAGAAATCGTAGGTTCCTTCATCAAATGTATCGAGCATGCCGATAACATTCAGTAAAGTAGATTTTCCTGAACCAGAGGGTCCCATTATAGAGATAAACTCTCCTTCTTCCACTTGAAGATTAATATCTTTTAATAAGAAGATACGCTGGCCTCCTGAATTGACCCATTTGAAGATATTGTTTAATTGTAATAGCATCGTTTTTCTTTTATTCTGTTCTTAAACTTTTAACGGGGTTTGCAATAGCTGCTTTAATGGCTTGATAGCTTACAGTTAATAAGGCTATCATAAGCGCAAAAATTCCGGCTAGGGCAAATGTCCACCAAGAAATATTTATTCTATACGCAAACTCTTCCAACCATTTGCTCATCAAATACCAAGAAATGGGTACGGCCAGAACAATTGCAATCATAACTAATTTTAAGAAATCTTTGGATAGGAGCTTGGTTATACTCTGAACGGAAGCTCCTAAAACCTTGCGAATACCAATTTCTTTAATCCGGTTTTCGGCCATGTAACTGGCAAGACCAAATAAGCCCAAACAACTGATGAAAATAGTAAGAAGTGTAAATAGGCTTACTAGCTTACCTGTTCTTTTTTCACTATCGAATTTTTTGGCATATACTTGATCTACAAATTCATAATTGAAAGGATACTCCGCATTATATTTACGAAAAACAGCTTCGGTCATTGCCAAGCTTTTTGCAGTAGCGGCTTCTTTATTAAATTTGATGTGAATTACGTTGAACCAAGCCTGCGCCCCTTCAATAACCATGGGTTCTACCTTTTGAAATGGAGAATTCATGATAAAATCTTTTACCACGCCAACGATACGCCACTCGATGCCGTTATCTTTTATTGTTTGGCCTATAGGTTCTTTTATATTCATTAGGGCAACCATTGATTCATTAACAATAGCTGCGGTCGAATCTGTAGGATACGCTTTCAGATCAAAATCTCGCCCCGCAATTAGTTCTAAGCCCATGGTTTTAGTTATAGCATCATCAACGATAAACCTATGAACCAGAGTCATGTTATCTTCACTTTTACCTTTCCATTCGAAACCCCAGGTATTACTCCAAGTTGCTGTTATCGGGGAATTCGTTTTGGTTACCGATTCTGCGATCCCCGTAGTTAAAAGTTCTTCTTTTATTAGGGTGTAATTTTTTTCCATATCGCCTTCCATCATCGTATAAATCAAATTGTTTTTAGAATATCCCGATTGGCGATCTTGTACTTTTTTCATTTGCTGCGTAACAATGATGCTGGCAGTAATAAGAATAATCGCAGCAGAAAATTGAAGTATAACTAATACTTTTCTGGGCGTTACAGGACTTTTCATCTTTTTGAAAGTACCTTTTAGAACTGCCGAAGGTTTGAATCCGGAAAGGTATAATGCAGGGTAGCTACCCGCTAACATTCCAGTGAATAAAATAACACCGCATGCCGTAAGCCAAAACCAAAAATTCATAACGTCTAAAGACAAGGGTTTGCCTACTAATGTTTTAAATGGCGGTAAAGCTACCAATACAATTAACAATGCTAATACCGCGGCGATAAATGAAATTAAGATTGATTCGCCCAAAAATTGACCTACTAGTGATCCTTTTTCAGCTCCTATTA
Organism: uncultured Flavobacteriaceae bacterium; assembly: GCA_937944485.1. GTDB lineage: Bacteria > Bacteroidota > Bacteroidia > Flavobacteriales > Flavobacteriaceae > Maribacter_C. The sequence goes on along the minus strand of CALDYU010000020.1, from coordinate 46,140 downwards.
CTTTGCGTATTCCTACTTCTTTAGCTCTTTTTTCGCTTCGAGCGGTACTGAGGTTCATAAAGTTAATACAAGCAATAATCAAAATAATAGCGGCGATAATACCAAATAATCGAATCAAATCGATACGACCGCCAATTTCTTTTCCATTTTCGAACTCTGAGTACAGCCAATACCTCGACCAAGGGTATAAAAAGGTAACCATGTCTGGCGAGTCTTTATCATAGGTCTTTCGCAATGCTTTTATTTTCTCAGAAAAAGCTTTATAGTCGGTGCCCCCTTTCAATAATACATAGGTAGCTATCGAATTATTGCCCCAATTTTCATCATTCCAACCTTTTTGTTTTAAGTATGCCCAAGGCATTAAAAATTCGAAATTAAAACCTGTGTTATTGGGGAGGTCTTTTAAAATTCCTGTTACCTTAAAGGAGTCCGTATTATCTATTTTTACAACTTTTCCGACCGCTGGTTGGTCGCCAAATAGTTTCTTTGCAAAGGTTTCTGTAATGACAACCGAATTGACATCTTCTAAAACGGTTTTTATATTACCTTCAATTAGTGGAAAACTAAACATATTCAAAAAGTCGGGATCTACAATAGTACCTGTAGATTTAATTCTTTTTTCGTCTACAGAAAATAAAAAAGTATCATCGTAATTATATCGTGAAACCCCTTCCACTTCCGGATAGTCTTTTTTGATCGTAGGCCCCATTATTTTTGGTGTGGAGTTCCATGTCCAAATTTCACCATCAATTGGGTATTCATTGTACACTTCATATATTCTGTCTTTTTTTTCATGGAATTGATCAACGCCAACTTCAAAATTGATCCATATCAGAATAAGCGCAGTCACTGCAAGTCCGATTGAAAGTCCTACAATATTGAGCACCGAAAAACTCTTATTTCGAAGTAAGTTTCTCCAAGCAATTTTTAGATAATTTTTTAACATGATAATTTATTTTTTTTGATTGACTTATTCTGTTCGTAGGCTTTTTACAGGATCTTGTAAAGCGGCCTTTATAGTTCCCGTACTGATCGTTATTAAGGCAATAAAAATTGCCAATAGACCTGCAGCTGCAAACAACCAAACAGATAGATTCATACGGTAGGTATACGTTTCTAGCCATGTACTGGCAGCATACCACGCTATCGGAACTATAACTACAAAAGCGATAAGTACTAATTTGACAAAATCTTTCGCCAACAAAAAGGTCAAAGACCTTATACCGGCACCAACCACTTTGCGAATTCCTATTTCTTTCGTACGCTGGTTAACTACTAATAAGGAGATAGCTAGCAAGCCAATACAGCTTAACAGTATGGCTATTATAGCTCCGCTCGTAATAATAGTAATCATAGCTTTTTCTCTTCTGAAAGTTCTATCGATGTTCTCATCGAGAAAAGAACCCATAAAAGTAGCTTCTGGCTCTACTTTGGTCCAAGCTTCTTTTACTTTATCAAAAGATTGCGAAAGATTGGTTGGTGAAATTTTTACATAGGCATAGTAGAGATCCCAATCATCATTCATAAATAAGCTGATAGGTTCTATGGCCTTATTTAATTTACTGAAATGGTAATTTTTCAATATGCCAATGATGGTATACTTGGTAGAGTCTCCCATAATGATATGCTTATTTACAGGATTTTCTTCCTCCAATTCCAAAGCCATAGCCTCGTTAATTACAATGGAAAGGCTGTCTGCGGCGTAGCCTCTTTTGAATGAACGACCCTCGACCATTTCAAGATCCAAAATTTCTGGATAATCATAATCTACAACCAGCATATTGGTGCTTACAGATCTGTTTTTATGATCAAAACCAAGCCTGCTTGTCGATGCATTTCCATCTTTACCCACACCAAGGTTGTTGTCAGATGCAGTTACACCTAAAATATCAGGATTACCAGCTAATTCACTACGTAGTAATTCTACTGCCGTATAGCTATTTTTTTTTCCGTTAATTGGAAATGATATTACGTGTTCTTTATTGAAGCCAAGATCTTTTGTTCTCATAAATTCTAATTGTCCCCATAGCACGAAAGTGCCACTAATGAATAGAATGGCTATGGCAAATTGAACCACCATTAATACATTACGCAATTGATTGCCGCCTTTGGTTTTCAATTTTCCCTTTAGGGCTTGCAGCGTTCCTATCTTACTAAGAAGAACCGCAGGATACCCTCCGGCAATTAAGGTAATGGCTAGAAAACCTACTAGTGCAATGATATAAATCGCAGGTGAAAATGTGTTTTCAAAGGAGGCCGCCGTTCTAAAAAGCTCTTTGAATTTATCTAAGAGTAAAAAACTTAGCAGTGTACCTGTGACTATTGTCGATAGAAAAATCAATACACTTTCACTCCAAAACTGGAAAAACACATGTTTTCTGCCTGCGCCCAATGTCTTACGCATGCCTATCTCTGACAATCGCCTTGTATTTTTGGCGACACTCATATTGATAAAGTTTATACAAGCTATACAAATCAGAAGTAGAGCAATTCCCAAAATAACATAGGGTAAAGATCTATCAATTTGCGCTTTACCATTTGTATAATTGACAAAAGCAATATCTTTTAGTGGCACTAACGATATTTGATGGTACTGGTCACTTGCATCTGGTAAAGCCCCATCGCGTTTCGCATCATCAATAGACTCTTTGTAATGCGAATTTGAAAAATCATGAGTGCGATTTTCAAATTCGTTGGCAGATAAATCCTCTTGTAATTGCACAAAAATCTGGTGATTATTCGAGTTCCAGGTGTCGATATTATCAGTATAGGTTGGGTGATGCATATAGTTTACTGCAACTTCAAATTCGATACTGCTATTGGCAGGTATATCATCTAAAACCGAACTAATTTTAAAAGGGACTTCTTCACCACCTACTAGCAACAGTACTGTTTCGCCAGAAACATCTGTTTTACCGAAGACTCTTGTGGCTGCTTCTTTTGTAATCACTAGCGATCTGTCTTCGTTCAATGGTTGTACATTATTACCACTTAAAACAGGAAAAGAAAAAAGTGAAAAGAAGTCAGAATCAACCCACACCACGTCAATATCTATAACTTTTTCGTTATAAGAAATCAAGCTTCCATCTTCTAAAAACCTAGTGATTTTATCGACTCCAGGAACTTCAGCTTTAAGAGCAGGTGCAAACGGAACAGGATGTGAAGTGCTGGCCTTTGCTCCTTTAGTTGTTTGTATTGTAGTGTAAACCAGATGGGTCGTATCTAAATTCTTATGAAATCTATCATACGACAATTCAAAAATGGCAGCCATACCTAACAGAATGGCAGCTGCGAAAGCTACAGTAAGTCCAACAATATTTAGAATTGTAAAACTTTTGTTTTTTGATAAGCTTCTCCAAGCGATTTTAAAATAATTCTTAAACATGATTACTATTTTTCGCCTCTCCCTAACCCCCACCAAAGGAGGGGGAAATGGTTCGGAATTTATTTTTCTTCTCTTTTTTCATTAGAATACATTCGCTCTCTTTGGGTGAGTTAAAGGGATCTATTCTGTGCGTAAACTTTTAACAGGGTTTGCTTTTGCAGCTTTAATAGCTTGAAAGCTTACTGTTAAAACTGTCACGCCCATTGCTCCTATAACAGCCAAAACAAAAATCCACCACTCTAAGATTACGCGATACGGATAGTCTTGTAACCATCCATTCATAACAAAATAGGCAATAGGTATAGCGATGAAACATGAGATAGTGACCAGTTTCAAAAAGTCTTTAGAAAGCATATTCCAAACATTAAAAACTGTTGCCCCCAGTACCTTCCGCACTCCGATTTCTTTGGTTCTTTGTTCTGCAACGAATGAAGTGAGCCCAAAAAGTCCTAGACAACTGATTAAGATAGCAAGGGCTGTAAAAATTCCGGATAAGCTACCGATACGTTCTTCGGAAGCAAACTTCTCGCCATACTCTTCATCTATAAAATCGTATTCAAAAGGTATATCAGGAAAATGTTCTTTAAATACCCTTTCGATAACTGCAATATTCTCGCTTGAGCTCTTCTTCGGATTTAACCTGAGATTATAATAACTAGAATTATTAAATCTATCATATACATAAACTCCCTGTTTTACGGGCTCATATGGAGACTGCGTAATCATATCTTGCACCACGCCAATAATTTTTAGTGGCGGATTAGGATCTTCCTCATCATCATCTTTCAAAAACTTACCTACGGGATCGGGCATTCCTAAATACTTCTTGGCTGTTTCGTTAATGAGTACTCCTAAAGAATCAGAAGCAAATTTTCTAGAGAAGTCTCTACCTTCAACAATCTTCAAATTCAATGATTTTGCATATTCCGGAGAAACCTCCGTCCAAGCTAAATCTTCTTGAAAACCTTCGGGTTTTCCTTCCCATGTAAAGCCTCCTCTATTGGACCAAATCTGTGTTGTGGGACTACTGGAAGACGACATGGAAACCACGGCATTTGAATTTAAAAACTCCGATCGCATCAAATCATACTTACCCGTAAAATCTTGACTGAATGTAGGAACTTGAATTATTCCTTCGTTCTCATAACCCACAGGACGGTTTTTTGCATGATTAATTTGTTGCATAACAATTACCGTTCCTATAATGAATGCCACCGAAACTGTAAATTGTAGCACCACTAGAATTTTTCTTGGTAAGCCCGCATATTTTCCAGCTTTAAAGGTTCCCTTCAAAACATCAACAGGTTTGAACGACGAAAGATAAAGGGCAGGATAACTACCGGCGAGGAGCGCTGTGAATAGTATAAAAACGAGAGAAATCAGCCAAAAATCTATACGATTCCATGGAAATATAATTTCTTTACGAGCCAATTCATTGAACCCATTTAATGACAAGAGTACAATGACTAGTGCCACTATGAAAGCAAAAAAGACTACTAAAAATGATTCGCTGAGAAATTGGTAGATTAATTGTCCTTTTTGTGACCCAATAGATTTTCGAATACCGACTTCCTTTGACCTTTTCTCTGAACGGGCTGTACTCAAATTCATAAAGTTGATACAAGCCAACAATAGAACAAATGCCCCAATGATTCCAAAAAGCCATACATACTTTATACGCCCGTCAGACTGTTTTCCTTGTTCAAAATTACTTCTGAGGTACCAATCTTTCATGGGGAGCAAGAATATTTGAGGATTGAACTCTGCGGTATCTTCATTTAAGTTCTTTTTTACATCTCTTATGGTTGCAGTAACCCGCTCCATAGTTGCGTTATCTGCTAGTTGAACAAACATTTGAAAAGAGTTATTTCCCCAACTATCTTCCGCTTCTCGCACCCATTCTCTAGTGGCTAGGTATTTCTCCCATGGAATTAAAAAATCGGTGTCATTGAAGGAGCTATTGTAAGGAAAGTCCTTATACACCCCAGTTACCATCAAATCATATGCATTGCTTACTTTGATTGCTTTTCCAATCGGTTCGTCTGTACCAAAAAGCGCATCAGCAGCGGATTCCGAAAGCATAATGGAGTTTATTTCACGGAGTCCATCTTTTTCGCCTTTTACCATTTGTAATTCTAACATATGAGGAGCTTCTCGCTGCATATAATTGCCAGGTCGAGATAGGCTTTTTTCACCATATTTAAGATAATGGTCATTGGTCCACGATGACATAACTAGGTACTTAAAATTATCTCCATAGTCTTCACGTAATGCTTTTTCTAAAGGTCTTGGAAGAGCCTGGCCCGTACCTACATTTCCATTGAACGTTTGCGACTGCCATACTTGTGCAATCTTATGTTTGTTCTTGAAGTGGTTATTATGAGAAAGTTCATCTTGTACCCACAGGCCAATGATTAAGGTGACTGCCATTCCTAAAGCGAGTCCGCCAATATTGATTACTGAATAAGCCTTGTTTTTTATGAGGTTTCTCCAAGCGATTTTTAAATAGTTTTTAAACATGATTGTTCGTTTTTTGATCCGCCATAGGCGGACAAGTTGATGATTGATTTCTAGTATTTCATTCTGAACGCAAGCTTTTTACGGGGTTTACTTTTGCTGCGCCAATAGTCCGCATACTAATGATGACCAAGGCAATTAACATCATAGCAAAACCACTAACTACAAAGACCCACCAGCTTGCTTCGGTTTTAAAAGCAAAATTTTCTAACCAAGAATTTAACCCATACCAAGCAATTGGAATTGCAATTAGAAAAGCTACACCTACTAACATTAAAAATTCTTTGGTAAGCAAAATATTAAGGTCTGTTATTGACGCTCCTAGTACTTTTCTGATGCCAATTTCTTTTACCCTGCGCTGTGTATTATAGATGACCAATGCGAATAGGCCCAAACAGCTTATAACTATAGCTAGACCCGTGGCCCAATTTAATAAGGTGGAAATTTTGCGTTCCCCTTGGTAAAAACGCCTGATTGAATCATCTACAAATGTATACTCAAATTCATATTCTGGGTATAGTTTTTGCCAAACTTCTTCCATCTGTTTTATGATACTGGGCCATTGATTTATTGCACTGGTTTCTAATTTAAAATGTATTCTATTAAATTGTGATCTTCCGGTTCTGTCAGGATCACCAGTAAAAGCCAGAGGTTCAATTTTAGACTTTAAAGAACGCTGATTAAAATCGTCCATAACTCCAACAATTAAATATTGTTCTTCTCCTGATTTAATAAATTTACCAACTACTGACTCGGGATTTTCAAGTCCTAAAGGTTTTAAAAAAGCTTTATTTACTACATACTCTTGTATGGTGTCATTTAATGGTAATCGACCCTTTAATAAGTTCAAACCGTACAGATTAAAATAGTCTGAATCACCGTAAAGCAATTGTAAATTGAAGTGGGTAAGATTTTCTCCATTTTCAAAAGAGATATCTCGAGAATGGGTGCTACGCGATGCTGGTGGATTACCTGCTATAGTTGCATTTGTCACTTGCGACATCGCTGTAATTTGCCTTAAAAGCGCTGTTTTTTTTGCTGCGGAATCATCTTGCCAAGGAGTTCTGAAATGGGCGATAGCTTCTGTTTTAAAACCCATATCTTTTTTAAGCATATAATTTAATTGCTTTGCTACTAGTAAAGTAGCGATAATAAACACTTGCGCTATGGTAAATTGAAATACTGTTAAATATTTGCGCAGCCCTGACTTATTTTGACCTATAACACTGTGGTTTTTTAGAACCTTTACAGGCTTGTAGTTTGATAAAATCACGGCAGGGTAAAGTCCTGACAATAGAGTTACTACTAGTAATAGTATTATAATCGAAATTAGGATAATTGGACTACCAAAAAGACTAAAAGAAACACCTTGCGGAATAAAATCTGAAAAAACAAGTAGTAACCATTTTGAGAGTATGATTGAGATTATTGCGGCTGCCATCGTCAATAAAAAAGTTTCACCCAAAAACTGAATAACCAATTGTCTTTTTGAACTTCCTAAGGTTTTTCGAACACCTATTTCTTTTGCCCGTTGCGTAGCTTGTGATGTATTCAAATTAATAAAATTGATACACCCTAAAAGCAATAAAAACAGGGCAGTACAACCCAAACCAATTAAAACAGAAGCACTTGCTTTACTTTCGGCAAAATCGAATGTGTAGTAATTGGAATCTAAATGTATTTGAAATAGTGGCTGCATATGAAAAATACTGCTATAGCCAATCGCAGCCCTTTCTTTATCTTCATGTTCTTTTGCTAGATTCTTCAAAAGTAGACTAACATTCTTCGCATCGGCGTTTTCTTTAATTTTAATAAATAGTTGTGATGCAGAATTAGTATTACCCCAATTGGTTTCTTTTATTGTACCTGTCATATCGCCGGTAGCTGCTGTTTTCAAGGAAATAAATTCTTCAAAAACCAAATCGGTACGTCTAGTAAAATTAGCCACCAATCCACTAACGGTAGTCAGAATTGTATCATTATAAATAATTGTTTTTCCAATAATCTGCTGTAATGAGGTATTCGGGAAGTATTTTTTTGCGCGATTTTCAGAAAGTACTACTTGGTTAGGTTCACTTATTGCTTTTTGTTTATTACCCGCTAACCATTGGTACTCAAAAACTTCAAAAAAGCTAGGGTCTGTGTAAACAACATACTTTGGAGTTTTAAAAACAAGCGCACTCTCTTTGTTTTTAACATGCTGAGGATAAGCAATAAACAAAGGAGCAATTGCCTCTATTAAAGTTGATTCTTGATCTCTCAATGCTTGAGTCAATGGCACTGTAATTCCTGGGTTATATGAGCTGCCTTGGGGAGAGTTAAATTCAGTAGTAACCCTATAAATTCTTTCCCCGTCGGGATGAAATTTATCAAAGGTCAAATCATAATATACGATAACCCCAATTACAAATGAGGCGCTAAGTCCTATCGCCAAACTCATAATATTAACAATAGAAAAAACTTTGTTTTTCCAGATATTTCTAAAAGCTATTTTCAGATAGTTTTTAAACATGATTGTTCGTTTTTTGATCCGCCATAGGCGGACAAGTTGATGATTGATTTCTAGTATTTCATTCTGAACGCAAGCTTTTTACGGGGTTTACTGTTGCCGCCTTAATGGCTTGAAAACTAACTGTAAACATTGCAATGCAAATTGCAATAAGCCCTGCAGTGGCAAAATACCACCACTGCAAATCAATGGAGTATCCAAAATTTTCTAGCCATCTAGAACTTGCCCAATAACCCGCTGGTACGGCTATCAATATGGCAATGAATACCATTTTCATAAATTCCCCTGAAAACATGGAGACAATGCCCATAACACTTGAACCCAAAATCTTTCGAATTCCTATTTCTTTGGCTCTCCTTTCTGCAGTAAATGCGGCAAGACCAAAAAGCCCTAAACAAGATATTAGTATAGCCAAGACCCCAAAGTAGTTTGATAAATCCGCAACCCTGCTTTCGGCCTTATATAAAGCTTGATAATCTTGGTCTAAAAACGAATAATCAAATGGGTAACCAGGGTTAAACTCTGCATACAAATTTTCCAATTGCGCCAAAGTTTCCTTTTCGGTTCCACCTGCTATTTTTACCATGATGTCTCTACCATATTCTCTAAATCGAATAATGAGCGGCTCAACTTTTTTATGAATAGAACCATACTGGAAATCTTTTACAATGCCGATGATTTCGTGTTTTTGAGTCTCGCCCTTATCAAGTATTTTTCCGATTGGGTTTTCCAATTCCATTAATTCCAATGCCGATTCGTTGATAATGATTTTGTTGAAATCATCATTGTGCGCTTTGGAAAAAGTGCGCCCTGCGAGCAATTCCATCCCAAGTGTTTCGATTGCATTATAACTAAGTCTAGGTGCTTGAAACAAGATTCCCTTGTTAGATTCCTGCCCATTCCATGACCAACCGCCGTTGTTGTCAAGACCATCCAAAAAGTCTCCATTCATGGCGCCCACATTTATGACACCTGCAATATTTTTGATTTCAGATAAGAAGGTTTCCGGCTGCTCATTATTGCTTCCTAGTGTAAATCGAACAACATTACTTCTTTCGTACCCAAGGTTTTTTTTCTGGGTATATTCTATTTGTTTGTTGACAACAACAATTCCGATTATAAAAATAATGGACAATGTAAATTGAAAAACCACAAGCCCTCTTCGCATCCAAAACTCCCCAAAAGAGGTGGGTAGTTTTCCCTTTAGTACCTCCACGGGTTTAAAACTTGAAAGACGGAACGCTGGATAACTACCTGCAATTAACCCAGTAACAAGCACAATAGAAACTAGACCTACTATTTCCGGCCATTCCAAAGTAAACTCAATTGATTTTTCGGTCAATGAATTAAACTGAGGCAAGAGTAGAATTACAAGTATCAACGCCAAGGCCAAAGACATAAAGGACAATAAATTCGATTCGCTTAGATATTGGATAATTAGTGAGCGTCTGTTTGCGCCAACGGCCTTCTTGACGCCAACTTCTTTCATTTTTCGACCAGCTTGGGCCGTAGCCAAATTCATAAAATTGATACAGGCAATTAAAAGAATAAATAACGCTATGATTACGAATAAATTAACGTATTCAATACGGCCACCAACCTGTATTCCATTCTCGTAGGGATGTTCTAAATAGCGCTCAGAAAATTTTTGCAAAAAAGAATTAAAAGTGAACTTGCCCCCTGTTCTCTTACTACTTAAATATCCTTTGATTTTTTTATTGAAATCATTAATATCAGTGCCTTCTTTTAGCAGTAAAAATGATTTGGCGTAATGCCCGTTCCAATCACCAGCATTACGATCATCATCAATAAGCAAATCATGATGCACCACATATTCAAATTGTAAGGTGGAGTTTTTAGGCGGAGTTTTGAATACACCAGTAACGGCAAGCTTGACTTCACCACCTCCATCGGACCATTCATAATTCCAATCCAACGATTTACCCATGGCATTTTCATTTGACCCAAATAGCTTGACGGCCAATTTTTCGGATATAGCCAGACCATTTTTATTTGAAAGTACCTGTTCTTTGCTACCATTAAGTAACGGGAATGAAAAAACTTCAAAGAAATTTGGAGTGGCAAAAATGCCCGTTGCCGCTTGACTTAAATCTCCATCAGAAAAAATACCCTTCGGGGTACAGAAATCGGCTCCTATCCCCACGGCGCCCTCAACTTCCGGCAATTCCTTGATGATATTTTCAGAAACTAAAAACGGACTATTTTCTAAAGTCAATAGTTGATTATCCAATGGCATGTTTGTCATTAGCTGAAACAACTGTCCTTCATTTTCATGAAACTTGTCAAAACTTGTTTCATCTTTTACCCATAACAGAATAAAAAGCACACAGGTAAGTCCGGAAGAAAGCCCAATGATATTTATTAAAAAGCTACTCTTATACTTCTTGAAATTTCGAAAGGCGATTAAAAGATTGTGCTTTAGCATGACTTAGATTTTTGATTGATGAATAAACTCTAAACCTTCCCTTTTTAAGGGTACCCGTCTCTACATAGTTGCGCCTATGGCCCTATTCTGGCTCTCGGTAACTATTTGACCGTCAAATAGATTCACTACACGATGCGCATAATGCGAATCTCGATCGGAGTGCGTAACCATTACAATCGTTGTTCCTTCTTGATTCAATTCGGTCAACAAATTCATAACTTCGATGCCATTTTTCGAATCTAAATTACCCGTTGGCTCATCGGCAAGAATTAATTTCGGATTGGTAACCACAGCTCTAGAAATGGCAACGCGCTGCTGTTGACCTCCGGATAATTGTTGCGGGAAGTGTTTTTCGCGATGGGCAATTTTCATTCGTTCTAGAACCTTCATTACTTTTTCTTTCCGTTCAGCCTTGCCCATTTTCAAATAAATTAATGGGAGTTCAACGTTTTCGTATACAGTAAGTTCGTCAATAAGGTTAAAGCTTTGAAAGACAAAACCAAGATTGCCCTTTCGCAGTTGTGTGCGTTGACTTTCTTTGAGCCCGCCAACTTCATGGCCTGCAAAATTATAGCTTCCTTCGGTAGGGTTGTCTAACATGCCTATAATGTTCAAAAGGGTTGATTTACCGCAGCCAGAAGGCCCCATGATTGCAGTAAATTCCCCCTCTTCTACATTTAGGTTGACGTTGTTCAGTGCTAAAGTTTCTACCTCTTCAGTTCTAAAGCTCTTTTTAAGGTTTGTAATTGTTATCATTTTTTGATTGATTTTACTTGTTTGAATAAAGACATCTCGACTCCGCTCGATGTGACAGTATTTGTAAATTTTATTTTAGTACGATGCGTTCCGCTTCTCCGAATGAATCATAATTACTCGTGATAATTTGTTCGCCGGCATCTAAGCCTTCTAATACTTCATAATACTTAGAGTTTTGTTTGCCAATTCTAATAGGTCTTTTTAAAGCTTCATCGCTACCGGGAGTAACTACGAATATCCATTGGCCACCAGTGCTCTGAAAGAAACTTCCTTTCGGTAATAAAAGGGCATCACTTGATTCTCCTAATTGTAATTTAATATTATAACTCTGACCCGTTCGAATAGTTTCTGGTTTATTCTTTGTAAAAACAAGATCTACTCGAAACCTGCCGTTTCGCACCTCTGGATATACTTTTCTAACTCGTAGTGGAAATTCGTTGCCATTGCGTTCTAATACTGCCACTAAGTCTCTTTTTACACGATCGATATAATGTTCATCAATATCGGCTTCTATTTTATAATCAGTAAGTACATTCAATTGTCCTATACGTTGGCCTTGCGTAATATTTTGTCCGATTTCGGCATCTAAAAATCCCAACTGTCCATCTGCTGGAGCACGAACATTCAAATGATCAAGCCGTTGGTATACCATGCCAAGTGTCTTTTGCATTCTTGCCAAATCAGCATCCAATCCGGTTAATGAAGTTTTTCGAAGCTCATCATCTGTTTCGGTCTGTGTTTTCACAATATCATATTGTTTCTGGGATAGCTCATAATTCTCTTTTGACAGTTGATATACTTCCTTTGAAATCAATTCCTCATCATAAAGTGCCTGATTTTGTTCGAAATTTCGTTTTAAACGCTGTAAATCCGTACTCGCAGTTGCTAAAGAGCGTCGTCCTTCTACCTGACGGGAATCGAAGTTCAATCTAGTGGATCTTAAATCATTCTGTTTTAGCGCCAAATTGCTTTCGCTATTCAAAATCTGTTCATAGAGGTTGATGTTCTCCAACTTGAGAATAATATCCCCTTTCTTGACCATTGTACCTTCCTCTATCAGTTTTTCGGTAACACGACCTCCTTCGTAAGCATCCATATAAATGGTAGTGATCGGGGCAACGTTTCCTGTTATGGTTATGTAGTCATCAAACTTGCCAGCCGTTACTTCTGCTATAGAGAGCTTTTCCTTTTCTGTCCTAAAGGTGGAAACAGAAGTTTTAAAAAGCAATTGATAACCTACAAACAGAACCAATACTCCTAAAGCGATGTAACCATAATGCTTGGGTCTAAGTCCTTTTTTCTTTTCAAGTTGTATATCCATCTTATTTTGTTTCCTTTTATTTTCGTTTCCGTGATTACAGAAATTTATTCTTTCTAATTGATATTAAATACAGGTAAACCACTATAGAAATCTAAGGTGCTTTTATTAACTTCTGATCGAAGCCTTACCTGTAAATACACATTTTGTGCGTTAGCAAAAATGTTTTTTGCCGTAAACAATTCAATGCCATTAATCATTCCTTTTTCGTAACGTTTTTGGGCAATGGTGAACGCCAAGCGTTGTGCCTCCATATTTTGATTGCTTTGATGCATTTCTACTTGTAGAGAGTTGTATTCTTGTACTAATTGTTGAATGGTTTGAAAAAGTACCTGCTCTTGTACTTTCAAGTTGTTTTCCGCTCGAAGCTTCTCAATTTTAGCCTGTTTCACACTTGACCGTGCAGACCAACCATTACTAATTGGAACATTTAATCGAACCCCCACAAACCTTGAGGTGTTATCTCTAAATTGTTCGCGAAATGGCAGGGTGTTACCCAAAGTATCGCGAGTCGTTTCGAAATAGCCAGTCCCCACTCCTGCAAATAATGAAAGTGACGGATAAAGTCTTCCACGGGAAACAGCAACTTGTTTCTTAGCTGCTTTTGCCCGAAGTTTTTGCGCTTTAATTAGGGGTAAAAATTCTCTTGCTATGGCGTAGACGGAGTCTGATTTCATTTCAATTTTATTCTCAATTAGTTGTATTTGTTCAAGCTTAGATTGAATGGTTATATCTGCAACATTTTCTAAATTCATTTCTTGAATTAAAGATAGTTTAGCGGCGGCCAATTGATTTTCGCTTTGTGTTAAGTTTAATTCATCAGTTAATAAAGCTGACTTGGCCTCATATAAATCTGCACCTGCCATCAATCCTAACTCAATTTGTTTTTCTACTAATTGGTAGTTGGTTTTAGAAACTGCCAACTGCTCCTTAGAAATGGCAACCAGCCCTTCAAAAAACCGGACGTTGTTAAAGGCTTCCATTACACGAAAAGCTAAAAGATATTTTTGCTGCAAGGTTTCTTCATTTAAGGCTTTATGTAAAAATTTCGATGCCTTAATTGTATTTATTTTTTGAAACCCCTGAAACAAATCAATAAATCCGTCAAGAGAAAATGGATTCGAGAAAAACTCTGTAGTTACAACATCATTGGTAAAAGGATCTGTGCTTCGACCGAAATTGATGGTATAACTTGAACTTGCGGACACACTAGGCAATAAATTGCGAACAGACTGCTTATACGACTCTCTTCCAGCATCAGAGGTATAACTGAAATCTTTAAGCTGAAGATTATGAGTAAGAGCATGAGCAACGCATTCATCTAGAGTCCAAGCCTCTTGTGAAAAGAGATGTGCCCCGCAAAGGAGAAAGAGAATAAGTTGAAAAATCAATTTTAACTTCATAATGTATTGATATGCCAAATGCTTTGCTATTTATATGCCAAGAAATTAAACAATTGATTATCAATACTTTAAATCGATAATTTTTATTTCATCAACATATAAGTGTAAAGTAATTATACAGATATTGTCAAAAAATTAGACACAATTCGAAATTTGAATTTATCTTGTTGTAGCTTTAAAAACCATAAGCAAGTCCGAAATGGGGGAGGTTGTGGCCTTGCTTAGTATGATTTTAAAATTAATGGAATATTTTTTGTTACCGACAGAGAATTACAATTCATGTTTATGTTAGACTCGAAAATTCTAGTCATTGATGACAACAAAAGTGTATTAAGCGCACTTGAAATTCTATTGCAGTTTGAGTATAAAACGGTAAAGACAATATCCAATCCTAATCAGATTTCTTCTTTTCCTGATTTGACTGATTTTGACATTGTACTCTTAGATATGAACTTTTCTGCTGGTGTGAATACAGGTAATGAAGGTCTTTTTTGGTTAAGAGAAATTCAAAAAAAAGCTCCCCAGATTTCAGTGATTATGATGACCGCTTACGGTGCTGTTGACCTTGCCGTAAAAGCATTAAAGGAGGGGGCATCTGATTTTGTATTAAAACCTTGGAATAATGATAAACTGCTTGCTACGGTAAAATCTGCTTATGAACTACGCAAAACTCGTAAGGAAATTAAAAAGTTAAAGGAAAAGCAGGATAATCTTAAGCAAGTCATCAATCAGAATAAAAATTATATTATCGGGAATTCGAAAGCTTTGAATACTGTTCTTAAATTGGTGAATAAAGTGGCTAAAACAGATGTCAATGTTTTGGTTACTGGAGAAAATGGCACAGGAAAAGAACTAATAGCAAGAGAGCTTCATAATGCTTCTGCGCGAAAAAGCGAGGTTTTCATTTCAGTAGATATGGGCTCTATTTCAGAAAACTTATTTGAAAGTGAGCTTTTCGGACACACTAAGGGCTCATTTACCGACGCCAAAGAAGATCGAACGGGTAAGTTTGAAGCGGCTAATGGTGGCACCTTGTTTTTAGACGAAATCGGAAATCTATCACTGCAAACGCAGGCCAAATTGTTATCTGCTATACAAAACAAAACGATAGTACGTGTAGGTTCAAATAAGGCTATCTCCGTAGATATACGTCTTATTTGTGCCACTAATGAAAATTTAGATAAAATGGTTGTTGACGGTCTTTTTCGTGAAGATTTGTTGTATCGGATTAATACGATTCAAGTTGAAGTCCCTCCTTTGCGTGAACGCGGAGATGATATTTTGATTTTGGCAGATTTTTACCTGAATAAGTTTGTCAATAAATACGGGAAGCAGGGGCTTCGAATGAATCAAGCAGCTCAAGATAAATTAATGGGATATAAATGGCCAGGTAACGTACGCGAATTACTGCATACCATGGAAAGAGCTGTTATTCTATCGGAAGGAAATGTACTAAAACCATCCGATTTTCTTTTAGAATCTAAAAGTACTAGCTATTCTGAAAATGGACCTAGCACCTTAGAAGAAATGGAATTGTTGATGATAACAAACGCCTTAAACCAAAAAGATGGCAACTATAGTGCGGCAGCCGAACAATTGGGAATATCAAGACAAACACTTTACAATAAACTGAAGAAAAATAGTAGGCAGTGATCGGTTGGTAGTTGGTGTAACTAAATTTTCTGCTTTGCACTTTGTACCTTTTACTTAATAACGGACAATTTGAATTTTGAACTTGAACTTGAATTTTTAGGATGGTAAGTAGAAATATTTATTTACAAATGGTACTTCGTATCATTTTTATAGCCCTTTCGGCCGTTGTAGCTGTTTATTTCTTCTTTGATAAGCAGTATATAGCAAGTGGTATCGCCGCTATTTTACTTATTGCCCAAACATCTTCTTTGATTTACTATGTGAACCAAACAAATAGAAAAATCGCCTATTTTTTTGATGCCATTAAAAACGAAGATTTCACTTTGCGCTTTCCAGAAAAATTAAGCGTGAAATCTTTAGAAGAATTAAATCATAGTTTGAATATGCTAAATGCGATGATTCAAGATATTTATGTAAAAAAACAAGCACAAGAACAGTATTATCAAGAAATATTAAGACAAGCTGATATTGGTATTTTTACCATAAACCCGAAAGGGCATATATTATACGCCAATCCTACGGTAGAAGAGCTTTTGAACTACCGTCCTTTAAATCATGTCAAACAGCTGAAGATGATTGACAATGATCTTTACTCACTTTTCGCAGATTTAACTGCTTTTGAAAATACTATTTACAAATTAGGAAACGAAAGAGGCAATCGTGAATTGAGCATAAAATGCACTCCAATTCATATTGAAGAAAATAGGTTATTACTAGTAGTCGTTCATGATATTCATAAAGAATTAGATCAAAAAGAAACAGATTCTTGGGTAAAACTCATTCGTGTACTGACCCATGAAATCATGAATACCATTACACCCATTACGTCAATATCAGAATCTATATTGAACTACTTTAAATCAGGTTCAAAATTAATTGAACCTGGGAACTTTTCAGAAGATCAAATTAATACTACGGCAAAAGGGCTTGAGGTCATTAAAAATCAAGGGAGCGATTTGATGAGTTTTGTACAGTCGTATAGAAATTTTCTTAGCGTGCCTGAGCCCGATAAAAAATTGGTCGCTGCCGATGTTTTATTGGAAAAAATAAAATTACTTTTAGATGAGCAAAAGCATTTGAAGAAAGTTAAAATCGAAATAGCTATAGCGCCTGATGGTTTGGAATTCTTTTTGGATGAAAAGCAAATTACACAAGTACTACTAAACCTAGGGAAAAATGCGCAACAATCTCTAGAAAGTCAAGAAAAGGGTTGTGTTCGATTAATTGCGGGGATAAATGCCAATAATAAAAAATACTTAGAGGTACACGATGATGGCCCTGGAATATCGCCAGAACTAATAGATGAAATATTTGTTCCCTTCTTCACTACTAAGAATACTGGGACTGGAATAGGACTAAGCTTGTCAAAACAAATTATGAGATTACATGGCGGTAGTATAAGTGTACAGTCTCTTCCCTTTCAAAAGACGGCATTTACTTTAGTGTTTTAAAATTTTGCTTCGAAGTTGTTTAGGTAATTTATAAAGAATTTCGATTTTATTGCGATGGAGGATAACATATAGTATACTGTTTGTGATTTCACAACACAGATTTACTTTTTTGCAAGCAAAATCACCGTAGTTAGATTCTAACTTATTGGGGAATTATATACCCAGAACCGATTTTGAGAAGCACTTTAATACGTAGTGCCATTGTTAAAACATGAGCCACTTATTTCGTATAAAGAAAAAAGACCTTCCTGGTAGAAAGGCCTTTTTTAAAGGCAAAAGTCAAATAATTTTTTGTAGGTATTAAAAAAAGATTCTAGGGAAGTGAATTGTTTAGGCTTAAAATATTCCAACAGACCATAGAATAAGAGCGACGATTACAGCAAGTAAAATACCCACTAATAACGTTATCATTACACTAAGGAAACCGTTTAACACTTTAACGCCAAGTGTCATTTCCTGTTCCATTTTTATATAGTTTTATTCAATCTACTAAATTAGACCAGTGATCACCTAATTTTCGGGCAACTATTCGATTAACGGCAATCTATTTCGTTTTTCATTTCGATATAATGCAAATTTTATCGATAAATCGCATATTTGGGCGTAAAATTTTATTTTTTACCCCTATTACTCATTTTGGCACTTAAATCTTCTAATGAAATTCCTTTAGTTTCAGGCATCATAAACAATACGTATAGTAATTGAAGCACCATCATTATAGCAAAGAAAATAAAAATTGGCCAAGGGTTTTCTTTAAAAATTCCAATTTCTGAATCTAAAAATGTTGGTGTAATTAAGGTAATGATTGCTGCAAAAACCCAATGCACACCGGTACCCCAAGATTGGCCATAAGCTCTTATTTTATTTGGAAATATTTCTGAAATAAATACCCAGATGACTGCTCCCTGACCAATGGCATGAGAAGCTATAAATATGAGGATAAAAGTAAGCAGTAAGTAAGAATTTGCAGTACTGTAAAAACACCAGCCTACCATAGCCAAACTTAAAATGTAACCTAATGACCCTATTAGCATCAGTTGCTTTCTTCCTAACCGATCAATAAGTGCAATGCCGACAAATGTGAACAGAAGGTTTATAACTCCGATTGAAATGGAACTGAGTAATGATTCCCCAGATGCCAAGCCCGCTCTTTCGAGAATTTCAGGAGCATAATAGAGCACAAAATTGATACCTGAAAGTTGGTTGAAAAAAGCCAAGAGAAAAGCCAATATAATGGGTTTCTTATATTTTCCTGAAAAGAGTTTTTCTTTCTCTTTCCCTACCTTATTTACGATGGCTTTTTTAATTTCTATAATACGCGCTTTAGCTATTTCTTCATTTATGCCTAACGATTGAATGGCCTTTAGGGCTTCATTTTCTCCCTTTTTTTTCATCATTAACCAACGAGGACTATTCGGTATTTTTATAACAAATAAGGTGTAAATTAAAGCAGGTAATCCTTCAATGCCGAGCATCCATCGCCATGAAATATCAGTAGTAAAAAATTCACCAATAAGGTAATTCGAAATAAAGGCAATCAAAATGCCAAAGACAATATTGAACTGATACATGGCAGTGAGCCTTCCTCTATTTGAAGCACTAGAAATTTCAGAAATATAGATTGGCGCTGCTACCGACGATGCACCAACTCCAATACCACCAATAAATCGAAACAATGAAAAGCTATAGGCTTCAGGAGCTAAAGCCGAACCCATTGCTGAAACGAAATAAAGTATTCCGATCCAAATTAAGGTTTTTTTACGACCGAAACGATCGCAGGGCCATCCGCCAATTAGTGATCCTAATACGGTACCCCATAAGGCCATTGACATGATGAATATACCGTGAAAAGTAAATAGGGTGTCCCCCAAAAACCAATTGGTATCCCATATATCTTTAATAGGTTGGTTGGCCCCACTGATAACAACGGTATCAAATCCAAATAAAAACCCTGCTAAAGCTGCAGTCAAGGAAATACGAAAAAGCTTGGAATTCATAAGGTGTTTTTTACTAGTATGCGTAAAGCTAGCAAAAAAAGGCTTAGGGTTTAGCTTTTAGAGGCGTTAGCGTATCTTTTGTCCTGCGCTTAGGTTGTTCTTCTTTTTTTGGCAATTGGAGACTATCTCTAATGGGTTTTCGTGTTTCGGGTATTTCGATAGGCTCAATTTTTGGAAGATCACTTTTTTTGGTATTCGTTTTCTTTGACGCGCCTGTATTTTCAAGACACGAAAAACAAGAAATAAAGTAAATACAAACTAGGAAACCTTTACGAAATTGCATGGAGCGGAATTAGCTTATAACAATGTACGGATGTGGGCTATTATTCGGATGCTTGCACCTCGATTTTCAGTAATATATGCGGAATTGATAGCCCCCATTTTTTGTCGTCGATCTGATGCGTGCACTAAGTCATTTAAAACTTCGTCAAACTGCTGAGCGTTTTCAACAGCCAATATGCCACCTTGTGTCACCAAATCTTCCGCCTCTTTAAATCCGAAGTAATTTGGTCCTATTAGAACAGGAATCCCAAATACAGCAGGTTCTAACGTATTATGTAACCCCGTTGCAAATCCCCCACCAACATAAGCGATGTCAGCATAACTATATATTTTAGTCAAAAGCCCAATAGTATCTATAATTAGAACGTCATAATTTTTGGGGTCTTTATTCTTAATTTCCGAATGCAGTATTGTTTTTTTGTTGATACTGTTTTTGAGCGCAATAATTTTTTCCTTTTTGATGGTATGAGGTGCAATAATATACTTTACGACTCCCTTAGATTGGTTGATATAATTTATAAGGATAGTTTCATCTTCAGGCCATGTGCTTCCAGCTACGATACATCGTTGATCGTTTTTAAAAGTAGCTGCAAATTCAAGGGTATTATTACGTATTGATATCTCACTAACGCGATCTAATCGAGTATCGCCTGTGAGACTTGCTTTTCTAATATTTATAGAACCCAAAAGAGCAAGAGATGATTTATTTTGAACAAAAATATGTGTAAAACGGTTTAAGGCTTTTCTCATAAAGCCGCCATAAGCTCTGAAAAAGATTTGATTTTTATTAAAAATAGCTGCTGCAAGAACCGTTGGGATATTTTGCTTTTCAAGCACTCTTAAATAATTGGGCCATATTTCATATTTGATAAAAACAGCCAACTTTGGTTTTGCAAGCTTTATAAATTGATTTGCGTTATGTTTAGTGTCAATGGGCAGATACGTTACCATATCAGCAACAGGGGTATCTTTTTTAATTTCATAACCCGATGGTGAAAAAAACGTCACTAAAATTTTATAAGAAGGAAACTCTGTTTTCAGTTGTTCAATAATGGGTAATCCTTGTTCAAATTCCCCTAAAGAGGCTGTGTGAACCCATATCACAGCGTCGTCTTTAGCGATTTTTTGGCTCAATTCAGAAAAGGTATTCTTCCTTCCATTTACAAAAAGCCTCAATTTCGGACTAAAGAATGCCATAAGTTTTATACTAAACCAGGCAATATGGGCGATTAGATTATAGATAAAAGTCAAACCAGCTTTCTTTGTGACGAAAATACGCTTCTTTGGAATAAAATCATTACAGGTGGTTTTGTATTTTTGCGCCTAAAATGTAATGACATATTCGTTAGCAATTAATTTGAACAGATGAAGAAAATACAAATGGTTGATCTTAATGGTCAATATCAAGATATTAAAGATCAGGTTAATGATTCTATTGCCACTATTTTAGAGACTTCTGCGTTCATAAATGGGGCAGATGTAAAGGCATTTCAAAAAGAACTAGAGACCTACCTTGGTGTAAAGCATGTCATACCCTGTGGTAACGGAACAGATGCGCTTCAAATTGCAATGATGGGGCTTGGTTTGAAACCCGGCGATGAGGTAATTACAGCTGATTTTACCTTTGCCGCTACTGTAGAAGTAATAGCTTTATTGAAACTGACACCTGTTTTGGTGGATGTAGACGCTGATACTTTTAATATAGATATTGCCGCCATAGAAAAAGCGATAACACCAAAGACCAAAGCAATTGTTCCCGTTCATTTGTTTGGGCAATGTGCAAATATGGATTCAATTATGGAGTTGGCTGAAAAGCATAATTTATATGTTATTGAGGATAATGCACAGGCTATAGGAGCAAATTATACATTTAAGAATGGTGCTAAGCAAAAAGCGGGCACCATTGGCCATGTGGGCTCGACTTCTTTTTTTCCATCTAAAAATTTAGGATGTTATGGCGATGGCGGTGCCATATTTACAAATGATGATGATTTGGCGCATACATTACGGGGCATGGTCAATCACGGTATGTATGTTCGTTATCACCATGACGTTATCGGGGTAAATTCAAGATTAGATAGTATTCAAGCGGCTGTATTAAGAGCCAAACTACCGAAGTTAGACGCTTATTGTCAGGCCAGACGAGATGCCGCTAAAAAGTATTCAATGGCTTTTGAAGGTCAAGAACATATTGTTGTACCAAAAACAACTAATGGATGCGATGGTATATGTGAGACCTGTGATTGCCATGTTTTTCATCAATATACTTTAAAGATCACAAATGGAAAGCGTGATGCCTTGGTTGAACATTTTAAAGAAAAAGGGATTCCCTGTGGAGTTTATTATCCCATTCCTTTACATAGACAAAAAGCTTATTTAGATGAAAGGTATAAAGAAGAAGATTTCCCAGTTACCAATCAATTGGTACAAGAAGTAATTTCATTACCCATGCATACGCAATTAGATGATGAACAGATAAACTTTATTACAGCAACCGTTATCGACTTTGTTAACGATTAATAGGTCGAATTTTTAGTTTAGCAGATTCAAAAATAATATTGTATAAATGAAAATTCTCGTTACTGGTGGTTTAGGTTTTATTGGTTCACATACTGTAGTAGAACTTCAAAATGAAGGGTATGAAGTAGTGATCATAGATGATTGCTCTAATTCTTCTGAAGCCGTTTTAGATGGTATAACTGCGATTACAGGCAAAACTCCCATTTTTGAAAAAATTGACCTTAAAGAGAAAGGTGATGTAGTTGATTTTTTCAAAAGACATCAAGATATTCAAGGCGTAATTCATTTTGCAGCATCTAAGGCCGTTGGTGAAAGTGTTGAAAAGCCTTTATTGTATTATGAAAACAATATTGGAACCCTAGTATATATTTTAAAAGAGTTGTCTAACAAAGACAACGCGAATTTCATTTTTAGTTCTTCTTGCACTGTGTATGGGCAAGCTGATGAGATGCCAATTACCGAGAATGCGCCTGTGAAAGTTGCAGAATCGCCTTATGGTAATACCAAACAAATGGGGGAAGAAATTATTGCAGACACCTGTAAAGTAACTAAGCACTTGCATGCAATAGCCTTGCGTTATTTTAATCCGATGGGGGCACATCCGAGTGTTGAAATAGGAGAGCTACCAACAGGGGTACCTCAAAATTTGGTTCCATTTATTACTCAGACAGGTGTGGGTATGCGTGAAGAGTTATCTGTATATGGCGATGATTACCCTACTGCAGATGGTACTGCGGTAAGAGATTATATCTATGTGGTAGATCTGGCCAAAGCACATGTAATTGCTTTAAAAAGACTTATCGATGGAAAAAATGCTGCGAATTATGAAGTTTTTAATGTAGGAACAGGAACAGGTAGCAGCGTGCTTGAAGTAATTCAAAGTTTTGAAAAAGTGTCAGAAAAAAAATTGAACTATAAAATAGTAGCGCGACGTGCTGGTGATATTACAGAGGCCTATGCTGATACAACGAAGGCTAATACTGTTTTAGGATGGAAATCAGAGTACACCTTAGATCAAGCAATGAAATCAGCTTGGGACTGGGAGAAAAAAATTCGAAAGAAGTCTTAAGGAAAAGATCAGTTTTAAAATTTTTAATGCCATGAATATTGTATATTTCATGGCATTTTTTATTTAAACCAAATACCCATGAAAAAATTAGTTGTATTACTCTCCTTATTTTCATGTGCACTAATGGCGGCACAAGATATCTATCTTCAATGTGGAAATATCGTTGATACGGAGTCCGGAAAAATTTTAAAGGAAAGAACCATTGTGGTTTCTGGTAATAAAATAAAAAGTATTGAGAAAGGCTTTGTAAGCGGGTCTGAAAATGACCAAACTATTAATCTTAAGACAAAAACGGTACTACCTGGTCTTATTGATATGCACGTGCATTTAGAGTCGGAGTTTAATCCGCAATCCTATATCAAAAGGTTTACGCTTAACGAGGCTGATGTTGCTTTCGAAGCTGCCGTAAATGCTAAGAAAACTTTGATGGCTGGTTTCACTACGGTTCGTGATTTGGGAGGTTCGGGGGTGAATATTGCGCTAAAAAAAGCAGTTAATAAGGGCTTAGTTCCTGGCCCTCGTATTTTTACGTCGGGCAAATCATTGGCAACGACTGGGGGTCATGCAGATCCATCTAATGGGTTCAAAAAAGATTTTATGGGAGATCCTGGGCCTAAAGAAGGAGTGGTCAATTCAGTTGATGATGCCAAAAAAGCCGTACGCCAGCGTTACAAAAATGGGGCAGATGTTATCAAGATTACAGCAACTGGGGGGGTAATGAGTCTGGCAAAAAGCGGACATAATCCGCAATTTACTTTAGAAGAAATTAAAGCAATCACCGCTACAGCTAAAAACTACGGATTTTCAGTTGCTGCTCACGCGCATGGTGATGAAGGTATGAAACTTGCCGTATTGGGTGGTGTGAATACAATTGAACATGGTTCTTTTATGAGTGAAGAAACCATGGAATTGATGAAAAAATATAACTGCTATTTAATACCCACCATTAGTGCAGGAAGATATGTCGGTGAAAAGGCGAAGGAACCTGGAGCCATGCCACCAGTAGTGGCAAGAAAGGCCTTAGAAATAGGACCGAAACATCAGGCTACAATGACAAAAGCTTATAAGCAAGGAGTGCCTATGGGTTTTGGTACTGATGCTGGTGTTTTTCCGCATGGCTTAAATGCAGGAGAATTTGTATACCTTATGGAATCAGGAATACCTGTATTAGAATCACTAAAACAAGCGACTGTTGTAAATGCTGAACTTTTAGATATGTCCAGTGAACTAGGACAACTAAAAGAAGGTTTTATTGCAGATATTATTGCCATTGAAACTGATCCTACGAAAGATATAGAGACACTTCTAAACGTAATCTTTGTAATGAAAGAAGGGGTGGTTTATAAACAATAATAGTTGATTATTAGTCAGTAAAGAGCTCTTCAAAAAAACGCATTGCTAATTGCCATGAGCGTCTATTAGAACTTGCATTGAAAAACATTCCCGTTTCTTTTGAATTTGCATAAGGATTCGTAAAAGCATGTCCGGTATGACCATATGCACTAATATTCCAATCTGCATTTTTTTGTGTTAGTTCTTGGGCAAGGGCAATTGTTTGTTGAGGTGTGGCCAATGGATCTCCCCAACCATGTAGAACAAGTATGGCTGCCTTTATTGGCCCACTGTATTCGATATTTGGGGGGTCATAAACACCATGAAAAGACGCCACTCCCTTAATTTGATCTCCTGATCGCGCCAGATCAAGAACACACTTTCCACCAAAGCAAAAGCCAAGTGCTCCAATTTTTGATGGGTCAGCCAGTTCAAAATCTTTAGCTTTTTCAACAGCAAGGCGAATACGCTTTAGCAATTCTTTTCGATCTTCATTAAGGGCTCGCATCAATGCATCCGCTTCTTTAGGGGTATTTGCTCTTATACCTTTGCCATACATATCGATGGCAAAGCCTAAATAGCCTAATTTGGCTAAGTCTTTTGCTTTTTCTACATCAAATTCAAATTGTCCTTTATAATTGTGAACTACTAAAATAACAGGCCTTTTTTCATATAGTGAATCATTCCAGGCGATAACACCTTCAAAGGTATTTTTTGAATTACTATAGGTTACTTTTTCAGTTTTTATCATGGTAAATAAGTTTAAAAGTAAAAACGAACAAAGGGTGTCCAAGCATTTGCATAAATAGTATTCTTGTTATTATCGAGAATGTTGTAGCGAATACCTATGGTAGCGAATTGTGTTCGGTACCCAGCCCCAATAAATAAAGCAGGAGCCCAGAAATCATTTTCTATATTGGCAACCGCAGTTTGAACGGAGCTGTTTACTCGTAATTGTTCAAATTCTGCTGATAATTGAATCTGTGATATGGGGTTTGCTAATACAATAGCACTGGGGCCGTAGGCCCAAAATTTCTGATTACTGAACTTGTAAAAATTGACATTTGCGCCAATTCCTGCTGCTATAGATGCATTGAATTGATAGATTGCACTAGGTGCAATAGATCCGTTGAAGCCACCATTTGAGAAGTTCAATCCAATTCCTCCACCATAGCGAACGTTTTCCCAAAAGTCACTTTTAGGTTTTGTGTTTTGAGAGAAAGAACTTTGGCTTCCCATGTAAATAAAGGCTCCTAAAATTGTCATTCTCAAAACCGAAGTTGTCATTTTAAACATAATATTCAATTTTTAGTAATATTACTTCCCAAGATACATCCAGAAATGGGAAATATCGTATTTTTGATATGGATTTATTCGTCGTACTGAGAAAAAATTTATGGATAATTATTCCTTTTTAAATGCTGCACACGCTTCTTTTTTTGCAGACTTATATGATAAATATTTAACGAGCCCCGATAGTATTGAACCTAGTTGGCGTGCTTTTTTTCAGGGTTACGACTTTGGAATCGAACATTCTTTAGATGAGCTCGATTTAAATGCAACAGGTGGGGCCGCTATTCCACAATCTTTAAAAAAAGAATTTCAAGTTGTCAAATTGATTGATGAATACCGCAGTCGTGGTCATTTGTTTACGAAGACAAATCCGGTTCGTGAACGAAGAAAGTACGAGCCTACATTGGCCATTGAAAACTTCGGATTAAATTCCGATGATTTGCAAACTGTTTTTACGGCAGGTGAAATTTTAGGAATAGGTCCAAGTACATTGCAAAATATCATTAAGCATCTCACCAATATTTATTGTAGTTCTATTGGTGTGGAGTATATGTACATTCGTAAGCCCAATCGACTATCATGGATTCAAAATTGGTTAAATGTTAATGATAATCAACCCAACTTTGATAACGAGCGAAAAAAACACATTTTAAAAAAACTGAGTCAGGCTGTTTCTTTCGAAAGCTTTTTACATACCAAATATGTAGGGCAGAAGCGATTTTCATTAGAAGGAAACGAATCATTAATACCCGCATTAGATGCCGTAGTAGAACGTGCCGCAGAAATGGGGGTAGAGCAGTTTGTTATGGGAATGGCGCACCGTGGCAGATTGAATGTGCTTACCAATATTTTTGGTAAAGCCGCTAAAGATATTTTTAGTGAGTTTGACGGTAAAGATTATGAGCAAGAAATTTTTGACGGAGATGTAAAATATCATTTGGGTTGGACCTCTGATCGCATGTCAGACAATGGCAATAAAATTAAAATGAACATTGCTCCTAATCCTTCTCACCTTGAAACTGTTGGCGCTGTTGTAGAAGGAATTGCGAGAGCAAAACAAGACGCTCAATATGCTGATGATTTTTCAAAAGTATTACCAATTGTTGTACATGGCGATGCCGCAATAGCTGGCCAAGGCTTAATATACGAAGTAGTGCAAATGGCCAACCTAGATGGGTATAAGACCAACGGTACTATTCATATTGTGGTGAATAATCAAATTGGTTTTACGACAAATTATTTAGACGCCAGAACGTCTACTTATTGTACTGATGTAGGCAAGGTCACGTTGAGTCCGGTTCTTCATGTGAACGCCGATGATGTAGAAGCCGTGGTTCATGCCTCTTTATTCGCATTAGAATATCGAATGCGTTTTAGAAGTGATGTTTTTATAGATTTATTAGGATATAGAAAGTATGGTCATAATGAAGGTGATGAACCAAGATTCACCCAGCCTAAATTGTATAAGGCCATTGCGAAACATCCAAACCCTCGAACTATTTATGCAGAAAAGTTAGTTGTTGAAGGTATCATTGATGACAATTATGTAAAAGAGTTAGAAATTCAGTATAAAGCTTCACTCGAAGAGGAGTTGGAGGATTCTAGAAAGGAAGATAAGACTGTAATTACGCCATTTATGGCCGATGAATGGAAAGGCTTTGAAAATGTTCGTGAATGGGAAATGATGGATGCCGTTGATACTAAATTCAACAAAAAGAAACTTACTGCTATAGCCAAAACACTTACAGAGCTCCCAAAAGATAAAAAGTTTTTACGTAAGGTTGAACGATTAGTAAACGATCGTAAAAAGATGTTTTTCGAAAGCGATAAGCTTGACTGGGCCATGGGCGAACTATTAGCCTACGGCAGTTTATTAGAAGAAGGTTTCGGAGTGCGAATTTCAGGTCAAGATGTAGAACGAGGTACCTTTTCACATCGTCATGCAGTAATGAAAGTTGAAGAAAGTGAAGAGGAAGTACTGTTGTTGAATCACCTTTCTGAAAAACAAGGTAGTTTTCAAATTTATAATTCTCTTTTATCAGAATATGGGGTGGTTGGGTTTGACTATGGCTATGCTATGGCAAGTCCTAATACCTTAACTATATGGGAGGCTCAATTTGGCGATTTTAGTAATGGCGCCCAGATCATGATTGATCAGTACATTTCTGCGGCAGAAGATAAATGGAAATTGCAAAACGGATTGGTCATGTTGCTTCCGCACGGTTATGAAGGTCAAGGAGCCGAACATTCTTCTGCAAGAATGGAGCGCTATTTACAACTCTGTGCTAGAGACAACATGTATATAGCTGATTGTAGTACTCCAGCTAGTTTATTTCATTTGTTACGGCGTCAAATGAAAGCAAATTTTAGAAAACCTTTAATTGTATTTACACCTAAAAGCTTATTGCGTCATCCTAAGGCAGTTTCAACAGTTGATGAATTAGCTTCTGGTGGTTTTAAAGAGGTGATTGATGATGTTGCTGTAGACTCAAAAAAGGTAAAGACTTTAGTCTTTTGTACTGGGAAGTTTTATTATGATTTGTTGGCGGTAAAAGAAGATAAAAAACGCTCAGACGTAGCTTTGGTTCGTGTAGAGCAATTATTTCCTGTTCCTGTCGATCAAATGAATGGCATTATTAAAAAGTATGCAAATGCCGATGATATCGTATGGGCACAAGAAGAACCAAAAAATATGGGTGCTTGGAGCCATATGTTGATGCATTATGATAGGGCGAGCACTTTTAGAGTCGCTTCAAGAAGGTTTTATGCTTCGCCAGCAGCAGGTAGTTCGGTTCGATCTAAAAAAAGGCATCAACAGGTTATTGATTTTGTTTTTGACAAAACAAAAAGTAATATGAATCAATCAAGTAATAGTTCGAGAAAAAAATGAAAAAAGGTTTTGGTTTAGTATTTCTTTTTTTGACTTGTTTGTCTTTTGGGCAAGAGCAAAATGAATTGTCGAACTATGCAGATGCTTCAACAAAGTTTCAGTCGTATTATAACGCTGGTGACTATGCGGGTGTTTTTGATATGTTTGACGCCGATATGAAAAAGGCTATGCCTAGAGAAAATACGATTAATTTTTTCTCCCAAAATGTAAATGCCCTAATGGGTACTATAGAAAAGATGGAGTTTCTTGAAATGAAACAAGGGGCTCATGTCTATCGTACCTCTTTTGAAAAGGCAGTTGCCGATATCGTCATAAGTTTAAATGCTCAGAATCAAATTAATGGGTTATTTATTAGCCCTGTCCGCGTGATTGACAACCCTATTATTGAGCGAAATTCAGTAGACATGATACTTCCTTTCAAAGAAGAGTGGTTTGTGTTTTGGGGAGGCACTACGGTTGAACAAAATTATCATGTCGCTCATGACGATCAGAAGTACGCCTATGATATTTTAATGGTCAAAGATGGCGCTTCTTATATCGGCGATTCTAAAAAAAATGAAAGTTATTTTGTATTCGGCAAAGATATTATTGCGCCTTGCGATGCTCGGGTAGTTAAGGTGATTAAAGGGGTGAAGGATAATATTCCGGGAGAATTAAATCCTCAACAACTCACGGGTAATACGGTGGTGCTGCAAGTAGCTCAGAACGAGTACCTCCTTTTTGCACATTTGAAAGAAGGGTCGATTACTGTTGAAGAAGGAAATGATATTGCTCAAGGAGATGTAATTGGTCAGTGTGGAAATTCAGGTAATACTACAGAACCTCATTTGCATCTAAGCTTACAGAACGATATTGAGATGACAAATGCGATGGGGGCAAAGTTATATTTTAGCAAGTTGCTTGTAAACGGAGAAATTAAAGAAGATTATCTTCCTGTAAAGGAAGATTTGATTAAAAATATAAATTAAACAGAATGATTTTAGAAATGAAAGTTCCCTCACCGGGAGAGTCAATAACTGAGGTTGAGATTGCAGAATGGTTGGTTGAAGACGGTGACTACGTTGAAAAGGATCAGGCCATTGCTGAGGTAGATTCTGATAAGGCCACACTTGAATTGCCTGCAGAACAAAGTGGAATAATCACTTTAAAAGCTGAGATTGGTGATGCAGTTGAAGTAGGTGCCGTTGTTTGTCATATAGATACTAGTGCTGCCAAACCTGCTGGAGGAGAAACTGCTAAGAAAGAGGAGAAAAAAGAAGCGCCAGAAGTTGTTACCAAAAAAGAAGAAAAACCTATTGCAAAGGAGAGCTATGCTACTGGAACTCCTTCACCTGCTGCTCAAAAAATACTCGATGAAAAAGGAATAGATGCCGCAGCGGTTAAAGGTACAGGTAGAGATGGAAGAATTACCAAAGAAGATGCCGTAAAAGCAACCCCTTCGATGGGAACACCAACGGGCGGAAATCGTGGGGAATCTCGTTCTAAATTATCTATGTTACGGCGTAAAGTAGCGGAGCGATTGGTAGCTGTAAAAAATGAAACGGCAATGTTGACGACATTTAATGAAGTTGACATGTCACCTATTTTTGCTTTGCGTAAAGAATACAAAGAGGCTTTTAAAGAAAAGCATGGTGTTGGTCTTGGTTTTATGTCCTTTTTCACCTTAGCCGTTGTTCGGGCATTAGAAATGTATCCTTCTGTGAATTCAATGATAGATGGTAAAGAAATGTTGTCTTTTGATTTCTGTGATATTAGTATTGCCGTTTCCGGACCCAAAGGTTTGATGGTTCCTGTGATTCGTAATGCAGAGAACTTGACTTTTAGAGGTGTTGAATCTGAAGTGAAGCGTTTAGCGATTCGTGCTCGCGAAGGTGAGATCACTGTTGATGAAATGACGGGCGGAACATTTACAATTACCAATGGTGGTGTATTTGGTTCTATGTTATCAACACCAATCATTAACCCTCCACAGAGTGCGATTTTAGGAATGCACAATATTGTAGAACGTCCAATTGCTAAAGACGGTCAAGTGGTAATAGCTCCTATTATGTTTGTTGCTCTTTCTTACGATCATAGAATTATTGATGGAAAAGAATCTGTAGGTTTCTTGGTTGCTGTTAAAGAAGCACTAGAAAATCCTGAAGAATTGTTAATGAATGGCAATATAAAGAAGGCCTTAGAAATGTAAATGCCAGAAATTAAAAAGAGCGTAAAGAAATTTCTTTACGCTCTTTTTGATTAGATTTTTTTGTACAATTAATTACAACCCATATCTACTTTTGATTCTGCATCCGCATTAGGAAAACATTGACCAGTAGGTAAACTATCGGGCACGTATCGTTCTAAGTTAGCATCATATAAGCCGTTTTCTATAAAAGCGACGAGTTGGTCGATCTCTTCTTCAGAAAGACCAAGTGGAATAAATTGATCAGATAGGCTATTTATTGGCACTTCATTATTTTCCTTTACGGCGTTATTTTTATATTCAATGACTTCTTTAATGCTTGAGAAACTACCCCCATGACCAAGAAATTTAAGACCTTTTAAGTTGTATATCGTAGGGGTTTTGAATTTATAATTGTCTTGAGGGTCTTTGGTAAATCCACCACGTCCTTTTTTGGTGTTATCGTCAACAGAACCGATTACTGAGGGTCCGTTTAAATCTGCCATTCCCAATGCATGAAATTCCATTCCGTTTAAACCAGGTCCTGAATGGCAGCTGTAACATTTTCCTTTTCCAAAGAAAACCTGAGCTCCTTTTTTTTCTTCATTCGACATGGCATTTTCTTCACCTTGAAGCCATTTTTGAAAAGGGGCTTCAGATGCAACAACTGTTCTTTCATATGCAGCTATTGCAAGCGCCCCGTAAAGTTTTGTGTAACGTTCATTTTCGTTGATATTCGGATACGCCTCATCGAAGAGCATTTTATAAGTAGCATTAGCTTTTATCATTATAGGGTCAAATTTCAAACGATGTACATCTGACCCAGCTAAAGCTTGAGTTTCAACACCTTCAAAACCAAGTGTATTCGTTTCTTTGGGCGTACCAACGGTCCATTCTGATTGCGTGCCTGCATTTGTTTTAGTTCCCCCAAATTGGCCATTCCACAACATTACATCTTGAAAAGCACTATTTAAAATACTAGGCGATCGAATGGGTTGAATGTCAACGGTTTCATTATCATACAAGGTATTCATTCTTCGCGCTTCTCCAATGGCTCCGAATCCAATTCCGCCTTCACCAATTCCTTGTTTCATACCACTTTGAAACCCTGCTTTCGCATGGTGACAACTTGCGCATGAATACGTATTTAAACCTTCGTTTTGTTTTGGGTTTAAGGCTAAGCCGGTTTCGTGAAATAGGAGTTTTCCTAAATCTATTTTGGCTTGTGTAATAGGGTTTTTCGGATCTTGAGGAATAGTTGCGAGAGCATTGTCTTTTAGTAATTGAAGCGCTCTTAATGAACTTACTAAATTAATTTGATCCTTTAATTCCTCATCAATTACGGATACTTCGTTGTAATCACTATTATCAGAATTACAAGAAATCATTAAAAAAACAATCAAAAGAGCAGCGCTAGCGAAGCCGTAGTTTTTCATGGTAGGTTTGATTTGGGTGTAACATGAAAAGTCAAGTCAATCTAGGAATAACTTTACTTCTTTTTACTTAGATATACACAACGTTTTTTGTAATCAATAATTGCCTTTGTCTTTTTTAATATATCGGCTCCTATAATTCCATCAACGGGCAGCGCTTTGTGAGCAGTGAGGGCTTCATTGACATGTACTAGATCAAATAACACGATTTTAAGCTTGTCATTTTGCCAGTCACCAATTTCAATTCGGTTCTTTGTAGAAATTAAAGTTTCCATATTTGTTGCCCCCGCGCCAGCAGCCTTTATTTTAGATTCCTTCGAGGAAAGATTAAAGAATTCCATCTTGTCAAAACCAACACAAGTATTTGATGCCCCGGTATCTAAAATAAATCTACCCGTAATTCCATTGATTTTAGCTATTAATTCAAAATGATTCGTAGCTGTTAGCACAAGAGGAATCTTTATATAGTTTTTTTTAAAAAGAAACTTTTTCAAACTCGACATGAATTCTTTTTCTACAAAGATAAGTCTATTTTTGCGCCATGATCTTAACAGATACACATACCCATCTTTATAGTGAAGCCTTCGATGACGATCGTGAACAGGTGATTCAAAATGCTATTAATATAGGAGTAAAGCGGTTTTTTATACCAGCTATTGATTCTAGTTATACGGAAGCCATGTTTGATTTAAGGGATGCATTTCCAGAAAACATGTTTTTGATGATGGGATTACATCCTACCCATGTGAAAGAAAATTATCGTGATGAGCTGAAGCATGTGGAAGATAAGTTAGCAAGTGATACGTTTTATGGCATTGGCGAAATAGGAATAGATTTGTATTGGGACACCTCTTTTTTAAAACAACAGCAAGAAGCATTTCGTTTTCAAATAAGGTTGGCGCAACAGTATAAATTACCAATCGTTATTCATTGTCGAGAAGCTTTCGATGAAATTTTTGAAATTTTGGAAGAAGAAAAAAGAGATGATTTACACGGAATTTTTCATTGCTTTACGGGATCTTTAGCCCAAGCAAGGCAGGCTATTTCATATAATTTGAAGTTAGGCATTGGTGGCGTGGCTACTTTTAAGAATGGGAAAATTGACACCTTTTTAAGTCAATTAGATTTGAAGCATATCGTTTTAGAAACCGACGCCCCTTACTTGGCTCCGGTGCCTTATCGCGGCAAACGAAATGAAAGTGCCTACCTTGTAAATATACTTGCTAAATTAGCCGATATTTATAATATAGATGCAGCTGAAATAGCAGCTCAAACTACCGCAAATTCTAAGGAAGTATTTGGCGTATAAATGTTTTGAAATGGATAAGCAAACGAACATTTTATTAATCTATACTGGTGGTACTATTGGTATGGTTAAGGACTATAAAACTGGGGCTTTAAAAGCCTTTAATTTCAAAAAGTTATTAAAAAATATTCCGGAGTTAGCACAGCTTGATTGTCATATTGATACGATCTCGTTTGAAAATCCTATCGACTCATCGAATATTAATACAGCCCATTGGGTAGAGCTTGCAAGTATTATTGAAACCCACTATAATAGTCATGATGGTTTTGTGGTATTGCACGGCAGTGACACCATGAGTTATTCCGCTTCAGCACTGAGTTATATGCTTGAAAATTTGGCAAAGCCAGTGATTTTTACAGGGTCTCAATTGCCGATTGGTGATTTACGAACAGATGCTAAAGAAAATTTAATCACATCTATTCAAATTGCTGCATTACGAAAAAAGGGAAAAGCTGTTATTAAAGAAGTTGGTTTATATTTTGAGTATAAATTATATCGAGGAAATCGTACTACTAAATTAAATGCAGAACATTTTGAGGCCTTCGCCTCTTTGAATCATCCGCCTTTAGTGGAATCGGGAGTACATTTGAAGGTTTACCATGAAAACTTATGGGCAAACGTAAAGGGTAAAAAATTGATTGTTCATAAAGAACTAGATAACAACGTTGTCATACTAAAACTGTTTCCTGGTTTTAACCCTTCCGTAATGAAAACTATTCTTGAAACGCCAAATTTAAAAGCGCTTATATTAGAAACGTATGGAGCAGGTAATGCTCCAAATGAACAATGGTTAATTGATCAATTAAAAAATGCTATTAAAAAAGGCCTTTATGTTGTAAATGTTACTCAATGTTCTGGGGGTAGTGTTTTAATGGGTCAGTACGAAACAAGTGAGCAACTTCAAAAACTGAAGGTTATCAACGGTAAAGATATCACAACAGAAGCCGCAATTACGAAACTAATGTACTTATTGGGCGCTGATACCTCGTCAAAAACTTTTAAAACTATTTTTGAAACTTCATTGCGCGGAGAAATGCAATAAATAACATTTATTATTTCTCTAACTAATATTTTTTTCGTTATTTGGCCAACCTTTAAGGCTCAACTAGAGAGGTGGCCGAGTGGTCGAAGGCGCACGCCTGGAAAGTGTGTATACATCAAAAGTGTATCGAGGGTTCGAATCCCTTCCTCTCTGCATTAAAAAATTAATTTTATTATTGCTATTTTTTTTTATCTTTAACCCTATTGATTAACTAACTAAATTTAAGTTTGAAAGAAATGAAAAGATTATTCTCTATCCTAGCATTGGCTGGGTTGTTTGTATTAAGTACAAATATGGTAAATGCTAAAACAGCTACTTCTTCGGTAGTTTCTAATGTAACAACAACTGTAGCAGCAACAGCTATGTTTCAAGAAGATGCTGATTCTGAGGAGCGCGATTTCACACAAGTTTTGAAAGAGCAATACATCAAAGGTGGTGCTGGTTTCATGAGTTTCGTATTGATCTGTTTGATTTTAGGTCTTGCAGTTGCGATTGAAAGAATTATATACTTGAATTTAGCAAGTACAAATTCATCGAAGTTAAAGCAACAAGTTGAAGATGCATTAGCATCAGGTGGTGTTGAAGCAGCAAAAGAAGTTTGTCGAAATACAAAAGGGCCAGTAGCATCAATATACTATCAAGGTTTAGACAGAGCAGGTGAAAGTGTTGAAGCAGCTGAAAAAGCAGTGGTTTCTTATGGTGGCGTTCAAATGGGACAGTTAGAGAAAAATGTGTCTTGGTTATCTTTATTTATTGCAATTGCTCCGATGCTTGGTTTCATGGGTACTGTAATCGGTATGATTCAGGCATTTGAAAAGATTAGCGCAGTAGGTAACTTGAGTGCTTCCTTGATCGCAGGTGACATACAAGTTGCACTTTTAACGACAGTATTTGGTTTGATTACTGCAATTATTCTTCAGATTTTTTACAACTACATCATTGCTAAAATTGATAGTATCGTAAATGATATGGAAGACTCATCAATTTCATTGATTGATATGTTGGTAGATCACAAAAAATAATCGTAGAACTTAATACCAAACTATAATGTATAAAATTGTAAAAATTGCATTGATTGTGCTCAGCGTGGTCGGCTTCATATTATTGTTTATGATGCCAAACTCTGATATGCCTGTTAATGAACAAATGGGGAGTGGTGCAATAGATGCTATGCACTGGTTGGCGTATATTTTACTTGCTATAGCTGTATTAGCTACGTTGATTTTTGGACTAAAAAACATGGCATCAACACCAGGTGGATTAAAAAAATCACTGATGGGTGTTGTAGGACTTCTTGTTGTTGTAGGTATAGCTTACGGACTTTCAAGTGGAACAGATGTTAGTGTTGAGAATATGTTAGAAGTGAATAAAATTGAAACTTCTGAAAGTGAAATTCGTAAAGTAGGCGCTGGAATATATACGTTCGGAATTATGTTATTGATTGCAGTAGCATTAATTGCATGGGGAGCCATTAAAAATGCAACAAGTAAATAAGTTAAAATGGGTAGAAGAGCAGGAGCACCAGAAGTAAACGCCGGTTCTATGGCAGACATTGCATTCTTACTGCTTATCTTTTTCTTGGTAACGACTACCATTGAAACTGATGCAGGTTTAGATCGTATGTTGCCGCCTATTGAGCCGCCTGAAACAGATGTAATTATTAAGCAAAAGAATATCTTTCAGGTGAGTATCAATAAGAACGGACAATTATTGGCGGATGAAGAATTAACCGATCTTAAAGATTTAAGAGCTAAGGCGATAGCTTTCTTAGAAAATAATGGCGATGGAACATGTGGTTATTGTAGTGGAAAGAAAAATCCAGAATCATCTGATAACCCAGATAAAGCTATTATCTCGTTGAAAAATGATCGTGAAACGAAGTACAGTACTTATATCACTGTACAAAATGAATTGGTAGGAGCTTATAATGATCTTCGTAACAGAGAATCTATGAGGCTGTATAATCGTAAATTTGTAGAATTAGAAGCGGATTATTTGAATCCAGAAACTGATAAGGATCTTAAGGAAGAACTCAAAGAGAAGGTTAAAAAGATTCAGGAATTATTTCCTCAAAAATTATCAGAAGCAGAGACTTCTTCTTCGTCATCAAATTAATTAAGACGCTTAAAACAAAAATAAACTATGTCGAAATTTGCAAAGAAAAAAGATGGAGAGTTACCAGCGGTATCTACTGCCTCATTACCTGATATTGTTTTTATGCTTTTGTTTTTCTTCATGACAGTTACAGTTATGAAAGACAGCTCACTTAAGGTTGAGAATACACTTCCTAATGCTAGTGAGATTAAAAAACTAGAGAAGAAAGATCGTGTGATTTATATCTATGTGGGGAAACCCACACCTGAGTTCGTTAGTAAATTTGGTGCTGAACCAAAAATACAGCTTAATGATAAATTTGCGGGTCCTTCAGAAGTGGGTGACTATATTCTTATGGAGCGTGCAAAAAAATCACAAGACTTACAGAATGTTTTAACTACTGCTCTGAAAGTAGATAAAAATGCCAATATGGGCTTAATTTCAGATATCAAACAAGAATTACGAAAAGTGAATGCGCTTAAGGTAAATTATACGACCTATGATGGCGATGCTTTTAATAATTTGCAGTAAAACGATTAAAATTTCAAACTTTATAAAGACGCTTTCAAGCTTATGTTTGAAAGCGTTTTTTCAATTTAGCACATTGATTATATGAGAAATTGCGCTTTAGTCCTTTTTCTTTTTTTGCCTTTTATAATACTCGGTCAGGCTTCTAGTGGTGACGCATCTTTAGATGAAAAGTATCTGGAAGACCAGTTCTATGCTGGCTTTACGTATAATTTTATTTTAAATAGAAACGAACAAGTCAATCAACGCAATTTTTCTTATGGAATTCAGGCTGGGTTTATTAAAGATATGCCACTTAATCGATCTAGAACAATCGGACTGGGAATTGGAATTGGCTTGGCATTAAATACCTATTATACCAATATTAGAGCTACTGAGTCTTCTGGAGTGATATCATATAGTATTCCAAATAGCAGTGAAAGTTTTAGACGTAATAAACTTGAAACACATGTTATTGAAATGCCTTTTCAGTTTCGGTGGCGTAATTCTGATGCGAGCACTTATAGTTTTTGGCGAATATATACGGGTGTAAAACTGGGCTATGCCTATGATTCTCGCTCGAAATTTGTGACTAGTGAGTTCAAAGACTCATTTAGCAATACTGATGTTCGGAAATTGCAATACGGCTTAACTTTAAATGTTGGATATCATAACTTCAATATGCACGTGTATTATTCTTTACAACCACTATTTAAAGATACTGCACTCTTGGCTAACGAGCCAATAAATATAAGGCCACTACAGGTAGGCTTTATGTTTTATATTTTGTAACCCCTTTTCTTTATAATTGACATGCAGTCATTTATTAATATGGCATATTTATTGATGCTTGTTAGATGTTATATTTACATAACTAATATTTCATATACAATAAACACCAACCACTAAAGGCAGCAAGAGCATTGTTTAACCTTTAAATTTTATTGTATGTCAAGTAGAGCAGAAGTGCCTAAAGTGAATGCAGGGTCTATGGCCGATATTGCATTCTTATTACTCATCTTTTTTTTAGTAACTACAAGCATTGAGACCGATGCCGGCCTTAGTAGAATGCTACCCAGAGACTCCCCTACACCTCCATTACCTATTCAACAACGCAATATTTTACCCATTTTGATTAATGGCGAAAATGAACTTATGGTAAATGGCGAAATTGTTCCTATGGTGAATCTAAAAGATTTAACCATTGCTTTTCTAGATAACGGAGGGTTGCGTTCAGAGGCTAGTGATTATTGCGACTATTGTAAAGGCGAACGAAGTACAACTTCTTCAGATAACCCTGAGAAAGCTGTTGTTTCTCTCATGAGTAATCGAAAAACGAGTTATGGTACGTATATCACGGTACAAAATGAACTTACAGCAGCTTATAACGCCTTGAGAAACCGAGAAGCTCAACGTCTTTATAAAGTTGATTTTACTGCCATGGAGAGGCTGTATTCGAGTAAGGAAACTACTGCAGCCTATAAGGCTGCATTAAAGAAAAAAATACAAACTATTCAAAGCTTGTACCCTATGAAACTTTCGGAAGCCGAACGAAAATAGCTCATAATAAATGTGCATCTAAAATTCGTAGCACTATGTTCAACACAAGGATTAGAAAAATTAAAAGAAAAATAGTATGTCAAAGTTTAAATTTAAGAAGACCATCAATACACCGGAAGTTTCAACAGCTTCTTTACCCGATATTGTTTTTATGTTATTGTTTTTCTTCATGACCGTTACGGTTATGAAAGATGATACCTTAAAAGTCATAAATGAATTACCTAACGCTACAGAAATAAAAAAGTTAGAGAAAAAAGATCGTATAATTACCATATATGTTGGCAAGCCTGGCCTACGCTACGAGAAATTTTTCGGTACGCAACCAAAGATTCAAATAGATGATAAATTTGTTTCAATTTCTGATTTTGGAACTACGATTTTAGCAAAGATTAATGAAAAACCGGAACACTTGAGACCTTTTATTACGGTGTCTTTAAAAGTCGATAAAACTGCATCTATGGGCTTAATTGATGATGTCAAACAAGAATTACGAAAAATTCATGCACTTAAAATTAATTATACCACCTATGAAGGTGATACATTTATCAATTTAGGAAAATAGTATTTACAACCAGAATTTCACGGTGAGTAGCTGAGAAATAGCACCTATTAAAAAACCTATGATAACTTCTGTGGTTTTATGAGCTCGTAAAAACAAACGAGAACTGGCTACGAGTCCTGTGGCTAATATGACGATACTAAGGGCAAGAGTGATATTGATTTCAAAATGAATGCTTAAACAAACGATGAACATACATAAGTTACCCATTCCCATCAGGTGAACACTACTTTTGAAATTAAATAGTAAAAGAATTAATGACGCAAAAGTAGCGGCTATGAGTCCGATGAAATAAAAGTAAAGTTCAATGGTATAGTTGCTAGGTATTACCTTATAAATAATCATTAAAAGCAAAGCCATGCTTATATAGAAGGGGTATTTGCGTTCACGTGTTGTCGGCATTTGAATAGAACTGACCAATCCCATATTTTTTAAGATGAAAAAACAAATAATAGGAATGATTACGGTCAGAATAAAAATGGGTAAAAGATTGGCATATTGAAATGCAGAAGTGCTGTATTTAGGAGAAACCAAAAAATAGGTATAGGTACCAGC
Organism: uncultured Flavobacteriaceae bacterium; assembly: GCA_937944485.1. Classification (GTDB taxonomy): domain Bacteria; phylum Bacteroidota; class Bacteroidia; order Flavobacteriales; family Flavobacteriaceae; genus Maribacter_C. Next base: position 6,099 of record CALDYU010000020.1, on the reverse strand, counting down.
AATAGGAATAAATATAGGGTGAAAGGCGTACGAAATAAAACGGTGTAAATTTCGCATTAAATCTGTTTTCTAAGTCGAGCTACAGGGATGTCTAATTGTTCTCTGTATTTAGCCACAGTGCGTCGTGCTATAGGGTAGCCTTTTTCTTTTAGAATACCCGCAAGCTTATCATCGGTTAAAGGCTTTTTCTTAGATTCCTCCCCGATTACGGTTTCTAATATCTTCTTTATTTCTTTGGTAGATACATCTTCGCCCTGATCATTTTTCATTGATTCTGAAAAGAACTCCTTAATTAATTTAATACCATAAGGAGTATCGACATATTTGCTATTGGCAACACGAGATACAGTAGAAACATCCATTTCTATTTCATCAGCAATATCCTTAAGAATCATAGGTCTTAAATTACGCTCATCGCCCGTCAAAAAATATTCTTTTTGATAGTGCATTATAGAATTCATTGTAATGAACAGTGTTTGTTGTCGCTGGCGAATAGCATCAATAAACCACTTAGCGGCATCTAGTTTTTGTTTTATAAATAACACGGTATCTTTCTGCGACTTTGATTTTTTCTTAGCGTCTTTATACCCTTTTAGCATATTACTATATTCTCTAGAAACATGAAGTTCAGGAGCATTGCGACCGTTTAATGTGAGCTCTAAATTGCCTTCTACAATTCGAATGGAAAAATCTGGAACCACGTGTTCTACTGCGCGATTATTACCGGCATAAGAGCCACCAGGCTTCGGATTTAACTTTTCTATTTCAGCAATGGCCGTTTTGAGTTCCTCTTCAGAAATACCATGTTTCTGTATAAGTTTTTTGTAGTGTTTTTTAGTAAATTGATCGAACGATTTTTCTAAAATGGCGGTGGCTAACTCAATACTCGGGGTAACTTCTTTCCGCTTTAATTGAATAATTAAACATTCTTCTAAGGTTCGTGCAGCCACCCCCGGCGGATCAAGTTCTTGCACAAGCGTCAATACCTTTTCGATTACACGCTCTTCGGTATAAATGTTCTGAGTAAAGGCCAAATCGTCCATAATATCGGAAAGCGGCCTTCTGATATACCCGCTTTCATCAATACTACCTATTAAAAACTCAGCAATACCCCATTCTTCATCATTTAAATATGAGGTGTTTAATTGTCTTAATAGATATTGGTTAAAGGAAACTCCAGCCGCGTACGGAACACTTTTTTCTTCATCGTCAGCACTATAATTATTAGCTTTTGTGCGATAATCAGGAATTTCATCATCACTCAAATAATCATCTATATTAATGTCTTCCGTATTTATGCTTTCACTGTCTAAATCATGCTCATAGTCGTCATCATACTCGTCAGCTAGGCTATCAAGCTCTTCTTTACCACTTTCTAAAGCCGGATTTTCCTCCAACTCTTGTTTTAATCGCTGTTCAAAAGCTTGCGTAGGCAGTTGAATCAACTTCATCAACTGTATTTGCTGAGGAGATAATTTTTGCGATAATTTAAATTGTAAATACTGCTTTAGCATGTAAAAGGTATTTCTTGAACTATTTTAAAGTTAATGAAAAAAACAATTTCATGATTCATGCAACATCAATACGCCTATTAAAAGGAGGCGTTTTGAGGTGTTCGCGGAAATGGAATTACATCACGTATATTTCCCATGCCCGTTGCGAATAATACCAAACGCTCAAACCCTAAGCCAAAACCACTATGCTCAGCGGTACCAAATTTACGAAGGTCAAGATACCACCATAGTTCTTCTTCGGGAATATCAAGGGCTTTCATTTTTTCTTTGAGAACATCTAAGCGTTCTTCTCGTTGCGAACCTCCAACAATCTCTCCTATTCCTGGAAAAAGAATATCCATGGCTCTAACCGTTTTTCCATCTTCATTCAAACGCATATAAAATGCTTTAATTGTAGCAGGATAATCAAACAAGATTACCGGACATTTAAAATGTTTTTCCACCAAATAGCGTTCATGTTCACTTTGCAAATCTGCACCCCATTCATTAATGAGATATTGAAATTTTTTCTTTTTATTCGGTTTGCTGTTTCTGAGAATTTCAATAGCTTCGGTATACGAAACTCGTTTAAAAGTATTCTCCGAAACAAATTTTAGCTTTTCAATCAAAGCCATTTCACTACGCTCGACTTGCGGTTTTTGCTTCTCTTCGTCAAGCAATCGTTTTTCTAGAAAGGCTAAATCTTCGGCGCAATGTTCTAAAATGTATTTAATAACGCTTTGCATAAAATCTTCCGCCAAATCCATATTATCTACCAAATCGTAAAAGGCAACTTCAGGTTCAATCATCCAAAATTCAGCCAAATGCCGCGAAGTATTCGAGTTTTCTGCTCTGAATGTGGGTCCGAAAGTGTATACCTTTCCTAAGCCCATGGCGTAAGCCTCAGCTTCTAATTGCCCTGATACAGTAAGGTTGGTTTCTTTTCCGAAGAAATCTTCTTTATAATTTACTGTGCCTTCATCATGTAAAGGAGGGTTCTTAGCATCTAAGGTGGTCACTCGAAACATTTCACCTGCACCTTCGGCATCGGAACCCGTTATAATAGGCGCATGAAAATAATAAAATCCGTTTTCTCGAAAATAGTCATGAATGGCAAAAGACAATGCCGACCGCACGCGCATTACCGCAGAAAAAGTATTGGTACGAACCCTCAAATGCGCCTGCTCTCTTAAAAATTCCATGGAGTGCTTTTTTGGCTGAATGGGATAGGTTTCAGCATCCGCTTCACCATGCACAAAAATGTCGGTGGCCTGTATCTCCACATGCTGACCGCTACCAGCACTTTCTACTAAATTTCCTGTCACTTTTAATGCGGCACCTGTATTTATTTTTTTTAACAGCGACTCATTGATAGTTTCGAAATCAATGACGCACTGAATATTACTAATTGTTGAGCCATCGTTTAAGGCAATAAAACGATTGCTTCTAAAAGTTTTTACCCAACCGTTTACGACAACTTCTTGCCCTTGAGGTTTAGTAGTAAGTAGTTTTTTAACAGGAATTGATTTCATCCGTTTACATTATTTATAATTTATAGGTCAGTATTACGCCCCTATAAATAGGTCAAAATATTAAATGCCAAAGATAGCCTTTTGAAAAAAAAGATGATTCTTGAAAATCAATAAAAATGGGAATTGCTAGTTGTTTTTATGTTGGTTTATTTCGTCTTGAGGTAGAATATCGATTTGCGGTTTTTTAAAGGTTTCTTTATTGGCAATACTTTTTTCTAAAGAAAGCAATAGTGAAGGAAGTAAGACTAAATTCGCTAACATGGCAAAAAGCAGGGTTGCTGAAACTAAAGACCCCAGTGCGACGGTACCGCCAAAATTTGAGATGATAAATACCGAGAAACCGAAAAAGAGAACGATTGACGTATAAAACATACTGACTCCTGTTTCACGAAGCGCGGCATATACAGATGTTTTTATACGCCAATTGTTTGCCATTAGTTCTTGCCGATATTTCGCCAGAAAATGGATGGTATCGTCAACCGAAATGCCGAAGGCAATGCTGAAGACTAAAATGGTAGAAGGTTTAATAGGTACGCCTACAAAACCCATTACACCAGCAGTGACTAATAAGGGCAATAAGTTAGGAATTAATGAGATGAGAATCATTCGAAAAGAACGAAACAAATATGCCATGAAGAGTGCAATTAAGCCAATGGCTAAGGCTAAAGAAAGCACTAAGTTCTTGACTAAATATTTAGTGCCCTTCAAGAACAACAAGGCGCTACCTGTCATGATAACATTATAGCGTTTTTCAGGAAATATTTTTGCGATGTTTTCTTGTAGTTTTTCTTCTATTTTTTCCATACGTTCCGTAGGAACATCTTTCATGAAGGTCGTAATTCGGGCATGCTGACCTGTACTATCCACAAAACTTTTTAAAAGATTACCATTAGCTGAGGACTTACGGGCAAAGTCCATAATAAAATTATATTCTTGCGAAGTAGGTAATTGGTAATACTTCGGAATACCATTGTAATAAGCTTGCTTTGAATATTTGACCAAATTTACAACAGATACTGATTTTGATAACTCAGGTATTTCTTCAATAACAGTACCTAGTCGATCTATTCTTTTTAGAGTAGGAGCTTTTAAAACGCCTTTCGGATTTTTAGTATCGACAACAATTTCTACGGGCATGATACCATCAAACTCGGCTTCAAAAAAGCGAATATCTTTGAAAAACTCCTCTTTTTTAGGCATGTCTTCAATGGGGCTTCCTGAAATATCAATCTGATATATGCCTATAATACTTAGAACAAGTAAGGTAATAGATGTAATATAGATGGCGATTCGTTGCTCTCTAACAACACGAACCGTCCAATTTACAAAGGCATCAATCCATTTTTTATTAAGATGTTTTAAATGCTTTGTTTTAGGTGGGTGCAGAAAGCTGTAGACGATCGGAATAATTAAAAGAGATAGAATAAAAATACCGATAATGTTGATCGAAGCCACAACACCAAATTCTTTTAATAATTTACTATCAGTGACTATAAAAGTCGCAAAACCAGAGGCGGTGGTAACATTCGTCATTAAAGTGGCATTCCCAATTTTTGAAATGACGCGTTGAAGAGATAGCGCTTGATTGCCATGTTTTTTAATTTCTTGTTGGTATTTATTAATCAAGAAAATACAATTTGGAATACCAATAACAATTATTAAAGGAGGAATTAATGCCGTCAGCACCGTGATTTCATATTGTAATAATCCTAAAATTCCGAAGGCCCACATTACGCCAACGATGACTACTCCCATTGAAATCAATGTTGCTCGAATGCTTCGAAAGAAAAAGAAGAATAAGAGCGAGGTAACGAATAATGCAGCCCCAATGAAAAGTCCGATTTCATCAATGATATTTTGAGAATTTTTGGTGCGGATATAGGGCATTCCTGAAATGCGAACATCCATTTGTGTTTCTTCTTCAAATTTTTCAATGAGCGGTGTAAGCTCTTCAAGAATAAAGTCTTTCCTGACGGAGGTATTTACAATATCTTTATCAAGATTTGCAATGGTGCGAATGGTTCTGGTCTCTTTATTAAAGAGTAAATCTTGATAAAAGGGTAGTTTTTCAAAAAGATGCGTTGTAATACGATCTACGTCAGCTTGTTTTTCAGGACTGCTTGAAATGAGTGGTTGTAATTTAAAAGTAGTTTTATCATCATTTTTAACGAGCTCTTGCAGATTGTCAGTAGATAAAACAAAATCAATTTCAGGAAATGCGGCAATTTGTTTACTTAGTTTATTCCAACGGTTAAAGTTTGTCGGAGTAAATAAAGTGCTATCCTTAATAGCCAAAATAATAGCATTACCTTCTTCGCCAAATTGTTTTAGAAATGATTGATATTCTAAATTTACTGGGTGTTCATCTGGCAATAGATTGGCCTGCGAACTAGAGAAGCGCATATTTTTCCATTGCAAACCAAGAAAGACAGTAAAGGCGGCAACGAGAAGTAGAATTAAAACCCTATTTCTTAAAATGATGCCCGCTGTACGTGGCCAAAAGCCCTTTGTAAAATTTACTGTCATCGCTTATGAATCGCAGGCAAAGGTAGAAAACTATGATCTGTGTTCCTATAGATGAAATCGAATATTGGGCGGTATTAGCAAAAACTCCAGAAAAATAGGATGTTGATGAATTTAACTTCTTTGTGAATTACCTATTTTTATACAACAGCGATCGCGAAATAAGTGGAAGTTGAAAAATACTGGGGTAAGTGGAAAATTTATAACCCTCTTTTAAAAAACAAGTAAGATAAGGTAAAGATTTATCTTTCGGAGTGCTTATGAATTAGAAACAAGCAAACTTGTAGATATATTGGTAAATAATAATGGTTAATTTAATATTCATTTATACATTTTTTATTTTGGCAACTTTTGGAATTGAAGATTATATAGGAATGAACATTAGTGATATTCCTTTTCAATATCAAGAATTTAATTCAGAAAAGGATTCGGGTGATAAAACGTTTGTGATTCCTGATTGTTCAATTTCTTTTTTTTCGAATAAAATTGAACTAATGATTGTCATTACGGATAAAGAAAATATAATAAAATCGATAAGTACAGATTTTAAT
>CALDYU010000019.1 GCA_937944485.1 uncultured Flavobacteriaceae bacterium | reverse complement strand
CAAGAATCTTTCCTTGATCATCCGTAATGATCCAAGAACTCATGCTACCTACACGATCTCCTGTAAGTGATAATCCTGAAACCATATCAGGAGAACCATCAACACAGAATTCAAAAGGACCACCAACGATCTCACCAGCTTCTGGATTACTGTTGCTAGTGGTGGCATACGATAAAGGAGATAGCAATAGCATCAGCAGGAAGAAATAGGCCGAATGCCATTTTAAGTGAAGTTGTTCAATTTTGGGGTTTTTAGAAGGTAATTTTTTTTCCATTCTTTTTCATTTTATAGTTATCTATACAAACTAAGACCCTTATCCTTATATAGGAGTCACAAAAAAGTAAAGTTTAATATTAAAACTGTTAGAATTTTGTGATTTATACGACGTATAAGCTGTTGATATTGACATGAGAAGTGTTAAACAGCACATGTTACAGCGCCTATAGGCTATTCTTTAATTGTTAATTGGCTGTGATGTTTATGTGATACTTTTTAACGTTTTTCGTAAACGAAAAAATATGAAGAAGATTCTAATCATAGAAGATGATCAAGAGATTATCAAATTACTAGAGATTCATCTGAACGATCTGATATATGCTACGTCGAAGGCAACCGATGGTGAAGTCGGACTCGAAATGGCATTAGCCAATGATTACGATCTTATTTTGTTGGATTTAACTTTACCAACAATGGATGGTATTACCATTTGTAAACGTCTTCGAGAAAAGAAGAACACACCCGTAATTATGCTAACGGCAAAATCGGAGGAGATAGATCGTGTACTTGGTTTGGAAATTGGTGCAGATGACTACATAACGAAACCCTTTAGTATTAGGGAATTATTGGCCCGAGTAAAAGCAGTAATTCGGAGAACAAATGCTGTAAAACCTGAGCCTCAAAATACGGCAGTAATTGCGGTTGAAGGATTACATATTGATATTGATCGACGTAAGGTTTTGTTGCAAGATAATCGTATTGAGTTATCACCTAAAGAATTTGAATTGTTAGTTCTGATGGCATCGAATCCGGGAAGAAATTATACCCGCACGGAATTACTCGATATGATCTGGGGTTATAATTTTGATGGCTATGAACATACCGTAAACTCCCATATTAACAGGCTTCGAGCTAAGATTGAATCAGATATGGCAAACCCCACCTATATTTTAACAACCTGGGGCGTGGGTTATAAATTTAACGAAGACATTTTGTTATGAGTAAAACCACAAAAACACTTACCCCGAAACTAGTTAAAAAACTATGGTTGGCATTTATCGTATTGGTTGTAATGATGGGAATTTCATACATCAGCATCACGGGTTATGTTGCGAACATGCATCATCAAGAAACAACGCAGCAATTAAATGCGGAATTGGCCAATCACGTGATTGAAGAAAAGTTTCAGAATGCCTCCCCTTTTTTAGCAGATGGGAGTGTTAATAAGCCCCTTTTTGGGGACTTAATGCATGATATGATGGCCGTAAATCGGGGTATTGAAGTGTATCTGCTTGATGACCTCGGGGAAATCTTGTACTCGGTTGTTCTAGATCCGAATGATAAAAACGCCACTAAAAACGTGTCATTAGCACCCATAAAATCGTTTGTTGCCACTCAAGGTTCTGAGTTTATTTTGGGTGATGATCCAAGAAATCCGAAAGCCCAAAAAATATTTTCGGCAGCGCCGTATTCGGTTGATGATAGAAGTGGCTATGTTTATATCGTACTCGCCGGCAAAAAATTTCAAGAAGTAAGTGGTACACTAATGGGGCAATACTTTGCGCGACTAGGTTTGGGGGCGATAATATTGACCACTGTTTTTGCTGCAATTATAGGTTTTTTAGCGATTTGGTTTCTAACAAAAAATCTAAGAGTTATCACGAGTACGGTGCGACAGTTTAGTGAAGGAGATCTGTCAGCTCGTATTGAGAATCCTGATCAAAGTGATATTTCAATTTTTGCTAATTCCTTTAATGAAATGGCTGATACGATCACTGGTAACTTAGATAAGATGCAATCGGTAGATCTTTTACGTCGTGAACTGATTGCTAATGTATCGCATGACTTGCGAACGCCATTGGCGATTTTGAAAGGATATATAGAAACGCTTCAGATGAAAAGAAACACACTATCTGATGAAGAACAGCAAGAATATCTTGAAATCACGCACAGTAATGTTGACAAACTTTCGAAATTGATCAATCAATTGTTTCAATATTCAAAATTAGAAGCAGAACAGGTGACGCCAGTGAAAGAGCCCTTTTCGATTACCGAGTTATCGCATGATTTAATAGCGAAGTTTAAGGTTTTGGCAACGCAAAAACAGATAACACTAAAATTGGAGGAACCCGAAGCGAATAATATGGTTTTTGCAGATGTCAGCCTGGTAGAAAGGGCTTTGCAAAATTTAATCGAGAATGCTATAAAATATACAGACCCTAAGGGAAAGGTCACCCTCGCGCTTTTGAAGAAAGGAGATCAAGTAGAGATAAATATTACGGATACGGGTAAAGGAATCCCCATCAAGGAACAAGCATTTATTTTTGATCGTTACAAACAAGTTGATGAAAGTGCAAAAAAGCAAGGTTCTGGACTAGGGCTAGCCATAGTTAAAAAAATAATGGAGCTGCATGACACTACCATTACAGTATTGAGTAAGCCCAGAGAAGGGAGTTCATTTATTTTTAACCTGCCTGCTTATAAGGCATAAGGGAGAAAATTGCTATGAAGAAAGCCTCGTGTTGTATGATACGAGGCTTTTTAATTATAATCCGTTTATAAAACTACCATAAAGGTCTTTGAATTGTATGCCTTCGGAAAACCTATTCTTGCTCAATTTTTTATATGACACTAAACCCCATAGTACCATTTCTTTTAAGAAGTAAGTATCCTTTTTCGGGAAATTAGGTTGATGCTCTTTTAGCAATTGATTTAATTCTGGAATGCTATCGAGCGTTCTCTTATATTCTTCTTCGGTAAAATCATCTAATAATTCAAAACCTTCACCTTGAAAGAACCAATGTAAGAGCTCGTCATAAGGCGTTTCTTCATCTTTACGCTCTAGTTTATTGATTTTCGGGAAATATTGTGGAAATATAGTTTTGACGGCATTATCTATTAATAGTGCGGCTACGCCATCTGCTCCCTCCTGCTCTCCTTCATATACCAACTCTATCTTACCTGTTATTGCTGGAATTACACCTAAGAAATCACTCAAGCGAACCATCGTCGTATCTGCCCCTGCCATCAGTGCGCGTCGTTCTGCAGTACTGAGTAGGTTTTCAAAAGCCGTAATACTGGTTCGCGCACTCACACCGCTTTTGGCATCAACATATTCACTGTTTCTCGCTTCAAAACTTATTTGTTCTAATAGATCCTTAGCAATGTCAGGTACGTAAATGGCCTCTGTTTGCCTACTATCTAAATGCGCTTCTTGTTCTGTAATTTTACGAGCGGTTTCAATAGCATCAGGGTAATGCGTTAAAATTTGAGAGCCGATGCGATCTTTTAAGGGTGTTACAATACTCCCTCTATTTGTGTAATCTTCAGGATTCGCTGTAAACACGAATTGCAAATCTAATGGTAGGCGTAATTTAAATCCTCTAATCTGTATGTCGCCTTCTTCTAGGATGTTAAATAAAGCTACTTGAATTCTTGCTTGAAGGTCAGGCAGTTCATTAATAACAAAAATACAACGATTTGCACGGGGAATCATTCCAAAGTGAATAACCCTATCATCGGCATACGATAGTTTGAGATTGGCGGCTTTTATGGGGTCTACATCACCAATTAAATCCGCTACAGTCACATCAGGAGTGGCTAATTTTTCATAAAAACGATCGCTGCGATGTAACCATGAGATGGGCGTCTTATCTCCTTGCTCCTGAATCAATTCTTGGGCATAGCGTGACATGGGTTGTAAAGGATCGTCATTGATTTCTGAACCTTCAATTACGGGAATCCATTCATCTAAAAGATGTAGCATGAGTCTTGCAAGTCTCGTTTTAGCCTGACCTCGTAATCCTAATAAATTAATATTATGACGAGAAAGAATAGCCCTTTCTAATTCTGGAATAACCGAATTCTCATAGCCCCATACCCCTTTGAAGGAATCTTCGCCATTCTTAATGCGTTCCCGAAGGTTATCTCTGAGTTCGTCTTTGATACTTTTTGTTTGATAGCCCGCTTTTTTAAGTGCTCCTAAAGTGGCGATTTTTTCTTTATTCAATTGCATGTTTTTTTAGATACTAGATGCAAGATGCAAGATGCAAGAGTCAAGACATTGCTTTCTTCGACATACAAATAGTCCTTATTCTTGGTTCTTTGCTCTTACTTTCTAATAATTATTTCAATCTTTTTCTTCTATTATTCTCATAATCTTCAAATATCATTTCTCCCAATCCTTTTAATCCTGTAAAGAAGGCTTTGCCTTTATTTGCTTCTGTAAAATGACGAATAAATTGCATCAGATACGGGTCTTCGGCAATCATAAATGTTGTTATGGGAATGTGTAATTTTCGCGCCTGACGTGCCATATTGTAGCACTTTTCTACAATATAATCATCGAGTCCGACACTGTTTTTATAATAATTTCCGTCAGGAAGCCTCAAACAACTCGGCTTACCATCGGTAATCATAAAAATCTGTTTGTTGGTATTGCGTTTTCTTCGCAGCATGTCCATCGCCAATTGCAAACCAGCTACGGTGTTGGTATGGTAAGGCCCTACTTTCAAATAAGGCAAATCTTTTATGGGGATCGGCCAGGCATCATTACCAAAAACCAAAATATCGAGCGTATCTTTCGGATAACGGGTTGTTATTAGTTCCGCTAGAGCCATGGCCACTTTTTTTGCGGGTGTAATGCGGTCCTCCCCATACAAAATCATACTATGACTAATATCAATCATCAATACCGTACTCATTTGTGCCTTATACTGGGTGTCTTCAACAACAAGATCTTCTTCTCGTAACTGAAAACTACCAACCCCATGATTGATCTGCGCATTTTTTATGCTTTCGGTCATGGCGATATTTCCTAAATCATCGCCATAGCGGTATTCACGCATATCACCTGTGTGTTCATCGCCTTGCCCTGACTTACCAGTCTTATGATTCCCTGCACCACTTCGTTTAAGTTTGCCGAATATCTGATCCAAGGCCCTTTGGCGAATAATGCGTTCCATTTTAGCGGTTATAGAAATCGAACCCTTGCCTTTGCCATCTTCTCCGTCCGCTCCCTTTTCACCCATTTCGCCACCGCCGTCTTCAAATTCTTCACGAATGTATCCTTTGGCTTTTAAATCTTCAATAAAATCGTCAATGGTATAATTATCATCTGTGAGTTCATACTCCTTATCTAATTCTCGCAACCAATCAATAGCTTCATCGAAATCACCAGAAGTATGGGTGATTAATTCTTGAAATATGTCGAAAAGTTTTTCGAAAGGACTTTTATTCGGAGCCTCATAAGGGGTGAACCGGAAGCCTTTTCTCGTCATCATAGCCATACCCTAAAAATAGTGTTTTTAACAATTGGAGGAACCCATTTTAAGAAAACTTAACGCTTTGCATTATCTTCGAATCAAATGGTTGATAAACAGTGTCTCGGTTTCTTGAATACCCCGCCTTTATGGATTCATGAGCAATTCGGAATACAACAGTTTGATTTTCCGGAAGTTGTGTGGCATACCTTTGAGGCCCAAGCTATTACTCAGCATATTCGTTTGGGGCATCAAATGGAATATGTGTTTAAACAATTGATCGAGCACTCGAAACAATATGAAATTCTTCTTCACAACCTTCCCATAAAAGATGAAAAGCGAACAATCGGTGAAATTGACTTCGTTTTAAAACATTTGCAAAGCCAAAAACTCATACACGTAGAGCTTACCTATAAATTCTATATTATCAATCCTGAAATTTCCGAACCCATGCATCAATTAATGGGACCGAACAAGAGGGATATGTTTTTTACCAAGATGGAAAAGATAAAAAATGACCAATTTGCTTTATTGCATTCCAAAGAAGGGTCAGAAGCATTACAGAAAAACAATATCGATCCGCTAAAAATTTCACATCAAACCTGTTTTAAAGCACAGCTTTTTGAACCCTATAAAAGTAATCGCGTTTCTCTAGGACCATTGAATACCAGCTGTGTTGTGGGTTATTGGCTGCGATTTGATGCTTTTAAAAGCGCGTATTTTAAATCTTTTGAATACTATATGCCTCGTAAATCAGAATGGTTAATAGCACCGCACGATGACGTGTTATGGAAAAGTCATTTTGAAACCCTCTTAGCTATTAATTTGCGTATGCTTCAAGAAAATGCGCCCATGATCTGGGTAAAAAAATCGCCAACAGAGTTTGAAAAATTCTTTGTGCTCTGGTGGTAGCTCAAGTTTAGAATACGAAGCTCTACAATCAAATGGAGTACTTCATTACATGATGTTAAGCAATAGGGATAAGGTGTATTCTTGTTAAAAATTATGTATAAGTAATTAAGGAGTAAGTTTTTTCTGCTTTTTAAAAGTGCTATGTTTATTGAAATTTTAAAAGGTGGATATAATTAATGACTATATCCAATTGTTAGGCACAAGCTGAAAAAATGAGCGACAAACACGATATAGAGACATATTCAAAACTTGCAGAAGGAGCAACTTTTTTTCTAGACGAGTCGTTTAAATACATTCACGAGGCATTATCTTCAGAATTTGCTTCAGATATTTTCGAAAAAATGTTAAATCAAATTGATGTTACTGACCAAGATAGAAAAATTGCTAATAATCTAGAAATTGGAAATGACACTATTGAAATTCTTCAATCTAACATAGACAATCCTTTATCTAAAGAGACATTAAAAAATATTTCTGCAGCTTGGGAAAAAGCTAATATAATTTCCCAATCTAAAACACAAAAATTCAAACTGAATCATAAAATCAAATCAATAGAATTATTAGGTCACTTAAATAACCTTGGCTTTTTAGTTGAAACTTTAGTAAATAGACATTTATTGTTTTTGGTTCAAACCAAGAAAATTAGCGATTTTAGTTATTCAAGAATTTCAATTGCAAAAATAATGGAGAGACTTATTTTTATCTTCAAAGATGAATTAAACCAAAATAAAATTCATTTAAATGAAATAACAAAATTGTTCAGTTTAAGAAATAAAACTGTTCATTATACTCCAGACAATGCAATAGCATTAAAACCAAGAATATCGGAATTAATAGCAATATGGAAACAATGCCAAAAAATATTTGAACAACTTGAAAAAGTGGAAAAGTTTAATGAAGTAACTTTTTCAAAAAGAATTGAACATTATATAAATGAATTTAAGGCTAATTGGTCATAAAAGCCAGTTGGCAACAAGCAAATAATGAGTAGACATAATTTCACAAAATCAACAATTACAAATTTAGCTAGAAGAGTAGGGTTTCTATGCTCAAATCCAGAGTGTAAAAGACACACAGTAGGACCGAATGCAGAAGAAGAAAAATCTACTCTCATAGGAATTGCTGCTCATATTACTGCTGCATCACCTGGTGGACCGAGATATGACAACAATTTGAATGAAGAACAAAGAAAGCATATAAGCAATGGAATTTGGCTGTGTAGTAATTGCGCAACTCTAATAGATAAAGATGAAGATAGTTTCACTTCAGAAACATTGAAGCTGTGGAAAGAAAAGGCGGAAATGGAAATGAGAAAAGCAATACTCGGTAGTTTAGCAGTCGAAAAACCTGAAAATCAAATCCCATTTATCGAAGCAGATTTAATATATAGTAACGGAATGAGATTAAATAGAGGATACAGTGCAAAAAATAAAGAGAAATTTGGAGGAAATATAATTCCTGTTGGTGGTAAACCAATAATATTCTGGGAAGTAGTTTGGAACTTTTCTTTTGTACTTCACAATAACTCTAGTTTTCCAGCTTACAACATTCAAATTGAAGAAGTAAGCGATATAAAATTTAATGATTTGACTAAACTTCCCAAAATAAATAACCTACCACCTTTTGAAAATATGGACTTACGAGCAACATATGAGGAATTTATTGAAAGTGAACATACAGAAGCGGATAAATTAATGAAACAAAAAATCCCTGAATCAATTGACGGACTTGAATTAAGAATTTCATATAAAGATGAAAACAGAAATGAGCATCAAACCATTGTTAAAATCAAAAAACAGGAATTGATTAATATTCAATAGCCAGTTGCCAACAATGTATCCTATGAAAAGCCATAGTCCAGTTCTCTAAAGTAAATTAATATCTTGTATTTTTTTTAAACCGTCATTTTTGTTTTGATATAACTCGCTCCTCTCCTATCTGTGATACTCCCTTACCGGCCTAGCTAAAGTTCATAATAACGAAGTTTTAAAATCAAATTGGGTACTTCATTACATGATGTTAGACAATAGGGATAAGGTGTATTCTTGTTAAAAATTATGTATAAGTAATTAAGGAGTAAGTTTTTTCTGCTTTTTAAAAGTGCTATGTTTATGGGAATTTTAAAAGGTGGATATAGTTAATGACTATATCCTATTGTTGTAAGCAATTTCAATGAAACCAAATACATTAAGAATAATATTCATAGTACTTTTTGCATTCATTTCTGCTGGTGCATTGATAAGTCTTGTTTATTGGGGATTTCTTACACTTTTCGGTGTCGGATGGGGAGGAGGAACAATAAGCACTTGGGAACTCATTTGGATGTGGAAAGGATTAATCGTTTTATTAGCTTTTTCAACTTTTTCCTTCATTGGTTTGGCAAAACCAAGGAAATATGGACTGATATTCGGTTACTCAATACCTTTTGGTTTAATCGTTTATCTTCTATTGGCAGTAATAGAATATACGATTTATGATTTTAAAAACGACCAAATATTTGATTTTGAGTATTTAATGAGTTTATTGATTCAGATAATTATAATTATAGGAATTGGAGTACTTTTCATTTTTGGCTTGAATAAACTCGCAAAACAGTATTTCAATTTGAAACCGATGGACTATGGAATTACGGTTGGACTATCCATAGTCCTTTTTTTATCATTGCACTTTATGTTTGATTAGTAAAAACTGCCTACAACACGGTGCATAAAACATAGCGAATAAGTGCTAAAACGATAGGTTTGTGCATATTTGCAAAGACCGCCAAATTTTTAATTTGGCTTTTAAAAAGAGAAAAAATAAAAAAATTAGGCTCTGTGTTAATACGAATAGTTAGTGTCTTTTTGAACGCTACGTTCCATACACAAGTCCGTTAGGCACAATTAAAAAAATGAATAGCAACTTAAAATCATTATTAAAAAATAATCCCAAAATTGATATTATTGAATTGGAAAGTTCAACTAAAATTTTAAATCCTTGGAATGATAAGTCTGTCTCATTTGATTTTAAAAAAGGTCAAAAACTTACTGATATTCAAAATTTAGTTTTTCCTGAACAATTATCTGCTATAAATGATATCGAGAGAAATGAATTAGAATTTATATATGGACCTGTTGATCAAGACAATAAAATAAAGACAAGAGAATTTGATTTTTTATACAAAGGACAGACATTCAAATGTTCATTTGGAAAAATATCAAATTCATTAACTACGAT
>CALDYU010000018.1 GCA_937944485.1 uncultured Flavobacteriaceae bacterium | reverse complement strand
ATAAAAACCTGCGTACAACAATGTATAACCACAATTACGGCGGATTCGACTACGTCCGAATCCACTCTGAATTGCTAAAGCCTGTGTTAAACCGGAAAGTCTGCGTATATAACCCGTAACTGACGGTTATACGTGACCGTTGTAAGCAAGCTTGAATATTCGAACTCTGAATAAAATAATGGATAAAGACTTAAGAACATATTTGATTGAACAATGTCGGAATTATATGTTTTCTGAAGAAATAAAAGCACTTGAACAAATTAATTTGACAGATCGTGACATCAAAAATATGAAGACTTCCAAACTCGCTGAAAAGAAAATGGAATGGGTTTACGGAATTGGAGATAAAAAAACGGAAAAGTTAGTTGCTCTTGGCAAGGATAAACTTGAAGAGCAAATTGCAAATAGACTTTTAAAAGAAAATAACGGGATTGTAAACTATTGTCCCAAATGCGAAAAAATTGCTCGAACACCGAAAGCAAGACAATGCAGATTTTGTGGTCACAAATGGTTTGATGAGAGTGAATAAAAGCCAGCTTACAACACAACCTCCTATGAAAAGCCCGTTTCTAAAGAAAATATTAGTTCTTATTATAATGTTGATTTCTTTCAACTCATTTGCCTGTGACTGTGAATGCGATGAAGATTGTTCTTTCAACCAAATTTCAAGCGGAATGGAATTCGTAGCTCTTGTAAAAGTGATTGAATATTCCGATTATCTTGACCAAGAAATAGTTGGTTATGACAAAAAAATGCCTTTTTCAATGATAGTCGAAATTATCAAAAAGTATAAAGGAACTGAATCACGAAAAAAAATTAAAATTTGGGGAGATGATGGAGCACAATGTCGACCTTATATTGCGGAATTTGAAGTTGGAGAATGTTATTTAATTGCACCAACTCTGATTAAAGAAAACTCTGAACTTGGAAAAAAAGGCGATTACGATTTTTTCTCTTGTTGGACTGACTATCTAACTGTCGATTATGACAAAGGAATTGCTTTCGGAGAATACTCGAAAAGGAAAAATAAAATAACGCTGAAAGAATTTGAAAAAGCACTGAAAAATTGATGGAAATACTATTAATAATTCTAATCTCGCTAATTTTATGGATTTCAAGCATCTATATGCTTTCCGACTGGAATAAATTTAAAGCATTTTTTGTGGCAAATGGAATTCTAATCGCAGCATATGTGCTTTTTCTAATTTATGGAAAATCAATTTGGGGACACGATGAATATGGTTTAGGATTTCTATTTAGATTGGCTATTTGCTTAATGACTCACGTTCTGATTGTATTTGTTTTCGCAATCGTTAAGAATAGACAGCTGAAAAAATAACTATTGCCAACACGGTGTATAAAACATAGCTAGTATAAGTTTTTCGAAAGGTTATTGTGTGTTTTCTAAGTCGCCAAATTTTTAAATTTGGCTTTTAAGATTGAAAGATAAAAACAAAACATAAAAATCCGGCTTTTGTATAATCGGCAAAGTTAGCCTCTATTTACACGCTACGATTCATATACTAGACCGTTGTGCGTCATTAGAATGAGACAGCTCTTCATAATAATTATAATCTCAATTTTCACATCGGATATATGTGCGCAGGATTCTATTGATTATTATAAGAGTATTAATGAAGGTAAAATATTTGCTGGTGAAAATGATTTTAACTCAGCAATTAACTCATACCAACAAGCTTTTAAAAACAATGATTTTGTGTTTGCGAGGGATAGTTATAACGCAATTGAGTTATCAATTCTTGCGAAGGACTCAGTCAAACTTGCATATTTTATTGAGACTGCCATTACACAAGGAATCCGAATTAATGACTTAGAAAAGTCATATAAGATAACTAACTATCTGAAAAGTCGCGTTTATGATAACATTAAAGAGAAGGAAGATAGCTTATCCACCATCTATTCGTCAAGAATTGATTGGAAAATAAGAGAAGAGATTAACCAAATGTTTTTGGAAGATCAAAAAATGAGGGAAGAATTTTATAAAGGAAATATCTTTCAGAAAAATAAAATACGTAAAAAGTGGGAAACATTGAATTCTAAACAAGTGAAAAGAATAATAGAAATCACAAAACAATATGGTTTTCCTGGAGAAAAATTGATTGGGCTCGACAGAAGCGAAATGCATTCTAAAATTAACACGAACAACTATTCGGCAGGAATGCCAATAGTCATTTTAATACATCATTTTAGTCAACCGAATTTATCGTACGATAGTTTACTCTTAGATGAAGTAAAAAAAGGAAATCTATACAACGAACATTTTGCAACAATCTGTGATTTTCAAGCCCAGTTTGGAAAAGATAGGTATGATAATTTTGGTTATTATGGATTAAAACATCAACCTAAGAAACTTGATGAAAACACTTTGAATTTCAAAAGAGAAAAAATTGGAATCTTGGAATTTGAGCAAATAAAAAAGTTAAACAAAACCAAAAATCTCACTAAATTTTGGAATCGACTGTACTAAAAACTGTGACTAACAAGGTGCATAAGTAATAGCGGTTTAAGTGATAAAACGAAATTATGAACCTAAAACAATGGTCAGTACATAACCAAAGGGTTTGTGAATAGAAATCCGCTACCACGCATACACTAAACCATTACCATACATTTGAGACCTAGTCTACACCCAAAAAAGATTGACAAATGAATGAAAGACTTTTTTCAACCTATAATCATACTCTTTTCAACCGTGACTTTTTTATTTTATTAGAAACCTAATACTAGATTTGCATCAAACTTACTGTTAAACTATTAAATTTAAAACCATGAAAAAAGGAGCTGTTGTACTAGTATTTTTAATTTCTCTAACAATTTTTGCTCAAAAGCAGAATAATGAAACCAATAAAACTGAAATAAGTCAGTCTACAAACTTCAATTTTCAAAGAACTATTCAACTTGATGAGCATAAAAAAAATGAAGAGATTATTATAAAAATTGAGAAGCAAACGAAAAAATTTGAATTAATGATTGACACATCTGTAACTTCAGGAAAACTTACAATAGAAATATATGATTCAAACGAAAAAAAACAAGGAACTTTTTCTGTTGGAACTCAATTGAATATTAAGAACTCAGAACGTGCACAGGGTAATATAAACAAATCCTTGATAGATCCACAAGCTGGTAATTGGAAAGTGAAAATTATTCCTATACGCGCTAAAGGAATGATTCAAATAAATACAGCTTCATTTCTTTGAAAATAAATGAGATTTGATCATAATATAATTTTTTACCAAATAACAGTTCTTCTGTTTTTGAATTCTATCAATGTAATAGGACAAAATTCTGTTAGTGGCAAAATAAAAGGACGGATAAAGATAGATTCATCGTGGTCTTCTAAAATTTATTTGTCTTACATCCCTACATTTAGTGATATTCACTCAATGTCTAACGAAATGATAATTGCAGATTCAAAAATAGATAGCATTGGTAATTTTGAATTTAATATAGACTTTTTACCTAAAGAACAGAAACTTTATCGTTTACACATTTCAAAAAAGGCGGATTCTAAGACTTCACTTATTATAGGTGGATTAAATGAGAACTACTTTGCTTTTATTGCTAATAGAGATTCAAAATTAGAATTCAAAGCCACTTCAACTAATCCACCTTTTAAGAATATAATTTTTGAAACTCAAAATGAAAATTTTGAGTTTCAAAAAATCACAAGCTTGGTTTTCAAAAAAGATAGTATCTCTTCTTTAAGTGGGCTTTCCAAAAGAAACTTTATAGAAAACAGATTAAACGAAGAGTTGTTAAATATTGCCGATTCATCCTCTAATTCACTAATTTCACTTTATGCTATTTATAAAAGTAACTTTGAATCAAACTACATTTCTAAAGAAAAATTCTATAAATCTTACTTAGACAAGTGGTCGAAAATTGACAATAGCTACTTTAATGATTTTAGAAAAAAATTACCCATAAAAAACTCGAAAAGCAATTTAACTAGGAATATAATTCTCTCAATTATTTTAATAATTATTGGATTTGTTTTAGGAAAATTACGTTTTATTAAAAACAACCGAATTAAAAGACTTAGTGTCCAAGAAAGAAAGATATATGATTTGCTTAAAAAAGGAGCAACTAATAAAGATATTTCTGATGAATTTAATATTGGAATAAGTACTGTAAAATCGCATGTGAGTAATATTTTGAACAAACTAAAAGTCAAGTCGAGAAAAGAAATAATGGACTAAAATAAAAAACGTGTGACAATACCGTGTAAATTAATTGCCTCGCAAGTCCACTAATAAGAGGAAGATCTTTTCCTATAATTTACTATATTGTATAACCGAAAATCCCTGTGGATTTACACGCAACTAACCATACACAATCAGGTTGTGTGCAATTTGAATTAATACTCAAATCACTATTACTTTTTTTATTTTGTAAATTACTTTTCGAAAAGGGATTGCTTTTAATTCGCTACTATTCATTGGCATTGTTATGGTTCATCAACCCTAAGAGGAATGAACTAAGGTTTTGTAAAACGATAGACCATATATTATGACAACAAATAAACTTAAAATAGCATATCACTATTTCTGCGTTCTTTTGTGGCTAAGTATTCCAACTTTAACTATTTCACAAGAATCAAAAAATATCACCTATTTCGGTGAAGATTTTTTCATACTTGAGGGTACAGTAGTTCCTGATTCTCTTAAAGAAAACCGATATGATAGATTACCTTTTTCGTATAAGGAGATCGTTCGAGAACCTGTGTGGAATTTATCTAAAAACTCAGCAGGAATGTCTATTAGGTTTTTTTCTAATTCAACTTCTATTAGCATAAAATGGACCGTTCTAAATAATTTCAAAATGGATCACATGGCTGAAACCGGAATTAAAGGCATTGATTTATACTTCAATAATAAGAGTAATTGGCAATATCTAAATACCGCTCGGCCCCAGGGTATCGATAATGAATACCTGCTCATAAGTAATATGGCAGGTGAAATGCGAGAATTTAAGATGTTTTTACCGTTATATGACGGCCTAGTAAATATTGAAGTAGGTATTGATGCTAATAGTGTCATTAAGAAACCATTAAAGAACAACATTAAGCCAATCGTCTTTTACGGAACCAGTATAACACAAGGTGGCTGTGCATCTCGTCCAGGAATGGCGCATACCAACATTATTTCCAGAAAATTAAATATTAATTGCATAAACTTTGGGTTTAGCGGAAATGGAAGGATGGAGCAACCAATAGCTCAATTAATATCAGAATTAGACCCTGCTTTTTATGTAATTGAATGTTTACCAAACATGATGAGTGCAGAACAAATTACTAATAGAACCATCCCTTTGGTAAAAACTATTAGAGAGAAGCGTCCTGAAACACCTATAATTTTCGTTGAAAATTTTATTTACGAACCGTCGGTTCTGGATAAAGAAATGGATAAGAATATTAATACATGGAATACGGCTCTAAAAACTGAATACACAAAAATGATTGAAGGTGGATTTGATAATATTTTTTATGTCGATAGTGAAAATGCTACAGGAGATGATCATGAAGGAACAGTTGACGGAGTACATTTCACCGATTTAGGATTCATTAGGTATGCCGATTTTCTGATAGATAAATTTTTTCAATTTGGTTTAATAACTAAACAGGACGAATAAAACATGTTTTTTATGCTAATTGTATTGGGTAGCAAAAAAATACACGAAACCATGCACAAACACCTTATCCGAAATATGAAAAAGTATCTGTTATATGTTTCAATTATAGGAATTTTATTTATGCTTTCTTGTAAACCAATTGATGAAAAAAAGAAATTAGATCGAAATGACGGTTTAACTCTAAACGATAGCCACGTTCATATAATGAGCCCTAATTTAATTGCAGAATGGAAAGATTTAGGAATACCTTTTTCCAAACCAGATTACAAATATTCGAACATTGATACTATTCTAAACACAAATGGAGCTGACAATATCAAATTGATTGGAATGGGTTATGTTTATGGAAATTCGGATTTTTATTCCGGAAATGATGAATATTTAAAAGTTAAAAAGGAAAATGATTATCTTCTTGAGAGTGCAAAAAAATACAAAAGTCAAGTACATCCTTTCTTTGCTATTGACCCACTAAAAGATTATGCGATTAAAGAAATAAAACGATGTCTTCAAATCAATAAAAATTCGGGATTAAAGCTTCATTTCAATGCATCTCAAGTTTATCTGACAGAACCTGAACATTTAAAAAAAATACACTCAATTTTCAAAATTGCAGCGGAAAACGATATCGCAATACTTTTACACTTTGATAATTGGCATCCTAAATTTGGGAAACCTGATGTTGAAATTTTAGTGCATAAAATATTAAAAGATTTAGAACCGATAAATCTTACCATCGCGCATTTTGGAACATCTGGAGGTTTTAACCAAAAGACTAAAAATGTTTTAGAAGCATTCATAGAACTTTATAATAGCGAAAGAATACCAAAGCGACACAAAATTCTATTCGATATCTCAGCAGTAGCCTTAGATAAAGATAGTGAAGGAGTAAAGAAATTAACAGAAGATGAGTTTAAAGAACTTAAAGTATATTGTAATAAAATAGGATTTGATAAAATTATATTCGGTACAGATTATCCTCTTTATACTTCTAAAGAATATTATGATATTTTAAATACTAAACTAAATTTGTCGAAATCGGACTTGAAAGAAATTGCGAAATAAATACAATGCCAACAATGGTTCCAATGAAAAATCCTAATCAAGTTCTCTGAAGTTAATTTATATTTTGCACATCTGATAAGACGGGCAGGTATTTTACCTTAAACCACCTTTTTTCTTTTGATATCACTTACTCCCACTATTTTTTATGATACTCCGTTATCGGTTTCACCAGCATCTGTTTGATTCTAAGCTATAATAAACATGGTCACTTGCCATAAATTGTGGTTTACTTTTTAAGGTTGCCATATTCATTGTTTTGTGATACGATGAGTACTACTTATTTAGAGCTTCTTTATCAGTTTTAGTAGTATTCCAACACCCTAAAAAAGTGCCTTTGATTTTAGTACGATTACTGTTCTATTGAACAACTTTCTTGCCGCCTTGCTAATGATATTCTTGTCGTTCTTTTGATGATGCCAGCGATATCAGGAATGTCCAACAACAAATCAAAGTCTTTTATAAAGACTTCGGTGCCTTCTATGCTGCATCAATACCGCACAACGTTATTGGTTCATTAAAACAAAGAAACACATACCAAATTTTCTACATTAGACGGAGTTGAGATGGGGGAGAGATATTGCGCGACAAAATAATATCTTCAATAATTCAACTAAATAAGTCATTTTTGTCAAAGTGTCATACGTCGATAACTCGTGCAATACAAAGAGTTTATACAGCCTAAAATTTCGTTAGTAACTACCTTTCGCCTCTCAAACGAGTTCCTCCCACATAAAAACTATCTATACGATATTTTTAAAGTTTAATACCAAACACGTAACTGGAGCAACAAATTTGAAACTAAAAATTAAAATCAAATCGAAATGAATATTGGCCAAAAAAAAGTTCTAGTAACTGGCGTTGCAGGATTTTTAGGCTCGAACTTATTGAGCAAACTTCTTAAAGAAGGACATCATGTAACTGGAATTGATAATCTCTCTATGGGGAACCTTCGAAATATAGAAGCTCACATTAATAATGAAAATTTTACATTCTTAGAAAACGATATTTTAGATCAGGCGTTTATTGCAAGTCTTGATCAAAGTTATGATGTAATCATTCACTTAGCTGCTTTTAAAATTCCGAGGTATGGTAATGCCGTCGCAACCCTTCAAGTAAATTCTAAGGGCAGTGAGAATATGCTAGAATTTGCAAAAAAAACAAAAACGAAATTTGTACTTGCGTCAACTTCTGATGTGTATGGCATGAGTCCTGATATACCATTCAAAGAAGATGGCAACCTCGTTTTAGGTGATTCTAAAGTGCCTAGATGGGCCTATGCCGTATCAAAGCTTTTTGATGAACACTTAGCGTTGGCATATATGGAAGATTATGATTTTCCGGTAGTTCTGTTACGTTTCTTTGGTTCTTACGGACCTCATCAACATTTATCATGGTGGGGCGGACCACAATCGGTATTTATTGACTGTATATTAAACGGAGAGACGATTCCGATTCACGGTGATGGTCAACAGACAAGAACCTTCACTTTTGTTGAAGATACGGTTGCGGGTATTTATGCCGCAGCAATGAAACCTGAAGCCAATGGAGAAATTTTTAATATTGGTGCGAATGAAGAGATCACCATACTGCAATTGGCCGAAATGTTAAACGAAATTGCAGATGAAAATGAAAAAGCGCCGATTAAGCTTATTCCCTATAACGAAATATCTAAGGGTAGAAAATATCAAGATGTAATGAGACGCGTACCTGACACTTCTAAAGCAGAAAGGCTTTTAGGGGTAAAGGCGAAAACTTTAATGCGAGAAGGTTTACGCTTGGCTTATGAATGGCAAAAAGAAGTTAGAGCCAAAGAAAAAGAATTAACTCAATGAAAATAGGCATCGTTGGCGGGGGATTTATGGGGCTCGTTTTAGCGCATGAAATCTCTAAGACTGATGCAACCGTAAAAGTATTTGAGAGTGATTCGCAATTGGGCGGATTAGCTACTCATTATGATTATGGAAGCTTCATCTGGGACAAGTACTATCATGTTATTCTACCTACAGACGAACATCTCGTTAGTCTGATTAAGGACTTAGGGTTGGAAGATCAATTGCAGTGGCGAAGATCTATGACTGGGTATTATGTAAATAAGCAATTCTATTCCTTCAGTAGTTCTAAAGATTTTCTACTTTTCCCCCCATTAAGCATCATTGATAAAATGAAATTGGCTTTTACCATTTTTTATGGTTCAAAAATCAATGATCGAAAAAAATTAGAACGAATTACGGTAAAAGACTGGCTGATAAAAACTGGTGGCAAAAGAACCTATGAGAAGTTCTGGTCTCCCCTTTTAATTGCCAAGTTAGGTGAAAGTCACGAAAGAGTTTCAGCTGTTTTTATATGGACCTATATAAAACGTTTGTTTCAAGCGAGAAGTTCAGCAGCCCAAAAAGAACATATGGGCTTTGTTAAGGGTGGATATAAAACCGTTTTTGACCGACTTGAAAAATTACTTATTCAAAAAGGTTCAAAGGTTATCACTAAAACCAATGTAACTGACATAACAGAGAATCCTTCTGGGGGAATTGATGTAGCATATGAGGGTACGAAAGAACATTTTGATAAGGTGATTTTTACGGCTCCATTGAATATATTAGAGAAAGTAAGCGGCCCTAATCTTGTTAGTATTTCAAACGGCAAACAGGCTGTAGAGTATTTAGGGGTAATTTGTATGGCCATAATTACAAACAAGCCTATGACGCCTTATTATGTGCTAAATTTAGCTGATAAAGAAGTGCCATTTACTGGAGTTATTGGTATGAGCTCTTTAGTTGATATTGAACAAACAGATGGAAAGTACATCACATATTTTCCGAAGTATGTTACCTCAAATCACAATTATTGGTCAAAATCTGATGACGAATTAACTAGCATTTTTATGAATGGCGTGCAGGCATTATATCCTGATTTTGGCGCCGAACATATTGTATCATCGCACATGCACAAAGCATTTAAAGTGCAACCTTTGCAGGTATTAAATTATTCAGATATTATTCCGAAGACGACCACCAATAACCCTGATTTTTTTGTTGTCAATACGTCGCAGTTTGTAAATGATACATTGAATAATAATTCTGTTGTAAGTCACGTCAAAGATTTTATGAAAGACTTTAAAAAAGAATTAGCACCCACTAAATAATAATTACAATACGATTATGAGCAAACCACTTTTAAGCCTATCATTAGACATGGACAACCAATGGTCTTACATGAAAATTCATGGGGAAGAAGGTTGGGAAGAATATCCTTCTTATTTGGATATTTTCGTACCTCATGTGCTACAGATTTTAGAAGAACTCGAATTAAAAATTACTTTTTTTATTGTTGGTCAAGATGCTGCCTTCGAAAGCAATCATAAATACTTAAAAGCTATTGCCGATGCAGGTCATGATATCGGTAATCATTCGTTCAAGCATGAAACTTGGTTACACTTGTACTCGAAAGAAGAAATGCAAAACGAAATAGATACGGCTCATGATGTAATTGCAGAAGTCACAGGAAAGGCACCAAACGGATTTAGAGGACCTGGTTTTAGTTGGAGTAATACGCTTTTAGAAGTGCTTTCTGAGAAAGGCTATAGCTATGATGCGTCAACGCTACCTACTATTATTGGGCCTTTAGCCCGATTATATTATTTCAGCACCTCAAATCTTTCAAAAGAAGAAAAAGAAGATCGCAAAGAAATCTTTGGCAAGTTCTCTGATGGGTTTAGAAAATTAAAACCCTATTACTGGAAGCTTAGAAATAGTAAAAAGTTATTAGAACTACCAGTAACTACGATGCCTTTGTTTCGTATTCCGTTTCACTTGAGTTATCTTTTATACTTGAGTAATATTTCTATTCATTTAACCATGTTCTATTTAAATATTGCCATATTTTTATGTAAAATAACGCGAACAGAGCCTAGTTTCTTATTACATCCGCTTGATATCATCGGAGGTGATCAAATTAAAAGCTTAGCCTTTTTTCCGGGCATGAATATCAGTAGCGATAGAAAGGTATTTATTTTCAAAAAAGTAATGAAAAAGTTAGCAAAACATTACACTTTGGTAGATATGAATACTCATGTAGAGGCTATTAAAAGTAAGAACTCCATTAAATCAGTAAAAATGGAAGGTAGTTTAACCTAATTTTGTACCCGTTATTGTAAACAACAAACCCAACCACCAATAGTCTATTGATATGAAATCGACCAGTGCAATTCCGTTAGTTTCCATTGTAATTCCGGCATATAATGAGGAAGCTTTAATCGAAAATAACGTTGCATTACTCTATTCATATCTCGAAACCTTAGGCAATTCGTACACTTGGGAACTCATTATAGTTAATGATGGTAGTAGTGATAGAACGGCTGTTTTGGCCGATGGCTTAGCTGAGCAACATGCTAATCTAAAAGTATATCATCACATCACCAATCGCAACTTGGGTCATGCCATGCGCACGGGTTTTAATAAGAGCAAAGGTGACTATGTTATTGTTTTAGATATTGATTTAAGTTATTCACCAGAGCATATTGGTCGCATGTTGTCTGAAGCTATAACGCTTGATGCTGATATGGTAATAGCCTCACCTTATATGAAAGGAGGTAAAAATACAGCAGTACCGCGTTTACGTTTATTGTTGAGTAAGACCGTTAATTTTATCATGCGCAAAGCATCAGGGCTTAAAATATATACTTTTACGGGCATGGTTCGGACCTATAAAGGCGACTTTATTCGATCAACAAATACGAAATCAAGCACTTTTGATATTATGTCAGAATTGGTTTTCAAAGCTCATATATTACGTGCTAAAGTAGTCGAAATTCCAGCTCATTTAGACTGGTCGGCTCAACGTGAATTAGGCAAGGTTCGAACTTCTGGACTGCGAATCATTCGCGGTATTTTTAATGGTTTAGTCAACAGTTTTATTTTTAGACCCTATATCTTTTTTTGGTTACTAGGTCTCTTTATTTTCTTAATATCGATTTATATTATTGTATGGATTTTTGTCAATACCTATTTACAATACCCCATGACCGCCGAATTAACTCAAGGTTTTGAAAATCGCTTTTCTTTGGCCGTATCAGAAGTATATAATCAGCGACCCTACTCGTTTGTAGTGGGTGGTATTAGTCTAATTATTTCAATACAAATTATGAGCCTTGGTTTCATCTCGTTACAGAAGAAACGGTATTTTGATGAGTTATTTCATCTAAATTCTAGAATTTTACGAACCAAAAGTACTATCTCGTTATCAGAAAATAATGAAAAAAATATATAAACATATTTTAAGGTTTCTTCCACTTCTTCTTATTTATATAGTAACGATTGTCATCGTTGCTCCTGATGGATTGGTTGCAGATGAGCCGCGATATATGGGTTATGCCGAAAATTTAACTCAGGGATATTATGCCAATTCGGAAAACCCCTCTATACGTAACGGACCGGGTTATCCTATGGTATTATACCTACCAGTTTTACTTAAAGCTCCTCATTTTGTAATGCGATTAATGAACGTGCTATTTATTGCTGTGGCATTGATATACTTCTTTAAAGTACTGGCATCTTATATACCCCAAAAGCATGCTTTAGTTTTATGTTATATTTTTGGGTTGTACCCGCCACTAGTGAGAGGAGTTACCGGAATTTTATCAGAGACATTTGCAATAATGCTTGTTTGTGGTTTTTTGTATCACATAATTAAGCTAAGTACATCATCTTCAAATAGTCGACGAGAACTAATTGCCTCAGGCCTCTTTCTAGGAGTTCTCGCCTTAACTAAATTCCTATTCGGTTATGTTATTTTATTTCTTATAGCTTGCCTAGTACCAATTGTGATATTTAAAAAATCAAAAAAAATAAAGTTCGGGCTTCTTAGTCTTATAATAGGTTTTTCTTGTTGTTTACCTTATCTAGGATATACATATTCGGTAACAAATAAAGTTTTTTTATGGGGCACCCAAGGTGGAGAAATGCTGTATTGGAGAAGCACACCCTTCGAAAATGAATATGGTGATTGGATAAGCCCCGAAGTTATTACTGGAAAAATACCTTCTAAATACTGTGATATCGAATCATTGCGTCAAAATCATGGCGAGTTTATTAATGCAGTAAGTGCTCACTCAGCACTAGAAAGAGATCGAATATATAAGGAGAAAGCAATAGAAAACATTAAAAATCATCCTGTAAAATTTTTGAAGAACACGCTCGCAAGTGGATTTAGACTGTTCTATAATTATCCTTTCACCTATATACCCTTGAAAACTTCAAATTTTCTTTATATTATTCCTAATTCTTTTCTTGTGGCCTTTTTAATTCTTGGGTTAGTGTTAGGTTTTTATAATCTAAAATACTTAGCTTATGAAATTAGATTTATTTGGGCTTTTGCATTAATCTATATGGGAGGTCTTATTCTTTTAGATGGAAGGGTTCGGCATTTGGTACCCATTGTACCTATTTTGGTCTTTTTAATAGCGCATAACTTTAATAAATTTTTAAATATTAAACTTACCAGATAGCATAATCGTGTATTTCAATATTTTGTTTGATTGAGTCCTATCCTGTAACTCCCTTTGTATAAATGCTCTTTAATTCTATTGATTTTGCCATATTTTTACCTATTGTATTTGGGCTATACTGGGCTATTGCAAAAAAAAAAATAATATTTCAAAATATTCTATTATTAGTAGCTAGCTATATTTTTTACGGCTGGTGGGACTCGCGTTTTTTATCGTTAATACTATTTAGTTCTTTAGTAGATTTTTATATAGGCAAAAGTTTGCTTACTACTCGCAATATTAAAAAACGAAAAATACTTTTATTTATAAGTATTATTGTTAACCTTGGCTTTCTTGGTTTCTTTAAATATTATAATTTTTTCGTTGATAGTTTCTCCAACGCTTTCACCATTTTTGGGAGTTCAATAACCGGCAGGGGGCTTGATATCATATTACCTGTTGGCATCAGTTTTTATACCTTTCAGACATTAAGTTACACTATTGATGTGTATAAACGTAAATTACAACCAACAACCAATATAATTGGTTTTTTTGCATTTGTTAGTTTCTTTCCACAGCTCGTTGCTGGCCCCATAGAAAGGGCATCTAACCTACTTCCGCAATTTTTTACTAAAAGAAAATTTTCATATGTCAATGTTTCTATGGGTGTTAAACTCATGATTTGGGGTTTTTTCTTAAAAATAGTAGTTGCAGATAGAGCGGCGATTTACGTAAATGCCATCTATAACAATATTGAAAATCATGAAGGGCTAAGTTTTATTGCTGCTACCATTATGTTTGCTTTTCAAATTTATGGCGATTTCGCTGGGTATTCATTGATTGCCATTGGCACAGCGAAACTATTCGGTTTTAATCTCATGACAAACTTTAAACGACCTTATTTTTCTTCTTCGGTAAGTGAATTTTGGACGCGGTGGCACATCTCTCTGTCAACTTGGTTTAGAGATTACCTTTATATTCCACTTGGGGGAAATAGAGTTGGTAAGTTGAGATGGTTATTCAATTTATTTATTACATTTTTAATTAGTGGCTTGTGGCATGGTGCTAATTGGACATTCGTTGTTTGGGGTGCATTAAATGGTATTTATCTGATTATTGAAGTTCTATTTTTTAGTAAGAAATCAAAGAATTTCTTCAATATCATTCTCACTTTTGTTCTAATCAATTTTGCATGGATTTTTTTTCGAGCGAATACGATTAGTGATGCTTTATACATCATTAATATTATGACAACTAAACTAGGTACTCTTTATATAGGTGTCGGCCCTGACAAAACAGCACCAATATATTCCTTATTAGCAATTTCGTTTCTTTTTCTGGTGGAACTGAAAAGAGAATTCTTCGATGCTACATTTTCAATTTCTCGTAATAGAAATGAATATCTAAGAATGTTTGGATATGCCATATTAATTTTCTGTATCCTTTATTTAGGTGTATTTGGAGATGGTCAATTCATTTATTTTCAATTTTAAATTATGAAAAACGATTATAAGCTCTTATTCATTAAATCAGGTAAGTTTTTCGTGACTCTTTTGCTAGTCGATTTGATTTTTGGCTTTGCAGCAAGACAAGTGTACTTCAGTCAAAAAACAGGTAAACAAGCTCGAATTACACATACTATTGCTAATGCTTCGAGCGAAATTTTCATATTTGGAAGTTCACATGCAAATCGGCACTATATTCCTAAAATATTTGAGGAAGAACTTGAGTTAACTACTCATAATGCTGGGGTTCAAGGGCAAGGAATTATTTTTCATAATGCGCTTCAGAAAATTGTATTAAAGCGTATAAAGCCAAAATTGATAATATTAAACATTGATTATAATTGGTTGTATGAAAGAGAAGACGCATACGAAAGGCTCTCTGATTTCAATCCATACTATTGGCAACATCGAGAAATTATCAAACCAGTAATCAGTATTAAATCAAAATTCTCTGACGTCAAACTACTTTTGAAAGCATACCAAAATAATTCTACGATTGTACATGCTATTAGATACTTTTTTTCTCCGCAAAAAGATTACAATGGTTATTTACCTCTATCTGGAAGTATGGAGAATCCTAAAAAAATAATAACACACTTACACCAGCAAGAACAATTGCTAGATAAAAATTTCATAAATGCGTTTTCTTCATTTATTCAATCAGCAAAACGAAATGATATAGATTTGTTACTCGTACTTTCTCCGTTGGCCAACAATGAAAATATAACAAATACAAATTCTATGAAAAAAATGAAGGAAATTGCAACTGAAGAAAAGATTCCATTAATTAACCTTAATGGGAGTAGTCATTTTAAGAAAAAATACTATTTATTTAATGATGCGTCTCATTTAAATGATAAGGGCGCTACATTATTTTCAAAAATTATTACCGATTATATCAAAAAAGAATAGTGGGAAATTAATATTTCTAATGCCACAAATTCCTAAATCACCTTGGTACAACATCATTGTACGAGTACTTACGGTAATTACTATCATTAGATTTTCTTGTAATAATTCGCAATGGTCCCATAAAAGTCTCCAGATTGCGCACACCATGGTTTGCAGAATTTTGAATCCCCGATGCACTTCGCCAAGACGCTTTGTAAATTCCAAATTTTGAATTACCTCCCACTCTAGATGATCTGTATACAGTTCTTGTTTGCTCATCAACCAATTTATTTCCGTTTATCCAAACTTCTAATAAACCTGTATTATCATCTGCCCAAATTATGTGCAACACAATATCAACTGTTTCGCCCGCTTTAGGAATTACATTCGTGCCGTGATATATATTATAGGTACCTTCATGTGCGGCATTAACTACAACTATTTCACCCGTCTTATGATTATTGGTTGCCCTACTGTTAACTTGTAAAGAAATTAGTGGATTTTTGCCTTCTGAGCCCTCATGTGCTTGATAAAAAACCCAATTGTTTACAGGATCGGCAACATACGAATCTCCAAAACCATAGCTAAACCCAATCCATTCTTCGGTGCCTGAAGGAAGGTCAATATTCCAAGGCATAGTTCTAATTTCAGAACGAAGATTATAATTATTATTACACCAACTAGCCGCTGCGGGACTTGTAGGGTTGACTACAAATTTCAAACGATTTCCTTCTTTCACAACTTGGTTTGCACTACATTCCACGCTCAATGCCAATTGTCCTTGACTAAAACTATCTCTTCCACTTGAAGATCCAGAAGGGACATCTATATCACCCCAGCACCATGTTTTCAAACCAGAATCACCAGCAAAACCACCATTCGTGTTACATGAATAATCTATTTCTTCTTCAACTGTAATTGTAATTCCAACAAAATCCGTTAATCCTTGAGCATCACTAACAAACAAATCAACGTAATAAATTCCTGGCGTATTGAAGGTATGGGACGGGTTGCTCAAATTTGATGTTGAACCATCTTTAAATTTCCATAGGTAACTATCAATAGCCTGATCATCTGAAGAATCACTACCAGTAAAATTAACATTCAACGGAGCCTTACCAACTGTAATGTTTGCAGAAGCCCTAGCTACAGGAGCTTCATTCTTTGGCTCCTTTACCGTTATAGTCACCGTATCCATATCGGTCAGCCCATTTTCATCTTTAACAACTAATTCAACAATATAACTACCCGGAGTATTAAATGTATGTGTTGGATTCTCAAGACTTGAGGAAGAACCATCCTTAAAATTCCACAAATAACTTGAAATGCCTTTATCGTCAGAAGATTTACTACCATTAAACGAAACCTGAAGTGGCGCTTCTCCCTCATTATGATTCGCTTCAGCTATAGCTGTTGGTGCAATATTTTGTGTTGTCTCTTCTTCTGTTGTCTCTTCTTCAGTAGTTTCTTCTTCTGTTGTCTCTTCTTCTTCAGGTTCTTCCTCTATATTCTGACTATCTTCGATAATAATGGTTTTAGCTGCTGCAGGTGAATCATATTCAACTAATAATCTGGCTCCTAGTTTGAATTTATTTTCTTTAGAAGCAAATGCTAAATCATCACCATTTTTATGGATCAAAACTAAAGTAGATACCTCTGGAAGCAGTTGATCAGTATCTAAATTTATCCGCACTTTTTCTTCAACATTATAATTTTGCTCAACTTCTCCTAACAATTCATTCTCTTCTGGAGCTGAGTCTATAGAAAAATCAGTCTCTAACCATTCGTTTGAATTTCCTTTAAACAATTGAATAATACCATTGCCATCATCGGTATCGATGATAAACTCTAATACAGCAGAAGTAATTGTTCCTCCAATGGTATCAATTTGACTCAAATCAAACTGCAAATAACTTCTTCTAAAATTTTCTTGTAAGCGAATTATCTCTTGATTGTAACCGATTCCATTTTGCAAATAAACATCCTGTAATGCGGGGAAAACAGTTACTCTACTTTCAAAATCTTCCTTTGTAGAATCTTGATTTTCGTCTTGATTTATATTTTCATTATTAGAATCCGTCTGATCTTCTAAAGAATTTATATCTTCAGTTAAAACAGCATCGCGAAAAGTTTCTACGTCTTTGCTACAAGAAAGAACTAAAAGGAATAACAATACAAAAAGATGTGGCACGTAGGTTTTAATCAAAGATGGGAGTAACTTCATGAAAAAATAATTTGGGTTTACTACTACAAAAAATAGGTGACCTTGAAAATACGTAACCAAATTTCAAAAAGTCGTTGGACTCCCTATATATTCGATGAAATACGCATAATTTTAACTTTTCGCTTTATTAATACGTTTTTAAACAATTTTTAGTGTGTTATTTTAAAAATTATCGGCTTTCCATTATTCATAAACGTATCTGTAATTATATTACCTACATACCAAAAAGTTACGTTCTTTAGCAAAAAGAAGAAGAGTAGACAATTAACCACAATCTAATGCTAATTAATACAGTTTTAAATTAAATTAAATTTTTAGTTAGCCTAAAAAAAGGGCAAATAACTTCATCTGATATTTCTACCTTTTCAAAGAATTTTAACCTATAAACAGATTTAAAATTTAATCTTTGCCAAAATAGTATTAATACCAATTTCTTCATAGTATGAAAAAATGCCTTATCACAGGAATCACAGGTCAGGATGGTGCCTACCTAGCTGAGTTTTTATTAAGAAAGAATTACATTGTACACGGTTTAAAAAGACGTTCGTCATTATTTAATACTGATCGTATTGATCACTTGTATCAAGACCCTCATGTAGAAGGAAGAAACCTTCATTTACATTATGGCGATATGACCGACAGTACTAATCTCATACGACTTATACAGGAAATACAACCCGATGAAATCTACAACTTAGCAGCCATGAGCCACGTTGCAGTATCTTTTGAAACACCTGAATATACTGCAAATGCGGATGGCATAGGCACCTTACGAATTTTAGATGCCGTACGCTTGCTTGGTCTTGAAAAGAAAACTAGAATATACCAAGCTTCGACTTCTGAGTTGTATGGAAAAGTACAGGAAGTACCTCAATCAGAAACAACCCCTTTCTATCCTAGAAGCCCATACGCTGTCGCAAAAATGTATGCCTATTGGATTACCGTAAATTATCGTGAAGCTTATGGTATGTATGCCTGTAATGGCATTTTATTTAATCATGAGTCCCCTATAAGAGGTGAGACTTTTGTTACTCGAAAAATAACTAGAGCCACATCAAGAATTGCATTGGGATTACAAGATAAAGTCTACTTAGGAAATTTAGATGCTAAACGTGATTGGGGTCACGCTAAGGATTATGTTCGCATGATGTGGATGATTCTGCAAGCCGATGCACCAGAAGATTGGGTTATTGCAACAGGAAAAACTACAACAGTTAGAGATTTCGTACGTATGAGTTTTGGTGAAGTTGGAATTTCACTTGAATTTACTGGGGAAGGAGAAGCTGAGAAAGCAATTGTTACTGCATGTGAAAATCCAAAGTACCAGTTAGAAATTGGCAAAGAAGTCGTTGTGGTAGACCCGCGTTATTTCAGACCAACTGAAGTTGATTTACTCATTGGCGACCCCACAAAAGCAAATACCAAACTAGGTTGGACGCCTGAGTATGACTTAGAAGCCCTTGTAAAAGATATGATGCAAAGTGATTTGAAACTCATGCAAAAAGACACTTATTTACAAGAAGGCGGGTATCGAACTATGAATTATTTTGAATAAAATATTTTAATGAAGAAAGACGCTAAAATATATATAGCAGGTCATAGAGGTTTGGTAGGCAGCGCCATATTGAAAAATTTAAAAACTAAGGGCTACGACAATTTTGTTCTAAGAACCCACAATGAATTAGATTTGACAGACTCGAATGCTGTTGCTGATTTTTTTAAAAAAGAACGACCTGAATTCGTTTTTTTGGCAGCAGCCAAAGTTGGTGGTATTTTGGCCAACAATACCTTTCGTGGTGATTTTCTGTTTGAAAATCTAATGATTCAAAACAATGTTATTCATCAAAGCTATATTCATCAAGTAAAAAAATTACTTTTTTTAGGAAGCACCTGTATTTATCCTAAAATGTGTCCGCAACCAATGAAAGAGGAGTATCTTTTGACCGATACCTTAGAATATACAAACGAACCTTATGCCATTGCAAAGATTGCTGGAATCAAATTGTGTGAAAGTTATAATCTTCAATACGGAACCAATTTTATTTCTGTAATGCCAACCAATCTTTATGGTCCTAATGATAATTTTGATTTAGAGAAATCACATGTATTACCTGCACTTATTCGTAAGATACATTTAGGCAAAGCTATTGAGACTGGTGATTGGAAGTCCATCCGCGCTGATTTAAATAAACTACCTATTAAAGGAATTGATGGAAACGCTTCTGAAAAAGATATTTTGAGTATTTTTCGTCAAAACGGAATACGACAAACTGATAAAGTCGTTACCGTAGAAATTTGGGGAAGTGGAAAACCAATGCGAGAATTTCTTTGGTCTGAAGATATGGCTGATGCCTGTGTTTTTCTAATGGAAAATAGAAATTTCGAAGATACTCATGCTCATAATCAAAATGAAATTAGAAACACACACATTAACATTGGCACAGGTGAAGATATTTCAATTCGCAATTTATCTGAGCTCATTAAAAAAACGATTGGCTTTGAGGGTGATTTAGTATTTAATACACAGAAACCCGATGGCACTATGAAAAAACTCACCCAAGTCAGCAAATTAAACGCTTTAGGTTGGAAACATAGTATTGGTCTGAAGGAAGGACTTAAAAAAATATATCACTGGTATTTGAACGAGACCTAATTTTTTTTTCAGCAGCATAAATTTCACCCCTCTTAGTGAATCAATAATTAGTATCTGCAAAATCGTACGCAAGTACTAAACTACGCTTTTTTATTGCGGATATACGAGGCTATATGCATTCTCTCCATAATCTACATCTCCAGGTTTCCTTGTTACTATTTTTAAAGCACCCATAGATGTAGCTATTTTAGTAACTCCTGCTGAAGCTGAAGCTTGAATATTTGATTGACTGCGCCAATTAGAATAGTAAATGCCGAATTTCGAATTACCTCCAACTGGGTTACTTGGTCTTACCGTTGCCTCAGAAACATCAGCAACTAAAACGTCATTCGCCCATAATTGATAAAGGCCTTTCCCTTTACCTCCCCAAACAATTCGCAAGACGAATTTTATCGTTTCACCTTGTTTTGGCACAATGCCGAGATTATTATAAGTAAAAGGAGTACTACTTCCTGCTTCTCGTTGAGAACTATTAATAAACCAAAGTGTACCATTTGGTTCACCAAAAGTACTGGTTAACACCTGTATTGTTACTAAAGGATTGGTTCCTACGCTACCATCATGTACCTGATAAATCGAATAATTAGATGTAGGGTCTACTTTATAATCATCCCAAGTATAGCTCCACCCAATCCACTCTTCGGTACCAGTTGGATGACTAACCTCCCATGGCATCGTTCGAATTTCAGCCCGCATATTATAATTATTTTTACACCAACTAGCAGGCGCGGGGCTTGTAGGGTTTAAAACAAATTTTAAGCGATTTTCTTCTTGAATAACCTGATTGGCAGAACATTCAATACTAAGTGCTAATTCGCCGTTACTAAAAAGGTCTCTGCCATTAGAAGCGCCAGAAGGCACATCAACATCACCCCAACACCATGTTTTCAAACCTGATTCATTAGCCTTACCTCCATCGGTAACACAGGTTTTGCCTTCCTTGTCGTTCTTCTCATCATCATTTTCTTCTTCGGTGCCTGAATTAGAACCTGATCCTCCATTTCCTTCTTCAATTATTCCCTCAAAATTTTCATCTGCAACTGTCGCACGAAATGTATCGGCATCTTTCGTACACGAATTGTTAAGTAAAAAAGTTAGACTATAAAAAACGATCAAATAAGAAAAAGTAGTCATAGTTTTCAATTTCATATATTTCTTCATAGGAGTGTTGTTCTTAAACGGCTACCTATTTGAAACGTATCAGGATAAAAATTATTCGCCAAATGATTCTAAAATTCGACAAAATACAGTGAATAACATATTTTTTCGATCAAATACTGCGAAATTATACATTCAATCCGTTGAACTGCCTATATATCAACGGGGTTGCACTTGAGCGTAGGAATTTTTACCATAGTCACTGTCATTGGGTCGTCTTGTAATAGCACGCAACGGCCCCATATAAGTTTCTAGCGACTCGATACCTTGCTCTAGAGATTTTTGAACATTCGCATCATTCGCCCAAGGCCATTTATAAATTCCGAATTTGGCATTACCTCCAACGGGGTTATTCGTTCGAATCGTTCTTATTTTTTTATTATAAACTACCGATCCATCAATCCATACTTCTAATAAGCCTTTAGACTCATCGCCCCAGATAACATGAACCACAATGTTATATTTTTTTCCTGCTTCTGGAATTATACCAGTTGTTGCATAATTATTTGTACCACTCGTTGTATTTACGACATGTATTTCTCCTGCATTTCCTCCCCCAGGTCCATTTTCGTTCATTATCCAAAATGAAATTAAAGGGCTTATTCCTATGGTACCATCATGTACTTGAAAAAAGGCCCAAGGATTCTCTTTATCAATGCTATAATTTTCGCCAAAACCATAACTCCACCCAAACCATTCTTCAGTACCGGCAGGGCTATTAATCTCCCAAGGCATTGTTCTTATTTCTGAGCGTATATTAAAATCATTACTACACCAGTCCGCCGGAGAAGGACTAATAGGATTCAATACGAACTTCAAACGATTTTCTTCTTTAATTACCTGATTGGGGTTGCACTCTATACTTAATGCTAATTGATCGTTACTAAAAATGTCACCTCCACCTATTTCTCCAGTAGGCACATCTATTTCTTCCCAACACCAAATTTTCAACCCCGTTTCATTCGCCTTCTTACCTCCGACATCACATGCAATTCTTTCTTTGTTTTCAGGAACTACTGTTATTGTTAGTGTGTCAATGTCTTTCAGTCCTTCAGTGTCTATTACGGTTAGCATAACATCATAAATACCTGCAGTTTCGAATGTATATGAAGTATCTGAAACGGAAACCTCACTATCCGGAAATTTCCATAAATAAGTACTAATTCCCATATCATCTGAAGAATTACTTCCTGTGAAAATTACTTGAAGGGGTGCCTCTCCTTCAATACGATCTGAAGAAGCAATAGCAACCGGGGTATTGTTCATTACATCATTGACGACAATACTAATATTGTCTTTATTCTCTAACCCCTCCTTATCTTTAATTGCAAGTATAACCTGATAGGTTCCAGGAGATTCAAATGTATGAGATGGATTAATTTCATTCGATATCGTTCCGTCATCAAAATTCCACGAGTAGCTCACCACAGAATCATCATCTGTAGAATCTTCTCCAAAGAAATTAACTATTAATGGTATTGTACCCGAAGTCACATTGGACTTAGCTTTAGCCATTGGAGGCATATTTACTCTAGTAGCTACCTCATCATCACTTTTGCATGATACTAGTAGTAAAAGAACAAGTACTACAATTTTTATTCGAAGATACATTCAAAGCAATTTCATTGGGATAGTAAATATAATGTAAAGTGCTCAATACTACTGATGAAAAATAAAGAATCTAACTAAGGCTACTTAGGCATATTACCAGAGGTAGACGTGACTATAGCAGTAATTCTCTAGAAGTACTTAAAACAAGTTGAAATGAAAAAAGGCTTACAATAATTTGGCATGACATACTACTGTTTATTCAAAGCCTCTTCATACAATGCCATATACTCTGTGGTAATATTGTTCCAAGTGTAATGGCTAGCCACCTTGCGAGCTGCATTTTCGCCCAAAGCACTAAATTCAACTTTATTTTTTGTAAGCCAGTTTATTTTATCAATCAAGTCAGTAACGTCTTTATTCCTAAAATATAATACCTCATTACCGTCAAATACTTGTGTGTTTTCAGGAATATCACTTGCCAAAATAGGCTTACCTGTACTTGCTACTTCAAGCAACATTATAGACATACCTTCAGTTTCAGAAGGAAACACAAAATAATCACATTTGTGTACGTACTCTAATAATGTTGATAATGGGTTTACAAACCCCAAGAAATGTACATTTAAACCCTCACTAAGTTCTTTGATTTTTTTTATATAATTGGGGTAATTATCTAATTCGCCAGCAATAAAAATTGTGCCTTTAAAATCAATTCTTTTATATGCCTCTAACATGGTATGCAAACCTTTTGTACCCATTATTCTTCGTGCTGCAAAAAACACAAAAGGCGTACTTTCGGGTACGCTCTTAGGCCAAAAATCAACAAAACCATTAATACTTCTTTTATCACTTAAATTAATACCATTGGCAATAAATTTTACGTCAACATTGTATTCGTCTTTATAAAAATCGCAAAGAGGTTTTGATATTGCAGTTTTAATACCCTCAAATTTTAAAAAACGGTCTTCACTTATTTTAAAAAAACGTTTAGCTAAACCGCTCCATTTATCTCTTTTATAAGGAGCTTCATGTGCTGTTGCTATAACTTTAATTTTTTTAGAAAACCAAGGTAGAAAAAGAAAACTATCTATTTTATGAGCATGTACAATATCATATTTTCCAAATAATAGAATATGAAAATAACACAAAAGGTAATACATAAAAACACCAAAACTGCCCATTTTAAAGTCAGGCAATTCGATAATGCTTACTCCTGGAATATGTTGCTTAGCCAATTTATTTTTATAGCAGTATATCGATACCTCATAGTGAGCTGCTAAATTCAAAATTAAGTTTTCGGCAACACGACTCGTTCCTCCACGGGAAGGAAAGTATTTAATACCAAAAAAAGCGATTCTCTTTTTAGTATCATTTCGCGAATAATTATTCTCTAGCATTTATCTTATTATATAATTGGTTTACAAAGCAGCTATCTTAAATATATTTTGCAGATATAAATATCATCAAATCAGTATTCATGTAAAATAAATTCTAAGCACTACCTTATTTATTTCTCTTGTTTATCAAGAGTTGTTCATACAAATTATAAAAAGAGCTTGTCATTTTTTTAAGACTAAAAACATCTTCTATACGTTTCTTACCTATTCGTCCCATTTTTTTTATCAATTCAGGATTATCATAAAGAATATTGATACGCTTTACCAATTCTTGGGGACTTGACTGCGGAATCAAATACCCCGTCTTTTCATCAACAACAATTTCTATGGTGCCGCCTCCGATACTAGCAATCACAGGTTTTTCTAGTGCCATGTATTCTAAAATGGCATTCGAAATACCCTCAGTATATGTAGACAATACCCCAATATCAAAAATATTTATTATTGATTCAACATCTTTTTGAACGTCGGTAAAAATAAATCTGTCTTTATACTCAGACGGGATCATCTTTTGGTATTTCGGTAGCTCTATGCCACCGCCTACCGCAACAAAAGTAATGTCTTCTCTGCTTTTTAAAAGAGATAATGCTGATTCAATGTAAGTACGATAATCTTTTTTTCCGTAAAAACCACCGACCATACCAACAACTTTTTCCGTAGTAATACTAAAATTTTTTCTAATTACATCTTTACTTTTCAATTTCAAAATACGTTTGGTGTCGAAACCATTATAGATGCACTTACTTTTATTAGCTGGGGCATTGTAAACGCTCAATCCTGCCTGTGAATTAGCTACAATACAGTCAGAAAACAGGAAGGTGAATTTTGCTCTTATTTTTCTTTTATCAAAAAAGGACATATTATCAGGCGCATTTGCAATGTTGCCGTTAATCAATTTAATATTTAATATCAAACTTGAAGGAATTGCAAGTATCGTAGACATGGTACCCCAACTATGAATTATATCGGGTTTAAATTGCCTGCATAGTTTTAACAAGCGCCAGAATACCATAGGATTCTTTTTAGGTACGCGCTTTAATATGGTTACAGGTATACCAAATTCAAAGACTTCTTTATAATGAATTCTATCTGAGAATATTATAAGATGTACTTCTACATTTTCATATCCCCTTAGGCCCTTTATTAATTCTAATAACCTTCGTTCTTTACCACCTCCTAACAGACTATCAATAAGTAAAAGTATTTTCATGCGGACGTAATGATTATAATCTCTTTTTCTAGTTTAAGCTATTATTTCTATGTAATAGTAAGCTGACCGTCTCTGATCTCAATATCTTCAACATCTGAAATAATTTTCAAATATTTTCTTTGAAAAGAAATGAACCCATAGTTCTTTATTAAGTGTGCATATCCGTAACCTCCCATTTTCTGTCTCAACGCATCAGATTCTACCAATTTAAAAAGCTTACTCGCCAACTCTTTATAATTACTCGCATCAACTAAAAAACCACTTGATTTATCGATAACAAGTTTTGAATTATCACCAACGTCTGTTGCAACTATGGGTAAATTACAATTCATGGCTTCCATTAAGGCATTTGAAATACCCTCGAAAGAAGAGCTACACAAATATATATCTGAGTCATCTAGTAAAGCATACATGTCAGTAGCATTAGTTATTACATCAACTTCTTTTTCTAAATTATAAGTCTGAATTAAACGATAAATTTCATCTTCTAAAGGTCCTTGACCAACTATAGAATATGATATTTTGAAATCATTTGCTATTAAGGTTTTTAAAGAAGATATTGCTTTCAAAGCGATGTCATATTGCTTAGCTTCTACGAGTCTACCAAGACTAATTATTTTAACAATATCAGTAGATGTTCTTGTAACAGAATCTCTAATTGCTATGCCATTTGGAATAACAAAAATATTTGAATTGAATCCTAGGTCAATGGCGGAAGTTCTAGCAGAAAAGTTATTAGAGATGGTATAATCGAGTAAGTAATTATTAACTATACGTAGTATTAAAAACTTAATTTTGGGTAGAAAACTACTTCGAATTCCTCCAAAAATATAGGGCACTCGTGCTATTCTACCACATATTGCTGATAAAACAGTATCTGTGGGTAGAAAGGCAAATATAAATTCTATCTGCTCTCTTTTGAAAAAAGAAATAAGTTGGAATATTCTTCGAAGCGAATTTTTAGACAGAAATTCGTACTTTATTCTTTGATTTTGTAATTGAGTTAGTCTAGGCACATATACATCACTAGGGTCTAAAATAATTAAGGTGACAATATGATCTTTGTGCAAGGCTTCAGCAAGTAAAATACACTGTTTCTCTGCTCCTCCGGCTCTTAAAGAATTTATAGTAATAGCAATATGTTTTTTTGCTTTCATCTAATATGACTAATATTTCAATTTGCTTGAGTTGTTAAAACTATATTTTACTTCTTCCTAATTCTTTAATCCATTATTCAATGGTGTGATTTATGTATCCTTCCGTGGGATTATCTTTAGACTTAATTTGAGCTGGATTTCCAATAACAATTGAATTATCTGGCACATCAACATTAACGTAAGCATTTGGCGCAATTAAAACATTATTACCAATGCTTATTTTCCCCACTAATACAGACCCAGTACCTATCCACACGTGATTCCCTATTTCTGGGCTACCCTTAAATTTACCTCTATTAGATCTTCCAATAGTAACCCCATGAGCAATATTGCAATTTTTGCCAATTTTAGTGCTTCCATTGATAACAATAGTTCCAAAATGACCAATATAAAAACCACTGCCTATTTGAGTACCTATTGGAATTTGAAAACCATATTTATAACTTAATCTACGTACTATTATCTTATATAGTAGTTTACCAAGTTTGTTGTTAGAATGCGACGCTTTTCTCCAGAAATACAAAAATTTAAATCCAGTAAACTGAAAACTAGGAGAGAATAAGGCTTTTCGTATTGATTTTTGACCATTAAACCGATTTAGATCTGCTTTTATTATTCGCTTTATTTCTAACCTGTTGATTTTCATTTTATTAGCGCTTTATTAATAAAATTATAATTACTTATTCTTCAATTA
Organism: uncultured Flavobacteriaceae bacterium; assembly: GCA_937944485.1. Taxonomy (GTDB): domain Bacteria; phylum Bacteroidota; class Bacteroidia; order Flavobacteriales; family Flavobacteriaceae; genus Maribacter_C. The sequence goes on along the minus strand of CALDYU010000018.1, from coordinate 111,153 downwards.
AGAATTTACGTAATGACGTTCTATATACTTTATAGCCAAATTTGTCTTCTGATGTTTTTAAGGCATTGGCAACAATTTTTCGCTCTATTTTTTTGAAATTTTCAACTATATATATAAGCTTATCGAACATCATTTGCATATCATCGGGCTCAACCATAAACCCGTTTACGCCATCTTTTATATAAAGAGCTGTATCACTTATATTAGTCACCAAAACCATTTTCTTGTGATTTAAATAGTCAGATAGTTTTGTAGAAAATCCATATTTATTTTGAAGCGTATAACCCCGTGGCACCACAAGCAAATCTTGCTGCGACAGGAAATTAGCTAGCTGATTCTCATCTAGCTTACCGTAATATTTAATTAGATTTGCATTAGCCTCATTAAACAATAATTTATGATCTTCAGGTGAAACAACGCCACTTAAATTAAACTGAATTTGATAACCTTCGAGATTAGCCTTTTTTATGACTTCAATAAAACCAAACAAATTTTCTTTACTAGGAACAATTGAACCAGAAAATCCAATATTGAAATAATCATTATTAATATAACTCTTCGGAGCTTTTTCAAATGTTAATTCAGGATTAGTTAAAATGGGAATTCTAAGTGTGTTTTTATTATATTTTTTACCATACAATTCTATATTTGTTGAGATACAAATAAGTCCGCTATAGAAAGGCATTAAGTAGTCCATAAGAACATATCTACATTTATGATATTGTCTTTTAACAACTTTTTTTAACTTCAATGGAGGCAAAGGTTTATGGAAATTTGAAGAGAATTTTTTAACCTCATTCAATTCATAAAAAACCCGATGTCTTTTAAGTAATATCATATAGAGAACCGACAAAAATTCAAGTTTAAAGAAAGGGTAAGGGTATACTAAAAAAGTACTTTTGCCTTTAGTCTTTTTTGAAAATTTGTGTAATTTTCTTAAAAAACTAAATGAAGCAAAAAACTTTCTAGTCAATTCTTTTTTTTCTAAAATAAATACATTTGAACTCACCTCAACAAAACGCTCTAGAGTTAAATCATTCGTACAACAACTAATCAAATAAACTTTATTCCTATCGTCAGCAATTGACCTTGCATAGTGCAACATTCTTGTTGCTGCAGCAGTCTTTACAGAAAAGTCACAATTACTATATATGTAGAAATTATAGATTGGCATTTTGATTTTTTATTTATAATAACTCTCTGTATTCAAGTGATAACGCATCAATTAATTTTGCTATTAAGATGTATTCGAATATATCTATTTCATTTAGTTCATTTAACTATTCGCGATAAGATAGATGCTTAATAAATTGACAAAGCATGTTTCTACTTTATATTATATCATTTTAACGGTATCATTTAATGCCATTTCAAGTCACCAAAAAACACCAACCGGCTGTATATCTCATTCATTAAATGAATGTTAATTCAAGTTTTGCAAAAAATGTTTAATACGAGGGCCATGTATTCGGTAGTGAAAATTTTTCTCACCTAATTCTTTACCTGCCAAACCAACGTCTTTTACACTCTTACTATTATCTAAGACGTACTTCATTTTTTCGGCAAACTCGTGATGACAATATTGTTCAGAAACTAAGGCAGTAGCACCATCTTTAAAGTATGTCTTTATTTCACCTACATTTGTGGTGATTATCGGGTTTCCGGTGGCCAAATATTCCCCAATTTTATGCGGAAATCTTGCGGTATCTTCCAAAGTGTGTCTTAAAGGAATAAGAAGTGCCTTTGCATTTGTAAAGAGTTTCATCAATTGCTCATAAGGCACATTCGAGTATAGTTTTATATTTCCTTCAGGAAACCTTCTATCTAATTCTCTTTGAAGTAATTCTATTTTTTCTTTTTGTTTACCTCCTATTAATAAATATAATTTATTGCCTTGTTTGCTTTCTAGACTCTCGTAAGCCTGTAATATAAATTCAGTCACCTCCATAAAAGAAATACTAGCACAGTACAAAAAATAAGGTTCAGTAGTAATTCTGTCAATATTTGCAAAACGGTCATAATCGCAAACTACAGGAACCTTAATACATGGTTTTGATGGAGCAATTTCACCGTAAAATTCACAGAGCTTATCGCTAATTGGCATTGCGCCATCGAAACGTTTAAGTAGCCAATTTTCCATTAACCAATTGTGAATTCGTAGTTTAAACGAAGATCTTCGATCTAAAGCCGATGCCATCTCTACTAAGTTTATAGCAATTTTAAAACCAAGAAGCTTAGCATATATCTTATAGCGCAAGGCATCATTAAAATTCATGGTTGAAAGAATAGCTGCATCTATTTTCCCTTCTTTTTTTAATCTTCGTAAATAGAAAAACTCTTTAATTTTTCCTTTAATTTTTTGATACTTTCTGCCTACTTTACTTTCAGGCCTAAACGGACTATCAGAAGTATATCTATAACCAATACCTTCATGAATACCTTCTTTTCCATATGAAGTTTTCAAGCCCTTTCGCCATACTCCAACTCTACAAACAACGCGCACCTCACAGCCAGCTTCAATTAAAGCTCTACCCATTAATGTGATGCGTTGTATATGTGCTAAGCCAATTGGAAAACCCGAATCTCCTAAAAACACTACAGCCTTTATTTCGCTATTCATTTTTTTGGACATCGATATTATAGTATTTCTTTAGTTTCATTTATTACTTTTTGAAAAATTTCAATCAGGTTTTCACATATTTTTTTGTTATTGTTACGCTCTAAACCTCGTACTCTAGCATTTCGCCCCATTTCTTCTGCTTTGTTTGGGGTATTTAATAATTCTAAAATGGCGCCCGCCATAGCATAAGGATCTTTATTTTGCACTAAAAAGCCTTCTTGGTCATCTATAAACAAACTTGGTGTTCCTCCGACATTAGTGGCAATAACAGGCATACCCAAAAGCATGGCCTCTTGAACAGCATTAGAACTATTTTCGATGTGCGATGGGTGTACATAAACATCAGCTTGTAACAATTGTTGTACTAACCCTTCACCAAATTTAGAACCTAACAATTTAACGCTTGTATGTTTCCTACTATAGGCAGCTTCTTTCTTCGCTGCTTTAACATAGGTTGAACCTTCAGCAATACCAATTACTTGCCATTCAAAATCTATTTTCAAAACTCCTTCTAATAATAAAGCCGTTTTATATACAGTTTCAAGACCTTTATACATTAGCCCTCGAATTACCGTTGTAACAACAAATTTTTTACGATTTCTATGAGCGACCCATTGGTTATTCCAGAATGGTTCTCGCAAGGCTTCTTCACTGTGAAAATATGTTGCCTGTGGAGCCATAATGCTTACCACTCTTTTATCCCATGCTGTTCTTCCTATAAAATTTTGAGCAAAGGAGAAGATTTCTTTCTCACGTGCTACCATGCGTGAGAAAATTTTATACTCACGTGCAATGGTATAACCTTTCAAAATTCTTTTTAGCTTTTCTAAATAGAGCGTTTTACTAATACTTATTCCGCTTTCATACATTTCGTTATACACTGTAAGATTACCTTGAAACCAAATTATGGTTGGCACTTTGAGTTTCGGAATAATTAATGGGTAATCAAACTCGGTACCGAAAAATAAAATTACATCAGGTTTAAAGTCAGCTATAACCTTTAGATAATGAGGAATAGACTTCTTTGATAAAGGGCTATTCAATAACCGGTTACTCCACTGCTTCAGTTTACCCGCCGGGTATTGCGGAACCATAAAATATCTAGTACCTGAACCTTCAACACTAATCTCTTGAACGGGCACGCCTCTTTTTTTGAATACAATACCTAGTTGAATATTTGAGAAAGCTGTTAGTTCTTTCTCAAGAGACTCAATCCAACTACCGCCAGCTGTCCCTTTAGATACCTTTTTTGCAGCCAATGACGGTGTATTCGAAAACCAAAGTATGCGCATAATTATAACTTATATTATTTCAACCTCAGAGCTTGACTAATTAACGATTCCAAATTCCGGTAGCCGTACCATTTATAATTTTTTTGAATTGAATTGGGGCAAATATTGGGCCGTATGCAATACAAATTATACTTGCACTGATAACTCCTGCTATACCCATATCTAAAGTCATCGCAAAAAAATAAGATAGTGGAATATTAACTAAGGTTCCGATAATTCCAATAATTAACTGTAGCTGAATTTTACCAACTCCGTTAACAAAGTTTACAAAAATATTACCCCATGCCAATACAATTACATAAAGGCACATTATACCACTCAATAAAAGTGGCACCTCAATCTGCGGCACCCAAAGTTTAAAGAATATTGGGGAAATTGCAAACATTAATATTCCCAGAACGACTAATACCACCCATGCTCTTTTTAATTTTTTAATGACCGATAATACCCAATCAATATCATTTTTCACATAAGCTTCTGTATAAGCAGACCACATGGGTACCAAAATAAAAGAAAAACCAACAGTAATTAATCCAAAATATTTGTGAGCAATGGCATAGGCAGGTACCTCAGCTGGACCCAACAATTGCGTAATTATCATATTATCAGTAGCAAAAATAATAATGACTGAAATTTTCACAATAAAAAAACGAGCTCCAAGACCGATAAGGTCCTTAAAGTATTTTTTCTTTATGAATTTAACCGAAGGTGCAATCGGCTTAAACTCATTTGTGTACATATAAAGGCTAACCAATAAGAGTATAATCATTGGAGCAATCCCTAGAGCCATTGCCAAATAAAACAATGAACCTTTTGTGGTTTTGGTAAGAACCACAATAATAATCAAAGTAATAATATTGCTTAATAGGCCGTAAAAACCCTTATAAGCGGGTTTCTGATACGCATAGAAAATAGTATCTATTAATCTTAAAATAAAATTTATACAGAAGAATGAAAAAGTGGCTATAACCACTAATCGTAACTCATTTAGTGAAATTGAATTCGTATTTAGTATTTTTTGCCAGTCAAGCAAAGGTTCAATAGCAAAAAATATAATGAGAATGGCGGCAAACATAATTCCCAAAATTGCATATGTAGAACTTACATAAATCTTAGCCTTATCCCATTCTTCTCTTGCCATTGCTTCTGATAATCTATTTCTAAGACCATGACCCAAACCAATATCGAAAAAAGCAAACCATCCGACCACTGATGATAGGGTTAACCAAATACCATATTGTTCTTTCTGCACATACCCTATAGTAAGTGGTACTAAATAAAAACCAATTAGAATGCTTATTCCTTTTATAAGAAAAGACGCAATAATATTTTTCTTCGCTTTTACAGATCGTTGATGTCCTCGATTCACAAGTGTTTTTACTTTTTTAGTAAAATTTGATATAAAAGGAAGCATTAAAGGCTTAATTTAAAGTTAGAGATGCTACACTACCTGTATCAAGAGTAGCGTCTTCTAATTTTTTAGAATAAAAATGGTTTGCAAAAATTATGGCAAGTAAAGGGCCATAATAAAATAGGCTTAATTCGAATAAAGTAAGGTTAGCAACGAAGAAGGCAAGTATAGCAAAAAAACCACCCCAATAGCCGCAATATTTCGCCATTTTTCGAAGTCGTATTAAAAAAGCAACCATAAATGATAGAAAAAGAATACCTCCTATCATCCCGTAATAATAGAAAAGCTTTAAAAAACCTACATGTATTTGTGAACTTTTACCTCCTAACAATCTTACCATTTCAGCGGTGTCAGCACCCCCTGTTCCAAAAATAGGGTTGTTTGGAAAGACTTCAAAAAATACCTCAAATGCCAGTATTCGAGTTAATGCGCTTTCTGCCAATAGTCTTTGCTCTATATAATTTTCAACATCAAAGCCTATAAAATGTGCAACTAAAACTAAAATCACCAAGAACGAAATTGTGCCTAAAATAAAATATAAAAAATTAGTTAATTTATTTTTACTAAGCCATAATATTTGACTTGCTACCACTATTAAACCAAGTATTATCCACCTTGAACTAGACAAAAAACTAATTAGAATAGCTGATAGTGTAACCACACTTCTATTTATTAGATGGATAGGTCTCCAAGCAACTAAAATACTGAAGATTGCAATAGCATCAATACCGATAGATCTTTCGTTTATATATGAAAATATAGACAGCCGATACCCGTCCATAAATCTTCCTACTGACCCTACACTTGCCTGTGAAAGACCATGGTTGCCAGTTGCATAGTAATTTTCCATTCTTTCATAAGAGAGTCCTTTAATAAAAAACTGGTCATTTACAAGAAATAAAGGGTTCACAACTTGAATTAAAGACACTACGGCTGCAACGATGAGTGTAATTCGCAGTACATTCTGCCCTAATTTTAAAAACTTATTAGAAAAATATACATTTTCAACAATAATAAATGCCATGAAAGTCATCCATATAGGGTCGGAATAAAAAAACTTTATTCCCCGTTGCGAAAAATAATCGGTTATAAAAATGCCGCAAAAGAGCGTATATATAGCAAACAGACCATATAATGTGACATATAACGGAATTACTAGATTGGATCCTGTAATGTATATTTCAAAAAATTTATAAATTAAAAAACAGACACAAATTAAACCAAGAGCGTTAACCGCATCCATTTTCAATGGTTTAGTTGCTATATAACCGATTAACGGATAAAACAACAAAACCAGCAGGAACAAGATTTTAGGCAAATTTTTTAAGTCGCTCTGTAAGAGTTGTTTCAACATAACCTATAATGCTGTTTGTCAAGAAAAATCACCTAAATTGATAAGGACTTATTAATTACTTGCTTCTCTTTGTTACGACCATACTTTTCTTCATAGCCGTACTTGTGGTCTTTCTGAGGCACATCATTGAATAGAATAAAACTCTTTTGGTCTTTCGATTTTGGAGCTATCTTCTTTAAATCATCTAAGAATTTAATTTTGGCAACATTACGACGAACCACAAAAAGATTAATATCAATTAATTCGGAGAATAACAAATAATCTGAGACTAAACCTGCAGCTGGTGTATCAAGTATAATATAGTCAAATTCCATTTTCAGTTTACTCATCAGAGCCGCCAAACGGCCATTTGAAAGTATTTCATGTACATTGCCTTCAATAACATTTGTAGGGATAAACTTTAAATTCGCAACTTCTTCATGTGGATAAATTATTTCATTAACTGAACTTAAGTCTCCTTGCAAATAATTAGATAGCCCTTTCCCTTCAAATTGATTAGTCTTTTTTACCAAACTCGGATTTCTAAAATCAAGATCAACAATCAGCGCCTTTTTTCCTGCCTCAGCGAATGTAATTCCTAAATTTATAGCACTATATGTTTTTCCTTCCTCTGGCATTATTGAAGTAATGCCAATTACAGAAGGTTCTTTTGATACGAAACGTAAATTGGTACTTAAATCTCTGAAAGATTCTTTTAGCTTCCACAAGGTAATTTCAGATTTTGCATTACTTGTCTTTGCATCATGATGAATAATACTGGCAATTACAGGAATTTCACTATTTGCCATTATTTGACCGATATTTTCAATTGCGTCGTTTTTAGTAAAAAGCACTATCCACAAAAGAGGTAAAATAGAACCTGCTATTAAGCCCAGCCCCATAATTAGTTTTTTATTTGGTGAAACTGGTCCGGAACCAACTAATCGTGCTTCATCTAAAATTCTTGTATTAGACGTATTTTCTGCTCTGGCTATATTTGTCTTAGCTAACTCTTCACTTAAATATTTATACAAATTTTCATTGAGGGTTCTTTTTCTCTGAATAGTGAGCAATTCATTTTCTCGTGTTGGCAACGAATTAATGACGCCATCATAATTAGAAAGCTGAGATGCCACCCTATTAAGTTTATATTCGGCAGATTTTACAGCACTTCGCAGATTATTCAATAATAGATCAGTAGAGGCTTGTATTTGTTTGTTCAGTATACTTATTTCTTGATTATTATTGGTGACAAAAAACTTCTTTTTAGCCCGAACTTCATACAAGCGCTTCAACTCAATAATATTTTCATTGATTAAGGGGTCATCGATACCAACTGCTGTCGGTATTTCAAAATTTTCACTATTTCTACTATTTTGGACACTCTGAATAAGAGAGTTATAATAATTTATATTTAATTTAATCTTACCTCTATTTACCTGTAAATTAGATGTCTGACGTAAGGCATTTGAGGCGGTAACACCCAAATCTAAAGCCCTTTTCTCCTTTTTATATTCTTCCAACTTCTGCTCTACATCCATTAATGAATCAGAAACTCTTTTTAACTGTTCTTCAATAAATGCCTCTTTTGTGCTCGCAATTTTGTTTCTCGAATCTAATTTATTTTCTATGTAATTTTCTGTCAATTTAGCCAAGAAATCAATTTCTTTATTTACCACCGTACCTTTAGAAACTATTCTAAAAATACTTGCTTGCAAATCTATATTTGCAACATCAACACTCGCCACGTATCCATTAGCTACTGCATTAAGGTCATTTAGTCTAAAACTTAATTCTTTATCTTTAAAATCAGCTTTATTTACTTCATACGTTGGCAAGTCAATTTTAAAATTAAAATAGTCGTGTACCACGTCATCACCAAAAGCATACTCTTTCGAAAAATTAAACGCTCTCTTAATATATCGAAAAGAACCAGTTAATGCATCTTTCACTCTGAATTCCTCTCCTTCTATTGATAATCTATACTTATTATTGGGTAAGATTTCCATTTCAAAAGGAATTCCATACATTTGATTAGCCTCCTTTTTAAGCGTCACAACGAACGGAAAATAATCATAATGCTCTCTCTTACCTTTCCAATTCTTGGAAAAATACGCAACATCTATATTTAAATCTTCTACCGTTTGTTTAATTAGACTATATGATTTAATAATGCCTATCTCATTATAAAGATTTTTTTCCATCTCAATTAGACCAACACCGCCACCAACATAATTACTATTACTCATGGCTCTGTCATCACCTTTGGTATCAATTAGTAAGGATGTTGATACTGCATATTCTGGAGTAACCATTTTAGTATAAACGTATGCCAAGAGCATACATACAACAATACTAGCAGCGAATAAAATTTTGTGCCTGCCAATCTGTTTAAAAATCAATTTCAAATTGACCTCTTGACCATTATTAAGTTGTGAGGGAGTTTCTTTTTTCATTTTAATGAAGTTTCTATTGCAACTGCGCTACTATATTTTTTGATTATTTAAAATCTTGATGCTCAATAAATATTAAGACTGACTAATTTTGTGTGAAATTTAATACTAGTACAGCGGTTGTTATCGCCGATAAAACTAAACTAAATACGCCTAAATTACTGCCAAGATTTCGCTGACCTATATTTGGCTTAGACGTATCTACATAAATTACATCATTAGGATGTAAAAAATAATACGGCGATTTGAGAATTGAAGGTTCTGTTAAATCGAGATTTACAACAACAGATGCATCTCCAACTTGACGAATCAATTTTACGCTGTTACGTTTTGCTGTTATATTCAAATCACCTGCCGCTGCCAAACCCTCAAAAATAGTAGCTTGGGAATTGTAGATGTAGTTTGTTCCAGGGTTTTTTACATCACCAAGAACAGAGACTTTAAAACTCATCAATTGTACAGTAACTGTAGCGTTTAACAAATATTCATCAATTTTCTTTTGAACCAACGTTCTAATTTCTTCAATGGTGAGATCAGCAACATTCAATTCACCAACGATAGCTAAATTTATTTTTCCTTCTGGATCTACCGAATAACCCGTACTATAAAAAGATGCAGCATTTGCTTGATTAATCCCATTACCTAAACTTTTATTAAAAAAAGTTGTCTGTTCGGGGTCTCGACTTTGCACCTGAATATTGAGGACATCACTAGGTCGTATGGTATACTGTTCTTTAGGGTGATTTGGTATAATTAATGAGTTCTGTTTGCTCTGCAGATAATCTAATTGTTGAGAAGTATAGCACGAACTTAATGATAAAGCTATTGCAATCACAAATACAATTTTGTTGAAATTATAGAGCATAACCGTTTTTTTAGTTGTAATGCTTCGTTTGTTTAGAAAACTAGTTTTCATAATATTTTTATTTTAGGCTGTGTTCTATTTAAGGTTTATCTTTCTTACTATTTCGCGCTATCAATTAATCTAAAAAGCTTTTTTGTGATGCCCTCCAAATATGGTTAAAAAAACAATTTTTAGGTCTAACCACATACTCCAGTTTTCTATATACCACAAGTCATGCTGTACTCGTTCGTTCTTTTGTTCTGGTGTTTTGGTTGGGCCTCGCCAACCATTTACTTGTGCCCAACCAGTTATGCCAGGCTTTACGTAACTCCTAACCATATAATTGTTCACACTGCTTCTGAAATCGTTTTGAAGATGAATTCGATGAGGTCTTGGCCCTATAACACTCATATCTCCTTTTAGAACATTAAAAAACTGCGGTAATTCATCTAAATCTGCTTTTCTCAAAATTCGTCCAACACGTGTTATTCTAGGGTCATTTACTTCAGTAGATTTTTTACCATTAACTGGGTCTTCACAAACCGACATTGTTCGGAATTTAAAACATCTAAAAGTTTTATTAGCTTCACCTTTTCTATATGGGGTATAAAAAATAGGGCCAGGGCTATCGATATAAATGACTATAGCTATAATAAGAAAAATAGGGGCGCAAAAAATTGTGACGCAAAGTGAGAATAAAAAATCAAAAAGTCGTTTTAGGATGGTAAAGCTAAAATTATCTAAAGGCGACTGCCTTAATCTAAAAATGGCTAACTCTCCCATAGTGACAGCTTTATAATTTTTCGACAAGCGTAAAGGGTTCTCAGGAATTAACTTTACGCGAACACCATTATTATCAGCAATCTCAACAACCTTAGCAATTTTTTCACTTTTAAGACTTGACATTGAAATAAAAATCTCATCAATGGCGTATTCATTTAAAACTTTGGACAAATCTTCTAGATGACCAAATATTTTTAGGTTTAAGATATTCTTTGGTTTGTCCATTTTATGATTAAGGTAACCAACCAAATTAAATCCGAATTGAGACATCGTATCATTAAATTTTTTCAGATTTTCACCTTCGTAATTCGCTCCAATTAGCAAAGTATTTGAAAAAAGATGCTCTCCTCTTTTCTTTAAAAACTGTAGTAGATTTTTAGTGCTAATTAAAATGATAAAAGAAAAAATGAATAACGGCACGATAAACATAGACCTAGTAAAGAACTCCATATCGAGAAAAAACAATACTATCGTAACAAATCCAACAAAGAAAAAGAACGATGTTAAAACACTCCGAAAATAGCGATGATTTACGTTAAAATAAAATTCGCTATCTCTTATATATAGAATGATAAACAGCCAACTCAAATTACAGACAACACAGAGTTTTATTATGTTCTTAACAAGATGAAAATTGTCGAAAGAAAAATTTGGTAATTTAAAATAGAGGTATCCTACCAAAATAAGGTTTAACAGCACAAATTCAATTGCTAACAAATTAATTAGCACAAATCTATTTTTAGAATTCATGTATGGCTTTCTTTGAGTTAAATACTAGATAAAACAACATTTATGCCTATTCTTTCAATTCATTATTACTTTAAAAACAAAGTAAATTTATTGATAACTATACTGGCACGTTTTAGATATATATTTTAACTCTGATTGGTTTATTTTGATTAATTCACGAAATTAATTTTAAGGCAGCAAAGGAAATAAATTATTAGATGAATAGCGCAAATAAACTATATAATACAAGGGTGAATAACGCAATATATTCACATTTTTTGGGGATTACATCATGTAGCCTAAAAATCCTTCATCTACATGACTCTTATATAAAGCTTTATATATGAACAGTATTGCTTTTCATGGGTAAAAGACATAAATTCAAAAAATAAAATTCCGATTCATAAGTTATCTCATTATTCTTTTTTGTTTGAACTAATTTCTTTGCACATATAATCTAGGGTTTACTTACCTTTAATATTGATTTTGAAAATCAATTATGATAAAAAAACAGTATTTAAAAATTGCTTTTCGAATTTTACTTAGTTTTTTTCTTTTTGTAGGGTTTTGCAACTTTATCATTAGCTACAGTACTGCAGATAAAATTTTCACTAAGCTTAATTCTATCCCTACTAATAGAGTTGGCATCGTATTAGGTACATCAAACAAACTTACAAACGGTACTCCAAACCTATATTACACCTATCGCATTAAAGCCACGATAAGACTATACAACGCCGGCAAAATAAAATTTGTGCTTGTAAGTGGAGATAACGGCACCAAATACTACAATGAACCTGCAACCATTAAAAAAGATTTAATTGCCGGAGGTATTCCTGAGCATAAAATATTTCTTGATTATGCTGGTTTTAGAACTTTAGATTCGATGGTTAGAGCGAAAGAAGTTTTTGGTTTAAATCAAGTTACAGTAATTTCTCAAAATTTTCACAATCAAAGAGCCATATATATCGCTGAAAAAAAAGGCCTTTCCGCCATTGGATTTAATGCTACTGACGTATCAGTAAACTCTGGATTTAAAGTACATATTCGAGAATATTTCGCACGAGTTAAGGTATTTATTGATCTAATTGTAAACACGCAACCAAAATTTTATGGTGAACAAATTGAAATCAAGTAAATTTCGCAATTAAAAAAATCTTTAGTTTAAGAAGATACTAATTCATTACAATGTTTTCATTTAAGGCATTACTGAAAAACCTCGGCCCTGGACTACTGTTCGCCAGTATGGCTATTGGCACTTCTCATTTAGTGCTTTCAACTAAGGCAGGGGCTCAATATGGCTGGCTAATGGTTATACCTATTGTACTCGCAAATATATTTAAATATCCTTTTTTTGAGTTTGGGGTACGCTATACCAATGTAACTAATACAACCTTGATTCAAGGTTATCGTAACAGAGGTAAAAGCTGGCTCAGGTTTTATGCCATTATTACTTTAGTTACAACTTTTACCATTTTAGCTGCCCTATATACCGTAACCGCCGGGTTATTTATAAACCTGTTTGATTTATCAAAATTAGCAATTGAAATAGATACCGTGGCACTCGGACTCTTCATTCTCATAAGTAGTTTATTAATTGTTGGTAAGTATAAATTACTAGAGACTTCTTTGAAATTTGTTGTTACTATACTCTTTTTTGCGTTACTGATTACAACATTATTGGTTATTTACAAAGGTCAAATAGACCCTTTATCTGATTTTAAACCAACTCCGATTTTTAATGAAGCTGGCATTTTGTTTCTTATAAGCCTAATGGGATGGATGCCAACAACAGTAGAAGCATCTAGCTGGATTAGTCTTTGGAGTATTGAAAAATGGAAATTTCAAAAGATTAAACCTTCTTTAAAGGAGTCGCTACACGAATTTAATATAGGCTACATTATGACAGCGGTATTAGCCGTCTTTTTTTTAATTATTGGCACCATGACACTTTATGGCACTGGGGTTGAATTAAGTGGAAATGGGGTGGTTTTCGCAGATCAAGTAGTTCAATTGTTCACAACACATATTGGATCATGGGCTTATGTTTTTATAGCTGTTTCTGCGTTTGCAACTATGTTTAGCACCTGTATGACTGCACATGACGCAATTACAAGAGTAAGCATTGACATTATCGCCCTATTAAACCAAAAAAATGCACTAAAAACCAATAAAAAATATTTTTCTTTCGGAATAGTACTAATGGCATTAATCAATTATCTAGTAATTGCACAATTTTCTGCAGACATGGGCAAACTAGTAGCGTTGGCGACATTCGTCTCTTTTGTTGTGGCTCCAATTATAGGATACATGAACCTCAAAAATGTGATGAGCGATGATCTTTCTCAAGCAGAAAAACCTCCAAAATGGTTGCAATATTTGACTTATGCAGGAATTGTATTTCTAAGTCTTTTTTCTATCTATTATTTCTACTTTCAAATTTTTCAGTAATATCAAAAACTATTTCAGCTGATCGTAGTTTTGAACTACAAACAGCGTTCTTAAATTTTGTTTATGCAAGAAATCAAGACAATATACTCCGTTCGTACAATTATTCACAATACGTTCTTCTCCAAAACCTTTTGCACCCGCAATATTAGCGCTAGTTAATCCTTTCTTAAAAAGATAGTTTTTAATAGCGTCCGCGCGTTTTTGCGATATGATCAAATTTGACTTATTTCCTCCCCTACTATCGGTGTGAGTTTCTATAGCGAATTTTAACTGTGGAAATTTTCGAATGATATCAATTACCTTATCAAGTTCAAGTTCTATTTCTGGTGTTATTACACTTTTTCCCTTTGCAAAAAAGAAATCCTTAATATCTAAAACTGTTTTATTTTCTCGTTGTTTAACAATATTATCAATCCCAAACATTTCAAGTACAAAGGCATTTTCTTGTAGTTCTTTCAACGCATGACCTGAAAACGATTTATAAAATGAGGAATGTCCATCTTTAGTTATTTCTATATTCAGTTTATCTCGCGAAGTAATTTCTACTAGATAACTACCATCTTTTTGAGTAAATACTGACTTTATTAATTTGCCATTTTCATCTATCAACTTAATTTCTACCCCAAAAATTCCCTGTTGGTATTTAGGCTCTACCACTTTACCGTTAATTGCAATAGTATTGGGGCCAATAGACTCGCTCATACTAAAACCATAAATATCATCACCTCCTTTGCCACCTTTTCGGTTTGAAGCCAGATAACCTACATATTCATCAGATTCGTTCCTCCGAATAATAAATCCGAATTCATCAGCCCTTGTATTTATACCTTTTCCTAGGTTTATCGGCATACTAAAGGTCTGATCTTTTCTAATATTCGACTTATAAACATCCATTCCTCCATTGCCATAAAAAATGTCCGACGAAAAAAACAATTTATTATCCAATACATAAGGTGCTATTTCATTCCCTGGTGAATTTATACGCGGCCCTAAATTAATTGGCTGCGACATTATTTGACCATTATTAGTAGATACATAATATAGATCGGTGCCACCATATCCGTCTTCAAAATTAGCCGCAAAATATAATCTATCCGTTTTTTCATCGAAAAAAGGATAGTAAAAAGAAGTGCTTAAGTCGCGAAGTAAAAAAGTAAAAAAACCGTTATCATAGACCATACCTATGGCAAGCGCATTTTTACCCTTTTCGTCATATATTAGTTCTCCTTCTTCCGTATTCGAAAGAATATAAAATATTTTGCGATAGCCATTGGTAGCAAAAGGCGTAGATTTATGAAACTCCGAGTCTGGCATACCCGTAAATACATTGGGGTTCAATATATTATTATCTCTTCCTATTCTAGCAACGTAAATATCCAAATAAGATTCCCCTGAAGGTCCGTATACCTGTTTCGAATCTTGGGGACGACTACTACTAAATAATAGCTTACTTTCTTTATAAAATGATGGTGAAATATCTGCTTGCGGACTATTACCACTTACATTAAAAATATTAAACTTTTGGGGTTCGGTATTTTTTTCTTGTAACTCAAAATTAAATTCGGCATTTTCAAGAAGCTCATTCGAAAGCAATGCACTTTTCGTATTCAAAAAGGCTTTAACACGATTCATATCAGATGTCTTAGCCAAGCTTTGTAACATTTTATTGAATCTGTGATTATCAATAATAGTGTCTTTTTTATGTATGTCTAAGTAAATTGAAACTGCTTTATTATAATTCCCTGTGTTAAAATAAGAATCAGCTAAATTCAAATACTGATAATTAGAAATTTTCTTGCCATCACTTAAATCATTTTGGTACGCCTCAATGGCATCTTTGTAAGCATAACTATAAAAATACTTATCGGCTTTTGATTTAAATTCTTGACCACGCAACAGTACATGTAACATTACGAAAACGGAAATGAATATTTTTCTTCTCATTTATATTTTCATTTAAAAAAATCGGGGACTATCAATTTGTTTAGGCTTACCTTTTAACTTTCGGTTATTCGATTTTTTATTTGAGCCATTTCCTCCCTTACCAAGATAAAACTTCAAAATAAACTCATGAGACCCACTATTAAACTGCCCCAAGCCATTTGTATTATAATCATACGAATATCCCATGAAAGTTCCACCACCTAATTGAAAACCTGCTAATCCACTTACGGCATTACCGAAGCGATACGAAGCTCCAAGAGTGAATTGGTCATTAATTAAAAAATTGGCAGATAGGTTCGTATTTAAAGGTGCCCCGCCGATATAATTAATTAAAAAGGCAGGTTTGAATTTTAAACTTTCACTAAACTCGAATACATAACCGCCAATAAAATTCAACTGCATTTTATCTTCTATAACCATAGCAGTATCTTGATCATAAACACTTTCACCCAAAAAATTGGGTATTGAAGCGCCTAAATACCAGGTGTCAATCCCGTAAAGAAAAAGACCCGCACCAATGGTTGGATAAAACTCTTGAATGGTCTCACGATTTAAAATTGGTTCACCAGGGTTTTCAAAGGTGCCTTTAGAAAAATCAATATTCAATAGCGCACCACCAACATCCATTCCAAAAGACAATTTGGCGTTTTCCGAAATATTAAACTGATACGCATATGCTAGGTCTATAAACGTTTGTGTACTCGGACCTAATTGATCACTAACTACATTAAACCCCATACCCATTTTTTCATTAGAAAAAGGAATATTAGTACCAAAACGAATTGTTTTAGGAGCACCAGGTAAGCTAATCCATTGGGCGCGGTAAAGACCTATTATCTCCGCCGTTTCAGTAGACGCAACATACCCCGGATTAAAGCTTCCAATGTTATACATATATTGTGTATACTGTGGTTCTTTTTGTGCAATGAGCGCATTGCAAAATATAAAACCGACAGCCAACATAACTACTAGGCGCTTGTTCAATTTACTATTTTTAGCGGCAACAATTGCCATATTTACAATTACTATCTTATAAGTTGAATCCAACCTTTTTTAATTTTAGAACCTTCTCCAATATCAATATTCATTGTATAAAAATAAGTTCCAGCTGGTGCATCTTTTCCTTTATATGTGCCATCCCAAACTTCACTCTCTGTTTTATTATTGGCATCAAATACCAAATTTCCATATCTATTAAATATTTGAATAGAATAGACAATAGAAACTTCTTGATTGGTTTCTGAATTTGTACGATTTATTTTCAAAAGATCATTCGTACCATCATTATTCGGAGAAAACTGATTAAATAAAAACCCAATTTCTGCTGGCGTAGGAAGACTAACAGTAACGGAAACTATAGCTTCATTATTCTCAGTATTACCATCAGCAGGAGTGGAACGCAATAAAGTCGCTGTATTGGTGAACTCACCACTATTTGGTACTTTAACCCGAATTGTTAAATTAGCTTCTTGTCCTTTTTGTAATACAGGAATAGCCCATACACCGGTTATAGGATCGTATGCACCTACCAAGGTGTTGTTTGAAATGTACTCAAACGCATCAGCATCAATAACATCGCTTACTTCAATATTTGTAACGGGAACATCATCAATAGATTCATTCGTTACCTTAATAGAAAAAATTACTTCTTCATTAATTAAAGGATTCGCACTTAAGGCGGTTTTTTCTATAACTAGATCGATACCTTCTGGAACTTCAATTGGTAATTCAATAGTGGCCATATTATTATCCGCATTATTATCGGCTGGAAAAGATGCCAATAATTCAGCAGTATTCGTATATAAACCACTTTCATTGATCGTTACTTTAATCGTCAATGTAGCACTTTCCGAAGCAGGAATTTCAAAAATATCCCATTCACCTGTCTGTTCGTCATAATTTCCGGTTGTTACCTCATGAGAAACATACTCGAAACCACTTTCTATAAATTCGCCAATTTTAATTGATTTAACCCTCTTATCAGTAAGGTTATTTACGTCAATAGTAAAAGTAATTTCTTCTCCAAAGGAAGCATTGAGATTGTCAACTTCTTTTGTAATCTCTAAGTCAATTGGCTGTGGATCAACACATGCATCGGAATCAATATTAGGGTCGCAAGGGTCTAAGGGATCACTACCAGCAGCAATTTCATCACCATCTGTAATACCATCGTTATCTGAATCACACAGTCCGTTAGTATTATCGGGAACACAAGGATTGTCATTTGCCGGATCAATTTGATCAACAACCCCATCCATATCAGAATCTATCACATTAGAATCTAAAGCATCAATAATACCATCATCATCTGTATCAATTGGGTTTTCTATATCATCTCCAACTTCATCGCCATCATTAATCCCATCGCCATCTGTGTCAGGATTATTTGGGTCAGTACCTAATTCCGCTTCAGGCCCATCGAAAAGACCATCTAAATCAGTATCAACATCACAATCATTGACCGAAATGGTTAACACCGAAGATTCATTAGAACAAGGAGCTTGAGCGCCAGTAGTCGTATACGTAAAAACATAATCTCCGTCTGGGCTACCTTCAAAATTAAGAATATTATTTGCCGGAATTGTGATATCAGCAAGGGGTCCACTAGTATATACCCAAGCACCAGCGTCTTCGCCCATGATCAAATCATCTAAATCAACAATCGTTGGACCATTATCTGCGTCACTACAAGAAGAGGCAATTCCTCCGTTTTGAAGAGTGCCTGCTGAAGGCTGAGGCACTATGGTAGCTATTACTTCAACTCGGGGTTCTGAAAGCGTAGATTCACACCCATTCAATGTTGCTTCTACATAAAAAGTTGTTGTCTGAGTTAAATTAGGACTAAAATTAGAGCCTGTTCCTGATATGGTTCCTCCTGTTGGCGTCGTATACCAATTGATGGTTGCATTATCTGATGCGGTAGCCGACAAACTAATAGTTCCGGGTCCGCAACGCTCTCCACCAGAAGATGTTGTTATTAGAGGTATTGGTCTCGATATTAAATTAATTTCTAAAGGAGGACTTATACAGCTATTGGTCGCATCAAAATAATACCCATAATACGTACCAGGTAGCGGGTTCGTTTCGGCAGTGCTATTATTAGCAATAAAATCATTAGCAACTACGGGTTCTGTTAATATACTAGAAGCCCATCGCAAGACCGTACCATTCGGACCATTGTTTGGCGCATAATCATCTAAGCCATTAGAAATTGGGCCACAAAACTCTGTTTCAACACCTGTATTGAGTATGGGAGCGGTATCACCTGCTTCACATGGGTCACAACCTGAAACTGTAATTGTAACATCTGTCGAATTGTCTGTACACGGTGCGATTCCTATAACTGTATATCTAAAAACGTAAGTTCCGGCAGGGTCTCCATTAAAGTTTACGACATTATTTCCATTAATACCAGGGTTACCTCCGCCTCCAGAAATATACGTCCATGTTCCACCAGTATCTTCACCTGTAACTGCATTATCTAAATCAATGGCAACTGATTCGCCAAAACCCGATTCATTACATCTTGTTAACCCATTAACTGGATTACCCGAATTTGGTGAGGTATTTAAAATTATTTCAATTTCTGTAGACGGACTAGCGCAAGAACCCGCATTCGACCAAAAAAGTGCATAGTAGGTTCCCGTAGCAGCAGCATTAGCTTGAGCATTAGTCAATAATTGACCTGTAGCTGTAGGGTTTTCAACAGTGCTCCATCGTAAAGGAGCACCAGCTGGTGCAGCGCCATCAAAATAATCGTTTAAATTCACGCTAGCTACATCGCAAAGTGTTGTAGGGTCAGTGTTTAAAACAGGGGCGGTATTCCCAGCAGCACAAGGAGGCACATCAATTATTGTTATTGTTGCCACATTGTTTGCAGGATCAATATTAAATAATGGATTATCTACTCCCGTCAATGTCATAATAACGGTTTCATCACCTTCAGTTAGTACATCACTAAGAGCTTCTAATGTAATATGACGAAACTGCGTAAATTCATTTGGAAAAATGACCATTGTTTGCGCAGCATTTACTGCAAGGCCTGTTAAATTATAATCATCGTTAGGGTTTGAATCATTTGCAGTACCAGTAAGTGTAAAGCTAATATTTAAAGGGACTCCTTCTCCCTTCCCTTTGTCCATGGTTATTCTGAAATTTCCTTCGTCTGCCCCTTCGGTAGCCTGATCATCAAAAAGTGCATTTCCGATATCAAAGAATATCGTACCAACATCATTATCGGCAATAGTTAAAGTAACTTCATCTTGAGCGCCACTTATAGAACCAGGTCCACTAACAATTGCGTCTAAAGTAATTACGATATCTTCATCACCTTCTACAATATCATCATCTATTATACTTGTAATGTCTATCGTAACGGCATCTCCATTGGCTGTTTCGAGTATAGCTGTACCAGAAGCAACTACAGTATAATCTGTGCCTTCAATTGCCGTACCCGAAATAGTATACGACACTACCGTTGCAGTGGTCGGACTTGTACTTCGCGATATCGTAAAACTTGCTAAATTTTGAGCAGCAGGCGCTGTAACTTCTTCTCCAACATCATCAACCGAAGTAATGGTTACTACTTGAGCAGAAATAGAAAAACTAAAAAATAGAACCGCAAGTAAAACAATACAATCACGGACTTTAGAATTATTAAAGAAAAGCAAAGTTTTAATATTAGTTCTCATTATTCAATCTCATAAGTTCTCAAATTGTAATAAACTATTCTCCCGCATGCAAATGCTAACCCCAAAAAACCAAATAAGGGGAGCCAATATTAGTGAAAAACAACTATAATCTAGTAAATAACCGAGTAAAATATGCTAATTAAAGATGAATAGCATTATTTTTTAACAAACATGTTTTAAGACAACGCACCAGAGCTTGTCTCAACTTCTGAGTTTATTTTACGAACAAGCCCTTGCAAGACCTTGCCTGGACCAACCTCTGTAAATAAGGTAGCACCATCTTTAATCATATTTTGAACGCTTTGCGTCCACTTTACAGGGGCCGTTAATTGTGAGATAAGGTTCTTTTTAATCATTTCAGAGTCCGTAACGGCAGTTGTACTGACATTTTGATAAATAGGGCATGTTGCCTGATGAAATTCAGTGTTTTCAATTGCCATTGCTAGTTCTTCTCTAGCCGGTTCCATTAAAGGCGAATGAAATGCTCCGCCAACAGGTAATATCAATGCTCTTCGAGCACCAGCTTCCTTCATTTTTTCACAAGCCAACTCTATAGCACTTGTTTCTCCTGAAATAACCAATTGACCGGGGCAATTATAGTTAGCAGCTACTACTACACCATTAATATCTTCACAAATTCTTTCAACAACATCATCCGGCAAATTTAACACGGCTGCCATCGTACTCGGTTGTAATTCACAGGCCTTTTGCATTGCTAAAGCTCTTTGTGAAACCAATTTTAATCCATCTTCAAAATTTAATACCCCATTCGCGACTAAAGCAGAAAACTCACCCAAAGAATGACCAGCAACCATATCAGGTTTAAAATTGTCGCCCATTACTTTACTTAAAATTACCGAGTGTAAAAAAATGGAAGGTTGCGTTACTTTAGTTTGTTTCAACTCCTCCGAAGTACCTTCAAACATGATGTCAGTAATCGGAAACCCTAAAATATCATTAGCGTTCTCGAAAAGTTCTTGAGCTACTGGGTATTTCTCATAAATATCTAAGCCCATCCCCACAAACTGGGCTCCTTGCCCTGGAAATATATATGCGTTCATTTAGTTTTAATTTAATGCGTAAAAATAACGATATATTGTTCAAGTATCACTAGAATCACTTCAATAAGACACATCCCAAATGGGCTTCTTCTCAAAGAACAATTAAAATCAGAAAATCCCTAATGATCTTCTTTAAACCAGCTCGCGTATTTCACATAATTATTTGCAATGCGATCAATCTCACCAGCACTTAATTCAGGACTGACATCTTTAATTTTCTTTGCTGGCATTCCTCCAAAAATAGTACCAGAAGGAACATGAGTTCCTTTTATAACAACCGCACCTGCCGCTATAATACTATTACTTTCAATAATACAATCGTCCATTATAATACTGCCCATTCCGATCAGCACATTATCTCTGATTGTACAGCCGTGTACAATAGCATTATGGCCTATAGAAACATTATTGCCAATCGTGGTTGGCGATTTTTGATAAGTACAATGTACTATTGCACCATCTTGGACATTGACTTTATGACCCATTTTTATAAAGTGAACATCTCCGCGTATTACGGCATTAAACCATATACTACATTGATCTCCCATTATTACTTCTCCGACAACTACAGCATTCTCAGCGATATAACAGTCTTCACCAATTTGAGGCGTCTTACCTTTTATTGTTTTAATAATCATAAACTATGTTTAGAAATAGGCCAATAAATCTTTTTTCTTGGAAGCAGAAACCAACAGTTCTTTTCCACTAGAAATAATAACACTTCCTCCTTTACCTTTACGATACTTTACAATCTCATTGACATTTACCAAATACGATTTATGAATACGAGCAAACGCAAATTTAGAAAGTGCTTCTTCAAAATATTTTAAAGTTTTACTCACTAAAATCTTTTTATTCTCTAAATAAATTTCAGTATAATTATCATCGGCTTTACAATACAAAATTTCAGATACATTCAAGATTTGAAACCCATCTTGCTGAGGTAATGTTATTTTTCCATCTACTTTATTTAGCTTTGGTGTTAATACACTGTCTTCTAAGGCGTCTTCTTTTTTTCTTATCTCTACTACGTATTCAACCGCTTTAATTAGTTCATCAATATTGATAGGTTTCATTAAATAGTAGGCAGCATGGTTGTTAAGGGCATCGATTGCATATTGATTATACGCAGTAACAAAAACCGTCTCAAAGGTGCGATCAGGAAATTGATCGAGAAGATCGAAACCAGTGCCGAAGGGCATCTCGACATCAAGAAAAACTAAATCAGGATCATACTTATTAATAAGTGCTTTCGCTTCGTCAATGGAAGCTGCCTCCCCTACTAAAGATACATCAGAACAATATTTAGCAATATAATTGCTTAATATTTCGCGACTATTTGCTTCATCTTCTACAATAATTGCTTTGATTTTCATTTCTAATCCTTTTTAAGCGTAAATACAACTTTTGTTCCAGACCCATCTACCTCTAAATCAGCAATATGAACATCTATTTTATCTTTATACATATCATTTAAAATAGCGACGCGATCTTTAATATTTTTCATTCCTTTGGATTTCTGTTTCTTTTGATTTGCAGTTTTTAATGCTGCAGACCGTTTACGACCTATACCGTTATCAGTGATTATTATTTCAATAGTTTCTTTACTGCTTCGCTTTAAATGAATACGTAAATATCCCTTTTCCTCCTTATACCTCAGGCCGTGCCAGATCGCATTTTCTATATAAGGCTGCAATAACATCGGTGGAATTTGAAACAACTCAATATCAAGATGCTCATCTATATTGATTTCATAATCAAATTTATCAGGAAACCGTGAATGCTCTAATTTCACATAAAGTTCTAAAAGTTCAACTTCTTTCGAAAGCGGAATAAAGTCTTCTTCAGAGTTTTCAAGAACCGATCGCATCAAGGTCGAAAATTCACTTAAATATCTGTTGGCACTACGTTCATCGCTTTTGGCAATATAATTATTTACAGAATTTAAGGCATTGAAAATAAAGTGCGGATTCATTTGCGAACGAAGCGATTTCAAGGCTAACAAGTTATTCGCCAATTTCTGTTGTTGTGTACTTCTGTAGAAAAAAAAGGCAGCCAAGCCAACCAAGAGCAATCCTAATATCAAAGAATAAATTAACCATTGTTGTCTTTTATTACTTTCTTGGGCCAACTCCTGTTCTGTCAAAGCTAAATCATACTTGCTTTGAGAAAGTTCTCGTTCTTTTTCTAGTCCAGAAATGCGACTCTGTTTAGTGCTAATTTCACGATTAAACCGTGTGGCACGAGAAATTTCTTGCTCCTTTCTAATATACAAAGTGTCGACGACTGAAACATATGCCCTATATGTTTCATAGGCCTTTGCAAAGTCTCCTTTGTGTTCGAAAACTTCAGATAATTTACGCGTTGCATCTTTCTTTACAATAAGATCATCTTCTGTATCGGCTTCAACAATACTTTTCTCTAAATACGGAATTGCTTGATCGTACTTATCTTGTGCTATATATGCATTAGCAATTTTATAATTAATTCGTTGCGCAGTAATCGTATCTGCTATGATCGACCTGGTATTTAGTTCTACCTTTGGCGTAGGCAGCTTTTTAAGCTCTCTCAAATTTTGTTTTCGCAATTGAATTTCATCATCATAGCGATTTTTTTTATTATAAAAATCCGCCACTTTTTCCTTTTCTTGAATGGCGCGTTGCGGAGCTTCATTCTTTGCTAACTCTAATGAATTTCCATAAAATCCTTCAGCTTCAACCAGTTGATTGTCAGTAGCATAAGCGTCTGCTATCTTCGAATTTAAATCAGTTAATTTAGGGGTGATTTGATTTTTTTCTGCAACCACTAAGCCGCGCTCATATAATTTAACAGCCTTTGTAATTTGTTTTAAACCTAAATATGTATCGCCTAAGCTCTCATATAACTGTACTTGCTGGTAGGGGATTAATTTCTTAATTTTTAATAAAGGCGTTAAAACCTTTTCGGCATTTTCAAAGTCTTTATTTAAAATGTAGGTGTTTCCTAATAAAATAGCCGTTTTAGAAGTTTTATTAGCCTCAAGAGCATCAGTATAACTATTGATGGCTAAATCATACTGCTTGTGATATTGATATACTTCCCCTAGTGTTGTTAAAGATAATGCTAGTTGTTTTTTATTACCGCGTTTCCCTAATTGCTGTATCGACTTAGTTATAAAATCTATACTCCTTTTGATGTCTTTTTTCTTATACTGATTTGCCGAATCTAAATAAGATAAATGCATTGCTATTTTATTGTCAAATTCTCGCATAGTCTTCGATCTATTCGAACTATCTTCCGAATAGCCCTTTACGAGCAAATCAACATCTTCGGCACTTTTTATAATATGGCGCTTCGTATCGAATTCAGGACTCCTAAAAATCAATTCGTCGCCAATAGAAACCCTAATTTTATATTCACCTAAGGCATCAGTAATTGCGAATGCCCCTCTATCTGAACTGACCTCTACCCCCGAAATAGGCTCGTAATTTTCTTTCCCCTTAACAGATCCTTTTATTTCAATAAGCTTTCGATTGTTATAACCTTTGTCAGCATTCGATTCAGTCTGCGCGAATATAGGGCCGACCGTACCAAAAATTATGCAAATAATGTATAGTAGTTTTTTCATCACTATTAACAATACAACGTAAACTTAGCTGATTTCTTTGTCACTAAAAAATGTATATGAGCGCAAACTTAGCCTCTAGATTCAATGTTTTACAGCTTTACTAATTCAAAAAGCAGGTATACCCATTCAAACGTACCATTTACTCATTACTATTATTTTCTGAAAAAGTTTGCTTTTAGTTTTAGACCATAAAATTTTAAAATAGTCAAATGAAATCAATTAGAAAAACAAAGTTTAAAAGATTAATTTTCCTCTTACTAGGGCTATTTGTTGCGCTATTCCTATTTCGATTTATCTACGGATATCAAGTAAAAAATACTGATAATCAAAGCTATGATAGCCATGTATTTAATGAAATTATAGCTGTTTCTACTGATACTAGGAAAAATTACGCTTCTAAAAAATATCAATTAAATGAAGGTATTTCTAACATTCACGTTGATCAGAAATATGAAAAAATTGCAACTATTAATACCATTTCTAACAAATTTGATAAAGAAGAAAAACTGCTTCGTGCCCAGATAAAAGATTATGAGGGCCTCATTCAATATGAACATAAAAAAGGGAATAAAGGAAACCGAGCATTACATCTAACCATTGGTATTCCGCCAGAAAATTTTGATTCGATCTACAAAAGTCTAATTGGAGTGGGTCAAGTACAATCAAAACAAATTACAAAAACTGACAAAACAAATGAGTACAAAGAACTAAACGCCCGAAAAGAGTCGCTTGAAAAAATACGTGCTTCTCTCATTGACTTAAAAAGAAAAGGAGGGCAAATTGAAGAATTTATACAACTCGAAAACCGCATTTTAGATATTGAACAAAAGCTTCAAGGCCTCGGGGTTAGTTTAGGAAACTTTGATGATGAAAACGAATTTTGCACTGTTAAAGTTGCGCTGTTTGAGAGAACAGAAATTCGAATATCGCTGATGCACCGTGCTAAGGTAGCGCTAGAATGGACCATTACCAATTACCTTATGCTAGTTACTGCCTTAGCTTTTATGAGTCTTTTTGCCTACCTCTTCATTTTGGTAGCCGAAAAAATCAAAACTAAAATTTAATACCAATTATAAACAGATTTTGCTTTCAAAGAAAAGCATTAAAAAAATTTAAAAATGAAAAATGTAAAACACCTTTTCGGATTCGGCTTAATAATCTTAATGGTTACAACTTCATACGGTTGCGAACTAATAGACACAAAAAAGCGAAGTGTTCCACTGATAGTTAATGCCATAAACGATACAGAAAAAGAATCTAACAATATCGTTAAAATAGCCCTCTTATTAGATACTAGTAATAGTATGGATGGACTTATTAATCAAGCTAAAGCACAATTATGGGATATTGTCAATAAATTTTCTCATGCAAAGTGTGGCAATAACTCAAGGCCAAAACTTCAGATTGCCTTGTACCAATACGGCAATGACGATCTATCTTCTAAAGAAGGTTATATTCAACAAGTATTAGATTTCAGCGATGACCTTGATGAAATATCAGAAAAATTATTTTCTCTTAAAACAAATGGCGGTGAGGAATACTGCGGCACAGTCATACAAACCTCTCTTAAACAATTGAACTGGGGAAAAAATGCAGATCATCTTAAAATGATTTTCATTGCAGGTAATGAACCCTTTACCCAAGGTAAATTACACTATAAAGATGCTATCAGTAATGCCAAAGAAAAAGATGTTGTTGTAAATACAATTTTTTGTGGAGATTATGAGCAAGGCATCAACACGAATTGGAAAGACGGCGCTAAACTTTCTGGAGGTGAATATATGGCTATTGATCACAACCGCCAAGTTGTTCATATTACTACCCCTTATGATGAGGTCATTATAAAACTCAATTCGAAATTAAATACAACCTACATTGGTTATGGCTCAAAGGGAGCCTCTAAACTAAAAATGCAATATGAGCAAGACACAAATGCCATGGAACTCGAAGAGGTTGTTGCCGTAAAAAGAGCTGTTAGTAAAAGCTCTAAACTCTATGATAATGCCTCATGGGATTTGGTCGATGCTTCTAAGGATAAAACATTTGATATTACCAAAATTAAAGATGCACAACTGCCAAAAGAACTCCGAAATAAATCTAAATCTGAAATAACCACATATATCAATACCAAGAAAAATGAGCGTATTCAAATTCAGAAAGAAATTCAAAAACTCAATTTACTCAGAGACGCTTATATCGCACAAAACCAAAAAGAAGGGTCTACCGGCGAATTAGAAAACGCAATGCTCGAAGCCTTAAAAAAACAAGCTAAAAAGAAGAATTACACTTGGGAGTAAATTCAAATGATGAACAATAAATGATAAACGCTGTTGGTTGGTGTTTAGTAAGTGGGTCTGTACTGTTTATTGTACAGACTCATTTTTTATTGGGCAGCGGGGCAGTAACAATCGTACTTACGTTCTGATTGTCCGAAATCGTAACCTAAGGTAATTTGGTGAAAACCACCGTTATCAAAACGAATATCGCCTGTTTGATACGAATAGTTATAAGACACTAAAAAATTGCCAATATTTGCTCCAACAATAGGCGTTATCAATTGTAATTGCTGCTCTCCGAAACTACCATCTGTTAAGAACTGGGCACCTTCAAAGCTTCTTCTATAAGACAGGCCACCCCATATTCTCCCGAAATCAACATCACGATATACTTTAGCATTAATATCGAGGGTTTTTTCATCAGTAAATTCAGTCATCTGAAACAAAACAGATGGTTCTATTTGCCATTCATTTTTACCAAAAATATAACCAACAGAAGCCAAGTACCTTCTCAAATTATCAAATTCAATAGCCGAATATAAATCACGACCACTTCCCAATACATTCAATGCCGCAAAATGGGCATAGAACTCCATTTTACTATATGAAATACCCAAATCGATGTTGTAATAGCTCACACTATTTTTAGTTCCTGTTATTAATGGATCCTGAATTACAGAACGAAATTCAGTTTCATCTAAACTGCTTTGTAAAATTCCAGCGCTTAAGCCAAAAGAAAGTTGATTTAAATATCGAATATCCCCACCTAATTTTAAATGGTGCGCATAGGTTAGTTTTACACCGGTCTGAGAATGATAACCGTTAGCATCATTAAAAACGATAGCACCAATACCACTATTACTGTCTCCCAGTCGAAAGTGCGCATTCACCGTTTGTAAGGTAGGTGCTTCATCTACACTAAACCATTGTTTTCTGGCGGTTCCTCTAATTTTACCACCCTCACCTATACCCGCCATTGAAGGGTATACCAAATAATAATTATCTGCTAGGTAATCGAAATAAACAGGAATTCCTTCTTGTGTATAGGCTTGCAAACTAAAAAATAAAAAGAATAGCGGAACAATAAACCTGATTTTCATGGGAGCTAGGAGGCTTGAGATTAATTTGGCTAAATATATAGTATAACGGCCGAATCGAAAGTATAGTATACCAACAAAACTTAGAATTACTTCGTATTTTTACACAAAAATTTAAAGGTCATGAAGGAGTATTCAATTACGGTAGTAGAAACCAACAACCCTGCAATTTTAAAATTCGACACTAATCATTTTATTACGACAGGTAAGAACTATGAATTTAATAATATAGATGAAGCTAAGAATTCTCCTTTAGCACAGCAGCTTTTTCACCTTCCATTTATAAAAACTGTTTATATTTCTGGAAATTTCATTGGTTTAGAGCGCTATGATATTGTCGAATGGAATGACGTTAAAGATGAAGTAGCTCAGCAACTTGTTGAATATTTAAATGCAGGTGAACCAGTTATTTTAGAAGCAGAATCTAGTGATAAAAAAGTTGCAGTAACTGTTTATGCCGAGGTGACGCCGAATCCGTCAACCATGAAATTTGTGGCCAGTCGCAAGATCGTTCCTGCATCTTTTGAATTCAAAAATATTGACGAAGCCAAAGCGTCTGATTTGGCAAAAGCACTTTTTCAATTCCCTTTTGTAAAACAAGTTTTCTTAGATGAAAATTATGTTTCTGTTACCAAATTTGACGTTGCCGAGTGGGATGATATCACTATGGCGTTGAGGGAGCTCATACGTGATTTTATAGCCGATGGAAAAGATGTAGTCTCTATAGATATTAATCCTCAAAACATGCCAGAAGCAGCACAAGTAAAAAATCAATCAAAACCTACTTTGGATGACACTTCGCTCGAAATTATTGATATTCTTGAAGAATATGTTAAACCAGCAGTAGCAAGCGATGGCGGTAATATTCTATTTCAATCGTATGAAAAAGAAAGCAAAAGAGTGAATGTGATTTTACAAGGAGCTTGTAGTGGTTGTCCTTCATCCACCTTTACACTTAAAAATGGCATTGAGACTATGCTCAAAAATATGATGGGAGATCGAATTAATGAGGTTGTAGCCATTAATGGATAAGTGTAAATTGTAGGGTATTGATGATGGCACTTCCTAATATTTTAGTACCTTCAAAAAATAATCTAAAACAAGAATTATGGCAATTTTAAAAGTTATAGAAGTACTCGCAAATTCAGAAAAGAGCTGGGAAGACGCAACAAAAAAGGCTGTTGAACAAGCATCGAAATCGGTAAAAAATATTCGTTCGGTTTACGTTCAAGATCAAAGCGCAAGTGTTAAAGATGGTGAAATCAATGATTTTAGGGTGAATGTCAAAATTACTTTTGAAGTAAAGTAATTCATTACTTACCCTATAAAAGAGCGTTCACAAAATGAGCGCTCTTTTCTAATTTCTTCATTATTTTTTCTTTGCTTTTTGTTGCAAAACAAAGTCCTTCAGATAGAAAGGTTCAAAATATGCAACGTCTTCGAATTGCGCATTTTGATATTTAGCATTTGCAATAGTTACCATTTCTTTAGCAGATGGTACTACTGCGGTATCGAACACTATATTTTTAGAGCTTAAAATTGCTTTACATTTCGCTGCTCCACTACCCAGTAAAAGCAATTTGCCTTGACTTACGTAATTGTTGAAAGACTGTTCATCAATTATTTCAGCCTTAATTTCTCTAATAGTATTCAAATTGGTATCAAAGATCTGTGAATATACTTCCATTCGCCTTGCATCTAGCATGGGAATAATAAAATCAAAGCTATCTGTATTTACCCGCATCGCCATACTTTCAAGGGTAGACACCGCAATTAATGGCACATCTAATGCAAAACATAAGCCCTTGGCAGCCGATACGCCTATTCGCAAACCCGTATACGAACCTGGGCCTTGGCTTACAGCTATTGCGTCTAAGGCATTATTTGATATTGAAGCCTCTGCAAGCACTTTTTGAATAAAGACATGTAGTTGTTCTGAATGCGAATAATTGGGCGTATTGTACTCTTTAAGTGCTAATACGACCTCATCTTGCGCAACACAAACAGAGCAATTGGTTGTTGCTGTTTCAATATGTAGAATAGTTGCCATAATCAAGGCAAAGAAAATACAATTGTGTGTATAAAAAAATAATCCGTAAACTTTTAAAGCTTACGGATTATTAATTAAGATCAACCGAGTTAGTTGAGTGAAATGGGAATTCCAAAATAGAATTCCAATATTTTTAAACGAAAAATATAAGCATACTTCGTACGTATCACATCAGCTTCAGCATTATCAACACGCGATTGTGCCTGACTAAAATTAAAGGCATTCATCAAACCAACATCAAAACGTTCTTTAGAGTATTGATACGCTAAACGTCGTGCCTCTAAGGTTTTCTCAGCTGCTTCGTATGACTTATAAAAAGTAGTAACATCAACATAAGCTCTCTGAATATCAGCTTCTAAATTAAGTTTATCTTGTTCAAACTGTATTTTGGCTTTCTCTACATTAATCTTCGATCGTTCAATCGTATTACGCGTACTGAACCCATTAAAAATAGGAACGTTCAGCTGTACCCCATAAGAAATACCATCAAAAATCCATAATTGATCTGTAAAATTGGGCGTAAAGGGAATACCGTTTGCATCTGGTATTTGTGTGACATCTGAATATCTTGTTCCGTAGTTCGCAAAACCAGAAAGGGTAGGCAACCTTGCTCCTTTACTTATTTCTAGGTCTTTCTCGGCCAATTCAACCGTTGACTGCGAGAATTTAATATCATTTCTAAAACTTAAAGCCTTATCGAAGATCACTTTGGCAGAATTACTTAAAATATCAGAAGGTGGAATATCAAAGGCATCATCTGCGATATCAAAATTCTCATAGTCTGTTATTTGTAGCAACTGCGCTAGGGTAATACGAGAAATAAGTACCAAACTTTCTCCGTTTACTATTTGTTGTTCTTGATTTGCTGCGGTTGCTTCTATCTCTAACAAATCACCTTGAGGAGATACTCCAGACTCAACCAACTCCTTAGTTCGTTTCAAATCTTGTTCCGTAACAGCATATTGTGCTCTTGAAACCTTAAGAGATTCTTTATTCGATAATACTTGCAAATAAGCATTAGCTACATTTAAACGAATATCATCTTTCAGATCATCCAGTCTATATTGGTTTGCAATAGCGTTTAACTTCGCTCTATTTAATCGGTGTACATTACGCATACCATTGAAAATATTAAAGTTAGTGCTTAAGCCGCCGTTAACATTATTTGCCGTACTATTCGTAGGTAAATTGTTGGTTGGATTAATTGAAAAACCAGTATTACTTGATGCGGAGGCCGAGGCGTTCAAGTTGGGTAAAAAATTACCAATGGCATCAGATTTATCAATTTTGGCATTCTCTAAATCGAGTTCAAATTGTTCAATGGTTAAATTATTCTCTACGGCATAAGATACGCATTCCTCTAAGGTCCATTTCTTTTGTTGAGCATAACAAATACTCAATGCCATTATCAATAACAGCGCTGTTAGTTTAAACTTCATTTGATGATTTTTTTGATTATTGATTGATGCTTTTTATTCTTCGCTTTCTTCAGAATCTTCGTTTTCGTCTTCATCTTCTTCCCCCTTCTTTATAGGTTCTGTTTTATTCCATTGTTTTATTTCGTCTTCTTCTGTTATTCCCGAAACTATTTCAATATTAACACCATCAGAAATGCCTGTTTCGATATCTTTACGCTCCCATTTTTGATCGCCTACAGAAACTTCTACATACGGTTTATCGGTCTTCTTATCAAATTGAAGCAAGGCTTCTGGAATAACTAAAATACTGTCCTTTTTCTCTAACACAATTGAAGCATTTGCACTATATCCGGCACGGATAAAAACACCCTCTTTTACTACTACATCACCCTCAATCTTAAACTGTACGGCACCAGCTTCTTCTACCCCTTTTGGCGCTATAAATTTTAATTTAGCGTCTAACTCTTCGTCTTCAATAGCCCCGAGGCTAATTTTTAGATCGGTACCAACCTGAAGCTTTGCTACTTCACCTTCGTCGACTTTACCTTCGAAAATCATTTTAGTTAAATCAGCTATAGAAGCGATAGTGGTTCCGTCATTAAAATTATTACTTTGTATAACCTGATCACCTTCTTCTACGGGTATTTCAAGAATCGTACCCGGTACCGTTGCTCTAATATTAGTGTTCGCCGAGGCTGAACCACCAGCCGAACCTTTTCGAATAATCTGATAATCAGCACGCGCATTTTGTAATTCTTGTGTTGACTGATCTAAACGTAATTGAAGATTATTGAAGTCTTGACTAGCTATTACTCCTTTGTCAAATAAGGCCTTGTTTCTATCGTATTCAATTTTGGTATTATTAAGAGCAATTTCAGCGTTTCTTACCCGCCCTTTTGCTTGATTTAGAGCTTGCTCATTGGGTACAATCTTAATTTTCGCTATAAGATCGCCCGCCTTTACTCTAGCACCTTCTTCTAGATAAATTTTATCTATAATCCCTGAAATCTGTGGTTTGATTTCTATTTCGTCTTCAGGTATTACTTTACCTGTAGCCACTGTTTTCTTTTCAATATTTGAAATAAACGGACTCGAAGTCTCATAGGTAATGGCAGATTTACTATTTGATTTAATAAAAAATAACGCCGCACCTAGTATTCCAAAAATTAATAATGCAATTAGAACGTACTTGACTATTTTGTTCATTGTAAAATATATTTGTTAGTTATTTAGTTTTTATTCTTCTCGCAATGCATCAATTGGTTTGATACTTACTGCCCTTTGAGCTGGTATAAGTCCGATAAGAATACCCAGTACAATCATCAGAACTAATGACATTATTACATAAGGAATAGGCACTGTTGGATTTTCATAGGGAAAATCACCACCTCCGAAAGCTGCTCCTAATCCCGCAAGTGTAATGGCACCACAAATGATACCTATAATACCCGCTAATAAAATTAATACCAACGCTTCTATAATAATTTGATTTCTAACCTCAGAAGGCGTTGCCCCAAGTGCTCTTCGCACCCCCAGTTCTTTAGTTCTTTCCTTAACTGAAATCAATAAAATATTACCAATACCAATAACCCCAGCTAAGATTGTGGCTATACCGACAATTAGGGATAAAAAAGTTAGACCATTCGAAAAATCAAAAATCTTTTTGAAAACCTCTCCTAAATTAAAAGCCCCTATAGCTTTCTCGTCTGTTGGGTCTACTTTGTGGATTCTTCTTAGCGTCGCTTTGATATCTTTCTCTGCTTGTATTACATCAGCATCATCATAGGCAGCAATGGTAAACCAAGAAACGTTATCACCCGTATTATATATTTTTTTATATGTAGAAAAAGGAATAAAAATATCACTGTCATTATCAAAAGGGCCACCTCCAGCAAACTTGTGTACCCCGACCACTTGAAAATTAACATCTTCGATAGCTATATAACCTCCAATAGGATCTTCATCTTCATCGAAAAGCTCCTTCTGCGTACGTTCACCAATAACGCAGACCTTGCGCTCTTGAAGAATATCTGAGTCATTGATAAACCTCCCTCCATCATAAATTTTCTTTGTTGCAATTTTTGTGAACTCAGGAAAATCTCCAAAAACAGAGTAACTACCTGATCGAGCACCTCGTTTAATAATACCAGGAGCAGTACCAAAATTTCCTCTTACATTTCTAGGAGCTATCGCCATAATTTCAGGCACCTGTTGTCTTAATACATCAGCATCTTCTAATTTTAGTTGAATACGGCGTCCTGTTTTATAACCAGCATATGGCTTGCTAGTACTTGAAGAAAAAACAAACATACTATTACGAGCAATGCTTTCGAAAGCTTTTTCAAATCCGTTATCTAATCCTTTTGAAGCACCAGAAAGACCGATATAAATATAAATACCTATGAAAACCCCGATCATCGTTAAGAATGTACGAAGCTTATTCTTTCGAATCGATTGAAAAATTTCAATCCAAGTATCTCTATCAAATAGTTGTCTCATCTTATTCGTCTCTCAATGCAACGATTGGTTTAATTTTAGCCGCTTTCCTCGCTGGCACGTAGGCCGCTAAAGTTCCACAGATCACTAATAATATGGTTACAAAAATTGCCATACCAGAATCAATAGCAGGTTTAGTGATAAAATAATCATCCTCTAAAGTTTTTCCTTGTATAAAATTTAAAACCACGATACCCAAGATCATTCCAATAAATCCAAAAATCGCAGTAATAAAAACCGACTCTAATAAAATAGTGCTTGTTATTGTTCTCGGAGTAGCTCCCATGGCTTTCCGAATTCCAATTTCTTTGGTTCTTTCTTTTACAACAAAAACCATAATATTACTAATACCTATGATTCCAGAAATAATAACTGCGAATGCTATACCCGAAATAATAATTTTAAGTACCGCAGCAAAATCTTGATTTCGTTTTAAATTATCGGCAACATTTTCAATAAAAATACCTCTTGGGTCTTGAGGGCTTATAAGTTTTTTCTTCCGAATATACCGATCAAGCTGTTTTTGAAAACGCATAGCGCCACTGTAACCTATCGACTCATTGAAAGCTAGCGTAATCTGATCAACCCTATCATTATTACCCTCTATCAATTGACGTGTGGTAAAAGGAATAAAAATATTACGCTCTTCATTATCCCCCCCATCATCTTGAAAAACGCCAATAACACGAAATGCGCTACCAGCTACGTCAATATATTTTCCTAAAGCGTCTTCGCCTTTAAAAATGTCTTTCTCAACCATTCTGCCAATAACGGCGTATTTTGACTTCTCACGGACATCCATAGAATTGATATACCGACCCTTCATTATTATGGTCTTCTCCGCAAATTGCATACCAGGGCCAACACCATAGGTCGCATAATTATCTGATTTGTCTTTATAGGTAACAACTCCTCCTCTTCTTATACGAGGAGTAAGATACTGCACCAGAGGACCAAACTCTTTGAAAATATCGTCTAAATCGTCGTTTTTAAATTCTATTTGACGCTTTGCTTTGTAACCTCCATAAGGAATTGTAGTTGTAGAAGGATATATTCTAAAAATATTGGTAGCATCGTTACCAAAAAATTTCATAAAGGTATTGTTGAGACCATTACCCATACCAAAAAGGGTAACAAAAATAAAAATACCCAAGGCCACAGTAAAACCAGTCAAAAAAGTACGCAGCTTATTCTTCTGTATTGCTTCGAATATTTCTTTCCAAATATCTCTACTGAACATATTGGTCGGCTCTTACTTGATCAACTTTTTTATCTTCGAGAATAACACCGTCTTTTAAATGTACAATACGTTTGCACATGTGAGCAATATCTTCTTCGTGCGTTACAATAAGAATCGTGTTTCCTTGATCGTTAATTTTTTGAATTAAATCCATTACTTCATAGGAAGTTGTACTATCTAAAGCACCCGTAGGTTCATCAGCTAATAATACTTTTGGCTCAGCCGCCATTGCTCTGGCAATAGCAACACGTTGCTTTTGACCACCAGACAATTCACTAGGTAAATGATCAGCCCATTCTTTTAAGCCTACTTGATCTAAATATTTCAAGGCTTTCTCTTGCCGCTCTTTTCTTCCAACGCGTTGATAGTACAATGGCAATGCTACATTTTCCATCGCGTTTTTGTAATTAATCAAATTGAAAGACTGAAAAACAAAACCTAAAAATTTATTTCGGTAATTGGCGGCTTTTGTTTCATTCAAGTTTTTAATAGGCACACCATCTAAGTCGTAAGAACCTTCATCCAATTCATCTAGCATACCTAAAATATTCAGCAATGTAGATTTACCAGAACCCGAAGAGCCCATAATCGCCACAAGTTCACCTTCTTTCACAGAAAAATTAATCCCTTTAAGAACATGCAAGGAATTGCTTCCCATTTTATACGATTTGTGAAGGTTTTCAAT
Organism: uncultured Flavobacteriaceae bacterium; assembly: GCA_937944485.1. GTDB lineage: Bacteria > Bacteroidota > Bacteroidia > Flavobacteriales > Flavobacteriaceae > Maribacter_C. The sequence continues at coordinate 74,672 of CALDYU010000018.1, read as the reverse complement.
TTGAATCATAATTCAATGTGTTAGTTGTGTTTGGTCACAAAAAAAGTAATTCTGACCATAAGACCACGAAGTTGTTAAATTGTTACAAGAATTGTTCTAAATATTTTGTTAAAGGTTAGTTATCCTCTTCATTCCCTGAATCTATAGCATTCCATACTTTTATCTTATCAGATGCATCAATACCCGATTTAATTTCAACATAAATACCATCACTAACACCTAAGGCTATATCTTTTCTTTCAAACTCTTGCTCGCCAGTAGCTATTTCAACATAGGGTTTTTTTGTCTCCGTGTCAAACTGTACCAAGGCTTCTTTGATCGCAAGCACACTATCAACCTTTGCTAAAATTATAGACGCATTGGCACTAAGACCAGCACGAATAAAAACAGAGTCTTGTTTTTTCATAGTGCCTTTTATTTCAAATTGAATCGCACCGTTCTCTTCCTTGCCTTTAGGAGCAATATAATCTAAAACCGCGTCAAAGACTTTATTTTCGATAGCCCCAACGGTGATTTCAAGGGGTAAGTTCTCCTTCACCTTACCAACCTCTGATTCATCGATCTTGCCTTCAAATATCATTTTATCAACATCGGCAATGGCGGCGATAGTTGTACCTTCATTAAAATTATTACTTTCTATTACTTGATTACCAACTTCAACAGGCACTTCTAGAACCATACCACTTACGGTTGCCCTAATTTGGGTATTTGCAGCACTACCGAAGCCTTTTGTTGTACCCGTTTTTACAATATCATAGCGTTTTCTTGCCGCATTATGCGTTTGCTTTGATTGATCATAGGTCACTTGAGCTCGCTCTAAATCTACTTTAGAAATGACTCCTTTTGCAAACAAGCTTTTCTGGCGCTCTAGATTTCGAAGTTGATCATTCAAGCCAATTTTAGCCTCATCGATAGCATTACGAGCATCATTTAATGCACTTAAATTAGGTACCACCTTGATTCTACAAAGTAGATCGCCTGATTTAACATAATCACCGCCTTCTACAAATATTTCTTCAATTACGCCTGAAATATTAGGTTTTATAAGTACTTCTTCTAGGGGTAATATACTTCCCGTAGCCACCGTTTTCTTTATTATAGTCTGTGTGGAAGCTTGTTCTGTTTCGTAGCGTACCGGATCTTCTGAATTTTTGGAATACAGGTAGTACATGGCTCCACCGAAACAAATAATAATAAGGAATAGAATAATTCTTGTTACTGATTTTTTCATTTTCTGATTTGTTTAAATATTCTAGTTGATTGATGTTTTTTATTCAGCTCTTAATGCTTCTATAGGGCGCACTCTAATCGCACTATTCGCAGGTATAAATCCTGCTAACAAGCCTGAAACTATTAATATAATTAATGCACTTAATACTACGCCTAAACTTACACTTGGGTTTAAGAACATATCTACGGGGCCGATGGAATCTAATACTAGGTTAATTCCATAAATAAATAGGGCTCCGAAAATAATACCTACCATACCTGATAAAATGGTTAGAAAAATAGACTCCATTAAAATTTGCTTCTTGATCGACCAAGGGTCTTCGCCTAAAGCCCGGCGAATACCTATTTCTTTCGTTCGTTCTTTAATGACAATTAACATGATATTGCTCACTCCAATAATGCCTGCAAGTAATACCAAAATACCAACAAAGTAAGCGACAAATTGCAAGGCTCCGAATAAGCTTTCAACACGATTAAACTGCTCAAATAAATCAAAAAAACCAATCGCCCTTGCGTCATCTGGATGCACTTTTCTACTTTGCTTCACCGTATTTACAATCTTGTCAGTTAACAAGCTAATAGAGCTGTCATCTTTAGCGGTGATGGCCATCCAACCTACATTATCAGATCTATTAAACGCCTGCGAAAAAGTAGTAAAAGGCATAAATATTTGACGTTCACTATTTTCCCCTCCTCCATTACTCGTTTTCTCTTTATAGGTGCCCACAACCATGAAATTGACGCCACTAATTTTAATATACTCCCCTAAAACCTCTTCGTCTTCTTCAAATAAATCTTGTCGAATACCATCACCAATAACTACTACCTTTCGTTTTTCTTTAATATCGTTGTGGTTAAAGAACCTTCCGTGAGCTGTATATATGGGGTTTTGTTCAATTATTTCAGGATAATCACCGAATACGCGATAGCGCCCACTTTCTGTACCTCGTATGACGTTATCACCTACCGCTTGTCGTAAACTATTGCGTGGTGATATAATGCGTAATTCTGGCACATTTCGGCGTAATAAATCAACGTCACTCAGTTTAAAGTTAAAATTTCTTCCTTCTGGCAATCCTTGGTAGGCCATTGTGGTGGTTTCTGTCCACATGAACATCGTATTGGTTGCCACTCCGTTAAAGTCTTGACGAATACCGTTCTCAAGCCCCTTACCTGCTGCTAATAAAATGATTAGAATAAAAATACCCCAGCCTACACCAAAAGCCGTTGCTACCGTACGCAGCATATTGCTTGATAATACTTCTAAAATTTCCTTCCAACGATCTTTACTAAACATGGTTCTTTATATCGAATAATTTATTCATCTCTTAAAGCTTCAATAACTTTCACTTTCACGGCCTTCCAAGCTGGAAAAAAACCAGCCAAAGCACCTGCCCCGATTAGTAAGAATACTGTAGATAAGGCCACACCAAAATTTACAGAAGGGTTTAATATATAATCGACTTCAACATGCGGGCCTACAATTTCTAAGAGTCCCATACTAAATATAAGTCCTGAAAATCCTGCTATTGCCGTAACAAAAATGGCCTCATGCATAATCATTCCGACAACAGACCAAGGTTTCGCTCCTAAGGCTTTGCGTATTCCTATTTCTCTCGTTCTTTCCTTTACCACAATTAACATGATATTGCTCACACTAACTACCCCAGCAATAATGGTCAGAAAACCAACCACCCAAAAGAAAAGTTCTATGGCGGTTCCTAAGGTGTAAAAGCGTTTCGCTTCTTGAATGGGGTTCCAAATATGGATGGCACGATCATCTTCTGGTGCAATACCATGGTCTGCCTTTAAATAACGTAGCAATTCTGTAGTAAATTTTTCATTTAATGCTATCGTCTCTTCAAAAGACTCTTTTTCAGGTAGCATGAAATTAAGGTTGTTGATTTTGTTCGAACCGTTAAAAGTAAGTTGCGCTGTAGAGATGGGTACAAATATGCGTTCTTCTTCCCCTTCATCTTCGCCATATTCCCCATAGACACCTACTATTCTAAAGCCAGCCCCAGAAATAGTAATATACTCGCCAATAGGTGTTTCAAGTTCTGAGAATACTTCTCGTTTAATTTTATTACTGATGATTGCTACTTTGGCATTCTGCGCAACATCTGTTTCATTAATATATCTTCCTTCGGATAAAAATTCATTCTCAATAATTTGAAGATCCCCATTGGTGCCTGCGACATTATATACCAATAAATCGTTCTTGTAAACTATTTGTACATCTCTAGGAAAGTATAAAATAGAAGCTTTATCAAAATCAGCATTCATAGACTGCTGTATTGTTTGATAGTTTTCATTAACGAGTTGCACTCGTCGCCCTGGGTTCAGACCTCTATACTCTACAGTAGTTCGTTGCGGCCAAACCCAAATACTAGTTGCAGCGTCGCCTCTAAATTCAGCATCGATACCATTTTGCATGCCTTGACCAAAACCCAATAAAATAACTAATATGAAAATTCCAGATGCAACAGAGAGACCCGTTAGAAACGTGCGTAATTTATTTTTACGGATGGTGTCGAAAATCTCTTGCCACCTTTCGATATCGAACATGTGGTTGGTTTTTGATGATTGATGAATAAAAGCGCTTTGGGAAAGAACGCACTAATAAGACTACAAGAAATTAAAATTGTTACAGTGAGATCATTAAAAAAAAGTTAAAAACTCATTTTTAACATTAGTTCTTCATTTTACGATACACAAAAAAGAAAAGTGCACCAACTAAAATATAGGGTATCGCCATGAGGTAAACGATGCCATTATTAATACCTTCTGCGGTTTCAGTATTACCATCACTTTCTAATACTGCTCTACACATGGCGCATTGCGCATTTACAGTCTCTGAAAGCATCAGAAAAAAAAGTACAAATACAATAACAAGTAATCTTTTCATTGAACAAATTCATTTGAATTTATCATAAACTTACATACTACTTGGGTAATACGGAGCAATCATAAGATATACCACAACACCGGTAACAGCAACATATAACCAAATGGGAAAGGTATATTTTGCCCATTTTCGATGGCTCTCATAAGCCCCTAAATAACCTTTGGCATAGGTTTTTAAAACCAAAGGAACGACTGCTATTGACAAAACTATATGCGTAATTAAAATAAAATAATAGAGATATCTCATAAATCCCTTGCCTTCATAAGCAGTCGATTCTGAAGTAATATGATAGCTAATATAAAGCACTAAAAAAAGCAATGACAATACAACACAAGAAGTCATTAATTTTTGATGTAACGACGCATTACCTTTTTTTATAGCCATTACAGCTGCAATAAGTAAAACGGCCGTAAAACCATTAATAGTAGCATATATCGGCGGTAAAAAACCAAGGCGTTCTACACCTTCTATTTTAACACGAAAAAGAAGTGCCACTACTACAGGAATAACTATCGAAACAATTGTAATCCAGCGATTAAAATTCTTTTCATTCACAACCTTATTCATAGTTTATTCTTGTAATAGTTTAGCAATATCTTCTTTCAATATAGAGATTTGCTCTTTCTCTCCAGCATCGTTTTGAACTTGCTCTTCTGAAATTGCACCCCTGTAGTATACTATAGGATTGCCAAATGTATCAACCCTTGATCGCAAATATCCATTTTTATCTATTAGAGCAAATAAACCTGAATGTTCAAATCCGCCAGGGGCATCTGGCATTTCTGCAGCAAAAATGTTAAACCCACTGTTGGCAAGATCGTACACTTTACCTTTATCACCCGTCATTAAATGCCAGTCTAAATCAGTGATCTCATAGCGTTCCGCATATGTTTTTAATACGCTTGGCGTATCGTATTCAGGTGTAATGGAAAAGGATGCAATTCCGAAGTTATCTTCCTCTGTAAATTCATTTTGAATCGCGACTAAATTTTTAGACATAATGGGACAAATAGAAGGGCAACTTGTAAAAAAGAATTCCGCAACGAATACTTTTCCTTCGTAATCTTTATCACTTATTACCAAACTGTCTTGATTTAAAAATTCGAAATGAGGTACACGGCGTTTTTTTCCATTAAGCATAATAAAAGAAAGTGCACTCTTATTATCTTTTATATTCATTCGGTCATTTTCTACAACTGTACCAGATTTAAGACGATTAATGATCTTCGGAATAAAAATTATTCCGAACACTAATATCACTAGTGATACCCAAACGTATGAATACTTACTTTTCATTACTTATCGCGTTCTGCGTTATTCTTTTTTAAGGCTAAACGATACTCCGCTAAAATAATCTTTACGTCATCTTCCATTTTATTATTTAATTCGGCAACCGAAGTCGTGTCAAAACCATATTTCGTACCCTCATCTTCATCATCAGTTCTACCTCTTAAATTCTTTTCTTTATCTATAATAAAAACGTATGGCGTAGCACAATTTTCATCAAGCACAATATCTGTTTTCAATGCGTTAAAAAACTTCTTTATCTGATCGGTATCTGCAGTAACAAAATGCCAACTTTGGATATCTGTAAGGTTACCTAATTCATTTTTCAAGGCAGCAACTTTTACTTCTGTTCCCTTTGGAACAAGCATGACAAACTGAAAATCTTTGAATTCGTAGAAGCGTTTGTAAATTTTTTGATTCAGGTTAAAGGCGTTTCCTTTTTTACGCTCTATATCGTCACCTAAAAAGCCTAAAACCGTTATTTTATTTTGCAATGATATTCTAGCATCTAGAGAAGCAATATCAATTACATTTTCGGTAAGAATAGGCAGTCTTCCAAAATTATTTACCCCTGTAGCAAAGAAGAGATACGCCACTATTGGAAGGATAAAAAGCACTACCAAAACGAAGGTCTTCTTCATAATTACAAAAACTATGCAAAAATAAAAAAGACGGCTCAATTGCCGTCTTTTTTATTTGTTAATTCTACTTTAGAAGTTCCAAGCTACAAAGCCATTTTTAAAAATTTCATAAATGTAGTCGGCTTCTAATAATAATATCAATACTAAATAAGCCACCAAGAAGATTGGTGTCCAAACAATAGCTCTTCTTAAAGAAGCCTTTTCATCACGCAAGTGCATAAAATCCCAAGCGATGTAATACGCTTTTACTAAGGTTAATATAATAAATATCCAATTGAGTAATTTCAACCCTAATATTGCATTTTCACTCTTTAATAAGCCTTCTGGTTTCCATATACCTAGCACTACTTCAATTGCAGTAATTACACATAAAAATGCAAGTACACCCCATATTTTTTGGGTGTTGGACTTAAATTTCCATAAGCCTCTAAAAATTTCTAATTTATGTTCGTGTGCCATTTATAAAAATTATAATTTTTTAATTCCAAAGATTCACGACGATGCCTGAACCATAATTATATTATACTAAGTAGAAGAAGGTGAATACAAATACCCAAACCAAATCTACAAAGTGCCAATACAGGCCTACTTTTTCAACCATTTCATAATGCCCACGCTTTTCATAGGTCCCCAAAACTACATTGAAGAAAATGATTAAATTAATCACTACCCCAGAGGTAACGTGAAAACCATGAAAACCGGTAATAAAAAAGAAGAAATCGGCAAATAAGCGACTACCATATTCATTGTGAATTAAGTTAGCCCCTTCTACCACCTGAGCTGCATTTTTAAGTTTGGCTAAGGCTTCTGATCGCGTCAATATTGTTTTTTCGCCTTCATTTTCACCCTCTTGAACAATTGATTCTGTTCGGATAGCGATATTCGGATTGGCCTTAAACCCTTCAACAACCTCAGTCAAAGAAAAAGATGGTAAGGCTTCACCTTCATAAAACCATACGCCATTCTTTCTTTCATGATTAATACGCTCACTCGGAATCGTAACAGCAAAATCAGCAATAGCTGCTCTTTGGCCCGTATCACTATTTACAAATTGTAAAATTCTACCTCCTTTTGTTTCAATAGCTCCGTAATCACCTTTGATAAAGGTAGCCCACTCCCAAGCTTGTGAACCAACGAAAATAGCACCCCCAATGATCGTTAAAAACATGTACCAGATCACTGCGTTTTTTTTCATTCTATGACCAGCATCTACTGCTAAAACCATAGTAACGGATGATATAATTAAAATAAGCGTCATAAACGCCACATAAATCATCGGGTAGTTACCGTGTATAAAAGGAATGTGTGTAAATACTTGATCAGCAATAGGCCAGGTTTCAATAAACTTAAACCTTGAGAAACCGTAGGCAGCCAATAACCCAGAGAATGTTAAAGCATCTGAAACGAGGAAAAACCACATCATTAACTTGCCGTAACTGGCGTTTAAAGGCTTATTTCCGCCTCCCCAAACCTTATCCTCTGAACCTGTTGCTACTGTAGAATCCATATATTAATTATAGTGTGACAATAATTTGTGCAAATTTACACCTTTTTTAACTTTTCAAAAACCGAATCGGTATCAAAACCTATTTTAAATGAATTTATTTTACGAAGGTCATAAACAATATCAAATACACCCATAATAGGCCTAAAAAATGCCAGAAAGTTTCTCCTAAAGAAACTCCCAAATGATCTTCAGCGGTGTACTTTCCTTTCACCTGTTTATACAATACCACTATTAAAGAAATTAAGCCTGCCACCACATGAGCAATATGTACTGCCGCAATTAAATAAACAAAAGACATTTTTATACTACTTGTAGGGCCTGTAAAACGGTATCCCTGACCAATCATTTGCTCAAAGCCTTGAAATTGTAAATAAATAAAAGCCACCCCTAAAGCAAGTGTGAGGCTAAGAAAAATAGTGCTGATTTTTTGTTTATTTTGTAACACGCCTTTCTTAGCTATATAGTACGTAAGGCTACTTAAAATGATTAAACCCGTACTGACATAAAACAAAGAAGGCAATTCAATATCAACCCAGTCTTTTCGTGCACTACTCACGATATACGCACTCGTCCACCCTGCAAAGCCCATAATTAAACTTGCGATACCAAACCAAAGCATCATTTTCTTTGATCTATCGTGTTTCTCTTTCTCTGTACCTTGAGTTAAATCCATTATTAATCTATATAAGTGAATCGATTACGTATACAATTTGCATTAGGGTTATATAACTTACGCTGGCTAACATTAACTTTCGCGCTGTTGCATTATCTCTTTTACCATAAAGTTGTAAGCCAAAGAAAAGCATTATTAAACCCATAAGTAAAACAACTATCGCTGCTGGTATAGACAATTGCAGCTCCCCAGTTATTCCGAATACTGGAATCACTGATATTACGATCATCCAGATGGTATACATAATAATTTGTAAGGCTGTTCCACTATCTTTTTTTCCTGTCGGTAACATTTTAAAGCCTCCTTTTTTATAATCGTCGTCAAGCATCCATCCTAATGCCCAAAAATGAGGGAATTGCCAAAAAAATTGAATCATAAATAAAGTGCCTGGTTCGATACCAAATTCATTGGTAGCAGCTACCCAACCAAGCATAAACGGAATCGCTCCTGGAAATGCACCAACAAAAACAGACAAGGGCGTTTTGGTTTTCAGCGGTGTATAAACGCTAGTATAAAGAAAAATAGATATCGCCCCGAACATGGCCGTTTTTGCGTTCAAATAGTACAAGGATATCACACCTAATATTGTTAGCGATATCGCAATAAACATGGCTGTATTAACGGACATACGACCTGCCGGAATAGGTCTATTTTTTGTGCGATTCATTAAGGCATCTAAATCGCGTTCAATCACTTGATTGTACGCGTTCGATGCGCCAACCATACAATACCCTCCGAAGGCTAAAATCAAGAATGAAATACTATCAAATGCCGTTGGAGCGAGCAAATAACCAGCAAGCGAAGAAAAAACGACGCTTATCGCCAGTCGCGCTTTGGTAATTTCTTTAAAATCGGAAAATACCATGGTCCAATCTGCACTTTTTGTTGTCCCAACTACCGTTTTCATGCCTAATTATAATAGAGGAGCAAAGATAAGCCGCGCCCTTCTTTTTCGCAACCAATTGATGCTATTTATATTATCTTTAAACATCCATTTTTAAAAATCATGCTATGAAAAAGAAAACTCCATTTTTACTCGTATTGGTGCTATTAATGATATGCCATAATAGCAATGCTCAAAAAAAAGAAGTTGTCATCAAAATTGATACACTTTCACCTCAAGTATTTATGCTTACAGGCCAAGGTGGTAATATTGGCATATATATTGGCGCGGAACATATTTTTATGATTGATGATCAATTCGCGAGATTGAGTGAAAAAATTAAAGGTGCTATTAGCGGATTAAGTAAAAAGCCCATAACTAAGTTATTTAATACGCATATGCATGGGGATCATTCTGGAGGCAACGCGAACTTTAACACCAATTCTGTGACCCTCATTGCCCAAGATAATGTTCGAAAACGTATCAAGGCTAATCAACAAGCCAAATTAGAAAAGCAAGAGGTTACGTTAGAAAATATGCAAAAGATGCTGCCTGAAATCACCTTCTCGAATGATATCACATTTCATGAAGGTGATGAAACAATTATGGCCTTTCATGTTCATAATGCGCATACTGATGGCGATGCTATGGTGTATTTTATGAATAATAATGTACTGCACATGGGAGATACTTATTTTTCTGGACGCTATCCGTATATAGATTTAAAAAGCGGTGGTAGCGTAGACGGCTATATAGCGGCACACAGAAAAGCTTTATTAGTCATTAACGAAGACACTAAAATAATACCGGGTCATGGAAGACCTTCAACTAAAAAAGAGTTGGAAAGCTATGTTGCGATGCTTGAAGATATTCGCACAAAAATAAAGCAGGCCATTGCATCAGGAAGCTCTTTAGACGATGTCAAAGGGAACGACACACTTACTAAAATTTATGATGCCAATTATGGCAATGGCTTTATTAACCCTGAACGACTTAGATCAATTTTCTATACAAGTCTAAAAAAATAAAGCATAAAAAAATCCCGAGCTGAGAAGCTCGGGTTTTTTTATAATATAAATTATTTTCTATTGTAGTCTAAATGTTACTGGAAGACTAAAAGGCACACGAACCGCTCTACCTCTTTGTTTCCCTGGTGTCATTCTCGGCAACTTACTTATGATACGTGCTGCTTCCTTCTCTAAGTTTTTATCAGGACCTCGCATTCTAACGCTTCCGATACTACCGTCTTTTTGAATTACAAAATTCACGTATACTTTACCCTGCACTCCCATTTCTTGAGCAATTTCTGGGTAACGGAAGTTTTTAACAACATGCTTTTGAATCATCTTATTAAAACAGGCACGCATAGCATTTGCACCTTTCCCTTTTTCCTTTTCACAACCAGGAAAGATTGGCACGTCTTCAATAACAGAAAAAGGAACATCTAAATCTTCATCAACTTCCATTACTTCAACATCATCTACCTCCATCACTTCCTCTTCTTCATTACTCTCTGTAGATTCTATAACCGTTTCTTCAACTTCTTCTTCATCCTCTACAACCTCAATAATCTCCGGTGCAGCTGGTGGTGGCGGAGGTGGCGGAGTTTTTATTTGTTCAGTCATCGGAACTTCTTCATCTAAATCATCATCAATATTTTGAGAAATATCATACTCATTATCGTCTGCGTAATCCTTCCATTCCAAGACATTATACGTCAAGGCCATTACAGCAAATAAACCTATAGCAAAATATAAACCAGTATTTCTACTTATATCTGCTTTTGGATTCTTTTTCGGTTCCATAGTATCAAATTTTAATGTTCGCTAATTTAACTAATTATATATTAAAAAAACAACTAATACTTCCATTTTAACCCCCTTTTAGCTGAAAAAAACCAATTCATCACAAAGGCGCCACTTAAACTCCCAAAAGCATTAGCAAATGCATCCACATAATCTCCGGCTCTATTTTCTGTTAAAGTATGCTGCATCATCTCCATAACAGCTCCAAAAAATATGGTGCCTACAGCCATAAGCACAAGTGCTCTGATCAATTTCATATTTCCCTTAGAAAACTCTCTAAGAAACAATACTCCCAAAATACAGGCAACAAAGTAAAAGGTAAAATGAACCGCCTTATCTAAATGAGGAATATCAATTTTTGGAGGTTCAGTATTTTCAAAAGAAAATAAGCTGAAAAATGTCACAAACATCATCCAGCTTATAAATGCTATGGTGTATCCTTTTTTTTTAAGCACCAATTAACGCTTTGTAATCAGCATCAGTTAACAGACTATCAAATTGAGAGGTATCGCTCATTTTTATTTTAATCATCCACCCGTCTCCATAAGGGTCTGTATTTACCTTTTCAGGTTCATCTTCTAAAGCCTCATTAAAGGCAATAATTTCTCCACTTAATGGAAGAAATAGATCAGACACTGTTTTTACAGCTTCAACGGTACCAAAAACCTCATCTTGATCTAGTGTTTCATCGACCGTTTCAACCTCAACATAAACGATATCGCCTAACTCGCTTTGCGCAAAATCGGTAATTCCTACGGTTGCTACATCACCTTCTATACTAACCCATTCATGATCTTTTGTATACTTTAATTCTGATGGTATATTCATTGTTCTATTTTTATTAGTCAAACAAATGTAACAGATTCCTACAGAATCTCAAATACAAAATCAAATTCAATTGCCAGTAGAAAAGATATAGTTCGTCTTTAAAAACGGTTGTTAGTTTCCAAAGTTGTAGCGCAAGGTAAATCCGCTATTAATTGTTGTTTGTGGAAAGGCTGTTGAAACGGCAAATTGCGAGAAAGAATGATCGTAAAAGAAGAGTACGTTAAGATTCTTATTTAAGGCGTAATCTGCCCCAAACTTAATAGATAATAAATTTTGCCCTGAGGTAATTTGATTATTATCAATATCTAGGTTTCTAATTATAGTTAAATTATCGCGCAGTGTGATATCAGCTTTTAAATTTAAGTCGCCTTTCAATCGGGTTTTATTACCCCCAATATTTGTTACAAAAGTGACATCTTTGATACGGTACCCCAACCCAACAGTATATTCTTTACCGTTGTTTTCAGTCAATAAATTATTATCTAAACTTAATGACAACATTCGATCTCTTCGAACTTCTGCCACGACACTCACCGAATTCTTCATTTCAAAATCAACACGAACTAGAGGATTAAAACCATCGACCAAGGTCACATTATTGAGAATCAAATCAGATAACAGGTCATTGTCTGTCACCTCGCCAGGGTCAGACCTAAACGCCCCATTTTCTTTTTCTAAATTAGATTGAAAAGAATTTATAGTATAAGCAGCTCTATACCCATGACTCAAAGAAAAACGCTTAAATCGTTTTTTAAACCATTTATTCTTCATTAAACCTGTATACTTAATATTCCAATTCGGAATAGGAATACCTCTAAAAGCATCTAAATTCACGCGATTTTCATCTTGCCCTGTATAAGCGGCAAAAAAAGCTGGCAGCAATACATCTTGCTGTGTTTTACTATAACGATCAGGAAAGCCCTCAGCATCAACAACACCTCCAGATTGATTACCGCGATCGCTTTCTAATCGATTCGCTATCGTAATTCTATTTTGTTTGAATTGCTCGAAGTTTTTAGAATCAAACTCATCACTTTTACTAAAAGCCGTACCTAACATCATCGTAGAAATACTAAAACTTCCAAAACTATTGGTTAGTGCTGATGTACCATTTCGCCACGCCTCAACATCATAGGTTTCTTGACTACTATTTGAAAATTGTCGATCAGCTATTATGTCAATGGTTAAATCTTTAATGGGTTGCGCTGTTGCATTAATATTTAATTGCTTATTCGTTCGACGTATGTATTGCTCATTAAATTCATTAAACGAAGTCAACCAACCATTACGTGCAGCCTCAAAACGCACGTCAGATTGACTACCGAAAACAAAGCCAAGGCTAGGACGCGCCGTGCCTACAAAACCGATAGATTGGGTATATCCCGGCAATACGGTACCGTTGCTTTCATTGTAATTCAAATTCAATCGCTTCACCATAGTTATCGCATCTACTACCGTATTAAAAAGTTTACTCGTTTTTCTTGGCCCTTTAGCCTCTTTAGGGGTATTCCCAGCTTTATCTTTTCGAACGGGTGCTGCCTTGGCTTTGCTCTTACCATCTTTCTTTTTTAGACCAATAAGGTCATAAAATTTTTGCATGGTCATGGAAGCCGTTAGGTTATGCGTATTTGAATTTTGCACCGTGTTAATGGAGGTAATTTGTAATGGATTATTTACATCAGGGTTAGGGTTGCCCACTAATGCCACCGCTTCATTAAGGGCATCACCACCTCGTTGCCAGTCAAAATTACTGGTATACGTATACTGCGCATTTATAAAATCTAAAGCGGGTAGTTTATCAAAAGGAAGCTCGTAATTAAGTTCCATTTTTTGTGCATGGCGATTGGGCTCTCCAATATCAAAAAAGCCATCCCATAAAATTTGATCTTGATCGATAACGCGCCGACCACGTTCATCGAATTCTTGTCCGAAATAATTTCTAACGATATTGTTATTTGAACCTGTTAAATTCAGGCGCAATGATTTAGTCAAACTGTAGTTAATCGCATACTGCCAATTAAACTGGTAGTTACGTTGTTGCAATAAAGGCAATTCTAAAGCATCAACACCCTCTTCGATAACATCTCTAAAACGCTGTTGATTGAATTGTCGATTAATGTTTGAGTTTATTGATATTGTCGTCGGCAAAAGATTTACATTTAATTCTTTAAGCCACTTCCAATACTTACCCGTAAATATAGAGTCATTCTTTGCAAAAGGAGCAATCTCTAGAGGTTTAAACGCATGATTATACACAAAACCAGTATTCAAATTCTGATCGCGTAGACTCGCTACTTCAAAATCGCGATGCTTCGTTTGATTATACGAGTAATTAAAAGTGAAATTTTCAATATCATAAAAATTGGCATCCGCTTCATCACCTCTTTCTTTTCGCAAACCAATAACATTTATACTCGTTCGCTTCGTATAGTCTTCGGCCTGTTCTAAAATATTATCCTTACGCTCTTGGGTATCAGCAGCATCGATTCGATCTTGTAATTTTAAATCGTCATAAACCGGATCAAATTCTGGAGTAATAATTTCTTCGGATATTCCATAATTAAAAGGAATTTGAATACCCCATTTTTTAGGAAGCAATTGCCCTACATTCACATTAGTAACTAAATCATACGATATTGCATCTTCTCGGGCTCGTTCATTCGGCATTTGGTCAATAGCTCCAAAACCTGAGGTGCTCGTTGCTCCAGTAGCTGTGATATTAGCAAAGTCTGCCATATTCGCATCAATTGCAGCTACGGCAGCCCAGCCTCCATTATTATCTAAACCTGCCAAGCGCAATTCGTTAAACCAAACTTCACCTCTTGCAGGAGTATCGTCAATATTTTTAATCCCCACCATCATGGTACGAATACTTCCTAATGACGGATTACCTCGAATTCCAATTCGGTTTCGACCCAAAGTTCGGGGAGCAAATTCGCCTACAGGTACCACTTCACCATTTTCAATTTCGAAAAATTGAACTTCACTCAAATCACCGCCATCAATCCAAGTTGATTTTATCTTGTTAAGGTCAGATAAAAGCACTTCCATTTCATTTACGACTGGCCAGATTTCATCAGGAGAGGTAGCTCCATGTGCCGTGAATTGCAAGGGTATTTCAATTTGATAGAAATTTTCTGAAAAGTCAGTACCAATACGCAAAAATCCTACGAGTGGTGTTTCATCATCTAAATAGTCGCTTTCAGCTATTTCTTCAGCATGTAAAAACATCTGTAATTTTTTATACTGACGAATATCTATATTCAAGCTTTTGAAAACGCCTCGTGAATCTTGAGGTTCTAAATTACCAACAACTAACGAAAGTGATTGCTCGTTTTGGCGAATTACCGTATTGTTATTATTAAGACGTTCGCGAACAACACCAGGAGGCAGCACATAATTTATGGGTATACGGTTTTCATTCTCTTCAATATTTACGGCATTTACATCAAGGGTAGTACCATCATCTGTAGGATCTATATCTACAGCTTCATCTTGCAAGTTTCTGGTGTAGGTTCTCCAATCTCCGCGAACTAAATCAAGCGTTGCAAAACGAAGCACCGCAGGGCTACCAAAACCTGTCATATACATTCTTAAAAAACTAATAGAGCGAAAGTCTGTAATACCTCCAACTGCTTCGGTGAAATCACTAAGAGGGACCTTATATTGAATCCAACGACGATTCACAGAACTTCCATCAGGCACTTCAGTTGCTGGAACGGGTGCTGTTTCCAAAATATCAGTTACATACTGGTCATCAGTAGTTGTATTAGGCATGATAGGTATGCGGTACTCAAAATAACTATTCACGGTATTCATCGTTAAATCACGATCAATATCCTCTACATCTGGCAAGGTGGTTGAACCACGATTGGTATTGGTTACTTGAACAGGTGAATTACCATCAGGGTTATTAAAATCTTTATATCGCTCTAATATAGTTCCTTCTCGATTTAAGTAATATTGGTAGTTATCTAAGGCCGGATCATCTCCGCCATTATTATCATAAATCGCACTTTCATCGGCATCATTCAAGCCATCAAAACCAATATCTTGCAGGGCTCTATTCGCTTCAATAGCATCAAAAGCATATACCAAAGCCTGTGTTTGAGGTACTTGACCCCACTCCGTATCACGAACTAATTCAGTGCTTTCTAGGCCAGGCAAACCATTCTCATATTGTTTTCTACCATCTTTTAACACGTCTTCAGATATGTTTCCGAAGTTTAATACTAATTCTCCTGGCGACTTCGTAATTCCGTCTACATACGGATCGAGAATCCAGAATTGTATAAATTCTACATTGGCTTGTTCAAAATTGGTGCTGCTAAGAGGGCGCATAATACCCGCCCATTTATCTTCTGGTTGTTCCGTTTCGAAACTTGGATTGTTATTATATGGGCCCTTTTCATTCGGAAAATAATTGATATTCAAAGTATTCTGCACCTGAGTTTGTCCTTGAGCGACGTCTTGCTGAAATAGACGATTTATGAAAATACGCCGCGTTTCATTTTTAGACATGTCACTATCAGAAATACCAGCTGGTCTCTGATTCGTATAAAAAATGGGGTCAATAGTATACCATGACATTTTAGCTCTTTCATAACCAGTTTCAAGACCGTTCTTACCTTCAGCAAACTCTAGAGGTACACTGGCCAATGTCCAACCCAATGAAGAACGGATATCAATCAAAGCCTGAGCTCCTTCAAAATCATCTAAATAGGTGGTCGTTTCACCACGAAAATCAGCGTTATTAGGAGAATTCGGTTTAAGCCAAGCTACCTCAGCACGCACGGATAGATTCGAAGCCACATCAGTATCTATATTGGGTAATTTATTAGCTAATCGCGTTAAGAATGGTACTTCTGTTGAAAAATTTCCATTCAAGCCATAAATTGTATTGCTTACAGGTTCAACCCCAAAATTAGATTTTTGAGTCAATGGTCTTTCATTTAAATTTAAGAAGGTACCTCCTAAAACAAAATTTTTATTCACTTGATGCTCTACATTAATTCCTGTAAAACCTCTTTGCTGTTGACCAAAAACAGCATTATTTTCTACCGATATATTAATAGGAATATTTGAAGCTTCTAAACTTGGATCTAAAATTTGCACCGTACCAGCGGCATAATTAACCGTATAATCAATACCCTCTTGTAATTGGCGTCCGCCAGCAGTAACACGTACTGAACCTCTAGGCACATTAAATGCCCCAATAGGTATACCATTGCTTCCTTCAGACTTGTAACGCCCTTTTAATAAAAACTTATTCTTTTCTGGATTTTGTAATGACGCCGCTTTTGTCAATTCATACATATCACGAAACACATATTGTTCTTGATTCGCGTTGTATGTAGACTCATCATTATAATCACCAAGTGATCCTAATCGATCGAAAAGAAACTCTCCAAAAGGTTCCGTTTTGGTGAAAATTATCAATCCGTTTTGGGTATTCACCGTAAGTCCGGGTACAAAATCAAAAAAACCGTCTCCCCCGGGCTGTACATCATTGTAAGCATTTAATCGGTCTAAATTAAATACATCTAACAAAATTCGTTCTTGCAAGCCATCAGGCCATTCAGAACCGGGCCCTTCCTCTACTGGAGTGATATAATTTCTAGGTGTAGGATCAGAATATAAAATATTCATCTTAAAATCTTCTTGACTCAAACGAAATGCCCCGGTTGCATAAATGTTTTTCATCATCAAATCCCAAATAGGATCAGTAATATTGGTTACGTTACTCTTTAGTAGTTTTAATATTAATGTGTTATTCTCAATGATTGGCGTTGCTCCTGGTGCCAAGCTTGTAGCATCAATACCACCATTCGCAAACTCACCAACCTGAAATACTTCACCATTGACCGTATACTGAAAAGCAACTCCTAAAACTTCATCATTACTCAAACGCTGATTCAATGATATATACCCTAATTGGGTATTGAAATCATAATCTCTACCTGGGTCTAATTTTCGAGCATTCTCTAAAATCGCATAATCAAAACCTTGATTTACCTGATAACCGGGTACGTTAAATCCGTTTTCCACGGTGGCAATATCTCGAATCGACTCCGTTAGAGCACCAGATCCTATCGTATTAGGGTTAAAATTATTGGCATCATTTCTCGGAAACTGATTCATGGGGTCTGGGAAAAACCCAACGGCTGGCGTCGTTGTTTGCCCATAACGGGTATTATTAGGGTCAGATTCTCCTAAATCTTGAATCGCCACCACATTTCTCACATTCGTGGTTAGTTGACCACGGTTGGTCACCCATACCTCGAGACGTGTAATCTGTACTTGACTTCGTATATACGGATAGTTTTCTAAGGCAACATCATAGTTATCTCTAAAATACTGCGATAAGAAAAAGTGTCGATCTTCATCATAATCTAGAGCGGTAATTGTAAAATCGTTAAGTGTACCACCGCCTTGAGCGACTACAGTATTGTTCTGAGACTCTTGCTTCGATAAAACGGCAGTTACTTTGGTTTTACCAAATTGAAACTCCGTTTTTATTCCAAATAAACTTTGTGCTCCTTGAATTAGCGAACTATTCAATGGCATACTTACATTACCCGCTTCTATACTCTGTAATATATCATCTTCCGTTGGCGTATAATCCATTTTAACAATATTCTGAAAATCAAAGGTCGCTTCAGTATCATAGTTAAAATTAACTGCTAATCGTTCTCCAATTTTACCCAACAAACTAAGACTAATACGCTGATCAAAATCAAAAGACAAATTGGTTCTGTTTCTGGGTGATAAGGAAGGGTTGTCATTTTTCTGCCAAATAACACCTAAATCCATTGCCACAGAACCCTGAGGAATTACTTCAACAGTAGACCCTCCGAAAACAGATTCGAAAAAATCATTATTGACATAAAATTTAGGATTTAAATTTTTTCGCGCTTCCTCGCTACCTTCTTTTCTACCAGATAAGGCATCTGCTTTTTCTTTAAAATAGCTTTTGATACCCTCCTTTTTTATTAAATCAAAATATTGGGCTGGGGTAAGAATGATAGGATAGCCTATATTAAAATCTCCTAATTTTTCATTGTAGATATAGCGATCAAGATCGGCATCATAGATATATTTAGAAACGATGCTCTCCGGGTTCTTCAACACTAGCCTTCCTAAAGAAAACCCTGTTTGTACCGAATCTTTCTGCTCTTCATTCGTGTTACTTTCTTCAGTCTCTTGCGCATACGACGTTTCGGCTGCGCCAAAAAATAGAATGAATAGAAAGATAAACTTAAATGAAGATTTAAGTATATTATTTGCCCCTTTTTTCAAACTTATTACAAATTTTTGAGTGCGAGTTTTATGATATCCTCCACACTTAACGAGGGGTCTTGAAGTAACACCTTATCCACTGCTTTTACAGCTTGCCTTTGGGGGAACCCAAGAACCTCTAAAGCAGATAACGCTTCATCTTTATTTGTATTGTTTGAACTTGGCGAAACTTCATCAATATCGTAGACTTTTAAAACCTTGTCTCTAAGGTCTAAAATTACTCTTTGTGCTGTTTTCGCACCTATACCCTTGATAGACTGTATTGTAGGTACATCACCGTTAGCAATGGCATCTCTAATTTGTGCAGGCGATAAAGAAGATAACATTGTTCTCGAAGTACTTGCGCCAATGCCAGAAACAGATAGTAGCAAACGAAAAATTTCACGTTCAGATTTTTCTGAAAAACCAAATAGCGTGTGCGAGTCTTCTTTAACTTGCAAGTGAGTAAATAAAGTAATTAATTCGCCACTAGGCAATTTTGAAAAAGTATGCAGTGATATGTTTACGAAATAACCAACACCATCACACTCAATAATCACATGGGTTGGATGTTTTTCAACTAATTTTCCTTTGAGGTGATGTATCATGGGTTAGTTAAGGGTTAAGTAATATGGTTATAAATTATTGAATACTGATTACTGTATACTGAATATGTATTACTTCGTTCTTAATACTGACAACCATCAAATGAAACCTGCCAACTACTAAATACCAATTTTAGCCTTCTTTCTTTTCTCACGTTCTTGAGCATCAATAGCTGCGACTGCTGTCATATTTACCATCTCGTCAACGCTTGCTCCTAATTGCAAAATATGAACCGATCTACGCAGACCTACCATAATTGGGCCAATAGAGTCCGCCTGATTCAGTTCTTTCAATAATTTATAAGTAATATTTGCAGATTCTAAATTCGGAAATATTAGCGTATTCACTTTCTTACCAGCCAACTTTGAAAAGGGAAACTGACTTTGCAACAACTCTTTATTTAATGCGAAATCAACTTGCAATTCGCCGTCAACAACGAGATCTGGGTTTTTCTCATGAATTAAGCGTACTGCTTCTTTCACCTTTCTAGAATTTGGATGCGTTGACGACCCATAATTAGCATAAGACAATAAAGCAATTACCGGATTAAAACCAAAAGTAGCCGCCACATTCGCTGTGTTCTGTGCTATCTCTGCTAATTCTTCAGCTGACGGGTTAATATTAATCGAAGTATCTGCCAAAAATAGAGGTCCTCTTTTTGTCATCATTATATGCACCGTTCCTGCCCTGCTAACCCCAGAGGCTCTACCGATAATTTCAAATACCGGTTTCACCACCATCGGATAAGCTCTTGAATGCCCTGAAATCATACCATCAGCATCTCCTTCTAATACCATCATAGAACCAAAGGAATTTCGTTTTTTCATTTGGGTTTTAGCATAATACAAGGTGCTTCCTGTTCTTCTTCTGTTCAGCCAATATTTTTCAGCATATTGATTTCTTTTTGCAGATGCTTCTTTAGATTGCGGATTGATAATGAGAATATCAGCATCAAATTCCAATTCTTGCATTAGCTCAACAATAATTTCTTTGTTTCCCAATAAAATAGGAATTGCTATACCCTCATCGTAGACAATTTGCGCAGCCTTAAGAACATCTAACTGATCGGCCTCAGCAAATACAATTTTTTTAAGGTTCATCTTCGCTCTATTGTGAAGCAAGCGAACAACTTTATTATCTTCACCTGATCGCTGGCGCAATTCTTCTTTATACGCCTCCCAATCTTCGATAGGCTCTTTAGCAATTCCACTCTCCATAGCAGCTTTAGCTATGGCAGGAGGAATTTCAGAAATCAACCTCGGATCGAATGGTTTCGGTATAATATAATCTTTACCAAAAGTTAATCGAGTTTCTCCGTAGGCAATGTTGACTTGCTCAGGTACAGGTGCTCTAGTGAGGTCGGCCAAAGCCTTTACAGCTGCCATTTTCATAGCCTCATTGATTCCAGTAGCCCGCACATCTAAAGCACCTCTAAATATAAAAGGAAAACCTAAAACATTATTGACCTGATTAGGATGATCTGACCGACCGGTCGCCATAATAATGTCTTTTCTTGTTTTACAAGCCAAATCATATTTGATCTCAGGATCTGGATTGGCCATGGCAAAAACAATAGGGTCTTTAGCCATTGAAAGTAACATTTCAGGCGACACAATATCTTTGATAGATAATCCGATAAAAACATCAGCATCTTTCATGGCATCATCAAGAGTGTCAATTTTTCGATCGGATGCAAATTCGAGTTTTTCTTTTGTCAGATTTTCTCGATCCTTACGGATTACACCTTTACTATCAAGCATCACGATATTTTCACTTTGGGCTCCGAATGCTTTATATAACCTTGTGCAAGACACTGCTGCCGCACCAGCACCACTTACCACAATTTTTACATTTGCTATTTTCTTCCCCGTAAGTTCAAGTGCATTTAAGAGGGCTGCCGCAGAGATAATAGCTGTACCATGCTGATCATCATGCATAACAGGGATGTCTAATTCTTCTTTTAATCTACGTTCAATCTCAAAAGCCTCTGGAGCCTTAATATCTTCTAAATTGATACCTCCAAAAGTAGGCGCAATCATTTTTACAGTCTCAATAAATTTATCTACATCTTCAGTATCAACTTCAATATCAATACCATCAATATCAGCAAAAATTTTAAAAAGCAATCCTTTTCCTTCCATAACAGGTTTTGAGGCTTCTGGACCAATATTGCCCAAGCCTAAAACAGCCGTTCCGTTTGAAATAATGGCTACTAAATTACCTTTAGAAGTGTATTTATATGCGTTTTCTTTGTCTTTGGCTATTTCTAAACAAGGCTCTGCAACTCCAGGCGAATAAGCAAGTGCCAAATCACGCTGTGTAGAATATGGTTTCGTCGGAACAATTTTTATCTTACCTGGTTGCGGTTTTGCATGATAGAGTAATGCTTCGCGCCTGTTCTTCTCTTCACTCATATTCTAAAAAATTTAAGACACAAATATAGTTCTAATCTTCTTTGATTTCACATCTAAGCTAGTTTGTAAAACAACACATTCAACTAAAAATAATGTCAGGATCAACAAGTTTATCAAGATCAGTAATTCTATTTTTAGGAAGTAAACGCAACCCATATTGATAGGAAGCATTCATCCAACCAAAACCAGAAGTTGTAATATAATGAAATTCGGTGCCCACATTGCCATATTCGGCATACACTTTATGTGTGCAAGAAACAACATTGTATTTTTCGGGAATAGTACCGTTATAATCAACGGCATTTCTGGTAATCATCCAAAGCCAACGATAAGCTAATTCTTGGGCTTCTTCTTTAAAGCCGTAGTTAAGTAACCCTTTCCAGATTAGCATTTGATGCGGTGCCCATCCGTTAGGGTAATCCCATTGGCGTTGTACATTTCCTTTTGCTATTGTTTCGATAGCCTTTTTTGCAGTCGAAACAATGCCACCTTTCACTTTAAAATCACGCATCAAAACGATCACCATTTGCTCAGCTTGTTCTTGATTACAACACTTTGCCCAAAGCGGATAAAAATTAGTTGCTGACCCAAAATCAGTCAAAGATTTACTTTTTATATTAAAATCAAAATAACCTTTATTCGTTGCTGACCATAATATGGTATTCATTTTCGATTTACGCTCTTCAGCCTTGCGCAACCAATAGTCAGCAGTATATATTTTAGAACCTATTTTAAATTTATCACAAAAATAGGTTTCAATGAGATAGGCAAAATCAATTTCATATTTATATAAGAGGGAATTCAAATCAACCGTATTCAAATCAGCACATACATTATCTAAGCGCCATGAAGTATCGTGGCCACTTTCGCGTAAGCTTCGGTCATGAACAAAATAGGCATCTAAATCTTTGTCAATAATTTTACCGCTTTGATATTTTGACACGAAATCCAAGACGGACAAGTTATACTTCTCAGCGTATTCTGAAAATACCTCATCAAAATGACCCGATTCAGTTTCAGGAGGAATGCCAATGCCTTCAGCCAAATATCTATTAAGTCCGTTATCGGTCAACCGCTTGCCTTTCACCATCCAAACGGTTTCATATTCTTTGATCGCTGTAATTAAAACATGCTCAAGCCACTTTTTTTCTATGAACTCATCGGTTTGATAAACTTCTCGAATAAGAGAACTTAAAAAAGGAGGCTGCGTTCTTGTCAAATAGTACGAGCGGTTGGCATTTAAAATTTTACCATAATGTTCAATTTGATAGCAGAAATTATCAACCATAGCCTTTGCTAGATCAACTCTTCCATCTAGCAGAAGTCCGACACTTTCAAAATAGCTATCCCAACCATACATTTCATTGAACCGTCCACCTGGCACTACAAAAGGGACGCCTTTTTCATTTTCGAGTTTTAAACTCAAAATACCTGGCTGCGTATTAATCGATTTTACGTATTCGGGTGTTATCTTTTTAGGAAGTACAATCACTTCTAAACCATATTTAGGTGCAATTTGTATATAATATTCTTGCGCAGAAACATCAGTATAAGGAACATAAATTCTTTTTACGCCGCTTACTGTCTTATCATCCCCAACGATTTTTGAAATGCCATCCTCGTCAATCGTTCTGGTTAAATCATTCCAGAAAACATCTTTAATCATTCTGGAAATTCTATGAGTAGGAGCTTCCTCAATTTTAGTTAAAAGAATTTCTATTTCTTCTAAACCAGCATTTTGCGCTAAGGCGAGTTCTTGCAATAAATTGGACAAAAAATAAGTGCCTTTTATTATAAGTGTTTCTCCACTAATCGCAATAAGCTTAAAGTTTTTAGGGCCTTTATCTTCTTTCGTGATTTTTTTATCGCCATCGGTGTCTTCTTGCGAAAGTAGTTTTTCAAGCGTTTCAGCTACATTAAATTCAAATTTCATAAATCATGCTTCTGCAACCGAAGTAGTAGTAAGTTTATTAATAATAAAAAATGAAATGAACATCACTCCGAATGGAATTAAAGACAGATAGAAAACCTTATCGCCGCCTAAAGAATCAAAAAGGTTACCAATAATTAAGGATCCAAAAGTTCCCCCTATGGCAGAGAAAAAAGTTAAAATTCCGGCTAGTGAACTGTGCTTACTTTTATCAACACTGGTAAGAATAGTAGAATTTACCAAGGGATACAACGGTGCCAAAAACAAACCTATTAATGGAAAAAGATAAGATACTGCAGGTAAATCACTTATCGTATTCACGGCTACTGCTTTTACATTTTCTGCCAAGGGTAAGACTAAAAGCACTAATACAATTGCTAAAATAACACATACTGCTGAGATATAAATCCACTTTACTTTTTTCGCAATAATTCCCGTAATAAACCTTCCTAAGGCTATACTTATCATTAACAGAACTGCCATCTGAGAGCTTAATGCTGGACTTAGTTGCAGTGTATCTTTATTGAAAGTGGGCAACCATGTCATAATCCCTTGTTCTGTCATCACATATAAAAAAGCAAACACTACAAAAATCCATGTTAAGGGCAATCTGAATAATTGGAACATTGCCCTAAAATCGTTAGCTATTCCTTTCGATGGTTCTGATACTATATCAAATTTAGAATTGGCTATAATTACGAATGCAACAGCAATTAAAGCTGCCATTAGTAAATAACCGCGAAGCCAAGCATCACGATTATTTTCATCATCAAAAAACAATGGAAATACCACGTACATAAAAATGATACCCAGCATAAATACGGTTTCAATCAGATTCATTAAAGAACTGTGATCTTTTTTTGAATTGGAGATATAACCAATCAAAGCGAATACGGCTACTTTAACAACTGCGAAAGACAATCCTGTGGCTAAAAACAACAGTTTCACGCTCCAAAAGGTATTACCAAAATACATGCCTAAACAAGCAAAAAATACGACACCAAGGCTTATAAGCATCGCTTTTTTAAAACCTAGTCTTGGCAAAAAAGATCCTACCAAAAAGGCCATTATTGCAATCGACATATCTTTGAATAGCTCTAAAAAGGCAGCATCAGGTTTTGCCACACCATAAATTTCTTGAGATCGTTCTACCAGAATACCAACACTATTGAGTAAGGCGGCGAATACAAAGTAAATAAGAAAGAGCGAAAGCTTGATTCCTGTGTTTTTCATCATATTACTTCTTATGTATGTGCAATCGCATTGCTAAAAATGCGGATATAATGAAAAATGCTCCTGCAAAAAGAATAGCATTAACTGCACTACCCCCTAACAGATATTTAAAAATAGGCCCAAAAGTTATTGTTTCAATTCCCATAGGAATAACAATCATCATATTCAATATACCCATGTAAACACCACGTCGGTCTTGAGGAACCACTTTTGAAACCATTGTATAGGGTATTCCCATCATAGCAGCCCATCCGATACCAAAAAGAACCATAGGTGCCAAAACCATAAGAGAATCATCAATATATGGAATCGCAAATAATGCCAGACCCGTACCGACAAGACTAAGAGCATATACTTTTTTTCCGCCATATTTCAGCGTGAGCGGCACCAATGCAAGAGCAACAACCATGGTAACAATATTATAGGTCAAACTCATTTGAGCAGACTGCGAGGCAGCTTCAGAAGTAGAGTATCCTAGAGTGAGTTTGAACAATGGCGTTATATATTGCCAGTATACAAATAATGCGTACCATTGAAAAAGATAAACAGCACCTATTTTCCACATAAAAGAAGGCATGTCTCTTATGGCCTTACCAATTTCATTAAAAGGTTCAGCAATGCGCTGGTTAAAACGCAAACTTTTACTATGATTTATTTCAGCCAATTCTTCATCAGAAGGAGGAATCTCCGGAGTTTTAAAAACAGACCATAATATCGTAGTTACTGATAGAATGCCGCCGATATAGAATGAATAGTACAACCATTGTGGAATCTCCCCAGCAACCTCAACAGAATCGCCACCAAATAAATATTGAAAAAGTACTATTGACCCGTTAGCTAATAAAATTCCTGCTCCTACAAATAGACTTTGCATTTGATAACCAAGACTCAACTGCTTCTCAGGTAATTTATCCCCAACAAATGCACGATAGGGCTCCATAGCCATATTATTACCAACATCAAGAATCCATAAGAGTCCTACTGCAAACCATAATACTGGACTAGAAGGGAAAGCAAATAGACATAGACTTCCGATGATAGCCCCTATTAAAAAATAAGGTTTACGCCTACCCCACTTAAGAGACCATGTCTTATCTGACATTGCTCCAATAATAGGCTGCACAATTAAACCTGTAACTGGTCCTGCAATATTTAATATAGGCAGCATATCTTCAGGCGCACCTAAGTATAAAAAAATGGGATTAATAGCGGTTTGTTGTAATCCGAAACTATATTGAATGCCCAAGAAGCCAACATTCATATTAAAAATTTGCCAAAAACTTAATGAGGGCTTTTTGATGCTATTCATTTTAAAGAAGTTTGGTAGTGGTTACGCACAACAATATAGCATATTAAATGCTTGGTTAAATGAAACTTAACAGTAAAAACCTGAGAAAAGAAAACGAAAACGATGTAGTTGAATTCTAACTACAAATTCAACCGTAAAATAGTATTGTCAACCGTAGAATAACTAATTGATAATTCCATTTTTTTCAGATCTACTATAAGCTCAGAACTATTTTGACCATTAACCCATTTCATATTTAAAATATGTGATTCTGATACTTGTAATTCAAAACCCCCATCAAAAGAAGCATGTGAGTTTCTAAACTGCATTAATTTTTTCAAATTGACAAACCAAGATTTTTGAGTGGTTTCTAATATTTCTTCGTAAGTAAAATAATGACGATTGATATCTCTACCCACACCCGTCTTTGCGAGCAAGTTCATATCATTTTTTCCAGCAAGTAATCCTACGTAGTATACTTGCGGAATTCCTGGTACAAAAAATTGAATTGCGCGAGCTATCAAATAGGCATTTTCATCTTGGCCTAAAGCGTCAAAATAGGTGCAATTTACTTGATACAAATCAAGATTACTAGCAGCAGTACCTGTCGCCTTACGACTGGTATCTTTACTATTTAAATGTATTTTCTCGACAATTTCATTCAATACATCATCAGCAATCAAGCCCACTTCTCCATTTTCCCCAGCAACATCTACAATACCTATTCCGTCATGAGTATCTAAAACCGTAACTACATTTCTTGGTGCTACTTTTAGCCAATTTTTTAAGTTGGTTGCATTGCGATTGAAAAGACAATCTAAAACCAAAACAGGAAGAGCGAAATCATAAACATAATCTACTCGCTTTGCTATTTCAATTTGTGTTTTATAAAAGGAGTGTATTTCAACTAAAACCTTAATCCCTCGTGTTTTGGCCTTTTGAGTTAACTGACTGATAAAATCAAAGGTTTCTTCAATCATAAAACAAGTAGTGCCCGCTTTTTTTATAGCATATCCTGCCGCATCTAAGCGAATCATATTTATACCTGATTTCTGAAAAACATCAAGAATATTCTCTAAATAAGCCTCACCAGCATCTGAATAAACATCAATATCAATTTGGTTTGAAGTAAAGGTTGTCCAAACTAATTGGGTAGAACCATCTTTTAATTGAAAACTAGTAAATGGGCTTCCAGGTCGTGGTCTATATATTTTTGCTAATTCATCTTTAGTGGCTCCTTCTGGAAATACCTTCTCTTTAGTTAGGATTAAATCGGCATATTGCGACGAACTTCCATGTTCTAAAAAATCAATAAACTGAGGAGAGTCTGCAGAAATATGATTCACGATGACATCAGACATCACGTCTACTTTTCTAGTCAATTCTCGTATATCATTCCATTCACCCAAACGGGTGTCGATCTGATTGTGATCTATTGGATCAAAACCTGCATCTGCACCATCATATGGATAAAAGAAAGGTAAGATATGAACACCCCCTACGAGCCCCTTTAACTCATTTGAAATTAAATTATTCAGATCAGCTATTTTCCCTTTTCCGAACCGATCTACGTAGGTAATTAATTGAATTTTATTCTTCATTCATTTTTATAATGGCTCAAGATATAATTAAAAATGTATGAATTATTGAAAATCACTGCAGAAAAAGATGTGTTGTTAAACTAAAACGTTTGCGTTTTGAAAAGTTCACTCTTAGCTTCTGCAAAGGAGGGGGGATTATTCTTTTAAAAATTTAATATTGCGCTTAAAACCAGCAAACTTGGTCCGTTTAACCGCCGATTTTTGAAACACCTTACGAAACACATCTTCTGTAATTTCTTGCCAATCTTTTTTTGTCATTGACAACAAATCAGGATGTGGATTGAACAAAGGTTCTCGGTGGGGTTTAGAAAATTTATTCCATGGGCAAACATCTTGACATACATCACAACCAAAAGCCCAATCATCAAACTTACCGTGATACTCGTTCGGAATCTCATTTTTTAATTCTATCGTGAAGTACGAAATACACTTGCTGCCATCAACGACATAAGGTGCGGCAATTGCCTCTGTCGGACAAGCGTCTATACATGCTGTGCAAGTGCCACAATGATCAGTAACCGGCGCATCATATGCCAAGTCTAAATCCACAATTAATTCTGCTATAAAATAAAAAGAACCAACCTGCTGAGTTAATAGATTACTATGCTTGCCAATCCAACCTAAACCACTTTTGGCGGCCCATGCCTTGTCTAAGACTGGAGCAGAATCAACAAAAGCGCGACCATTTACTTCACCAATTTCCTCAGAAATAAAATTTCGTAATTGTCGTAATTTTGATTTAATAACATGATGATAATCAGCACCATACGCATATTTTGAAATCTTATAGGTGTCTTCTTTTTGAGTGTCTTGAGGGTAATAATTCATTAAGAGCGAAATAACCGATTTTGCACCATCAACTAAAAGGCGAGGATCTAAACGTTTATCGAAATGGTTTTCCATGTACTTCATTTCTCCATGGCTATTATTATTAAGCCAGGTCTCTAACCGAGGAGCCTCTTCTTCTAAAAAATCAGCTTTTGAAATACCGCATGATAAAAAGCCCAAACGTTTGGCTTCTACTTTAATTAAATCTGCGTACTTTTCTTTATGGCTCATTTTATAATATGCAAGACTACTAAAATACAATTATACGCCTTAACTTAGATTCAAGCAGTTCAATCGCCAATCATTGTGTCTTAATGATAAAAAAAGATTGAAAATTTGTAACATTCTCAAAATTTTGGAACTAACTAGTGGTATTTCAATAATTAAACTATATGATACAACTGAACAACCTTACAAAATCATTTACTACAAAAACTGGTAAAGGTTTTAAGAAAGAAACGAAAACAGTGAATGCGGTGAACGATGTTTCTTTTGAGTGCAAGCCGGGTAGAATATTTTCTCTTTTAGGAGCGAATGGTGCAGGAAAAACAACAACCCTTCGTATGATCGCAGGTATTATAAATCCGACTTCTGGCACCGCTATTGTTGACGGTATTAATATTTCTGAAGGTAGCGATCAAGTAAAAAAGCGCATTGGATTTTTAACGGGTTCTACCGGACTTTACGAACGCTTAAACCCCGATGAGACAATTGATTTTTTTGGAAAATTATATCAATTGTCAGATGCCGCATTGAAAGAACGCAAAGAATATCTTTTCGAAAAATTAGGTATCAATGAATTTCGAAAAAAGCGTATGGGTCAGATGAGTACGGGAATGAAACAAAAAGTTAGTATTGCTCGCACCTTAATTCACGATCCGGAAGTGCTCATTTTTGACGAACCTACATCAGGTCTTGATGTTATTACAGCAGAAAGTATTATCGAATTGATTAGAGAGTCAAAAACGGATAATAAAACGGTTATTTTCTCTTCGCACATCATGAGTGAAGTTGATTTGCTTTGTGATGATCTTGCGATTATCAACAAGGGATCAATTATTTACAATGATTCTTTTGAGAATTTCAAAAGAGATATGAAGGCACCTAACTTAACTCAAGAATTTATCAACCGCGTAAAAGAAGCTTAAAATGAAAGAACTAATAATAATTATAAAGAAAGAGCTTACCGAGCTTCTTAGAGATAAAAAAACACTGATTAACTCTATTGTATTACCCATGCTTTTGCTTCCAATATTGATGTTTGGGGGTATCAAAGTGATGGACATGATTGAAAAGAACAATCGGGCGAAATCTCTCAAAATTGGGCTGGTTAATGCTCCTCAAGAATTTGTTCAAATTCTCAAAAGTGACACCTTAAATAAACTAACTAACTATGACGAATCGATCGATTTCAAAACCTTGATTGATGACGAAACGATTCAAACCGCTATTGTATTTCCGAAGAAATTCGAAATGCAAATGGATAGTTTAGAAAGTAGTAGCGTTCAAGTAATTCGCAATGGATCAAAAGAAAGTATCAATCGTAGGTTTTCAAGAATGCTGGATGTATATGGCAATAGCTTGAAAAATACTCGAATGGAACAACTTCAAATTTCAACAGAAAAGCTGACCCCATTTCATACGAATTATGTTGAAGTTGGCGAGCAAAAAGAAATTATTGGTAAAAGTGTTGGTGGATTCATTCCATATATTTTCATACTCACGATGTGGGGTGGTTGTTTGCTAGCTGGAATTGACTTGGTCACAGGTGAAAAAGAACGTAAGACTATTGAAACAACTTTATCATTGCCAATTTCTAAGTTCAAAGTATTATTCGGAAAAACTATTGTGGCTTCGCTATTAGGTTTTATTCCGGCGCTATTAAATTTGGTAGGGCTTATTATAGGCTTAAAGTTTATTGATGATATACCAGACACTTTTAAGGAGACCCTTACTGAAATGTTAAGTTTTCAATCAATTACCATGATACTATTACTATTGCTTCCGCTTTCTTTATTCTTAGCAGGAGTAATAATCGCTTTAGTTGCAGGAGCCTCCACCTTTAAAGAAGCTCAAAGCAAAGCTGCGCCACTGATGTTTTTATTAATTATTCCATTGGTGTTGGCTCTAATGCCAGGTGTTGAATTTACCTGGGCCACCGTTTTTATTCCGATATTGAATATTGGCCTAGGTGTTAAGGAAATTGTAGCTGGCACTATTGATATGGGTATGTATGTTGCAATGCTTGCCTCTTTAATAGCAATTGCCGTAGCTGCCATTTATTTTAGCTACAAAAAATTCGCTGACGAGAATGCCATATTAAATTAGAATAGCTTAAAAACCGAAGTTTAGGCTTCGGTTTTTTTACTATAATTTAAGCTAAACTTATTTTAAAACAAACCAGGCTGAGAACCACCCTTGATTTTCCCCAAATGCTTATAGGCCAATTCGGTGACCTCACGCCCTCTTGGGGTGCGCATAATAAAACCCTGTTGAATCAAAAATGGTTCATACACTTCTTCAATGGTTTCAGCGCTTTCGGAAACTGCAGTAGCCAAAGTTGTAATGCCCACAGGGCCCCCTTTAAATTTATCAATAATAGTCGTTAAAATTTTATTGTCCATTTCATCTAAACCGTGAGCATCGACATTCAAAGCTTTTAAACCAAATTTGGAAATCTCCATATCAATGTTACCGTCACCCTTTATTTGAGCGAAATCTCTAACCCTACGAAGAAGGGCATTGCAAATTCGCGGTGTACCTCTACTTCTACCAGCTATCTCAATAGAAGCGTCATTAGTGATAGGTACTTTTAATATTTCTGCACTACGCTGAACAATTGTTGAAAGCAATTCGGTATCGTAATACTGCAGCCTGCTTTGAATGCCAAATCGCGCCCGCATTGGTGCTGTTAATAATCCAGATCGTGTGGTAGCACCAATCAAGGTAAACGGACTCAAATTGATCTGAACAGATCTTGCATTCGGACCTGTCTCAATCATAATATCAATGCGATAATCTTCCATAGCCGAGTACAAATATTCCTCAACAATAGGACTTAACCGATGAATCTCATCAATAAACAAGACATCACGTTCATCGAGATTGGTAAGTAAACCTGCTAAATCCCCAGGTTTGTCTAAAACCGGTCCTGAGGTAATTTTGATTCCGACACCTAATTCATTTGCAAGTATATGAGCAAGGGTTGTTTTTCCTAATCCCGGAGGTCCATGAAACAAGGTGTGATCTAATGCCTCTCCTCTTTGATTTGCGGCTTCTACAAACACCTTTAAGTTTTCCAAAACCTGCTCTTGCCCCGTAAAATCATCAAAACTTACAGGTCTTAGAGCTCTCTCGATATCGAGTTCTTCATTTGAAAATCCCTCTGTAGAAGGGTCTAAATACTCATTCATATCCTAACAAAGATAGGGGAAAAAGAGAGAAGACCACGATGTTCATTACAGTGAATTAAAGACCTGTTCTTCAAAAATCTTTAAATAAAATAAATTCGTAATTTCAGCTTATGGAAAAGAACCAATATTCCCCAGGAGTTTTACAATACATCCCTTTTTTCTATGTTATTTGGTCAGATGACTTACTATCTGCCTCTGAAATCAATGTGGTTGAAAAAGCAATAGACAAAGATGACAGTTTATTGAAGGAAGAATCGCGAATTTTAAGGTCTTGGTTAAATACCCAAAAACCCCCAGCTAATGGAGTGCTTAAAAATTGGAAACACATTGTAGCAAATTCAGGAGTTAAACTGGTTGAAAGTAATACCTATCCGCTCAGTACTTTTAGCCAAAATGTGGTCTGCAACTACTTTGAGAAATGCCCTTTTAATGATTCTTTAAAAGACATTGAAATAAATCTTGGTATTCAACCGAATCACTACAACCATTTGTTTGATGTAGAAGTTGTTCATGAAATAACTTCAAACTACTATAGTGCTGAAGAAATCGATGTTATTTTAAAGGGCAAACATGCCTCCGTCATTGATGCTTTCAGGAATACGGTTGCTGACCCTATTTTTAAATGGAATGTTCATCGTAATAAAGAAGATTTTAGAGAAATTGTGCTTAAGCAAGTTAAATTCTTAGCAGACAAAGGTTACGGAGCACTAGCTTACCCAGAAGATTACGGCGGAAAAGGAGATATGGAAGGTTATGCTCATATCTTTGAAAATATGATGTATGTGGATGGTAGTTTATCTATAAAATTTGGCGTACAATTTGGTCTTTTCGGAGGTAGTATTGAAAAACTGGGTACGAAGAAGCATCATGACAACTATTTAACCGAAACCGGAAAAGCTAACTTATTAGGATGCTTTGCAATGACTGAGACGGGGCATGGTTCAAACGTTCGCGGTGTAAAGACTACAGCGACTTACGACAAAAGTACCGATCAGATTATCATACATACGCCCGGCAAAAATGATAACAAAGAATATATTGGCAATGCCTTACATTCAAAAATGGCTTCAGTTTTTGCGCAGTTAATTGTCGATGGTAAAAATGAAGGTGTTCATGCCATTTTAGTGCCTGTTCGCGATGAAAAGCATGAATTATTATCAGGAGTAACTATCGAAGATAATGGTTACAAATTAGGTCTCAATGGTGTAGATAATGGTAAGATTTGGTTCGATCAAGTTGCGGTACCTAGAGCAAATCTATTGAACAAATACGGTGAAATAAAAGACGACGGTTCTTACCACTCGGACATCAAAAACCCGAATAAACGATTTTTTACCATGTTAGGTACTTTAGTGGGAGGTCGTATTTGTGTTGCCCGAGCTGGTTTAGGCGGTGCTAAAATGGCCCTTGCGATCGCCATTAAGCATGCGCTTCAAAGAAGACAATTTAATGACAGTATTAAAGTGCAGGAAGATCTTTTGATGGATTACCCGACACATCAACTGCGTTTGACCCCTGCAGTAGCAAGTGCCTATGTGTATGGCATTACATTAGATCAAATGATGCATGACTATTGTGATGAGACCCAACCTGATAAACGCATCATAGAAACTCAAGTGGCGGGTTTAAAATCAATAATAACGTGGTATGCTAATAATACGATACAAGAATGCCGAGAGGCTTGTGGTGGCAAGGGGTATCTTATTGAAAATAGAATTGCGGATTTAAAGGGAGATGTTGATATCTTTACGACTTTTGAAGGTGATAATACGGTCTTGTTATTATTGGCAGCGAAAGGCGTTCTTTCTAATTTCAAAGCAGAATTTAATAGTGCTGGATTCTCAGCTGTATTAAAATTATTGAGTACACAACTAAGCGATAAGCTTTCTACAATAAATCCGTTGTATTCGAACAAAGTAGATAAGGCTCATTTATATAATATGAAATTTCACAAACATGCACTTGACTATCGAACACGAAGATTAACGTATACCTTAGCCATGCGTATTCGTGCATATATCAAAAAGGGTATGCCTTCGTATCAGGCCTTTATGAAAGTACAAACCCATTTGATTGCCTTGGGTAAGGCCTATGCTAATGAATTGGCCTATCAAACCTTTGCCAATTTTGTAACGAAAATGCCCGATGGTCGAAATAAAGATTTATTTGAAAAACTAGGAACCCTTCATGCGCTATCAGCAATAAGAAAAGATGCGGAGTGGTATTTAGAACAAGGCTATATTGGAAGTACGAAATCAAAAGCAATCCGACAACGTGTTGAGCGGTTATCTTCAGAGCTCCGCCCTCATATTGGGGTATTGGTAGACGGATGGGGCATTCCAGAACATTGTTTGAGTGCACCGATAGCTAAATAAGCAGGAATATACCTTGCTAAATTCAGGTCCGCTCTTCAATAACTTGTATTATCGTTTCTAGGTTATTGCTTGTAGAAAATTATTTTTCTTTGTGTAACTCAGAAGTATCCAAAAACTCTATAATATCAATTTCAGCTTCACCGCTGAGATAGGTTTTCGAAGACCCTCTAGAGGTTAATTCGAAATCTTCACTTGCATATACTCTGGCCGAAGGCGAGCCTTCTGAAATCACTTCAACTCCTTCTGCTTGTAATTTTCTAGCCTTTAAATTTGCTTTGCCAAATAAGTTAGCACTTAAAGCGATAGTAGTACCATCTATATTGGCTCCAGAAGTGTCATTCATTGTAACAATATGTGATTCTGAAACCGCATAAAGGCGGAGGTCAACACGATCTTTTAAGGTAGTATTTATAGTATCACTTTCTATATTAAAATCTCCAGAACTATTACCTTCCATTTTAATATTAGAAATCGCTGTGTTTGCATTCAATTGAAGTTTTGCAGAACCAGAAGTATTAATAGTCAATTCATCAGTTTCAACAACATCAGACATTTTTATTCGGCCACCTCGCATCGTAATCTGCGATAACTCGTAATACTTTATGGTAATTTCTAACTTCTTTTTACTTGTAATTCTATAGAATGAACTAATCACCAAAGTACTGTCTTCTACTTTAAATTTTAGCACATCTACTAGGTTGTCATCAATAGTTAACTTGTACCCTTCTTTGTTTGATTGTTGTAAATTAATAGTAAGATTATCATTTAACTCAATGGCATTGAAAGCTTCTAGATTTTCATTGACTTCAATAACACTCTTGTTTCCCTTTATTTTCGGTTTTCGCTGGGCTAAACCCTGAAAACAAAACAAAAGAGCGCATAAAATTGCATAATGTTTCATACTGTTCTTCTTAGTTAATAGATAGTGTATTACAATATAGTACATATTACTTAAATACCCTTTTCTCTAGTACTAGCAAAAAAAATGCCCAACTAATATCGCTGGGCATTTTTTTTAAAATTTATTTGTGTTTACACTAATGCTGTAGTTCTTCTTCATCTTTCTGTAAAGGAACTGTTTGCGGTACAAAATCTTGCCCAGGTATGATATACTCTCCATTTTCATCAACTTTGCTATAATCATATGCCCAACGATGTACATGAGGTATTGGTCCATCCCAATTGCCATGTATATGCTTTACTTCTGCTGTCCATTCCAATGTATTAGAATCCCATGGATTCTTAGGGCCCTTTTTACCTGTGAAAATACTAGCAATAAAGTTATATGCAAATAACAACTGTGCAGCACCAGCAACCAATGCAAAGACTGTCATTAGCACTTGAACGTCGGTCAATTCATCAAACATTGGGAAGGCTGTATTTTCATAATACCGCCTTGGCACACCTGCCATACCTACAAAGTGCATGGGAAAGAATACGCCATAGGCACAGACGGCAGTTACCCAAAAATGCACATAACCCATATTTTTATTCATCATTCGCCCTTCAAACATTTTCGGGAACCAATGATAAACCCCTGCAAACAAACCGTAAAGTGCGGAAATACCCATTACTAAGTGAAAGTGAGCCACTACGAAATAGGTGTCATGTACGTTAATATCTAAGGTGCTATCACCAAGAATAATTCCTGTTAAACCACCTGTGATAAAAGTAGATACCAAACCTATAGAAAACAACATAGCAGGATTGAGCTGCAAATTACCTTTCCAAAGGGTTGTGATATAATTAAAGGCTTTTACCGCCGATGGAATAGCGATTAAAAGGGTTGTAAATGTAAAGACGGAACCAAGAAACGGATTCATACCTGAAATAAACATATGGTGACCCCATACAATCGTTGATAAGAACGCAATCGCCAATATTGAGGCAACCATAGCCCGATATCCAAAAATGGGCTTACGTGCATTCGTAGACATGACTTCAGAAGTAATACCCAAAGCCGGAAGCAAAACAATATATACCTCAGGATGTCCTAAAAACCAAAATAAATGTTCGTACAAAACGGGTGATCCTCCTTGATAATGTAAAACTTCACCTTGAATAAAGATATCTGAAAGGAAAAAAGAAGTTCCGAAACTTCTATCCATGATCAACAACAAGGCCGCAGAAAGTAAAACTGGGAAAGAAATTACACCAATAATCGCTGTAACAAAAAAGGCCCAAATTGTCAATGGCAATCTTGTCATTGACATTCCCTTTGTTCTCAAGTTTATTACGGTTACAATATAATTCAAGGAACCTAATAATGAGGAAGCAATGAATATAGCCATTGAAACGAGCCATAAGGTCATACCCATACCTGAACCTGGTTGCGCCATAGGCAACGCACTTAGGGGCGGGTAAATTGTCCAGCCAGCGGCGGCAGGTCCTGCTTCTACAAAGAGTGATATCACCATAATCACACTAGACAAGAAGAACATCCAATAAGACAACATATTCAAGAAACCAGATGCCATATCCCGTGCTCCAATTTGTAGCGGAATCAATAGGTTACTAAAGGTTCCTGAAAGGCCTGCGGTCAAAACAAAAAATACCATAATGGTACCGTGAATAGTTACCAATGCCAAATACATATCAGCATCCATGACACCTCCTGGCGCCCATTTACCAAGGATTGCCTCAAAAATAGGAAACTCTTGTCCTGGCCATGCAATTTGCATTCTGAATAATAAGGACATGGCAATACCAATGAACCCCATTATCAAACCCGTAATCAAATATTGCTTTGAGATCATTTTATGATCTTGGCTAAAAATATATTTGGTTACAAAGGTTTCTTTGTGGTGGTGATGTCCATCATCATGGCCGTGGTCATCCCCGTGTTCGTGTCCTTCTGCTGACATAATCAAATATTCTTTATTTTATTAATCAAATTTTGTAAAATCTATTGTTCTGCGGGATTCATCGTTTGACTAAAGGTTTTTTGTTCCTTCATCCAAGCATCATATTCTTCTTGAGTTTCTACAATAATTTTCATCTGCATATTGTAATGCGATTTACCACATATTTTATTACACAGTAAAATATAATCATACTCCCAAGGCTCTGAATTCTCTTCTCCTTTAGCAGCTCTTTCCGCTCGAATTTTATTCGTACGCACCACCTTATCAATAACATCGGGTTCTTTTCTAAACTCAGCTGTTGTTTTGGTTGGCGTAAACGAAAATTCTGTTGTCATACCTGGCACACAATTCATTTGTGCCCTAAAGTGCGGCATATATGCTGAATGCAATACATCTTGCGAACGCATATAGAAATTAACTTTTCTACCTACCGGCAAATGTAATTCACGTACAATCACGTCATCAGCAGAATACGAATCTGATTCATCTAAACCAAGAACGTTTGCTTTATCAATATCGATCATACGAACATTTGCTTCTCCAAGCACATTATCAGTTCCGCCGTATCTTGCTGTCCATTGAAATTGTTGCGCGTACAATTCTACGATTAAAGGATCATCTTCATCATTAACCTCCATGATGTTTGTCCATGTATATAAACCCCAAAGAATTAAACCCGCTAAAACGATAACAGGTATAATTGTCCATATTAATTCTAAACGATCATTATCCGCATAAAACAATGCTTTATTGCCTTTTTTTCCTCTGTATTTATAACCAAAATAATGCAGCAAAAACTGTGTAATAAACTGCACAATAAAAATGATGATAAAAGACACCAACATTAAAAAATCATATTCCTCACCATGCGCAGAAGAAGCTTCGGGTAGCAAGAATTTTGTATACTTCCAGAAGCAGAAAATAGTAATTAGATAGGTAAATACCATAAAGGCAAACAGCATATACCCATTTTTTCTATTATCATTATCATTCGCAATTTGGGCGCGTTCGGCTTTTAGTTGAGACAATTCGAAAATCTTGGTCATTTGCCAGATCGCAATTGCTACTAGTGCTAAAACAGCTAAAGTTAATACTGTAGTCATCGTATGTATTTCTATTATACCTTAATTGTATTAATAATGAAAATGTCTGCTTTCTTCAATAAATGGATTTCGTTTAGGCTGTAAAGGCGCAGCGGCCAAAGCCCTAAAAATCCAGAAAATAAACAAGCCTGCAAAAAATAATATTGCTCCAATCTCAGGAATACCAATATACCATTGGTCGCCAACGGTAGCCGGCATAATGGCGTTGAATATATCCATATAATGACCAGCAAGAATGACAATACCTGCCATTACCACAAACCAATTTAATCGTTTGTAATCACTATTCATTAATAATAAAACTGGAAACAAAAAGTTCATTGCTACCATACCAAAAAATGGCAGATTATAATCTTCTATTCGTGTGATATAGTAAGTTACTTCTTCTGGAATATTGGCATACCAAATCAACATAAATTGTGAAAACCATAGGTAGGTCCAGAAAATACTGATGCCAAACATAAATTTAGCCAAGTCATGAATATGGCTATCATTTACTTCTTCTAGATATCCTTTAGACTTCAGATAAATAGTAACCATAGCGATTACTGTTATACCAGAAACGAACATACTCGCAAAAATGTACCAGCCAAAGAGGGTACTAAACCAGTGTGGATCAACACTCATAATCCAGTCCCAAGACATGATTGATTCCGAAATTAAATAAAAGACTAAAAATGCTGCCGAAATTCTAAAGTTCAATTTAAAATTTGAATTGTCATCTGATTCATCTTGGGCCAATGATAATTTTCTTGAATACTCTCTATAACCAATCCATCCTGCTAAAAAGATCGCGGCACGAATCAAGAAGAAGGTTGGGTTTAAGTAGCCTGCTTTGCCTTGTAATAAAGCATCTTTTGCAACGACAGTTTTATCCATCCATACGAATAAATGATTTTGATGCATTACCGATAATACCAAAATGACAAATACGATAATACCACCGGGTACAATATACGATGTAATCCCTTCCATGACTCTAAAGAGTAGCGGAGACCAGCCAGCTTGGGCTGCCCTTTGAATGGCGTAAAAAGCCAATACCCCTAGAGCTATCATAAAGAAAAAGAAAGCCGCCACGTAGACTGCTGCCCAAGGTTTATTACTTAATTGGTGAAATACATGTTCATCATGCTCCGCCTCAGTCATCGTATGACCACCAGCTTTTTCTGAATACGAACCATGCCCTTCATCAACAACCGTTACTTCCGCTCCATGCGATTCACCGTGACCATCGCCATGGCTTTTGAGCATTTCCTTAGATTGTGCTACCGTTTTGGGTGCAGCATAAAAGCCATAAAACGTCAGGGCAAACCCGGCAATCATTAAAATGATAGCACCAATTTTTAATCTGTTTGAAACCGTGTACATATTATATTCGCTATGTATTATTTAGTTAAATCTTGTTTCAATTGCATGACATATTCTGATACTTGCCACATTTCTTCAGTGTTCATCTGCGAAGCATAAGAACCCATAGAGTTTAAACCATACTGCATGGTGTGAAACGTGGTTCCGAGGGTAATATTTCTACCGGCATCATCATAACTCGGCACCCCTAAAATCTTCTCTCTTTTCACTAAAGTTCCCTGCCCCTTTCCTTTTGGACCATGGCAAATTGCACAATAAATACCGTACAGCTCGGCTCCCTTCTTCAAATTAGCATCTCTCTGCAAAGAATCTAAAGGACTGACTTGCAAACTAGCAAGTTCTTTTCCTTCTATGGTATTCTCAAAACCATAGGGCATCCAACCTCTTGGTATTGCATTTTCAGGTGGAAGCATGGCTTCCGAACCAGTTGGAGAAATACCAACCTCTTGATAGGTCTCATAGCCTACAGGTTCATACATGTTAGGCATATACTGATAGTTTGGCTTACTCTTATCATGGCAAGAAACCAGAACCGAAAGCAAACCAAATACAACTCCTATTTTCTTAATACTGTTCATACTAATGAAGGTCTTTTTCTGATATATTAATCTCTACAGCCCCTGTATCAGACAATAAATTGCGTAATTCTTTCTCATTGTCATGCACTTCTATTTCCATTACAAAATGATCATCTGTTGTTCGTACATCAGGGTTTTCTGCTTTTTTAAATGGCCATAGTCTGCTACGAAGGTAAAAGGTAATTACCATTAAATGAGCTGCGAAAAATACGGTAAGCTCAAACATAATAGGTACAAAAGCCGGCATGTTTTGAATGTAGGAGAAACTTGGTTTACCTCCAATATCTTGAGGCCAATCTTTAATCATAATAAAATTCATCATTACAATAGCTACTGTCAAACCAACCAAACCATACATGAAAGATGTAATCGCAATTCGCGTAGGTTCTAAGCCCATCGCTTTGTCTAATCCGTGCACAGGAAATGGACAATACACTTCTTCAATATGATGTTTCGCTGCTTTTACCTTCTTAACGGCATGCATGAGCACGTCATCATCATTATAAAAGGCTTGTAAAACTTTAGATGCCATATTTTCAAGTTCAAGTTCAAGCACAAGTTCAAAAAGAAACTTGTCCTTTTACTAATTACTATTTACTTAATTCTTATTCAATTTTTTTGCTTGACCTGCCCAATCATCACGCTGCGCTCTTCCAGGAAAAGCTTGCGTTAAAGAATCTAACAAATCATATTCTTTCTTTTTCATTTTACCCACCTGAGCAAAAGTATAAATACCAATATCGTTTAAAGTTTGCTCCATTTTTGGACCAATTCCTTTTACTTTTTTCAAGTCATCGGCTTTTTGCGTTTTCGGATCAAAAGTACCGATAGCACTTAATAAACTTGACGCCTTTTTATTTTGTTTCGGCTTTGGAGCCTTCTCTTTCACTATCTCTTCAACAGCCGCTGCCTTTGTGTTAGTGGCTTTTTTTACTTTCGGTGCTGCAGCGCTCACCGCGTACAAAGGTTTACCAGCGTCTCTTAACTTTTTATACTTCGAACCTGATGATTTTAAAATCGATTTTACTTCTGCTTGAGCAATTACTGGGAAGGTTCTTGCGTATAATAAGAACAACACAAAGAAAAATCCGATGGTACCGATAAATATTCCGATATCAACAAAAGTTGGCGAGAACATGGTCCACGAAGATGGAAGGTAATCTCTATGTAATGAAGTTACAATAATTACAAATCGTTCGAACCACATTCCTATGTTTACGACAATCGAAATAAAGAAAGAAAACATAATGCTTGTTCGTAATTTTTTCGACCACATAAACTGTGGTGAGAATACATTACAGGTCATCATTGCCCAATAAGCCCACCAGTAAGGACCAGTTGCTCTGTTTAAGAATGCATATTGTTCATATTCAACTCCAGAATACCAAGCCATGAATAGCTCTGTAATATAGGCACAGCCCACTATTGAACCTGTAATCATGATGACAATGTTCATCAACTCTATATGCTGTACTGTAATATAATCTTCTAAATGACATACTTTAC
Source organism: uncultured Flavobacteriaceae bacterium (assembly GCA_937944485.1). Taxonomy (GTDB): domain Bacteria; phylum Bacteroidota; class Bacteroidia; order Flavobacteriales; family Flavobacteriaceae; genus Maribacter_C. The sequence continues at coordinate 32,525 of CALDYU010000018.1, read as the reverse complement.
GCATGATAATCAATAGCGTATTCACCATGGCAAATCCGGAGAAAATAGCACCAGCTACAAAATACGGCGGGAAGATAGTTGTATGCCATCCCGGAATTACTGAAGTAGCAAAGTCAAACGATACAATGGTGTGTACAGAAAGTACTAATGGCGTAGCTAACCCAGCTAATACCAGAGATACTTCTTCAAATCGCTGCCAATCTTTAGCACGACCACTCCATCCGAAACTTAATAAACTATAAATTTTCTTTTGAAATGGTAAAATCGCTCGATCACGTAACATCGCAAAATCGGGCAATAATCCAGTCCACCAAAAAACCAGTGAAACGGACAAATAGGTTGAAATCGCGAATACATCCCAGAGTAATGGTGAATTAAAGTTCACCCATAAAGACCCAAATTGATTCGGAATTGGCAATACCCAATACGCCAACCACGGACGACCCATATGAATAATAGGAAACAGTCCAGCTTGTATCACCGAAAAAATAGTCATTGCCTCGGCAGAACGGTTAATTGCCATTCTCCATTTTTGTCGAAAAAGCAATAGTACTGCTGAAATCAATGTACCAGCATGTCCAATACCTACCCACCAAACAAAGTTGGTAATATCCCAAGCCCAGTTTACTGTTTTGTTTAGACCCCAAGTACCAATTCCCGTAGAAATCGTATAAATGATACATCCAACTCCCCATAAAAAAGCAGCCAAAGCAATGGAAAAAACAATCCACCAATGCTTGTTGGCACGACCCTCAATAGGAGCAGCAATATCAACCGTTACATCATGGTAACCTTTGTCTCCAGTCACTAAGGGTTTTCTAATAGGTGCTTCGTAATGCGACGCCATAGATTTAAATTATAATTACTTACTGTATACGTTATTATGCTTCTGTTGTATTTCTAACTTTTACCTGATAGAATACGTTTGGTTTTGTACCGACATGCTCCAATAAATGATACATACGGTCATTATCTTTTAATTCAGCGACTTTACTTTCTTTATCATTGACGTCTCCAAAAACAATAGCTCCGTTATTACAAGCTGATGAACAAGCCGTTTGGAACTCTCCATCTTCAATCATACGACCATCACGCTTCGCATCTAAAATAGTTTTTTGCGTTTTCTGAATACACATAGAGCATTTTTCAATAACACCACGTGAACGTACATTAACATCAGGGTTGACTACCATTTTACCCAAATCATTATTCATATGAAAATCAAACTCGTCATTGTTATTGTACAAGAACCAGTTGAAACGACGTACTTTATAAGGACAGTTATTAGCGCAATATCGTGTACCAACACAACGGTTATATGCCATTTGATTTTGACCTTGACGACCGTGTGAGGTAGCCGCTACTGGACATACCGTTTCACAAGGCGCGTGATTACAATGTTGACACATTACAGGCTGAAAGGCAACTTGCGGATTCGCAGATGGGTCTTCTAATCTATCAAATGTGGAAAGCGAACCATCGCCTTCACGATCTCCAAACATGTAATTACCCAAGCCTACTCCGTCTGCCTTATCTTTTTCTATATTATCATCTTCAAATGTATCTTCAGAAGAATAGTAACGATCGATACGCAACCAGTGCATATCTCGTGATTTACGTACTTCTTCTTTACCAACCACCGGTACATTATTTTCTGCATGACAAGCAATCACACATGCACCACAACCTGTACAAGCATTAAGATCAATAGACATATTGAAATGATGCCCGATAGAACGATCAAAACTATCCCAAAGATCAACTGAGTTTGCAGGAACTTCTTGGTGGTTTAATGAAACTTGAGGTACATGATTCCATTCTGCATGGTCTTTCGTATTGAAGATTTCTAAGGTTGTTTCCTTAATAATATCTCCTCTCCCCATCATGGTTTTATGCAACTGAACACATGCGAATTCATGCATTCCGCTTGCCTTTTCTATTGTAACCGATTGAATGGAATTAAAATTTTGATACAAAGCGAAAGCATTTACGCCTGTTTGCATTTCTGCTTTCATTCCCGCTTTTTTACCATAACCAAAGGCTAGACCAACAGTGCCTATAGCTTGACCCGGCTGTATAATAACTGGAACATTTTTTACTGTTGTACCATTCACGGTCAGATTAACGTAACTACCGTCTAAGCCTCCATTGGCTACATTCTCGTTAATTAAGCCTAAACGAGCTGCATCTGCTTTTGAAACGGTCACATAATTATCCCAAGAAACTCGCGTAATAGGGTCTGGAAATTCTTGCAACCAAGGATTATTTGCTTGCTGCCCATCACCCATTCCAACTTTAGAGTACAAGGTAAGTTCCATACCTTCAGTACCTGTAGTATTTGATAAGCTTCGAACCGCTGCAGTTACATCAACACCTTCTGTTTCTGACACCATAGCAATCGCAGCATCTTCTTTATCTGAAGCAACCATCACGATCACAGGATCAGCATTTTCATTAGTTTCTGTTATAGTTTCAATACTGGTAACAAAAACTCCGTCATGCACGGCTTTATTAAAATCACTTCCATTTAAAATAGAAGTATTCCATGTTTCTTTGATATACTCGTAATAGCTTTGATTACTACCCATCCACTTTAACATAGCGGATTGAAATTGTCTGGTATCAAACAATTCTTTGATAGTAGGCTGCATAATAGTAAAATGCCCTTTCATTATTTGCGCATCACCCCAAGATTCTAAATAATGGTTTGATGCAGCTGCGTATGTCGAAACAGCCGTTGTTTCATTCCAGTTGGTTGAAAAAGTCACCGAAAGGTCTACCTTTTCAATACCCTCTTTAAAATCAGCTGCATTGGGTAAGGAATACATTGGGTTAACGCCATCAACAATTAATACCCCAACCTTACCTGCTTTCATATCTGTTATAAGCCCTTCAACAGCTTTAACATTTCCTTGCCTTGTATATCTGGGTGTTGAAGCATTAAAAGCTTCACTGCCCAACATTTCATTAATCGCTAAAACAACCGATTGAACATTCACATCATCAATACCAGAAACTACAACAGCCTTACTTTTGTTCTTTCTGATTTGCGCAACTACTCCGTTTAGTACTTTTTGAACATCAGATTGCGATTCTGAAGGCAATTCACCACCTACAGAGCTACCATTCAACATGGCATACAATTTTGCCAATGCTACTTTTTGAAATTGTGCTGTGATTGGCACACGTTTATCCGCATTCGCACCAGTTAATGACATATTTGCCTCAAACTGTACGTGCCTAGACATTTTTCCATGCTGTGGCACACGACCTTTAGAGTAGCCACTATCGTAACCACCACCTTGCCAATCTCCTAAGAAATCAGCACCGAAAGAAACGATTACGTCTGCTTTTTCAAAATTATAATTTGCCAATGCTCTTTCACCGTAACGGTTTTCAAAAGCCGTAAGCGCAGCTTCCTCAGAAATAGCATCATAGGTTACATGCTGTACATTTTCATTGGCCGCTTTTAATTCTGAAATTAATCTTGAAGTAGACGGACTTGCATAGGTTTGCGTTAAAATAGCAACTTGTTTTCCGCTATTTAATTTTCCTTTTACTGCGGCATCGATAGCATCCCAAGATACATCTTCACCTGCTCCAGATTTTGGCCCTTGCAGTCTTGTACTATCATATAAGGATAAAACTGAAGCCTGTACACGAGCATTTGCTCCACCAGCAACTTTAGCTTCTTTATTATTCTCAACTTTAATTGGTCGCCCTTCACGTGTTTTGATCAAGATACTTGCAAAATCAAAACCGTTAGCGATAGTGGTTGCATAATAATTTGCTACCCCAGGAACAATATTTTCCGGAGCTACTACATAAGGAATAGACTTTATAACTGGCCCTTCACAGGCAGCTAAAGAGGCAGCTGCAGTACTAAAACCAACATATTTCAGAAAATCTCTCCTATTCGTATTTGTAGTAGATAAATTTTCTTTATCACCCAAAAACTCATCAACAGGAATTTCTTCAACAAATTCATTCTGCCTTAGCGTCTCAACAATGGAATCGTTAGGATTTAACTCCGCCTCGCTTTTCCAATATTTTTTGTTTGATGCCATACGTATATCTGTAATTAGCTACTGCTCTTTTATTAATAGTGACACTTACCGCACTCTAAGCCACCCATTTGTGCAGCAGTTAAAGTTTTGACTTTATATTTCTTTGAAAGCTCTTCGTGAATTTTAGCATAATACGGGTTACCCTCGGTTTGCACATTCGTTTCTCTGTGGCAATTCACACACCAGCCCATTGTCAATGAAGAGAACTGCGACATTATCTCCATTTCCTCAACAGGACCATGACAGGTCTGACATTCTACTTTACCCACTTCAACGTGCTGTGAATGATTGAAATATGCAAAATCAGGCAAGTTATGAATGCGTATCCATTCTATGGGTTGCGTTTCACCAGTATATGATTGCGTCTCTACTTCCCAGCCTACAGCTTCATATAATTTCGCGATTTCTTTATTGTAATCAACTCCGTATTGTTTTCCTTCTGCTAAAGTAGCAGGGCCGACTTCAGAAATTGTTTTGTGACAATTCATACAAACATTCAGGGAAGGAATACCAGAATGTTTTGATTTACGTGCTGAAGAATGGCAGTATTTACATTCTATCTCATTATCCCCTGCGTGTATTCTATGCGAATAATGAATTGGTTGAACAGGTTCATAACCTTGATCTACTCCCACTTGCATCATCCACCCATAGGCAAAATAGGCACTGCCGAGCAACAAGAAAATTACCGACACTAAAACTAGAAAATGATTTTTTGCGAAAGCCTTCCAAAGCGGCAAGCCTTTCGGACTTTCTTTTTCTACATCAACACCATTTTCTTGCAACACACTGCGTAGTGTTTTATTGACAGACATCAACATAAACACCAGCATAGCAAAAACAAAGGCTAATGCCCAAAGTATAATTTCATTTGATATCCCCGATGACGCTACTGGCTCACCATTAGGACCTTCTGTCCTTAGAGTTGGAGGTGCTGGAGGCGGAGCAGCCGTATAGGCCAAAATATTATCAATATCAGTATTTGAAAGCGTAGGAAAAGCAGTCATTGCCGTCTGCTTGTATTCATTGAATATTTTGTTGGCATAAACATCACCTGACTTTATGACCTTAGCACTATTTTTTACCCAAGCGTATATCCATTCTCTATCTAAACCTTCTTTAGCTAATCTATCCTCAACATTTGCCAATTCTGGCCCTGTATGCGGACCAACCAATTTATGGCAAGTAGCACAATTTTGATTAAAGATTGCCTTCCCCTGAACCGGGTCTCCTCCAGCGGTGTCTGCAGCACTTTCTGTAGTCGATGCAGCGACCTCAACTTGAGCGAAAAGTGAAATTGTAGTGAGAAGAAAAGCTAATAAACTGAACCCTAAAACTTTAGAAATTCGATTGCGGTATGTCACCTTTTTCATATACAGAATGTTTCAATCTGAATTTTGGCACGATAATTTCAACCTCAAAAATACCGTCGAATATTACCTCCTTAAATTTGGATGCAAAAATACGACACAGACTTTATTTAGAAAATCTTAACGTATCGATAATTTATAATTTATAATTATTCTAAATAATACTTAATTTGTTTACTGCGATAGATAAAAAATTACTTTTGTACGTAGCTATATAAACACCTATAACACATCATGAAAACCACCATCTTTACCCTCGCCTTTATTTGCGCTACTTATTTTGTGAATGGGCAGCAGGGCACTGTCAACATTGAGCAAGACGAAAAAATAGAAGCGCTTTTAGAAATTTATAAATCAGCTAGTCAAACAGCATACTACACCATTCAAGTAGGGTTTGTTAGTGTAGATCAGAAGGCTTATGATTTAGAAGCTTTAGTGAATATCGACTTCCCCAATTTATCATCAAGAGTAGAGTTTGATTCGCCTACATTTAGAGTCAAAGTAGGGAAGTTCAAAACGAAATTAGAGGGCGAAAGAAAGCTTAAAGAAGTCAGGCGAAAATACCCTCAAGCGATGTTATTAAAACCAAAAAAATCGAGCAAATAGCTCGATTTTTTTATGTCACTGTATTGAATAATTCTTATTTTGATTTTAGCTTTTTGGCCACTGCCACTTCTTGGAAACATTCTACAACATCTAATTCTTTAATGTCATTATAGTTCTTAACTTGAAGTCCACAATCATAGCCTTTAGCAACCTCCTTAACATCATCTTTAAATCGTTTTAAAGAAGATAACTCTCCTGTAAAGATTACTACCCCGTCACGGATTAAACGAATGCCAGAATTTCTATATATTTTTCCTGTGGTAACCATACAACCTGCAATGGTTCCGACTTTAGAGATTTTAAACGTTTCCCGTATTTCTGCAGTACCTGTAATTTCTTCTTTCATTTCAGGCGACAGCATTCCTTCCATAGCATCTTTCAAATCATTTATAGCATCATAAATAATAGAATACATACGGATATCTATTTCTTCTTTCTCTGCTACCTGCCTTGCATTACCCATTGGTCTTACATTAAAACCAATAATAACCGCATCAGAAGCCGAAGCTAAAAGCACATCAGATTCCGTAATCGGACCTACCGCTTTATGAATAATATTTACTTGTATCTCATCAGTTGATAATTTTTGGAAAGAATCGGTTAAAGCCTCAACGGAACCATCCACATCACCTTTAAGAATAATATTTAATTCTTTGAAATCACCTAAGGCAATACGTCTTCCGATTTCATCTAAAGTAATATGACGTTGCGTTCGAACGGACTGCTCACGTTGTAATTGCGAACGTCTTGTAGCAATTTGCTTAGCCTCACGTTCATCTTCTAAAACATTAAACTTATCACCCGCTTGAGGCGCACCATCTAATCCTAAAATAGAAATAGGTTGTGACGGTCCGGCTTCTTTTACAATATTACCGCGCTCATCTTGCATCGCCTTTACCTTACCACTCGTGGTACCCGCTAAAACGTAGTCTCCAATTTTCAAGGTACCTGCTTGCACTAAAATAGTTGACACATACCCTTTACCTTTATCTAAGAAAGCTTCTACTACCGTACCGGATGCTAATCTATTAGGGTTTGCTTTCAACTCTAATAGTTCTGCTTCTAAGAGCACTTTTTCTAGCAAATCACTTACACCATCTCCAGTTTTTGCAGAGATATCATGTGATTGTATCTTACCACCCCAATCTTCAACTAAAAGATTCATGGCTGAAAGTCCTTCTTTAATTTTATCAGGATTCGCAGTCGGTCGATCTATTTTATTAATTGCAAAAACGATAGGAACACCTGCTGCCTGAGCATGGCTAATAGCTTCTTTCGTTTGTGGCATAATATCATCATCAGCTGCTATAACAATAATTGCAATATCAGTTACTTGAGCTCCACGTGCACGCATCGCTGTAAATGCTTCGTGACCCGGCGTATCTAAGAAGGCAATACTTTGTCCGTTAGGCAAAGTCACTCCATAGGCACCAATATGTTGTGTAATTCCACCACTCTCACCAGCAATTACATTTTCTTCTCGAATATGGTCCAATAGTGATGTTTTACCGTGATCAACATGCCCCATTACTGTAACAATCGGAGCTCTTGGCTTCAAATCTTCAGGAGCATCTACTTCTTCAACAATATTTTCTTCTATTTCAGCAGCTACAAACTCCACATTATAGCCAAATTCTTCAGCAACGATGGATAGTGTTTCAGCATCTAAACGCTGATTCATAGTAACCATCATACCCAATGACATACAAGCAGAAATAATCTCTGTTGTAGAAACATCCATCATGGTTGCCACCTCATTTGCCGTAACAAATTCAGTAACCTTAAGGGTTTTGCTTTCAATTGCTTCTAACTCAATATTAGCCTCTGTCTGCAATCGATGCTGATCTCTTTTATCTCTTCTGTGCTTAGCGCCTTTACCTTTCTTTGATTTCCCTTGAAGTTTTTCTAAGGTTTCACGCACCTGCTTTTGTACATCTTCTTCAGAAGGCTCTACTTTAGGAGCACCGTAACGTTGCCCACCTTTTCGTCCACCGCCAGATGCAGCTCCTCTTCCAGCACCTCTACCACCATTATTATTACCAGGCTTAGAACTAATTATACGTTTACGCTTTTTCTTACGATCTGTATTCTCAACCTTTTTAACCTCTTCTTTTTTCTTCTTAGCAGGTTTTTTAAACTGCGCTAAATCAATTTTATCTCCTGTAATTTTAGGGCCAGATAACTTCTTATATTGTGTCTGTAATTTCAGGTCTTCAGCAGGTTGTTCTACCGCAGCATTATTTTCATCAACACTCTCTTTTACCTCATCTGTCTTTTTAGCCGTCGGTTTTTCAACAGGCTCTTTAGATTTTTCTTCTTCAGCGACCTCTTTCTTTTCAACAGGCGCTGCTTTTTTCTTAGTTTCTAAATCAATTTTACCAACGGTTTTCGGGCCACTCAATTCTGCTTTCGCTTTTATAACTTCAGAAGCAGCAGCTCTTTTTTCTCTGGCAATCCTTCTATCTTCTTGCTCTTGTTCTAATTGAATTCGTATGGCTTCTTTCTCTTTTCGCTTTTCCTCACCAACTTCTTTCGACGCGACCTTTTTACTCATGTCGGTCTGAAACTCATCCAATAAAACTTGGTGAATCTCTTCAGAAATTTTGGTAGTTGGGCGGGCTTCTATCTCATGTCCTTTAGACGATAGAAAATCTACCGCTCGATCTAAAGAGATATTAAGTTCTCTGAGAACCTTATTAAGCCTTATTGTTGCATTTTCTGCCATAAATACGAAATCCTATTCTAATTAATTTACCCAATAATAATGCTAATATATAGCTATTCTTCTAATTCTGTTTTGAGTATGCGTACAACCTCTGTTATCGTCTCTTCTTCAAGATCAGTTCTTTTTACAAGATCATCAACATCTTGCTCAAGAACACTTCTAGCGGTATCCATACCTATTTTCTTAAATTCTTCGATGATCCAAGCATCAATCTCATCTGAAAATTCAGTTAGCTCTACATCTTCTTCAACTCCTTCACGGAAAACATCAATTTCATATCCCGTCAACTGACCCGCCAACCGAATATTATGACCTCCTCTACCAATGGCTTTAGAAACTTCTTCAGGCTTCAGATACACCTGCGCCGTCATTTTCTCATCATTCAATTTAACAGAAGACACTCTAGCGGGACTCAATGCTCTTGTCACTAACAATTGTGGATTGCTCGTCCAGTTTATTACATCAATATTTTCATTCCCCAATTCACGAACGATACCGTGAATTCGAGATCCTTTCATACCTACACAGGCTCCAACAGGGTCAATACGATCATCATAAGAATCAACCGCAACTTTCGCTTTTTCTCCTGGAATTCTAACGGCTTTTTTAATTGAAATCAAGCCGTCGAAAACCTCAGGAATTTCTTGAAAGAATAATTGTTCTAAAAATTTAGGAGAACTTCTTGACATAATTATTGCCGGCTTGTTTCCCTTCAATTCAACACTTTCAATAATGCCACGTACGTTATCTCCTTTTCTAAAGAAATCTGAAGGAATCTGACGATCTTTTGGTAGAATAATTTCATTCCCCTCATCGTCTAATAAAATGATTGCCTTATGGCGAATATGGTGCACCTCAGCGGTATAAATTTCGCCTTCTAAATCTTTAAACTGCTTATAAATGGTCGTATTATCATGCTCATGAATTTTAGAAATCAAATTTTGACGCAATGCCAAAATAGCCCTTCTTCCCAAATCCATTAACTTCACCTCTTCAGATACATCTTCACCTACTTCAAAATCAGGTTCAATTTTTTGCGCTTCTGAAAGAGATATCTCTTCATTCGGCTCTTCTACTTCACCATCTTCAACAACAATTCTATTTCTCCAAATTTCTAAATCCCCTTTATCAGGGTTGATAATAATATCAAAGTTATCATCAGAACCAAACTTCTTTTTTAGGGCATTTCTAAATACATCTTCTAAAATTGCCATCAAGGTCACTCTATCAATGAACTTGTCGTCTTTGAACTCTGAAAAAGATTCAATTAATGCAATATTCTCCATTCTTATGCTATTAAAATTTTAAAATAACTTTTGCTTCCATTATATCTGAAAAATTTATTTCCGCGCTCTTTTGAACGGTATGTTTTCCTTTTCCGATAGGCTTAGGTTCTCGAGCCTTCCACTCTAAAACAATAGTTTCATCGGTCGCTGATGTTAAATTTCCCTCATACGATTCCTCCGCTGTTCGAACCGCCAACTTTCTACCTACATTTTTTTTATACTGTCTAGGTAAAACTAAAGGAGAAGCGGCACCAGCTGAAGCCACTTCTAAGGAAAAATCTTCTTCTTCTCGATCTAAATTGTGTTCAATTGCCCTACTAACTTTCATGCAATCTTGCACGGTTACACCAGCATCACCATCTAAAATCACTTTAATCGAATTTTCTCCTGTGATCGATAAATCAATCAAAAAAAGGCGCTCATCTTCTTCAAGTGCATCATTCAAAAGCCTCGTGACTTTAGTTGCGAACATAATCTCAAGAAATAAAAAAGAGGACTATATGTCCCCTCATGAATAAAACTTCTATCCTTTCAGTCGTGCAAATATACACTTAATTTTATTTTTTTGCAATAGTCGATTTTAATGCTAAAAAAAATAAAATGCCCGCTTCTATAAATACGCTATTAGCCAGATTATTCGTTTTTTAAACATAAAGCTCAGCATTAAATACTATTTTTAATTTTCAAGACGCCCACTAACAAAACACTAAATACTTGCCGTATGGAAATTCTGTCTTCTTATAATCTTATCATAGGTGCTTCAATTATTGTGGTACTCTCTTTCTGGTTTAATGGCATCTCTAAAAAGACGAATATTCCTTCGGTGTTAATGCTCATTGTGTTAGGGGTTCTCATTAATATTGGACTCGGATTTTTTGTTTCAAGCGACATTAATTATGGGGATTCCCTCGGTGGTACGCTTGAAATTTTAGGCACTGTTGGTTTGATCATGATCGTGCTTGAGGCAGCCTTAGAATTAGAACTTAGAAAAGACAAAATTATTCCTATTCTAAAATCAATGGCTATTGCACTAATAGGCTTAGTGGGTTCTACTTGGGTAGCGGCTCTAATTTTAAACTATTTTATTGAAGGAATGAGCATGCAATCGGCCTGGCTCTATGCAACGCCCTTATCAATTTTATCAAGCGCCATCATTATTCCGAGTGTTGGAGGACTCGTTGCCGCCAAAAAGGAATTTCATATTTATGAAAGTACCTTTTCTGATATTTTCGGAATTATGATGTTCTATTTTTTAGCAGGAGGTTTAAACCCTGCCGAAGATAGTGGCGTTGCAGGTTTCTCGATAAATCTAGTGTTGACTATAGTCATTGCGGTGGTTGCCAGTTATGCCATTATTTTAGTTTTTCAGCGTATTAAAAGTCAGGCGAAACTTTTTTTATTAATCGCCGTGCTTTTACTGCTCTATGCCATTGGAAAACAAATGCATCTCTCTTCGCTTATTATTATTCTCATTTTCGGGTTGATTATTAAAAATATCAATCTCTTCTTTCCAGGGAAAACTAAAATATTTTTAGAAGAAGAACGCATGCAACAGATGTATCATGAACTGCATATTATTACTCTAGAAACCGCCTTTGTGGTGCGTACTTTTTTCTTCGTAATCTTCGGAATTACTATTGTTCTATCATCACTCCTAAGCTTAAACGTAGCAATTGTAAGTATTCTAATTATAGCATCAATATATATTATTCGCTGGGTGATTTTACGTGTATTCGTTGGTGCTGATATTCAGCCGCAATTATTTATTGCACCTCGAGGGTTGATAACCGTTTTATTATTCTACGCCATTCCAGCCCAAGCTAAGGTTGCGGAGTTTGAATCTGGTATTTTGTTATTTGTTATTATCGCCACCAGCTTAATTATGACTTGGGCAATGATTAAAGACAAACGCAAAATGGGTACGCCATTAGATGAAATCGATGAAGAAGTTTTGCTGCGCAACGAAGCTGAAGACGCTTTGAATGACCCTAATGAAAACCCAGAGACATTAACTCAACCCGATTCAGACCAGGGCATTTCAATGGAAAACCCAGATATTGAGGGGGAGTTATCGCAAGAATAGTTTGATGAAATAAAAATCCCGCAATCAAATGATTATGGGATTTAAGTTGGCCCACAAGGACTCCCTTCGACTACGCTTGTCTGCCGACAGGCAGGCTCAGGATAAACTTCTCGTACTAACCCTATCAAAAAAAAAGAAACCCTAACATCAAAAGACATTAGGGTTTAATTAATCTTTGTTGGCCCACAAGGACTCGAACCTTGAATGACGGTACCAAAAACCGGAGTGTTGCCAATTACACCATGGGCCAATCTCTAGAAACTGAAACCAATTCAGCTTTCGAGCGTGCAAATTTAAAACAATGTTTGGTTTGCACAAATATTTTCTATTACAATTATTTAAAAAACAACCCATTGATGACCCCATTTCTGCCCTTCCCTAAGTAGAAGGAGCAGTCACCAATTGAAACTCATTTTAGATTAAGATACATGCCCGGCTTCGGAAGGGGCTAAACGGAAGACTTTACCATGTTAAAGGTTTATCAAAAACCTAGCTATGTATCTATATTTATTCCTAAATTCGCCCCATTCGTTAATTCATCTGTACATGTTTTCAAAGAACTTCGAAAAATGGGATACCCTCTTAGGATGGGCAGTCTTTTTTATCGCATTTATCACCTATTTTATTACGGTTGAACCAACAAGCAGTTTTTGGGATGCCGGAGAATATATCTCAACTTCAGCAAAATTACAGGTAGGTCACCCCCCTGGAGCCCCGCTTATGCAAATGATTGGTGCTTTCTTTGCCATGTTCGCTTTTGGTGATGACCAACTGGTTGCGCGTATGGTAAATTTCGTATCAGGTGCTTCAAGTGCCTTTACCATTCTCTTTATGTTTTGGACCATTACCAACCTTGTGCGTAAGCTGATTAATAAGGCTGATGTTTTAACCAATAGCAAAGCCATTGCGGTTTTAGGTAGTGGTTTAGTTGGCAGTTTAGCTTTTACGTTCTCCGATAGTTTTTGGTTCAATGCCGTCGAAACAGAAGTATATGCCATGGCGAGTTTAATCATGTCGCTTTTGTTGTGGATGGGTCTTAAATGGACTGATAACCTTGCCAACCCAAGAGGGAATAAATGGTTAGTGCTCATTTCTTTTGTGGTAGGGCTTACCTTCGGCATACAGTTTATGGGGTTTCTGGCGATTCCTTCAATAGGCCTATTATATTACTTTAAGAAGTACAAAACAACAACCGTAAAAAACTTTTTAATTGCCAATGTAGTGGTAATAGCCATATTAATGTTGGTTTATAAATTCTCCCTTACTTATGTGTTAAAATTATTCGGATGGGGTGAAGTTTTCTTTATCAATGAAATCGGGTTACCATTCAATTCAGGTTCTATCATCATAGGTCTTCTTTTTATAGCATTATTCTATTTCGGATTGAATTATACGCGAAAAAACAATTTCAAAACAGCCAATACCATTGTGTTATGCCTCATGTTTTTGTTTTTAGGTTTTTCATCATGGATTATGTTACCCATACGCGCTAATGCTAATGTTGTAATTAATGAAAATGACCCTGCTGATGCACGTTCTCTCTTAGCTTACTATAACCGAGAACAATACCCTGGTGTTGATAGTCCGATTTACGGAGCATATTATTCGACAACTTTTGCGCCCAACGGAGAAAACAAAGATGGTGTGCCTAAATACGAGCGTGATGATAAGCTAGGCAAATATGTCATTGTCAATTATTGGGAAAAGTCAATACCTACGGATGATAAGGACCATGTTGGCTTGCTCCCCAGAATGTGGAGTGCGCAGCATGCTGAAAATTACATGAAATATTTTGGTCTTCTAGATGTAGAAATGACTGTGTCAAGTAAAGAATTGAAAACTACAGTTCAGAAAATGAATGCAGCTTATTCCGAAGGTGAAATAGATGCAGGGCAATATATTGATTTCATAAGAAGTATAAATAGAGAAAAAGATTATTTAGACGTACAACCACCAACCTTATGGCAGAACATACAATACATGTTTGAATTTCAATTTAGCTACATGTATTGGCGCTATTTTATGTGGAATTTCACAGGAAAACAGAACGATGTTCAGGGCAGATACAACGACAATGGTAACTGGTTAAGTGGCATTGATTTTATAGATAGTATGCGCCCAGCCTTAGGCAGTCAAAATAATTTACCTTCTGATGTGGAAAATAATAAAGGTAGAAATACGTATTTCTTCTTACCCCTATTACTTGGTATTATTGGCTTGGTGTTTCAAATTTCGAAAAACGCGAAACAATTTTGGGTATTGCTGGTCTTCTTTCTCTTTACAGGGCTCGCGATTCAATTTTACACGAATCCGTATATATTTCAACCCCGTGAGCGCGACTATTCCCTTGTTGGCTCCTTTTACATTTTTGCCCTTTGGATCGGCATTGGCGTTTATGGCTTGTTCGATGAGTTTAGAAAATTCTTGACCCCGAAAATTGCAGCACCTGTGATTACTGCTATTTGTCTACTCGCGGTGCCTTCATTAATGGCCTATCAAAATTGGGATGACCATGATCGATCAAATCGTTTTACAGCTCAATCAACGGCAAAGGCTTATCTTGATTCGTGCCAGAAAGATGCTGGCGCCATGCTATTTACCATTGGTGATAATGATACTTTTCCGGTGTGGTACACCCAAGAAATTGAAAATTATCGTACTGATGTACGTGTTATTTGCACCAGTCTTTTTGAAACGGATTGGTATGTAGATCAAATGAAGCGTAAGGCTTATACAAGTGATCCTATTCCCTCTCAAATAGCGCATGAAAGGTATAGAACAGGCTCAAGAGATGTATTATATCATCAAGATGCGAATTCTATTTTCAATAAAGAGGTTACGGCAAGTCGCTGGAGTGTTCAAGCATTTATTGATTGGATTGATGGTGATCGACCTGAGACCAAACTAAAATACTTTTTTCAACAAAAAGGTGCTGATCTAAGTCAGTATTCTGAAGATGTTTTGAACTTAGTCTATTACCCTACCAAAAAAATCCGAGTTCCAGTCAATAAAAAGAATGTCTTAGAAAGTGGCTTGGTTAAAGAAAAAGACTCGGCTTTAATTGTTGATTATATCGATATCAGCCTGCCTGGTGTTATTACTAAAAAAAGTATGATGATGCTTGATATTCTAGCCAATAATGATTGGAAACGCCCTATTTATTTTTCAGGTGGAAGTTTTGATGATGCCGAATTTATATGGATGAAAGATTACCTTCAGTTAGATGGATTAGCCTATAAACTTGTGCCCATACGTACCGAAAGACCTAATGGATTTGAAATGGGACGTATAGATACTGACCTCATGTATGATATTGTTACTAAATGGGATTGGGGCAATTCTGGTGACCCTGATATTTATCATGATACACAAACGCGAATTCAAAGCGTTACTTTTCGAAGTAATCTTGCTCGACTCATGGAGGCTTTGGTTAATGAAGGAAAAATAGATAAGGCAAAAGAAGTCATTGAAATTAGCATGAACAATATGCCTTTAGATCAATTTGGGTATTATACACTCATTGAACCTTTTATTGATGGTTATTATAAGGTAGGGGAAACAAATAAAGCACGAGACCTGTTTGAACGATTAAAAACCAAATACATTGAACGGTTAGATTACTATTATGACTTGCCCTTAGAAGAGCGAATAGCCCGTGGCGAAAACATTTTAGATGACATGACCGCCTATCGACGCATTATTGATATTTTGGTAATTAATAAAGATCGTGAGCAAGGGGAATCTGAAACGCTCATTTTCAATGAGTATTTTGATAAATTCTATGAAGATCAGTTTGAAAAGCAAGATGAACAGCTACAGCCCTTAGACCCTGATATGGAAGAAACCATACCGGTTACAGATTCTATCACTAACGATTCTGTGCAAACGGAAACAGATAGTTCACGGTCAGAAATTCAATAAGTAGTCTAGTCTTGTTGGGGGGGGAAATTGAGATTGTGACTGCCTCAGTTTCTTGAACCGTACGTACCTATACGTATTCGTTTAGAATGCCAATAAGCGTATTAGCATCTTGTTCGCCGCTTTGACGCCAAACCATTTCGCCTTTTTTGTAGATCATTAAAGTAGGTAAGCCCTTTACACGTAATGCTTGTGAAAGTTCTTTGTTTTTGTCTACATCAATTTTAATAACTTTTCCTTTATCGCCTAAAGCAGCGGCTACATCACGAAGTACAGGATGCATTGCAGTAGACTGATCATTCCAGTCTGCGTAAAAGTCTAACAACACAGGAACCTTTAAATCTATAAGTTCTCCAAATTTCGACATATATAAAGCATTGTTTTACACCTCAAAAGTAGTGAAAAATGTTAAATCCCTACAGAAATATAGGGTTTTTGGAGCTTTTTGAAGTTAAATTCATGTTAAGGATTTCTTTTTAAGGGTAATAACTGTAATTTCTGGCCAAATACCGAACCGCCCAGGGTAACCGATAAAACCAAATCCACGATTCACATTAATGTACTGCCCTAGTTCTTCATAAATACCCGCCCATTGCTTATAGCGCCATTTTACAGGACTCCACTTAAACCATCCTGGAATTTCAATACCAAACTGCATGCCGTGGGTATGACCACTCAAAGTCAAGTGATAATGATAGTCATCTGGAATTACCTCTGCTTCCCAATGACTAGGGTCATGACTCATCAATATTTTGAAATCATTTTTATGAATCCCTGCTTTAGCTTTTTGTAAATCTCCAGCTTTTTTAAAACCACCCTTACCCCAATTTTCGACACCTATTAAAGCAATACGCGATCCGTTTTTTTCAAGATAACGGCTTTCATTAAGCAATAAATCAAAACCCATTTCTTTTTGCAATTGCTTCAAAGCTTCGAGATTATTCTTTTTTAATAGCTCATTCTGCTGTTCATTTTCATGCCATCGTTTGTAATCACCATAGTCATGATTTCCTAAAACTGCAAATTTTCCGTCTTTGGCTTTGAGTTTTCCGAACAAGTCTTTCCAAGGTTCCATTTCACTGGTCTCATTATTTACCATATCTCCTGTAAATAATAAAACATCACTTTCTTGTTTATTAATCAAATCTATACCATAAGCAATCTTATCACGATCATCAAAACTGCCACTATGCACATCTGATATTTGTGTAATTTGATACCCGTCAAAGGCATCAGGTAAATCTTCAAACTCCATGGTATATTGAAGTACCTTGTAATTATACTTGCCTTTGTACATTCCGTAGAGTAAGGCACCGAAAGGCAAGACTGCTAGACCCAAGCCTATAGTACTAATAAATTTGCGTCGTGAAGATATGGCAGCCGTAGGGTCGTACAATTTTCCTATTCCCAAAACCGAAAGACGAAAGACATCTTCAAGCAACATAAAACAGCTAAGTACGAATGCCAAAACCATAAATGAAAAAAAGACTCCTCCAGCTATTGCCGTTCCTGGCTGCAAAGGCGATCCAGGTTTAAAAATATATAGCTTGTATAAAAAGTAAAACCATACCAAAGAAAATATTCCCAAATAGGCCCAATGAACAATCGGAGATTTGAACAAGGTTTTAAAGGCCTGAAAACCATAAATAGAAAAGAGGACATACAATACAGAAAGTATCAGGGCAAAACGAAGCATATTTATTTTTTTGCAAAGTTATCTTTTATAAAAACGTACACGATTGAATTTGGATTTATTTAACGATTTCAACTACTTTACGTATTATATCGACATTAGAAATAGCTATAGCGTCATCTTTTAAAAAAGATTCTGAATGCATTGAAACCGAAGGCAAATGATTTAAAGTTTTGTGAAATTGCACTCCCGATAAATGTACTGCTTTGAAGTTTTTTTTTGCAAAGTGATGTGCGTTTTCAGCATTAATTCCGCCACCTGGCATAATGGTTATGCTATGGTGCTCTTGATGCAATTTCGTTAACAATTCCATCCCAGTAAAAGCCGATTTTTGCTGCCCTGACGTTAAGACAGTATCAACATTCAAACTTTCTAAATCTTTCAAAGCCAACTGAGGCTCATTTACCCAATCAAAGGCGCGGTGAAAAGTAAAAGTCAACGCATCTGCCATCTGCTTTAGTATTTCTGTTCGTTTCACATCAATAGAAAAATCCTGATGTAAAACGCCAGAAACAATTCCGTTAAAACCTAAATCCGCACACAGTTTAATATTTCGTTTCATTATTGCAAACTCATCTTCCGAATATGTAAAATCACCACTTCGCGGTCGAATTAAAACATTGACGGGAATATTGACTTGTTCACGTACTGCCTTTAAAAGTCCGTAAGAAGGCGTGATTCCTCCTACAGCCAACTCTGAACAAAGTTCAATTCTATCGGCCCCAGCCTTTTCTGCATTAAGAGCAGATTCTAAAGAATTAGCACAAACTTCTACTAGCATTTTACTTATATTTAGTTCTCTAAAAATAAACATCCAAAACCGATGCAAAGAAGAAATTTTCTAAAAAATTCTAGTGCCGCTGCTGCGGGATTGATTTCAGCCCCGTTAATAGTTTCATGCCAAGACAACGTAACATCAAAAGATACGCCGTCAAAAACTGGCAGAG
Source organism: uncultured Flavobacteriaceae bacterium (assembly GCA_937944485.1). Lineage (GTDB taxonomy): Bacteria > Bacteroidota > Bacteroidia > Flavobacteriales > Flavobacteriaceae > Maribacter_C. The sequence goes on along the minus strand of CALDYU010000018.1, from coordinate 13,830 downwards.
CCATTAGGCCAATTGCAATTTGTACTTGGAATTTTGAGAATGCAACTGCTAAGGCTTGGGAAGTATTAAAAGAAGGTGGGAGTTCTCTTGATGCGGTACAACAAGGCGCCATGGTTGAAGAAGCCGATGTCAATAATCAAACAGTTGGCGTTGGTGGCCGACCTGATCGTGACGGCAATGTTACGTTAGATGCCTGTATTATGGACAAAGATGGCAATTGTGGTGCGGTATTAGCAATGCAAAATATTGCCAGCCCTGTATCGGTAGCCCGCAAAGTGATGGAAGAAACACCCCATGTTATGTTAGCAGGAAAAGGAGCAGAAAAATTCGCCTATGAGCAGGGATTCGAAAAAACGAACCTACTCACAGAACAGTCAAAACAAGAATGGCTAGAATGGAAAAAAACATCGGAATACAAACCCATTGTCAATATTGAGAACCACGATACTATTGGTATTTTGGCTATTGATAAAAATGGAGATATTTCAGGTGCTTGTACCACAAGTGGTATGGGTTATAAATATGCAGGTCGCGTTGGCGACTCACCGATAATTGGGGCGGGACTTTTCGTTGACAATGAAATTGGTGCTGCAACGGCAACTGGAGTTGGTGAAGAAGTCGTTCGAACCGTTGGTAGTTTTTTGATCGTAGAATTAATGCGTCAAGGCAAATCGCCACAAGAAGCCTGTGAAGAAGGGGTAAAACGAATTATGGCTAAGAATAAAGACCGTACTGATTTTCAAATTGGCTTTATCGCTATAAATAAAAAAGGAGAAACCGGAGGTTTTTGTATTCATCCTGGGTTTACCTATCGGGAATATTCTGAAGAAGGGCATTCGAACAAGCCATCGGAGAGTTTTTTAAAGACCTAATAGAATTTCGTGTATTTATAATTCCTTTTTTGCATCCAATTCGTACATTTAAAAATTCTAATTATTTAACCTAGTCCTTCTAATTTTGTATTTCTGATTTTCAATAATGGCTGAACAAAAACGACTTTTTTTACTCGATGCATTTGCCTTAATTTTTAGAGGCTATTATGCCTTAATCAAAAACCCACGAATCAACTCTAAGGGGATGGACACTTCTGCCATCATGGGTTTTATGAATTCTCTTTTTGACGTGATCAAACGTGAAAAACCTGACCACCTAGCCGTTTGTTTTGATAAAGGTGGAAGTGTCGAACGTACGGAAATGTTCCCTGAGTATAAAGCGAATCGTGATGAGACACCAGATGCCATTCGGATTGCTGTACCTTATATTCAAGATATTTTAAAAGCGATGCATATACCTGTAGTGGTTAAAGAAGGTTGGGAAGCCGATGATATTATTGGCACGCTTGCCAAACAAGCAGAAAAAGAAGATTATAAGGTTTTTATGGTAACCCCTGATAAAGACTTTGGACAATTGGTCTCTGAAAATATTTTCATGTACCGCCCGGCCCGAATGGGTAATGGTATTGAAATTTGGGGTATTCCTGAAGTTCAAAAACGTTTTGGAGTTGAAAGACCCGAACAAGTGATTGACTACTTGGGTATGATGGGAGATGCAAGTGATAATATACCTGGTTTACCCGGCGTTGGGGATAAAACCGCTAAAAAATTTCTGGAGCAATTTGGTTCCATTGAAGGGCTTTTAGAGAATACCGATAAGCTTAAAGGAAAAATGAAAGAGAAAGTTGAAGCCAATGGCGAACTTGGTTTACTTTCAAAAAAACTAGCAACCATAAGTTTAGATGTTGATGTGACTTTTGATGCAAAGGATTATGAGATGTGTGATCCGAATGCTGAAAAAGTACAGACCATTTTTGACGAGTTAGAATTTAGAAGGCTAAAAGATCAGTTTATTAAAATTTTCTCTGAAGATGAACCAGCAACCCAAACACAATCGCCAGACGTACCTATTGCAAAGGCTAAACCTAAAGAAGCTGGTGGTGGGCAATTTTCATTATTCGGTGAAGACCCATCAAAAGCAGCGGGCACTACTCCAAATTATTCAGGAAGAAAAACCATAAATGACGTTGCCCACTCCTATCAAAGTATTCTACCGGGTATGGCCACAAAGTTATTTCTTCAAAATTTAATGAAACAAACGTCTGTGTGTTTTGATACTGAAACCACAGGCTTAAATCCGTTAACGGCTGAATTAGTGGGGATTGCTTTTTCTTGGGAAGCAACCAAAGGATTTTATGTTCCTTTTCCTGAGGATAAAAAAGAAGCGCAAGAGCGCATGGAAGAACTGCGACCCTTTTTTGAATCAGAAAACATTGAGAAGATCGGTCAAAATTTAAAATATGACATTAAAGTGCTTCAAAAATATGATGTACAGGTAAAAGGGAAGTTTTTTGACACGATGTTAGCACATTATTTAATCAACCCCGATATGCGGCATAATATGGATGTGCTTTCCGAAACCTATCTCAACTATACCCCTATTTCTATTACCGAGTTAATAGGTAAAAAAGGAAAGAACCAACTTTCGATGCGCGATGTTCCCATAGAAAAACAAACAGAATACGCGGTTGAAGATGCTGATATTACTTTTCAGTTAGCGCAACATTTTCGTCCAGAGCTAAAAGAAGCGAATACTGAAGACTTGTTTAAAAACATTGAAATTCCGTTACTACGAGTTTTGGCTGCCATGGAATCTGAAGGGATTAACTTAGACGAAGCATTTTTAAATTCCCTTTCCGAAGACCTAAACAATGACATTGCAGCGCTGCAACAAAAAATATATACCGAGGCAGATCAAGAATTTAATATTGGTTCACCAAAGCAGCTTGGCGAAGTTTTATTTGATAAATTAAAATTGGTTGACAAGCCAAAAAAGACGAAAACAGGGCAGTATTCTACCGCGGAAGATGTGCTCTCGTATTTGGCTAAAGACCATGAGATAATTCAAAACGTGCTAGAATATCGCGGATTATCTAAACTGAAAAGCACCTATGTTGACGCATTGCCTTTACAAGTTGATGAAACTACAGGTCGCGTGCATACTGATTATATGCAAACCGTTGCAGCAACAGGGAGGTTGAGTAGTAATAATCCGAATCTTCAGAATATTCCTATTCGAACCGAACGTGGCAGACAAGTTAGAAAAGCTTTTGTTCCCAGAAATGAAAACTATACCCTTTTAGCGGCGGATTACTCGCAAATAGAACTCCGCATAATTGCTGCGTTGAGTGAAGAAACGACAATGATAGAAGCTTTTAAAAATGGAGAAGATATTCATGCCTCCACCGCTGCTCGCGTTTTCAATGTGCCATTAGAAGAGGTAACCAGAGAACAACGTAGCAATGCTAAAACTGTAAACTTCGGAATTATTTATGGCGTTTCGGCCTTTGGCCTTAGCAACCAAACGGAACTCTCTCGATCAGAAGCAAAAGAACTGATTGAAACTTATTACGCGACCTACCCGAAACTACGAAATTACATGAGTGAGCAAGTAAATTTTGCTCGTGATAATGGTTATGTAGAAACCATATTAGGAAGGCGTAGGTATTTGAAAGATATTAATGGAAATAATGCCATCGTTCGAGGGGCAGCAGAAAGAAATGCGGTAAACGCTCCTATTCAAGGTAGTGCCGCCGATATCATTAAAATTGCTATGATTAATATTCATACTAAGCTAACCGCAGAAAACTACACCTCTAAAATGCTTTTACAGGTACACGATGAATTGGTATTCGATGTGTACAATCCTGAAATGGAAAAACTAAAAGCGATGGTGCAATCGGAGATGGAAAATGCATACGAATTAGCGGTTCCGCTAGATGTCGAATTGGGTGTTGGAACCAATTGGTTAGAAGCGCATTAAAACTAAAAAGACAGCCTAAATAGACTGTCTTTTTTTATTTCTATAAACTAATATATGAAACTCAGTTATTCTCCTGTTTCTACAATAAAATATAATTTACCAGAAACTGTAACTCCATTGATTATCATATCATCTACAATCGTAGTTAAATACCTGCCTTCAATAGCAGCATTCAACTTAATTGTCTCCGATTCTAAATTTAAAGTTAAGGTCTCAAAATCATAATCAAATGTACCCTCTTGATCGTCATACGTAGGTGCACAATTTACACTCACTTTACCCTCTACCATAGAAGGATTTAAAAAACGCATTCCTGTTCTATAAGACACTTTTCGATCCGCTTTAAAGGTAAACTCGATAGGATCACAACCTACTCTTACCAATTCAAGAATAGCTTCTTTTGCCAGTAAGGATGCTTCTTCTGGACTATCTGCACTGGGTTCATAATCCCAGATATGCCAGTGACCGACTAATGCTTGAATAGCTTCTTCATTTTCGTCTTTTTCGCAAGAAACAAATAACACTAGGCCAAGAAGAAGTAAAATTTTAGGGAACTTCATAATATTTTTAATTTAAAATTCTCTGCTAAGGTATTTTGAGCCTCAGAAAACTTAAAATATCATCGATATGTGAGCACAATCAACGATCAAGTGAATAACTACTGCTTATTTTATAGATAAAGTATATAATTCTGGTTTTGAAGGTGTCGGACGAAAAGTTCTCTTTTTCTGCTATTACGTAGTAAGTGTAGTTTAATGAGCATTGAAAATACACTTTGAATCAAACTATGTCATGAATAATTTGAAGCTTGAGTTTAAATAGTTTTTATAACAATATTTTATGATTTTAATAAGAATAAGCTTGTTCTTATCTCGTTATGAATTAACGATTTACCTGTTATGCGAAAATATAAACTACTTCTTTTACTTCTTTTGTGCTCCTTGCACTTTGTGTTTACTCAAAATACAAGAGTAGTGGAAAATAGCTTTGAAACAGCTACTACTGTACATCAAAAAATCAAAATATTTCCTAATCCCGCAAAGAATGTGGTCAATATTTTAAATCTAAAGAATAGTCCAAAAGCTACTATTAAAATTTCAGACCTTTCGGGTAACGTACTAATAAATCACCAATGGGCAATTCGTAAAAATGCACTCAGCATACCTATTCCAAATTTAAATGCAGGCATTTATTTAATTCGTATTGAATCAGAAAATCAGCAGGTGCAAAAAAAATTTTTGAAACAGTAAATATAACTACCAACTAAAAGAGCCCTATTGAAAATTCAATAGGGCTCTTTTAATTATGTTAAGCTTCCTAAAATTTTTCAAAAATCAATGATCCTTCTCCGTCAAAATTGGGAATGTCTAGCTCGCTAGCATTGGCGCTCATTATACTTCCTTCAACCATAACATTTACCATAACCGTTTCAGAGTTCGAATCAACAATAGTCAATATAGATCCGTCGTAAGTATAGGTTCCTTGATCTGTATCTTTTTGTGTAGGGCAAGGAACTTCCAACCCTGTAGGTGTCGCATTAATTTCTAAATAATTCACGGCGTTTTCAGCAACAAGAGTCAAGTCTTCATTAAAGTTGAAAGTTAAAATGTAACAACCTTCATTAGTTAAATTTTGAAGAATATCTGCTCCCAGGTTTACATTTGAGCCACTACCTTCAGCGGCTTTAAATTCTACAGCTCTCCAAGAGCCAATAATTGCATTGGTTTCTGATGTATCTTCCGTATTGTTTTCTTGATCTGTTGAACAAGAAAATAACAACGCGGATATTAAAAAACAAGCTATTAAATTACGTTTCATGGGACTTAATGGTTAAAATATGCTACCATTGAACGCAAAAACTTAGTGAATATTTTAACAAAAATTACTTTTAACTAGCGCACAAATCTATAGGTCGCTTTTAACAAAAAGGTATTATCTAATTTTTGATTTAATATTTGCCCATCTAAATTACTACCTAAAGACTCTTGGGGGTCACCAAAACCGTTAACGCCTTGTGACCAAACCAGAAAAATTTCAGAACCAGGAATATACTCCCATCGCAACACAAGATTCGATCGAAACTGCACAAAAGCAAAATCGGGGTTGTCAATCTCATAATCAGTAGTTCCGTCTATATTTTCATCAACAAGATACGCCTCTGAATTATTTGGAACTGAAATTTGATCAGAAGTAAATAAACTAACACGTTCGTTTAAGTCTTTAGCAAGCGGATTATTGACATAATTAAAATCGCTATAAACTCCTTTTGCAACAAAAGGCTGGCCATAAAACTGAATCGATAGGTTAGGGTTTAAACTATAATTAAAGCGTACCGATGTGCTTAAAGTGGTTTGATCAATATTCGCTGTAATATATCTTGGTACTCCGTTAAAATTAGTTTCCGTTACATATTGTGTTTTATTCGGGTTGCGTTCAAATTCAGGGGACACAGAAACGCTAAATGCATCAAAAGGCTGGTAATTAAAGGTTAAGAAATAATTAGTAAAAGAAAAATTATTCTGCTGCGCTTGACTATGAACAAAACCCATTAGTACATTAAATTTTTTGCGCGTATCAGTCTGAACTACTAAAAATCCAAAATTCTCATTTGACCATCGCCAACGAGGCCCACCTCTTAATACCGTATTAGAAAATATTCTAGGCTTATGTGACAATCCCGATTCGATGCTCCAATTATTCTTGAAATTTATAAATCCCCTCAAATCATACTGAATGCGGTTGTAATTGCCTTCGAAATCAAAAGTTGAGAACTGCTCTAAACCTATTTGAGCCCTTCTATATAATTCAGTGGGTTTTAAAAACAGGCGTTGTATTTCGGCATATTGTTTAATGGCATCGGCTTGCCTCAAAAAGCCAACATCATTTAACTCTAATTCAGGTGATCGCCACATAAGACCACCATTATAGCGCCAATTGCCGCCACCAGCTTTGCCAGCCTCAAATTTCCCTCCAGTACCTATTAAGGATGTTCTTGTTGGGTCAACCGTAACATGATCAGCATCTACTCTTTGGAACAAGTGGGTAAGACTTTGTTGGGTTCTAGTAATCGCTTCGGCATCTCCTTTTACAAGACTACCAACAATGTTTCCTTGCACATAATAGTTTCGTTCTTTCCAATTATGTTTAAAATCGATTCCCGCGGAATAAGCAGCCTGATGTAAAAAATTCAAGGTAGAAGGTAACTTTCTATTGGTTGCCGTAAATATTCCTCCAATAAAAGAATTTCGTTCATTAAAATCTTTTTGCACTCTTCCCACTAAATAATTGGTCAAAGGTTCTACCAACTCTTTTCTTCGAGTTCCGTCCGGAGCTTCTATTTCGGCAAACATATTGCCAGTAACACTTTCTAAAAGACCTAAAGACCAGCCGCTCTTTGTTTTACCAGAAAATTTAGCAGCTCCTAAAATGGTTGAATTATTGGGCCGATCTACAAAAGCTACATTTTCATTACTAACAGAGCCTTGAGGACTTCGCCCAATACGTCGGCTATAAAAAACATTATCGTTTCTGTCTGCAAATTCGTAATCAAAAATATTTTTGTTTTCTACGAAAAAGGGACGCTGTTCTCTAAAGAATATTTGAAATCCGTCTAAAGCTATCGCCCCAGGGTCAGCTTCTACCTGTCCGAAATCAGGATTGACCGTAAGATCAAGGGTAAGGTCATTGGTAATTCCGATCTTCGCATCAATTCCACCATTAAGGGCAAAATCATTTCCGTCACGAAAAGGATTCCCATTTTCCTTAGGATAAGTGTCGTATTGGGTCACCACAAAGGGTTGAATTTCTAATTGTTTCTGAGGTTCAATATTTATCAAGCCCCTAAGTTCTCCAAATTCGCTAATCACCCCAGGCGCATCTTGCGGAATACGCTGCCAAACCGAGCGCTCATCTTCTCTAAAATTCAATCGAGAAACCTGCAAACCCCATACTTGTTCTTGGGCTTTACCAAATTTCAATTGACTAAATGGTATTTTAGCCTCGGCCGTCCAACCTTCATTATCTATTTGAGAAGCTGCATACCAAATGGGGTTCCAACTTTCATCCCAATTTTCCCCGTTTTGTGATACAAATTCGTCTCCTTTAACCCCAGCTGCGGTAACAGTAAAAGAAAAAGCCGTTCGCTTATCGTGATAACTATCAAGTATTACCGTTATTCGATCACCAGCAAAACCGTCGCGCCGAGAAAGCCTCTTCTCAATTTTGTTAGGTTCGCTATCAAAACAACGATAGGCTACGTACAAAAATTTCTGATCGTAAGTAATTTTGAATTTAGTTTGTAACTCAGGTTGCGTGTTTTCATTTGGCAGCCATTCAATAAAGTCGCTATTCCATTCAACCTCGCTCCAAGCTTTATCGTCAAGAATACCATCGATTTTAGGACTCGTATGTTTTGAAATCTGAGAAGTGATATAGACTCGTTTCGTAACAACCTGCAATGAATCTTGTGCTTTTAAAGAGCCTACAGTAGCAAAAAAGAAAGCTATACTTAGAAATAACCGCATAAAAATAAATAAGCTAATTGAATTGTGATTCAAAAGTAAGTTGTGAAAAACGATCCACTCTCTTTTTAATTTTTTTTTAACAGCTAAAGCAGGTCAATTGTGAAAACGGAACTGTTCTTTACCCCCCCTTTTAATCGCTTTAAAAAAAACGTGAAATATTTAAAACTGCATTTGCAAATCAACTTAATAGTTGTACATTTGCACCCCGTTTATAGGGATTGAAGTATTTTAATCGTTTAAATAAAGTTGTAGTGGATACATTAAGTTACAAAACTGTTTCGGCTAATAGAAAAACTGTTGATAAGCAATGGTTATTAGTAGATGCAGAAGGTCAAACACTAGGTCGTCTCGCTTCTAAAGTAGCCAAACTACTAAGAGGAAAGCACAAACCAAATTACACGCCGCATGTTGATTGTGGTGACAATATTGTTGTAATTAATGCTGAGAAAATAACACTTTCTGGCAATAAGTGGGATGATAAATCGTATTCTCGTTACACTGGTTACCCTGGTGGGCAACGATATACTACGGCCAAAGAATTATTGGATAAAAATCCAGGTCGTATTGTTGAAAAAGCGGTGAAAGGAATGCTTCCTAAAAATAGATTGGGTGCAGACCTTTTTAGAAACTTAAAAGTTTATGTTGGTCCTGACCACGATCAAGCTGCTCAAAAACCAACTGCCTTTAACATTAACGATTTCAAATAATGGATACAATTCACAAAATAGGAAGAAGAAAAACTGCTGTTGCACGTGTATACCTTTCTGATGGAAAGGGTAAAATAACAATCAATTCAAAAGATTTAAAAGATTATTTTACAACAGCTACCTTACAATATAAAGTCAATCAGCCTTTTACTTTGACTGACACTGTAGGTAATTACGATGTTAAAGTTAATGTATATGGTGGTGGAATAACTGGTCAAGCTGAGGCAATTCGCTTGGCATTGTCAAGAGCAATGTGTGAGATTGATGCTGAGAATAGATTGACATTGAAGCCAGAAGGTTTATTGACAAGAGATCCTCGTATGGTAGAACGTAAAAAGTTCGGTCAGAAGAAAGCTCGTAAGAAATTCCAGTTCTCTAAACGATAATACAAAATTTAATGGGTGCGTCTTTTTTAAGCGTACCCCTTATTTATATTTACTAACTAAAGTTCATTGAAAGTTTTCTGAATTTCAGAAAGCACTTAAAAAAATCCTTCAACTCTTTCTAAGAGGCAAGAGGTAATTAGTTTAGCATCTAAATGGTAGAGGCTATCGTGTAAAGACGATTACCACTCAATCATTGCTAATTCAAAAGAACGTAAACTAAATTTAAAATGGCGAAAGTCGAAGTAAAAGATTTATTAGAAGCAGGTGTGCATTTTGGACACCTCACCAGAAAGTGGAATCCCAACATGGCGCCCTATATCTACATGGAGCGTAACGGAATTCACGTTATCAATTTGTACAAAACGGTTGCAAAATTAGATGAGGCTAACGAAGCCCTAAAAAAAATCGCAGCATCAGGTAGAAAAATACTTTTTGTAGCTACTAAAAAACAAGCAAAAGACATTGTTGCTGAAAAAGTGGCTAACGTCAACATGCCATATATTACCGAAAGATGGCCTGGCGGAATGTTAACCAATTTCGTAACCATTCGTAAGGCGGTTAAAAAAATGGCCATGATTGATCGAATGAAAAAAGACGGTACTTTCTTAACATTATCGAAAAAAGAGCGTTTACAAGTTGATCGTTTACGTCAAAAATTAGAAAAAAACTTAGGTTCAATCTCTGAAATGACACGCTTACCAGGCGCTTTATTCGTAGTAGACACAATGCGTGAGCATATTGCAGTAAAGGAAGCTCAAAAATTGAATATTCCGATCTTCGCAATGGTAGATACAAATTCTGATCCACGTGACGTAGATTATTTAATCCCGTCAAATGACGATGCTTCAAAATCGATCAATATTATAATGACTGAGGTCACCAATGCCATAGCTGAAGGTTTAACTGAACGTAAATCAGAAAAGCAAGCTGGTAATGAGGGGAAGCAAGAAACGAAAGCAGAAGCAGAAGAAGCTCCTAAAGTAGCAGCCAAGGAAGAAGCTGCTTCCGAAGAAAAAGATACTGCCAAAAAAGAAGTAAAGACTGAAGCTCCTGCTCCTGTAAAAGAAGAGGTTAAAGTTGAGGCTAAAAAGGAAAAAAAGCCGGCTAAAAAAGAAGCCGCACCTAAAAAAGCTCCGGCAAAGTCAAAAAGTACTAAAGGTGATGACGACCTAACTAAAATTGAAGGTGTTGGTCCTAAGGCCGCTGAGGCGTTATCAAATGCTGGTTTAGATACTTTTGCAAAAGTTGCAAAAGCGAAGGCCGATAAAATGAAAGAAATTTTGACTGAAGCTAGTTCGAGAATGGCACATCTTGATCCCACCTCATGGCCAAAACAAGCTAAAATGGCGGCTGATGGTAAATGGGATGCTTTAAAGGAATGGCAAGACAGTGTAAAAGGTGGCGTTGAATAGCAGCGACACTAGAATCACACTATTTTATAACATATAGTCAAATTAGTAGTTTCTCATTTTGATGAGAAATAAATTAAAGAAATTATTATTATGGCAAAAATTACAGCCGCAGAAGTAAATAAATTAAGAAAAGCGACGGGTGCTGGGATGATGGATTGTAAAAATGCTTTGGTAGAAGCCGAAGGAGATTTTGATAAAGCCATTGAAGTACTGCGTAAAAAAGGTCAAAAAGTAGCCGCTAAAAGAGCTGATAGAGAATCTTCAGAGGGTGCTGCAATTGCTAAAGTAAATGCAGATCAGACAGCTGGTGTCGCAATTGTATTAGGTTGCGAAACTGATTTTGTTGGTAAAAATGAAAAGTTTGTGGCTTTAGCCAATGAACTCGCTGAAATCGCGTTAAACCATAATTCAAAGGAAGCCTTTTTAGCAGCTGATTTTGGAGGAATAACAGTAGCCGATAAATTAATTGAACAAACTGGTGTTATTGGTGAAAAGTTAGACATTACGGCTTTCGAAAAACTTGAAGCTCCTTATGTTGGTAGTTATGTGCACATTAACAAGATTGCTGCCTTAGTAGGTTTATCTTCAAAAGTAGCGACTGCGGAGGTATTAGGAAAAGATCTTTCAATGCAGATAGCATCAATGGGTGCAACAACCTTGTCTTACAAAGATTTTGATCCTGCCTTTGTAGCAGCAGAAACTGAAGCTAGAATAGCTGTTATTGAAAAAGATAATGAAGAATTAGGTCGTTTAGGAAAAACACTTAAGAATGTGCCTCAATACATTTCAAGGGCTCAATTAACAGACGAAGTTATAGCGAAAGCGGAAGAAGATGCAAAAGCACAATTGAAAGCAGAAGGTAAACCAGAACAAATTTGGGATAAAATTCTACCTGGTAAAATGGAAAGATTTATTTCTGACAATACTACTTTAGATCAAGAGCAGTGTTTATTAGATCAGAATTTCATCAAAGATGAAAAAATCAATGTTGCGAAATATGTTGAATCTCATGGTGACGTTTCCGTTACTGATTTTAAACGTGCAACAGTAGGTTAATAAGAATTAAAGCTAACTCAACTAAAGCGACCTCACATTATGTGAGGTCGCTTTTTGCATTTTGAAACTATAACAGCGAGCATTCAACCCGTATAATACGTAAGGATAACTTTATAGCGAGCACTCCATAATTTTTTTGATTATTTTTGTGCGAAACAAACTGAAAAAATGCAATACAAAAGAATTCTTTTAAAGCTTAGCGGAGAGGCACTGATGGGTGAAAAACAATATGGAATTGACCCTAAGAGAATTGCGGAATATGCTGAAGAAATTAAAGAAGTAGTAGAAAAAGGAATTCAGGTAGCCATTGTCATTGGAGGTGGAAATATTTTTAGAGGGCTTGCTGGTGCGGCAACAGGAATGGATCGTGTTCAAGGAGATCATATGGGCATGCTTGCAACAGTAATCAATGCCCTTGCCCTGCAAAGCGCATTAGAAAATATTCAGGTGCAAACAAGAGTTCAAACTGCAATAGAAATTAATGAAGTGGCCGAACCCTTCATTCGTAGACGTGCGATGCGTCATTTAGAAAAAGGACGCGTAGTGATTTTTGGTGGCGGAACTGGTAATCCATATTTTACTACAGATTCTGCTGCCGTTTTAAGAGCTATAGAAGTAGAGGCTGATGTTATTCTAAAAGGCACACGTGTTGATGGCATATATACCTCAGACCCCGAAAAAGATAAAACGGCCACTAAATTTGATTCTATTTCTTTTGCTGATGTTCTTTTAAAAGGACTTAAAGTAATGGACACTACGGCTTTCACCTTAAGTCAAGAAAATGAACTACCCATTGTAGTTTTTGATATGAATACGCAAGGAAATTTGTTAAAAATTGTTGACGGACAAAATATCGGAACAGTAGTCAATGTATAATGTTTCGACAGTTTGATTTGGTATGATTACTGATAGGATAGTTATTATAATTTCGAATTATGAATGAAGAAATAAATTTTATACTCGATGCAGCAAAAGAAAGTATGGATGCTGCTATTACGCATCTTGAAAAAGAATTTGTAAAAATAAGAGCTGGAAAAGCGAATCCTTCAATGTTATCGAATGTAAAGGTTGATTATTATGGCTCTTTAACACCTTTATCTCAAGTTGCCAATGTAAATACGCCAGATGCTCGTACGCTGTCAGTGCAACCTTGGGAAAAAGCCATGCTACAAGAAATTGAAAAAGCGATCATGAATGCCAATTTAGGTTTTAACCCTATGAATAATGGGGATATGGTCATTATTAATGTGCCCCCACTTACAGAAGAACGTAGACGTGATTTGGTTAAACAAGCCAAAGCCGAAGCCGAAGATGCAAAGGTAAGTGTGAGAACAGCACGACAAGATGCTAATAAAGAGATTCGAGTTCTTGATGATGCTTCTGATGATTTAAAGAAAAACGCAGAGACTGATGTTCAAAAGTTAACAGATCGCTATACCAAAAAAATTGATGCCTTCTTAGATAATAAAGAGGTAGAGATTATGAAGGTATAAGCGTTCAACGTTTTTATTTAAAAAGTTCATTCGGTTAGTTTTCTGATAGTCAACTCTGTTTTGTTCGCCTCGTGATTTAATGTGAAAATCATTTGAAAGTTTGCTTTACTCCACTTAATAAACAATGGCTTTTCGTCAAATTCACATTCTTCCATAGTACCTCCAATAGATTTAAAAGTAGTATCCGACTCCAATATACCAGACTGTTCGCTGCTTATTTCTTTAATTTTATTCATATTTTTTGGAGCACCGTATTTTTTTGAAATTTCATCAAATAGAGCTTTATCCATAATCATATTAAAATCTGTACTTATCGATTTTATTATATTTTCTTTATCCGTAATGACAATCATTAGTTCAATTTTATTCGAAAAAAAAGAAATTGAACAATCAGGAATCACAAACGTTTTATCACCCGAATCCTTTTCTGAATTAAA
>CALDYU010000017.1 GCA_937944485.1 uncultured Flavobacteriaceae bacterium | reverse complement strand
CTGGTGTCGGTTGATATATACTACAGTTGTACAACATATACAATAGGGGATCCCCCAGTAAGGCCGGTGTTGTGCCATTGAGCAGCATGACCGCCTTATAGAGGGACGCCGCCTTATTTATTCCGGGCCATGAGTGCAATTCCCCAGTACCGCCAAGCGATTTCGACCGCCTGATATCGGGATGCCGCCTTATATGGGGATACCGCCTTATTGGGGGCCCCCTACTGCTACTACTACTACTACTACTACTACTACTACTACTGCTGCTGTATGTACATTATTTCATATTCTGCTGGCGCATCTAGATTATGGGCCCCGCCATTGTTCGCCGATGCCGGCACAAAACCAACATGGTTGAAAAACATTTCAGATGCAGCAAAGATGTCAGTGGACGTGGAGATCAGTCAAGAAAAACCTATAATAATACAGCAGTGGTGGTGAAGGGTGAAAAACCAAGCGTTCCACACCAAAAGCTAGTAGTTTGGCGTCCGTCAAGGGAGATTTCGCGGTACACTAAAAGCTAGTAGCTTGGCGTTATTGGAAACTTGAAGTCGGTCAAGGCATAGTAGTGACGGTCAAGGGTTTAAAGCCGATCGTTCCACACTAAAACCTAGTAGTTTGGCGTCCGTCAAGGTAAAAATATTGGAAAATTGCCGTCGGTCAAGCGCTGAACGTGCCGACTCCTCACAGTTTAGAGATGCAGAGCGAGGGACGGGGCTGACGAGGAGGCGCTCTCTGCTGCTTCTCACAACAAAAAGAAAAATAATGAACCAAATTACAAATTACAAATTGCAACGACGCAATAATGACAATTCGACGCGAGTCGACGAGGGAAGAAAAATGCTGAATGAAGTGTTCTCGCGAAAAAAATGAAGCCAATACCTGGCAATTGTGACATTTCATAAACCGCCTTCTCTAAAAGTTTTGAAGAAAACTCCATAACATTAATTTAAACTGTAAAATTACAATTTTATCCTAGCCTTTTGAAGATATCAATGCTTAGATTTAGTCATTAATTCAGCAAGCATTATGAAGTTACTTTCACTTGTATTTATAGCTGCAATAACAATAACGTTAGGCGCACGATATCTTCGGTAACATCTTACAAACTCAATACACAAGGAATTGATTCTATTTCAAGAACAAAAAATCGCTTCTATTCATACGTCATTAGTTACTATAGTTTTGTAATTTGGTTTGAAATTAATTCAATGACTCCAACACACATTCTTCTTCTTATAAGTATCTATTTTATAATCCTCCTTGTTATATCATATTTTACAGGAAAGAATGATTCTAATCTTGATTTTTTCAAGGCGGGAAAAAAATCACCATGGTATTTAGTTGCTTTTGGTATGGTAGGCGCATCACTCTCTGGAGTTACCTTTATTTCTGTTCCTGGTTGGGTAGAAGCTTCCCAATTTAGCTATATGCAGGTCGTATTTGGGTATTTCTTAGGATACCTTATAACATCTTACGTATTACTGCCCATTTATTACAAGCAAAATGTCACTTCTATTTATGAATATCTCGATGATCGCTTTGGTTTTGTAAGTTATAAAGTAGGGGCAATTTCCTTTTTTATATCAAGAGTACTCGGTGCTTCTTTCCGTTTGTTCTTGGTGGCCATTGTGTTGCAGCAGTTTGTCTTCGATGAACTCGGGGTACGTTTTGAAATTACTGTCCTGATTTCTGTGTTATTAATATGGATTTACACGTTTCGGGGAGGTATCAAAACCATTGTATGGACGGATACCTTGCAAACTTTATTCATGCTCGTATCTGTAGGTCTTTCCATCTATTTTATCTTAGATAAACTCGATTGGACTTTTGCCGAATTTATTGCTTCAGAAGAATTTTCTAATTACAGTAAAACGTTGTTTACGGATGACTTTTTGGCGAAAAACCACTTAGTTAAATCATTTCTTGGCGGAATGTTTATTACCATTTGTATGACGGGTCTTGATCAAGATATGATGCAAAAAAACCTTACCTGTAGCACCCTAAAGGATGCTCAAAAAAACATGGTGAGTTTTAGTATTGTACTGGTTATAGTCACCTTCGTTTTTATGTTACTCGGAGTATTGCTTTTTATTTATGCCAATAAAAACGGTATTGAACTACCTTTAATGGACGGCAAACCGAAATCGGATTTGCTATTTCCTCAAATAGCTTTAAAAAGTGATTTGGGTATTGGGGTTGCTATCACCTTTATGCTAGGGCTAATTGCAGCAGCGTATAGTAGTGCTGATAGTGCTTTAACTTCTTTAACGACCTCTTTCTGTGTCGATTTTTTAAATATCGCCAAGAAATCAGAGTCGAATCAAAAAAGAACTAGAAAAATAACACATGTCGGTATGAGTGTTTTGCTCATTATTGTAGTAATAGCTTTCAAACACATACTAGACACGAATGTTATTGATGGCCTACTTCAAGTGGCAGGCTACACCTATGGCCCCCTGTTAGGATTATTTACTTTCGGAATTTTTACCAAACATCAAGTAAAGGATAACTATGTGTGGATTGTAGCATTAGCCTCCGTAATACTAACCTTGATTCTGGCTAACTTCAATGCTCTTATGGCATTTGTAACACTATCAGATCAAAGTACTGTCATTCATGACTACCTTGGGGGTTACATTTTCGGGTATGAACTTCTACCTCTAAATGGCCTTTTAACATTCTTCGGATTATGGCTGCTTCGCAAAAAATAGTGAAAATAAAGTTATGTATTATATCGATAAAGCGTATAAAATCATCGATGAAATGCTTAATGTAATGTTAAATTTGTGTCTCTATTTTCGTATTATTTAGAATTGCTTGCTAATATTGATTTGTAGCTAACAAAACTAAAGTACAAGCAATTTCTACTTCTATATTATTGTCTTTAAGTATTTTATACAATTCAGGGTTTTCAGTTCCGGGGTTAAAAATGATTCGTTTGGGGTTAATTCTTAAAAAATCTTTGTAATATTCTTTCTGTCTATCTGCACCAATATACAAGGTGATAGTGTGTATGTTTCTAAAATCATGTAATTTAGTACTAATATTAACGCCCTTTATTTCTCCAACTTTAAGGCCAAAAGCTTCGGTTTCAATGTTATGATCTAGAAGCCTGTTAACAGCAATATGGCTATATCTGTTCGATTTTAAGGAGGCACCGAAAACAAGTGTTTTTTTCATTTGCTAAAAAAATATTAAACTTTGAATACTAGTGTAACATTTGTCACAGTATTACGTCTATAGTTTATATAAAAAATGGTTATTGTTAAGGCTATATGTTTATAGTTAATGGTTAGTGTTTAGTATGGCTGACACAATAACAGAAAACCCCGGCTTTAGTCGGGGTTTTATTTTATTCATTTCAAACTAATTTCACCAGCGTATAATGGCGCTCCCCCATGTAAAACCACTTCCAAAAGCGGCCAACACTACAAGATCTCCTGTATTTATTTTTCCTTTTTCCCAAGCCTCTGTAAGGGCAATAGGTATAGAAGCAGCTGTTGTATTACCATAATTCATAATGTTATTATAAACTTGATCGTCACCTAAGCCAAACTTCTTTTGTATGAACTGTGAAATTCTTAAGTTGGCTTGATGCGGCACTAACATATTAATATCCGTGGCTTGCAGCTTATTAGTTTTTAGACCTTCTATAATTACTTCACTAAAACGTACTACCGCATTTTTAAACACAAATTGACCGTTCATGTGGGGTAAATATGAGGTATCATTAGGGTTATTATCAGCAATTATTTCATTAACCCAACGCGTTCCCATTCCGGGTGCTATTAGCGAAAGTTCCTCTGCATGTTGACCTTCTGAATGCAAGTGCGTAGACAAAATTCCTTTCGAGGTATCTGTTTCTCTACTTAATACAGCCGCCCCTGCACCATCACCAAAAATTACAGAAACGCCTCTGCCCCTCGTGGTCATATCTAGCCCTTTAGAATGAATTTCAGAGCCAATAACCAAAATATGCTTGTACATACCACTTTTGATGTATTGATCAGCCACTGAAATTCCGTAAACAAATCCAGAACATTGATTACGCACATCCAAGGCACCTACAGTTTTAATTCCTAAATCACGTTGTACCAATACCCCTGGCCCTGGAAAGTAATAGTCTGGACTCAAAGTCGCAAAAACTATAAAATCAATTTCATCTTTATCAATACCCGACCGCTCTATAGCAATTTTGGCTGCAGCCACCCCCATCGAAGTGGTAGTATTGCCATCTCCTTTAGCAACATGACGACGCTCTTTAATTCCTGTACGCTCTTGAATCCATTCATCACTGGTATCCATAACTTTTGAAAGCTCGTCATTGGTAACTACATTTTCAGGAACGTAATAGCCCAAGCCTGAAATCTTTGAATTATACATACGGTGTTGTTTATTTTAATTAGTAAATTGATACAAGGTTAGTGCAAGATACTGATTGAGAACTATATCGTCAATCTATTCGTTATAAATCAGATTTGATGTCTTTTTGAGTTTATATGAGTTATTCTTGTGCTTAATGGACTTCCATTTATACATTAGAATTCTTCTTTTGCAAATTTTACTGGCAATGCCTCGTCATAATAGTGTCAGTTTGTCACGCTAGAGCAGTATGGTATTTTTTTTGTCTACCATAGAACAGCATTAAAATTGAATTCGTTAAACCATCCGTAAAAACGGAAATGACATTAAAAGTTTATAATTTATGGCAACAGGTAAAATAAATGTATCAGTAGAAAATATCTTTCCGCTCATCAAAAAGTTTTTGTACAGTGATCACGAAATATTCTTGCGGGAGTTAATTTCGAATGCGACTGATGCTACTTTAAAATTGAAACATTTGGCTTCTATAGGTGAAGCAAAGGTTGAATATGGCGATCCTCAGATAGAAATAAAAGTTGATAAAAAAGGAAAAAAACTCCACATTATCGATCAAGGAATCGGTATGACCGAAGATGAAGTCAAAAAGTATATTAATGAGTTGGCATTTTCAGGAGCAGAAGAGTTTTTGAATAAATATGATGACACTGCTAAAGATGCTGGTATCATTGGTCATTTTGGTCTTGGTTTTTATTCATCATTTATGGTTGCAGATAAAGTTGAAATTATCACCAAAAGCCATAAAGACGAGCCGGCAGCACATTGGTCATGCGACGGTTCTCCTAAATTCAGCTTAAAAAAAGGAAAAAAAGAGCAGCATGGTACTGAAATTGTGCTTCATATTGCAGATGATTCTAAAGAATTTTTAGAAGACAGTCGTATCAATGAGTTATTGACAAAGTATAATAAGTTTATGCCTATTCCGATTAAATTCGGAATGAAAACAGAAACTTTGCCAAAACCTGAAGGTGCTAAAGAAGAGGATCCGGCGCCGACAAAAGAAGTTGATAATATTGTAAACAATCCGAATCCGGCATGGACAAAGCAGCCTAAAGATTTGGAAGACCCTGATTATAAAAGCTTCTACCGTGAACTGTATCCAATGCAGTTTGAAGAGCCTCTATTTCATATTCATTTAAATGTCGATTATCCGTTCAACCTTACCGGGATCTTATATTTTCCGAAGCTGACCAACGACATGAATATTCAAAAAGATCGTATTCAACTCTATCAAAATCAGGTTTTTGTAACTGATAATGTTGAGGGTATCGTTCCTGAATTTCTAACCATGTTACGAGGGGTAATTGATTCACCAGATATTCCTCTAAATGTTTCTCGTTCGTATTTACAAGCCGATGGCGCTGTCAAGAAAATTTCTTCGTACATCACTAGAAAGGTAGCTGACAAATTAAGTTCGTTATTCAAAAAAAGCCGCGAAGATTTCGAAAGCAAATGGAACGATATTAAAATTGTA
The DNA here is from genome assembly GCA_937944485.1 of uncultured Flavobacteriaceae bacterium. GTDB lineage: Bacteria > Bacteroidota > Bacteroidia > Flavobacteriales > Flavobacteriaceae > Maribacter_C. Next base: position 16,867 of record CALDYU010000017.1, on the reverse strand, counting down.
ATTGAATACGGTATGCTTTCTGAAGAAAAATTCTTCGAAAAAGCTGACAAATTTGCACTTTATCCAACGGTAGATAATAACTATTATACTTTTGAAGAACTACAAGAAAAAATAAAAGCTGCTCAAACTGATAAAGATGACAAACTAGTTATCTTATATGCATCTGATAAAGAGGCGCAGCACAGTTATATTGAAGCCGCCAAAGGAAAGGGTTATGAAGTTTTACTAATGGATTCACCTATTATCGGACATTTAATGCAAAAACTGGAAAGCTCTAAGGAAAAAATTTCATTTGCGCGCGTTGATGCCGATCATTTAGACAATCTAATTAAAAAAGAAGAAACGCAAATTTCGAAATTGTCAGATGAAGAAAAGGAAAAACTCAAATCAAATTTAGAAGAGGTTATAGAAAACAAAAGCTATACGGTGCAATTAGAAGCTATGGATAGTAATGCTTCGCCATTTATAATTACGGAACCTGAATTTATGCGTCGTATGAAAGAAATGCAGCAGACTGGTGGTGGCGGTGGAATGTTCGGTATGGGTGGCATGCCCGAAATGTATAACCTCATTGTAAACACAAATCATGAATTGGTAGGTGAAATATTAAATACTAAAACTGCTAAAAAGAAAGAACGTTTGATCAATCAATCACTTGATTTAGCGCGACTTTCAAAAGGCTTATTAAAGGGAGAAGAATTAACCGCCTTTATAAAACGCAGTTACGAGATGGTAAAATAAAAGACCTAAGTAATAAATACAATCCATCTCATTCCCTTGAGGTGGATTTTTTTATTTAATAAAATACTTTAGCACATGATAGACATTTGTGATCTAAAACGAATACGCGCAAGCTACGACTGCCATTGATACCGCTTTTTGAATGGTTTATAGACTAGGAATATGTGCATCCAAGCGAAAAACGCTATTGCACAAAAGCCATACATAAAAATGTTCAAAAAGGGTATGTTCGGCAGGCTACCAGAAAGGTTAAATGCCGTTAATTGATTCAATTTTAATAGTGTATACAAGGTGCTTTCAGTACTACTATTGGCAAAAATAGCACTGACAAAAATAGCCACAACCACACTACAAACAACAACCCAAGCCGTCTTCGAAAATAGTGGCGTATACTTGTATTCTTTTTGAATTTGGGTCTCTTTGGTAATTTTCGATAGTACTACCTGTGTAAAATCAGATGATGGTTTTTCCAAACCAACCATTTTAACAGACTTCTTTAAAAATTCGTTTAATTTTTTATCTTCTTCCATAATTCTCGAGAATTTCTGGTTCTAACCTATTTTTTAATAATACAGCCAATCGTTTTCTACTTCTATATAATCTAACCTTTACCGTATTCGCATCTAAATTCATAATTCCTGCAATTTCCTTTAAAGTTAACTCCTCAAAATAATGAAGCGTAATGACTACGGCATCTTCTTCTTTTAAAAGAGCAATTGCTTCTTGTATCACCTTTTTTCTCTCTTTTAATTCTAAGGTGTCCATCACATTTTCAATTGCCGGTAAATGATATTCAGTATCACTGTCAATCGTATGCGTTTGCAAACTTCGCTTTTGTTTCTTTAAATAATCTAAACTGCGATAATATGCTATTTTATACAACCAAGTAGAGAATTTCGATTCCCCCTTAAAAGTATTCAATGCGGTATACGCCTTTACAAAAACATCTTGAGATATCTCTTCTGCTTCCTCTCTTCTTTTTACCATTTTAAGAGCCAAAGTAAATACCATATACTTATAACGGTCTATCAATACGGAATAGGCATTCGTATCACCTTGTTGTATACAATCAATATAATGTTGGTCTTTGAGGCTCATTCATCAGATATGACGATTAAAATACAACTCTGGTTACGCTTTTTAAAAAATAATTTCAATTGGTGTAACCTTGCATCAAAAGAAATCGTCATACCCGTAAATGAGTTTATTAATCAATTAAAAAACAAATCAAATTATGGCAGAAGCAATATTAATACCTATTAGCTTTTTTTTATTCATTTTCGCTGTTCTTTATCTCTATTTTACCAGTAGAAATAAAGAAAGAATGGCGCTTATAGAAAAGGGGGCAGACGCAAGTATCTTCTTTTCTGGCAAAAAAGGCAAAGGCCCTTCCGCTGGCAAAGTAGTACTCCTAAATTTAGCCCTACTTTTAATTGGAGTAGGGATAGCAATTTTCATAGGTGCCATTTTAGAAAACATGGGGGTTCATGATGGCGTAGCTTACCCTGGCACTATATTTTTCATGGCGGGCATAGGCCTATTAACTGGTTTCTTTTTAACTAAAAAAATGGAAAAAGAAACAGAATAAAAAAGGCATCAAACAATATCAAAACCATTCGTTAGTTGCGAATGGTTTTTTTATTTTTAATATATGAAAATAATATCAACGAACTTAGGAAACCCAACTTCGTTTATTTGGAACGGCAAAGAAGAGCAAACCGGTATTTTCAAAAAGCCAGTTGCGCAAACTCTTTTTTTAAAAACGAATGACGTTGCCAATGATACTGTTATAGATCGGGTTCATCATGCGGGCATTAATAAGGCTTGTTATTTGTTTGCATCGGATAATTACCCGTATTGGAAAGCACTATACCCTGAATTAGATTGGGACTGGGGTATGTTCGGTGAGAACCTTACCATTGAAGGGCTTGATGAATCTACCATGCGTGTAGGTAATATTTATAAATTGGGTTCGGCTATAGTTCAAGTATCGCAACCGCGAGAGCCTTGCTATAAACTAGGGGTGCGTTTTGGCACCCAAGATGTTTTAAGACAGTTTATAAGCCATAACAAACCCGGAACTTATGTTCGTGTTCTTGAAGAAGGTGATGTTAAGACTGGTGATCGTATAGAGCTTATTGAAGAATCTCAAAATACGCTTACTATCCAACAATTTTACGAATTGATATTTATGCGAGAAAAGCCGCAAGAATTATTGCGCCTATTTATGGATAATACCTCGGTACCACACTATAAAAAAGAACGCTTCCGTAAATACCTGAAAAATTGAACTACCCCTGGCACCTATATGCCATGGCAATTATGTATCTAATCGCTGGTCTTATGCACTTTATAAAACCTAAAGCATATATGCGAATTATGCCGCGGTATATACCGAATCATAAAGCCCTAGTATTTTGGAGCGGATTAGTTGAAATTATTCTAGGATTTGCTCTTTGTTTTTCGGTTACCAAAAATATGGCCATTTATGGTATCATTTTAATGTTAACTACCTTCTTACTGGTTCATTTTTATATGTTATCGGGAGCTAAGGCATCAGCAAGAATTCCTAAATGGATTCTTATCTTACGCATTCCACTACAATTTGGGCTTATGTATTGGGCCTATTATTACCTTCAGTATTGATATGCAACAACCCATACGGCTACATCTTCCAGACAGCAACATTAGCTACTTTCCTAATTTTATTGCTCTAAAAAAGGCAGATGCATACTTTGAAATGTTCAAAAACGATATTCCGTGGCAACAAGATGATATCACAGTGTTTGGCAAAAGTTACGCACAACCCAGACTTACAGCCTTGTACGGAAATAATGATAGGCCCTACTCTTACTCCAATATTAAAATGCAACCTCATCAATTCACCAAAGAACTTCTGGAAATAAAAGAGGAAATAGAAAAGAATATTGAGGTGAAATTTACCACCTGTTTGTTAAATCGCTACCGCACAGGAAAGGATAGTAATGGTTGGCATGCTGATAATGAGAAAGAACTAGGTCAAAATCCGATAATTGCTTCTATTACTTTAGGTCAAGAACGTTATTTCCATCTAAAACATAGCACTAACAAAGCATTAAAACACAAATTGTTGTTGGCTCACGGCAGTCTTTTATTAATGCAAGGTGAAACACAGCACCATTGGTTACATCAAATTCCGAAAAGTACAAAACCCATCGGCGAGCGCATCAATCTTACATTTCGCATTATTCCATAAAAAAAATCGGCCGTGGGAACCGATTTTTATACCTTATCACCAAAGTTGCATACTATCTTTAATACACAGGTACGCTGCATTAATATACTCGTATGGCACTTCAATTGGTATATTTCAAATCTCATGCCAAACTATTGAAAAATATCATTTAGCACCTTGGCCAAACGCAAACCGCCTTTCTGTAGTTGTTTTTCTGCGGTACTCCACCAAACATAATTATAACGATACGATAAGTTCTCTCCAATTTCAACGGACTCATAGATACGGTTCGCAATATCTTGAGACTCCTCTACCCAATGGTATATAGTACCTTGCTGAATATACTTCTTTTGTTTTTTGGTTAGTCGCGGCAATGAAGCTGTTAATTCCGTATAATTCATTCCATATTCATCAATCATATGCGAATCCCAAACGCGATGTAAATTAGTTCCTCTTTTAAACCATTGTACTTGAATATCATTACCTCCCTTATCTTCTAACCGACCTACATGCATGGGTTGGTGTAAATCTCCAATTAAATGCACTAAAAGCTTTAGATAAAAAACCCGATCCTCCTTCGCATTATTCTTGTCCTTCACTTTTGAAATACAGGTTGTAATACCTATCATAATATCTCCGTATTTACTTGGTTCACTATCAGCATATTTTTGATCAGCAGGAAAATTCACATAGTGCCAAGCGCCAAATTCTTTATACTTACGATCTGCTTTAATATCATCACCAAAAGTTGAAACTTTAGCCAAACTTTCTCCATCTAATAATTTAAAAATTGCCTTTCTTGCTTTTCTAGATAAATGCTTTTGAGCTAACTCACCTGTAACTCTATGTCCGGTTTTTGACCAAACAATAGCATTGGCGAAAGTCAAATGAACAGATAACAATAGAAGTACTAAAAGACTGTTTTTCATAAAAAAATACTTTTATCAAATATAATGAATGGGGAAGGACTTCATTTAATTATAGCTAACAATTCCTTTTTCCAAAAAAAATTTGGTTTATATACGTTTTTTGATATCTTTATGATATCATTTTAATATTATTATGTATTATGAAAAACGAAAAAAATATTTCAGCGATAAATGGTTATCTATTTCTTTTGATTATTTTAATTATTCTAGGGGTAACCTGTTATACGATTCTAAAAACCGATAATTTCATTTGGTTAGTATTTATTCCTGTAGCCTTGTTTCTAATGTTTGGTTTAATCTTGGTCAACCCAAATAGCTCTAAAGTACTATTGCTTTTCGGAAAATATGTTGGTACTGTAAAAAAGAATGGTCTTTTTTGGGTCAATCCTTTTTACTCTAAAAAAACAATTTCATTGAGGGCCAGCAATTTCGATAGCGAAAGACTGAAGGTTAATGACAAATTAGGTAATCCCATAATGATAAGCACTATACTAGTTTGGAGAGTAACAGACACCTATAAAGCAGCATTTGAAGTTGATGAATACCAGAATTTCGTCAAAGTACAGACCGATGCGGCTGTAAGAAAGTTGGCTAGTATGTATCCTTATGATAATTTTGCAGACGAAGGTTTAGATGAGGATATCACCTTACGTTCAAGTGTGAATGAGGTAAGTGAGGCCTTGGAAAAAGAACTACAAGAACGTTTATCTATGGCCGGAATAGAAGTTCTTGAAGCAAGAATAGGTTATTTAGCTTACGCACAAGAAATAGCCAACGCCATGTTAAAAAGACAACAAGCGACGGCGATAGTTGCTGCTCGACATAAAATTGTTGAAGGAGCAGTAAGTATGGTAGAAATGGCCTTAGAAAAATTAAGCGAAAAAGACATAATAGCCTTAGATGAAGAAAGAAAGGCGGCCATGGTTAGTAATCTAATGGTGGTGCTTTGTTCTGATAAAGATGCCTCACCAATTGTAAATACAGGTACTTTAAATCACTAATCTTTACTTTATAGATAAGTAAATGGCAAAAAAGAAAGCATTTGCACTACGTTTAAATGAAGAAATGTTGAAGGCTGTTGAGAAATGGGCTGCCGATGAATTTCGAAGCACCAATGGTCAAATAGAATGGATGTTGATGAAAAGTCTAAGAGAACATAAGAGGGCACCAAAAAAAAAGAATGACTAGTACATATATTTTAAGACTTATGTACTGCCAAAAGTACTAAATTTGTACTGCTAGCTAATTCAACCTTAATGATAAGAAAAATACTGGTTCTCCCCTTTCTATTTTTCGTGTTACTTTCTTTGGGTCAAGATGCCACTAAAAGTTTTACAGTAAAACTAATTTCAGATGGCATTACCCTTGACGGAAACCTTGATGAACCTGTCTGGGGAACTGCAGAGAGTGCTAATGAATTTCAACAATACTTCCCTTCTGATTCGATATTAGCAAAACAAAAGACCGATATTAAAATGCTCTATGACAAGACCAATCTTTATATTGGTATTACTGTAAATTCTATTGGCGACAATTGGGTTATTTCGTCACTACGTAGAGATTTTAGAGCCGGAAGCAGTGACAACATAAGTCTTTTATTTGACACATTTAATGACGGTACAAATGCTTTTTTATTCGGAATTAACCCCTATGGGGTTCGCAGAGAAGCTTTAATTTCTGGAGGAGGGCAAAACCTCAGAGGGTTTACGACCTCGTGGGATGTTAAGTGGAAAGGCGAAACTAAGCTCCATAAAAACAGTTACACCGCAGAAATAGTAATTCCACTTACTTCTTTCAAATTTAAAGAGGGAGAAACGAAATGGCGTTTTCAAAGTTATCAATTCGATCAACAATCTAATGAACGTAGTGTTTGGTATCCTGTTCCTCAAAATCAGCTTATTTTTAGTTTAGCCTTTATGGGCGACATGGTTTTTGAAAAACCCTTAGGTAAATCAAGAACACCCCTAGCCATAATTCCTTATGTAAATACAATTGCTGAAAAAGATTTTGTGTCGGATAATAGTAATACTAATATAAACCTAGGTGGAGATGCGAAAGTTGCCATAGGTAATGGAATGAATCTTGACATTACTATCAACCCAGATTTTTCAAATGTAGAGGTTGACAACTTGGTAACAAACCTTACCCGATTCGAAATAAGCCTACCTGAGCGGAGGCAATTCTTTGTAGATAATAGTGATCTTTTTTCAAATTTTGGAGGTTCACGCGATGCAAATCCGTTTTTCTCTCGCCGAATTGGCATTGCTAATGACACTACTGGTAATTCCATTGAAAATAGAATACTTGGTGGTTTTCGGTTAAGCGGAAAATTAGATGAAAACTGGCGCCTCGGCCTTTTTAGCATACAAACTGATGAAGATGTCGACAACGAAATTGCATCCAATAATAATTCAATGTTTGTTATACAGCGTAAAGTTTTTGCGCGCTCTAATATCAATGCCTTTTTTATTAACCGGCAAACATTTAAGGAGTACGACTTTATTGCACCAGAAGATGAATATAATCGGGTATTTGGAATTGATTACAATTTGGCTTCGAAAGATAATAAATGGATAGGTAAATTTTACATGCACAAATCATTTCAACCTGATAATACTAAAGACAATTTTTCTTTTGGGGCATTCTCAGGTAGGTTTTCTCGTAATTTTAATGCGTTTATTGATTTGGTAAATATTGATGCTAATTTCAATTCTGACTTAGGTTTTATTCGAAGAAAGAATATACGTAAGGCTGCTTCATCTCTTGAATGGGTAATATGGCCTCAGAGCAAAACACTAAACAATATAAGCCTTGAAGCCTTTTCAGTAGTTACTCAAAGCAAAGGTTTAAATACATTCATTGATGGTCTTAATGATAGTACTTCAGATTTTAATCACAGTCTAAGTATTGAAAGTGAGTTTAAAAATCAATCTCAACTAGGTCTCGGTTTAGTTAATAATTTTATTTATTTAACAAATGAATTCGATCCTACAGGAGTTGATGGTTCTGTACCCTTACCTGCCAATAAAGGCTATCATACCAATGTAGTAAATGCTAGTTATCGATCGAACAGAGCTCGAGTATTCTCATATTCTGTTGAAGCTCAAAAAGGACGTTTTTTTGAAGGAGATATATTTTCATTGACTGGAAACACGTCACTTCGTATTCAACCTAAAACGATAATTTCAATGCGTTTTAATTACAATAATATTAAAATGCCCCAGCCATTTGCAAGTGCCAAAATCTGGTTTGTAAGCCCCAGAATAGACTATACATTAAATAAATCTTTATTTTGGACAACCCTATTTCAATATAGTAATAACCAAGATAGACTAGGAATAAATTCGAGGTTACAATGGCGTTTCGCTCCACTCTCCGATCTTTTTCTAGTATACAATGACAATTATATTGTAAATGGCTTTAGCCCGCAGTTTCGGTCGATCAATCTAAAACTCACGTACTGGTTAAACATATAGATGAAATTCAAATTAGTATGTTCTGACGTAGATGGCACCTTACTGTCGTCTAAAAATGATGTCTCTGATTTTACTATTTCTGAAATCAATCGCATTAAAGAAACGCATCGAATTGTTTTAGTATCGGCGCGCATGCCGCAATCAATGACGTATTTACAGAATCGATTAGGCATCACCAATCAGCCTATTATATGCTATAATGGAGCCCTTATTTTGGATGGCAATCGCGAAACATTCTCAGAGGTTATAGGTTTAAATACGGTAGAAAAAATCTACAAGATCTCTGAAAAATACGAAGTAAAACTAGGCTTGTATTATAACAAAGAATGGTATGTAGAAGAGACTTCTGAACGAGTTGAAAAAGAAATAAAACACACCAAAACAATTCCCATTTTCAAGACTACTGGGCAAACTCTAACAGATTGGAATACGCGAAATATAAGTGCTCATAAAATTATGTTGATGGGTACAAAAACTTCTACTGATACTATTTTTCCTCAATTAAAACATGAACTGGGGAAACAAATTAATATATACAGGTCAAACGACACCCTTATTGAAATAGCCCCGATATCGGTTTCTAAACTATCAGCCATTCAAATGTTACTATCTTCAGCTGAATCACTAACCGATGTCATTTCATTCGGAGATAATTATAATGACATTGAAATGCTTCAGCATTCAGGTTGTGGCGTTGCCATGGGTAATGCTAGAGATGAAGTCAAGGCTATCGCCAATTATACTACCTTAAAAAATATCGAACATGGTGTGGCGCACTTTATCAAGAAACATTTATAAATGTTTATATTTGAAGGAAGTAAAAATCACTTCCTAATGACGGAAAAATTATTGCCAGAACCCATTATTACTGATGATACCGTTGTTTTTGGTTTACTCGCTCTCAGTTTAGGTTTTGTTTTTTATACTTCTTCAATTAAAACAGGTTTTTTTAAGAAATTCTACACCTTTATACCTGCCGTTTTAATGTGCTATATTTTACCCAGCCTTTTAGCTTCATTTGGAGTTATTGCTGAAGAGTGGCATACTGTTGATCCGTCCGGAAACATTACTGCGCATAGTTCAAAGTTATATTATATGGCGAGTAGATATTTACTACCTGCGGCTCTTGTTTTAATGACCCTTAGCATAGATTTAAAAGCCATTAAAAACCTAGGTTCAAAAGCCTTAATAATGTTTTTTACCGGCACAATTGGTATTATTATTGGTGGTCCTTTAGCGATTTTAATCGTGGCTATTTTTTCGCCTGAAACGGTAGGAGGTAATGATTTTGATGCTATTTGGCGAGGTCTATCAACGATTGCCGGTAGTTGGATCGGAGGAGGCGCAAATCAAGCCGCAATGTTTGAAATTTTCAAATATAACGGCGATGAATATAGTAAAATGGTATTAGTCGACATTGTAGTAGCTAACGTTTGGATGGCTATAATTCTCTTTGGCATAGGCAAAACAAAACGCATCGACTCTTGGCTAAAAGCTGATACTTCAGCCATTGAAAAACTCAAAATTAAAGTCACTGAATTCACAGAAAAAATCACAAGAGTCCCTACCATAAAAGATTACATGATTATGCTCGGGCTTGCTTTTACCACAGTAGGCCTTGCTCATTTTTTTAGTAGTAAAATAAGTGCCTTTTTGAAAGATAACGTCGCGGCCGTTGCTGACAAAACGAACTTTCTATCTTTCTTAGGTTCTGGTTTTTTCTGGATGGTCGTACTGGCAACCTTAATTGGCGTGGCATTTTCGTTTACCAAAGCTAAAAATTATGAAGGTACCGGAGCGAGTAAAATTGGTGGTATGTTCATTTACATTTTAGTAGCAACCATAGGGATAAAAATGGATTTAACTCGAGCTTTCGAAACTCCTGGACTTATTGTTTTAGGGTTTATTTGGATAGCCATTCATGCCGTACTCCTCATACTTGTTGCGAAATTAATTAGAGCTCCCTTCTTCTTTTTGGCAGTTGGTAGTCAAGCGAATGTTGGTGGTGCTGCATCTGCGCCAGTGGTCGCATCTGAATTTCATCCATCACTAACATCAGTAGGGGTTTTATTAGCGGTGTTTGGTTATGTCGTTGGTACGGGGGGAGCACTATTTTGTGCTTATTTGATGGAAATTGCCTCTAAAGTTTAATAGGTACTACGCAAACTTTTTTAGCCTATTCGAAAAAAATACTGATATTTGCCGACTAAATGTAAAACATGAAGAAGGTACTTTATACAATCTCAATCCTACTATTTATTTCGGCTTGTGGAGATGGAATAACAGAAAACACAATGATGGTTTCTGGAACAGTTAAGGGGCTCAAAAAAGGGACTCTTTATTTGCAACACATACCTGATTCGTCAATTGTTATTGCTGATTCTTTAACCATTAATGGCGATGGTAGTTTTTCATTTCAAACGGAATTGGAAAGTCCTGAAATATTCTATTTATATCTGAACAAAAAAGATAATAATGACCTCAATGATCGCATCACTTTTTTTGGCGAACCAGGTACGATTACTATTAACACTTCGTGGAATGATTTTGAAGCCGACGCTGAGATAGCTGGTTCCGAAAGTACTGAAAAACTAAAAGAATTTAGAAAGCATATGACCATCATAAATAAGCGAAACCTAGAGGTATTACAACAAAGTATGCGCAGTGATAATGCACTAGATTCTTTACAACTAGATTCTTTGCAACGTCAAAGTGATCGAATTACCCAGCGGGGTTATTTATTTGCGATTAATTTTGCTATTAACAATAGAGATTCTTACGTAGCCCCTTACATTGCAGTTAGTGAGATACCCAATGCCAACGTAAAATATTTAGATTCTATTTATAACTCCCTGAGTACTGAAGTTGTAGGTTCTAAATATGGTCAAAGGCTGGCAATTCTTATTGCCAATCTTAAAAATTAGGTATAAAAAAATCCACTATTACAGTGGATTTTTATGCTGTTAGTACTACTCTAATGTTAACTTAATTTATTTAAATTTTCAATTAGCGCTTTTCCTTTTTTTTCTAATTCTTCTCGAACTTCTTTTAAATGAGAAGCTCTATTTTCAACGCCTCTTTGATTAACTTTTGCAATTAAATCGTCAAAAGTCTCTATCGCACTATCGATAATTTTTGCACCTTCTTTGGAGTCAGGTTTATTGTTCGCCGCATCAACAATGTATACTGCTTCAATAATATCACCTAAAACGTAATTTATATCTTTTTTTAAATCTCTAATATTTGCCATGGGTAAATTTTTTACAAAAATAGAACTATTTAGATTCTCTTCTTCATGGTGATGGAAGAAAATCTACATTGCTAAATGGTAACTTCAAGTAATTTGGCCTCAGTCGCCTTTAAATCAATGATAGTAGCTGCCGCTGATATAAAAGTGGTTTCTCCTTTTTTAAGGTGCACATTTCCAAAGTCATTATATATATCAGCTTCACCGCCAACGCACATATATATAGAGAAAGTATCTCTCTGCGACACATCTAAACTAAGATTCTGAGAAAGTTCGATAAAGTTTGTTTTAAAGTAAGGGCAATCGACCATGGTATTAACCGAGTCAAATTTTTGAGGATACGACACCTTAAAATCATCTTTCTTTTCATAATCTATGGCATCTAATGCCATTTCTGTATGTAGTTCACGAAAGTTTCCGTTTTTATCCTTTCTGTTGAAATCAAATACCCGATAGGTCACATCTGAAGTCTGCTGTATTTCTGCCAACAATACGCCCGCACCAATGGCGTGAATCTTACCAGTATTAATAAAAAAAGTATCGCCTTCTTGTATAGATTCGTAATTTAATAAATCAAGCAAGGTGTCATTTTCAAGACTTTTGGAATATTCTTCCTTACTAACATCTTTATTAAAACCTACGATAAGATTAGCATCTTTATCTGCATCCATAATGTACCACATCTCCGTTTTTCCAAAAGAATTATGTCGTTTTTGAGCTAATTCATCATTGGGATGCAATTGTATTGATAAATCTTTTTTAGCATCAATAAATTTTATTAAAATTGGAAAATCAGTTCCAAATCTTTCATAAACACTTTTTCCCAACATTTTAATGGGATTTTCATTGATCAATTCTTGTAAAGAAACTCCTTTTAAATCGCCATTGGCTACCACCGAAATATCACCTGGTACTGTTGACAATTCCCAGCTTTCGCCAGTAATATCATTTTCAATTGGTTTTCCCAATACATCTTTAAGTTTGGTTCCGCCCCAAAGACGTTCTTTTAGAATGGGTTGAAATTTAAGTGGATACATGTATTCATATTAGCAATTCGTTGTCAAAAATAGTATTACCATACCTCTGAACCAACTTCTGGCATTATAAAGCAATTATAATCGGCATAATTTACTGTTTCTAGTAACCTGAATAGGTTACGAAATTACGTGGTGTTTCGTATAGCGTCACTTCAAGGTCTTTTTCAACATCGATATGCGGACGCAATTTGTTCCAGATAACCACTGCTATATTTTCAGCCGTTGGATTTAATTCTTTAAATTCTGGAACTTCAACATTTAGATTTTTATGGTCAAAAGCATTTTCAATTTCCGCTTTTATTAAGTCTTTTAGAATTTTGATATCTATAACAAAACCTGTTTCCTGATCAATTTCACCAATAACACTAACTATCAATTCATAGTTATGACCGTGAAAATTGGGGTTATTACATTTACCAAAAATTTGGTCATTTTTTTCAAAACTCCAATCTGGTCTGTACAATCGATGCGCGGCATTAAAATGTGCTTTTCTACTAACTTTCACCTTCATCTTTTGTTATATTTTGGGTTAAATGCTCATAAAACTTCTCAAATATAATCTTAAACCATGCAGTATATCGCTCTGGGTTTTCAGCAATATCTTGCTGAATTGCTAGTGGTTTCATCCATTTCCAATCAGCAACTTCTTGAGTATTAATTACGGGAGCCTCATTATATTTTCCGATCATTACATGATCAAACTCATGTTCGGTGAGTCCGTTATCAAACGGCGCTTTGTAAATAAAGGAACATAACTCTTTAATTTCAGTTTCGAAACCCATTTCTTCACGAAGCCTACGTCTGCCAGCATCAATATTATTTTCTCCATCACGTTGATGACTACAACAAGTATTGGTCCAAAGTAAAGGAGAATGGTACTTGTGTGCCGCACGTTGTTGCAGCATGGTTTCTCCATTGTCATTCATTACAAATACAGAAAAAGCCCTATGAAGCACTGCCTTTTCATGAGCTTCCATTTTAGGCATTAGACCTATTTGTTCATCATTTTGATTTACTAAGATTACGTGTTCTTCTTTCAAGATCATTTTTTATTACGGTAGAATACCCGAAGACAAGTATTTTTAACAAAAATAACACCTTTGTCGTTGATACAACGATTGATAAAATAAAATATGAACCAATCGAATAGAAGAATAGGGTGTATACCAATCTAAAACAAACATGGGATTTTTGTCACTATAACTTGGTCTGCAAACACACTGAAATTTTACCTTTATGTAAACGAACTAAATAATATTGCTATTAATACTAATGTGAGAATATAAAAGTCTGTAAAAAAGGCATTTTGTAAAAACTGAGGTCTCTCGTATTTTTTCATATACAAATTAAGCTACTAATTCAAATAAATATGCCCAGTCAGGGATTTATTAGTTCCATCGATATCTTCATAATTCAAAATATAAAAGTAGGTGCCCACAGGTAACCTATCTCCTTTTCTTACAGTAGCCCGACCTTGTGATTTACCATCGAAACTATTATTATTTGAATTGTAAGATTTAGTTGTGTATACTAATACTCCCCATCTATTATAGATTTGGATATCATTATTTGGTCGTACATCTAAACCAGTAATCATCAAAAAGTCATGTGCACCATCTCCATTAGGGGTGACAATATTAAAGACTTCTACATCTTCTATTACTGGAGGAACATCGGGGTCTAAATAATCAGGAGTACCATCGCCATCAGTATCATCATTTGCATAATTATTATCTTCATTAATATCTTCATCAATTGTCAGGATCGTATCTCCATCATCATCTAAATCTCTATAATCTGATTCTTCATCACCATCGGTGTTCGGAAGATCAGCAATTGGATTATCGATTTCATCATTTACATCTATATCAATTTGGTTTTCTCCTTCAAAACTATCATCTAAACCATCATTGTCTTTATCTGATCCTATATGAAGCACATCTGGAATACCATCATGATTATGATCATGACCTTCTATATCATCTGCTACACTATCATTATCACTATCCGTATCTAAATAATCGGGTAAATCTGTCTCATCTGTATTTACAGGAATCAAGCCTAGTTCAGCGCCATTCTCATATGCATCATCTAATCCGTTATCATTAAGATCTTGCAGACTTGGGGCTATATACCCAGCTGTTGTTTGAGCTTCTACATTATCAGGGATACCATCATTATCACTATCAATATCAAGATAATCTGGATAGATATCTTCGTCAGAATTCGTTGGGTTTGTACTAGGGTCGTCATCTCCATCTAAATTTAAATCTTCAAAACTGTCTAAAATACCATCATTGTCTGCATCAAGGTCAACGGTCGTAGAAGTTAAAATCAAATTAGCGGAATTGGAAAAATAAACAGAATTACATCGATTTGCAGCATCGGTCACAATCAATCTGTAATCATTTGAGTTCTCAGAAAACGGAACATTGGTCAAGGTTAATGTTGGCGTAGTTACTCCAGAATACATTCCTCCTTCACTAATAGCATTCCAAGTTGCACCTTCATCAATACTTACCTCCCATTGATACGTTAGATCAGTTCCAGTAACTGCTACCAAAAAGCTAGTATTATCACCTTCATCAATACTTACATCATTGGGTTGCGTATGAATTGTAATAGTTTGATTTGGTGTTATAACTTCAGGAGTGGTTCCTGTATAACCTCCTTGATTCTCAACTAATCCATCATTATTAACAGTAATTGGGGAATTTCCTAAAATTCCATCAGCATCAGCATCAGTATGACTGGCTTCGATAGCATCAACACAGCCATCATTATCAGAATCTGGATCTATTACATCTGGTTGACCATCATTATCGGTATCACAAAATTCTCGAACGGCAATATCTGTTAACGCAATACTTCTATTTCCATTAGGATCATAACCCAATTGCGTACCTGTAACGCCATAGGATAAATGTAATCTATTTATATACTCATAACTTATAGTTGCCCAATTCTCTTGAGTATTTGAGTTGTTATTTTCTTCGTCTTGCCAGTTATTGGGGTCACCGAGTAAGGTTGGGTTTTGTCCGTAATACGTTTGGTCTGATGCTGGGCCAGATCCATTCACATAGTTTACTATAGCCAAATTTGATCCTAATGAAGCTGAAAGACCGTAACCAGTGCCAAGAACTTCGGTAAAATCTCTTCCACCTTGCGAATCTATGTCTTTAAAAATTGCTTCTCCAAATACGGTTAGAGGGTTCCCTGTCATTGTATCTACTATCTCGATATAAAATTTTATACTACTATCATTTGTTGGATCAAATTGCTCAATAGACAAACTACCAGATAAAGGATCATAAACAGCTCCGGTTTTACCTCCAGTAAAATCAAATGAAGGACCAGTAATCACCTCTTCAATTACAATTCGTACTATAAGATTAGTACCATCAGACAACAATCCGACATTGGCTACTTCTATAATATCACCATCGGTTACATTAATTGCATTGGTAACAGGGCTACTATTTAAGGTTGTGGGGTTTCCTATTAAAGCTAAGGTAACATTCGTTGCACATTCATCTCTGTTCAGAATACCATCATTATCATTATCAAGGTCGCAAGAATCTCCTATACCATCTCCATCGCTATCTAGGGCTCCAGAGTTTATAGCTAAATAACAATCTGGGTCATCACAGTCGACCAGTCCATCACCATCATTATCGATACCATCGTCGCATATTTCAGTATCATTATCTGTAATATTAATAGTGCCTTGTGTATCATTAAAAATGATAAGGCTAGTCGATAGGTTAGAAAGATCAACCAGTAAATTTTCTGTAGATT
Source organism: uncultured Flavobacteriaceae bacterium (assembly GCA_937944485.1). Classification (GTDB taxonomy): domain Bacteria; phylum Bacteroidota; class Bacteroidia; order Flavobacteriales; family Flavobacteriaceae; genus Maribacter_C. The sequence continues at coordinate 425 of CALDYU010000017.1, read as the reverse complement.
CAATGATATTATCATCAATGATCGGCACTACAATAGCTTGTGTTTCTCCATCAGCACCAACAAAGGACAGTGTACCAGCAGTTGTGGTATAATCCTCAGACTGCACGGCAGAGTTATCATTCGTGGTATAGGCAATAGTAAAGCCACCCGCTACATTACCGGTAAGCAGTACCTCTATAGTTGCTGTACCCGTAGCTTCATCAACAGTGATGTTATCATTACTAAAAGAGATACCTGTCGATACGCCCCCATCATTATCGGTGATAGTACCAGTTGCTTCATTGTCTATTATGTTTACTTGTCCGCCAGAAGTATATGAAATAGCTGCTTCGAAAGATTCTGTCGCTTCAATCAGATTATCATCTACGGCCGCTACATCAAAAGTTACAGTAGTTGTATTAGCCAATAGTGTAATAGAAGTCGGT
>CALDYU010000016.1 GCA_937944485.1 uncultured Flavobacteriaceae bacterium | reverse complement strand
CAAGGCTTTCCATAAGTTGCGCATCTATGCCAGCTTCTTGTAGTAAGTTATCTAACTTAGCAGATAAAGAAGCCTCAGTTTCTCTAATTTCAGCAAGTTCATTGCTTGAACCATTTGAAGCACCACCAGCTAATTCTGGGTAGACTAAAGACCAATCGTACTCTTCATCAATTGGTTCGAAAGCACTAATAGCAAAAATTGCTGCTTCAGTGATAAGTCCAATTGCTAATAATAACGCTCCTCCAATTTTGAAACCACCAAGGTCTATCTCCCAGTGAAGGATTTTAAATAATGCACCTATAATTACAATCGATGCTCCAAGGCCATAGGCCATGTTAAAAAGTTTCTTTGTTGATTTTGACTGTGCCATAATAAAAGTTTAATTTAAAATTTAATGTTAATAATAAGTATTTGGTTAACGTTCGTTCTGAATTGCTTCAGAAAATTCTTTGGGTTTAATGTATTTAAAAATTTAAGCTTACTCTTAAGTTTTTCATTCATGTTTCATACCGCCACAGCTAAAACACTACTACGAAATTCTATCTAATTATTTTTTTATTGTGTTGAATCTTCTTCACCCATATAATCTTGTACGGTTCTAAAACCAATATAACTACGGGCTGAATCAGCATATTCATAATCTCTTGTACTCACTTGTAAAAAGTAAGCCACATCTTTCCAAGAACCACCTCTAATGACTTTTCTAGCATTAGCACCAGCTCCTGCATTTGGGTTCATTGTTGATACGTACTCGTAAGAATTAGGATCGTAACTCGAGTTGGTCCATTCGGCTACATTACCTGCCATATTATACAAGTTAAAATCATTGGGTTCAAAAGACTTAGCCTCTACAGTATACAAAGCAGCATCAGCAGCATAATCACCACGTTGCGGTTTAAAGTTAGCCATAAAGCAGCCTGTATCACTAATCACATAAGGCCCACCCCAAGGATAAGTACCTCCTTCGATACCGCCTCTCGCAGCGTACTCCCATTCAGCTTCAGTAGGTAGCCTAAATTTATTTACAAATTGCCTTCCTCGTGCCTTTTGATCGTCATTCTTATGCTTGGTTCTCCAATTACAAAAGGCTTGTGCTTGCTCCCAAGAAATACCTACAACTGGGTAGTCACTATAGGCATCATGCCAAAAATAATCATTGTGCATTGGTTCATTATACGAATATTCGAAATCGCGGATCCACACGGTAGTATCTGGATAAATTGGAACTACTTCTTTACGAATAAAATCTTTTCTTCTGCCAGCTTTCGAACGTGCCGCTGCTTCGATATCCATCCATTTGTAACTGTATTTTAGCTTAGTTACATCAATAGTATTTTGACCGTTATAAGATTCTTCTTGAGGCAGATATATAGAATCTACCATAATCTCTGTATAATATTCATCAGGGTATTCTGAAGTATCCCATATTAAATCAATATCAGTATTAAGGGCTCTTCCTTCATAACCTGTTTCTCCCATTCCCGCATAATTGTCTAACATATATTTGTCATATACAGATGATTTTGTAGTATCAGCATCTTTAAATGCATACTCACCAATACCACCATCTTCTTCACTTAAGCCCAACTCATCAGCTAAAATTGCTAATTGGGTTCTTGTAATCGAATCACGTACCCAATTTACAAACTGTCGGTATTCACTATTCGTAATTTCCGTATCATCCATGTAAAAAGAACGAACGGTTACCGTTTTTGTAGGGGCGTTTAAAACTTTAGCTTGATCTTCTTCAGCTTTACCCATGATAAAAGACCCTCTTGGAATGAGTTCCATTCCGTAAGGTTTTTCTGGATACCACTTTTTGCCTTCGGCGCCAACTAATTCTCCTTTTGATTTTGAGCCGCAACTTGCGAGTAAAAAACCAAATGCTATAGATGATAACAATAGCTTCTTCATACTTTAGGTTAAATTTCGATTATGGTTATAAACTGTAAATCACATATTTATTCTACACTCTAAAACTGCGATTTGATTAAATTATTGTATCAAACCTTTTTTAAACGATAAAAAATATTTGATTAATTAAGACCTTTCTTATAAGCCTTAAACCAACGCTCTGGAATGTTCTGGTCGCAAGCGTCCAAATAGTCCTTTTCAGTGCAGGGTAATAACGAAGAAGTTTCGTAATTAGTATCTGAAGTAAAATTAGATGGTACTACTACCCACCATCTTTCTGTTAAATGACTTTTATAAAAAATAAGTTCTTCACTTTCAGTTGGTACAGTGTATTTTGTAAATGCATCAGGATTGATATAAGGAAACTCTTGAATTCTAAAATTAAAGCCTTCTATAAAGTACCATATTATTTGAGATATTAATTGACTGGACTGATTGGTGTTCTCCATTTCATATACACCAAAAACACTCACGTTATCACTCAAGCCAGCATAACGAGCAATAGCACAAATTTCTCTTCCCGTAAAACCGTTAGGAGAAAAACTATTCGAATAACTCATTTCACTTGCTCTTATTGCGCGAGCATCAAGACTCACCATATGCGCATTTCGTAAAACGGGTTCTGCCAATTTAATATCAGAAATCATATCCCCTAAACGATAGGCATCAAAAAAAAGACGCTCCATCAAATCTTTTTCTTCTTGGGCATTAAAGTAACTCTGGTACCCAATATTTGAAAAATTAAATAGATTGTTCGGTTTATCAGTTATGATTTTACTCATGTACGAGTTTGAAGATATGAGTTCATCTTCTTGGCCAAAATCAAAGCGACTGTCAATAGCAACCAAATTAATCATATCACGAATACCATCGAAAGCCCGGTACGCAGGATAAGTAATATCTTGGGTTGCACCTATTATTATTGGTATCACATTTTCTTCAAGAAGACCTGCAACAATTTCCTTAACTACAAAATAGGTGTCTTCAACAGTTTGACCTTCTTCAATATCACCCATGTCTACAATAGTACCATTCCAATTGCCCATGAGTAATTTATAAAGCTCAATTCGAATTGCAGAAACATCAAGCTTTTCTATTTTCTTTTCAAAGGCGTTTCGTGATTCTTTGACACCTACGATTGCCAAAGATGCTATGGCCAATACAGGTAACCCTTCTTTCTTTGAATGTATGTGAATGTTTTTGCCTAGGGCTTGGGTTGGCAATAATTCATTATGTGCCAATACTTTATCTTCAACAGGAACTAAGAAATCATATGCCATACTATCTAAACATTGCTGAAATTATTAGCTACTTTTTTTTAGCCTTAGCTTTTGTCCGTGTTTTTTTCTTTGGAGTTTTCTTTTCAATTAAGGTCTTTGCTTCTTCTAATGAAATTTTTGTGGCATCAATCGTTTTGGCAAGTTCTACTTTTATTTTGCCTTTAATGACATTGTGTCGACCCCATCTTGCCTTTTCAATTCGAATACCTTCTTCAGGCCATTCTTGAATGAGCTTGTCAATTTCTTTTTGTTTTTTAATTTCGATTAACTCTTCAATATCACTTTGTGTAAGATTATCAAAATCATATTTTTTGTTCACATTAATGAACATGCTATTCCACTTAATAAAAGGGCCGAAACGACCGACGCCTTTTTGAACGTCTTTGCCTTCATAGCTAGCTATTGGCGCATCAGCCTTTTGTTTTGCTACGATCAATTCAATGGCTCGGTCTAATTCTATCTCCATAGCGCTTTCGCCTTTATCCATAGAAATGAATTTATCACCAAATTTCACATAGGGACCGAAACGCCCTACATTGGCTAATACTTCAGCTCCTTCATATACGCCTAATTTTCGAGGCAATTTAAAAAGTTCTATTGCTTCATCAAAAGTAATGGTGCCTAAAGATTGGTCAGGCAATAGGCTGGCGAAAGTTGGTTTTTCTTCATCATCAACCGTGCCTATTTGCACCATTGGTCCGAACCTTCCTAAACGCACCGCAACGCGTTTGCCAGTTTTTGGGTCTTCGCCTAAAATACGTTCACCACTAGCTCGATCAGCGTTTTCTTCAACATCTTTGACAATCGGATGAAAATCTTTATAAAATGATTTCATTACTTTCTGCCAATCTTCTTGTCCTTCAGCAATCTCATCAAAATCTTCTTCAACTTTGGCGGTAAAATTAAAATCTAAGACAGCAGAAAAATTACTTACTAAAAAGTCATTTACAATTATTCCTATGTCCGTCGGAACAAGTTTTCCTTTATCTGACCCTACCATTTCAGAAAGGTTCTTTTCTTTTAAAGCGTTCTTCTCGAGTACTAATTGAACATACTTACGTTCTGTTCCTTCTACAGTTCCTTTTTCTACATATTTTCTGTTGACGATAGTAGAAATTGTAGGTGCGTATGTAGAGGGTCTGCCAATACCTAGCTCCTCTAACTTCTTTACCAGAGATGCTTCTGTAAAACGATAAGGCGGCCTTGAAAAACGCTCCGTTCCAGAAATAAAATTATTCTCTAAACGATCACCCTTTTGCATCGCCGGTAACATTCCTTCTTGCTCCTCTCCCTTATCTTCTTCATCTAACCCTTCAAGGTATACTTTCAGAAAACCATCAAATTTTATGACCTCTCCATTGGCCGAAAATACCTCATCATGTTTGTCGGCACCTATCTTTACATTAGTTCGTTCTAGTTGGGCATCACTCATTTGCGAAGCTATTGTTCGCTTCCAAATCAATTCATACAACTTCTGCTGATCTCGTTCTAAAGAAGGTGACTGTTTCATCAAATCAGTAGGTCGTATAGCCTCGTGTGCTTCTTGAGCACCTTTAGATTTTCCTTTAAAATTGCGAACATTACTATATTGCTCCCCGTAATTAGTGATAATAGCATCTTTAGCGGCATTAATAGCCTCATTAGACAAATTCACACTGTCAGTTCTCATATAGGTTATCAAACCTGCTTCATATAAACGCTGTGCCACCTGCATCGTTCTGCCTACAGAAAAATAAAGTTTACGAGAAGCCTCCTGCTGTAGCGTTGAAGTTGTAAATGGAGCCGATGGAGATTTTTTTGCCGGTTTTTTATCTAGATTATTTACCGAAAAATTAGCCCCCATGTTTTGTTTCAAAAAAGCTTCAGTCGCTTCTTTGGAAGGAAATGTTTTGTTTAGTTTAGCTGTAAAAGCACTGCCATCAGATGTTTTAAATTGGGCTGATATCTTAAAGGATGCTTCTGGCACAAATGCGTCAACGGCACGTTCTCTTTCCACAATCAAACGTACAGCAACTGATTGTACACGACCTGCTGACAAGCCAGGTTTTATTTTTTTCCAAAGTACAGGAGATAACTGATACCCCACGAGGCGATCTAAAACGCGTCGAGCCTGCTGCGCATTGACCAGATTGTAATTTATTTCTCTCGGGTTTTCAATAGCTTTCTGTATCGCTGATTTGGTAATAGAATTAAAAACAATTCGTTTTGTTTTGCTTTTTTCTAAGCCTAAAGTTTCTGTTAGATGCCAAGAAATTGCTTCTCCTTCTCGATCTTCATCACTCGCCAACCAGATAACTTCGGCTTTTTTAGCAAGAGCTTTCAGCTTTTTTACAAGTGCTTTCTTGTCGTCATCTACGATATATTTCGGTGTGAAATTATTATCAACATCAACACCCAGTTCTTTAGATGGTAGATCTGCGATGTGACCAAAACTTGACTCAACTTTAAAATCTTTCCCTAAAAATTTTTCGATTGTTTTCGCCTTTGCTGGCGACTCTACTATTACTAAATTTTTAGCCATGCCTCATTTTTTGAACCAACAAAAGTAGTTGAATTTTTTAATTTGTGACTATAACATTATATATACGCCAAAAAAAACATCCTTATAATAAGGATGTTTTTATAATTCTTCTGGTTTCTTAACCTACTCATTAATACGCCCAATCTTTTCGTTAATGGCGTCAATAAATGCATGCAAATATGAAGGCACATTATCTTTCTTTTGATCAATTAACCAAAATTTTCTAATGTTGTCATTATTATATTCTACATAAATTCCGCCCCAATCACCAGCATCAGGAGCACCAATAATTTTTTCATTTTCATCAAATAGTTTGTCGGGCATAAACCCAGGCAAATCTTTCGCCATTTCAAATTTATCATTTGTTAAAGTAACATACTTACCTTGATAAAAATCAGCACTTGGGTAATTGTCTAAGGTATCTTCAGACAATTGATTCTCCTCTAATCTAAAAATTTCGATACAGCCTTCTCCCTCACATTCCCCATAAAAACTTCCAAATACGAAATAACCATCATCAGCTATCGGTGTTACTGCATTTTTATCACAAGCAATAAAAATAAGTAATACAATTCCACTAAATATTTTGATCAGTTTCATTATTTTAATTTTCTACTAATTCAAGCTAAAAGTACTTAAAAGACTAATATCGTCTGCTTCGTATGCGTATTGATACAATATTTTATCGCCAATCATTAATAACGAATTTGATAACGGAATTACATCATAGGTATTAATGTTTTCAAAATGATTCAATTGAATTAAATTATTGACATCCGATTTGTCATATACTTTCAATCCCGCAGAACCGTCACAAATAAAAAGTTTGTCCTCTTTAATTCCAAGACCAAAAGGCTCTGACATAGGGTATATTTTTTTCAAAGTAGGATTGCTCAAATCTTCAATATCAACAACATACAAGCCGTCTTCAGTTTCTCCACAGGTGTTACCGCTTCTTAAGGTGACAAAGGCATACCCATCATCAACCACAACCGGATCACATGCTCTACCATGTGTGAATTCGGAAACATATTTAGGAGTCGCAGGAGAAGAAATGTCATAAATATACATGCCTTGAGTACCACCCAAAAACAAGATATCACCTTGGTTAAAAATTGTTTCTATAATACCATTTGTATAAACATCTTCTTTAATTATAGGATTATCTAAATCAGAAATATCAAAGACATTTATTGTCCAAGATTCAACAGCATATAAATAATCTTCAACAATTCTAAATCGCGCAAAAGAACCTCCTTGCCCTGTAGTTGAAGTACTAGGCGAGGCAGATGAATTTGTTAGCGCTGAATCTTCAGCAAAATTTGAAGCACCAAACCTATTTTCAAACGCTTCTTTTGTCATACGCACTTCATTTACTTCCCAACCCGTTAAGGCGTCAGTTGCAGCGTTAAATTCACTATAATCATAGGCATCTGCTTCAGGCCATATCACATCGAAACCTACGGTACACCAAAACTCTTGATAAATCGCATTCTCCATGCGTTTGGCAAGAGTGATCGTATTGATATCTGAAATATCCATTATTACAAGATCACCATAACTGTCGGCATACAAGCGATCATCTTTTATAGAAATATCATAATTTCCTTCTAGCTTTATAAAGCCAATATTTTTTGGCGCAGTAGGGTCAGCATTATCTAAAATATGAAAACCTCTTCCGACATCATTTACAAAAATGAAATTTTGGTACGCATATATTTTTCCTGATTCAATCATGGGTACTGGCTCAGTTATAGCTATGGCTTCTTCTTTAAATTCAACCAAATTTGACTTTATAGGAGTCGCAATCAAATACGTTTGTTTTGCATTAAGATCATCTTGATCGCTTAAATCACAGGCTTGTAGCACCACTAAGGCAATAAAAAGGCTTACTAATTTTTTCATTTGTTTAATCTTTTAGTTTTTTGGGATCTTTTTCTTAAAATAGAAATTTTCTAATTAATTTATTATTTTATGGCACTAAATCATCTGAAAATCAATATATTATAGAATTATTCTCTCAAATCTTGAAAAATAATTTATAATAAAAATACAACATCTATAAGACGCAACAAGTTAAACAAGGTTGCGTTTTTCGCTGTAAATATTTTATACTGCCAATTTGTCACTAATCTACATTAAGCACTATCTTTGCAGACCCTAACTGAAGTATTCAGAATTCTTGAATGGAAAAAACAATTGATAAAACAATACAGGGCAACACCATTGCCTTAGAAGAAAAAACTTCGAATACCAGAAAGCTCTATTTAGAGAGTTATGGCTGTGCCATGAATTTTTCTGACAGTGAAATTGTGGCGTCAATTCTTACCAATGAAGGTTTTAATACAACAAACAATCTCGAAGATGCTGATTTGGTTCTTGTAAACACTTGTTCTATACGTGACAAGGCAGAACAAACGGTTCGCAAGCGTTTAGAAAAATTCAATGCTGTAAAAAAATATCGCCCGCATTTAAAAGTAGGTGTTTTAGGTTGTATGGCCGAGCGACTAAAAAGCAAATTGCTTGAAGAGGAAAAGATTGTTGACATGGTTGTTGGCCCAGATGCTTATAAAGACTTACCCAATCTCATTAAAGAAGTTGACGCAGGGCGTGATGCTGTAAATGTCATTTTATCTAAAGATGAGACCTATGGTGATATCGCCCCTGTACGCTTGCAAAGTAATGGAGTAAGTGCTTTAGTGTCAATAACTAGGGGCTGTGATAATATGTGCACCTTCTGTGTGGTACCATTTACTAGGGGCCGCGAACGAAGTCGCGATCCGCAGTCTATTATTGAAGAAGTAAATGACTTAGCAAAAAAAGGATTCAAGGAAATTACCCTATTAGGTCAAAATGTAGATAGTTATTTGTGGTATGGTGGCGGATTAAAAAAAGATTTTGAGAAGGCCTCAGAAATGCAAAAAGCGACTGCCGTTAATTTTTCAAAGTTGTTGGCTACTGTAGCCGAAGCCCAACCCAAAATGCGCATTCGCTTTTCTACTTCGAATCCGCAAGATATGACCTTAGATGTTATTCATACCATGGCGAAATATGAGAATATTTGTAATCATATTCACCTACCTGTACAGAGTGGAAGCAATAGCATATTAAAAAAAATGAACCGCCTTCATACTATTGAAGAATACTTTACTTTGATTGATAATATTCGAGAAATACTCCCTAATTGTGCTATTTCTCAAGATATAATTTCTGGTTTTCCAACAGAAACCGAAGAAGATCATAATGCTACATTGGCTGTGCTCGATTATGTTAAGTATAATTTCGGCTATATGTATTTGTATTCTGAGCGACCCGGAACTATGGCCGCTCGTAAATTCGAAGACGATATTCCGTTAGCAACAAAACAAAGGCGATTAGCAGAAATAATTGCCTTACAGCGTGAACACTGTAGTTTGAAAACCAAAGAGCATTTAGGTGCTATAGAAGAAGTACTCATTGAAGGTACTTCTAAAAAATCAGAGGAACATTGGATGGGAAGAAATCAACAAAATACAGTTGTAGTTTTCCCAAAAGAAAACTATGAAATTGGAGATTTTGTCGATGTTAAAATTGAAAATTGCACTTCAGCTACCCTTATTGGGAAAGCCATAAGTTACAGTAATAATTAAGGTATAGTCAGACGTTACGGTTAGTTCGCCTAACAGCTGTATCTATTAGAAGGGAACGATTATAAAAAATCTTCCTAAGGAAAATAAAATGGAAAGTATACAATCTATAAAACAACGTTTTGAAATCATTGGCAATGATTTGAAATTGAATCGATCTATCGAAAAAGCTATTCAAGTAGCACCAACAGATATTTCTGTTTTGGTCACTGGAGAAAGTGGTGTGGGTAAAGAATCGCTTCCAAAAATAATTCATTCTCTTTCACATAGAAAACACGCTAAATATATCGCAGTAAACTGTGGTGCTATTCCTGAAGGAACAATAGATAGCGAGCTTTTCGGGCATGAGAAAGGAGCCTTTACAGGAGCTACTGCTACGCGCCGTGGTTATTTTGAGGTAGCCGATGGAGGGACCATATTTTTAGATGAGGTGGGGGAACTTCCGCTTACGACACAAGTACGTTTGCTGCGTGTTTTAGAAAATGGTGAATTTCTTAAAGTAGGATCTTCGCAAGTACAAAAAACAAACGTTAGAATTGTGGCCGCGACCAATATTAAAATGTTTGATGCTATAAAAAAAGAAAAGTTTCGCGAAGACCTATACTATAGATTAAGTACTGTTGAAATAAACATTCCGCCATTGCGAGAACGTCAAGATGATATTCACTTATTGTTTCGAAAATTTGCATCTGATTTCGGACAGAAATATAAAATGCCTACGATACGATTAGAAGATGATGCCCGTGAAATATTATTGAAGTATCGCTGGCCTGGCAACATTCGTCAACTCCGAAATATTGCGGAACAAATATCGGTTCTTGAAGAGAAAAGGAGTATTACCGCTTTCACACTCAATGCGTATTTACCCAATTTGAGTAATACCAATCTACCGGCCGTAGTTGAAAAAGATAAAAAAGAAGGAGATTTTAGCACAGAAAGAGAGATTTTATATAAAGTTCTTTTTGATATGAAAGGGGATTTAAATGACCTCAAAAAACTGACACTTGAACTTTTAAAAAACAATGACAGCGATCAAGTTCAAGCCGAAAATGAAAATTTAATCCGTAAAATATACGGTTCGGAAGAAAAAGAAAGTGTTGAAAACAGCACGACAGAAATGGAAGTATTACAACTGCCTGAAACTCGTACTGAAGAAGTTGTTCACCAGCCTGTTCATCAAGAAGATAAATACCATTTTGCTGAAGAAATTCAAGAAGAAGAAACCCTATCTTTACAGCAAAAAGAAATAGAATTAATCAAGAAATCACTTGAAAGAAATAGAGGTAAAAGAAAAGCTGCTGCCTCAGAATTGGGTATTTCTGAAAGAACTTTATATCGTAAAATAAAACAGTACGATTTATAATTTTCAAACATTATTTATAGTGTTAAGCTTGTTTAAAAGTTGTTGTCTTTTACGCTGATTTCTATTTTCTTTGAAATCTAAACCTAGTTGACGTGCTCAGATATAAAAACACATTCTTATTATTAGTAATTTGTTTTGGATTAAGCTCCTGCGGTATATACAACTTTACAGGTGGCAATCCAGGTTTGGCAAAGAACTTTCAAGTGAATTATTTTCAAAATTTCGCCACTCAGAGTCCGGGCTCTATATTTGAACCGGGCATGGATCGTGATTTTACTTTAGCCCTTCAAGACAGAATTCTTAATCAAAGTAGTTTAGATTTGTTAAATTCAGGTGCCGATTTGGTTTATGAAGGCGAAATAGTAGAATACCGTATTACACCCATGAGTGCAACAGCACAGCAAACTGCGGCTCAAAATAGACTATCGATAGGTGTAAAAGTTAGATTTACAAACAAAACCAAAGAAGATGCTGATTTTGAACAGCGTTTTTCGTTTTTCTTTGATTACCCAGCCAATGCACAGCTATCGTCAGTAAAAGCAGAAGCTCATGAAGTGATTTTCGAACGATTAACTCAAGATATTTTTAATCAGTCTTTAGCAGATTGGTAAGATTACGTTTTTGTTACAGTCTTAATATAGCAAGTCAAGTTTTCAATGAATGTAGAAGATTTTACATATTTATTAAAACATCCTAATGAGGTAGTTACCTCAGATCATACGGCTAAGCTTGAAGATGTACTAACGGAATACCCTTATTTTCAAGCGGCGAGAGCGGTTCACTTGAAAGGTTTAAAAAATCTGAATAGCTTTAAATATAATAATGCGCTTAAAGTTGCTGCCGCGTACACCACCGATCGAGAGGTACTTTTCGATTTTATAACATCCAAAGAATTTTTGCAAAATGATATTGCTGCTGAAATTAGTGGTGGTGAGCCTGTAAAAGCTGAAGAACTGCCTGAGCAACTCATTGAGAAATCAGTCGATGAACCTTTACCGCAAACAATTACCGATGCTGATCAAATTTTAGATCCGCAATTATTCAAGTCTAAAAACCCTGAAATAGATATTGAAATAAGAGAAGCTCAAGAAAAAGCAAAAAAAGAACTAGAAATTGGTCAACCCCTATCTTTTACCAAAAACGAACGATTATCATTTATAGAGTGGTTGCAGCTTACTTCTCAAAAAACGGTTCGTTATGATAAACAAACCAATGACGAACTAGTTGATCATAGCATTGAAAAAGAAGTTCTAAAACAGAAGAAATCAGCGCTTATTGATAAGTTCATTGCTGAGAGTCCGAAAATCGTTCCCAATGAACATTCTAAAGTTAAAATCAGCGCCAAAAAGGCCGCAAAATTTGACGATCAAGAATTAATGACAGAAACCTTGGCAAGGGTTTATTTAGAACAGAAAAAATACAAAAAAGCAGTACAAGCCTATCGCATTTTAAGTTTGAAATATCCAGAAAAAAGTGGTTTCTTTGCAGACCGAATTATGGCGATAAAAAAAATTCAACAAGAAAATACCTAAGTAATGAGCACACAGTTTTTAATATTTTTAGTTCTAATTGTAGTTGTCTGCTTGCTATTGGTATTGGTAGTTATGGTGCAAAACCCTAAAGGTGGAGGATTATCATCTTCTTTCGGTGGTGGTGGAAGCCAAGTTGTTGGTGGTGTAAAGAAAACCGGGGATTTCTTAGATAAAAGCACATGGATTTTATCAGGAACATTAGTCGTATTGATTTTGGCTTCTAATATTGCGCTTAAAGGCAGTTTTAGTGCTTCCGAATCTAAATTGATTAATGATGATGGCATAGAGCAATTGGACGATACTTTGCCAGGAGATCCGCTTGAAGCTGCCCCAGTAGGCGACCCAGCAGATGCGCTTCCAGAACCAACATCAGATGACACAACTACTGATGATTCAAAATAATTAAATAAAAAATATCCTAAAATGCCAGCCCAAATGACAAGCTGGCATTTTTAGTTTTACAAAATGTCAGTTTCTGACGATTGGCATAATTTCTGTCTAAACGTGAACAAATTAAATCAATTTAAAACTGAATACTATGGCTAAAGTTAGCATTAAACCATTGGCAGATAGAGTTCTTATTGAGCCTATGGCTGCTGAGACGAAAACTGCATCTGGTATATATATTCCAGATACGGCAAAAGAAAAACCTCAAAAAGGAAAAGTAGTGGCTGTTGGACCTGGCACTAAAGATGAAAAAGTTACCGTAAAGGTTGGTAATACCGTACTTTATGGAAAATATGCTGGTACTGAATTAAAATTAGAAGGTACTGATTATTTAATGATGCGCGAAAGTGATATACTAGCCATCATTTAATTTAATTCTTGCGAAAGCAAGAATCGCTTTTAAAAACAACTATTTAGATTAATCAAAAACAGATTCCCAGCTTCACGGGAATGAATAAAAAAGAACATTATTATGGCAAAAGATATAAAATTTGACATTGATGCTCGCGATGGCCTTCGAAGAGGTGTTGATGCCTTGGCCAATGCGGTAAAAGTAACCTTAGGCCCAAAGGGCCGAAACGTTATCATAAGCAAATCATTCGGTGCACCTCAAGTTACTAAAGATGGTGTGACTGTTGCAAAAGAAATAGAGTTAGTCGACCCATTAGAAAATATGGGTGCTCAAATGGTAAAAGAAGTAGCCTCTAAAACGAATGACCTCGCTGGTGACGGTACAACTACCGCAACAGTTTTAGCGCAGTCAATTGTAAAAGAAGGCTTAAAAAATGTCGCTGCAGGTGCTAACCCTATGGATTTGAAAAGAGGTATTGACAAAGCTGTTGATGCGATTGTAACAAATCTTGCTAAACAATCAAAAAAAGTTGGTGATTCATCTGATAAAATTAAGCAGGTAGCTTCTATTTCTGCAAACAACGATGAAACTATTGGTGATCTAATAGCTCAGGCCTTCGGAAAAGTAGGTAAAGAAGGAGTAATAACTGTAGAGGAAGCTAAAGGAACTGATACCTATGTTGATGTTGTTGAGGGTATGCAATTTGACCGAGGCTATCTTTCTCCTTACTTCGTTACTGATTCAGAAAAAATGACTTCAGATTTAGAGAGCCCTTATATCTTGTTATTTGACAAGAAAATCTCTGCCATGAAAGATTTACTACCAGTACTTGAGCCTGTTGCGCAAACAGGAAAACCTTTACTAATTATCGCCGAAGATGTTGATGGCGAAGCTTTAGCAACCTTGGTTGTAAACAAATTAAGAGGTTCATTAAAAATTGCCGCTGTAAAAGCACCTGGTTTTGGCGACAGAAGAAAAGCAATGCTTGAAGATATTGCCATTCTTACAGGAGGTACTGTTATTTCTGAGGAAAGAGGATTTTCATTAGATAACGCCTCTTTAGATATGTTAGGTACTTGTGAAAAAATCACAATTGACAAAGACAATACGACTATCGTAAATGGTGGTGGGGTTCAAAAGCATATCAAAGCAAGAGTCAATCAGATTAAATCTCAAATCGAGACCACAACTTCTGATTATGATAGAGAAAAACTTCAAGAAAGATTAGCTAAGCTAGCTGGCGGGGTTGCTGTACTTTATGTTGGCGCTGCTTCTGAAGTTGAAATGAAAGAGAAAAAAGATCGTGTTGATGATGCGCTTCATGCAACCAGAGCTGCTGTTGAAGAAGGTATTGTTGCTGGCGGAGGTGTTGCTCTGGTAAGAGCTAAAACAGTACTTTCAAAAGTGGAAGTTGAAAATGCAGACGAAGAAACAGGACTCCAAATTGTAGCTAGAGCTATCGAATCACCATTGCGAACAATTGTTTCAAATGCTGGTGGTGAAGGTTCTGTTGTGGTAGCCAAAATAATGGAAGGCAAAGGAGATTACGGCTATGATGCCAAATCTGAAAAATATGTTGAAATGATGAAGGCTGGTATCATCGACCCTAAGAAAGTAACGCGTGTAGCCTTAGAAAATGCTGCTTCTGTTGCAGGAATGATATTAACCACAGAGTGTGCTTTAACAGATATCAAAGAAGATGCTCCGCCAGCAGGCCCACCAATGGGTGGCGGTGGAATGCCAGGCATGATGTAGGTCGGCAGCGCCGACAGGCTATTGATTAGCTTGTCTGCGGATAACCTTTTACTAAAAAAACCTCGATTGAAATTTCAATCGAGGTTTTTTATATATTGATGTTTTATTCTTCTTTTAATGATGCTTTTCACTATCATCAGTATCATCTTCACGATACTTACAGCAAGGATGCACCTCAGCATAAGCTTCTTTAGAAGCTTTGAGTTCTTTAGTATCATGACCAACTTTTACTATGGCAGATTTAACCTTCATAGGATCTGTTTTACGTTCATCGATAATTAGGGACAAATCATGCGAAGCAACATCCCATAAAGCATATTTCACACCCTTTACACCAAGAGCCGCTTTTTCAATACGTGTTTTACACATCTCGCATTTACCATCAACTTCCATTGTCAATTTTTTATTCTTTTCCTGTCCGAATGTAATTGCTGTAGTCATCATTAAAATCACAGCCATCATTAATTTTTTCATAATATTATTTCGTTTTTATAGTTTATATCGAAACCCACCATAGTACATTCTCCCCATGATTGGGGCATACACAATACTAGTATCAAAATTTGCGCCAAAAGGATTGTCAGCACCTAATACTGGATTATTTTGTCTAAAATTAGTCAAATTTTCGCCACCAATATAAATTTCAAAATGCTCGGAAAATACTTTCGTTACCTGAGCATTCATTAAGCTATACCCTTTGGCAAATTCTCCCAATCGAAATTGAACAGGGTTAACATCTGTATTTGGCAAACGCTGTTTGCCAAGTGAATGTATGGTATAGTCGAATTTCCATTGGCCACCTTTCTCAGTAGGTGTTGTTTCATAACCAACATTAGCAAAAAAACGATGCTGCGCTAACAGAGGTTTTTGCAAATTTCCTGAAATGTAATCGGTATTTACATCGTAGAATTTATAGGCGGTGCGAAGTTCAAGTTTCGGTAAAATCTCATGATTGACCTCTAGTTGAAAACTACTTGCAGAACTCTCTCCATCTAAATTGTAAAAAGATATAGCTCTCGGATTTTCCCAATCCACTACAACTTGATTTTTAAAATCTGTTTTGTAGAAATCAATGGTCACATTTCCTGGTCTATTTAAAAAAGTAAAGCCTTGAAGAAAGCTCAGTCCATAATTCCAAGCATCTTCAGGGTCTAAGCCATAAATACTACCTTCTGAATCTAGTATTTGAATCTGACGCGCTGAACCGAACAATTGTTGATTTTCGGCAAAAATATTAGCCGCTCTTCTACCGCGTCCAAACGAACCCTTAAGACTCCCTCGCTCCCATGGAGTATATTGAATATGAAATCTCGGAGTAACGAATGTACCCAACCTATTATGGTTGTCTATTCTAAGGCCAGCGGTAAGGTTCACCTTCTCTAAATTATCATAGCTGTATTCAAAAAAGGCTCCAAAAGAACTATCGCTCCTTGAAAAATCAGTCGTATTTACCAATTCGTCATAACCATCATAAGCGAATGTGATTCCTGTTTTGAACTTGCTTTGCGTATTTCCAAGGATGGAATTAAAAATTAAATTCGAATACACACTTTCATGATTAATATCATAACGATTCAAACCGAAATACGAAGCTTGGTCATGATTACTGTAAGATGCCTGAAAACCAAAACTTTGAAAGGGCAATTCTGGGAAAACATAACCCAATTTTAAAGAGGTGTCAAAACGGCGCGTTGCAATTTCGCTACCCCATGCTTCGTTTCCGTCAAGCAAACTTCTATTTCCGGACCCTCGAATAGCATTTGGCGCCTCAGGATCGAAATCGACCTGACCTACTTGTTTTTCATCATTTAAAAATCTAAAATTTAAAAAACTCACCCACCCCGTTTCTGGGTTTTGATATTGCCACCGATGCATTACATTGATTTGATTGGCAAGGGGTGCATCTAGAAAGCCATCGTCATTATTTTCTTCTTCTTGAGTTCTTGCGTTTCCATGAATATAAATCCCCGTGCTCCATTTATCATTGAGTTTATGGTTAATGTGGGTATTCAATTCCATTCTCCCATTTCTGTTGAAATAACCATTCACAAACAATGCTTTATCTGTTAAAGGTTTTACCAATTCTGCATTTATTTGTCCTGATATACTTTCATAACCATTAATCACACTCCCTGCGCCTTTTGTAATTTGAATACTCTCTACCCAAGTACCTGGCGTAAAGGTTAGCCCGAACGCTTGAGAAGCACCGCGTACCATCGGAATGTTCTCTTGCGTTATTAGCAAATACGGACTCGTAAGTCCCAACATTTGAATTTGCTTGGTTCCAGTAAGGGCATCAGAAAAATTTACGTCAATCGCAGGGTTCGTTTCAAAACTCTCAGACAAATTACAACAAGCTGCTTTCAAAAGTTCCGCGCTATTTACGGTAATCACATTTTGAGCACTGAAATAGGCTTTTTGTACAGCATCTCGCTTTTTTTCAACTACTACCTCTTCTAATTCATTTGAAGGTTTTAAAGTGTGATGCACCATTTTTGGTTCATTGATAATTAGTGTATCTGATTGAAATCCGATATAACTAATTATCAACTTGTTATATTCCTTTGAAAAGGGAATACTAAATAGTCCCTCATCATTGGTAATTGTCCCTATTTGGGAGTTCATCCAATATACATTAGCTCCTGCGAGTGCAATGTGTTTATTCTCGGCATTGCCCTGCATCACCATACCTTCTACTTTATCTTGTGACAATGAAAATAAGGGCAATAAGCCAATCAATACGAATATATATAGTTTCATTTTTAATCTATATAAGTTTAATAATCAACATAGAGATTGCCATAACCAACATAATGAAGTTTTCGATAAAAGTCGCTTCGGTCATTGGTAACTGCAAGGCAGTACCCAAACAAGCACAACGAATACGCTTCTTATTGAGTAAGGTTATTGAGACTCCAATAGTCGTTATTCCCAAAATTACAATAGTAATGATCAGAGCAAAAGTGATTTGCAGGCGCATTAAAAAAAGAAGTCCTAGTACCAATTCAATAAATGGATATGCCCAACCATAAGCCGGAAATACTTTTGCCAACGGATCATACATGCGAAAACTTTCAGGAAAGCCTTTTAAATCGAGAAACTTGAAAAAGCTAAAAACGATATAGAAAAGCCCCATAAAATCAAGCATAAACTCCCCTAAATTCCATTCTTGATAATTTAATAAAAAACCTGCACTAAAGAGATAAAGAAAGATTAAAAACAAGGGTTTCAATTGCTGAAACTTTGTTTTTTCTTCAAAGGAATTGGCTGTTCTTTCTGAAGTGAAGTTTCCTTTTTCGGCTATGGCATATTTCTTCGGCAAGGCAGATTTGAAAGTATTCAAGGAAATAAACGAGGCCATAGAAATTTCAGCTTCAGCCCTTTCTAAACTAAGTTCGACTTTTTGCACTCCTTCAATTTTTGAAAGCCTTTCTGTAACCGAAGCTACGCAACCGCTGCAGGTCATTCCTGTAATT
Organism: uncultured Flavobacteriaceae bacterium; assembly: GCA_937944485.1. Lineage (GTDB taxonomy): Bacteria > Bacteroidota > Bacteroidia > Flavobacteriales > Flavobacteriaceae > Maribacter_C. The sequence continues at coordinate 66,983 of CALDYU010000016.1, read as the reverse complement.
TTATATGTATGTTTCATGAATTTATTTAATTTTCTTTAATCTAAATGAACAGGTGATTCCTAAGAATCTTCCAGTTCTTTTAAATACCTCGGTTTGTTATCAAAATTTTGATAACATCAAGAGAGTCCGACCTTCGTCGGAATGAAAATCAAATCAGGAATACTTCGTCAAGCAATTGTATGTTCTTGACCAAAAGAGGAGGTGGGTATTGTTCTGACGGAACAGGGAGTTCCTTCAGGTTTAGAAATAAATTACAATAAGATTGTGCAAGGGCAACTACATAATATTGTTGCTCAATATCTAAATCATTAAAAGAAATCTTCAAATCATCTTGACCTTCAACGAAAACCACATCATCATTACAGCAAGAATTTTGAGCTTCTCCAAGATTCTCACTATCCATTAAAAGCGACATGTCCATTCCACAAGTATCTACATCCCTGAACAAAGCAACATTCATTAAACGTCCCATGCAATAGTGCTTTTCAACCTTCCACGAAACTGTGGAAAGCAAAAGCAAAAGGGCCATCACAATAGTTGTTATTTTATGTAATACTTCTCGCATCGATGCAAAATTACAAAATTGTTATTTGAGTAACTAAAAAGGACTACTTTCTTAACGCAGATTTAAGGTAAATAGTTTTGTAATTTTTCTATAAAACAGCGACTTTTGAAATGAATTAATTCTATTTATGTTCGAACAGTTAAAACCTCAAGTAACCGAAATAATAGCTCGAAAATCAAGCCGTGTTGAAGAACGCTTACTGCAAATATGTCAACTTCTTAATTCGAATATCGACTACTATGATTGGGTAGGTTTTTATTTTAAGAATGGAGACAAGCAAGAACTGAAATTAGGCCCCTATGTTGGCGAACCTACAGATCATACCATTATTCCTTTCGGAAAAGGTATTTGTGGTCAAGTAGCCGTATCAAATAAAAATTTTGTGGTGCCTGACGTAAAAGCACAAGATAATTACATTGCTTGCAGTCTTACCGTAAAATCTGAAATTGTAATTCCTTTGTTTGTCAATGGTGAAAATGTTGGTCAGATTGATATCGATTCAAATACCGCTGACCCTTTTACTGAAGAAGATGAGCGTTTTTTGGAATTCGTGAATTCAAAAGTGGCAGAAATAATAAGCTAAACAGTTCAAAACTTTGCTCTTTTTGTTGATAACCTGACTCATTTTTTCCTTTGTAAAAAAGTACTTTTGTTTGCTTACACAACCTAACAATTAGCAGACAACAAATGAGCACCAAAAAAGCTACCTCAGCCCTAATTTCAGTATTTCATAAAGATGGACTTGAACCTATTGTAAGAAAGTTTAATGAATTGGGAATAACGATCTACTCCACTGGAGGCACCGAAAAATTTATACGAAACTTAGGTATTGAAGTAGTACCTGTTGAAGATGTCACAAGCTATCCTTCGATTCTTGGAGGCCGTGTGAAAACATTGCATCCAAAAGTATTTGGAGGCATCTTAAATCGTCAAGATCATGAAGGAGATGTTGCTCAATTAGAAGAGTTTGAAATACCGCAGTTAGATATTGTTATAGTTGATTTATATCCTTTTGAAAAAACAGTTGCGAGTGGTGCTTCGGAACAAGATATTATTGAAAAGATTGATATCGGAGGTATTTCGTTGATTCGTGCTGCAGCCAAAAACTATAAAGACGTGCTATGTGTTTCTTCGATGGAAGATTACGGTGAAGTATTAGAACTGATTTCGTCAGGAAGCGGAAGTACTACATTAGAAGATCGCAAGCGTTTTGCGGCAAAGTCATTCAATATTTCATCACATTATGACACTGCTATTTTCAACTATTTCAATGCCAACCATGATCTCGCTGCCTTAAAAGTAAGTGAAACCAAAGGTAAGGTATTGCGATATGGCGAAAACCCACATCAAAAAGGTTTTTTCTTTGGAGATTTTGACGCTATGTTTTCAAAACTGCACGGAAAAGAACTCTCTTATAATAACCTTCTTGATGTCGATGCTGCCGTAAATTTAATGCTTGAATTTAAAAATGATGCGCCGACATTCGCTATTTTAAAGCATAACAATGCTTGCGGATTGGCGCAAAGAGATAGCTTACATCAAGCTTATGTTGACGCGCTGGCAGGAGATCCGGTTTCTGCTTTCGGTGGTGTATTGATTAGTAACAAGCAAATTGATAAGGCAACTGCTGAAGAAATTCACCAACTGTTTTGCGAAGTGGTAATCGCACCAAGTTATGCCGACGACGCCCTTGAAATTTTAAAAGGCAAAAAAAATAGAATCATTCTTGTTCAAAATGAAGTTGCAATGCCTGAGATGATTGTTAGAACTTGTTTAAACGGAATGCTTCTTCAAGAAAAAGATCATAAAACGGACACTAAAGAAGATTTGACCACGGTAACCGTAAAATCGCCATCTACTGCCGAAATTGAAGATCTTATTTTTGCTTCAAAGCTGTGCAAACACACGAAATCGAATACCATTGTTATCGCGAAAAACAAGCAATTATGTGCCAGTGGAACAGGGCAAACTTCTCGCGTAGATGCCCTTAATCAAGCTATTCACAAAGCAAAATCTTTTAATTTTGATATCGACGGTGCGGTAATGGCCAGCGATGCCTTCTTTCCTTTCCCTGATTGTGTAGAAATTGCACATAAAAGTGGCATTACCAGTGTCATACAACCAGGTGGTTCAATCAAAGACCAATTAAGTATAGATTATTGTAATGAAAACAATATTGCCATGGTTATGACGGGCACGCGTCATTTCAAGCATTAATTTTATTACTTTTGTCGATGAAATGCACCCCACGCATTCATGTAACATAACCAAACAAATTAAAAATGGGATTTTTTGATTTCTTAACCGAGGAAATTGCCATTGACTTAGGTACGGCGAATACCCTTATCATTCATTTAGACAAAGTTGTAGTTGACAGTCCATCAATTGTAGCTAGAGACCGCATTACAGGAAAAATTATTGCTGTAGGTAGAGAAGCTAATATGATGCAGGGCAAAACACATGAGAATATAAAAACCATTCGACCCCTTAAAGATGGAGTAATTGCCGATTTTGATGCTTCTGAAAAGATGATTAATATGTTCATAAAGAACATTCCAGCATTAAAGAAAAAATGGTTTCCTCCAGCATTAAGAATGGTTATTTGTATTCCTTCTGGAATTACTGAGGTAGAAATGAGAGCGGTAAAAGAATCTGCTGAACGTGTAAACGGAAAGGAGGTATACTTAATTCATGAACCTATGGCCGCCGCTATAGGTATCGGTTTAGATATCATGCAGCCCAAAGGAAATATGATTGTCGATATAGGCGGTGGTACCACTGAGATTGCTGTGATTGCTCTGGGAGGTATTGTTTGTGATAAATCGGTAAAGATTGCAGGTGATGTTTTTACTAATGATATTATCTATTACATGCGAACACAGCATAATTTATACGTGGGTGAAAGCACTGCAGAAAATATAAAAATTGAAATAGGTTCGGCAACGGAAGATTTACAAACTCCACCAGATGAAAGGTCGGTTCAAGGTCGTGATTTACTTACAGGGAAGCCAAAACAAGTGCAAATTTCTTATCGAGAAATTGCAAAGGCTCTAGATAAGTCAATACTTCGTGTAGAAGATGCGGTTATGGAAACGTTGTCTCAAACTCCGCCTGAATTGGCTGCCGATATTTATAATACAGGTATTTATCTAGCTGGTGGCGGGTCAATGTTACGGGGACTGGATCGAAGATTGTCTCAAAAAACAGATTTACCAGTCTACATCGCTGAAGATCCATTAAGAGCTGTAGTTCGTGGTACTGGAATTGCATTAAAAAACTTAGAACGCTACAAAAGTATTTTGATCAAATAGAAATACTTTTATTTTCATTACAATTTGTACAGCGTATATTAAACTATAGTGCATGCAAAAGATCATCAATTTTATTTTAAGATATAGCAATTTTCTGCTTTATATCTTTTTCATGATCATCGCACTCGCATTTACAATTCAAACGCATTCGTACCACCATTCTCGTTTTTTCAACTCTTCAAGTTGGATTTCAGGTAACATCTATAATGCTTCAGAAGGTATTACAGCTTACTTCAGTTTAAGAAAAGAAAATGAAAGTTTGGTAGAAGAAAATGAGAGATTACGTTTTCTTTTACTCAATAAAAAACCAAATGTATCCTCTCAAATTGATTCTGCACAATTGATATATACGGTGACTTCTAGTAAGGTTATTAAAAATAGTTATGCAAGTCCGAGAAATTATATCACCATAAATAAAGGTGAAAAAGACGGAGTCACGCAAGACATGGGCGTCATTTCTTCAAAAGGCGTACTTGGCATAATAGAAAACACTTCAAATGGTTTTGCTACAGTACAAAGCATCTTGAATGAACAATCAAGTATAAATGCCAAATTACTACATACCAATAACTTTGGTTCTTTAATTTGGAATGGTGAAGACTACAATACGGTGCAACTAGTTGATATTCCAAGATTAGTATCGCTAGTCATTGGAGACACTATAGTAACTGGGGGCATGAGCAGTATTTTTCCTGAAAATATTCCTATTGGCACAATTAAAAAGTTTGATCTGAATGATTCTAAAAGTTTTTGGCGTATTGAAGTTGGTCTTTTTAATGACATGACGAATATCAAAAATGTATATGTCATAGAAAATAAAAATAAGCAAGAGATTCTCGAACTAGAAGCAAAGGTTGAATAATGATTAGCAATTCTTATTTCATCAATATCATTCGCTTTACACTTTTAGTTTTAGTGCAAGTACTTGTATTTAATAGACTTAATTTTTTCGGATTTATTAATCCGATGATTTATATCTTATTCTTATACTGGTATCCTATTAATCAACAAAGAGCCTTATTTATTGGGCTTAGTTTTTTATTAGGGCTTTCTATTGATTTCTTTAGTGATACTATGGCAATTCATGCGGCTGCAACATGCACAATAGCTTATTTACGCCCTGTAATTATGCGCTTTGTTTTTGGTGTGAATTATGAGTTTCAAAGTTTCAAATTAACCAATGCAACGCAAGTACAACAAATCACTTTTTTAGCGTTATTAATACTAGTACATCATTTAGTCTTCTTTAGTTTAGAAATTTTTAGTTTAGCTAATTTGCTGCTAATTTTGAAAAAGGTACTCGCAATAAGTTTGGCAACTTTCGTACTTTGCTTGTTATTTAGAACCCTTTTTAGTTCGAAAAAAGAATAAAAACCCATTGTGATTATCATATTATTATGTTAATCGAGGTAAGTCAACAGAATTATAGACATGAAAAAATTTCTGCTTTCTTCAATTATTATCCTCATTGGCATCACTTTTATTGGCCGGCTATCGTACCTGCAAATATTTCGTTTTTCCCCAGATCAAGTATTAGATGACCCAGCTATAAAAGCTATATATGACTATCCAGAACGAGGATATATCTATGATCGAAATGGCAAACTACTTGTTGGCAATGACCCAGCTTATGATGTCATGGTTATTCCTCGAGAAGTAAAAGCTTTAGATACCTTAGAGTTTTGTCGATTGCTTAATATGGATAAAAATAGCTTTACGAAAAGGCTAAAAAAAGCGCGCGTATATTCTCCAAGATTGCCTTCAGTTATTGTGCATCAGTTATCGAAACAAGATTATGCGCGGCTTCAAGAAAAAATGAGAAGGTTTACAGGTTTTTATATTCAAAAAAGATCTCTTCGTTATTATGACACCTCAGCTGGTGCCAATGTTTTCGGATATATTAGTGAGGTTAACGATCGAGATTTAGCGAAAAACCCTTATTATGTGCAAGGTGAACTGACTGGCCGAACGGGAGTTGAAAAAGTATATGAAGACACCTTACGCGGAACTAAAGGAGTGCAATACATTCAAAAAGACAGGTTCAACCGAGATATAGGTAAATACAAAGATGGTATCTTAGACGTACAACCAAAGCAAGGAAAACAAATAAGCCTTACCATTGACAAAGATTTGCAAGAATATGGTGAAAAATTAATGCATGGTAAATGGGGAGGAGTGGTTGCTATCGAACCATCATCAGGCGAAATTTTAACCCTGATCTCTGGCCCCACCTACGATCCATCACTATTGGTAGGTCGAAAGCGCTCTGCAAATTATAGTAAATTACACTATGATTCTATTTCTAAACCTACTTTTGACCGATCTATTTCGTTTGAAAAAAGCCCTGGCTCTCCTTTCAAAGCCATAAACGCCCTTATTGCACTGCAAGAAGGTGTAATTACTCCTTCCACTTCATTTAAATGCTATAATGGTTTCTACATTGGAAGAAATAAAAAAGGCTGCCACTGTGGTGGTGGAACTCGAAATTTAAATATCGGAATTTATGAATCATGTAATGCTTATTTCGTAGGTGCTTACAAAAGAGTATTTGAAAAATTTTCTTCTAACACTGAAGCAATGGATACGTGGGAAAAACATGTTAGAAGTTTTGGCCTTGGTTCATATCTCGGATCTGACCTTTATACAGGAAGACCTGGAAGTGTACCCAGTACAAAATTATATAATAGGTGGTATGGAGAGGGTAATAGAAGATGGTCAGCTATAACGACTTACTCCAATGCAATAGGGCAAGGTGAAGTAAATGTGACACCTATTCAGCTAGCAAATATGACCGCCGCAATTGCAAATCGCGGGTATTTTTACACCCCGCACATTCTGAAAAAAGTTGAAGGAAAAGATATTACTAATCCTGCATTTTTAGAAAAAAAATATACGAGTATTGACAAAAAGCATTTTGAACCTGTTATTCAAGGCATGGCCAACGTGTATACAAAAGGTACCGCCAAATGGATTCAAATTCCTGATATTACAATAGCCGGAAAAACAGGAACGGTAGAAAATTTTACAGTCATTGATAGTGTAAAAACGCAATTAACCGACAACTCTGTTTTTGTGGCATTTGCTCCTGTTGAAAACCCAAAAATTGCGATTGCCGTTTATATTCAAAACGGGTATTACGGTGCTAGATATGCAGGTCACATTGCTTCTCTATTAATTGAAAAGTATCTTAAAGGAGAGATTACCCGTAAAGATCTTGAAAAGCGTATGCTCGAGCGCACCTTAGAATCTGAATACGCTAAACCGTATAGCGGTGAAGAATTCAAGATTAATGAATACGATTGGAGCAAACATGCCATTAAACCAAAACCCAGCGTACCCGCTTCTAAATAAAAATTAGGTATGGCTGGAAAAAGTGTTCTAAAACGAATCGATTGGCTTACCATATTTATTTTTATAACCTTAGTAAGTATGGGATGGGTAAATATCTACTCAAGCACATTTACAGAAGTTGACAGGTCTATTTTTGATTTTGGAACATTACATGGTAAGCAACTTTTCTTTATTGGAGTTGCTTTTGTGGCAATTATAGTAGTACTGTCGCTTGAATCGGGCTTTTATGAACGTTTTTCAAGTATATTTTATATAGGCGCTATAGTTTTACTGTTGGGCTTGTTTGTCTTTGGTAAGACAATAGCCGGTGCAACTTCATGGTATGACCTTGGTTTCTTTAACTTACAACCTTCAGAATTAGCAAAGGTTGCAACGGCCTTAGCCTTAGCCAAATATCTTTGTGACATACAAACAGATATTAAACGCACTAAAGATCAACTCGTAGCATGTTTAGTGGTAATCATACCTGCATTACTTATTATTCCACAACCGGATCCTGGTAGTGCTATGGTATTTTTCGCAATGTTTTTTGTGATTTTTAGAGAAGGACTCCCACTCTATTATCTAGCCATAGCTTTGTTAGCAATTACTGTGTTTGTTACCACACTAATGTTTGGCACTATTTGGGTATCTATTTTTCTTATCCTATTTCTTATCCTCTTTTTTCTATTTAAAAGAGAAAGCTATAAAATACCGATCTTTCCGCTCATTACTATCCTTGTTATTGCTATCGCCTTTTCGTTCTCCGTAAATTTCGTTTTTGACAATGTTTTTGAACAACGTCACCGAGATCGTTTCAGCTTATGGTTACGATTAGAAAAAGACCCGCAAAAATTAGAACGTATTAGAAAAACTATCGGCTACAATACGTATCAATCAGAGAAAGCTATTGAGTCAGGGGGTCTCTATGGAAAGGGCTTCTTAGAAGGGACACGAACAAAGGGAGACTTTGTACCTGAACAAGAAACAGATTATATTTTTAGTACGGTAGGTGAAGAATGGGGCTTTCTAGGAACATCAACAGTTGTATTGCTTTTTACCTTGCTACTTTTACGGCTTGTATATTTAGCAGAACGCCAAAAAAGACCCTTTAGTCGCATGTATGGTTATGGCGTAATATCAATACTATTCATTCATTATTTTATCAATATTGGAATGGTGATTGGAATCTTACCCACCATCGGAATTCCGTTACCTTTCTTTAGTTATGGAGGTTCAGGGCTATTGTTCTTTTCTGTATTATTATTTATTTTTTTAAAATTAGATTCAAACCGATTGAAGGAAGGTATTTAACAAGGTTTTCTTAGAATTTCCAATTTTTCTCTAAAACGTCTTTTTCTAAATTAGCTTCGATTCCATCTGGAAGTAATGGAAAAAAGTCAATACCGGTAACCTCTTCAATTTGATCAATCGAAACCACAAATGATTTTAAAGATTTACTACTCTCTTTGCTCGAAAGCAAAAACCCTATCAATTTTAAATTATCTACATCTCCTCTTGCTACAATTTTGTAATAATACTCTGGTACCACAACATCTTCTTCTCCAATAGTATGTAATCCGTTTTTCAAAACACCTCCGGTTACAACAAAAATAGTGTCGTACTTTTTTGCCCATTGCCGAATAAGACCTTCGAGCCTGTTCCACACTCCTGCGTTAAAATCACTAAGCTGCGGACTAATATTACTAGTATAAAAAGTTTCATTATACGCTTGTTCTGAAAACCTGCGATCTCCTGCCGGGCATAAATGTCCGCGATCATAACCAGAACCTTTATAATTTCGCCAGTCTGCAGATTTACTTTTTATTTTAGGGTCTTCAATAAAATAAGGCCTTTTTCTGTCGTCATAGGTCAAGTGCTCTTTTTTAAGTAAATAGGCCACCCACTCTGCCTGTTCATAAGATTCGTTATAAGACAGCATAAAATGCTCATGAGAAATAACAGTCTCCGTGGTTGAACTTGGCAGAAAAAATCGGGGTATTACTGTTTTTGCCTCATTTTCGACACCTTTCGAATAGGTGGCAGGAGTATAGAAATTTTCAAAGCACCAAAAACCTATCACACAAATAAGTACAAGTATGGTATAGGTCTTAGGTCTTCGAATTTTCATGATTATCTTTATCCTGCAATCACAAAAATACATTTAAAAAAACCCCGGCCAATAAAGGTCGAGGTTTGTTTCATATAATTAATTTCAAAAATTCGTTAGCCTATCCTTTTACACTAGCAAGTTTAGTTTTACGAATATTGTTTACTTTAAGATCTTGTAAAACATTTACGGCTTCTTCTACATAAACATCTTTCGCCAAACTCTCGTGCCAGCGGTTTCTTTTCTCTCTTAAAATAGAATCTTTTGTGAAAAGTTCTTGCTCATACTTTAAAGACTCAAAAGTCAGTCGAGAATCATAATCATTCATTTTCTTAAAAAATGCTACTCGCTTTTTATCTTCATCTGCTTCACTCTTATAATTTTCATAATTTAAAGAAATTAAGCGCTCATCTTGTTGGTCTTTTAACCATTTTGCGTTTTCTTCAATAAGTTTAATCTGAGGGTTTTGAGCCATACGTGCCGAGCTATTTGCAACGGTTTGTTCGTAATCAATATAACCATCCCAAATTTCATAATCGGCCGGCGTAATTTTATCCCATTTCAGTGGATTGGATTGATCACGCTCTCCGATGTCAATATAACTATATCTGTCCGGTACTACCACATCACTTTTCACTCCTTCTAACTGGGTAGATCCTCCATTTATACGGTAGAATTTTTGTGTGGTTAGTTTAAGGGCTCCTAAATCACCATTTTCATTACTACGTACAATATTATTCAAATCAATAACATTTTGCACGGTGCCTTTTCCAAATGTTTGCTTGCTTCCTATAACAATGGCTCTTTTATAATCTTGCATTGCTGCTGCTAAAATTTCAGAAGCTGATGCTGAAAGTTCGTTTACCAAAATAACCAAAGGACCATCCCATTGAATACGCTCATCTTTGTCATCATAAACATCTTTTTTTCCTGAAGATTGCACCTGAACAATTGGGCCATCTTTAATGAAAAGTCCGGCCATTTCTACAACCGTTTTTAACGACCCACCACCATTATCACGTAAATCTAAAATAAGCCCTTCTGCACCTGCTTGCTTTAATCGTTCTACTTCTTTGGCTACATCGGTTGCCGCATTACGCTCACTATAGTCTTCAAAATCAACATAAAACTTGGGTAGATTAATTAGTCCGAAACGTTCATCTTCTTTAATAATTTTAGCTGATTTCGCATAAGACTCTTCCAACTCAACAATATCTCTGGTAATAGAAATCACCTCTTGTGAACCATCAATTCTCTTTACTGTTAAATCAACTATAGTACCCTTTGGGCCTTTTATCATTTCTATTGCATCTTCTAAACGCATGCCAACAATATCTGTTGGCTCTTCACCATCTTGACCAACTTTAATAATAATGTCTCCTACTTCAAGTTGCGCATCTCTCCAAACTGGTCCGCCAGAGATTATATCTGTAATTTTAGCGCCTTCTCTCTTCTTTAATAATCGAGCACCAATGCCTTCAAATTTACCAGACATTCCCGTATCAAAACGCTCCTTATCCCTAGGGGCTAAATAAAATGTGTGCGGATCAAATTCATCAACAATAGAATTAATATATTGTGAAAACCAATCTTTACGCTGCAAATCTGCAACAAAATCAAAATACTCATCTAAGGTTTTTCGAGTTGATTCTCGTGAATATTTTTCTGCTTCTTCAGGGGTCATTGCCTTTTCATTTACATCATGACCGTGCGCTTTAGCTGTTTCCGCATCCTCATTCAAATGAGAAATTTTAGAATCATAAGTGTTCAAGGTCGCGTACTTTAATTGCTTTCTCCAACGATCTTTCAATTCCTCTTTAGAACGAGCAAAAGGCATTTTATCATACTCTATATTGATTGACTCTTCTTTCGAATAATCAAAAGGTTCTTCTAAAACTTCTTTATAGAGAATTTCGGCCTCACTCATTCTTTGCACCAAACGATCATGTACTAAATTAAAAAAAGTGATATCCGTGTTTTTTATCTGATCGTCAATTTGAAATTTCTGAGTTTCAAATTCCTTTACATCAGACTCTAAAAAATAACGCTTGGTAGGGTCAATTACATCAATGAAATCTTCAAAAACTTCAGCCGAAAAATCATCATTTATATCTTTAGGTTCATAATGAAGTTTTGCCAAAACATAAGAAATGATATCGATAAGCAATTTATCTTTATCATCATTCTCAAAGGTTTTGTTTGTGAAACTGCATGAAGCAACTCCTATAAGTAATGCAAATAATCCGTAGGCAAAATTCTTTTTCATGTAATACTATTTAATTTCAATTGTTTCTTCAAATTGGTAAATCAAACTTTGTTATGATTTTTACTACAATCTCGTAGATTGTCTAAGATACTGAAAAAACCATGCCACTATGAGCTATTGACCTACTTTTTTACTATTCTCGCTGAGAGGTATATCTATTTTAAACGTATTTTTATGGCTTAAATTATAAACTGTGTCAAAACCTTTAATTCTTGTAACCAATGATGATGGAATTACCGCTCCTGGTTTACGCTCGCTTATTCAATTTATGAGTGCTTTAGGAGAGGTAGTAGTAGTGGCACCCGATAGTCCGCAATCAGGCAAAGGCCATGCGATAACCCTTGATACCGCATTGTACGTAAAGAAAATGAAAGGTACTGGCAGCAATGGTAAGGTTTTAGAATATAGTTGTAGTGGTACCCCTGCAGACTGTGTAAAGATGGGACTCCAAGAACTTTTAGATCGTAAACCTGATATATGTGTTAGCGGCATTAATCATGGCTCAAACTCATCGATAAACGTTATCTATTCGGGCACTATGAGTGCGGCCATTGAAGCTGGTATTGAAGGTATTCCGGCTATTGGATTTTCTTTGTGTGATTTTTCATGGAATGCAGATTTTAGTATTGCCGAATCTTTTATCAAAAAAATTGTAAGTGAAGCGCTCCTTCATAAAATACCAGCTGGCGTTGTGCTGAATGTGAATATTCCTAAATTGGAAAAGAAAGCGATCAAAGGCATCAAAATATGTAGACAAGCTAGAGCCAATTGGAAAGAAAAATTTGATAAGCGCACCAATCCCATGGGAAAGGATTACTATTGGTTAACTGGAACGTTTGATCTTCTTGATAAAGGAGAAGATACCGATGAATGGGCGCTTGCCAATGGTTATATTTCTGTTGTACCAACACAATTCGATTTAACCGCGCATCATGCGATACAACATATTAATAACTGGGAATTAAACGTGTAACGTTGATTTATGAATTATGAAATCTACCTTGCTACTTATTAATTTAAGGCGATGCATTTAATTTGAACTCTGAAAAAACCAAAAGCGACATAATGAGAATACATACAAGAAAAGAATTACTAATCGGCTTCTTTGTAGGCATTATTGCAAACGTTATTGGTACGCTTTTATATATTCTAATCTTTTCAGAATTTGGCATTGTCGAGACCTATCATGCCGCTGTAGAACAAGGTCACATAGGGAGTTTATTAGCCTTAGGAGCTATTTTAAATTTAGTCGCATTCTTTTTATTCTTGAGAATTCGAAGAGATAATAGAGCGAAGGGCGTATTAATTGCCACCATAGTTACCGCTTTAGTAATTTTATATTATAAAGTTTTTTAATACGCTTAAATTCGGGAAGCAAGTTCATACCAAAAAAATCGTGAACTTAACACTTGTACTCGACACTTGAACTTACTCATGAAGTACTACATTATTGCAGGAGAAGCATCTGGAGATCTACATGGATCAAACCTCATCAAGGCATTAAAAAATAAAGATGCCTCTGCTGATATTCGCTGTTGGGGTGGTGATTTAATGCAAGAAGCTGGTGCGACTTTGGTAAAACATTATAAAGAAATGGCCTTCATGGGCTTTTTAGAGGTCATTTTAAATCTCTTTACCATTTTCAAAAACATACGATTTTGTAAAAGTGATATTGCCTCTTTTAATCCTGATGTCATTATTTTCATTGACTATTCCGGATTCAATCTACGCATTGCCCAGTGGGCCAAAGTACATAACTTCAAAACGCATTATTACATATCACCTCAAATCTGGGCCTCTCGAGAAAATAGAATACATAAAATAAAACGTGATATTGATGCCATGTATGTCATTCTTCCTTTTGAAAAAGAATTTTATGAAGAAAAACATGATTTTCCGGTACATTTTGTTGGGCATCCGCTATTAGATGCTATTAATAATAATCCTAAAGTAGCTGTTGAAACTTTTCGTTCTGCAAATAAATTGCACGCTGAAAAGCCTATAGTAGCACTACTTCCAGGCAGTAGAGCCCAAGAGGTACAAAAGATGCTTAAAGTTATGCTCTCAGTTGTATCTGATTTTTCCGATTATCAATTTGTTATTGCTGGTGCTCCGAGTCTTGATCAAAGTTTTTATGCTCCATTTCTAAAAAATGAAAATGTCAGTTTAGTTATTAATAAGACATATCATCTACTTCAAATTGCACATGGGGCATTGGTAACTAGTGGCACTGCAACCCTAGAAACAGCGCTTTTCAAAGTACCACAAGTGGTTTGTTACAAAGCAAATTGGCTCTCTTACCAAATTGCGAAACGTATTATTACACTCGATTACATTTCTTTAGTTAATTTGATTATGAAAAAGGAAATTGTAAAAGAACTCATACAAAACACATTAACATCTGAAAACTTGAAATCGGCATTATTAAACATCCTCAATGGAGATTTTCGTGAATCGCAAATTCAAGAGTACTATACATTAGAAAAAACACTAGGGGGAAGTGGGGCAAGTGAAAAGACTGCAACTCTGATTCTTCAAAAACTTAAAAACAATTAATACTTCTATTATGAAAACAAGACTTATCAATTCAACATGCTGTTTTTTACTATTATCCCTATTATTTCTGGGTTGTAAAGAAGCAGATAAAAAGAGCGTATTTTCTCCTGAGGAAATGGAGAGTGCTTCAAAGGCCTTGAACAATTGGTTTCAAGAGCAATGGGATACTGAAATAGCCTTATCACCAATGTTTCAGACCTATCTTGGTGATAAAACCGATTATGATAAATGGGATGACTTAACGAAAAAATCAGAAGAAGAAAGCCTTGAACGTACTAAAGTGCGACTCGCTTATCTTAAAGATTCTATCAATCAAAATGCCCTTAATGAAGCCACAAAGCTAAGCTATAAACTTGCCGTTCAACAGATGGAGGATGAAATCTCTGATTACCAGTATCGTTTACATAACTATCCTGTAAATCAGATGTTTGGAATGCATTCTCAAGTTCCTTCATTCTTAATAAATATGCATCAGATTACAGATAAAAATGATGCCTTAGCGTATATCGCCAGATTAAATGGTGTAGATGCTATGTTCGATCAATTGATCGTAAATTTAGAAGAAAGAGAGAAAGTTGGCATTATGCCTCCAAAATTTGTTTTCCCTCGCACTATTGAATCTGCATCGAATATCTTAAAAGGAAGTCCGTTTGAAAATTCTAAAGAAAAGAGCACCCTTTTGGCAGATTTCGCTTCGAAAATTGATAGGATTGATATTTCTGAAGAAGAAAAAGAAAGCCTTTTGGCTTCGGCTAATGAGGCTTTAATAAATGCTATTCAGCCTGCTTACCGCAAATTAATAGCTTTTTTAGAAACGCAGTCGACAAAGGCTACATCAGATCACGGAGCATGGAAATTTCCTAATGGGGAGGACTATTTCAACAATGCATTGGCTCGAACTACAACAACCGATATGACCTCTGAAGATATCCATCAACTAGGACTACGAGAAGTGAAGCGTATTCATTCCGAAATGAACACCATAAAAGATCAGGTGGGCTTTAAAGGCACATTGCAAGAGTTCTTTAAGTTTATGAAAGAGGACAAGCAGTTTTACTATCCTGATACCAAAGAAGGCAGAGAAGAATACATGGAAAAAGCCACTATGCTCATCGACAGTATGAAGGGACGATTGGATGAACTTTTTTTAAGAAAACCAAAAGCAGACATGATTGTTAAGGCTGTTGAACCTTTTCGTGAAAAATCAGCTGGAAAAGCCTTTTATCAAGCTCCGGCTCTTGATGGTTCGCGCCCTGGCACCTACTACGCTAACATGTACGATATTATGGCAATGCCTAAATATCAAATGGAAGCTTTAGCGTATCACGAAGGTATCCCAGGACATCATATGGAACGAGCTATGTCGCAAGAGTTAACTGATATTCCGATGTTTCGAAAGATGGGTGGTTACACGGCATATACCGAAGGATGGGGGCTTTATACAGAATACCTGCCAAAAGAACTTGGTATGTACAGTGACCCTTATTCAGATTTCGGTCGCCTCGCTATGGAATTATGGCGCGCATGCCGTTTGGTTGTTGATACTGGTATTCATTCTAAAAAATGGACCCGCGAAGAGGGCATTAAATATTATGTCGATAATACCCCAAACGCAGAAAGTGATGCCGTCAAAATGGTGGAGCGTCATATTGTAATGCCATCGCAAGCTACCGCATACAAAGTAGGTATGAATAAAATATTGGAGGTTAGGGCAGCCGCTAAAACAAAACTTGGGGACAAATTTGACATTCGTGAATTTCATGGGGTCGTTCTAAATAATGGTGCAGTACCTCTAAACGTTCTTGAAGAGATGGTCGATGAATGGGTTGCTGTTAAATTAGATGGTAAAGCAGAAATTTCAGACTAATGAATTTTTAAGAATTTATTAAAAGCCGCATTTTTATAATTAGGGATGCGGCTTTTGTAATTCTGTCAATGCACGCGTTTACTAAAATAATTATGTAATTTTAATCTCTGAAAAGAACATTTTTCTTAAATCCATGCGTTTACTTCCGTGCGTTTTATTGGTACTTCTAATCAGCGGCTGTGGTATTGTTAAAAAAAAGACAAGTTACAGCACTACGAAAAAAGAACGTTCTGTTTCTGTTGAACCTTCAACTGATCAAACGGATGATGTGTTGACCGAGCGAGTTCGTAAACCGCGAAAAAAGAGAAGAACAACCCTAACCAAAGCCGATCATGTAATTAATACAGCTCTTACTTTTTCGGGCACTAAATACAAATATGGTGGCACCACTAAAAAAGGTATGGATTGCTCAGGATTGTTGTACGTTTCTTTCGGAGCGCATGATGTGCAACTACCTCGCGTATCATATAACATGGCAGAAAAAGGAAAAAGAATCCGCATAAAAAATGTCACTAAAGGTGACTTGCTTTTTTTCAAAACAAAAAAAAGAGCCAAGCGCATCAATCATGTTGGAATGGTCGTAGCGGTTGACGATGATGAAATTAAATTTATTCATGCTTCTTCTTCACGCGGGGTTATCGTCTCTTCCCTCAGAGAAGGATATTGGAATGCGGCTTTCGTAAAAGCGACCCGAGTATTGTAATATTTTTATTACTACATTTAGCGTAAGAATTTACGCTGTGCACCTTCTCAAATTCATCCCCGTAAAATTAACTTTCTTCTTAATTGTTGGTATCTTAATTGGTCACTATACAAACGCGAATATTACAATTTCTTTAGGGTTTAGCATACTCTTTTTAAGCTTACTAAGCATGCTCTTCGTAAAAAACTTAAAGAAACATTCCATGTTCTTTGGTGCCACTTTTTTTTGCTGCACCATTAGTTTGGGCGTGCTATCATTCGCACTTTGGAACCCTAAAAACCAACATGATCATTATACCAACTATGATTTAAAGACAAAGAAAAAATACCATCTAAAAATTCAAGAAGTTCTTAACTCGTCAATATATAATAATCAATATGCGGCCATTTTACACAGCATGAATGATACCGCCGTATCTGGTAAAGTGATACTTCAATTGGCCATTGACACTACGCAACAAAATCTACAGATCGATGATGAGCTGGTTGTATATGAAAAGCTCGCTGAAATAGCTGCCCCATTAAATCCACATCAATTCAATTACAAAAAATATTTAGCGCAACTTGGTATTTATCATCAACTTAAAATACCAAATCAGCAATATCTAGTATTAGAAAATACCACCCGTACCTTATTTGGAATTGCAGCTTCACAACGCTTGAAAATTATTTCTAAACTGCAAAAAGCAAATTTCGGAACTGATGAATTAGCTATTATAAAAGCACTCTTATTAGGGCAGCGAGACACCATTTCGGAAGATACTTATACAAATTATAAAGACGCAGGTGCCGTACATATTTTAGCGGTTTCGGGCTTGCACATTGGCATACTTCTGATATTACTTCAATTTCTATTGCGACCACTAGAGCGAATACCAAAAGGAAAATCAATAAAACTGATGACCATTGTACTACTATTATGGTGTTTCGCTCTGCTTGCTGGTCTTTCGCCATCTATACTACGCGCCGTAACGATGTTTTCATTTGTCGCCTATGCCCTGTATCTAAATCGACCTAGTAACACATTTAATATTCTTGCACTAAGCATGTTCTTTATCTTATTGCTTTTTAACCCTATGCTAATTTTTCAAGTAGGTTTTCAAATGAGTTATGCTGCTGTTTTCGCCATTGTTTGGTTGTATCCGAAATTGCAAACACTATGGTTTCCGAAAAACTATTTTGTTCGAAAAATTTGGCAATTACTCGCTGTTAGTATTGCGGCACAAATGGGTGTTTTACCCATTAGCTTATTTTACTTTCATCAATTTCCTGGTTTATTCTTCTTATCGAATTTAATTATATTGCCATTTTTAGGTATTATTTTAGGCATGGGAATTTTAGTAATACTACTTGCCCTATTAAATATATTGCCTGATTTTTTAGTTTATGGATACAATACTCTTATCCATCTAATGAATACGATAATCGCTTGGATAGCCCAACAAGAAGTATTTTTATTCAAGAACATTTCTTTCGATAGTGTACAACTTATTCTCTCCTTCGGAATAATTATAAGTGCTGTCATTGCCCTAAATAAGGCCACCTTTAGAAATGTTGCTTTTTTACTGATAACAATCATTTGTTTTCAGGGATGGTCTACGTACGCTCTTTACAATACTAAACAACAGACTAATGCCACTTTACTACATCAATCTCGAAATACAATTTTGGCTTTACAAGAAGGTACAGAACTAACCTTTGTCACTAGTGATAATACTAAAATCGAAAGCCTCGCAAAGAATTATAGCACAGCAAGGCGAATTAAGACTTTCAAAACGGAACAGCTCAAAAACGCATATACCTATGTGAACAATCAACTGTTAGTCATTGATAGCGCAGGCATTTACCCAAACCTCAGGCAATCGCATATACTTCTATGTCAATCTCCCAAAATTAATTTAGACCGACTGATTGACTCATTACAACCAATAGTTATTATTGCCGATGGTAGTAATTATAAAAACTATATTAAACGATGGAAAGCAACCTGTGCAAAAAGAAAACTCCCTTTTCACTATACGGGTGAAAAGGGAGCGTATTATTTAGAGTAAATTTTATTTTAATGCACTTTACCCATAAGCCTCTTTATTATTGGCGAAGCAATTAGAACAATAAGTCCTGCACCTATTGCATACTTGGCAATTAAGTCAAAACCACCAGTATAAACTTCTAAGGTATCGAATCCTCCAACGTTTTTATCTGTACTTTCTATGGCTAATTGTTTACCAATAAAACCGACTATTTGAAATGCGAAGGCAGAAGATAGAAACCACACCCCCATAATGAATGCAATCAAGCGCAAAGGTGCTAAATCTGTCATTTTTGACAGGCCTACTGGCGACATAAATAGCTCTCCAACAGAAAGTAAGAAATACATCAATAACAAGTAAGCAAAAGGAACTAAACCGCTTTCGTTAGCACTTGCCCCACTGATAGCAAGTACATAAAAACTAATCCCAGCAAAAAGTAACCCTAGCCCAAATTTATACGGCGTTCTAGGATTCCAATTCTTTTTACTTAACCATGTCCACATCATTGAAATAGGAATGGCTAAAATAATTATCCACATAGAATTCAAAGAATTAGTTTGTGCTGCTGACATAATACCATCAAGGTCAATGTTTCTTGCCGCAAATAGCGTGATTACACTACCTGAAAGTTCATGAAAGCCCCAAAATATAGTCATGAAAAAGGTAAGAAGCACGGCAACAAATAATTCTTTTCTTTCAGTTACCGTTGCTCTAAACATCTCATATGCTAGATAAGCCAATACTACTATTCCGATTCCTGTAAAAATTACATTGACAATATTTTGATCGGCAAATATGCCGTCTGTTGCTATGGCCTTATAAGAAGATAATAACCAAGCAATCAGTGGTGCTGCAAGTACGGCCAAAATGAGAACAAGAGTGCCCTGTTTAATGCCAAGAACTTTTTTATTCATCACTTGTTCATTTGGCGGTAGTCCTCTTTTACCAAAAACATTCTTTTTTATGCCACTCCAAAAGAAAATCAAGCCAGTTAGCATTCCAATTCCAGCCAAGCCAAATCCATAGTGCCACCCATACTTAGCTGCCAACCAACCGCAAAGAAGTGGAGCAACCCAGCCACCGATATTAATTCCCATATAAAAAATTGTAAATCCAGAATCTTTACGTGGGTCTCCCTTTTCATATAAAGTACCTACAAACGTTGATATATTTGGTTTGAAAAAGCCATTGCCAACTATAATAAAAGACAAGGCAAGAAAAAAGGCAATATCATTCTCAATGGCTAAAACGAAATGACCTAAGGCCATCAATATCCCTCCAAGAAATATTGAATTACGCATCCCCAAAATTTTATCCGAAACTTTCCCTCCAATAACCGTAGAAGCATAAACTAATGACCCATATGATGCATAAACCGCAGCAGTTGCATAATCTCTTTCTGCCAAGGCAGAAAAAATTACATCAACCATATACAGCGTTAACAATGCACGCATCCCATAGAAGCTAAAGCGCTCCCATAATTCTGCAAAAAATAAATAAAATAAGCCCTGAGGATGCCCTAAAATCTGTTTTTGGTTTCCAAAATTTGTATCATCTGCTGTCATATTGGTAAGGTTAATTTATAAATTAGTTTTAAAAAAATTGGTCATTTTATTGAACAACTGTATTCGCGTATTCCCGCCATAGATACCGTGATTTTTATCAGGATAAATTGCCCAATCAAATTGTTTGTTGGCTTGAATCAAAGCTTCAATCATGCGCATACTATTTTGCACATGCACGTTATCATCTCCTGAGCCATGAATGAGCAGGTATTTACCCTTTAGTAATTCCGGATAGTTGAACGGCGAATTATCGTCATAACCACTTGCATTTTCTTGAGGTGTTCGCATATAGCGCTCTGTATAAATAGTATCATAAAAGCGCCATGATGTAACAGGCGCAACAGCAATTGCTGTTTCAAAAACATCATTGCCTTTTAAAAGACAATTGGTTGACATATGCCCCCCAAAACTCCAACCCCAAATACCAGTTCGGGTTTCATCAATATAAGCTAATTCACTTAATTTTTTCGCTGCGGCTATTTGATCTTCGGTTTCATATTTCACCAAATTCATATAGGTCACTTTTTTAAAATCTCTTCCTTTAAAACCTGTTCCTCTACCATCAACACAGGCAACTATATAGCCTTCCGAAACTAACATTTGATGCCAATAATCATTAGCGCCATTCCATTTATTCGATACATTTTGAGAGCCAGGCCCACTATATTGATACATCAGTAAAGGATATTTTTTTGTAGCATCGAAATCTTTGGGTTTTATCATATACATGTTCAACTCATTACCATTAATAGCAATCGTTGAGAACTCCTTCGGACTCATTTCATAACCTTCTAATTTGGTTAACAAGCCTTTATTGTCTTTAATATCTTTTACTTTTTTACCCGTTAGTGCTTTATGTAGGGTATACGTATTGGGCGTTGTAGCACTAGAATAAGTGTTTATAAAATAAGTAAAGTCAGCGCTAAAGGCTGCATTATTAGTCCCTTCTTCTACTGCCAACGCTTTTTTATCTCTGCCACCACTAGAAATGCTATAAACACCTCTATTAATGGAGCCATTCTCTGTAGACTGATAATAAATGCGATCTTCGTTTTGATCATAGCCATAGTAATTGGTAACTTCCCAATCGCCCTTAGTAACTTGATTCATTAAAGGACCTTCTGCACTGTACAAATAAATATGATTGTAACCATCTTGCTCGCTGGTCCAGATAAAACTGTCATCTGCTAAGAAAGTAAGGTTGTCTGTGATATCAATATAGGCTTTATCACGTTCTTCCATCAACAAGCGTACTTCAAGTGTATTTGCATTAACAGTATGTAATTTTAAATGATTTTGATGCCTATTAATTGTTTGAACGCTCAATTTATTAGCATCGTTTGTCCATTTTATACGGGGAATATAGTAGGCATTCCCTAAATCAATATTAGCGGCATTCTCTTTTTTTAGATCATACATATGCAAACTAACTTTGGCGTTTGCCTCACCCGCTTTAGGATATTTAAAAACATAGGGTTTTTGATATAAATCGGTACCATAAACATCCATAGAAAACTCAGGAACATCAGTTTCATCAAAACGAAGAAAGGCTATTTTAGTTCCATCAGCATTCCATTCAAAGGCACGCACAAAAGCAAATTCTTCTTCGTAAACCCAATCGGTTATACCATTAATGATCATATTCTTCTTGCCGTCAGTAGTAATCTGTTTTGTTTTTTTAGTATGAATATCAAAGACATAGATATTATTGTTCGCAACATATGCTACCTCATTACCATTCGGTGCTATACTAGGTTCTTGAATTTTATGATCTGCTATCTTTGTTAATTTCTTTGTTGCGATATCATAAACATAATAAACCCCTAATCGTGAACGTCTGAAAATAGGTTCAATTTCTGTTGCTAAGAGGAGTTGTGATTCATCAGCCGTAAATTCATACGAAGAAAAACTTTGAACACCTTCCAAATCATTGGAAGAAACCAAAGTCACCACTTTTTCAAGAGTTTTATAATCGTATTTATCAATAGAAGTTGTTTTGTCAGCACGATTATTATTTAGTACTGTATACTGCTTTCCATTTTTCATGGATCGAAGTGCATCTAGACCCTGTGTGCGAAAGGCTCCTTTGTATATTTCTTCAACCGTAATTTGCTTGTCTTGTGCCTTAGTTAGTAGGGTACAACTAAGGAGTACAAAAAACAAAATGTTAATTTTCTTCATAAATTATTGAAATGAGTTAAATCTGTCAAGTTTACTAATAATTATAGGAAAAACCGAGATTTAAATCAAAAAAGAGGGGAAATTTTACGACGTTGTGAAAACCTTGCGAATTTTGAGTCCAAATGGGTTTATTCCTATCTTTACCACTTAAACCACCTATTTCATGCCAACGCCTATTGAAGGATTTTCAAAACTCTCTAAAGAAGAAAAAATAGATTGGCTTTTGGCCAACTATACCCATAACCCTGAGGCAGCAAAAAACACACTCATTAAGTACTGGAATACAGATCAAAAGCTTCAAAAATTACATGATGAATTTATAGAAAATACTATTAGTAATTATTACTTACCCCTTGGTGTAGCACCTAATTTTTTAATTAATGGTAAACTTTATGCTATACCGATGGCGATTGAAGAAAGTTCTGTAGTCGCTGCAGCGAGTAAAGCTGCTAAATTTTGGCTTTCTAGAGGCGGTTTTAAAACGACCATTCTTGGTAGTGAAAAAATAGGGCAAGTCCATTTTATGTTTTATGGAGACGCAAAAAAGCTAAAAAGCTTTTTCAATACCGTAGAACATAAACTGCATTCGGATGCCGCAGCGATTACCAAAAATATGGAGAAACGGGGCGGTGGTATTCGTAATATTGAATTGCGTGATAAAACGGAAGCCTTAGATAATTACTATCAATTGCATTGCACATTTGAAACTTTAGATGCAATGGGGGCTAATTTCATCAATTCGTGTTTAGAACAGTTTGCGAAAACCCTCAAAAATGAAGCCCAACAATTTGATTCTTTTGATAAAACTGAAAAGGATATTGAGGTAGTAATGAGTATTCTCAGCAATTATGTGCCCAACTGTTTGGTACGGGCTGAAGTAAGTTGTGCTGTTGATACATTAACCGATGATAAATCTAATGCCACTGAATTTGCAAAAAAAATGGTTCAGGCTATTGCTATTGCTAAAGCAGAACCTTACCGCGCTGTTACCCATAACAAGGGAATTATGAACGGTATTGATTCGGTTATTCTAGCCACTGGTAATGATTTTAGAGCCGTGGAAGCTGGAGTACATGCTTATGCGTCAAAAGATGGGAAATATACAAGTCTTACCGAAGCCAGTATTGAAAACGGAATTTTCAAATTTTGGATCGAAATACCCTTGGCCTTAGGCACTGTTGGTGGGTTAACTAGCCTCCACCCTTTAGTTGAACTAGCTCTAGACATTCTACAAAAACCTAGTGCTCAAGAACTAATGCAAATTGTTGCCGTAGCGGGATTGGCTCAAAATTTCGCCGCGGTTCGTTCTTTAGTGACTACTGGTATTCAAGAAGGACATATGAAAATGCATCTCTTAAACATCTTAAATCAGTTGGGCGCAACCGAACAAGAAAAAGTTGCATTGACCAATCATTTTAAGAAAAACACTGCTACACATAATGCCGTTGTAGAGGCATTCGAAAACCTCAGAAAAGGAGCATGACTCAAGAATTCTATAGTAATGGAAAACTTTTATTAAGTGGTGAGTATGCTATTCTCGATGGGGCTTTAGGTTTAGCTATTCCCACGCGATATGGTCAATCTTTAGCTATTAACAAAAATGAAAAATCGATTATCACCTGGCAAAGTATCGCTGAAAATAATTCAATTTGGTTCGAAGCTAGTTTTGATGCTTATAGTCTTGAAATAAAAGATTCTTCTAATACAGATACCGCAAGAACACTTCAAAAAATAGTACAGCAAGCGAAAAACCTAAATGCTAAATTTTTGAATGAAAAACGAGGCTATTCCATAACAACTGATTTAGATTTTAACCCTAATTGGGGCTTGGGTTCTTCATCAACTTTAATTAATAATATTGCTCAATGGGCCGAAGTTGACCCCTATGAATTGCTGAGACGCACCTTTTCTGGCAGTGGTTATGATATCGCCTGTGCTAGAAGTCATTCCCCTATTCTATATCAAATAGCTGATCAAAAACCATACTTTGAAGAAGTTCATTTCAGTCCTTCTTTTCAAGACAAGTTGTATTTTGTTTACCTGAATCACAAACAAAACAGTCGTGAAGGCATTGCACAATATCACAATCAAAATTTCGACAAACTTAATTTAGTAAATCGTATATCAGAAATCACAAGGCGATTACTAGCTTGTAAGGAGCTATCAGAATTTGAAAACCTACTGACCTTGCATGAGAATCTTATTTCAGAAAATTTGAAACTACCTACCGTAAAGTCGCAAAAATTTCCTGATTTTTTAGGGAGTATTAAAAGTCTCGGGGCGTGGGGTGGCGATTTTATTTTAGTAACGAGTGCTGCTGATCCTACAGCCTATTTTGAAGCTAAAGGTTTCGATGTGCTAATTCCTTTTGAAGAAATGGTACTAAAAAAGCCCTGATGAAAACATCAAGGCTTCTTATATCATTTAAGCTCTGTTTCTAATAAAAAGTAGCCCTATTGTCTTCAATTTCAGAAGCTTCTTTTAAGGCATTATAAACCGCTGTAGTAACTCTTGCCGCATTGGCCGATTTTAGTGTATTTGCGTAAGTACTATAATTGTCTAAAACTGGCCCTGCCTCTTTCTTAGTAACATTAATCATAAAGATACCTGTCTCCCCTTCTATAAGGCCAGAAGTATCTCCTTGGTTCATTGCGTAAGCAGCACCAACAACTGCAGGCTCAGCTCCTGCACCAGGAATCGTCGGCGACTTTACGGTGAGTGCCGTAGCATTTGAAATAGCAACACTTGCTTCTTGTGAAATTTCCTCCATGGATTTTCCTTGATATTTACTCAATATTTCGGCGGCCTTTCTTTCTTTTCTAATCAATGGCAATACCCGAGATGAAGCATCTTCTACTGACATAGTACCCTCATCATAGCTTGCCGTTAATTGCACAATAGCATATCCATTATTCACATTAAATCTCTTGATATCACCAAGGTCAGTATCTTCATTAAATGCCCATTGCACGATATTTCGCTGTGTAGATAACCCTGGTAAATTTTCGTCTAAAGCCTTTAGCTTATTAACTGGCCTTACCACATAACCACCTTCTTTAGCGAGGTCAGGAAAAGAAATTTCGCCGTTAGTCGAAGACATTTCAAACTTTGTAGCGTCAGTAAATAGCGTATTCACCGTTGCTTCAGAAGGTACAATTTCTCTTGCCAAATGGGCAATTTGAACAAGGTCTTGCTTTTCATCTACTTTTATAATATGAAAACCAAAATCAGTTTCTACAAGATCTAACGAACCTACGGGATTGTCAAAAATGAAATTCTCGAAAGCCTCTGCCAAATTTCCTCTTTTGTAAAACCCTAATTCACCTCCTTGCGGAGCAGAACCTCCATCAGAATTTTCTTTAGCATAAGTGGCAAAATCATCAACATTAGCTTTTACCTCCTTAAAAAGTTCTTCGGCTTTTACTTGAGCTTCTTCTTTTGTTCGGGTTATAGAAGGGTTCGCCCTAGTGGCCCCTTCATAGGCTATTAAAATATGACTTGACTTTACAGATCCGTTGGCCTTTCTACCTGTCATTTTAGAAATTTTAAAATGATTAGCATCACGATAAGGGCCATAGGTTGCACCCACACTAAGCTTCATCAAAGTATCTGCAAATAAGGTAGGGAGTTCATTTTTAGCTTTATAAATAGTATCAAATTGAATATCTGAATTTAGCTCTAAAAAATTAGCAACATCTGTAGTATTGCGAAAACCAATGATCGTGTCATTAATCACATTGTTATTCTCAGAATTTGTCTTGTTTTCATTAAATATATACTGGTCTTCAGACCATTTTAAAACTTCTGCTTTGATGCTAGTTTCATCTTCTGCAGAAGGCTTTTCTTCAAAATATACAAATTGAATATCTCGAGACTCTTCTTGTTCAAAATCTTCTTTATGCGCCTTGATATAACTCGCTATCTCACTTTTACTAACGGCAATCGTTGTGTCTGCAATACTTGTAAACGGCACCCGTACATAGCGTAAATCCATTTTATCATTGCCTAATTTATAGTCTAACTCCCCTTCTTTTAAAGTGGCTCCAACACCAGCCTTAATTAAGTTATAGTAGGTTTGTTCTTTACTACTTTGAATTATACTTTTTTCGTCTTGTAACCAACGCTCGTAGGAGCCATCATCACGATTTTTCATATCTATAATATAATCTCGAAATTTGCTTTCATCGAAAATACCATCTTCTCCTTGAAACTGCGGGCTCTGGGCAAAACTCGGAATGTTTTTAATATAATTCATGATCTGATCTTCTTCAATATTGATTCCCAAATCATCAAACTGTTGACCTAAAATAGTATTACGTACTTCTTGATCGTAAATGCTGTTAATTATTTGTAACGAAGAACTATTACCTGCACCATTTTGCGTAGCGATATCAATCTTACGTCGAAAGGCGTCAATCGATATTTCATCTCCATTAACCTCAGCGATAGCTGAACCTATCTTCCCTCCTGATCCGAAATTATCACTGGTAAAAATACCCGAAACAATAAATGCAAAAAGTGCTAAAGCAATAACTAAAATAAGAATGGTAGTTCGCTTACGTATATTTTCTAAAATTGCCATGTTAGGAAGTTTTTATTTTTCTTATTCTTTATGGGAGGCGAAATTACCATTTTCTTTTCATCCGTTCAAATTTATTGTAGGTATGAATGCTTAATACATTATACCATTCAGGCTAAAAAGCGAAAAAAATAAATAATTGAAACTAGCAATGAAAAAGAAGCCGCATTTATTCTAAATCAATTTGTTCTAATAACACTAAATCGATCTTCGTATTTGAAACATCAAGGATAGTGCATTTGTAATTGGTAATAGTAATTTCCGCATCTAACTCAGGAATTTCACCTGTTTCATTAACGATTAACCCTCCTAAAGTTTCATATTCATCACTTTTAGGCAATTCAAGTTTATAGGTCTCATTAAGGTAGTCAACTTCAAAGCGGGCAGACAGTTTATAGGTGTTTTCAGAAATTCTTTCTTCTATTAAATCAGTAGAATCATGCTCATCTTCTATTTCTCCAAAAAGTTCTTCAACAATATCTTCCATAGTCATGATTCCTGAAGTACCTCCATATTCATCAAGAACGACCGCCAAGCTTTTTCTCTTTTTTATAAGCACCTTCAGAATATCATGAATACTCATAGTTTCTGGTACAAGTTCAACGGGTCGCAAAATACTTTTAATTGTTTTTGGTTTCTTAAACAGCTCGTACGAATGAACATAACCTATGATATTATCAACTGTATCCTTATAGATTAATATTTTTGAGTACCCTGTTTCAATAAATAATTTTGTAAGGGTTTTAGGAGTTTCATGTAATTCTAAAGCTGTGATTTCTGTTCTAGGCACCATCACCTCTCTTGCTTTTACAGCCGTAAATTCTAGAGCATTTTGAAATATTTGTATTTCAGAATCGACTTCATCTTCTTCTTCCACCGTTTCCATTTGTTCCGTAATGTAATCTCCCAATTCTATTTTACTAAATGCCAATTGCACTTCATCACCTTCTGTTTTAAAGAAAGCCTTCAAAATAAAGTCAGATATATTTATTACGAAATCTGAAAGCAAAGAAAATAATACGTAAAAAATATACGCAGGAAAAGCCAATACTTTCAATAGTGTGTTAGCATATACCTGAAAAAGGACCTTCGGTAGAAATTCTGCAGTCACAAGAATGATTAAGGTAGAAATTATGGTGTGCGTTACGAGGCTAAATTCATTAAGATAATTCAAAAGTGAATGATCATAATCACTTGTAATGCCAAGCAACCAATTGGTCAAGTAGTCGCCCATAAATATGCCATAGATTACCAGTGCTATATTATTACCAATAAGCATGGTTGCAATAAACTTAGACGGTTTCTTGGTAAGTAGACTTAGAATTTTTGATAAAAAACCAGCTTGTTTTTTTTCAATTTCAATATGAATTTTATTGGCGGATATAAAGGCGATTTCCATGCCCGAAAAAAAAGCAGAAAATAACAAAGACATTAATATTACAAGAATAGAAGTATCCAAAACTACTGTTGGTTGTTCCGTTGACGTTCTTCAAATCTTTTACGATATTTTCTTCGGAATAAAAACATACCTAATGCGGCTACGGCGAAAAAAATAAATAAATAGGCATAATTACGATCAATATTCCATTGCTCGTACATCTTATAAATAGATGCGAGCATTACAAAAAGATAGAGGTATTCTGTATAACGTAATATTTTAATCATTTGGTATTGTTTCTTTTTCTTTGGGAATATGCATAATTCCATTGGTTTTTCGCGCATACAAAAAGTTGCGATCTTTACTAAAATCCATGCCCTCTCCATCCATTATACTACCATCTTCAGGATTGGTAAATGTGAATTTCTCATGGGTATAAACCCATTCATTATCTTGATCTAAAAATAGCTGCGGTGTTTCAAGTTTTTTGCCATCATGGCTTTCAAGAACGACATTACCACGTAAATCTATCAAATTAGTGGCAGAATAAATAATTCCGTAATCTGCTTTTATAATACTCTTATTATTTTGCTCATCATAAAAATCTAATACTAACCCATTAGAAAAAGTACGATACGGAAATTCAAGATTCGTAAAATTTTCAGATCTGGGACTTTTTAACACCGAAATTACGCGAGTAGCTTCTACTGTATCAGTCATCATGACCTCCTTTGCTTCGGTATAGGTCATTACAAAATTTTCGGCAATACCTACCGGATAAACAAGTTTCTGAGCCTCATCACCCACTCTTTGGTAATTATCGGTACATGAAAAAAAAAGCATTGCCACTAAACTAGCGGCAATGCCTTGTATCGTATTACGATATGTTTTGATCATATTAAAGATTCGGTACTGTGACGCTACCGCCTACCCAACATTTAAAGCTTACGGTTTTACCAGCCATTCCTTCATTAAATATCATCTCTTTCGTTGGAGCCTTTGCCATATAACTTTTTACAGCTTTATTAGCGGTACCGCTCAATGATGGATCAACCCTTCCTGCTTTTCGCGCCATGTCAGCAGCTTTCCAATAAATTGCTCTTTTCTCAAAAGTTGATGTTCCACAAGCATTCGCACTTGAAGCATACAAACTAGCAATGAGCAAATAGGCTCTACCATTAGAAGAATTGAAATTAATCGCTTTTTGCGCATATTTACGTGCAGTAGACTTGCTTCCTTTTCTCTTATTAATTACTGCTACTTTATACGCAATCTTAGATCTCTTAATTGCATCTGTTTCTAAACCAAGTGCTTTATCGAAATCAGCTAATGCCCCTTGTGTATCTCCATTTTTCATTTTTAAAGTGCCCCCATATACATAGGCTGTTGCAGAAGGATCTAGCGCTAACTGCGCTTCAAATAGTTTCTGAAACATAGGATCATCCGTACACTCTTTATTAAACATTAGGCCAACCGCTCTTTTCACCCAAACAACATTACCTTTATTCTGCTCAAAGGTTTTTTGATACAATGGTATTAAATTTTGGCAATCTGCTAAAGGCCCTAATTTAGCATCAACGCTGCCTGCAATCTTACCAAATGATTTTGAGTTTGTAGTCGCAGCTTTCAATCTGTTTTTCTCTTTCGAAGTTAAGGTACCAGCTTCTTTTTTAGGCAATAATTTAGCAATTATCGAAGTTAGCTTTGTATTCTCCTCTTCAATTTTTGTGGTTACCTCATCATAGACGTCAAAAACTTCTTGCAAATCTTTTTTACCTGCTTTATGCAAGTTTACCAAACTTGAAAAATAAAGATAAAGAGCCCTGGGGTTTTTAAAGTTCTTACGATCTTCTGTAAATGCACTACCCAGCTGTGAATAAATATCATCATCAGAGATCATCTTATTATCATACTGCATCATCACCTCTTTAACCTTCATACCAGCCATGGTCGTTTTCTTTGGAAAATGCACCATTCTGTCTTTATACAGTGTCATAAGATCTTTAATAAAACCATCTTTATCGGCACCTGAGGTTTTTTTGATTTTATCTTTTAGTATCTTCTCTCCTACCGAAAAGTTTGCCAAATTGATGGCTGGGCAAGTTTCATATACCATTTTCCAAGGCTCGTATGCTGCCTCGTAGTTTTTAACCTTGGCGTACTCTACATAGATGGAGAGATTCGTCATACACTCTGTATTTTGAGCTTGGGCATTACTTATTAACATACCCCCTAGAAGCATCAAGGCCGTAAAGTAGAGTTTCGTTTTCATATTACTATTGTTTAAAGTGGTTAATGTACTAAATTTTAGCTAGTTAATTCTTGTTTTTCTGAACCATCTATCATTTAAAGAGAGTCCAATATTAAATTTAAAATAATTTTCTTCAATTAAATTCGCTTCCGTAGTCCCGCGTTTTCCTATCTCAAAACCAACATTAATATTTGAAAACCCACTTGTAACGGAAGATAGTGGTAAGCCAACTCCAAAAGTTATGCCAAAGTCATCTATAGACTGGTTATTAACGATCAAGCCGGTATTGTCAATCCGTACCCCAGCTCGATACGTAATTCTTTTGAAATAACTGGTAAATGATGTATAATCAGGTATAAAATAGCCTCCTATTGCCACACTGCTAGCGTCTTCGTAGCCAAAGTTGTCCACTTCTAAAAAGTCATTTCGAAAAGTACTCAACTGCTGAAAACCATACTCTGCACCTAAAAACCACTTTTTATTTTCTCCAAAACCTAAGCCTACGGTAGTTCTGGTAGGCACTCTCAATGAAGTGTTCCTAGTCCCTTGCGCACTAAGATCAACATCAACCACTTCAATATTTCTACCGTCAACAACTGAGAACGAGCCTATTTGTTTGGTATTACGCGAAGATAGATTACCCTGGGTATTTACGCGTACAGAAGAATACAAAGTATATTTATTATTAAATGTTGGCGTATAATTCAAAGCATAATTGAAATCAAAACCTGTTACTCTCGAAGTTCTATTATCAAGCGTGCCAAATTGTACATCTTCAACGACTTGCGTACGCTGATTATCAAGTACGCCATAATTATAATTAGCCGTGAACCCAAGACTTAAATTCTTGGTAATTTCATAGCCCATTGAAAAATAAACCCGATTCAAACCCCCAACTCCAGAAAATTGGTTGGTAACGGCTGCATCACTGCTATTTGTTGATTCAGATACAATATTATAATTCACAGAAGAATAGGGCACCAAACCAAAACCAACACCAAGCTTTTTTGCAACTGGAAAACCTATGGCCAAATAATCAAGATCCGTCGATTGGGTGTTCTCTTTATCTGAGGCACTATTTAAAGTAATTCTACTATGCGAAAGACCTGCGGAATAAGCTGTTAGACGAAGTTTTCCATAAGCAGTAGGGTTGTTAAGATTAATATGTATACTATCGGTATAGGTGCTAATACCACCCATCATTTGATTATCGACAGAACTAATCGATCTTAATTCACCAATTCCAAAAAACGAATAAGGAGAAACTGTTCCGTCTTGAGCATTCATCTCAGTAGCAATACAACATGCTACTATTATTACAATTTTTCTTAACATTTATTGCTTATTGTATTCCAATAAAAAGTTTAAGCCTTTTAGGAGAAAATTGGAATCCGCAAATATGGTATTTTTTAATCGTTTTGACAAAAATTGAGCGTCACCGCCTGTTAAAATAACTGTTAAATCTTCAAAAGGTATTCTATATTGATTGATTATTCCATCAATTTCGGCCAGTACTCCATGAACTACACCGCTATGAATACTGTTCGGTGTTGAATCGCCGATAAGGTTTGTAGAACCATCTAAGGCCAACAAGGGTAATTTGGCAGTTTGCTCATGTAAAGCGCGATAGCGCATATGAATACCCGGTGAAATAGCCCCTCCTAAATAATCTCCCTTGGCAGTTAATATATCATAAGTTATACATGACCCCGCGTCAATTATTAAAACATTTTCATTAGGCTTGAGATAAAATGCTGCGGCCACCAAAGCCACGCGATCAACACCTAAGGTTTTAGGAGTACCATACTTGTTTTTAAAAGGAGTTTTAGTAGTATAATCAACGATATGCAACTTACTTTTTTCAGAAATTGCCGCGATATCTTTTTCTTTTAAAAATCCGACAGCAGCTATAATCGACCAGTCTATTTTAGTAAGTTGTTTGAATATACTTTGTGATTTTTCAAAAAACAATTCTCTTTCGAAACTTTCACTATGCAGCATCGTATTTTTATCAAATACAGCCAACTTTACTAAAGTGTTTCCGACATCAATAATTAAGTTCATAGTGCAAAGATTGTAAAATGTTACACAAACCTTTTGCTTTTTTCACGTTTTTGTTTGTATATCATAAATTTGAAATTATATTTGCAGCCCTTTTAAGGCTATGGTGCCTTAGCTCAGTTGGTAGAGCAATGGACTGAAAATCCATGTGTCCCTGGTTCGATTCCTGGAGGCACCACAATAAAACCCTGCAATTGCAGGGTTTTTTGTTTTTATATTTTACTATATGCAATACTCATATATTATACACAGTGCGTCAATTGACAAATATTATACCGGGCACACGCCAAACCTTGTAAACAGATTAGACCAGCACAATACCCACTATTTTTCTAGAGGATTCACTAAATCAGCTGAAGATTGGAAGATAGTTTTAACTAAAAATTGTAGCAATAAACAAAATGCGATGTATTTAGAACGTTTTATTAAGCGAATGAAAAGCAGAAAATTTATTCAAAAGGTAATTGTAGAACCAAAAATAATTGATGAAATTCTAATGAAAAAGAAATAAACCCTGGTTCCCCCGAAGTATCGGGGCTGGAGGCACCACAGTAAAACCCTGCAATTGCAGGGTTTTTTGTTTTTACTGATAAAATGATATCATCAATTGGCTTCAACAGAAAAACATGCCCTTTGATCTGATGACTTCCTGAAAACTAAAAAAACCTACATCGTAAAAAACTACCCTTTGACGCCATAATTTCCTGTTTAACCTTAGTATTACCCCTTGATCAAGTAATTTATAATAATTACAAGTTATAGGCGAGCTTTACACTTTAATTCCTTAAATCGAAGAACTATGAAAACACTTTTACTTGTAAAAGAACTTTATTTAGATGGTTTTAGACATATTAGTCATTACCTCGTCAAAAACTATTTTAAAATATTTGCCTGGTTCAGTTTTACCATGTTAGCAGTTGCGATTTATGCGTTCTTTTTTAGATTATGGACAGGCTTTTACTTTTAATTCTTTCAGTATATACCAAACCAACTATAGCAAAGTCGAAGCCTTTATAGCTTCGGCTTTTTTTGGTACTTCAAAAGAGGAATAATTCTATTTAATTATTAATCTTCTTTTAAAACTTTCTTCCTGTATTACCATCTCATTTAACGGAATAAAATAAATCTTGTTTAAGTTGTAGGATCATCGTTGTAGCATACCCATACATTCCTAAAATAGTATCTTTACATCTATTTTAATTTTCATATGAAACAACTACTATTTTTTATTGTATTTGTACTATTAAGCAGCATAGCTTTTGGTCAAAAAAAAATTGAAAAAACCTTAAAAGAGCTTAATAAGCAGAGCGTTCCTTATATATATCCTGATGAGCTAAAAAAAATGAATGACGTTGTTCTTCTAGATACTCGCAAAAAGGAAGAATATAAGGTGAGTCATCTTAAAAATGCGATTTGGGTGGGCTATGACTCTTTTCAAGAAGAAAGCCTGAAGAAAAAATTAGCACATAACAATGTAAATATCGTTGTTTACTGTTCTATTGGTGTTCGCTCTGAAGATATTGGAGAAAAACTTCTAAAAGCAGGGTACTCCAATGTCAAAAATTTATACGGAGGTATTTTTCTTTGGAAAAATAAAGGAAATAGCATCTACTCAACACCCACTTTTGAAACCGATAGTATTCATGCATATGACAAGCAGTGGGGTAAATTACTTACCAAAGGAATTAAAGTATATAATGCGATAAGAGATTAATAAGTTCTCGACCAATTCGCGAAAGCTATCACTGCAAATAAAAAGAAAATTTTATGACAAAAAATCTGCTGCTCATTTTCACTCGTAACCCGCAGTTGGGAAAGTGTAAAACCAGATTGGCAGCTACCATTGGTGATGAAAAAGCACTTGAAGTGTATAAATTCTTACTTACACATACTGCTACTCTTGCTAAAGATGTTACTGCCAAAAAGCAGGTTTGGTATTCAGAAGAGATCTGGACAAATGATGTATGGAATGATTCGGTATTCGATAAAAAACTTCAAAAAGGTAATGACCTTGGTGAGCGAATGGCGAAAGCTTTTAAAGATGGTTTTTCAGCTGGCTTTAAACGTATAATAATTATTGGTAGCGATATGTACGACTTAAATACTGCAGACATTGATAAGGCATTTGATTGTTTACAAAATTCAGATTTTGTTGTGGGTGGTGCAGAAGATGGTGGTTATTATTTACTTGGCATGAAACGACTACATGCAAAAATATTTGAAAATAAAAAGTGGGGTACCGCTACAGTTTTAACAGATACACTGACCGATTTAAAGGATGAAAAAGTATTTTTAACAGAAACAAGAAACGATGTTGATATTTATGAAGATATTTCTGAAATAGATACCTTTCAACCTTTTATAAAACACATAAAGCATGACGCAAAAACAATTAGATGAATCAACAACATATCTCAAAAGTAAAGGATTTGAAGCTCCTGAAATAGGTATCGTTTTAGGCACCGGTTTAGGAAAGCTGGTTCATGAACTTTCTGATACCATTGAGGCTCATTATAATCATATCCCTTTTTTTCCTTTAGCAACCGTAGAATTTCATTCAGGTAAACTAATCTATGGAACTTTAGAAGGCAAAAAGGTTGTTGTGATGGAAGGTCGTTTTCATTTATATGAAGGTTATGATTTAATGGATGTTACCTACCCTATTCGTGTGATGCATCAATTAGGGATTCAAAAACTATTTATTTCGAATGCCGCTGGTGCCATTAATCTAGATTACAAAAAGGGAGATATGATGCTCATAGAAGATCATATCAATTTGCAAGGTGGTTCGCCATTGGCCTTTAAAAACGTTGCTGAATTCGGTGATCGATTTGTTGATATGTCTGCCCCCTATGATGTAGAAATGCGAAAAAAAATAATAGCCATTGCTGAGCGAGAAAAAATTTCTTTGAAGGAAGGCGTATACGCTTCCGTAGTGGGTCCGCAGTTAGAAACACGGGCAGAATATCGCATGATAAAATTACTAGGTGCCGATGCCGTAGGAATGAGTACCGTGCCAGAAGTAATTGTTGCCAATCATTTACGACTACCTATTGTAGCTGTATCAGTTTTGACTGATGAATGTGATCCTGATAATTTACAACCAGTTGATATTCAAGAAATTATAACAATAGCAGGTGCCACTGAACCCAAAATGGTCACCCTATTTAAAGAATTAATTAAAGAAATTTAATACATGAGTTATTTAGAAGCAACGAACGATTTGTATAAAGAAGCCGCTTTAACCCCTGATGTCGGTTTATGCTGCACCACAAATCCAATTTGGCAATTTCCTGGGCTTTCGATTCCGACCATAATGCAAGAAATGAATTATGGTTGCGGCAGTACCGTGTCGGCTCAAGATTTAATCAATAACCCCAAGGTACTCTACGTTGGTGTTGGTGGGGGAATGGAGTTATTACAATTCGCTTATTTCTCGAGACAAACTGGTGGCGTTACAGGCATTGACGTCGTAGACGAAATGTTAGAAGCATCAGCTAAAAACTTTAAAATCGCAGAAGAAGAGAATGATTGGTTTAAAAGTGAGTATGTGAACCTTATTAAAGGTAATGCTTTAAATCTTCCCGTAGCAGACGAGTCAATTGATGTGGCTGCACAAAATTGCCTTTTCAATATCTTCAAGATGGAAGATTTGAAAAAAGCTGTTGCTGAAATGTATCGGGTACTCAAACCTCATGGAAAACTGGTCATGAGCGACCCAACCTGTGAACAACCTATGAATGATGAATTACGAAATGATGATCGATTAAGAGCTTTGTGTTTAAGTGGCAGTATTCCCATTAAAGATTATGTCAAAGTCTTAACGGATGCAGGGTTTGGAACCATAGAAATTCGCGCTAGAAAATCATATCGGGTACTCTCTCCGAATCACTATCCAACGGATGAATTGATATTTATCGAATCAATTGAAATCGCAGCAATTAAAGATCCTATGCCAGAAGACGGTCCCTGCATGTTTACAGGAAAAACCGCAATATATTATGGTGATGAAGAATATTTTGATGACAAAGCTGGCCATGTATTAATGCAAAATCAACCCTTAGCCGTATGTGATAAAACGGCTGCTGCTTTGGCCGAGGCAAATGATCAAATTCATATCAGCGAAAGTACATGGCATTACAATGGAGGAGGCTGCTGTTGAAGAATCAATTACAGCACTATATATATTTTAGAATAAGACATTATTGAAAGTTATGATCAAACTTATTTTTATTTTGACAAGTTCATTATGGTTGTCTTGCGGAAATACCCCTAATCAACAAGTACATCAAACTGCTGAAATAAAAACGGATACCCTAGAGGAAGTAATCACGGTAGATATGTCAAATGATGTCGTAATTTTATCCGAACATAAAGAAAAAGATTTATCATCTGAAGAAGTACAAATAGTCGAAGAGCCTAAGGCAAAAGAAGATGTCTTTCAAGCAGAAGATACTATTGAAGAGAAACTTGAGGTACTAGAAGAAATTTCGACGCTGCCTTCTCATGACACTTGGCATACGCTTTTAAAAAAATATGTCAATGATAAAGGTGATGTTGATTATAACGCATTTCAGAAAGATGTTGTCGAGCTAGACGAGTACTTAAATTATTTGGCTGAAAACAGTCCAACTAAAGATTGGTCTAAAAATGAAAAGTTGGCTTACTATATTAATTTATATAATGCGGCCACCGTCAAACTTATTCTTAATAACTACCCAACAAAGAGTATTAAGGACTTAAAAAATCCTTGGGGTAAAAGCTGGGTTAAAACAGGAGATGGCAAACTTTCGCTAGGCGATATTGAGCATAAAATTTTACGTAAAATGAATGAGCCGCGTATTCATTTTGCCATTAATTGCGCTTCTTATTCTTGTCCGAAATTATTGAATCAAGCCTTTACGGCGGCAAATATGGAAAAGCGATTAGAACAAGTAACCAATGAATTTATAAATGACCCTTCTCGCAATCAGATTGCTGTGGAGAAAGTAATGCTTTCCAATATTTTTAAATGGTACAAAAAAGATTTTACAGAAAATGGTTCGTTAATTGATTATATAAAACCTTATACTCAAATAGCAATTAGCCGCAATACTACTATTAACTACCTAAAATACGATTGGAGTCTTAATGAAGCTAAATAGTCCCCGAATTAGCATAATAATCCCTGTTTTAAACGAAGAAAATACAATCGCAGATCTGTTATTGTATTTGAAAGCGCAAAGTAGCCCATCTCAGATTGCGGAAATAATCGTTGTTGATGGCGGCAGTTCAGATTCCACAATTTCAGTAGCTTCTCAATATCAAGTGACCATACTAAACTCTGAAAAAGGGCGAGCAAAACAAATGAATTTGGGAGCGCAACATGCTTCAAGCGAACTATTATATTTTCTTCATGTTGACACCTTTCCTCCTGATGGTTTCGATACTTCAATTATTAAAGCCTTTCAATCAGGTTCATTGGCTGGATGCTTTCAAATGAAATTTGATAGTAATCATTGGTTTTTAAATTTCTTCGCTTGGTTCAGTAAAATCAATCATAAATTATGTCGCGGTGGGGATCAATCGCTTTTTATTTCAAAAAACCTATTTAATCAATCGGGTGGTTTTAACGAAAAATATATGATTTATGAAGATAATGAATTCACGGCACGGCTCTATAATTTAACCGATTTCGTCATTATTCCGCAGTACGTTAAAACTTCTGCTCGCAAATATGAACAGCACGGAGTTCTAGCTCTACAATATCACTTTGGAATAATACATTTAAAAAGGTTCTTTGGAGCGGGACCAGATCATCTGTACGCTTATTACAAACGTAAAATTACAATTTAAACTTCTAATTTAGTGGCCTTCTAACCAAAGAGGTTCTAGCATGGCGTCCGCATGGTTTGTCTAAAATAAGGTGAACTTTAGACTTAGCGTATTCGTCCTATCTCTCCCCCTTCATAATCAACAATGACACCTTCAGAAATCCATTTTGCCAAAGCCTGGCGATTATCAGCTACCAAAATACGCTTTTGATCTTTTTTATTTCGAATATTTCCGATTTCAATAAAGGTCATTGCTGGGTGGGTCTTCTTCACTAAGTATAAGCCTGTTCTATCTTCGAAGGTTCCTCGGTAGGTACGATTGGGTTGATACTTCTTATATTTTTTTTGAAAGGTTTTGTGTATACTCTCGGCTAATTTTTTACCGTTTTTACTTTTTTCATGGTGATAAAAGAAAACATCAATGTTTTGACCTTTACTACGACTATCAACATGAGTAACTATGAGCCTTTGAAATTTACCGCGGTTCTTGCGATGCAACTCATTAATGATATCAACTCTTTGTCTTAGTCTTGCTGTTTGGTTTAACGGAATTTTTTTGTTTAAATAAGCAACCTCATCACGATCTATTTTTAATATTCGATCATCTCGTATACCATCATTAGGGTCTCTAATTATTACATAAACTAGCGCACCATGCGAAATTAATTCTCGTGCCAAGCGTAAAGTAATATCATAGGCATATTCGTCCTCGGCAATATCTTTACCCTTATATACCGCCATTGCTCCTGGGTCAGGACCACCATGACCCGAAACCAAATAATAAACCGTATTCTTAAGCTTATTGCTTTTCGAAATTACAATCTCATGTTTCTTTCCAAATATGGGGTATTTCCCTTCAAGCCTTTTTCGATCAGTATTTTTGTCTTCATTATTAGAAGCTATTTTTAATGAATCAGCTTTCATAACCGGTATTCGATAGCTTCGTCCTTCAAATAAATGAACACTATCGCGAAGATTATCGAGATTCATCGTAATAAATTCATCGTACGCTTCATAGGGGTTTACACCCTGTTTGCGTAATAAAGAGAGAATCCCATCTCCCTTTTCAGCAGTAGCTACAATAAGAGAATCTTGAGCATTAACTTGAGCCCCTAGCGTTAAAAGAAAAACTAGAACCGAAAACTTCTGTATAAATTTTGAAATCATTTGTAAAACGATATGCAGAACACTATTCAATAATAATGCCCAAATCAACTTAGCTTTTAACAAAATTAGAGAAGAGAAGGGTATTGATGCAAGTAATTGAAAGAATTAGTTAACTATTTATTTAACAACGGCAGCGAATCGCTAAAAATATTGCCCTATACCAAAGACCACCCCGCGAGAAGCATCTTCGGTAATACCATACCCATAGTCAATTCGAAAAATAGCGTTGAAGATTCTTTTGTGAATAAAGCGCAATCCTACGCCTGGGTAAACTCGTATATTTTGACTTTCGGCAAAATCACCAAAATCACCTCCTGGATTACGCCAAGAACCACCGTCAACGAAAACATTGCCTTGAAGTACAAACCAATCTTCATCTACTAAAGTATGTCTATATTCCGTATTCAATACAATAGCACCTGTTCCTCTATCAATAGTATTACCTACTCCTCTAATATTTAAGTTGTTATCTACTGTAAACGGAGCAAAAGGGGTGTCAACGTTACTGGCTAGACCTAAACGTAATCGACTCGCCCAATTTCCTTTTTCTCCGATACGATGAAAATAAGCAAAATCATTAAATCCGATTAAAAACTCCGGCAAACTGAGATTCGAACTACCTACATATTGAAAATTTAATGAACTTCGAAAACCTTCCAGATACTGATAAAAATATTCTAAATTATTAAAATCATAAATCAGCTTTACAAGATGTTTATCAACATTTAAGGCTTGCGGCACCATAGGGTTAGTAGCACCAGATAGATAGGCATAATCTTCGGTAAAAAGGCTAAAACCTAATTCGATTCGATTTTTAAAATCAAACTCATACAACCCTAAAATTTCAAAACCTTTATTATTATAGCGATAGTCTGCCGTAGTACTATCAAAGAAAACAGGTTCTTGAGTGGTAAAGTCATGATAATTAATTGCCAAGCCTAAACGACTATTAAATAAATTTGGAGCCCGAATACTCAAACCATATGAACTAAAAATATCATATTGATAAAAGCCGCCCAAGGTAATATTTCTTCCTAATAGATTAAATTCTTGAAGTCCAATTCTAAAGGCAAAATCATCGTTAGAAGAAGTAAATAAATTCGCAAAGGGAATTAAGGTAAAGTTCTCTTCAATATAATAAAGAACAACTATTTTTTCATTTTCAAGAGGCTGTATTTCATAATAAGCATGTGAAATAGCAGGAAGTCGCTTCAAACGCTCCATATCTTTATCAATGAGTATGGAGTCTAAAATCATCCCTTTCTCTAAGCGGATAATTTTTTTTATGAAATCTGTTTTTGTTCTTTTTGCCCCTTTAATCTTTACTTCGTCCACGACACCATTTTGGCCTACACCAATTTTCATTGCCAGACAAAAAAGAACTAAAAGAAAAAACCTCACCATGCATTCTAAATTTAATACCAATCAAAGATAATCCATAGTGCTAACACAAAAATCACAGTCTATGTTATTTAGCACATTTCAAACTATTACTGAAACTGAAAAGGCAATTCGGAAAATAAATTAACCCAATTGTCTTCACTAACTCCTAATAACGTAAA
Organism: uncultured Flavobacteriaceae bacterium; assembly: GCA_937944485.1. Lineage (GTDB taxonomy): Bacteria > Bacteroidota > Bacteroidia > Flavobacteriales > Flavobacteriaceae > Maribacter_C. Next base: position 25,689 of record CALDYU010000016.1, on the reverse strand, counting down.
ATTATAAGGCGTATTAGGCTCAATGTTGGGAGGTGTTTTAGGAGTAATATTTAAAACTACATTGTCTAACTTGTAATACTGAAAATTGCGCTCAAATGTATAGGTGCCAGATAATAAGTCGTTAGACGCATTAGATACTACATGAAAATATATTTTCGTATCGTCAAAAAGACCATCTTGCCATGAAAAACTTGGCATTGTTGAAGTGCTATCAATTGTAATATTACTTCTTATATACTCCGTTGGTTTTGTATTTTGCTTCAATCGAATTGGGTTAGACAGGTGGGTCATTCCGTCTTCTTCAAAAGTTACAATTACCCATTTTTCATTCGCAGATGACAATTGAAACTTTTTCAAAAAACCATTAAAAACGTTACGAATAGGTACTTCAACAGGAATATAATTATCAAAATCGTTTTTATCAACTGAGGCATCGACTGTCTCAAAATATTTAAAATTACTTGCAGCTGCTCTAGGATAAAAGAAAACACTAATTAATTCACTATTTTCATCACTAGCAGCACAAGCTATAACATTATCGCGTACAACTTCATCATTCGCTAAACTAGAACCTAAGGTTTCAATTATGCCCAAGCGATCAGTTGAACAACTTGAAACTGCGATAGCGATAATGAGGGAACAAAATCGTAACATTTCAGTATCTTTTATAGTACTCTGCAATTATTTTTTGTGCTGGTTTATTTTGCGGTGTAAAGCGATTGTTTTCCGACCCTCCAACCTCATCATGTTTTATAAACCATTTCCATACGTACCCCCCAGCAAACCAATTCTCTACCCAGAATTCTTCAAAAACAGCCTGAGTTGCATTAAACTGAGCCTTTAAATTCACTTTTTCTTCATATCGATCAACCAACCAAGGTTTTTTAGCGGTAAAGTCCATACTTCGATATCCGAATTCCGTAAATAAAATAGGCTTTTTTTTCTCCTTAGAAATGGCTGCCAAACTAGGTTTCCATTTTTGCCAACCTTCCCTTAATTCTGAAATTGTAGGTGTCTTTGCTTCAGACAAAGGAAAATAAGCATCAACACCTATAAAATCTAATTGACTCCAGAAGGGAGTTCTGGTATACTCATCCCAATTGGCCGCATAAGTAAGTTTTCCTTTGTATATTTTTCTGACTTTGGTAATTAAAGAATTCCAAAATTGGGGTCGATGTTTGACAAATTGCTCCAACTCAGTTCCAATACAAAAGATTTCAGAATTCGTCTCTTCCGCTAATTGCGCGTACATCAAAATAAAATCTTCATACGAAGTTTCTAAACCTTGCCAATCTTCTTCGGAATTCATTTTAAGAGTTCCTGTAAATTCACCATGTCGAATCCAAATTTGAGGCTTCAACATAACGGCAATTCCATTTTTATGAAGCATTTCGATATACTGCCTACCCCCTTCTTTGGTTTCACCGTACCATTGTCGATCGGTATTAAATACAATTTGGGGTTTATCAGCGCTCCCAATAAATCCGAAAGGCATTACTGCTGCATGATTTGCATGTACCAACAGTACTTCATCGACATGCTCTTGTAGCACTTTATCTTGATTTGCAACAAAACTTACACCATTAAACTTTTTAGTTGCCTGACTCGTACAAGAGCACTGTAAGAGACCAAAAACAAACAAAATTATAACCCTCATTAATTTGCATTTAGCTAACTAAATTAAGAGTTTTAGGTGGTTTTATTTCAAATACAACGTTAAAAGTCTTTCGTTAGAATATACCGCGCAAGCCAAGATTAAAAGTTTGACCAAGACCAGTATTATTTCCTCTTACAAAATTGGTATATAACAATTCAAGATTTAAAGCCTTACTCAATTGATATTTAGCGCCTCCACCTACGGCCGTAAAATTCTGTCCAAAATCATTCCCCAAATCTACTCGAGATGAATGTTGTAACAAGGCAAGTACTGTAAAATTAGAACTTGGAAAATAACTCAAAAATACCCCAGGGTTAAGGTTTAAACTATTATTCGCAAAACTTTCCTCTTTATCTCCAAAATTGAGTTCTGTAGTAAATTCTGTAAATAACTGCCATTTATTTCCTGGAAACGTATAATCGTAAAATAGGCGGTTCTGCCACACCGAACCTTTTTGTTCCAGAAAAACACCATTCTCAGATTCATTATCTATTAATGGGATAAAGAAAGAACTTTGAATTGAAAAATTACTTAACGAAGCAAAAGGAACAAATTTAATAGACGGAGCAAAGGCAGTTAAGCCAGAACGGGATTGATCATCACCACTAAAACTAAATACATCTAAAGCACCTCTTTCATCATCTTGCGAACTAATCACATTAGAACGTAGTCTTGCAATAAAACCAAGATTTACGCGCTTATTTTCTCCTACCCCAGTATAAAACTCGAAAGTAGAAGTAAAAAAGGACTGTCTGGGTTCGTCACCGTCAGTAAAAGTACTTTTTGTTTGCGTGTATAAATTATTAAACCATTTAAGGTCTACTTGTCCTTTACCTATCAGCTTTGAAGGTGTATATTGTTGAATATTACTTTGTACCGGATCATCTACCGTTTCATCATCATCTTGGGCAAAACCCATTGAAGTTGCCAAAAGAAATCCTGTTACTGCGATATAATTACGAATCATTTTCATGGTATTAAATTTTTATTAGTTGGATAATTAGTACGTGTTACTTGAGTAGTAACCTCGTCATTATTTATTTTAGTTCATTTAGCGTCCAGTCATAAGGGTAATATGACACCTTTACTTTTTCTGGTAGTTTAGCCGTTTTATACTTGTTTATAAAATCGGTTACTTTTCCATCATGTTCAAAATCAACCTTATACCATTCAAAAATTTGAGAAATCTTTACTTTATTTTTATTCACCTGAATAAATCTAGGATCATTTAAAGCCAATTTCGTTTGTCTTTCAAGTTGCTTTTCCAATTTAGACGGCGTATATGCCTCGTTTATTATTGGCGGACAGCCTAAACCAGCGCAGACCAAAACAAAATGAAAACGAGCCTCTTTAGGGAAATTTTTTCTTAGTAGTTTATTCTCAATATCATTTAATGTTATGCTTTTTCCACCTATTTCATTCTTCGTCTTGTCAAAAAAACCAGGTTTATCAAGGGGAGATTTGATCGGATAGTTTTTAACAATCCCGTCTATTACCAAAAGGTTGTATCCGTTAATCCAAAAAGACTGATAAACTGCAGTCTGATCTTTCGATACAGAAATAGCTCTTGCCATTTCTAATAAATCATTTAGCGGCTTTGGGTTTTCCTTGATCGATTTATAATCAACTCTTCCGTTGTTTACATTAGCTTTAAAGAAAGCATCTGATTTAGAAAAAAATTCCGAGGTACTTTGAGCGGAAACTAAAGATACAGTAAAAAGTAATACTACTATTAAACTAACATTGTTAAATCTTTTCATGATAAAATTGGTGTTGTTATTAAAATCTGAATCCTCTGTCGAATACCTATTCAGAACCCTACAAAAAAAATAACATTTATGTTTTTTTTAAGAATTTAAAAATCAATGAGTTATAAAATAAATAAAGAACCTACACATTTTTCACTAGGTTGGTATTTAAATTGTTTCTAAATTATACCTAAGAAATAAGTTCTTGGTCTTTCCTCCGACCTAAAGGCTATCATACCAAAAACATATGGAAAATATTGTCATTATCGGTAATGGTATTGCGGGCGTTACAGCAGCAAGGCACATACGAAAAAACTCCGATAAAAAAATTACAATAGTCTCTTCAGAAACCGATTATTTTTTCTCTAGAACGGCACTAATGTACGTTTATATGGGGCATATGAAATTCGAACATACCCAACCCTATGAAAATTGGTTTTGGAAAAAAAATCGTATTGATCTGGTAAAAGGCTTTGTGAATACTGTTGATCACGAAAACAAAAAGCTGACCTTGGCTGATGGTGGACATATTAAGTATGACAAATTAATCATAGCTACTGGATCAAAACCAAATAAATTTGGCTGGCCAGGCCAAGATTTACCTGGGGTTCAAGGTCTATATTCTAAACAAGATCTTGATCAACTAGAAGCAAATGCCCCAGATAATAAGACCTGTAAGCATGCAGTAATCGTTGGGGGCGGCCTGATTGGCATCGAAATGGCAGAAATGCTTCGTAGTAGAAAAATCCCCGTTACCTTTTTAGTTCGCGAGACTAGTTTTTGGAATGGTGTTTTACCCAAAGGAGAATCAGCAATGATCAACGAACATATTCTTGAGCATCATATTGATTTGCGATTAGAAACGAACCTCGTTGAAATTATAGCAGATGAAAATGGAAGAGCAAAAGCAGTTACCACTGATAAAGGAGATACCATAGCCTGTTCTGTAGTTGGTCTAACTGCGGGCGTATCACCCAATGTTGCTTTTCTAAAAGATTCAGGTATTGAACTGGGTCGTGGCGTTAAAGTAAATCGCTTTTTAGAAACAAACATTCCGGACATTTATGCCATTGGTGATTGCGCAGAACAACATGAAGGCATCGGTCAAAGAAGGCCCATTGAAGCCGTATGGTACACTGGCAGAATGATGGGAGAAACAGTTGCCCAAACGATTTGTGGAAACAAGATTGAATACAAGCCTGGGCATTGGTTCAACTCTGCCAAATTCTTAGACCTTGAATATCAAACCTACGGTTGGGTATTTAGTGAACGTGGTATGAAAGAAAATGAACAACACTTTCATTGGCGTGATGACAAAGAAAAGATTTGCGTAACCGTCGCTTTTGACAAAAAAACAAAAGAATTTTTGGGCATCAATACGTTCGGAATCAGAATGCGTCACCAGATATTTGACCGCTGGCTGACTGAAAAACGCGATGTCAATCATGTGATGGAATATTTAAAGGATGCCAATTTTGACCCAGAATTTTACTCAAAATATGAATCTAAAATTGTTTCTAAATTCAATGCTGAATTCGGAACAAATATCTTACCCAAGAAAAAAAGTTGGAAACGAATTTTTAGTAACGCGTAACTAGTACGATTAAAGATTACCGTTTATTCTGAAACGGATTCGGCACAAAATACGGGAATGACAAAAAAATATTATTGATGAAAGCAATACAAAATATAGGAATAGTAATTTTCTTAATTGGTTTAAGCATTTTCGGAGCACTTCCCTTCTTAGGAAACTTCAAACTTGATCAAAATGCATTTGACGAGATGATTACTAATCAAGGCATAAAAAGTGAGATTTTTATCGAAGATCTTAAAAACAAACTGGTAGATAAGGAGTTTTCTGGTTTTCAATCTTTGGCGCCTATGGTAGCCGAGTCAATTGAAAAGGCAAATAATTTCCATACGAAAAATAAAGAATGGGGGAAAAAAGTCTACGTTGGTAGCGATGATTTAGCGACTTCAATTCGTAAAAAATCGGGATACGGATTTATTCCTGAAAATAAAGGTTTAATGTGGTTACTCACGTTTGGGCTTGGAATTATCGGAGCATTAATGTTCATAATTCCACAAGTCGTAACCTTAGGAAAAAAAGGCATAAAAAATGATGGAATTTATCATCAGAGTTCAACCAATCAAGGTTGGATTGCCTGGTTGGTTTTTATCTTTTTGGTCAGCTTTTATTTGGTACTATACTTCAAATCAGAATACGCCGTTAACTGGACTTATTTGGTAGATCCAATCAGTGAGAGTTTAAGTGGAAATCTTGCCGGTCATTGGTTCGTTTACGGTTTCATGTACTGTGTTGTAATGACAGTAATGGCAGTACGAATGTACATCAAATACCGCCATAATATGTACCAAATGGTACGCACCACATCAGTCTTATTTTTTCAGATCGTATTCGCATTTTTGATTCCAGAAATAATGGTACGACTACAGCTGTCATATTCAAAAGGGTATGATTTCAAAAACGCCTTTCCCTTAGACTATGATTTCTTTTTTAATTGGAATTTAAAAGAACTAATTGCAGGAGGAGGATTAGGTTTGTTCATTTTGGTTTGGGGAATTGTATTGACCGTAGTGATTGTACCTGTAATGGTATATTTCTTTGGAAAAAGATGGTATTGTTCTTGGGTTTGTGGATGTGGAGGCTTAGCCGAAACATTAGGTGACCCTTATCGTCAACATTCTAACAAATCACTTTTTTCATGGAAAGTAGAGCGCTGGCTTATTCATGGTGTATTGTTATTCGCAGTTGTAATGACTGGATTTACGCTTTATGGCTTTTTCGCAGAGACCAGTACCGTTCTAGGTATTAAAGTACAAAGTATTATGAACACCTATAGTTTTCTTATTGGGGCCATTTTTGCTGGTGTCATTGGTACTGGTTTCTACCCTATTTTCGGAAATCGCGTTTGGTGTCGTTTCGGTTGTCCATTAGCAGCTTATTTAGGTTTCGTACAACGTTTTAAATCTCGTTTTAGAATTACTACAAATGGCGGACAATGCATTTCATGTGGAAATTGCTCTACCTATTGTGAACAAGGCATTGATGTTCGGGCCTATGCGCAGAAAGGAGAAAATATCGTACGTTCAAGTTGTGTGGGTTGTGGCGTATGTTCAGCCGTGTGTCCGCGTGGCGTTCTAAAGTTAGAAAACGGACCAGAAGCAGGTCGAATCAACCCAACGCAGGTATTACTTGGTAATGACGTTGACCTTATGGAATTGGTGAACAATAAATAGTAATTACTAGACAAAACATAGTCATCCAATTGTTAGGTCTACACCGTATATTCGACATACTTATAAAAACATTTTCTAGTGATTACCAAAGTACTTATGCTGTTGATTTGCTTCGTTTCTATTGAAAATACAGACTACGTATTGTATGAAAATCTGCTTGATAAAAGTATGTATCATAAAGAATATTATGATACAGGAATTGTAAAAGCCGAAGGTTGGATCAATAATGGTATTAAAACAGGCTACTGGAAATTCTATCATGATAATGGTGTAGTTTCTGAAAAAGGTAATTTTGAAAATAATAGAAGGAGCAAGTATTGGTATTTTTACAATGCAAAAAAAATAAAAACCGCAGAAGGGCATTACCAAAATGGCAAAAGATATAACTGGTGGTTATTCTATGATGCCAAGGGTAAAATAAATCATAAGTGTCAATTAAGTAATGGAATGAAAAATGGCTATTGTTTGAAATATATGAATACTAAACTGACCTCAGCAGAAAAATATAAAAATGGAAAGAAAATCAAAGAATGGTTTAGTTTCAGTAGTTTTAGGCGTGAAAATAACCTTTCTGATTTGAAGTAATGATTAAAGTTATCATTCCTGCTTTTAATGAAGCAGATTCTATCGCCGCAGTAATTAAAGAGATTCCTGATGAGGTTCATGAAATTATTGTCGTTAACAACAACTCAACCGATGAAACATCGAAAAATGCCAAGATAGCTGGTGCAACGGTACTAACTGAGCCTAAAAAAGGATATGGATATGCCTGTTTAAAAGGGATGGATTATATCGCTCAACAGCCAATTTTGCCCCATATTGTTGTATTCCTTGATGGTGATTATTCAGATTATCCTGAGGAACTGACGAAAATAGTAGCACCTATACAAGCGAACGATACTGATTTTGTTGTTGGTGCTAGGGTTAAAGCCTTAAGAGAAGAAGGAAGCATGACGCCTCAACAGGTTTTCGGAAATTGGTTGGCAACATTTTTAATGAAGCTTTTATTCGGTGCAACATTTACCGATTTGGGTCCGTTTAGGGCCATAAAATATGATAAGTTATTAGCTCTTGAAATGGAGGATAAAACCTACGGCTGGACTGTTGAAATGCAGCTAAAAGCGCTAAAAAAGAAATTGACATATGTCGAAGTACCAGTTCGTTACAAACGAAGAATAGGCGTTTCAAAGGTGTCTGGTACAGTAAAAGGTAGTATATTTGCTGGCATAAAAATTCTCAGCTGGATTTTTAAATATAGTTTTAAATAAGATGAGTCTAACAATTGCTTATATCATTCTTGCAGTTTATAGTATAGCGCTATTGTTAATATTTTTCTACAGTCTGGCTCAATTGAACCTTCTAGTTAACTACCTCAGTAATAAACGTCAAAATCAAACCGCACCTAAATTCAATCTTTTAGATGCAAAGGAGATTCCTTTTGTAACTATTCAATTGCCGGTATACAATGAGGAGTATGTGATGGAGCGATTGCTAGAAAATATTGCTAAAATTGAATATCCGAAAAGCAAATTAGAAATTCAGGTCCTTGATGATTCAACGGATAACTCTGTAATTGACACAGCAAAATGGATTAACGAACTTCAAAAAACTGGTTTAGATATTCAGCATATACGTCGCAGCAACCGTCAAGGTTTTAAAGCAGGTGCGTTGAAAGAAGGTTTAGAAGTCGCTAAAGGAGAATTCGTAGCTATTTTTGATGCAGATTTTCTACCGGATAGTGATTGGTTGAAAAAAACTGTCATTTATTTTAAAGATCCTGAAATTGGTGTCGTACAAACGCGATGGGGGCACATTAATAGAGATTATTCCACTTTAACAAGAATTCAGGCCTTTGCCCTAGACGCACATTTTACCTTAGAACAAGTAGGCAGAAACTCTAAAGGTCATTTTATCAATTTCAATGGTACCGCAGGTATCTGGCGAAAACAATGTATTATCGATGCTGGAAACTGGGAAGGCGACACCCTTACCGAAGACCTTGATTTAAGTTACCGCGCCCAATTAAAAGATTGGAAATTTAAATATTTGGAAGATGTGGAAACTCCAGCAGAATTGCCTGTTGTAATTAGCGCCGCACGCTCGCAACAATTTCGTTGGAATAAAGGAGGAGCAGAAAATTTTAGAAAATCAGTAATTAGTGTTTTAACCGCAAAAAATATAAACTTTAAAACGAAGTTTCATGGCGTCATGCACTTGTTAAACAGCTCAATGTTTTTGTGTGTGTTTGTAGTTTCATTGCTAAGTATTCCTGCGATGTACATTAAATCGATTTATCCGCACTTAGATTGGGTATTCACAACACTGAGCTTTTTCGTCTTAAGTACTATTATTTTATTCGTTTGTTATTGGTTTACCTATAAAAGCATACAAGGCAGTGGTTTTGATAATTTTGTAGATTATATTAAACTCTTTTTTACGTTCTTTTCGGTGGCGCTAGGGTTTTCATTGCATAATTCAATTGCTGTTTTGGAAGGCCATATGGGCAAGCGCAGTGAATTTGTAAGAACACCTAAGTTCAATATTAATAGTCTAAAAGAAAGTTGGAAAGGCAATAAGTATTTGGCTAAAAAATTATCGCCGAATATGATTCTAGAATTTGTGCTAATGGGCTATTTCCTTTTCGGAATGTACAGCGCGATTCCTTTAAATGATTTCGGACTTTTCCCCTTTCACTTTATGCTTTTTATTGGCTTTGGCTATGTCTTTGTAAAGTCGCTTACGGCAAGAGCCTAATTTATGTTATTTTTATTTCTACTATTTATACTGCTATTTCTTCCAGCAGTAATAAAAGCGATTTATAAAATCAAGGCTGATTCAAAAAAACATAAAAAGTCATTGCAGCAGTGGGAAAAATTTAAAAAGGAACAGAAGTCGAACTAGGAGTCATTAGAACTTGCCGAAAATCTAATACATTATCTATTCCGGCTCTAAAATCAAAAAATGCTCATCCATCACATTTCCTGTTAAGATGATATCTTCATAAGGTATAGCAACCGTTGAAGCTGACATCTCTGAACCGTCATTCAAATACACTTGTTCAATAGTATAATCACCTTTGGCACGATACTCGATTTTAATAATTTCAGAAGGTGCGAATTCTTTATTTCCTGCTGCATAAGAAGAAAATGCCAGTAGATTTGGGTGGGCACCTATCCATAAATTTCCTGCCTTGTCAAATTCAATATTATCAACACCAGTACCACAATCAATATCCTCAATAAAATTAAGTGAGCCATCTTGGTTTGTACGATACACTTTGACTTCAAAATTTCTAGGCGATGCCACAAAAAGCAAGTTTCGTTTTGCGTCATAATTAATTCCGTTGGCATAACCAATGCCATTGGCGACCTCAGTATAACTTTCGCCATCAAAATACACCACGTTTGATATTGACCAGCCCGCATAATCTTCTAAAAACCTTCCAAAACCAGCCTCGTATTTATGGTCATTTGTAAAATAGAATCGATGCTCATCGAGCATGACCACATCATTGGGGCTCTCTATGGCTGGGTTGGTTATTGTTCTTTCATAAGTTAATACGGTATCCTGTAAACTGAACACTTCAAATGAATGACCCCCTAAAGTATGATTAACAGCCATCACGGTATAAACACTGTCTTTCTTATACATTGATATACCATGTGGTGCAAAAGGCTTATTAAAATCAGTCGTTAGTTTTCTTACGGCATATGCTTTAGAATTTAAATCAACCAAGTACAGGCCTCCAGTCTTTTGCTGTACTTCTAAATCTTTTTTACGCGGAGATGATGATACTAGCGCCATACCTTTTTCAGGTAGCAACATCATATCTTCTGCTCCTGCTCCAGCGGCGGTAATTTTCTTTACTAATTTACCATCAAAAGTATTTTCTATAGTTCTAAAATAACCTGTAGAAATCACTACATAAATAGCATAAGCCAGTACTGCTAATAGCAAAAAAATTAAAATTCTCTTCAAATCTTTCATATCTGTAAGTTCGTATTTCCTGAAATTAAACTTTTCAAATTTTCAAAGCAATCAATTAAGGGTTAAATAAATTTCGTTTCTTAGCAGTACCACTATTTGATTGAAAATGCCAAACAGGGTTATTACATATTGGAATCTTCACAAAGTGCCTGTTTTATTGGCATTGTTGAGTCTCGGTTTCTATTCCGTATTTGCATATCATTTAGAGCGAACCGATTTTATAAAGCTACTTAGTATTTTCGTTGCACTCTTCTTTTTATGTTTCAAACTAGTGCAATTTGAAAAGTGGAATTTCAAATTCATATTGGCAACGGGCATTATTTTTCGCTTGGTTTTCCTTATAGCTGAACCAAATCTTTCGCAAGATTTCTTTCGATTTATATGGGATGGCGAATTAGTACGTCATTTTATAAATCCATATTTACAAGTACCCAATACTTTAATTGAACAATCTGATTTAGTCATTGCTAATGCTCATGAATTATATAATGGCATGGGCAGTTTAAGTGCTAAACATTTTAGCAACTACCCCCCTTTAAACCAATTTATTTTTGCCATAGCGTCACTATTTGGTGGAAAGAGTATTCTCGGTTCAATCATTGTTATGCGTTGCATCATCATTCTCTCTGATATAGGAATATTCTATTTCGGACGCAAGTTGCTTAAAAACATCAACCAATCGCCACATTTGATTTTCTGGTATTTTTTAAATCCTTTGGTCATTATAGAACTAACGGGAAACCTTCACTTTGAAGGGGTTATGTTGTTCTTTTTCGTTTGGTCATTATACCTTCTTTCCGTACATAAATGGAAATGGGCAGCTGTTATTTATGCCTGTTCTATTTCCGTAAAATTAGTGCCCCTTTTATTTCTTCCGCTCTTCTTAAAACATTTCAAGTTTAAGAAAGCTGTTTTGTTTTACGGCATTATTGGTATGACTTCGGTGTTACTCTTCGTTCCTTTTTATGATGCTGAATTCGTCAACAACTATTCAAAGACTATCGGACTCTGGTTTTCGAATTTTGAATTCAATGCCGGACTTTGGAACGTGGTGAAAAAAATTGGAATCCAATTCGAAGCTAAACCTTGGGAGCTCATTAAAACATACGGTAAAATAACACCAATAATTACCATTATCGTAGTTTTTCTTTTCACATTCTTAAGAAAAAATCAAAAATTACAGCAGCTGCTTACTTCCATGCTTTGGGTGCTGACGCTCTATTATTTTATGTCCGCAACCGTACATCCTTGGTATGTTATCTTCCTTGTGGTATTAACCGCATTCACGAAATATCGCTATGCATTTATTTGGTCATCTGCTATAGTATTAAGTTACTATGCCTACTCATTGGCTGACTTTAATGAAAATATGTGGTTGCTTGCTATTGAGTATTCGACAGTTTTTAGCTTCCTTATATATGAATTGATAGCATATCGTAACAAAACTTGAAGTTTTTGTAAAAAATCACACATGACTTAGGTTGGTTCAAGATAATTTGTACATTTACGCTGTAATGAACGCACAGAACTACATACTATCTACTACAAGCATCGCTGCTACCGTACGTCCGTTCGCTCACCGTCGTCGTCGCCCGTAAGGGTACTATACATTTCATGGAACTAGGTGAGTCCAGTTCCGCAAAAACACAAATCACATTTTCTTTTTTATCTTTTAAAACATCATAGCAATGAACATTGTTGTTGCTACCAAATTACATTTTAAGTACGCGCAAATCATTTGCGACACCATAGCCGACTCTGCTAAAGTGCGAGGGACTGGTATAGCGAAGCGTACCCCTGAATACATTCGAAAAAAACTTGAAAATGGTAATGCCGTTATCGCTTTAGATGGTGAAAAATTTGCGGGTTTCTGCTATATCGAAGTATGGGGGCATGCCAAGTACGTGGCCAATTCCGGACTAATCGTACACCCTGATTATAGAGGAAAGGGTTTGGCAAAAAGCATTAAGCAAAAGATTTTTAAATTCTCGCAAGAAAAATTTCCTGAAGCTAAAATATTCGGAATTACCACAGGGCTTCCTGTCATGAAAATCAACTATGAATTAGGTTATAAGCCCGTAACCTTCTCAGAACTTACAGATGACCCTGAATTCTGGAAAGGTTGTCAGACCTGTAAGAACTTTGATGTGCTTACCCGAACAGAACAAAAAATGTGTCTTTGTACGGGCATGCTTTATGACCCCTCAACAATAGCAAAGAAAAAGAAGAAATTAAATGGGAAAGCATTTAAAAGATTAAAAAGTATCAAGGAACAATTGTTCCTCAAAAAGAAGAAAGTAGCAAAAAATTAAGAATGTAAAGTTAGAAGTTAAGGGTTTCAAAATTCATAACTCTAAGCGAATAAATGAATTGAAAATATTGAGATTATGAAAAAGCTCATTTTAGCATATAGTGGCGGATTAGATACTAGTTACTGCGCCAAATATTTAAGTAAAGAAAAAGAATTCGAAGTTCATGCCGTGAGTGTGAATACGGGCGGATTCTCATCCGAAGAAATTAAGACTATTGAAGAAAAGGCATTACAGTTGGGAGCCACTTCTTATACCTCAATAGATGCCGTGCAAACGTTCTACAAAAAAGTGGTAAAGTATCTCATCTTCGGTAATATTCTAAAAAATAATACGTATCCGCTATCAGTAAGTGCGGAACGAATTGTACAGGCTATTGAGATTGTAAATTATGCTAAGAAAGTAGGGGCTAAATACATTGCGCATGGAAGTACAGGAGCTGGTAACGACCAGGTTCGATTTGATATGATTTTTCAAATTATCGCTCCTGAAATTGAAATTATAACGCCGATTCGAGATAACAAATTGGCTCGAGAAGAAGAAATAGAATACCTCAAAGAAAACGGAGTGGATTACCCATGGGAAAAGGCAAAATACTCTATCAACAGGGGGCTTTGGGGAACATCAGTAGGTGGTGATGAAACTTTAACTTCAGATAAACCCTTACCTGATTCAGCGTACCCAAGTCAGTTGCAGCAAAAAGAACCATCAGAGGTAATACTCACTTTTCAGCAAGGAGAATTGATTGCCATTAATGGTCAAAAAGATAATCCGGTTGCGAATATTGAAAAGTTAGAAGTCATGGCTTCTAAGTATGCTATTGGCAGAGATATTCACGTCGGTGATACGATAATCGGAATCAAAGGCAGGGTTGGTTTTGAAGCAGCTGCAGCCCTTATTATCATTAAAGCGCATCATTTATTAGAAAAGCACACACTATCGAAATGGCAACAATATCAGAAAGAGCAACAAGGTAATTTTTACGGAATGCTGCTGCATGAAGGCAACTATTTAGACCCTGTCATGCGGAATATTGAAGCATTTTTAACGGATACACAAAAAACTGTTTCAGGAGATGTTTTCGTGGGATTGTATCCTTTTCAATTTCGATTGAATGGAATATCGTCAAAACACGATTTGATGAACGCCTCTTTCGGAAGTTATGGAGAAATGAACAAAGGATGGTCGGCAGATGAAGCCAAAGGGTTTATTAAAATACTGTCGAATCCAGGAAAGATTTATAATCATGTTAATAGTTAGGAGTTAGGAGTTAGGAGTAAAAATAAGGGAAACGCGAAATAAAAAATACAAATGTCAAAATCAAATACAAAAGGGCTTCCTTACAAAATGTATTGAATTTGAATCTTGTGTTTGAATTTTAAAGTTATGATAAAAGCAGGAATAATAGGGGGTTCAGGATATACAGGAGGCGAATTAATTCGAATTCTATTGAATCATTCCGAAGTAGAAATTGATTTTGTATTCAGCACAACAAGAGCTGGAAAAACCATTTCATCGGCACATCCAGATTTGTTGGGTACGACGGAGTTACATTTCACAAGAGCCATCAACTCAGATGTAGACGTCGTTTTTTTATGTTTAGGACATGGGAATTCTACCAAATTCTTAGGAGAGCATCAGTTCTCTGCGCAAACCAAAATCATCGATTTAAGCAATGACTTTCGGCTTCAGAAAGATGCTACTTTGAATGGAAAAAGTTTCATTTACGGATTACCAGAACTCAACAAAAGTGACATTCAAAAAGCCAATTACATTGCCAATCCAGGTTGTTTTGCAACGGCTATTCAATTGGGTTTACTCCCACTAGCAAAAGCGGGATTACTTGGTAAGGACGTTCATGTGAATGCCATAACAGGCAGTACAGGAGCAGGTGTTAGCCCGTCTGACACGACACATTTCAGTTGGCGAAATAACAATGTAAGTTGGTATAAACCCTTTACGCATCAGCATTTAGGAGAAATTAGTGAGAGTCTAACTGCATTACAAACTGATGTTGGCGACTTGTTCTTTCTTCCCAATAGAGGGAATTTTACCAGAGGTATTCTAGCCACTGCCTACACCAAATTCAAAGGAACGGAAGAAGAGGCCATTCAGCTTTTCGAAGATTTCTATAAGGACGCAGAATTCACACAAATAGCTAAGGAGCCAATTCATCTAAAACAGGTAGTGAATACGAATCAATGTCATATTCATTTACACCAACATGAAGATACCTTGCTTATCACATCAGCCATCGACAATCTCTTAAAAGGAGCATCAGGACAGGCCGTTCAAAATATGAATTTAATGTTCGGTTTTGATGAACGTCAAGGATTACAGTTAAAGGCGGGGGTTTATTAAAAGTGCTGTCTGGTCGAGAGCAGTCGTGACCTAGTATTAAAAGTTAAGCATAAATTAAACAGATTCCGACCTACGTCGGAATGACAATAAAAGAGATTACGCATGAAAATAGCAATAATCGGAACAGGAAACTTAGGATTGTCCATCGCAAAAGGTGTGTTGCATAGCAACGGTGCAACTAGCATGTACATGACCAAAAGAAATGTAGAAAGTATCAAAGAATTTGAAAGCTACGGCAACGTGACGGTCACTTCTAATAATAGAGAAGCAGTTCAAAATTCTGATATTCTAATTTTTGCAGTACAGCCTAGTCATTTTGCGCAAATTTTAAATGAAATTAAAGACCTACTAACTGAAAAACATGTAGTGATTTCAACCATTACGGGATTTAGTTTGGCGAAAATAGAAAGTATCATAGGTGCTACCAATTATATCATTAGAAGCATGCCCAATACCGCAATTTCAGTAGGCAAGTCTATGACTTGTATTTGTGCCAATGCCATGGGTAAAAAACGTATCAATTTGGCACAGGCTATTTTTAATCGCATGGGGCATACTATAGAAATTCCTGAAGAACAAATGCAGGCAGCAACGGTAATATGCGCTAGTGGAATCGCCTTCTGGATGCGCTTGATTCGAGCTACAACACAAGGAGCAATACAACTAGGTTTTGATGCTAAAGAAGCGCAAGAATTGGCCATGAATACCTGTAATGGTGCAGCCAGTTTGTTAATTGAATCAGGCAATCATCCTGAAGAAGAAATTGACAGAGTGACAACACCAATGGGTTGTACCATACAAGGTCTAAATGAAATGGAACATCAAGGATTGAGCTCTTCCTTAATCCAAGGAATCGTAGCATCCTTTGATAAGATAACGGAGTTTAAAACGAAGTAAAATACAAATGTCAAAATCAAATACAAAAGCTTCTCCTTTAAAAGCAGTATTGAGTTTGAAACTTGAACTTGAATTTTAAATTATGAACTTATTCGATGTATATCCACTTTATAAAGTAACTCCGGTTTCCGCAAAAGGAATCGTTGTAACTGATGATAATGGGCAAGAATATTTAGATTTCTATGGAGGCCATGCGGTGATTTCTATTGGGCACTCGCACCCGCATTATGTGAAACGATTGAAAGACCAATTAGATAAAATTGGTTTCTATAGCAATGCGGTTCAGAATCCCCTGCAAAAGGAATTAGCTGCCAAACTTGGAAAGCTTTCAGGCTGCGAAGATTACAATTTATTTCTATGTAATTCAGGAGCAGAAGCCAATGAAAACGCGTTAAAAATGGCATCTTTTCATACCGGTAAAACCAGAATCATTGCTTTTAAAAATGGTTTCCACGGCAGAACTTCTGCCGCGGTTGCAGCTACTGATAATGAGAAAATCAATGCTCCGCTAAACAAGCAACAGAAGGTTACCATTCTTCCTTTAAATGATATTTCCGCTTTCAAAACTGAAATCGAAAAAGGCGATGTTTGTGGAGTCATCATTGAAGCGATTCAAGGTGTTGGTGGATTAGATGAACCCACCACAGAATTTTATCAAGAAATCACTAAAACATGCAAAGAAAACGAAGTGGTTTTGATAGCTGACGAAGTGCAATCAGGTTTTGGGCGTAGTGGTAAATTTTTCGGATTTCAACATCACCATATTAAACCAGATATCATTTCGATAGCAAAAGGAATGGGTAACGGATTTCCTGTAGGCGGAGTTTTGATTCATAAAAGTATCAAAGCATCTCACGGATTATTAGGAACAACGTTTGGAGGAAACCATCTCGCTTGTGCCGCTACAATGGCTGTTCTAGAAATCATGGAAAAAGAAAACCTAATTGAAAACGCTAAGAAACTAGGAGAATATTTTGATAAAAAAGCAAGCGAAATTCCTGAAGTAAAAAGGGTAAAAGGTCGCGGGTTGATGTTGGGCTTAGAATTCGATTTCGAAGTAGCTGAACTCCGTAGAAAACTGATTTATGACCAACATTTATTTACCGGTGGAGCTAAAGATAAATTCGTGTTGCGAATATTGCCTGCTTTGAATATTACCAAAGAAGATTTAGATGTATTCTTTGAAAAATTAAATAAAGTTCTGAATTAAATGCATTTGTTTGGTCGAGCTGTCAGATTGAGCGGAGCCAAGATGCAAGACCTATAAACCTAAATTACCTCTCGACTGCGCTCGAGGAGACAAATAGAATTATGAAACACTATTTATCAGTAAAAGATATCGACTCCCTTCCCAATTGGGTATCGGAAGCCAGAAAACTAAAAGAAGATCCCGCAGCTCATAAATCTTTGGGAGAAGGAAAAACGATTTGTTTATTGTTTTTCAACAACAGTCTACGAACACGTTTAAGCACTCAAAAAGCAGCGATGAACTTAGGTATGGAGGTAATGGTTATGAATTTTGGTGCCGAAGGGTGGCAATTGGAATTTGAAGATGGAGCTGTAATGAACCGAGGAAAATCTGAACACATTAAAGAGGCTGCAAAGGTAGTTTCTCAATTTTGTGATATTGTTGCCATTCGAGCTTTTGCCTCATTGACAGATAAAGAAAAAGACGAAGCCGAGATTGTTTTAAATGGATTTGTAAAGTATGCCTCTATTCCCGTCGTGAATATGGAAAGCTCTACAGCGCACCCTTTGCAAGCTCTTGCTGATGCCATTACTATGGACGAACAAAATAGTCAGGCAAGGCCTAAAGTGGTTCTTTCTTGGGCACCGCATCCTAAAGCTCTGCCACATGCCGTTGCCAATTCTTTTGTTGAAATGATGCAATTGCAGGATGCTGATTTTGTAATTACGCATCCCGAAGGATATGAATTGAATCCTGAAATTACTAAGGATGCTGCGATTGAATATGACGAAGAAAAAGCCTTGGAAAATGCGGACTTCGTCTACGTAAAAAACTGGAGTAGTTATTCGAATTATGGAAAAGTTTTGAGTCAGGATTCCGATTGGATGATGACTAAAGAAAAGTTGGGAAAAGCGAAGTTTATGCACTGCCTTCCCGTTCGGAGAAATGTGGTAGTTGAAGATGCCGTTTTAGATGGAAAACAATCTTTAGTGATTGAACAAGCGAATAACAGAACTTTTGCTGCGCAAGTCGTTCTAAAAAAGATTTTGGAATCATGACACAAAAACTATCCATAGTAAAAATCGGCGGTAACGTCATCGAAAATAGCGACGAACTCACAAAGTTTCTAAAACTTTTCGCCAACCTTGGGGGCTACAAAATACTAGTCCATGGTGGTGGAAAATTAGCGACCCAGTTGGCAACCAAACTCGGTATTGAATCAAAAATGATCGGGGGAAGAAGAATTACCGATGCCGAAACCCTTGAGGTTATTACCATGGTTTACGCAGGATTAACCAACAAAAATATCGTAGCAGAATTACAGGCAAATAATTGCAGCGCCATTGGTTTGAGCGGTGCTGATGGCGATGCTATTCAAGCACGCAAACGCCCGGTAAAAGAAATCGATTATGGTTTTGCTGGAGACGTAGACGGCGTGAACCATAAAATGATTTCGAAACTTTTGGAAGCAGACTTAACTCCCGTTTTTTGCGCTATGACCCATGACGGACATGGTCAACTTTTGAATACAAATGCGGACACTATTGCTTCCGAACTTGCAATTGGAATGAGTGAGCTTTATGATACTACACTTTACTATTGCTTTGAAAAGAAAGGTGTTTTGATAGATGTAGCAGATGATGATTCTGTTGTGAAAAATATCGATGCTGCAAAATACCAACAGCTTTTAAACGACGGAATTATTGCAGACGGCATGCTCCCCAAGTTGGAAAATTGCTTTCACGCCTTGCATAAAAATGTAAGCAAAGTATGTATCGGACACCATTCTATGCTGGATTCAAAAAACGAACTTTTTACCACTATTACCTTATAAAATGACGCAGGAAAAATTGACAAATAAAGCCATAGATTTATTGAAGCAGTTGATTTCAATACAATCCTTTTCTTCAGAAGAAGATAAAACCGCTAATGCCCTTCAAGATTGGTTCAAGGCTTTTGACATTCCTTTTGAGCGTATTCATAACAATGTATTCGCAAAAAACAAATTCTGGGATGATAGCAAACCAACACTCCTGCTTAATTCACATCACGACACTGTAAAACCTAACAAGGCTTACACCAAAGACCCATTTCATCCCCATATCGAAGATGGTAAATTATACGGATTAGGAAGTAATGACGCAGGGGGATGTTTGGTTTCTTTACTAGCCACATTCACTCATTTTTATGAGCAAGAAAAGCTCAACCATAATATTTTGATGGTGGCTTCTATGGAAGAAGAAAGTGCAGGCGAAAACAGTTTACGAGGTCTACTTCCGAGTCTTCCGGAAATTGATGTAGCCATCGTTGGCGAACCCACTTTGATGGATTTGGCCATTGCTGAAAAAGGTTTGATTGTCTTTGATGCAGTTGTAAAAGGTTCTCCCTCACATGCGGCCCATCCGAACGATAATAATTCTATTTACAATACAATCGAAGTGTTGGAATGGTTCAAAAATTACAGATTTGAAAAAACTTCCGAGGCATTGGGCGATGTAAAAATGACAGTAACTCAAATCAATGCAGGTAGCCAGCATAATGTGGTGCCAGCACAGGTAGAATTGGTGATTGATGTTCGAGTAAACGATGCGTATTCTAATCAAGAAATTGCCAATTTATTAAAGTCTGTAGCACCCTGTGAATTACAAGAACGCGGATTAAAATTAAATTCCTCTAAAATTGATAAAGACCACGCTTTGGTGCAATCGGGTATCGCCTTGGGGCGACAAACTTATGGTTCGCCAACTCTTTCCGATCAAGCGGCATTAAGCTGTCAGTCGTTGAAACTGGGGCCAGGAGATAGTACACGTTCGCATTCGGCGGATGAATTTATTTATGTGCATGAAATTGAAGAAGGCATTGATTTGTATATTAATATATTGGAGGGATTCTTACAATAAACAATAATTAATTAGCAATGTACAATTGATAGTTGTTCATTGTTAACTGCTAATTGAAAAATTATGAAACTCTGGGACAAAGGATTTAGTACCGATAAGAAAATAGACCATTTCACTGTAGGTAATGATAGAGAACTTGATTTACATCTGGCAAAATATGATGTGATTGCTTCAAAAGCACACGCCAAAATGTTAGGGAAAATTGGTTTGATTACCTCAGATGAAACAGATGCTTTGGTAAACGAGCTTGATGGAATAGGAAAATCGATTGCAGAAGGAACTTTTACAATTGAAGATTCGTTTGAAGATATGCATTCAAAAATCGAGTTTCTTCTCACCGAAAAATTAGGGGATACAGGCAAGAAAATCCATACTGCACGATCTCGAAACGATCAGGTTTTAGTGGCAATGCATTTATACCTGAAGGCTGAACTTTCAGAAATCAAATCACAGACGAAGACACTCTTTGATTTACTTATGGATTTAGCTGAAAAACATAAAACCATTTTACTACCTGGGTATACCCATTTGCAAATCGCCATGCCGTCATCGTTCGGATTATGGTTTTCCGCCTATGCTGAGAGTTTAATTGATGATTTATATTTTATTGATGCGGCATATAAAGTGGCTGATCAAAACCCTTTAGGAAGTGCCGCGGGCTACGGGAGTTCTTTCGCTATAGACCGAAGTTTTACAACTCAAGAAATGGGCTTTGAAACCATGAAGTTTAATGTGGTTGCTGCCCAAATGGGAAGAGGAAAAGTAGAAAAAGCTACTGCTTTCGGTATAGCAAATATTGCTGCTACCCTATCAAAAATGGCTATGGACATTTGTTTGTATATGAGTCAAAACTTTGATTTTATTTCTTTTCCTGATGAATTGACCACTGGTTCTAGTATTATGCCGCATAAGAAAAATCCTGATGTTTTTGAATTGGTACGAGGAAAGTGTAACAAACTACAAAGTATACCCAATCAATTGACTTTGGTAATTAATAATCTCCCGAGCGGATACCATCGCGATTTGCAATTGGTTAAGGAAATCATAGTGCCAGCAATTCAAGATATGAAAGCCTGTTTGGAAATTCTGACTTTTAGTTTGAAAGAAATCCGTATCAACGAAAATATTATTGAAGACCCAAAATACGATTACCTCTTTAGTGTTGACACCTTAAATGAATTGGTTCAAAATGGAATGCCTTTTCGTGATGCCTACAAAAAAATGGGAGAAGAAATTAAAGCCGGTACTTTTACACCTAAAAGAGATATTAAACACACACATAAAGGTAGTTTGGGTAATTTGTGTTTAGACGAGATAAGAAAAAAATTAGAATGAATTTAGTAATATCGCAATATGAAGCATTTCACTTTCATATTAAACTACCTTGAGATAGGGATTGAATTACCTTACAAAATAGATAACAACTATATCTTACGTAAAGCTTCCTTAGAAGAAATTGATCTTATCTACAAATACCTGAACGTCGTAAATTTAGAGAATTTTGATTCTCCAATTAGCCCAGATCGATTCACTGAAATTTACAAATATAACATCCTATTTGATGAAAAAAACAGATTAAATTTTCATTCCATCCAGAAAAAATCTGATTGGAAAATGTATGTCATCGAAACGGTCAAAAAAACTATATCTTTTAGTGAAATTACACAAGCCGCCTACCTAACTACAAATAGTTTAACTGCTAATTTATCTTTTCAAATCGATAAAAAAAAGGGCAGCAGGTTAAAAGGATTTTTTTCAGAAGTATCTGATTTCTATGATAAACAGGAGTTCTCTCGTGAATATTTAAACAAAGAATATTACACTAATAATTTTGTTGATAAATCGTTCGTCACTCAATTTGAGGAAATCCTGAATTTAATTAACAGGTTAGACAAAAATAGTTATCTACGAAGTATATTATGGAATATCAGAGAGTTAAGTCTTCACAGATTTACTTCTGTTTTTAAACCTTTAATCTATTTTGTTCTATGGGAACAACTACTTGCACACCATCCAACAGGTAATGGAGATTCAATTACCAAACAACTAAAATCAAAAATACAACTCCTAAGTAATCGAATGACTGGAATTTACAAAATTAACCTAGCTGAATATCTGGCAGATGAAAATACTAGTCTTGATAAAATCATATCTGTATTGTATTCATATAGGAGTTCCTTGATTCACTCCGGCAAATGTGATTTCCAGTCTACGAAATATAAAATTTTTTCCAACCTAAGATATAACGTAATAAAATCTATCGAAGAAATCACAAAAAAAATTATTATCGAGGCAATGCGAGATTCCAATTTGGTAAGAGATTTAAAAAATTGCTAAATACTTGTTATTAGTAAGTCATTTAGGCAATTTATGTTTAGACGAGATAAGAAAAAAGATGAATAGCCTAAATTAGACAGACTAAAATTTCAATTCTACAACAATTACAGGATGCCCTTTTGTTCAAATTTTTACAGTATAATGTTATAGTATTACCTAAATGCTTAATTGTTTCCCAACAAAATAGTACTATAGAAAAATATATTGATAAACTTCTCGTTATCAATCTATCTCCACTAAAACTGGGGGTAAACTGCAGGTCCCATGCCCAAGTATCATCTCCAACTATTATTTCTGTTATTCTTTGCAAAAGCCACCGCTCAAACCACACCTATTCCCGATGCCAATTTTGAGCAAGATCTTATAAATAAAGGAATTGACACTAACGGTGCGAACGGTACTATTTTAAATAGTGATGCGCAAGCAGTAACAAGCTATATAGCGGGTAGAAACGACATTACAGATTTTACGGGTCTAGAAGCTTTTGTAAATGTTACAAGCCTTAATCTTGGCACAAATTTATTTACCGATTTACCTCTTAATACCTTAATAAACTTAGAAGAACTAATTTTCAGTAATAATAGCGCTCTTGTTAATCTTGACCTATCAAGCAATACGAATCTCAAAACCTTTGACGTTAGGGCGAACTTTTTTACAAATTCTGCCCCTATTACTACCATTGACCTATCTGCAAATATCAATTTAGAAGATATTCTTATTGATGATTTAGCCAACCTCCAGAATATCATATTACCAAATACCACAACATTAAAGAACTTGTATATTCTTTCTAAGCACGACTTGAATGTTGATCTTGCTGTTTATGATAATCTTGAAACATTACACTTAGAAGTTGCACCTTTAAAACTGATAGCTTTTAATCTACCTAATGTAAAAACAAGTTTAAAGTCTATAACGCTTAATAACGGAAATATTAATACTATAAATCTTTCAGGCTTTAGTGCCCTTGAATTCATCTGTCTTTCTCGTACCTATGTTGTAAACTTTACCCCACCATCAAGTGCCGCATTGAGCAAGGTTAACATTGTTTATCATAAAATAAGTAGTCCGTTGTCCTTCACAGGAGCTCCAAATCTTGACGAACTCACCATTACTAATAATGACACTAATGTACCCTTACAACTTGACCTTAGTAATAATTCGGCTCTGAAAATTTTGAAGTTGAATTCGAATAAAATGGTTTCACTGAATATTACTCAAAATACAGCTTTAACCAGTTTGAACGTTAGCAAAAATGATTTAACAACTATTGATACGAGTCAAAATACTTTGCTTAATAACATCAATGGAAGTGAAAATAAAATCACCACTCTCGACTTCTCAACAAACGTGCTACTCAATCAAATTGATTTAGATGATAATATGCTTCCCCAGCTTGTATTGACCAATAATGTAGCTCTGGTACGATTGTTTTTGGGATTCAATAAACTTACTGATCTAGATGTAACAACTAATGTTATGTTGACCGCTCTGAGAATTAATAATAATTTATTCACTACAACTGGCCTAGATGTAACGCAAAACACCGTCTTAGAAGAAATAGATGCTTCTTTTAATCAAATAGAATCCTTAGATATCAGTCAAAATATACAACTTGAAGATCTCATTATTAATAACAATCTTTTAGTAGGGAATAGTATTTTGAATGATTTTTATCAAGCTCATATCGCTTCAGGACGCAAAATTTTCAGGAATAACAGGCTGATTGTACATGACAATAAATTATCAGGAGCAATTCCGAATTTCAAAAACATTGTTAAAGAAGAGAACCAACCTGACGACACCTACAATTTTAGATTCGAACTTCAAAACAATAACTTTCATTTCGGAGATTTTGAAGCCGTACATGATCAATATATTTTTTATCGCGACAACGGCTCTCCACAGTATGGTAGCTTGAAGTATTTTATAACCTATTTGTATGCACCACAAAACAAGGTAAATACTATAGAAAATCTAAACCCTAATGCGGGCGAAACCATCACCTTATCAACAACAGTTCGTGGAACTCAAAATCATTACAAATGGTTTAAAAATGGTATAGAAATAGCGGATGCACCCGATGCTCCTGAATATATCATTACCAATATAAATACTTGTAATGCTGGTGTTTATCATTCTGAAATAATCAGTGATTTAATGCCCTTCGAGAACGTAAATGTGCCGGGCACAAATGGCAAAAACCTTCTTTTAATTCGTAATGATATTAACGTAACAGTAAACGCATCGAAGAGTTGTGTTTCTTTATCCGATCCTCTAAATGGGGCTACAAATGTACCTGTAAATACAGGTCTAACATGGAATGATAATCCAGGTGCTTGTGGCTATAAAATAAGCGTTGGTACAAGCTCTGGTGGAAGTGATTTGGTTAATAATTTAGATGTTGGTGAAGTTACAGGGTATAATTTTAATAATGACCTTCCTAGTAATCAAGATATTTTTGTCACAATTACGCCGTATTATAACGATGGTGATTTTGGAGGATGTTTAGAAGAATCTTTTACCACGGGCAACACTAGCACCTTACCTGAATGCACCAATTTAGTTTCACCTATTAACGGTGCTACAGATATTTCTGAATCTATCGATTATATAGCATGGAATCCGGCGAATGGGGCAGATGAATACAAATTAACAATTACATCAACCAGTGGCACCAATAATTTACCTGAAACAAATGTGGGTAATGTGCTATCGTATTCATTTGGTAATGATTTTCAATCAGGAGATGTAGTTACGGTTACTATTGTTCCTGTAAATACCATAGGTGAAGCTGTTGGACCATGCGCATCGGAAAGTTTTACTATTGCTGCCGCTGCGCCAACGCCACCTTCTTGTACCACATTAACAGCACCGCTTGCTAATGCTACCGATGTGGCAGTAGGTACTGATATCTCTTGGAATGCAGCTACTGATGCTACTTCCTATTTAATATCAATATCATCAACGAGTGGGAATAACAACATTACTGATTTTGATAATGGGAATAACTTAACCTACAATCCACCGATAGATTTTGATA
>CALDYU010000015.1 GCA_937944485.1 uncultured Flavobacteriaceae bacterium | reverse complement strand
ATCATAAATTCACGCTAAAACTAAAGGTACTGATCGAATGTTTTCTAATTTTAAGACGTAGACAGGCACTTTATCGACGAATTACATGTGTTTTTTGATTGGTCTTGTTTTTTGGGTTTTTGACTGGCAGGTCTAATTTTTAAAGATCAGATTATCGGATAGATTCTATAGGTCTGCTACAATAGAAATAGTGTTTGTGCAGTGATCATCTTCCTTAATTGAAAACCTTATACTATATTTGCACTGTTGTGTTGTGACCCATAGCCTGAATTAGGTTAGGGGCCAATGAAAGGCTTTCCAAATTGGAAGGCTTTTTTTTATCTGGTTACTTCTACCTAGTTTTTAACTCACGTAATGTTGCTATAAAATTTTGCCTAATAGCATCGTAGGCCTCTTTTGTCAAATTCTTTTTTCCATAGCTAATAGTGCCTAAATGCATCTTAGCATCTGTAGCATACATTATGGTGTTTGCCAAATTTTTGTCTGATGAAGTCGCTAATAATGGAGCTGTACTATCTATTAGGCAGGCATTGAGCGGTTCACCTATTTTAAAAAATTCAGAAGTTGAATTCCCCATAGCGCTGCGACCGTTGGCAAGTGCCATTTTTAGTGCAAACATCGCACTATTATTTTCTTTTTTGCTATAAAAAGTATTGCGCTTATGACTTGTTAAACGTTGACCATAATCTAACAGACGCAATTCCTCCATAGGATTAATACCAATATGGCTATCCGTACCAATACTCCACTTACCTCCGCTTTCTTGAAATTTAGCTAGGGGAAATATACCATCACCAAGATTACCTTCAGTACTCGGGCAGAGAACAACAGAAGCTTTGCTTTCTGCGATTCCTTGAATTTCTAATGCTGTAAGGTGCGTTGCGTGAACTAAATGATAACGTTCGTTTATATTCAAATTTTGAAGAAGCCATTCTACAGGTCGTTTGCCTAAATAAGCGATAGATTCTTCAATCTCTTTTAATTGTTCGGCAACGTGAATATGAAAAGGAACGTCACGTGGGCCAGACTTAGCTATGTCAATAATATCAGTAGGTTCAACTCCTCGCATAGAGTGTATGCCAATACCGATATTCGCATGCTCATAGTGTTTGCAAGCTTCATAACTTGCGTCATATAATTTTAAATATTCATCAATACTCGGTGAAATAAATCGCCGCTGTCTTTCATTTGGCACCTGACCAAAGCCACCTTTTTGATAAAAAATAGGAATAAGGGTGATGCTGATAC
Source organism: uncultured Flavobacteriaceae bacterium (assembly GCA_937944485.1). Lineage (GTDB taxonomy): Bacteria > Bacteroidota > Bacteroidia > Flavobacteriales > Flavobacteriaceae > Maribacter_C. The sequence continues at coordinate 23,542 of CALDYU010000015.1, read as the reverse complement.
CAACGGTTTTTGCAGCTGCAATGAGCCGACTTCCCATTTCGGCAAGATTTGAAAACGGCTTTCCGTTTTTATCGTGATGTAAATAATGAAATTCGGCTACATTGGTGTACCCATGTCTTTTCATTTCAGCGTATAACATGGTTGCAATCGCTTGCATTTGATCTGGGTTAATGCTTAAGGCCAGTTGATACATCGCTTCGCGCCAAGTCCAAAAATCATCAGATTTATTCCCGTTCAAAGGGTGACTTTCGGTAAGTCCGGCCATAGCATATTGAAAAGCATGAGAATGCGCATTTTGAAAACCGGGTAGGGCATACGCATCTATAACACTTGCATCTTCTGAATTAACATTACCGGTAATAGCCGTAATGTTTCCAACATCGTTTACGCTAACAGTTGCATTTTTTAGCCATCCGTCATTTTGAAGAATTCCTTTAAATTGATACGTTCTCATGATAAGGCTTCAAGGGTGTTGATTAAACTTTTGAAGGTGTTTTGTAACACTATTTGAACATTTTTAGCGCGTTCTTTATTGTAGGTAAGCTCATTATCATCCATATACAGTATTTTATTCATTTCTAGTTGTAAAGCATGAACGTTATTCTCAGGTTTTCCAAAATAACGAGTGATATGTCCGCCTTTAAACGGACTGTTATGACTTACTTCAAAGTTTCCTAATTTTAGCTCTGTTAGAGCTGATTCAATTAGTTGAGGGGCTGCTGTTTTAAGATCATTATTTCCCAAAATCATATCAGGAAAAGGAGTTTTTTGAATGGTACTAACGCGATGCCGAATCGAATGAGCATCCCAAAGTAAAACCTTTCCAAACTGCTTTTTGCGCGCTGCAAGAAGCTGGTCTAATTGCTCATAATAAGGCCAATAATAGGTTTTTAATCTTCGTTTTATCACTGTGGCATCGGGTTCTAATGTTGAAGATTTATAGATGCTATTTCCGAAAAAATCTGTGGTCGGGGTATTCGAAGTAATAAGTCGGCCGTCGTTATACAAGGGCTTACTATCGGGATTTCGGTTTAAGTCAATGACCCATCGACTTAGGTTTGCTTTTATTACGGTAATGCCTAATGTCGCTGCGAACTTATATAGTTTATGAACATACCAATCTGTATCATCAAGACGGTTGCGCATTCTTTTTTTGTAGTGGTTCTTAATTTCTTCTGGAAACTTCACGCCAGCATGTGGTACGCTAATTATTATAGGAACAGGATCGGCTTTCGGAGGGATGATTTTATAGAGTTCCATAATTAGTTATTTGGATTTTTTAAGCGACTAAAACAATTCATTTAATATATGATCTGCTACGAGATGAGGTAAGGTAACCTTTAAACTTGGAGTACGTTCCATTTCTCTTTTGATGGCAAATAGGGCCTCTTCATTTCTGGCCCAACTTCTACGAGATATTCCGTTATTGACATCATAAAACAGCATGTTTTTTAATTTTTTAGAGGCTTCTTCTGAACCGTCTAGCACCATACCAAAACCGCCATTTATGACTTCGCCCCAGCCTACGCCACCGCCATTGTGAATAGAGACCCAAGTCGCCCCTCTAAAGCTATCACCAATGACATTATGGATAGCCATGTCGGCTGTAAATTTACTGCCATCATAAATGTTACTAGTCTCTCGAAATGGTGAATCTGTGCCGCTAACATCATGATGATCTCGGCCTAAAACGACCGGCGCACTGAGTTCTTTCGATTGAATAGCTTGATTAAAAGCTTCTGCAATTTTCGCCCTACCTTCAGCATCTGCGTAGAGTATTCTTGCTTGTGAACCGACAACTAAATTATTCTTTTCGGCTTCCCGAATCCAAGTGATATTGTCCTGCATTTGCTGTTGTATTTCTTCAGGAGCAGTCAACTTTATTTCCTTCATGACCTTTAGGGCAATAGCGTCTGTTTTTCGTAAATCTTCAGGTTTTCCTGATGTACATACCCATCGGAAGGGCCCAAATCCGTAATCAAAGCACATAGGCCCAAGAATATCTTGTATATAAGAAGGATATTTAAAATCAACCTTGTTTTCAGCCATTACATCGCCACCAGCTCTTGAAGCTTCTAATAAAAAGGCGTTTCCGTAGTCAAAGAAATAGGTTCCTTTAGCCGTATGCGAATTAATTGCAGCAACATGTCTTCGTAAGGTATCTTGAATTTTTTTCTTAAACTCCTTCGGATTCTCACTCATCAAATGATTTGATGCCTCAAAAGATAATCCGACGGGATAATAACCACCCGCCCAGGGGTTGTGCAAAGAGGTCTGGTCAGAACCTAAGTGAATGAAGATGTCTTCGGTATCGAAGCGTTCCCATACTTCAACCACATTGCCTATATAAGCTAACGAAATTACTTCCTTGTTTTGAATGGCTTCTTTAGCACGAGCTACCAATTTATCTAAATTATCTAATAATTCATCTACCCAACCTTGGTCATGTCTTTTTTTCGCTGCTGCGGGATTTACCTCCGCACAAATGGTAATACAACCTGCAATATTTCCAGCTTTGGGTTGTGCACCACTCATACCACCCAAGCCTGCGGTAAGAAATATTTTTCCAGCGGGATTTTCATTCGCAAGCAGTACCTTTCTGAAGGCGTTCATTACAGTAATGGCAGTACCGTGAACAATGCCTTGCGGTCCGATATACATATAAGATCCAGCAGTCATTTGTCCGTATTGGGTAACACCTAAAGCGTTATATTTTTCCCAATCATCAGGTTTCGAATAGTTCGGAATCATCATGCCATTCGTGACTACAACTCGCGGTGCTTCTTTAGAAGAAGGAAATAAACCCATCGGATGACCAGAATAAATATGCAGTGTTTGCTCCTCGGTCATAGTCGCTAAATATTGCATGGTCAATAGGTATTGCGCCCAATTTTGAAAAACAGCACCGTTACCACCATAGGTGATTAATTCTTCAGGGTGTTGCGCTACAGCAGGATCCAGATTATTCTGAATCATCAGCATGATGCCAGCTGCCTGAATACTCTTCGCAGGATATTCGCTAATAGGTCGTGCATATATATCGTAATCGGGTTTGAAGCGATGCATATAGATGCGACCATGTGTTTTAAGTTCTTCAGCAAATTCTTTGGAAAGGCTTGCATGCCAATCTTTTGGAAAATAGCGCAGGGCATTGCGAATCGCCAACTTCTTTTCTTCGAGAGATAAGATATCTTTTCGCTTAGGAGCGTGATTCGCCTCTAATTTATATTCCTTTTTACTCGGAAGTTTATCGGGAATACCTTGAAGTATTTGTTCTTTAAAGTTCATTTTCTTCATAGTATTAAGTCATAAGTATAAAGTATTAAGTACAGCTATTTGCACTTAAGTTTTTGAGCGTTATGTTCAACTTTTTACTTAATACTTGTTACTCATTGCTTATTTGTGTTTATCAAAAACCAACGCTCCGTTTTTCCAAACCATACAGGGTTTAAAATTGCCTTGGTTGTATAAGATCTCTTGGTAATTATCGGTGTGAAAACCTATGAAATCAGCACTATAGCCTTCTTTTAATTGCCCTCTATCATTTAGACTTAAAGCAGCCGCCGCCCGGAAGGTAATTCCTGCTAAAACTTCTGCATTAGAGAGCTTTTCAAAAGTACCAAGTATCGTTGCTTGCGTCAATAAATCGCCCATAGGTGCTGAACCGGGGTTATGGTCACTTGCAATGGCTAAGGCACCACCAGCATCGAGAATTTTACGAGCAGGGGTGAAAGCACAACCTAACCCAATAGAAGCCCCGGGTAGTGCATTTGCAATGACATTGCTTTTCGCTAAAAGTTCAACTTCTTTTGGCGTACTGGCCTCTAAATGATCTGCACTTACGGCCTCAAAATCAATGGCTACCTGACTTCCGGAAGTTGAGAATTGGTCAGCATGAACGGTAATATCAAAGCCCATAGCTTTTGCTTTTTCGAAATACGGAGCGATTTGCGCAGCTGAAAAGGCGCTTTCTTCGACAAAGGCATCAATGCGATTTGCAAGTCGTTTCTCTTTCAATACGGGAAATAGTTTTTCACTTATTTCTGATAAGTAGTCTTCGTGAGTTCCATCAAAATCTTTAGGAAGCATATGCGCAGCCAAACACGTCGGAATTAAATCTGTCGAAACAATGGCATTAGTTTCTTTGATAGCATAGAGCATTTTAAGTTCTTCGTCAACCGATAAGCCGTAACCACTTTTAACTTCGATGGTGGTTATTCCGTTTTTCAAATGACGATTCGCTAGTTTGGTCGTTCGTTTTATCAAAGCTTCTTTACTGGCTTTTCGAGTTTGAGTAACCGTATCCCAAATGCCACCACCTGCTTTGGCAATTTCTAAATAAGTTTTGCCCGCATTCCGCATAGCATAGTCCTTAGCTCGCGAGCCTCCAAAACAAATATGGGTGTGCGAATCTATCAACCCAGGTAGACAGGTATGATTTCCTTGCAGCTCGTGAATTTCTATGCCTTCGGAATTTTTAGCAAGGTCATCAAAGTTTCCGATAGCCCTAATTTTTCCTTCTTCCACTAATATTCCGCCGTCTACTATGATGTTAAGTTGATTGTCTGAAATTGGGCCTTTCAGAGATAATCCCGTCATGGGAATAATCTGTTTGAAAGGGCCAATGAGTTTGGTTTTGTTCATGTTTTTAGTTTGCTTATCACTTTTTGTATAGGGCGTACCACGACTTCAATTCAATATACTTCAAATTCATTGGTATACTTGGTCGCTAAAGAAATTTTCTCTTTTTCACCGATTTGCTCAATCAAGTTAAGAATAGTTTTATCTTTTATGAATTGTATACCGATTTCAATATCATCTGCAAAAACACGGTCTTTATCAGCAAAGGCGACTTTTTTGCGAATTTCTTTATGAATTTCATCCAAGAAGATTCCTGATTTCATGGGTTTTCGAAATTCAAAAGCTTGGGCAGCGGTAAGCAGTTCAATCGCTAATATTTTTTCCACATTCTCAATGACCTGCAATGCTTTTCTACCACCAATAGATCCCATACTGACATGGTCTTCTTGTCCGAGAGAAGTCGGAATACTATCTGCACTTGAAGGAAAACACAGTCCTTTATTCTCACTAGCCAAAGCAGCAGTGGTATATTGTAAAATCATGTAGCCAGAGTTGATTCCGGTATCTTCCATTAATAATTTGGGTACCCCAGGGCTATTGCCTTCCAAAGCTAAATAGATACGACGATCTGAAATATTGCCGATTTCAGATGTAGCCAAACAAGCGTAATCAAGAGCCATTGCTAATGGCTGTCCGTGAAAATTACCACCACTAATAGTCAATTCTTCATCAATAATAACGGGGTTATCAGTAACAGCATTTAATTCGACTTCTACCAGTTCTTTCAAATGCAACCAAGCATTGCGGGAGGCTCCATGTACTTGCGGAATACAGCGGAGTGAGTAAGGGTCTTGTACCCGTTCACAATCGATGTGATCTTCCATAATTTCAGAACCTTTGAGCAAACGTTTTACTCTTTTGGCAACATGTACGTTTCCTTTGAAAGGACGCAAGGCGTGTAGCTCATTAAAAAAAGGTTTGACAGAACCTTGTAATCCTTCAATCATCATGGCACCAATGACATCTGCTTGCGACAAGCAAGTGTGTAATTTTTCAACGACCTTGATGGCATGGGCGGCAATAAACTGAGTTCCGTTAATAAGTGCTAGCCCCGCTTTTGGGCCTAATGCTAGTGGTTTAAGACTATATTTTTTAAGGAAGGTTGGTGTATCATATAGTTCACCTTGATGTTCTATTTTACCAAGTCCGATTAAAGGAAGAAATAGATGCGATAGCGGAGCTAAATCTCCCGAAGCGCCAACCGAACCTTGTGACGGAACAACTGGTATCGCATCGTTTTGGATATGCCAAATGATACGGTCTAAGGTTGTTTCTGCGATACCCGAAAAACCTTTCGCCAAAGAATGTACTTTTAGAATGAGCATCAATTTGGCAATTTCAGTATCGATGGGTTTACCAACGCCAACACTATGACTTTTCAAAATATTGGTTTGAAGTATGGTTGTTTCTTCTTTAGATATTTTGGTGGTGCATAAAGGACCAAAACCCGTATTAATGCCGTAGACTGGGTCTCCTTTTTCTACAATATTCTGAACGATTTCCCAGCTTGAGTTAACTTTTTTACGTGTAGCTGCGGTTAAATTTACTTTCGTCTTTCCAGTGGCAATAGCCAAAGCAGTACTCGTAGTAAGCCAATCTTCGCCAAAATTAAAAGTTGTAGGTGCTGAAATCATAGGTCTGTATTTTGAAATATTAAAATTAGCATATATCTTTAATAATTTCCAATACCATTATTATCAATAATTAATACCTATGAGTTATCAATTGGAACTGCGTCATTTTAAGTATTTTATTGCTGTCGCTGAAGAATTACATTATCGAAAAGCGGCAGAGCGACTTTTTATTTCGCAACCTGGGTTGAGCAGACAAATTAAGCAAATGGAAGAAATTTTGAATGCGCAGTTGTTTATTCGAAATAAAAAGAATGTCTCACTTACCCCCGCAGGCGTTTACTTAAAAGGCGAAGTAGAATTCATTTTAAATCATTTAGAACTTACGAAAAAGCAATTGAAATTGGTTAATGAAGGCAGTTCAGGTGAACTTCGGATAGGCTTTTTGGGTTCTGCCATGCAGAGTATAGTTCCCAAATTATTAGTACAACTTCAAGCTGTTAATCCGAATATTAAAACGAGCCTTGATGAGCTTTCGAATCACGCTCAGGTGAATGCTGTTTTGAAAGATAAACTTGATTTAGGTTTTGTGCGTTTGGCTAGAGTACCTAAGGAGTTGTACATAAAGCCTGTTTTTGAAGATACTTTTTCAATTGTGTTACCCAAGGGTCATGATTTAGACGCGAGTTCTTTTAAGGGAATGAAACAGCTTAAATCTGAAAGTTTTATTTTGTTTTCGCAAGATTATAGTCCCTTGTATTTTGATAAGGTTATGAGTATTTGTGAAGATGCGGGCTTTACGCCAAAAGTATCTCACCGATCTGTACATGCGCAGACGATTTTTACACTCGTTGAAAATAAGTTGGGAATAGCTATTATACCGACTTCACTTCAATATGGGTTTGATTTAAACGTAAAGTTTATCGAACTTAAAAAAATAAAGCAACGGGCTCAGTTGTCGGTTATTTGGAAAAAGGACAATCGAAATCCCGTATTAAAACATGGTGTGAATTTGCTGTTAAATGAATCTTGATTCAGCCTGTAAACCGTAAATTTGTTCTCAAACCATTGCGTTATGATTTTTGATTTGATACGACGAAGACGTTCCGTTTTCCCATCTACATATATTAGCAAACCGATTAGCAAATCTGCTATTGAGAAGATTCTAGAAGCTGCTAATTGGGCACCTAACCATAAGAAAACAGAGCCTTGGCGTTTTAAAGTGTTACAAGGGGCTTCTCAAGAACGGCTCGGAACGTTTTTATCTGAAAAATATCAGGCAGTAGATCCAAAACCAAAACAAATAAAGGTTAAAAAGTTATTGGAAAATCCTGCAAAAGCAGGAGCGCTTATTGCCATTTGCATGCAGCGTGATGCCAATGAATGTGTTCCTGAATGGGAAGAAATAGCGGCAACCGCTATGGCGGTTCAGAACATGTGGCTTTGTGCTACAGAATTGGGCATAGGAAGTTATTGGAGTTCTCCCGGACTCATAAAATACATGGATGAATTTTTTGATCTAAACGAGGGAGAACGGTGTTTGGGATTCTTTTATATGGGCTACTATGATGCCGAATTACCTGAAGTTACTAGAAGACCAATTGCGGATAAAGTGGTTTGGATGGATTAGCTTGGCTGGTCATTTTTTTTATCCCTTTTCAATCCTGCTTTAACTTGTCGTTCCGAGCATAGCGAGGAATCTTTATAGGAATACACTCCTTCGTGAGATACCTCACTACGTTCAGTATGACAAAATCAACATTCTCTTTTTATTGTCACTCCTTAGTTTTGTATTGTCATTCCGAACGTAGTGAGGAATCTCATTGTTTTTCACTGTTACTTGAAATGCTTCACGATGTTCAGTATGAGAAGAGAAAGTACTAAAAAGGACTCAAGGCAGTCCAGTTTTCAATTATTTTGCCAATAAACAACCCTGTAAAAATAACGGTTACCACAAACTTCATAAAAGCACCAGTGAGAAAACCTAGAAAGGATCCAAAAGCTGCTTTTAAAGCTGTTTTATTATCTGCTTTGTTTGAGATTTCGCCGAGAAAGGCACCCACGAATGGGCCAATGATAATACCACCAGGAATAGGAGCGAGAATACCAACGATAAGGCCTAAAGTTGTACCAATCATACCTGCTTTGGTGCCACCAAATTTTTTGGTGCCCACTACTGGAATGATATAATCAAGTGCAAATATGGCTAGTGCGACTACTCCTGTGATTCCTAAAAACCACCAATCTTCTGGCACGCCATTGGTAAGATGTAGCAGTAAAAGTCCAACCCAGCTTACTGGAGGACCAGGCAATACTGGTAAAAAACTACCTACTATTCCGAGAAGGCAAAGAAAAAGTCCTAGGACTAAAAGCGCAATATCCATGAATTTATGTTTGCTATTTGACGAAGATACTACTGATTTGTTACAGGTAAAATTAATTGATCAACTAAAAAATTAGTTTAAACTAAAATTTTAGTTATATTTGTTAAACTAAAACATTAGTTGATTAGCTAATGAAGTAAAAAGGAAGCCTTGTATTAGTAGTTTTTCATAAGGCATTACACAGAAGTTTAACACAGTATCAAAAGGATACTGAAACAAGTTTAGCATAAATGAAACAATTAACCAAAGCAGAAGAAGAAGTAATGCAAGTTTTATGGCAATTAGAAAAATGTAATGTTGCCGCGATAATTGATGTTTTGCCCGAGCCTAAACCTGCGTATAATACGGTTTCTACCATAGTGCGAATATTAGAGGATAAAGGTTTTGTTGGCCATGAACAAGAAGGGAGAGGCTATTTGTATTATCCGCTTGTTAAGAAAGCAGATTACAGTAACCAGTCGATAAATAAATTGGTAGACGGTTACTTTCAAGGTTCTTTCAAGAGTATGGTGTCGTTTTTTATGAAGAAAAATGACATGAGTCTTTCTGAATTAGAAGCAGTTTTAAACGATATTAAAAACGACGAAAAATGATACAATATATTTTAGAATGCATCGCATTCCAATTAGTGTTTCTAATCATTTATGACTTGTTTTTGAAACGAGAAACGTTCTTTCAATGGAATCGCTTTTATCTGATAGGCACCTATATCGTTTCTATGATTTTGCCTTGGGTAAAAATAGAAGCTATGAAAACCACTGTGCCCGAATCGTTTCAGGACTATCCAGCATTTTTATGGAATCTTGATGATACCCCCGTAGTCTTAACAGCTGCAACAGAAGCAACAAGTTTTAGTCTTGCATGGGAGTATATGGTATTGTTTGGCGGCATGTTTTTAGCAACCGCATTCTTTGGTTATAAATTATATCAGATTTATGCCTTAAAGCGCAAGGGAGAAGTTAGACAATTCAAAGACTTCACGCGTATTGTTGTAGCCAATAGTGCAATGGCTTTTTCTTTTTTTAAGTCCATTTTTTTAGGCGATAAAGTAATTGCCAAAGAGCATCAAAGTATTATTGAACATGAACTTGTGCATATTCGGCAAAGGCATTCTTATGATCTACTTTTTTTTGAAGTGATGCGCATTGTAGGTTGGTTTAATCCTTTAGTATACATCTATCAACGCCGTGTTTCTGAGTTGCATGAGTTTGTAGCTGATGCAAAAGTTGCTAAGACCGATAAGAAAGAGCAATATGAGTTTTTACTATCGCAAGTATTCCAAACGCAAAATATTTCATTCATTAATCAATTTTTTAAAACCTCATTAATCAAAAAACGAATCGTTATGCTACAAAGAAACCAATCGAAGAAAATTTGGCAGTTGAAGTATTTGCTATTAGTACCTATGGTTTTTGGGATGTTGGCCTATACTTCTAGTGATGCTGAAGAAGAGTCTACATTATCGGCACAATCTTCGGAAGATGTTGCCTTAATAACTAAAACCAATGCTAAAATTGACCAAGATATTAAGGAAAAAGGCGGCATTTCTTATGCTTATAATAGCTTTTTTAGAAATAACAATATAGCCTCTGTGGAAGAAATACTGTCAAAGGAATTATTCTTTGAAATGCAGTTACTAACTCAGAGGTTTGCGACAACGAAACACCATGATGAAATATCAGGTACTTATTTTCAATTAGATTCTGTTAAAATTAACCGATTAATTCATAGAAATACACCATCCACCGTTCGGTATATAGAATATGTTGAGGGTGCAAAAGCCTTTCAAATATTGGATCCCGACTTAAAGGTTTCCGTGCCTAAAAATTTTCAAAATGGAGGGGTTACGTTGAGGCTGATGGATGAAAATGAAAGATATTCAAACCAGTTTTATGTTTTGGAAGTTAAAAATGTTAAGGACTTAACGGGAGATGAAGTGCTTGCCTTCAATGGTAAAATCAATGAAATTTTTGAAACAAAGATTTTAAAATACCAAGGATTAGGATTAACTGACGGTCAACATAGTTTTGAAATGTTTGAAACTAATATTCTTAATGATTCTAACGAAAAAAGTGTCTATGGGTTAACAAAAGAAAAAGCTAAAGAAAATTATCAAGTGCTTTATAGGGACAGGAAGCGTTTGCTTGAACATACCAACGAAAAGAATCCCATTATTCAGGATCTTGATGAAAAATTGAAAGAGTTGCACGCAGTAGTAAACGAAAAAATTGATTTTGTCATTTTTGATTACGTAGCTGAAGCTCCGGTTTTTCCTGGCTGTGAAGATGTAAATGATAAAAGAAATTGTTTTAATCTCGCTATGGATGAACATATTAAAAAGCACTTTTACTATCCGAAAGAAGCACAAGAAAAAGGGATACAAGGAAAATTTCTGGTAAATTTCAACATTACTAAGGAGGGAGATATTGATAATATCAGAACGTCAGGTGAGAATGAGCTTTTGGAAAATGCAGCGAAAGATATATTTAAAAGGTTGCCTAAAATGAAACCTGCTAAACGAAAGGGTAAAATAATAAATCTAAGTTGCGCAATGATCATCACTTTTAAGTTGCAAAATAAATCTAGGCAATTTCAATATAACAAAGAAGAAGATAAATTTGTTAATGATAAACAGTTGGAAAGTACGGAGGAAATAATGAATCTACAAACGGACCCAGTACCTTTTGCAACGGTAGATGAGGTGCCTGTTTTTCCAGGTTGTGAAAATGAGAATGACAAGCGAAAGTGTTTTAATGAAGGGATACAAAAGCATATTGTAAAGCACTTCAGATATCCAAAGGAAGCTCAAGAGAAAGGTATTCAAGGAAAGGTGTATGCTCAATTTACCATCAGCAGAAAAGGTAATATTAAAAACCTTCATCTTCGCGGTCCAGATAGTCTATTAGAGCAAGAAGTACGGCGTATTGTGGGCAAACTACCTAAAATGAAACCGGGCAAACACAAGGGAAAAAAAGTAGATGTTCCATTTTCGATTCCGATTACTTTTAAGTTAAAAGATGATGTAAACCTAGATTTAGAAAAATTGAAGTTGCAGCCAGATAAAGAAATGGTGCCTTTAGTATTTATTGATGGTAAAGAATCATCTTTATTAGAATTACATACCATGTCTACCGCTGAAATAGAATCTATGAATGTTTTTAAGGATAAAGCTGCGATTAATTCTTATGGCGATAAAGGCAAGAATGGCGTCATTGTGGTAAAAACGAAAAAGAAGCTGAACTACAAATCTGATATAGCAATTATACCCGAAAACGGTTTTAATCCTATTTATTTCGTTGATGGTATAGAAACTTCTTTAAAGGAAGCCCAAAAACTAGATAAAAACAATATTGAAAATATCAATGTGTTAAAGGATAAAGTCGCAATTAAAAAATATGGGGCTAAGGCAAAAAACGGTGTCGTAGAGATTACAACTAGAAAGCAATAGCTAATAATTTACCTGAAGGGTATAAGTATAGCCAATACTCATGTATTGGCTTTTTTATTGTTGTGATGTTTGGCTAAAAAAATCGTAATTTCCCCCAAAGAATAGGGGCGTATGCGTATGATTTTTAAGCTATTTCTTGTTTTTGTTTGTATGTCTTGTAGTTTGTTTGAATCAAAAGAGGCCAAAACACAAAAACTAGTAGAGCAAGAATTGTATCACATCAATTGGAGTGATGTTGATGACTACCCGCTATTTAACGAATGTGATGAAACAGTAAGTAAAAAACTGCAGCGTGTTTGTTTTGAAAATAGGCTGTTGGCATTTTTATCGGCAGATTTACAAAACTTTCAATTGGTTAGTGATACTAAAATAAAAGATGTGGTTTTTCTTGATTTTAAAATAAACAATGAAGGAGAAATCACTGTCTTAAAAATAGAAAACACAACTGTTCTTGGAGACCAAAAAACGGCTTTTGAAGCAACCATAACGAACAGTTTGAATAACCTACCCCATATTGAACCTGCATTAAAAAGAGGAATTCCTGTAAGTGCAAAATTTCGCATACCTATATTCTTAAATAGCAAATAATATATTGTCGAAAGAAAAAATCATATTAGGTATTGACCCAGGTACAACGATAATGGGTTTCGGACTGATTAAAGTGGCAGGTAAAAAGATGGAGTTTATTCAAATGAATGAACTGCTTTTAAGTAAGTACAAAGATCACTATGTCAAGCTTAAATTAATCTTTGAGCGAACCGTTGAATTGATTGACACCTATCACCCTGATGAAATAGCTATTGAAGCCCCTTTCTTTGGAAAAAACGTACAATCTATGCTGAAATTAGGACGCGCGCAAGGTGTTGCCATGGCGGCCGGACTCTCAAGAGAAATACCGATTACGGAATACCTTCCCAAAAAAATAAAAATGGCAATTACTGGTAATGGTAATGCCAGTAAAGAACAAGTAGCCAAAATGTTGCAAAGTATGCTACAACTAAAAACGCTACCCAAAAACCTTGATGCTACTGATGGTCTTGCCGCTGCGGTCTGTCATTTTTATAACGAAGGCCGTGTTGCTGTCGGAAAAAGTTATTCAGGATGGGATGCTTTTGTGAAGCAGAATAGTTCTCGAGTTAAAAAGTAAACAGTGTTCAGTTGGCAGTTTTAAGAATATAAACCTTAATAGATTATAAAGTTGTTTTCAGTTCACATTGATTATAGGAATTTAATTTTAATACTCAGATTTGCTTTTCTATTTTATTTTTTAAGAGAATTATGGATTACAAAATTTGTTCTTAAAAGAAATAAGGTTATTTGGTTTAGTATCGTACTAGTGTTTGGGTTTTTTGGGTATTCGATCTATTTGGCTTTCCGAAGAAGACTTGTTGTTAAAAGAAAGTTTAGTCCTAAATTTACTCCAAGAAATTAGCTTCTAAATTAATTTAAGGTCATCGCAGGAGTTTATATACATATTCCGTTCTGTAAACAAGCCTGTCATTACTGTGACTTTCACTTTTCGACTTCCTTAGGTAAGAAAGACACTATGGTGTCTGCTCTGAAAAAAGAACTGAAACTACGTAAAGATGAATGTCAAGATGAAATTATTGAAACGATTTATTTTGGCGGTGGTACACCTTCTGTTTTAACATCTGAAGAAATAAATGAGATTCTTGCATCGGTATACGAAAATTACCAAGTTTCTGCTAGCCCTGAGATTACCTTAGAAGCGAATCCTGATGATTTGACTTCGACTGCGCTCAGCCAACAAGGTGAAATAGATAGTAATCAAAAATTGGTGATTGAGCGTAGTCGAAACCACATAATTGAAGAACTAAAAAACGCTGGAATCAACCGCCTTAGCATTGGTATACAATCCTTTTTCGAAGAAGATTTGAAATTGATGAACCGCGCTCATAATGCCAAAGAGGCGGAGGAATGTATCCGCGAAGCGCAAAAATACTTTGATAATATTTCCATAGATCTCATTTACGGCATTCCTGATATGACCAATGAACGTTGGATTAAAAATATTGAAAAAGCCTTATCCTTCGGAATTCCACATATTTCGAGTTATGCGTTGACCGTAGAACCGAAAACGGCATTAGCTAGCTTTATTCAAAAGGGAATTATAAAGAATGTTGACGATGCCGCAGCACAAGAACATTTCAATATTCTTTTAGACAAAATGGAAGCGGCCGGTTTTGAAAGTTATGAGATTTCTAATTTTGGCAAACCTGGCCATTTCTCGAGAAACAATACAGCCTATTGGCAACAAAAAAAATATATAGGTATCGGCCCCTCGGCACATTCTTATGATGGTTTTCGCAGAGGTTGGAATATTAATAATAATCCGAAATACATTAAATCCATAGAAAAAAATGAACTCCCAATGGAGATAGAGCACCTGTCTACAAAAGATAAATACAACGAATATGTAATGACGGGTTTGCGAACTATATGGGGTGTTTCTATGCTTAGAATTAAAGATAAATTTGGAGAACACTACCATAGCTATCTTTTGAAGCAGGCTAAGAAGTATATGGAAGAAGACCTTCTTTATATGGATGAAAATATTCTTAAAGCCACTAAAAAAGGACGTTTTTTAGCAGATGGTATTGCTGCGGATTTGTTTTTAGTTAACTTGTAAATACTGAAATAAGTACAGCAGATATGCTCGCAAAAATCAAAAACGACTTCATTGATTTATCAAAACCCTTAGATATTTCAATTCCGTTACGTGGAGAACCTTCTAATGTAAACGCATGGTATGTTAGTCATCCTAAAATTGAACCGCATACAACTGATGGTTTTGTTGGAAAAGTTACTGAAGGCGCCTCCACAAATTTTAATGATATCTATTTTAATCCGCATGCGCATGGTACGCATACCGAATGTGTAGGTCATATTACAGAAGATTTTTATTCCATTAATAAGCATTTGAAAAAATACTTTTTTAAAGCGGAGGTAATTACCATTGCTCCTGAAAAATATCAAGATGATTTTGTGATATCACGAAAACAACTGCAGTATGCTCTTGGAAATAAGAAAAGAGAGGCACTTATAATTCGAACCTTACCAAATGTAGATGATAAATTAGAACGGCAGTATTCGAATACGAATCCACCTTATTTATTAGAACAAGCCGCTGAATTTTTAGTTCAAAAAGGGATTGAACATCTTTTAATTGACCTTCCGTCAGTAGATAAAGAAAAGGATGGTGGTGCTTTACTGGCACATCATGCTTTTTGGAATACCCAAGGAAAAATTAGAAAACAAGCAACGATAACGGAGTTTATTTATGTGGCCAACAGCATCAAAGACGGTACTTATTTTCTAAACCTTCAAGTTGCTCCTTTTGAAAATGATGCGAGCCCCAGTCGACCGGTGCTCTATAAAATTGAAGACTAAAACTATCTGCACCATCAAACTTCTTATATTTATCGCATGGATACCATTTTCGATACGGTTTTAGGTCTACTTCTCGGGGCGATAGCTACCTATTGGGTCTATACTTTTTTTAAGAAAAAGCAAAGCAAAGAGGTTACCTTGCATCAGTCTACGGTACTTTTAGAAAAGATTAAAAGTGTTAGTAAATTGGTTTCTGTAGAAGGTGAGTTTGCAGAAATTTATAAGTATGAAAACACTAAAGAACGTTTTTTAAGTCTGGTTACCAGTAAGAAAAAGGCACTTATAGTGATTAATGCCAAAGCGCAAATTGGGTATGATTTAAAAAAGGTTCAAGTAACATCTGATGTAGACAACAAGCGTATAATATTAACGAATTTTCCGCAGCCAGAAATATTATCAATTGAACCTGAGCTTGAGTTTTATGATATTAAAAACGGGATGTTTAATTCTTTTTCCCCGGATGACCTTACTACTCTAAATAACGAGGCCAAGAATCATATTCGTGATAAGATTCCAGACAGTGGTTTGATGGATACTGCTCGAAAAGAAGCACTGCAAGCCGTTTTATTAATTGAATCTATTGTCGCTACCATTGGATGGAAATTAGATTATTCGGCATTAGAAATAGCAGAGCGTGAAAATAAAAAACAACTAGATTAATAATGTATTACCTATGAAAAAAGCAATCGTACTCCTATTTTTAACAGTATTAATAACAGCCTGTGGGCAAAAAAAAGAAGCTATGAACGAATTTGATGCCAATTTTGCGCACACCGTGTACTTTTGGCTTAAAAACCCAAATAATGAAGCAGATCGAACGTCTTTTGAAACCTCATTGCAAAAGTTTTTAGATGCTTCAGCGTATGCCAAAACCAAATTCATTGGTGTGCCACCAAAAGCAAGTCGTGACGTTGTAGATGGTTCTTTTACCTATTCACTTATTGTGACTTTTGAATCTGCAACGGCTCAACAAAATTATCAAGATGAAGCGCCGCATAAACGCTTTGTAGATGAGTCAAGTCACTTATGGACAAAGGTTATTGTCTATGATTCAAATGGCGTAAATTAATTGACTTTATGAACATCGAAGAATTCAGGGTTTATTGCTTGTCAAAAAAAGGAGTCACTGAAACGTTTCCGTTTGATGAACATACTTTGGTGTTTAAAGTCATGGGTAAAATGTTTGCACTATCTGGTTTAGAACGTGTTCCGTCACAGGTGAATTTAAAGTGTGACCCAGAGCGCTCTGTTACACTTCGTGAGCAATACGACGGAACAATATTACCAGGTTACCATATGAGCAAATTGCATTGGAATACGCTTATGTTAGCAGAGCTTCCTCCTAAATTAATACTCGAATTGATTGACCATTCGTATGATTTGGTAGTGGCAAAGTTTACGAAAAAACTCAGGCTTGAATTTGATGCCCTAACCTAAATTTGAGATGACCGAACAACTTGAAGTAATCATCAGTAATTTAAAAACTTGTTTTGATGAGAAACCATGGTATGGTACTTCTCTTATGCAAAAGCTACAGGTCATACCTTGGCAAGTTGTGAATGACAAGTTGTACGATTCTAAATCGATAGCGGTTTTAGTAAAGCATATTATTAATTGGCGCATTTTTGTGCTGAAGAAGCTCGCTGGCGATGCTGTTTATAATATTATCATTGATGGAGCAAATGACTGGGATGAAATTTCTGTTTCGAATGAATTAGAATGGCGTGCTTTGATTGAGCAACTGCAAGAAACCCAAAATCAACTATTGATCGCCTTATCTAAAGAAGATGATTCCTTATTAGAAAGACAAGTGCCTGGAAAAGATTATTTGTTCGGACCTATTCTCACAAGTATTGCACAACATGATATCTATCATTTGGGGCAAATTGCCATGTTAAATGCTATGGCGAAGAGCTCATAGAGAAAACTTATCTTTGAGGTCTAAAAATGCTGAAAGCCTTATGCACGACTTAGGTTCTTTTTATAAAAATAAGATAGAAAAAGCTACGGTTGCGCTTAAGAAAGTAAAGAAGCAACTTTCAACTTCAAGTACTATTCGCTTGATTACCTTCTTGCTTCTTGCCTTTTTGATTTATATCTTTTTTGGAAATACGAAGCTCGTTTTAGGTATTATTTTAGCAGGAATTGTACTTTTTCTCTTCTTGGTATCAAGGCATACTGATTTGCTGTACAAGAAAGATAAACTGGCGGCAATTCTAAAAATTAACACTACTGAACTTGAAATACTAGATCGCAAATTTGACCAACGCCCTGCGGGAAATCGATTTAAAAATTCTTCGCATAATTTTAGTGAAGATATAGACTTGTTTGGTTCGGGTTCCTTTTATCAATATAGTAATCGTACTGCATTGGCGATGGGGAGTCAAACTCTTGCAAAAATATTTACTGAAAATGCTATTGATCAAATTGAAGAAAAACAAAAAGCAATTTCAGAATTGGCCGCAATGCCAGATTGGCGTCAAGATTTTATGGCTACGGCTTCATTAACCAAAACGCAAAAGAGTATTGCAGAGATTCAATCTTGGTTAGCGAATTATGGGCCATTTATCCCATCAATAATGAAATACTTACCAAATGTATTTGGATTGATTTCAGTGCTACTATTCGGTTTGTACTTTTTCAACATCGCAAGCGAATCTTTGCTTCTAACTTGGTTGGTGACGGGCTTTTTTATTTCAGGACTTTTTTCAAAGAAAATTTCAAAATTGGGAAATGATAGTACGAAAGCCCAATCTACTTTTGAACAATTTCATAAGTTGCTCTACCTTATTGAGCAAAAGGAATTTAATTCAGAATTTCTACGTGAACAGAAAGAACATATTTTAAAAGAGGGGCGAAAGACATCTGATATTTTAAAGGACTTTTCAAAACTTTTAGGAAGCCTTGATCAAAACAACAATATATTTTATCTGATTTTAGGCAACGGATTTTTTCTAAGAGCCATAGCGACCAGCTCCAAAATTGAAAAATGGATTGAAACCCATGGTGATGCTGTTAAAACATGGTTTGAGACAACCGCTTTTTTCGACGCTTACATTAGTTTAGGCACCTTTGCGTTTAACCATCCACAGTATACCTACCCTAAAATTACCACTGATAATATCATTCTGAACTCTAAAAATGCTGGGCACCCTTTATTGGAACCGAATAAAGGCATTACCAACGATTTTAAAATTAATAAGGAACAGTTTTTTATTATTACAGGAGCCAATATGGCGGGTAAGAGTACCTTTTTAAGAACAATCTCATTACAACTAATGATGGCCAACATTGGTTTGCCTGTTTGTGCCACTGATACAGTGTATAATCCCATTAAGCTTATTACAAGCATGCGAACCACTGATTCTCTTACAGACGATGAATCGTATTTCTTTTCAGAGCTAAAACGCCTGAAATTTATTGTTGAAGAAATACAATCCGATCGCTACTTTATAGTGCTCGATGAAATTTTGAAGGGCACCAATAGTACAGACAAGGCGATAGGGTCTCGTAAATTTGTTGAGAAATTGGTAGCGTCAAAATCTACTGGAATTATTGCTACGCATGATTTAAGTCTCTGTGAAATCGCAAAAGATTATGATGAGGTTAAAAACTATTATTTTGATGCCGAGATTATTGATGATGAATTGCATTTTGATTATAAATTCAAAGAAGGTATTTGCAAGAATATGAATGCTTCATTTTTATTGAAGAAAATGAAAATAGTTGATTGATTAGCTTTTTCTAACACAAAAATTAATTCCCCCCTTTGGGGGATAGAGAGCTTATGGATTCATTAACACAAATAGTTTTAGGTGCCGCCGTAGGGGAGGCTGTTTTAGGGAAGAAAGTGGGTAATAAAGCCATGCTGTATGGTGCTATTGCAGGTACAATTCCTGATTTAGATGTTTTAGCTCGATATTTTGTTGATACGGTAACAGCAACTGAATGGCATAGGGGGTTTAGCCATTCAATTTTCTTTTCTGTGTTATTTGCCCCTGTATTTGGATGGATAGTTTGGAAACTGAATCAAAAGTCAAGCGCGACATTCAAAAATTGGTCATGGCTTATGTTTTGGGGTTTATTTACCCATCCGATTCTTGATGCATTTACAACTTGGGGTACGCAGTTGTTTTGGCCATTTGATTTAAGGCTGGCCTTTCAAAACATTTTTGTTATAGATCCACTTTACACGCTGCCTTTTTTGTTGTTTTTAATACTAGCTATGCGGCAGAAAAGAACTGCAATCAAACGAAAATTTTATAACAATATGGGTTTGATTGTGAGTAGTTCTTACTTGTTATTAACTTTAGTTTTTAAAGGAATTGCCTATCTCAGTTTTGCAAGCAGTCTTAAGCAACAACAGATAGCTTATAAAGCCATAACGCTGCGACCTACACCGTTCAATACCGTTTTATGGACTGCAAACGTTGAAACCAATGATGCTTACTTGATCGGTAACTATTCGTTTTTTGATTCGCAAGAGATTTCATTTTCGACATACCCAAAAAATCATGAATTATTGGGAAATCTTGCAACAAATGATAAGGTCGTTCGTCTCATAGATATAGCCGAAGGCTGGTACACTATTACAGAAGCCAATGAAATGCTCTTTTTTAATGATCTTCGTTTTGGCTTGTTAAGTTTAAAGCCCAATGAAAATCGATTTGCTTTTAGCTATGAAATAACAACTGATGAAGATGGACTAAAGGTACAAGAAACACCAAAAACATCTTCTGATATTGACGGACTATTGCCCAATCTGTGGAAGAGAATAAAAGGCAATTAAGTACTGGTTAAAGCTATTGCGTTATTTTCCTTATAAAAAAATATACAAAATGAAGAATACTGTAGTTTTTCTTTTAGGTGTAGTTGGAACGTTCTTGTTTGTTACGGCTAGTATTGCAGGAGGCCTGCAAATAGAAGGTTATAGTTTTATTAGTCAATATATTAGTGAGAGCTATGCTGATGGTGTGCCCAATGTAATCTATCTGCGGTATATGTATATAGCCAGTGGATTATTATTGGCCTTATTCGGATTCATGGCACCAAGATTTTTTCCGAGAAAGAAGGGAGTTCGTATAGGTTTTCTATTTTTTGCGATATTCTATGGTTTAGGTACAATAGGGACAGGCTTTTTTCCTTGCGATTATGGTTGTCCGTCACATTCTGAAGTGAGTCTCTCACAATTCATTCATAACTTTACTGGTTTCTTGACTTACGCTTTTGTTCCTTTTGCGGTAATAGGCATTGGGTTTTCATTGATAGGTAGTAGAAGCACAAAAAAAATAGGGACCATCTCTTTGGTTTCGGGGATTATTGCACTTGTTGGTGTTGCACTATTATTTAGTAATCCTACGAGTTCATTTATAGGTCTTTTTCAAAGAATTATTGAAAGTAGCATTTTGTTTTGGGTGCTTTACAATGCATTTTATATTCGACGATTACAAGCTCAAAGTAGGAACAGTGAGCCCAATAATTTGACCTTGCTTTAGAAACTGGATGTTATTCAACAAGTATTGGCAGTTTCACAACTAAAATTATTTCAGAAATTAGTTTTGCCCTAATTTTACGTTTTAGTGATTGTTAATTTTTTTAATGCTATGGAAGAACGCCCAAATCTGTCCTACGTAGAAGAAATTGCTGGTAAAGATCTTGCTTTTGCCAGTAGATTTATTTTACTTTTTAAAGAAGAATATGCCTTAGAAATGGGGATGTATTTACGTTATATAAAGAACAAACAACCCAGGCAAGCAGCAGAAATTGTTGCAAAATCTAAATATAAATTTAGTATGCTAGGTTTAGAACGAGCTTCTGATGTGGCAGCGCACTATGAAATGCAATTGCAACAAGGTGATGATAGTCTCGATGCCGAATACAAGAAGATTCTAGAGCAAGTAAACAGCTTTTTGACTGAGGTCTAAACGAAAGTTAGTTATCAAAGACTTTTTACTTGAAGTTCTTGAAAGGCATCTGCCTGTAATTTTAAAAGTTCTTCGGTTTTCTGTTTTTTGTAAGCATATACAGCTTCTTCATCTCTAATTTCAGAATGAATCTTGTCGTTTAGTACCGTATCAGTTTCTAGTATTTTTTCACGCTGCAATACCTTTTGACTGACCCAAGTGTGTATAGCACTTTCAGCATCTTCTATTTTAAGATCATACTCGCCTTTAGGCGATAAAAGCTTTGCGATAATAGGTGATGTTTCAATGGCCAGAAATAATAAAAAGATAAAGAAAGAAGGTAACCAAGGCAACTTGTCTAATGCATTTATACGCGCCATGAGTCCGTCAAAACCATCAATTACAGGTTGTGAATCTTTTACCACTTTATCATAATCAGTATTTAAAGTTTCTATTTGTTTTTCGATACCAGCAATTTTTGCGGCATTGACTACTTTTAACTGATTTAGTTCTGCCAAAGCTGCATCGTGCTTTTCTCGTTTTTCTTTATAAACAGGTCCTTTTCCTAATAACTTTGTTCCTGCAGTACCTTCGGCTTCCGTAATGTATATGTCATATAAGGCATTGGTCTCCGTTTCTTTAGTCGCAATCTCAGCCTTTAGTGTCTGAATATCTTGATTTAGTTTATTTACGGCTGGGGTATATTGTAGTGCCAATTGTTGTTTATTCGCTAAGGTCATTTCGTTTTTTTCTTCTAAAAGGACTTGGTTGATTTCCTTTTCGAAAATTTTCATTTCTAAGGGCTTTGAAATAACGATTGCGATAATAACCGCTAAAATAATTCGCGGTGTAGCCTGAAGCAATTCATTGCTGAAGCTGTCTCTTTTTTTTATAGTAGAAACAATAAACCTGTCTAAATTAAAGATTAGAAGCCCCCAAATCAGACCAAATATAATGGCTGTTGGCAAATTATCGAAAACGGTAAATAGCGCGTAACTACTAGCAATGAATGCCATAACTGCGGTAAAAAAAACGGTAGCACCTATACCGACATATTTGTTTTGTTCGCCTTCTGAACAAGTTTTTAAAATAGATGCATCTGCCCCTGAGCAGCTAATGAAGAATGATTGTAACATATGATGATTTGATTTTGATTGATGTTCAATTACTATCGGTTCGAGTAGTGTCAAGAGTGTATATATAGTTCTTGTGCTCCCGCGAACAGCTAGTGTACTATAACAGTAACTGGTCTTTAGGTCATATTAGTATTCGTTGGTAACTATTTGTTACAAAAAAGCCTTCAAAATGAAGGCTTTGGAAATTTATTAATTCATTAGATGTTATTTTTTAGTAAGAGGGTCACCTTCTTCATTCACCAAATTGCCGTATTTGTCATAATAGTTTATCGTTTCATTGTGCTTCGAATAAAAAATGGTTTTATTATTAAGTTTTATAAACCCATTTTTATTACCGTTTATTTTTTTTATAGATGCAATGGTTTCGTATTTCGGAACTTTTGTTTCAACGGAATTGTCATTCAAAAGGCTCCCATTTTCATCTACTATGGCACCCCATTGATTGTAATAGGTGGTTCCGTTACTATTTGAAATATAGTAATAGATCTCATTATTAATTTTCGTGTAACCAGAATTTTCTTTTTTTGAAATCGGAGATATTTTAATGGGCTTTTTCGATAATTTAATAATCGGTTGTTTTCCTTTTTCAGTACGACTATCAATATTAAGATTCTTGTTCTGTTTCAAAAGCTCAATGGCCTTATCAGAAGTTATTTCTTCGCCTTCGTAATAAAAAATTGCGTCTTTTTTTGCCATTTCAATGATATGATCTAAAGGCGATTTTGGTGTCGGAGGCTTAGGTGGAAGAGGGATGTCACTAACACGTCCCTTTAGAACTTTTGGTGCTTTTGGTTTTGGAGGTTCAGGTGGAGGAGGGATGTCACTAACACGTCCTTTTAAAACTTTTGGCGATTTCGGAGCTAGTGGTACGGGTGGAGGCTCTGGAAAATCTGGAAAAGGTTCTGCTTTTACTTTCTGTTTGTCAGACATTAAGCCATAGAGATACTGCAATCGCTCCACATCTTTCATTTGAATTTGTATGCTCTTGTTTTTCACAAGCATGGTATTGTATTTTTTGGCAAGAGCATTGTATTCCGCAATTTGTTTT
>CALDYU010000014.1 GCA_937944485.1 uncultured Flavobacteriaceae bacterium | reverse complement strand
TGGAACAGAAATTCTCGATACGGCTGACGTGATCTTTGAAATTGGAGCACCGACTCCTATAATTGACCCTGTAGCTAGTATCGTCACAGCGACAAGTCCGATTGAAGCGGATGGAATAGCAACTTCAACCATAACAGTGCAGCTTTACGATACCGGTGGGAATGCGATGACCACTTCTGGAGGAATTGTAACTTTAATTGCACTAGGAAGTAATGGGAATACGGTCGTATTAACGAACGTAATTGACAATAACGACGGGACATATACTGCAACAGCTACTAATACCGTAGCAGAAACAATAAGCATTAGAGCTCAAGTAAATGGAATTTCAATAATTGATACGGCAGTAATCGTGTTCCAAACTAATCCGACTACACCACCTGTAGATCCAGTTTTTACAACTGTTGCAGCTACTAGTCCCATAGAGGCAGATGGTAGTTCATCAAGTAGGGTTATTATACAATTATATGATACTAACGGCGATCCATTTACTACATCAGCTGGCACAGTTCTATTATCTAGTACGGGTAGTGCTGTACTGAGCAATGTAATTGATAATAATGATGGAACTTATACAGCAACAGTTACAAACTTAGTTGAAGAAACGGTTATACTTAGTGCAGAAATTAACGAAAACACCATCTTACAAGAACCGGAAGTTGTCTTTATGATAGGCGCTCCTCCATTTTGCGATATAAATATAGACGATGATAATGACGGCAAATGCGATAGAAACTGTGACACCGATGATGATGGTTTAGCAGATCAAAATATCGATAATGATTGCGATGGTGTATGCGATGAAAAATGCGTAGATAGCGTAAGTGAATGCTTTTCAAACTGCGACGACGACAATGACGGTACATGTGACCGCTTTTGCAGCCAATTGGTAGAACCAACAAGTGATCTTGTAGATCCTAGAATTAACGATGGTCGATTTATAATTAGCTACATCGAAGATTACCCTACAAATAGTTTCATGATTATTGATCGTTGGGGTGCCGTGGTTTATGAAACCGATGGGTACGACAATACAGATAATGTATTCAAAGGGTTTTCCTCAAAACAAAATGAACAGCTACCAGCAGGAACTTACTTCTATTCCTTACAGTTTATCAACGAAAATGGAAAAGTCATTAAAATGAATGGGTATTTATATCTAAACAGATAAAACAATTCTAGTAAAAAATAAGATTAGATGAAGAAGCATAAAATAACAATAGTACTTAAACTGGCTTTATTTGTAGCAGTTCTATTTCAGATAGACGCCAATGCGCAGTTAGAACCAAATTATACACAGTACTTCTATAATACAATGTCTATAAACCCAGCGTACGCTGGTTCAAGGGGTCATTTATCAACAAATTTATTGTATCGAACACAATGGTTAGGTTTGGATGGTGCCCCGCAAAGTCAAACACTTAATATACACGGACCAAGCTCAAAGCATGTAGGTATTGGCGTAACAATTATTAATGATAATATTGGTAATGGCACGGTTCAAAAAACAAACTTCTCAGGAGCTTTTTCGTATACGCTATCATTCCGAAATAACCAACACCTTGCGTTTGGCATTAAAGCTGGTGGTAATTTAACAAGTTTAGATTTCTTTAAATTAAGACGATTATCAGAAGGCATACCAAACGACTTACAAAATGTAGAAAATCGATTTGACTTAAATATCGGAACAGGTATATACTATTATAACGAGCAGTTTTATGCCGGGAT
Source organism: uncultured Flavobacteriaceae bacterium (assembly GCA_937944485.1). Taxonomy (GTDB): domain Bacteria; phylum Bacteroidota; class Bacteroidia; order Flavobacteriales; family Flavobacteriaceae; genus Maribacter_C. The sequence continues at coordinate 159,173 of CALDYU010000014.1, read as the reverse complement.
TTCTATTCCTAATTTTTTAAAAAGTGAAATTCTAAATGAATCAAACTCTGTTATTTATGTAGCTGAAGAACAAGCGCACCTTTACTTTATGACAGGTTATGTATTTCAGATTTCAAGAAATATAAAATTTAAACCAACTGCCTTATTCTCGTATGTAAAAAATTTACCGGTTGGCTTAGACATTTCTGCAAATTTTTTATTCGAAGAAAAATTTAGAATAGGAGCCGCTTACCGCATTGATGCATCATTAAGTGCATTAATGGGTTTCAACATAAACGATAACTTTCTTCTTGGTTTGGCCTACGATGCCGATGCATTTAGACTTGGGAACATAGGGCTTAGCAATGGTTCTTTAGAATTATTTCTCAGGTACGAATTCATAAATAGAAGAAGAAAATTAGCATCCCCAAGATTTTTCTAAAACACAAACATTTTAGCCGTACAAAATGAATAAGCACATCTTATACCTTAAAGTACTTACATTATTATCATGCGTTCATCTAATTGGACAAACCAACGTTTCAAATGAATTGAAATCTAATCAGACTGCCTTTAAAAAAGAAGGGGGAATTGTTCAGATAAAACCCATGATTTTTAATTCAGATGCGGCCGATGTATTTCCCCGTTTCTTAGAAGACGGCTTGGTATTTTCGAGCAATAGAGGAAAAAAAGAAAACCCAAGATCAAATTTCGATTTATTTGTTATTTCAGATTTATCCAATCCAGTTTTAAAGAAAATGAAAAGAAAAATGTCAACTCGCTATAATGAAAGTTCTTTGTATGTAACAAAAAATGGTAAAACGGTATATTTTTCTAGAAACAAATTAGAACCGAATTTAGCTAAACGCAAAACCAATGAAAAAGTTAAATTAAGAAGTTTTAGTATTGAAAAAAATAAAAATAAGTATAAGAAAGTAATAGAACTTCCTTTTAATGGATCTTCTTACTCTGTTGCTCATATAGTACTCAATAGCAGTGAAGACAAACTTTATTTCGTTTCCGATATGGAAGGCGGATACGGAGGTACAGATATTTATGAAGTAGAGCTCTATTATGACGGCACCTTTGGCGAACCAATAAATCTTGGTTCAAAAGTAAATACTGAATCAAATGAAACTTCTCCTTTCTTAATTGGCGATGACCTGCTATACTTTGCCTCTGACAACCCAAAAAGCTGGGGAGGCCTTGATATCTTCAAGGTGAAATTATCAGATGGAGAACCATTAAATTTAGGAACACCCATTAATAGTGAGGCAGATGATTATGGTCTCATTATAAATAAAGAATATGTGTTTTTTGCCTCCGATAGAAATGAAACTAAAGGAAATGATAATATTTACAGCATAACACCTGAAGAACTTAAAGTTTTAGAAGCACAACTACAACTGTCAGAAATACAAAGTACTATAAGCGAAAACATAAATTCTACAACTAGTATAGTCAAGAACTCGGAAGAAGAGAACAAAAAACAAAAAATAGAGAAAAAATCTAATTACAGGTTAGACCATGATTACAAAAATTTAAATCGTATTGTCTTATTTGGTTTTAACCGTTCTGAACTTACTCTTGAATATAAAGGACCTTTGAATGATTTAGCGGTATTTTTAAAGAAGCATAAAGAGATACATGTTATTCTCGTTGGTCATACTGATCAAATAGGTGATTCTTCATACAATCTCAAATTATCGCAAGAAAGATCAGAACAACTAAAAACATACCTCGTTAGCAACGGTGTTTCTAAAGGACGTATAATAGCCATTGGTAAAGGAGAGCAAGAACCTGTAGAAAAATGTACTTCTTGCACAAAAGAACAAAACCGAAAAAACCGACGCGTAGAAATTGAACTAACTGGCAACTAAAATTGACGATGGTTATGAATGCCATTTATTTCTACACTTTATAAACTAAACAAAAGGTTCTTTAAAACGTTCAAAATGACAGGTGTATCCGTTCGGTATACGAACCAAATAGTCTTGATGCTCGGGTTCTGCTGGCCAGAAGGTTGTATAAGGTTCTAGGGTGGTAACGACCTTCCCCTCCCATTTGTTCGAATCATCAACAATCGCAATAACTTCATGAGCGATGCTCTTTTCATCTTCATTTTGATAAAAAATAGCAGAGCGATAACTAGAGCCTCTATCATTGCCCTGCTGATCAATAGTTGTAGGATTGTGTATTCGAAAGAAATAATCCAAAATTTGTTTAAACGAGGTCTTTTCAGAATCATAGGTTAACTCAATTCCTTCAGCATGACCTGGATGATTTCTATAAGTTGGATTTTCGTTTGAACCACCGATGTAACCCACTTCAGTATCTAATATTCCGGGTCTTACTCTAAATAACTCTTCCATTCCCCAAAAACAACCTCCTGCGATATATGCTTTTTTTGTACTCATCTATTTTTACTTTTCTACTTTTATTTCAATTTTTTTCAAAAAATCAATCACTTTCTCTGCTGGCATTTCACAAGGTTTCAAAAGTCCATTATCCTTTGTTTTATAATAGTTTAAGCTCACGAAGTCGGTTCCACCCAATTCGTTAGCGAAAATTTTAAAGGACTTACCATTGGTGAAAGTCTCCTTAGAAATGCCATATTTCTTATGGTTATATATTCCTAAAGAATATCCCTCGGGTATTTTTTCAATAGACTCTAAAACCACTTTCATACTAGTAATAGTCTAAATTAATCGCTCTACATTACATGCTATCAACTACTACATGATAACATGGAGCAGCCCACTTTGTGCCTAGCCCAATCTGGGCGTTTTGCAAACCACTTTTCATATTCCGGTTGCTCTGCATATGGTTTCTTTAACAACTGAAAAAGCTCCTCTAACAACTTATAATCGCCTTCGTCTGCTTTATCAATCGCCAATTGAGCCATATAATTTCGTAAGACATATTTCGGATTAACCTTGTTCATTAATACTTTGCGTTCGCTGTCGTTTTTAGATTCTAGTTGCAGTCGATCGGCATACTTCGAAAACCAATTTATCCATTTGGCTTTAATATCTTTTTCAATTTCTTCGGATTTGTAAAAGGCTTCGGAAATAAAGGCTAAATCATCTGGATTACTATCAGATTTAAAATTAACAAGTCTTCTAAAAAAAATGGTCATATCCGTTTCTGAAAGCTGCAGGGTTTTATCTAATTCAGCTATTAAGGAAGCATCGTTTTTATCATTTTCGAATAATCCTAGTTTAGATTTCATCATTTGCAAATAAGCCACTTGCACCTCTTCTTGATACTCCTTTAATATATTTTGTAAAGGCTCAGCTTCCTCAATTAAAGGGAACAAAGCATTCGCTAATTGTAGGAGATTCCAAAGTACGATTTCAGGTTGGGTACCATAACGATATCTTTTATTGGTGCTATCTGTAGTATTGGGTGTCCACCCAGAATCATAATCTTCTAGCCAGCCATAAGGACCGTAATCAATGGTTAATCCTAAAATGGACATATTATCAGTATTCATTACCCCATGCACGAAGCCCACGCGCTGCCAATGAATTACCATCTCCATGCTTCGAACTGCGACTTCTTTAAAAAACTTGAGATAGGTATTTTTTGATGGTTTTCTTAAATGAGGATAATAATATTTTATCGTATAATCTACTAATGCCTTAAGTGTGGACGTATCCTCTTGAGCAGCGAGAATTTCAAAATTGCCGAAACGAATGAAAGATGGTGCCGCTCTACATACAATAGCGCCCTTCTCATAAGCGGAGTTTCCGTCGTACATTACATCGCGTAAAACCTGATCACCACTCAATAATAACGATACGGCCCTAGTCGTGGGCACTCCTAAGTGAAACATGGCTTCACTACATAAATATTCTCTAATAGAGGATCTTAAAACTGCAAGACCATCAGCGGAGCGCGAATATGGGGTCTCCCCTGCCCCTTTTAATTGCAACGCCCAATGTTGGCCATCATGCTCCACTTCAGCTAAATTAATGGCTCGACCATCACCTAGTTGTCCAGCCCAATGCCCAAATTGATGTCCCCCATAACACATTGCAAAGGGCTTTGTATTTGTCAAAATTTCGTTTCCCGAAAAAATATCCAAAAAAGCCTTAGATTTTGGAGATTCTTGAAGTCCGATCGCTTCGATCATTTCTGGTGAACAATGTATCAAGGCCGGATTCGAAGGTTTTTTAGGTGCCACGTAAGAAAAACATGCGTTTCGGACTTGTCGTCTTGAATTTTCGAGAATGGGGTCGGCAGGTAATTCCTTATTAAAGGTATCCTTTAGATATAGTTTTAAACTCAAATGTATTTAATTTTCTTCCGTTACTTTTTCTAACTGCATAGATTCTGAATTAATACAATAGCGCAGTCCACTTGGTTCAGGTCCGTCAGGAAAAACATGTCCTAAATGTCCATCACAAGTATTGCACATTACTTCAACGCGTATCATACCAAACGAAGCATCTTTTTCATACTTAATAGCATTTTCTTTTATGGGCTGTGTGAAACTAGGCCACCCCGTACCAGATTCAAACCTGATTGTTGAATCAAACAATGGTGTATCACAGCAAATACAATTATACTTCCCAGCTTCATAAATACTGCACAATTCCCCTGAATGCGCCGCTTCTGTTCCTTTCTTTCTAGTTATTCGAAATTGTTCAGGCGTTAATAGATCGCGCCATTCTCCTTCTGTTTTTTCTACTCTTCGATCAGGTTTCGGATTTCCGTTTACACTAAAACTAATAATATCTTTCCATGTTAACATAGGCTAATTTTTATTTACTAGAATTTACACATTTGAAGTCCATATAATTTAATGATACTTACATAAAATCGCAACATAATTACTAGTCATAATTTTTATTAAGTTAGTCTTTAATTTTGAATTTATCAATAGTACTATTGTATTGCTTAATTGAATTTTTATGTCAAATTATCCTGAAAAAGTTTACCTCAATGGCAACCTAATAAATGCGCAAGATGCCCGCATCTCTGTATTCGATCGTGGCTTTTTATTCGGTGATGGCGTTTATGAAGTTATGGCTCAGATGAATGGGGAGTTTTTCTTTGGAAAAGAGCATTTAATCAGGCTTAGAAGTTCCTTAAAAAAAACAAACATTAACTTTGATGTTAGTACGTTAAATGAAAAAATAGAAAGGTTATTAAAGGCTGTTGAATTAGATGAGAAAGACTGCCTTCTTTATATTCAGATAACCAGGGGTGTTGCTCCAAGGAAACATTCTTTTCCAAAAGATACCGTTCCAACATTACTGATGTACGCTATACCATTCACCTTAGCCCCAATAAATAATACGACTATTTCGGTAATATCGCAGCCTGATTTCAGATGGCATCGTTGCGACATCAAAATGACCTCATTACTTGGTAATGTTATGGCTAATGATTTCGCTATTACAAAAGGACATCATGAAGCGGTTTTTCATCGTGATGGGAAAATGACCGAAGGCTCGCATTCCAATCTCTTTTTTGTTAAGGATGGTACAATTTATACCCACCCTGCTGACCGAAACATCTTAAATGGTATTACCCGTGAAATAGTTTTGAAACTTTGTCGAGATGAAAAAATACCTTTTATAGAAGAAGCTATAAACTTTGGAGCAATTCATACTATGGATGAAGCTTTTTTAACAGGAACGTCAACACAGATTGCTTCCATTCGCTATTTCGACAATCATTGTTTCTATCCTAAAAATGAAGTGCCAGCAATGACTCAAAAATTACAAAGATTATTTCTCGATTTGAAAAACACTCATACTTCCTGAAGCAATTCAGAAGTCTTTTCTTCTAGGGCTTTAAATTGTCGATAAATAAATTGCTTTTCTTTCAGGTTAAATGTTTTGGCTTCAAACCAATTGTGCACTGCTATTTTTTCGTTTTCTATTTGTGCATTTCGAATGGCTTCCAGTGTTACCAAGTGCCAATGAACACCCTTTTGACGAGACACACAATACCCTACATCTTCGATAATATATGAAGGCCTCGGCTGATTAAATAGGCGCACCCCATTCTTCAATATGGCTAAGGTTTTTGTTAAGGCAGTCACTTCTGAAAAAGTATATCGCGCAAAATCACCAAAACCATCTTGCTTTACATTATACATTTTATCTCCTACTTCTAATACTTTCATAGAAAATCAAAAAAATTCTGTTTAATAGATGACCATCTCATAAAATCGAAAACTTTAACCCAAATTATGGTATTAAAAGTTCACAAAAGTAACGTGAGAACTACCTTGAAAAAAGACTCTTTTTGAAGATTTATTAACAAAGCCCTTATACCAGACCTTTCATTGTAAGCAAGGTTGCAACCCAGACGATTATAGAAGAAATAAAAATTCCGATGGTATTGGCAAGAAATGCTCTTTTTCGTTCCATTTTAAAAATATGGCTTGCTATGCTTCCAGCATAAACACCTGTACCTGGAATGGGTAACATTACAAAAAATATCAAGCCCCAAAAACCATATTTTTTTATTTTATCACCTGATCCTGTTTTTGCCTTGCGTGCTACGTAAACTGCAGCTTTTTTATAGAAACGCAACCGCATCAAATAACTATTTATATACTCTAAAAAAACATACATTATAGGAAAAACCAAAACATTGGCTGCAAAGCACGCTATGAAAACAAGGTATATGTTAACCCCATTAGCCAAACCATAGGGAATACCTACTTTGGCTTCTCCGAAAGGAGATACGCTCCACAACATAGCAATAAGAAGTTTCTTCAACACCACATAAGTTTAACTTACGAAGCTAACGCTGTTTTCTAAATTCTAGTGTTAATTAAATGCAAAAACCGTTGAAATAATTTCATGGAATAACCATCAATTAATTTGGAAACAACTTAGGCTGCAGCCATAAATAGCCGAGACCTAAAATAGCGATTATAAAAAACCAAATTCTTTCTATCGCAATCTTAGTAGTAAATTTACTCCCTTTTACTTCTTTCGAAAAGTGCCATTGATTTCGTTGTTTCTTGTTGTATTCGCGTACTGATTTCCAAGATATGCTATCAAATACGAAATAAGACTTCTTCTGCGGGGTGTCATCATCTTGTAAATGAAGTTCATTCCAGCCAAAGTTGCTCGGGTATATTTTTCCAGACCATAAATGCAGTAGATCAACATTCCTTTTCAGGGCGATAGTATGACCATCAAGGTTTTGCAAATTTACAGGTTTCGTTTGGGTATTCAATTGAAATTCAAGTGGTTCATTAATTTGAGGAATGGCGTTAGCAAATTTCCAAATTGTTTTGTTTGATTCCCGTCTTGAAAGAGCATTTATTATGTTTTTCCAAAATTTTCGATATTCTTGCGTTTTTCCTTCCAATTGCCATTGATAGGTGTTTTGAATAAGGCTGGTGCCAATTCTTCCGTTGCGTACTCTTTTATACGCAGCCAATATCACATTTGAATTTTCATGAACTACTTCCAATTCACCAGCATCTATAAATTGAAAGGGGAACTTATTTACCTTTCGATTTAAAAATTCATTTATAACTATTTTTGAAACCCCATCGCGCCTAAATTGGAATCCTAAATGCCGTTTAGCAGATTTAAACATACTAGATTCTGGTTGTATAAATACCCCTAGCCCCTTATTTTTAATAGTATTTTCAATCGCAGAACGACCATTTCTAGACAAGCGTTGGATGGAATTCGCATCTATGATAAGAAGGTTGTAATTAGCTAAATTATTTTCTCTTAAGGTATAAATGGGCGTCGCTTTTGTATTCAAGTATTCGAACTTATATCTCTCTTGAGTCAGTTGCGTTCTATAGGTTACGGCATGCCCCATATCGGCTAAATAGTTTTTAAGGTATTTTGTTTCAAAATTAGGTGCACTATTCATTATTAGCACTTTCAATAATTTAGGAGCCTGAGCTTCAAAAGGCACCTGATGGCGATTAATCAAAGCTCCGAGGCTATCTTTCTCAAGTAACTCAAAAACAAAGCTACCTTCTGCTTTTATAGGTGCTTCAAGCTTGAAAGATTGTGCTGTATCATTATTCAAAGCGACCGAATCAAGGCCTTCACCGAAATCATTTTGTAGCACCAGCTTTGCAGATTTTGCATCCCTTTTATATTTCCCAGTAACTGTAAGATATTCTCCTGTTTTATTTTCTTTTGAATACTTTAATTGAATTATCCCTTTAGGAGCATGCCCTCCGAGATACATCACAGATTGATTTTCGAATTGCCAAAAATCAAAAGGTTGAATACCATTACCTAAAATATAGATGCTTGTATAAGCCGACGGAGCATCACCTAGGGGTTTATTTTCTTGATAGTGTATTACTTGAAGACCTTCTTTCTCACTTAACAAACTATCTAATTGAATTTGATCATAGCCTTTAGTTAATACGACTGCACCCTTTTCTTGAAGTAGTACTTCATGAATAGGTTTCAAAGCCAACATGGTCATCGCCATAATACTAATAAGAGCAACAAAGGCATTAATATACCTGTGGAATTTACGCGACGTATTCCATTCTTTCCAAACATAAATCGCCCAAATGATCAATGCAATGGAAATTACAGGCCAGATGAAGGATTCATTTTGAAAAAACGAAATTTTATTCATTATTAAGTAGTTCTTTAAGCATCATTTCGTTGATTTCACTTCTATAAGCATTGTTTTGTGAAGGATTTATTTCTAATGGAGGTAGCGCTTTTAATAATCCGGCTTGTATTTTTCGAAGAGATTCAAACGAGTTCTGTTTGCCCTCTGAGAGCCACTTTAATCCTTGTAAGGTACTCAAGTGATTCCCTGGATTTTTTAGCGCCAAAATGGCTAATTCGTTACCTGCTTCTTTAAACAGGGATCTATCTTGGCTCGTGATGACTATCTTCTTTGATAATAATGCTGCTAAACGCGTCACTGATTTTCGCATAGCCATAAACTCATCCGACTTTTTAGCCTGTTTTGTTCTTTGACGGGTAATAACCTCTTCTAAATCTCCAGTCAATCGTTTGTCTTCTTTTATAGGAGGTGGGTCAAAACCAATACGATGTACATATATTCTTGCACTATTCTTAATTTCTTGAATTAATTTCAAGGCTCGGTACTGATAGGCTAATGAATTTTCAGGCTTATATAATCTAAGATGTAGTTCGGCATCCCACATTTCTGCCATGGCCTGCCTGAGTTTACTTTTTAAGGATTGCGCAAACAAAGTAGAAGCCTCAGGGTCTTCATGATTATGAACATAAGCTTCTAACGGATCTTCATTTTCTTCTTCTGAAGGCGATTCTTCTTCGTGGTCGTGATCTACTAAATTGTGTTCATTACTACCATCGTGATCATGTGTATAATCTTCAAGAGGGTCTTGATCACTATTTTCGCTACTTTCTTCTGCGGCAGCAGTTTGGCTTACTTGTACACCTGATTCAGCTTCATCACCCATAAACTCACCATATTTTAAACGCAAGGCTTTTTGGTCATAGCCAAGTTCGTTACTCGTGAAATTAAATGCCGTTTTAGATATTTGACTTTTAGTTGCGATCAACTTCTCGGTATCAATAATGAGTTGACGTTGACTTCTAAAATAATCAGGCATTAGATCAGCCGCCATAGTCCCTTCGACAGCAAACTGACCATCTAGGGTGTCACGAATAACAGCAAAATAAGTTTCACTTCGCACTCTGTTTGCACGAGGTTGCTTTGAGTCAACAGCTTCTATGTAAAAATAAAGCTCGTCACCTGGCACCATTTTTAAGCTTTCTAATGCTATGACCTTGTCTAGTTTAAGCTCCTTGGCTCCACTACTCCATCGAGAATCAAAGGGAATATGTTCCTCTCTAAATTTAACCGATTCGCCTTCTCCTTTGGTAACTGTCGCAATAACATAGGCATCAACAATTCCATAATCATCTGAAAAAGTGGATTGAAAACTTATTTTTTTCTCATCTGTAACATCGAATTGGGTAAATTTCTTTAATCCTTTAACTTCAATTAAAGGGGCTTCATCCTTAATTGATTCAACCGCATACAATTCAGAACTGTATGAAGTACCATTGTCAGCCGTAAATCTGAAATTGTAGAAAAATGATCCTGACAATTCCGTACTTGCGCCATAGGTGTCGCCATTTCGCCTCATACTAATCTCAGAAGTTCCATTATCAAAAAAAACGCCTTCTACTGCCCGATCAAAAACTATGTTCCAATACAATTTAGTGCCTTCTAAAGCCTTGATATTCATCTTGGTGGTTTTATGCACAGCGACTTTCGAGTACATCGGATACTGTATTGTTAGGTTTTGTGATGTAATACGAGGAGGTTCTTCTTTTGTTAAGGTCGAATCTAACGGTATGAAAGTAATTAGTTCTTGTGGGGAATCATTTTTCGGAATATTAAGAAACGATGTAGAATGTCCAAAATAGTGACATAAAGAAGCAAGCATAACAAGTATGAAAAAAAAACCAAACGCTCTTTTTAATGCAACTTTAGGCTTTATTTTACTGATAATTTTTTCAAGTTGTTCTTCTATCTTATGGCTTTGTAGCTGGGCTATTCTAGAAAGTTCTTCTTTAGGCGATAGTAAAAGTTCTGTACTGTATTCTAGACTTTTACTATGCTCATCTAAGTATCTTGACACTTTCTTCTGAGACACTCCCCACGGTTTTTTAAAAGCGAGGAGTAACAGGCTTAGTGTTATAAAGAGTAGCGTAGTAATAATCCAGTTTTGACTTAACACATAACTTAAACTAGCTATCCCCAGAGCATACAAGAATACTTCTAAAACAAGGAGAAACTGCCAACGTTTTTGAAAACTGCGAAGTATATGTAACCCAGTATTGTTCATTGTTTTCTTGAACTTGCTATTATCCGCTCCCCAATAACCACTAATATTAAGGTCATCCACAACCAAAAATTTAAGGGTATCCGGGCGATTTGAAATTGAACTTTATCTTTTTTAAATAATGGTTGTAATTCTTTTTCGGCTACTACACGATTATCATATTTTGAAACAATAGCATCTAATGCCTGATCTTGATTTAATATTTTTAATAATTTTTGAGCCAATTGTTCTCTAATAACATTCTCGCTATTTAAGACTGCGGTAATGAAATATAAATTCCGACGCGACCCTTGCTCAATTAATTCATTAGCGTACAAATTCTTTTTATAGGCAATTATCGGAATATCTTTAGTTGCTGGAACATTCTTATCAAGAGCTACTAGGGCATTTAAATCTTCATAAGATATTGAGTCCATATCGTCGAAATAATTCATTTCTATGGGTCTTTTTAAGAATTTGGCAATGGTTCGAAAGGCAGCCTTTAGGTATTTGATTTGGTTAACTAAACTATCTTTTTGAACAAAACCTATTCGAATCGGTTCACTCTTTTGAATGTGGATCCATTCTTGCGAACTGCCTGTATTCACAAGCATACTATCTTTATTTTCATTAAGGGTATTTTGATTTTTTAATGAAATACTATCTGCATTAAAACTTAGTAGGCTTTCAGAACTATTAATTTTTAATAGTTCAATATAAGTCGGATTCAGACGTGCACCCAATACCTTTTCAATCTTCGCATTCATTTCAAGGTTAACCCACTTCGTATTGGCTCGTATCGCTGGTCTTTTACCATGAATACCGCTTAGATATCCCTTAGAAAAAACAACGATACTATCTGAAGGAATTGCATGCATCTTTTGTGCAAGTTGCCAGTACTTAGGAACCGTCGTAATCGCTGTCTTTTCATGATCTTTCAACAAGGGAAATCCATCTGCCAACAAACGTGTATCTTCAGAAGGAAGGGTATCTAAAATAGTTTTAAAGGCATCATCAGTAATTAAACTTGGGGCAACAACATAACTGATTCGCGAAGGTTTCTCTGTAATCGAAATACTTGGTTCAGACAATAGCAATGCTAGTAGTAAAATGGTCAATATTCTTAGACATAAAAGCAACCATTCATTGATTTTGATACTACTACTTTGTTTTGGTTCTGATGCTTGCAATAATTTGATACTTCCTACTTTTATAGTAATCACTTTTTTTCGGTTCCATAAATGAATGGCAATGGGAATTAATATTCCCAATACCCCCCATAAATATGATACATTCGCAAAGCTCATTTACATCAAGTATCTTCTTTGTTTTAAAAATAGGCTTATGGTTTCAGCAATAGGGTCATCTAATTTAAATAGGTGATGGGCAATACCCTCTGAGAATAAAGTATTACGAGTATTATTTATATTTTCTTGAAGCGCATTCAAATAACCCCTTTTTGCTGCTTTAGCATTCACTTTAACTTTGTTTTTCGTTTCTAAATCTTCAAAAACCAAATAGCCATTGTAATTAAATTCAAGTTCTTTTGCACCCATTATTTGAATTACCACAAGCTCATTTTTCGGAGTTTTCAAACTTGTAATAGTCTGCGTTAATTCGCTACTATCTTCGTAAAAATCAGTAATAAACAATAACAATTCTTTCCGACTTCTATCGTGAAATTTATCAAGCTTTGTGGTAGTTGAAGGCCATTTGCCTGCACCATTAACTTGAATCAATTCATGTGCAAAACGAGAGTATTGTTGCTTATGTAAAACTGGAAGAACGGTCTTCAAGTTCTGATCATTCATAGCAAACAAACCAATTTTATCGCCTTGATTTTGAGCTATTTTAGCTAATACAGCTATCACTACTTTAGCATACTCCAATTTAGAAATACCAGTTTCTGTATGCAACATTGATTTACTGGCATCTAAAATAAATTTAACCGTAATATGCGTATCAAGCTCAGATTGTTTGACGTAGTGTCTTCCTGATCGCGCCAACATTTTCCAATCTAAAAGCCTTAAATCGTCTCCTGGTTCGTAGGCTCTGTACTGACTAAATTCCATCCCGGTACCTACGCGTCTACTTGCATTTAAACCAGATAAATATCCTTCTACCATGACTCTCGCTATCAATGAAAGCCCAGAAAGGCTATTGATAATATCCGGCTGTAAAAGTCTGGTATAATCTTCTTTCACCTGTACCTATTTAGGATGACAATTTAATATCTTCTAACAATCGTTTGGTTACATCATCTGCTGTAATACCTTCTGCTTCTGCCTTAAAATTTACTATAATGCGGTGACGCAATACTGGATATGCCAATTGTTTTAAATCATCATAGGTAACTGCCATTCGACCTTCTTGTAATGCCCTTGCCTTAGCTGTTAAAATCAACGCCTGACCAGCCCTTGGTCCTGCACCCCAATTCACCCATTCTTTAACAAAACCATTCGAAGTCTCTGCTGGCCTTGTGGCCCTAACCCATCGTGCGACCAAATCAATCAACACATCGCTTATGGGGACATCAAGTACAAGTTCTTGAAGTGTCAATATTTCTTTGTCAGAGAGTATACGCTTTACCTGTTCTTTTTGAGTTTTAGTAGTACGCTTTAATATCTCATTTTCTTCTATGGCAGACGGATAGCTGATTTTAATATATAACAAGAATCGATCTTGCTGCGCTTCTGGCAATGGAAAAGTACCCGCTTGTTCAATAGGGTTTTGTGTTGCTAGAATAAAAAATGGTTTTTCAATAGGATGCGTTTTTCCTGAATAGGTAACTTCAAATTCTTGCATAGCCTCTAATAGGGCGGCTTGAGTTTTAGGAGGGGTTCGGTTTATTTCATCAGCCAAAACTATATTGGCAAAAACGGGTCCTTTTTTAAATGCAAATACCTTCTTTCCTGTGACTTGATCCTCTTCTAAAATTTCTGTTCCAATAATATCGGAGGGCATCAAATCAGGTGTAAATTGTATTCTTTTAAATTTAAGATCAACGGTCTGTGCTAAGGTCTTAACCATTAGTGTTTTTGCGAGTCCGGGTACTCCTTCAAGTAAAGCATGTCCTTTTGACAATAAAGCGATTAAGATATGCTCAATAGCCTCTTCTTGACCAACAATAATTTTGGCCATTTCTAATTTTAATGCTCTCAGCTTACTTGTTAGTATCTCAATCTCTTCTTTTAACTCAACTAAGTCTTTATTCATTCCTATTAAAGTTTACGATGTAAGTGCATACATAACAATATTTATCCCAAAACGTGTATTATCTATTTTATACCACCGCTTATTTCTAAAATCATAATCCCATTCACAACCATAGTCTTTATTGCTGTACAAAACCCCTATTCTGCCGTTAACCTCTATAGCTTTTAAGTAATCATGCACTAAATCATCACCCCATCCATTCAATTCTTGCGAAGTTGTTGGCGGCCCATCATCAAAAGTGAAAAAGGCACTATAAAGCTCATGGTCATTGGGGATTTTTTGTAATGCTTCAGCACCAAAAATAGCTTCCATTTGCCGTTCAAAAGATTTAGCAAAAAGTCCGTCAATATCATGATTACAATCATCTACAAAAACAAAGCCTCCATTGTTGACATACTTTTCAAAATTCTCTCGTTCTTTCTTTGTGAACTGTACTAACTTATGACCAGAAAGATAACAAAAGGGTGCTTGAAAAATAGCATCACTCGATAGGGCAACAATATGTTCTTGCTCATCAATGGCAAGTGTGGTATACTCTACCAAGGAATTCAATAAATTGGAAGGCATGCGTTGATCAACATCCCAATCGCCTGATTCATATTGTATCCGAGTAAAAAAAAATGCGTTGCTCACTTTGTTTAAGAAGAACTATCTAATTGGCGTTTATTCTAAAAAGAATCTCCGATATTATCAAAACATCGGAGATTTTTTGAAAGGCTCAAAATATATTATACAGCATCAGAAAGACTCGTAAAGGTGAAGTCTCTAACTTTCATATAAGGAATCAAATTACCATCTACCCTTACTTGTTGGCCCAATGTCTCTAAATTATTTAGCATAATTACTGGACTTTCATTAAACCTAAAATTCTTTACAGGATATTTAATCGCTCCGTTTTCAATATAAAAAGTACCATCACGAGTAAGGCCTGTATATAATAGGGTTTGCGGATCTACTGACCGAATATACCATAAACGTGTTACGAGTATTCCTTTCTTGGTGCTTTTTATTAAATCATCTAAGGAAGCATCTCCACCAGTCATTATAAAATTGCTTGGGTAAGGAACGGGGTCAACCCCTTTTTTCTCTGCCCAATATCGGCTATAAGCCAAATTTTTAACTACTCCGTTTTCTAACCACGAAGTTTTCTTCAAAGGTTGCCCTGCACCATTCCATGTTGCTGTTGGAACTTCTGGGTGTAGCGGATCAGACCAAATATTGACTCGTTCATCAACAATTTTATCACCCAATTTAGTACCTCCTTCTTTTGACATAAAGCTACGTCCTTCATCGGCCTGGCGCGCATCAATATCATAACCAAGTCCATTAAGCAGTCCTAAAGCCGCAGAAGGCTCCAGAATTACGGTGTATTTCCCTGGCTCAATTGCTTTGGCTTCTCGTGATAGTACTGATTTTTCAATAGCCGTTTTAGAGGCTGCAGCGGCATCAAATTTAGTGATGTCATTATAATCTCTCGTTACCCAACCTGATCCTGTACCATCATTGGTACGCATCGTTACTGTAAAATCAACACCAGTAGATTTATTATAAGCAAACAGGCCGTTAGAATTTAGCATTGCCGAAAAACCAGCAGAATCATTTAGAAACCCTGCAGCTGTTACATCATTTTCAATTGCTGGTTGAATACTTGCATTAGCTACCTCAGCGCGATACTCTGGTGTAATATCAGCAGTTGCCTGCACAAAAGTTATTGATTTATCATATTCTTGAGGACCTAAAGGAGCCATAAACTCAGGGTTTTCTGGCGAAAGTTGAGCTAACTCTTCTGCCCTTGCGACTACTCTTTCGAGAGAAGCATCATCAAATTCATCACAGGTAGCGGTACCCACTCTCTTACCAAAGTTTGATTGAACCACTAAGGTTTGGTTAGATCGATAACCTGAGGTTGACACCGAATTACGGGCATATCTAATATTGCCACTCTCGCTACCATTTAAATTTATTTCGCAAGCATCAGCTTTGGAAAAGCTCAGTGCTTTTTCCATAATTTTACGTGCTTGTTCTTCTGTATATATTGCCATTATTTTTATCTTTTTGTGAAACTAGAATTAAACGGTTCTACCTGTATTAATTACATTGATTCCATTAAATCTTGTTGTAGAACTACCATGAGAAACAGCGCTTATTTGCGAAGGCTGTCCTTTTCCATCGAAGAATGATCCAAATAAACGATAATCACTCTTGTCACATATCTTAGCACAAGCATTCCAGAATTCTTGTGTATTCGATTGGTAGGCCACGTCATTTAACATGCCTACAATCTCACCATTCTTTATTTCATAAAATACTGTACCGCCAAACTGGAAGTTATAGCGCTGCTGGTCGATAGAATACGATCCTCTACCGGCAATATATATTCCTTTTTCAACGTCTTTAATCATTTGACTTATTGAGTATGGATCTTTACCTGCCTCTAATGAAATATTTGGCATTCTTTGAAACTGAACATCATTCCAACTTTGCGCATAACAACAGCCATGTGATTCATTCTGATCAATCATCTTGACCTGATCACGAATCGCCTGATAATTTACTAAGACGCCATTTCGAATTATATCCCATTGCTTACAAGGCACGCCTTCATCATCATAACCAACCGCACCCAATGAGCCCACCTGTGTTTTATCTGCAACAATGTTTACAATATCACTACCGTATTTAAAGTTTTTAGATTGCCACTTGTCTATGGTCGCAAAACTTGTTCCGGCATAATTCGCTTCGTAACCCAAAACACGATCAAGTTCAGTAGGATGCCCTACAGATTCATGTATGGTCAATCCTAAATGATTCGGTTCTAAAACCAAATCATATTTTCCAGGATCTACCGATTTGGCCGTCAGCATTTCTTTTGCCTGCTGGGCCGCCACTGCAGCATCTTCAACCATATCATAACTGTTACGATATAATTTAAGCCCTGCAGCACCTTCTAGTTTTTCGGAAGCTAATCCGTCTAAATATTCATAACCCATACCCATTGGAGCACTCATAGCTTGCCGGGTTTTGAACTTACCTGCAGCTTGATCAACAGCAGTTACTCCAAATGTTGGCCATATACGATGTACATCTTGATCAATGTAAGACCCGTCTGTAGAGGCAAAATACTTTTGCTCATTCACCATAAATAGTGCAGAATTTACAAAATTCGCTCCCTTTTCAAGTGCCGCTGCATTAGCACTTAATAGTAAATCAACTTTTTCAGAAACGGGTACGTCTTTAAAATCTTTCTTTATAGGCGTTTTCCAAGAAACCTCCCCTTGTCCGGCAACCGGAGCCAATACAACGGGTTCTTTTTGAAACTTCGAATTCGCCTTCGCAATTGCCACAGCTTGTTGCGTGGCCTTTTTTATACCATCTTCTGTGACACTATTGGTTGATGCAAATCCCCAAGTACCATTTGCAATAACTCGAATTCCTATTCCAAATGATTCGGTATTTACTACATTTTGAACTTTATCTTCTCTAGTGAAAACGTACTGATTCAAGTACCTTCCTATTCTAGCATCAGCATAGGTAGCTCCCATTGATTTGGCTGTGTTTAAAGCTACATCTGCCATGCGTTTTTTTACCATAACATCCATTCCTGGCGCTAAAAGTGCCTCTGTTGCTATTGTGTTACCCATCATTGCTGTGGGCAATAACAACGCACCTGCCCCCAAACTGGACATTTGAACAAAATCTCTTCTTTTCATGTGTTAGTTTTTTGATATTTAGATACCTACAATATAGGTAAAAGCAACAATTTTACGAACTGCACCACTTGAATGCAGACTTAATTTAAGATAACTTTAAGAAATCGTATTCGAAGTTCGAGCTAAAGAGAATCACAATCAAAATACGAAATAGCATTAACCTGGTCTTTAACCGCTACTGCAGCTAAATAATTTTCTTGAGGAATAAAAGAAAACAATGACCATTGTTTGTATGCTTCACTACTGAAGTTCGTTTCTACAATCTCAGCACTGGTATCACTCTCAATAGAAACTGTGAACTTATCTAAAGGAAACGATAACCCACTTCCTTCTGCTTTAATAAAAGATTCTTTTCGTGTCCAACATCTGTAAAAGGCCCTAGCTAATTCGGATTTGGGAAGTTTCTCTAATACTTCGATTTCCTTTTTTGAGAAAAAATTTTGAGCTAATTCCAATACGTCAAAGTCATCTTTTATCTTTTCAATATCTACACCTATTTCTCTATTTGAATAGAAAGCAAATGCAGCCATATTTCCGGAGTGAGAAACATTAAACTTTAAATTGTTTGTAGGTGTAAGAAAAGGTTTTTTGTACTTCGTATAATCAAAATTAATTTCTTCTGGCGCCTGTTTTAAATACTTCCCTAGCAGTATTCTTAATACAGCACGTGTAATGACATAGGTTTCTTGGTCTTTCTCAAATTTAAATTTTCTACTGCGATCAATTTCGTCAGACGAAAGCAAAGCAGCATATTGTTTTAGTTGATTCTTATTATTTTTAAAATGACAGTACCAAACATGAATTGTTTTCTTCCGTAGTTGTAGTCCCTTTAATTTCATTTTCACAAAAGATTACAAATGAGAAGTTAAAAATTGTTGGCGATATGTCTGGTAAACTTCATACTTAGTAGCCATTTTAGAAGCATATGAAGGATCTGTAAGTACTTTTTTAATGTTCTGTCGTATCGTGGCTGAATCTTCAATGTCTTTATCCCCTCTTATTCCTATACCGTGATAGGCAATTCTAGCGGCATTTCCGTTTTGATCAAAATTCTTACCCGAATATGCAAGCATCGGCACTGAAAAATGAATGCATTCGTTCATACTATTTTTGCCTGCATGAGTGATACAACAATCTGCTTTTTCTAATACTTTCAGCTGCTCCACCCAACTAAAAACATATACATTATCTGGTAATTCTCCTAGTGATGCTATTTTCATATGATCACCCGTAGCAAGTATGGCTATCCATTCATTTTGCCCTTTGACAGCTTGTATCACCTTCTTTAAAAATAAAGGATCGTTTTTGACATAACTACTACCCGAACAGTAAATCAACTTTTTATTGGCTTCAGCCTTTACCTTAAAAATTTTAGATAAGCGTTGCTTATCAACATCGCTGCACTTTGTATCAACTCTTTTAGTAAATACCATTGGACCAACATATCTTAAATTGGTGGCAGCTTTATGAGGAAATTCCATCTCGGTCATTGCGAAGGTCAAAATAGGCATCTTTTTAAAACTAAATAAAGGTGGTAAGGTACTCAATCGCATATCCTTCCTATCAAAACCTATTTCTTTAGCATATCGACTTATTACTTCTCTCCTGTAATTGCTAAAAGTGACTCTATTTATTAAGAGTCTTCCGTAAGTCATGGCGCTAATCTTAATCCAAGCCAGAATAATACCTGCTTTACTACCACTAAAACCATTACCAGGTATAATTGAGCTTCGAATTGGCGGCAAACAGACACTTCTTGTGTCGGAATACCATGTATGATATAGGGTAACAGGTATTTTTACCGCTAATGAAGCAAAAATAAGATCGTGTATTTCAACATCAACCAGAACTTTATCCGGTTTTAGTTTAGAAATAATTCGTTGATACTCTTCAAGATCCAATAAAGATTTTCCCCTGCGATAGTGTTCCCCGAAATTCTTAAGGTGAAATTTAAGTTTTTGCCACCACGAATTCAATTTTTGATCGGGGTCTGTAAAATTGAAATTAATTGCAGGTATTTTTATATGGTTAAAACCTTGACTATTAATTGACTTTGCAGTTGCGGCGTCACATAAGTATGTGACTTGATGCCCTTCATTTTCAAGTCTAGAAACAAGTTCAAAAGTAGCATGAAGTCTTCCGAGTAATGATGGTGCTACGACAGCTATATGCATTTTATAGTATTCATAAAGCTCTTTTAATCAATTGCAAAAGCATCTATTTTTTTAGAAACATTTTTAATATCTGGTTCTAAGAAAAGGTCTCTGTGTACTCCATTAGATTTTACCATTTGAATTTCTCCTTCAATTATTTCTTTCCAGGAATCAACTATTTCAGCATTAATTGACGCTTCAGCCTTTTCTGTGAGTACAATAGAAACTTTAGCTTGCACTTTAGTCCAATTATAAACCTTGCAGATTTTGGCCAAATTAGCATTCATCTCTAGCAAAGCTTTCTCTTCAGGTGCAGCATTTCTTATATTAAACCTCGCTCTATAATGCACCCATCTGTCTTTAAACATTGAAGATATAGATTCAACCGGATTTTGTAGAGAACGTTTCACAAAACCTTTAAAACGCATCTTCAAGCGTTTGGGCGTATTTAAATTCCATGGATCCGCCATAGTATCCATAACAATTAAATTTGCCATTTGACCTTGCTTACTCAACTGAAAGGCTATTTGATGCCCTACCGCTACACTAAAACAATATACAACAATATTATACGGACCATTTGGTTGAACAGAACGCATAGCCTTTAAATAATCAGCAGCCATTTCTTCAATAGTTTCATGCATATTCTGATTCGCATATACCCCTGAAGCCTGTAAAGCATAAATGGGCCTGCTCGAATCAATATGCTTTGTAAGAACGTTGTAGAAAAAAATGTGTCCGCCACCAGCATGAATACAAAACAACGGCTTCTTAGCACCTTCTTTTCTTAGGGCAACCAAGTAATCCCATTCTTCTTTCTTCGTTTCTTTAGCTTCTAGAAACTTTGCCAATTCTGAAATAGTTTGGTAATCAAATATTTGATTTGGGGAAAGTACCAAACCTTCTTTTCTTGCCTTTGCAATAAATTGAATACTCAAAATTGAATCACCCCCTAAATCAAAAAAATTATCGGTTACTTCTACTTCTTCTATTTGTAATACCTCTTTCCATAGTCGCACCAATTCAGATTCAAGTCTTGTTAAGGGTTCTTTTACGTTATTTTCATTAGAACCAAATTTGGGTATTATATTTTTTTTGAGGGATACCTTATCGACCTTGCCATTTGGTAATACAGGTATCTTAGGCACTAAAAATATTGAAGTAGGTACCATATATTCAGGTAAATGCTCTTTCAAAGCAAGTTTTAATAGTTCAATGTTCAAATCGCTTTTTGATGTGATATATGCTATTAAGCGCTTAGAATCATTTGCCCCAAAAGATTCAACAATAACCACAGCTTGTTCAACGCCATCGAGGTTAGCAATGCTATTTTCGATTTCATTAACCTCTATTCTGTAGCCTCTTATTTTGACCTGTTGATCTAACCTTCCTAAAAAAATAATATTGCCGTCTGATGAATATTTTGCTAAATCTCCTGTTTTATATAACCTATTTGATTCTGAGTTTACAAAAGGGTTTTCTACAAAAGCAACTGATGAAAGTTCAGGGCGCTTGAAATAGCCTGAGGCCAACCCTGGTCCACCCACATAAATCTCTCCAGGCACACCAAAAGGAACTTGATTTTTGTTTTCATCTAAAAGATAAATAGTAGCATTAGCTACTGGTCTACCAATTGGAACTGTCTCAGTTATATCAGATTTCTCTACTTTGTGGGCAATGCACCATACCGTCGCTTCGGTAGGCCCATATTCGTTATATAGTTTCACATCTTTAAAAATACCGAAATGGGCTTGACAAACCCCGATCGAACAGGCTTCTCCAGCCACCATTACGGTATCTAAACTACCGAGTCTAGATACATCACCAAACTCTAAAATCAACTTATATACCGAAGGCAACATTAAAGTATGAGTGATTTTATATTGATAAATAAGATCTCCTATACGTTTAATATCTTGTTCAATACGATTTTCAGCAATTACCAAATTACCCCCTGTACATAAAGTCCAGAAAATTCCAGCTTTTGAACTATCAAAAGAAATGGAAGATAAAAGTAAAAAAGCCTTTGGGTTGCTTTCATAAAAATCTAATCGTCCGCCAGTAGCATTCAAAATATTGTTGTGCGTAATAGGAACTCCCTTCGGCTTACCTGTGCTACCTGAGGTATAGATCATATAGGCTAGGTCGTCTTTATCGACTTTAGGAAATTCTATGACCTCTTGATCGACTTCAGCCGCAACATCAATAAGCTTAGCATCAAAAGCCTCAAACAAATCATATAAAGCTTCTTGGGTTACTATTGTTTTAACATCCGCATCTTGTAACATAAAATCAATACGTTGAGCAGGATATTTAGGATCAATTGGTAAATAGGCACAACCAGCTTTCAAAATGGCGTACATACCAATAATCATATCTAAAGATCGTTCTACGCAAAGACCAACTATTTCGTTTCTCTTTTTTGTCTTGCTTAGAATATGTGAGGCCAAATGTGTCGCTCTTTCATCAAGTTCCCTATAAGTCACCGAAGTTTTCATAAAACTTACTGCGGGCTGACTAGGACATTTTTCAATAGATTTAGCGATAGCATCGTGTATTCCATTAAAATGTTCTAAAGGATTTTTGAGATCAGATTCATGCTCTTGCAATAGCTGCCTCTCTTCTTTCGATAGTAAGGGTATCTCTCCAAGCGTTAACTCTAGATTTTGAACAACGTGATCCAAAATGTTTCTAAAATGTTCTTGAAACCTTTCTATACTCTCTGGTTTGAACAAATCACTAGCATATTCAAATGTGGATGAAAGTATCCCTTTTTCTTCTGAGATATATAGCGTTAAGTCAAATTTAGAAACTCCAGCATCAAAGAAATTGTGCTCTAATTCCAGATCAGTACCAAAGGAAGGTGTTTCAGGTACAGCGTGGTACAGAAACATCACTTGAAAAAACGGATTTATTGAAAGTGACCGTTCTTGTTTCAATTCTTTCACCAAAGTATCAAAAGGAACATCTTTATTTGAAAAGGCTTCTAAAGTTAGTTGTTTTACTTCTTGAACAAACGTTTTAAATGGCATATCTGGCAGCACATTGCCCCGCAATACAACGGTATCATTAAAGAAACCTATTAATTTTTCGATAGCCTTCTCATCACGACTCGCAACAGGTGAGCCTATAAGTATGTCATTTTGCCCACTGTATCTGTATAGCAACACATAGTATACGGATAGAAATAACACATAAGGAGTAACTTCTAATTTTTTAGCTAATGCCAGTAAGGCTGATGAAAATTCTTCAGAAAAATAATGTGTGGGACTGGCGCCCCCTTGAAAAGTAGGAACTGCCGGTTTTCTATAATCGACGGGCAGATGTATAGGCTTTATTTCTCCATACAATTTCTGCTTCCAATAAGTTAGCTGCTTTTGGTCAACGCTTTGATTTTGCTTCCAATAGGTATAATCGGCATATTGAATTTCAAAATTTGCCGGGATGAGTGCTTTATTAAAACATAAGTCTTTGTAGTGTTTTGCAAGTTCATCACGCAGTAAACCCATGGACCATTTATCGGTAGATATATGGTGTAAGGTCAAAAGCATCAAATGCTTCGTCTCATGAATTTTTATAAGAGACACCCTTATTATAGGATGTTCAGAAAGGTCAAACGGACGCTGAGCATCTTCAGTCATCACTTTTTTGGCTGCCGTCTCTGCATCGACCACTTTCTCATGGCTAAAATCATACTGTACAATTTGAATTTGAGCCTCTAGAGCTACTTGTATAAAAGGCTCTCCATCATTTATTTGATATGTTGAACGCAAAATGCCATGATCATTGCATACTTGATTTAAAGCTTTGATTAAGTTTGTTTGAATCAAAGTCCCCTTAAAAACATAACATTCCGAATAATTATAAAACGGGCTATCGGGATATAATTGTTGTAGAAACCACAATCTGCGTTGACCGTGAGATAAGGGTATAGTAGTTCCTTCAGGTGCTTTTTCTATACTAATAGCACCTTTTTCTCCTTGATTTTTAGTTTTCCATTGACTAAGCAAAGAAGTCTTAGCCATTTTTGATTTTTTATCTATTTTCAATAGCGAGCTTTATTCTACTAATCAACAGGTCTTCTTAAATTTAAGGCTCTTAAAATATCGCCCCCAAAGGTTCTAATGTTCTCATCTAAGGGCAAGTCAACATCAAATACTCTTTCAAAAAGCCAGTATAATGATATAACAATTAAAAGCGCAGACAGGTACACCAATATCTTCGGATAAACTTTCAACTTTCTCAAGAAAAACAAAACAGGAAAAATAAGAGTTATAATTAGTACTTGACCTATTTCAACTCCTATATTAAATCCGAGCAATGTGAGGGTTAAAAATTCTCCTTTGAAACCTAATTCTCCCATCACGCTAGCGAAACCAAATCCGTGAAAAAGACCAAATACAAAAGCAATAAGCCAATCTTTTCCTTTAAAAATAGGCCTTATGTTATGATAAGCCGCTAAACCGATAGATAGGGCAATAATTGACTCCACAAGTCGCGATGGCAAAACCACAATATTCAACGATGCTAGGCTCAAGGTAATGGTATGAGCTATCGTAAAAAATGTGATTATCTTTAAAATATACATAAAGGCGGGGCGGAATTTTTGAACGGGCTCCCAACCCCAAATATTAAATTTGGCGGGAACAGTTTGAACCTGATCAGCTACGCCAACAGACTGCTTACGTCGAACCACAGAGGGCAGTATTAAAGCCAGTAAAAAAAGAATATGATCAAGGCCGATCCATATATGCCATATACCTTGCTCGACCATAGCTACAAAACCTTTCCAATAAGACGTATCTGTTAAATCAAGGGTTTTCGTTACTGCTCCTTCTTTAAAGTCTAAAGCAAAAACAGATTCGTTATTAACAAGACCTGCCTTCCAATTGTACTCCATGGTTAATAAATTTCTAGTATTCGGAATTTCATTTATAAACGCTGAATAGGTGACCTTTAAATCATCTGGCAAGGTTTCCGAATTTTCAAGGTGGAAAGGAATTTTTATAAAATAGCCAAAACTCGTCCAAACCATGGATGTATCCTCATCTGTAAAGAGGATTCGGTGTTTGCCAAACTTTGAAGAGAATGCTGTGGTTTTTAACAAGTAAGCCTTAATTCTATCAATATGTGGGGCCACATCTTCCCATTTAGGATACTTGGGTAAATCTATTCCGAAAGCATCATTGAGCTGGTTTACATTTATTTCAAAGCGCGCATCAATGCCTGCTTCTTCATAAACACGCATATAAATTATACTTTGATTGGGTTGGTGACAATAATTAATTAAAGGGAATAACAAAAAAATACCTAATAGGAGGATAATTAGTTTTTTCATAGTCTTTTTTTTAGCAATTAAAAAACAGTACATGAACATAGGCATACCATTTTTCTATAAAATTAGCAATAAAACGAAAGCACACGCAACGTTTTAAAACATATTGCATCTGTCGTTTAGTAATTTACAAAAACTTAGAAGTTTCGGCTTTTCTTCGTTTCAAGTGCCGAAGTCAAAGATCACTTTATTTTTGGGTAAAAGCTCAAAAAAAATAAAATTTTCGATAACTGAACGCTAATAGTAGTTCATTGATCGAAGAGTGCCTTAACATGGCGTAATATTATATTTTATAAGGGTTTATACAGAATTTATTTTTGTTTCTCCCGTTGTTATATTGTCAATTTTAGAAATTGAGATTTCCAGAAAGAGCTAACAATAATTAAAAATGGTTCAAACGATTAAAACATATATAAAAGAAGAAATAATCGAAAAACCATCGCTAGAATTAAAAAGCGATGAACTTCTTCTTGACCAAGGTATTTTAGATTCAATCGGTATGATGAAACTAATTCTTTTCTTAGAAAAAAAGTTAGATAAGCGAGTACCACGAGAAGATATGACCTTTGTAAATTTCAGAACGATAGATAGTATTTCTAATTATTTTTCTACCCGATAAAAAACCTCAACCCTCCATGCAACCAACCAACCAATCTCATTTTCCCCTTACTCAAAGTCAATTGCAATTATGGGCAGGTCAAAAACTAAATCCTGAAGCACCACTTCATAACACGACGCACTCCTTTGTAATAGAAGGTGCTATTGACGAGGTAATTTTTGAAAAGTCTATTGACGTTTTAGTAAATAAAATTGATGTTCTTAGGCTTGTATTTGATGAGAAAAATGGAATCCCGTATCAAAAAGTATTGGATCATGTTGCTCCTAAGCTCTTAAAAATAGATGCAACTGCAATGTCTCAAGAAGAAATTGATCGTTGGTTGCATGATCAAACTCAAAAACAACTCTCCTTATCCAAAAAATGTTTTGACGTTGCCTTACTGAAAGTGCGAGATGATGAATACATCTGGTATTTAAATATGCATCACCTTATTACAGATGCCGTTTCGGCCACCTTGGTGTTTCAATATTTATCTGACATATACGGTCTCATTAGAAAAGATCAGCTTCATGACTTAGGTCCTATTCCTTCCTTCCTAACCTACATTGAATTCGAACAAACCCAACACAGCAATTCAGATAATACGGAGGCCCAAAATTATTGGAAAGAAAAAATAAAGACCATCAAAGAACTTCCTGCGCTTTATGGGGAGCGAACCCATAAAAAGACAACAAAATCGACACGCGTTTCATTACAGATAGGTGAAAACCGCTCTAAAAAAATAAAACAGCTTGCGACCGATACGGCCTTTAAAGGCTGGACCCAAAATTTAACACTATTCAATTTATTAGCAACGGTTTATGTTTCGTTTCTATACCGCGTTAGTGGACAAAATATTATTTCTTTTGGTGCGCCCATGCACAATCGATCTAGTAAGAATTTTAAAGAAACGGTTGGCTTGTTCATAGAAATCTTTCCATTAACTATCGAATGCAGCCATGATGATACTTTCAGATCGGTATTTAATCGTATTCGACTTGAAACTAATGACTATTTGCGTTATGCACAATCTGGCATGGTAACTCCGGAAATCGGGAGTAGCTTCAACAATATATTAAACTATATAAATGTTAGCTTTTCGAATTTTGATGGGCTTGAAGTGAAATCTAAATGGATGCATACCGATCACATCGATCTTTCACATCAGATGCGATGTCATATTGTTGATTTTGATGATACCGGAGCGTTAGAATTGTTATTCGATTTAAATCATAATGTTTTTTCAGAAAACTTGATTACCGAAGTACCAAAACATTTTTTAACCTTATTTGATGCCTTTTTAACAAATATTGATACCCCGATTGCGCAACCGAGCCTCGTAACCGATAACTTAAGAACTAAGCCCACATCTTCTCGAACAACACCTACACCAAAGCTAATTCTAAATCAATTTCAAGAAAGTGTTGCAGTGAATGCAACAAAAATGGCTATAGAACAAAAAAGAACATCTTATTCATATCAAGAACTTGATGAAAAATCAAACCAATTAGCCAACTATCTCAGTCGTACCAATGATTTAAAAGGACAAAATGTGGCCCTTTTTATGCACCGTTCTGCTGATTATATCATTAGCCTTTTAGCTGTTTTAAAAACTGGCGCAAGATTTATTCCAATAGCATCTGATCAACCCATAGAGCGCGTTAATTTTATTCTTAAAGATGCAAACTGCCTATTAATGCTCTCTCATTCTGAGCTAGAGAAGAAAATAAACAAAGAAATACCCAATGTACTACTTCTCGATAAAAATCGTGAAGCAATTCTTAAATCAAGTAAAACTCCTAAGCCTGTTAACATCTCTAGTGAAGAGATAGCATATATGCTATATACCTCTGGTTCGACTGGTAACCCAAAAGGGGTATTAATTTCACACGGTGCATTAGCCAACTACCTAACATGGGCGAAAGCGTATTATAAAAGCGAAAGCGCTTATGTTTTTCCTTTGTTTACTTCCATTGGATTTGATCTCACCATAACCGCTACTTTCTTACCCTTAATTACGGGTGGCCAATTAATCATTTATAAAGAAAGTAATATTGGTCCAGATATTTCATTGATGGAAGTATTAGCCCAAAATAAAGTAAACGCTATTAAATTAACTCCTGCCCACCTAGCCCTTATAAAAGGAGCTGATATGCGTCACTCTCAAATCAAAACAATGATTGTGGGTGGGGAAGACTTTAAAGCCAATCTTGCCTTATCAATAAAAGAGTCTTTTAATGAATCTTTGACTATTTATAACGAATATGGCCCTACTGAAGCAACCGTAGGTTGTATCGTATCGAAATTTGACAAAGAAAAGCATACGCAATCATCAGTACCTATTGGCTCCCCAATTGATGGTATTGAGGTTTTACTATTAGATAGATATAAAAATAAAGTACCTCAAGGCGTTATTGGTGAAATTTTTATCACTGGTGCAGGCTTAGCAAAAGGATATGCAAACCTACCTGACTTGACTTCTGAAAAATTTATTAATAATCCCTTCGATACTGCAAATAAAATGTATACTACAGGAGACCTAGGCAGGTTGAATGTCGCTGGGGAATTCGAATTTTTAGGACGCAAAGACGAGCAAGTCAAACTGCGAGGTTTTCGTTTAGAATTATCAGATATAGAGGCCAACCTACTAAAACATGAGGCTGTAGAAAATGCAGCTGTAGTTTTGATTGAAAATGAAAAGTCAGTTCCTGAAAATGAAGTAATTAATTGTTCGGAATGTGGCCTTCCATCAAATTACCCGAATACTGATTTTGATGTAAATGGTGTTTGTCATGTATGTAATGCTTTTAAAGGATATAAAGACCAAGCTCAAAAGTATTTCAAAACAGAAGAAGAACTACGACAAATATTAATTTCTCAACGTGGAAAAAGCCCAAATTATGACTGTATTTCCTTGCTAAGTGGAGGAAAAGATAGCACATATATTTTAGCGCAACTGATTAACATGGGCTTACGCGTTTTAGCATTTACATTAGACAACGGTTATATTTCAGAACAAGCTAAAGCAAACATTAACCGTATCGTAAGTAAACTCAAGGTAGATCACATATACGGTACAACAGAGCATATGAATGCTATTTTCGTTGACAGCCTTCATCGTCATCATAATGTTTGCAATGGGTGTTTTAAAACCATCTATACCTTAAGTACGCAAATTGCCTTAGATAAACAAATTCCCTTCGTTGTTACCGGTCTCTCAAGAGGTCAGTTTTTCGAAACAAGATTAACTGAGGAACTGTTTTGGGATGAAAATGTTGATATATCAAGTATTGACGACACTATACTTGAGGCAAGAAAATTATACCATCAAGAAGAAGATGCTGTAAAAGAACTGATGGATGTTTCAATATTCGATAATCAAGACACTTTTAAAAAAGTGCAATTTATCGACTTCTACAGGTATAGTGATGTAAGCCTAGAAGAGATGCTCAAATTTCTAAAGGAAAAAGTTGACTGGGTAAGACCAACAGATACTGGTCGCTCGACCAATTGCCTTATTAATCAGTTAGGCATTCACATTCATAAGAAAGAAAAGGGCTATAGCAATTACTCATACCCGTATAGCTGGGATGTTCGCATGGGTCACAAAACTCGAACGGAAACCCTTGAAGAAATTAATGAGATTATCGATGAAAAAGAAGTCAAACGTATTGCGTTAGAAATTGGTTATCAAGAATCTGAGGAAAGTGAATTAGATCAGAAAAAATTAGTTGGCTATTATACAGCTAAAGAAAAAATCAGTTCAAAAGCCTTAGCGAAACATTTGAAGCAAAAGTTACCCGAATATATGGTACCCGACTATTTCAAATACATTGAAGAGCTACCATTAACTAAAAATGGCAAGGTAGATAAGCATGCCTTAAAGTATTTGAATAGCTCTCAATTAGATATGGAAACGCCATTTGTGGCTCCAAATGGAGAAATTGAAGAACTGTTAGCCAACATTTGGAAAGAAGTTCTGAGATTAAAGCAAGTAGGCGTTCATGATAATTTTATCGCATTAGGAGGACACTCCTTAGCGGCGATTCGCGTTACCGCAAGAATTAATGAAGAAATTGAAATGAAATTTCCGTTAAACAAAATTTTTGAATTACCCACCATTGCAAGTTATGCCAACTTTATTGAGCAAACGCTCATGGAATTACTCAATCAATAATTGTTACGTTAAAAAATATCTCAACAATAAAATTTCCAAACAAAATGAAAAAACTAGTTATTTTATTAATCTTCTTTATATCTCAACAGACTATTTTGTCTCATGAGCTAAGTGGAACCGTAGTAGATGAGCAGAATAAGCCCATAGAAGGGGTTGGAGTCTTTAATAAAACTACAAAGGGTTATACTTACACTAATGTTTCTGGCTATTTTGAGCTTGATGATATATCGCTTGGAGATATTATCGTTTTTAATAGCTTAGGCTTTGAAAATCAAGAACTACAAATTTCAGAAAATGAGCTCGATGCTACAGTAAAAATAAATTTAATTGCCTCTGCAGTATCACTAGATCAAGTTGTTTTAATATCTAAAGTAAACGCTTTGAGTCAATTTGTAAATGTAGATGTAAAAACCAGTCCCGTAAAATCATCACAGGAAATTTTAAGAAAAATACCTGGACTCATCATTGGTCAACACGCTGGGGGTGGTAAGGCCGAACAAATTTTTCTGAGAGGTTTTGACATTGATCATGGTACTGATATAACTATCAGTGTTGATGGCCTTCCAGTAAATATGGTATCTCATGCTCATGGTCAAGGTTATGCTGATATGCATTTCGTGATACCCGAAACAATTGACAATATAGATTTTGGAAAAGGCGCGTATTATGCCAATAAAGGTAATTTTAATACTGCTGGCTATGTTGATTTGCAAACTAAAAAGAAAATAGATAATAATCTGATTTCGCTTGAACTAGGCATGTTCAATACTACTCGATCTATAAATATGCTTAAAATTTCGGAAGGTGATAAAAGCAACGCATATATTGCCTCAGAATTAGTACTTACCGATGGCGCTTTCGAAGCTCCACAAAACTTTAACCGGTTAAATATACTAGGGCGTTATAACTTTAACAACTACGAAGATCAAGAACTTACTATTACTTTATCGCATTTTCAAAGTAAATGGGACGCTTCTGGACAAGTCCCGCAGCGTGCCATAGACCAAGGACTCATAACTCGGTTTGGTGCCATTGATAATACAGAGGGCGGTAATACAAGCCGTACCAATTTTTTAATCAACCATAACAAACAAATAGATGAACATGCAAGTTTATCTTCAAAGGCCTTTATTTCGAAATATGATTTTGAATTGTTTTCGAATTTTACCTTTTTCTTAGAAGACCCGGTAAATGCGGACCAAATTCGTCAAAAAGAAAATAGAACTATTTTGGGTGCGGAAACCACATTTTCTGAATCCGTACACGTGGGAGATCATGATTCGCAACTGAATTTTGAGGCAGGAATTGGTTTTAGATATGATGACGTAAATAACGTGCAACTATCGCGCACTAAAAATCGTCAGGAGTTATTAGAACGCTTGGCTTTCGGAGACGTAGATGAACTAAACGGTTATAGTTATCTCAATTTAACCTACAAAAAAAATAAATGGACATTCAACCCAGGACTACGTCTAGATTATTTCAAATTTGACTATGTAAATTTGTTATCTGAGCTCTATGACAGTAAAAGTGAAAATAAAGTTTTTTTGGGGCCTAAATTCAATGCAATTTTTGCAGCTTCAGACAAGTTACAGGTCTTTGGAAAAACAGGTATTGGTTTTCATTCTAATGATACTAGAGTTGTTGTAGCAAATAATGGCGAAGATATATTACCCGCTGCTTATTCTATGGACCTAGGAGCCTTCATAAAACCGAACAATAAAATAGTAATAAATGCTGCCCTATGGAGTCTCTTTCTTGACCAAGAATTTGTTTATGTCGGTGATGCTGCAATTGTTGAGCCCAGCGGTAAAACAAGAAGGTTGGGCATTGATTTTGGAATGCGATATCAACTTACTGATTGGTTATATGCCAATGCAGATGTTAACTATACATATGCAAGGAGTACCGAAGAACCTGATGGGTCTGACTTCATACCCCTTTCTCCCGATCTAACCTCTTCAGGAGGAATTTCTATTAGAGATCTAGGAAATTTTTCTGGTGGCATTAGTTACCGCTTTGTTAAAGATAGACCAGCAAATGAAGACAACTCTATTGTTGCCGAAGGTTATTTGATTACCGATTTAAATGCCAATTATACCTGGAAAAACTGGACTATAGGGGTTGTTGTAGAAAATCTCTTTGATCAAGAATGGAATGAGACACAATTTGCAACGGAAAGTCGTTTGTTCAACGAACCTTCGTCATTCGAGGAAATTCACTTTACTCCTGGCACCCCTTTTTATGTTAGAGGGAAGGTTTCGGTGTCATTCTAGAACTTCTAATTTAAAGAGTAGTTGTATTAAAAGTTATCCCCTTTTTTAATTATCTAAGAATTCATATCCTTCTAAATACTAAACAACCCTAATAGGTGTTATTCTATTATAGTATTTTTAGCATGTAGTTCAATTCTATGATAAGCATTTTTAACAAAAAGAAATATTTAGTTGATCTTTTAAAGGATTCTGTTGATATTCATAATCACATTTTACCAGGAATTGATGATGGTGCCCAAACTATTAATGATTCAATCGATTTAATCAAGGGCTTCTTAGAAATAGGAGTTAGCAACTTTATTGCTACTCCGCATATAATGCATAATTATCATAACAACACCCCCGAAACTATTTCGAAAGCTTTACAAGTTTTAAAAGAGGAGTTAATAAAAAGTAAGATCTACAATGTACATATCGCCGCATCAGCAGAGCATATGATTGATGATAATTTTGAGGCAATTCTTTTAGCTGATAAAGTGATGCCTATGCGCAACGAATATTTACTTGTTGAAATGAGTTATTTACAACCTCCTATTAATTTTGACGAGTCTGTAACTGCTATTGCCTACAAACGCTATTTCCAAATTTTAGCACACCCAGAACGCTATAATTTTCTTCATGCAAGACCTAAAAAATATTTAGAATACAAGAGACGTGGTATTCTATTTCAGTTGAACGCCCTGTCACTAGGGGACTTTTACGGTAAAGAAGTTCAAAAAATGGCATATAAGTTATTGGAGGAAGAATTCATCGATTTTATGGGCTCTGATGTGCATAACATGAACCAATTAAACGCATTAAAGGAAGTAACTATAACTACGAAAACTAAAGAACAACTTGTACCTATTATAACAAGAACGATCGAAAATTTTTATTGAGAATATCAAATTGTTTTCATCAGCGCATCAAAAAAAGGGTCTACCATTGGTAAACCCTTTTTTGATTTTTAGAATGTAATAATCAGTTTCTAATCCATAATTTGATTAGTGTAGATTCACCTTCATTAAGAGCAACTCGCACGAAGTAAAGACCATCTCTCAATGTAGAAATCGGTAATTCATAAACAGTACCATTCAATAAATCTTCAGCAGGATACCCCATAATATACCGTCCACCTACATCATGTAAAGTAATGCTCAATGGGGTAACGTTTGACGGTTTATTAATAATCATTATTCTAGCAACACCATTATCTGCAGGATTAGGTGGGTTGCTCTCTAATATAATGCTCATTTCACCTTCAGGATCATCAATTACAATAATCGTTAATGTTGTCGAATTAGTAAGTCCGCCAGCATCTGTCACAGTTAATTGAACTGTATATTCCCCAGCTACAGTAAATATTTTTTGAGGGTCACTTTCTGTTGATGTTGTTCCATCGCCAAAATCCCACAAGTAACTTACAACTTCCACATCATCTGTTGAATTACTTCCTGTAAAGTTCACCAATAACGGTGCAGATCCTGTTAAAGGGTCAGCTTCTGCTATAGCCACAGGAGCCATGTTACCAACCATTTCGGGCTCAACGGTAACAGTAACTTCATCAAAATTAGTTTCGTTTTCGTCATCTGTAACAGTAAGTCTAAATACATATACTCCTTCCACAAGGTCAATTGCCATTAGGTTAGCAGTATTTGCATCGGATAAGGTTGCCGTATTCGGCCCACTAATTTGTGTCCATTCATAGGTAATCATACCACCATCAGGATCTTCACCCATTCCATTAAGAGCTACTTCACTAGTGGGTAAGGTTATTACTTCATCTTCACCGGCATCAACAGTAGGAGGTCTTGTTTCAAATACTCCAATCCCTGAAATTTTCGGAAATTCTGTTACCGCAGTTAAAGTGATTGTTAGAGAGCCATCAGAGACCATAATATTACTATATCGCTCTATAACTGCTGTTGCACTGGCTCCTGCAGCCTCTATGATATCATAATTAGCTACTTGAGCCTGACCATCTTCAACATTGATATTAAATACACGAGAACCAACCCCGCCAGCTTGAGCTCCAACACCATAAAATAATTCGGCAAAATGAAGATCTACATTATAGTTACCATTAACTACTGGTATTTCATAAACTAAGGTACCTGAAGTACTAAAGCGTTCCGTTTGGTATAATTGATCATTTTCGGTATTAGCAATAGGTATTGCGTTTTCAAAAGGAGTTCCACCAACGAAGGAATTATCGGCAACCCATTCTTCCGTATTGAAAGTAAAGGTAGGTCCGCCAGAATTTATTAAAATACTAGAAAGTTCTTCTGTTACTGTTATTGTTACTTGATCACTACCAGTTTCATTTTCATCATCGGTCGCTGACAATTCAAATACATAAACACCCTCTACTAGGTCACTTATTGTAGGGTCTGCTATAGTAGTATCATCAAACATAGCAGTATTTGGACCACTAATTTGTGTCCAGCTAAACGAAACTATTGCACCGCCATCTGGGTCTTGTGCAGAACCATCAAGAACTAAACTATTATTTGGTAAGGTCAAGGCTGCATCTTCTCCCGCAAAAACAATGGGATCACTACTTGAAGCATTCGGATCTATAACTTCTATTCCAGAAATTTTTGGAAACTCTACTACACCAGTTAGAGTAATAGTTAAACTTCCATCATTAACCGTAATGTTTGTAAAGTTTTCAATAATCGCAGTGGCAGGACCCCCTGCTTCGGCGATGATGTCGTAATTCGTCAAGGTTCCTTCACCATTTTCTATATCTACATTAAAAATTCTTGATCCAACCCCACCACTTGAACCAGCACCTGGTACGCCATAAAAAATCTCTGCAAAATGAAGGTTTATATTATGTTCGCCATTCGCAACAGGAATCTCATAAATCAATGTGCCCGTATGAAAACGTTCAGTTTGATACAATTGATCATTTTCTGTATTTGCAATAGCGATATTATTTTGAACAATAGTACCCGTATTGAAATATTGATCTTCTGACCAATCGACACCATTAAAGTTAAATGTTGGCCCTCCAGAGTTTATTCGAATCGCAGGTAATTCATTAGATACGGTAATAGT
The DNA here is from genome assembly GCA_937944485.1 of uncultured Flavobacteriaceae bacterium. GTDB lineage: Bacteria > Bacteroidota > Bacteroidia > Flavobacteriales > Flavobacteriaceae > Maribacter_C. Next base: position 123,892 of record CALDYU010000014.1, on the reverse strand, counting down.
AGCTTCATCAAACCCAGTATCAGATTCATTATCAGTCGCAGTTAATCGAAATACATATTCTCCTAGAATTAAATTGCTCGCATTTAAGATTGCAGTATCATTTCCGCTTAATGTTGCTGTATTAGGGCCACTTATTTGAGTCCAAGCATAAGTGACAATCGCACCTCCATCTGGATCAGTTGCTGAACCATTTAAAATCGCCGTATCTGGTAACACATTTTGATCTGGCCCAGCATCGACAATAGGTTCATCTGTTCCTGCAGCTACTGTCTGATTTTCATAAATTCGAGGGAAATTATTTACCCAACCATTAGATACGATATCTAAATCACCATCATTATCAACATCAGTAACACGTGCTCCATCATGATGCTCTTGACCTGAAATACCCGGGTTAATAACCCTCTTGATAAACGTACCACTATCACAAAGGTCATTTTCAAAAGCAAGCAAACGATACTGACCTAGCCACTCTCCTACTATTATATCTTTATCACCATCAAAATCAATATCCGTTGCAAATACACTTAGACTTCCTCGTACATCTGTATCCAAAATTCGTTTAATCCAAGGTTGTTCAGGGTCAGATGGAGCTTCCCACCAAGCAAATTCAAAACTTGCAGGATCACTTCCAGCACCAGCACCTAGTTGCCCTACTACAGCATCTAAGTCACCATCTCTGTCAAAATCTGCTAACTGAGCACGATCAGGAGTAGTCACGTAATTAATGCCAGTAACGACTGTTGTCCAATTACCACCGCCATCATTTCGAATCCAATTAATACCTTGAAACAAATCAAGGTCATTATCTTGATCAATATCTCCTGCTTGTAAATCTTCACCTGTTGAAACTGCTCCAACAATGTCAACTAACGACCATGTTCCCATTGTAGGATCAGAAGTAGGTGTCAACATTTGCATGGGAGAACCTGTAGATTCTGCACCATTCCAATTAATTGCCATTTGATAATCTCCTCCTGAGGTAAAAACACCTCCAGCTAAACCAGCCAAAAAAGGTTCAACATAAGTCGTATTTCCCGCCGGAATATTGGTAAATATTGTAAACGCACCAAAACCATCATTCTGAGCCCAAACTAGCTGAGATCCAGTATAACCTACAGGACTTTGTTGATCGCTCGTTACTCCTAATAAATCAAGATCTCCATCATCATCAAAATCATATACGTGAGCTACATTGTCAAATAACGTACCTATATCACTACGCTGCCAATTACCAGCAATTGTACCAGGGTTTTTATACCACCAACCACCAGTAACAATATCTTTAAGACCATCTCCGTCAAGATCAAAGTCTGCAAACGTATATACAGAACGATGGCTAAGGGAGCTAGTTTCAAGTTGTTTCACCGCCCAAGGATCGGGAAACACAGTATCATTACATGTGATAGCTCCTGTAACATTAACAGTGACTTCATCAAAAATGCCTGTACCCGTATGATCGGCATTGAAAAGTTCAATCTTAATTGTGTGTTGACCTAAACTTAATCCGTCAATAGAAATGGGCTCATAACCATAATAAGGCCCCATCATCATATCATCAATATAATAGTGAACATGAGTATCACCTTCAAGTATTGTCCAGTTTTCAACACGAAAAGCAACTTCAAAAGGTTGGTTTACATCCCATCCATTAGAGGGGGATGTAATTGCTATATCTGCATTAGAAAGGTCCTCAAAAGTATTTGAATTTAAAATTTCAATAGCATTGATTTTTGCACTTTGAACTAGGCCTGTAAAAACAATACTAACAAAACCGTCAGTAACCAAAATATCGTCAAACTCTTTATTTAAAGCTGTTGCAGGTGCAACTTCACTTAAAATATCGAAATTCGACAATACAGTGTTTCCTTCAATAGTTACATTAAAAACTCGCGAACCAACTCCTCCAGATTGACTTCCTACTCCGAAAAATAACTCCGCGAAATGCAGTCGAATATCGTACTCATTCGATGCAGAAACCGGAATTTCATACGAAAATGTACCCCCTGAAGGGCCAAATACTTCTGTTTGATAAAGTTCGTCATCTATCGTACCACTTATCGGAATACTAGTACTAAAAACTGTTCCTCCAGCACCGTACTGATCAGCCATATAGGTGTCACCAGATAATGTCAATTCTGGACCTCCAGTATTAATTCGTATTTCTCCTACTAAACTAAAAGGATAGCTACCAGAGGTAATTGTTAAACCCGAAGTATTCTGAACATTGTCGACGCTTAAATTGTAATTTGTTGTGGCATTTAGCGATGAGACTGTTAGAAATACGGTTCGTCCATCAGGTTGTAAGTCGGCTGTGCCTACTGAAACTCCATTGTCAATGCTATAATTACTGACCATTTCCGCTGTTGCAGTACCAACATATTCTGAAAATTGTACAGCCACTAATGTGTTTGATAAGGCTTCTACATTCTCAATCGTAGGAGGTGAATTATCTATTGATGTTCCGTCTCCTAAAAACTCAACATAGTTTAAATCAAAAATATTCGAACCGGTTCCTGTAAAGACAAAAAACAAATCATTTTTACCTCCTGGATCAGTGATGCTTGTTTCAATATTGACCCAAGTATTTGTACCACCTGTTGCTGGCACAGGGGTAGTTGCCAATAATGTACCTGTTACACTACCTAATCTCATTTCAATACTTCCTCCAGCGTTTACGGCTGCTACATTATATTTAACCGCATTAATATTTAACAAATTACGTCCCGAGAATGAAATATAGTTTCCATCATTTACACGAAGCGCTTCGTTTCCTCCTTCTAACGGGTTATTATTAGAAATAACAGTTGTTCCACTTTGCGAATCAAAAAATTCGGCTTCCTTTCTTTTAGGGTGCAACACAATCAAGTCTCGAGAAATTAACCCTCCATTATCGGTATACTCCAAAGAAAAAGAGCCAAAAATATCGAGTTCGCCATCAGTACCATGACTAGCATCGGCTTTTATATTCAAAGTTTGAGGGCACGTTGTTGTAGCAGATTCAGGATGAACATGTGATAAATGACCGAAACCAGGGACAAGAATCACATTATTACAATCAACAACACCTTCTTCAGGATCTTGAACCACGATATCAATAGTCACATCGTCTCCCCAATTAAACAAACCACCATCTACAGGGGAATTAACTGTGTAAGTAGCTGGATTGTTACCAGCGTATATAGTAATATTTTTTATACTCTGACCATTGGTAGCATTACCATCATTAACCTTCACCTGAACATTAAATGTGCCAGCAGTTGTAAAGGTATGTTGTGGATTTGGATTAGTGGAATCTGGATTGCCGTCCATATCAAAGTCCCATTCATAGGTTAAAGGTGAGTCACCATTAGGATCAATTGTACCGGCAGTAGAAAATTGTACTGTCAAGGGTAGATTACCACTTGTTTGGTCGGCTGAAAGTTCTATTGTTGGAGGGCTATTTGTTGATATCCCCGTATAATCAATTCGAATAAGTTTACCCGTAGGACCCGCATTAGAAGCACAGCAAGGCACTCCATATGCCAAAATATACATCTTACCATCAGGACCCAGCTCCATATCAATAAAGCCTTCTGTTTGATCTGTTGTTATTGCAGGAGCAAATCTAGGCAAGTCATCAAAATTACTATCATTTATAATATTTTGAATCACATTTCCAGCAGCGTCTAATGTAATCAAGTAAACCCGACTTCTATTAAAATCATAAAAGAAAAAGGCCCCATCAAATTCAATAGGCAACCTTTGTTGATCAGTAAGGCTAGCATCATAATTATACCTAAACCCAGCCATTAAACATTTAGAAAACCCACCGAAGGACAAAAGTGCAGGTTCGGCGGCAGGAAGATTCGCTGCACCTGTATTAAATACAGAAGTATTTATAGGAGCCATGGGATCATTATAAAACGGTGGAGATCCGTTATAAGGCACTTGATAAGCAGCATTATTTTTACCAGAAAAATAAGGCCAACCATAATTACCTGCTGATTTTGTTAAATTAATTTCATCAAATCCCCTAGGTCCTAAAGTACTTGCGGTTAAAGCATCAGGGCCGACCTCCCCCCAAAACAACCAGTCATTATTATTTTTGTCTACAAAGATTCGATATGGGTTTCTAGCTCCCATGACATAAATTTCTGGTAGCCCGCCCGTTCCACCAGGAAAAAGATTTCCGGATGGAATAGTATAGGTACCGTCACCAAGAGGTTTTATACGTAAAATTTTACCTCTATAATCGTTAGTGTTAGATGAAGATTTTTCGGCACTTGCAATTTCATTAGCTGCTGTATTTGTATTAGTAGCACTTATTGCGGCATAAAGGTTAGGGTAGGTCGTATTATCACCTGTTGCGATTAGTAAATTTCCTTGAGAATCAAAATCCATATCACCCCCAGAATGAAAATTGGCAGATCTATTTGTAGGCCATTGTAGAAGTACAACCTCCGAAGATAAATCTAACATATTACTCCCAGCCATGGTAAATTGAGATACTCGATTACCTGTAAAATTTTGTGGTGAATAATAAAGATAGATTAAATTGTTAGTTGCAAAATTGGGATCGAACGCTATTCCAAGCAAACCGTCTTCTAGATCATGAAAAACTGGAATAGTACCCCCAGACACGGGTACACCGACACTATTTTCATATATTAATATTTCTCCATACCTATCTAGAATAAAAATTCTACCATCGGGAGCAAATTTGAATGTTGTAGTGTTAGACATTCCACTAGCAATTTCAACTCTAGCAAAGTCATCAGGAAACTGCCCATACACTAATCCAGAAAACAAAAAGAAAAGAGAAGTAAATAGCCCATAGCAATTGTAATTTTTAATTATAGACTCAAGGTAAATTTTTATCATAGCAATGCCTTTTAAATAGCAATTAAAAGTTCTTTTTGGTTGGGGGTTGATTCGACACCAAAGATAATTTAATAACAATTAAAGAAAGAATTACCCTAAAGCTTTTCGTCTAAAATAAGTGGTTTTTCGGTAAAATACCTTTAACATCGACAATAGTGTATTTCATCGATCATAAGTCGTCTTTTATATACTTAACACTAATCGATTAAATAAATTATTTGTTTACTACAACAAGAAATTATGGTTCGGAAATAATAATGCTGAAGAATATTTTTAACGCAAAATAAACAAATAAATATCAGAGATATTTATTTTTCAAAATTTCCACCATTTTTTCTGAGACTTTCCATATCCGTAGCCGTATTTGCCTCCGTAACCCAACTCTGAATTTTTAACGTCATTTACCACAAAAGAGAGTCCCTTTATTTTGCCCTCACTTTGAAGTTTTAAAGGATATCCGACGGCTTTATTTTCAGTAACACCAGCTCTTGTTACGTATATTAAGTGATTGGCATATTGACTAATTAATAATGTATCTGTCACTACCATTAATGGGGCGGTATCTACAATTACATAGTCATAGTTTTCTGAAACTTCATCAAATAGTTCTTGAATTCTACTACTCAAAAGTAATTCGGCAGGGTTAGGTGGTATTCTTCCTGAATATACTACATCAATGGTATTATGATGCACCAACATTGGGTTGATAATATCTTTAGTAGTTATCGTATTATCATATAAATATTCAGTTAGACCAGCGTCTTTGTTTCTACTAGGCTTTGACATCTTATCAATATTGCTACCTGTGAAAAATGTATAAATCTTTGGGTTTCGTATATCTGCACCGATAAGTAGTACTTTCTTATTGGTACTTGCCAAAATCATTGACAAATTAGTGGACAAAAACGTTTTACCTTCTCCTGGAACACTAGAAGTTACAAAAACCACATTATTCTTACCGTCTCTTGAAGTTTTCGTTTTAATCAAATAATCTAAGTTAGTTCTAATTATTCTTAGCGATTCGGCTAAAACTGAACGATCTTCTTTAATCACCAACTTTTCTTCTTTTCTTGAAAGTTTAGGAATCTCTCCTAATACCGGCGTATCAGTAGTAATACGCTCTAAACTATCCATATTATGGATTTTGTTATCGAAAAAGTCATTCCCATAAATGATAGCAAACGGAATTAACAAACCTAAAAGCAGCGCCGCTAAATAAATCAAACTTTTTTTAGGAGACACAGGAAATCTACTTACTGTGTACGCACTATCAATGGTTTTAGATTTCGGAGCCTGAGAAGCAACAGAAATTTGAGCTTCTTCTCTTTTGGTTAATAAATAGAGATACAACTGTTCTGTTGTTTGCTGCTTACGCTCAATATCTCTTAAAGCTCTTTCATTACCTGGTGACGCATACACTTTAGAACGAAATCGCGCAGTTTGTCTGCTAAGCGAGTTTACGGTTAATTCTAAATTGCTAACTGCGCCTTTAAAACTTGAAGAAATACTTTTTTTCAAATTATCGAGCTGTTGATCAATATTTACGATGATTAAGTTTTTCTCATTGGCACTCTCTAATAGCCGTCTTCTTTCTGAAACAAGTTGATTATATTGCCCTATAGCTCCTGCTGTTGCAGCACCTCCAATATCGGCAGGGAGCACCTCATAACCTTCTTGATTTTCAATAATACTACTCATTGAAGCAGCCATATTCAGCTCGTTTTGAGCGGCAGCTAATTCTTGTTGGGTCGCAACACCTGCATTCAGATTTATGTTGGTCTCAACTCCAATATTTGAAACTCCTTTCTCCGTTTTAAAATTTTGGGCACTTTCATCAACATTTGATAAGTTACCTGAAATTTCTACAATTCTATCATTAATAAATTTTGAAGTTTTATCTGCAATTATTTGTTTATCCTCAATGGCATTCTCATTATAAACACGAATTAAAGTATTCACAATATCCTTCGACTTTTGCTTTATAGGATCCTCTAAACGAATGTCTATGATGTTTGATTTTTCATCACTATTACTGATAGTCATTTTAGTTTTATAAGCTAATGCTGCCATATCAATAGGTCGCAACGAAACCTTGAGTTTCTTATTTTTATACTTATTAAAAAATAACTGATTTGGTGTTATTACAATATTACCTATTGGCGTATTCACAACTTTACCAAAGGAATACACCTTAGCTGGCTTGTCTTCTTCTTCACTAAAACCAAATGACGTTGACGAAGATAATGTGATGTAAAAATCATAATCCGCATTATTTAGGGTAGAGTCTTCTGCAATAAAGTTGAGATTAATAGGCGAATTTTGATACAACTCGGTACTTATAACGTTACCGAGTACTCTAATAGTAGTATTCAGTTTCAACTCTTTTACAACATCAATAAAGTTAGATCGTGAACCAATAAGCTCAATCTCATCCATCACCTTATTTTTCACCCCACCAAAAACATCTAAATCAGAAAAAGCAGCTAAACCTGCACTTGAATTCTCATCTTCTAAAATTTGAATTTTGGCAGCTGCAGCATATTGCGGTGTTGCATACCTGATATATATTGTGGCCAAGCCTAATAGTAAAATGATCGAAAGTAAAAACCATTTCCATTTTTTCGTATACATCGCAATTACTTGCGCCAAATCTATATCGGAATTGCTGGAAGATTGTTGAAGGTTTAGATTCATTTAAATTTATTTAATAGGAAGACTTACTAGTTTCTTGTCAGCAATAATACGGTAGATGTTATTAATACAGATGCTATAGACACGGCAATTGTGGCTCTATTATCAAGGCTTGAGGCCGTAATTGCTGATTGATTAGGTTCTACAATTACTACGTCACCTTGAGTAAGATAATAAACAGGAGAGCTCAATGCCTCTTTCTTGGTCAGGTCAAGACGATTATAAACTTTCGTACCATCGAAATCACGAATTACCATGACGTTTTGGCGGACTCCTTTAACTGTTAAATCACCAGCAAAACCAATAGCTTCAAGAATTGTTACACGCTCTCCGCTAATCGGATAAGTACCAGGTCTATTTACCTCTCCTAAAATGGTTACTGTAAAATTTTTCAATCTGATGTTAATAATCGGGTTTTTTAGATAATCAGAAAGTTCTTGTCTCAATAAGACTCGAACTTCTTCAGAAGATAGACCCGCAATCTTAATTTTACCAATTACAGGAAAGTCAATTTCTCCATCTTTATCAATTAAATAATCTACTTGTTCGGGCCGAATGCCGCCTTCTGAAGCACCTCGAAATAAATTAAAAGGAATACTTGCTTCACTATTTAAAGTAGAAATATGTATACTTACTAAATCATCAACCTTAAATTTTGGAGTAAAACTATTTTTATCTACCAAAGTTTCAAAATTACCAGTGTTTTGAAAGTAAACTACGTCTTTTTTGGAAGCACATGATGACAGTACAAAAGCAACTATCGCCAAGAAAAAAGGTATTCTACCAAAATTATTTTTTCGTTTTCGCATAATACTAATTGTTTGATGCAATATTAGTGAAATTTATGATTGAAAGATTTTCTTTTCAGACTGAACAACTCTTATATTTTCCCCTTTACTATCTAACTTGCAAAACTCAGAATTATTGGATACGTACTCGGGTACAATCTCTTTCATTAATGCTATAGTATTACCATTAAAAAACATATTTGAAACACAAAGTTCATCAATCTTAGACTTCACATAAGCATAATCGAGTTCTTTGACTTTACCTATCAATATTTTTTTATGATATGTTGGCAAGGTGTTTTCTCCATTCGCCAATAATTCTTCATACAGTTTTTCACCTGGTCGAAGACCAGTAATTTTAATATCTATATCCTCAGGATATTTCAATCCAGAGAGTTTAATCATATTTTTAGCTAGATCAAATATTTTAACTGACTTACCCATATCAAAAATAAATATCTCTCCTCCTTCTCCCATTACAGCTGCTTCTAAAACGAGTTGCGACGCTTCAGGGATTGTCATAAAATATCTTGTGATATCTTTATGTGTAACCGTTAAAGGCCCACCTTTTTCAATTTGTTTTCTAAACAGTGGAATCACAGATCCATTAGAGCCCAAAACATTACCAAATCTGGTTGTAATAAACTTAGTTTTATTTTCTTGTTGAACACTACTAATGTACATTTCAGCAATACGCTTTGTGGCTCCCATAACATTAGTAGGGTTAACTGCCTTATCTGTAGAAACAAAAACAAATTTGTCTACTTTATGATTCATTGACAAATCAACGATAGTCTTTGTACCCGCAACATTAATCTTAATAGCTTCGTAATAGTTATACTCCATCAATGGGACATGCTTATAGGCCGCCGCATGAAACACCATTGTTGGTTTGTGTTCTTGAAAATAGGTGTTCATCCTATTTTTATCACGTATATCTCCGACGATAGGCACAAAGTTGTGAAAGCCATTCTGTTTTAACTCTTGTTGTAAATCATACAAGGCAGACTCAGCTTGATCGACAATTATTAAAGATTTATAATCATAATTCGCAATTTGACGCACTATTTCACTTCCAATCGAACCAGCACCGCCTGTTACTAAAATCACTTGGTTTTTAAGCTGTTCAGAAACTTTTGACTTTTTTATATCAATAGGAACACGATCTAATAAATCTTCTATTTGAACTTGTTTTATTTGAGACACCTTAAGTTCTCCGTTGATCCAGCTTTCAACTGGAGGTACAATTTTAACCTGTACTGGAAATTCAACTAAACTTTCAACAAGTTCTCTAAGTTTTTCACTCTCAACATTATTAATAGAAACAATTATCTCTGTTATTTCTTTGGTACTTATAAAATATTCTGTTAGCACATCTCTTCCCAGCACCATTACACCATTAATAACTTTTCCGATTTTTTTGTGATCATCATCTAAATAAGCTAATACTCTGGCATTACTGCTCGTTTGATTAGTAATCGCATTGTACGTTAAGATACCGGCTTCACCAGCCCCATAAATGAGTACATTTTTCGAGACTTTAAACTTCTTAATTAAATTAAAATACATCGTTTTAAACATGTATCTTGACGCAACTAGAGCTATAAACGCTAATAAACTATGAATGATAATTATTCCTAAAGGAATGGTAAAGTTCTCTACCATTATAAATTGCCTGTTCAAGATGACTAAAAAAATCATCATAATACTTGACAAACAAATGGCATTAAATATTTTATACACATCTCTTACTCCTGTATGACGCACTACCCCTTTATATGATTCTGTAAAAAGGAAAGCCGTGATAACAATAGCTGCAACTATAGGCAACTGAATAAAAAGATTTTCACTCTTAAAATCTAAAGTAAGATTAAATCGAATGATATAAGCTAAGATAAATGACACTAAAATTAAGAAAACATCTATTGCCAATACCAGCCATTTAGACGCGTATCTATTAGCGTTACTTACAAGGTAATTTTTTATCATGGGGTAAATTCTTTAAGGATTATGGCTACTATTCGTTCCAAATCTTGGTCTGTTAAATTTGATCCGCTTGGTAAGCAAAGACCTCGATTGAAAAGATCTTCAGAAGTTCCATTCGTATATTTAGGTGCGTCAGCAAAAATGGGTTGCATATGCATTGGTTTCCATAAGGGTCTAGATTCAATGTCTTCTTTTAGAAGAGCATAACGAATACTTTCTCGCTTTTCGTATGACTCCGTTAAAATACAACTTAACCATCGGTTTGAGAAAAAACCATCGGGTTCATCTAAAAATACAATTTCTTCAATATGACTTAAATTCTTTTTGTAAAATTCAAAATTCGCTCGCCGTGCAGCAACACGATCATCGATTACTTCCATTTGACCTCTTCCAATGCCTGCTAAAACATTGCTCATTCTATAATTATAACCTACATGAGAATGTTGATAATGAGGAGCGTTATCACGAGCTTGTGTTGCCAAAAAAACTGCTTTCGCTTTAAATTCTTTATTATCTGTTACCAAAGCACCACCGCCAGAAGTGGTAATGATTTTATTTCCATTAAACGATAATATCCCAATAGTGCCAAAACTTGCACATTTGACACCATTTACCATACTTCCTAGTGCTTCTGCACTATCTTCAACAATAGGAATATCGTACTTCTTGGAAATTGCTTTAAGCGCTTCAACCTTATAAGGCATGCCATATAAATGCACAGCTATTATAGCCTTGGGCTTTTTGCTTTTTACTATTCTATCTTTAATTGCTTTTTCTAATAATCCGGGAGAAATATTCCAGGTATCATATTCACTATCAATAAAAACGGGAGTGGCACCCAAGTATTTAATTGGATTAGCCGAAGCGGAGAATGTTAGGCTTTGACATAGCACCTCATCTCCACTAGACACACCAAGTATTTCTAATGCTAAATGAATTGCGCCTGTACCAGAACTTAAAGCTGCTACATGAACCTCATTATTAATATAATCTTGAATTGCATTTTCGAAAAGATCAACATTCGGACCCAAAGGAGCTATCCAATTGGTATTAAATGCATCATTAACATAAGCTATCTCGTTTCCGCCCATGTGGGGCGATGAAAGCCAAATTTTTGTTTGTGTTACCACGGTGTTTAGGTTTAGTTCAAATTATTCAGGGCTCAAATTTACTTATACTATCTGGCTTAACAGCTTTATTTCGTTTAACAATTAAAAATATCGATCAAATGACAATTCTTACTATTTCATGATTCAAAAATCAATTCACATAAAAGACAAAACATTTAAATGAAAAATTAATGTTTTTATTCACAATAATTATTCTTTTGTTGAGTTATTTTGTAATCTTTGCATTGTCGAAAAACCCAAGTTTTAAAAGAATGTCAGGAGAATTAATTTTATTGTGTTAATTACTATTCGTTGGTACATTTAACCGATGAACTAAACTAAAAATCTACGAATGAAAATTACAAAAATATGTTGCATTGGTGCCGGTTATGTAGGCGGGCCTACCATGACGGTTATTGCAAGTCAGTGTCCTGACATTAAGGTAACAGTTGTTGATTTGAGTAAGGAAAGAATTGATTTATGGAATCATACAGATCTGGACAAATTGCCTGTTTACGAACCGGGATTAAAAGAGTTAGTTGCAAAAAGTAGAGGAAAAAATCTTTTCTTTTCCACCGAGATAGACAAAGCAATTGATGAAGCTGAAATGATATTCATTTCGGTCAATACGCCGACTAAAACATATGGAAAAGGGAAAGGGCAGGCTGCAGATCTCAAAAACATTGAATTATGTGCCAGAAATATTGCCAAAGTAGCGAAATCGAATAAAATAGTCGTTGAAAAATCTACCCTACCTGTTAGAACAGCTGGAGCAATAAAAAGCATATTAGACAATACGGGGAATGGAGTAGACTTTGAAATACTGTCGAACCCCGAGTTTCTAGCTGAAGGCACGGCTGTTGATGACCTTTTAAATGCTGACCGTGTATTAATTGGAGGTGCAGAAACTGCTGAGGGGCAAGTAGCCAAAGATGCTTTAAGTAGTATTTATGAAAATTGGTTACCAAAAGACCGTATCTTACAGACTAATGTTTGGTCTTCTGAGCTTTCAAAATTAGTAGCTAATGCCTTCTTAGCCCAAAGAGTTTCCTCTATTAATTCAATTTCTGCCCTTTGTGAAAAAACGGATGCCAATGTAGCAGAAGTTTCTAGGGCCATTGGATTTGATTCAAGAATAGGTTCTAAATTTCTAAATTCTTCTGTTGGTTTTGGAGGATCTTGCTTTCAAAAAGACATCTTAAATTTAGTATATATCGCGCAAAGCTATGGGCTACAGGAAGTTGCAGATTATTGGGAACAAGTAATTATTATGAATGATTATCAAAAAAGACGTTTTGCTGATAATATTGTTTCCACACTTTATAATACGGTATCCGGAAAAAAAATAGTTTTCTATGGTTGGGCGTTTAAAAAGGACACCAATGATACTAGAGAATCTGCTGCTATTTACGTTGCTGATGCTTTATTAGATGAAAAAGCAGAAATCATTATCTTCGACCCTAAAGTTCCGGAAAAACAGATCTACGCCGATTTAGACTATTTAGGCACGAGATCTCCAGAAGAAAACAGGCGCTTGCTAAAAGTAGTAAACGACCCTATGCAAGCGGCCGAAAAAGCGCATGCTATTGCAATTCTCACAGAATGGGACGAGTTTAAGTCTTATGATTGGAAAAACATCTATTCTAAAATGTTAAAACCAGCGTTTGTATTTGACGGAAGGCGTTTATTAGAAAAAGAAACTATGGAAGAGTTAGGTTTCGAATATTATAAAATAGGGCAATCGTGAAAATATTGGTAACCGGAGCTGCAGGTTTTATAGGTTACCACGTTTGTAAACTACTCTTACGTCATAATTTTGAAGTAATAGGCATTGATAATCTTAATGATTATTATGATGTAGATCTAAAGTATGCAAGGTTATCTGAATTAGGAATTCCGAAAAAGCTGGCGCAAAAGAACAACTATAAAGTTTCTAGTGAACTATTAAAGTTTAAATTCTCCTTTTACAAGATGAGCCTAGAGGATAAGTATCTTCTTCCTGGGCTTTTTCAAAATGAAAAATTTGATCTCGTGTGCAACCTTGCCGCACAGGCAGGCGTTAGATATAGTATAGAAGAACCTCATGTATATATTGACAGTAATGTTGTTGGCTTTCTTAATTTGCTAGAATGCTGTCGTCACAATGCTATTCAACATTTAGTTTACGCTAGTAGTTCGAGCGTTTACGGTTCAAATAAACAAATTCCCTTTTCGGTTGAAGACAATGTCGATCATCCAATAAGTCTTTACGCAGCTACTAAAAAAAGTAATGAATTGATGGCTCACACTTATAGTCATCTCTTTAAATTACCAACAACTGGCTTACGTTTTTTCACTGTTTATGGCCCTTGGGGCAGACCAGATATGGCTCCATTTTTATTTGCAGACGCTATTTCAAAAAATATCCCGATTAAAGTTTTCAATCATGGTGAAATGGAAAGAGACTTTACCTACGTAACCGATATAGCAGAAGGAGTAATGAGGGTATTAACAGAAAATCTTAATCAGCGAATAAATAGAAAAGAATTTTATAAACTATATAATATAGGCAATAATAAATCTGTAAAACTTTTAGATTTCATTAGTGAGCTTGAGCAAAATTTGGATAAAGATGCTATTAAACAAATGCTGCCTATTCAACCTGGTGATGTAGAAAAAACTTGGGCTAATATAGATTCTTTAATAAATGATTATAATTATACCCCATCAACAAACATAAAGCAAGGGGTTAAGAACTATATTCAATGGTTTAAAGATTATTATGAACCTTCGAAACAATAATCAACATTTGTGTAGAATAATTATGCAACAAAAAGGTGTAAACATGTCATACATCTAGCTTTTTTGATTTATATCTAATCAACCACCCTAAACGAGGCATTTTTCACTTAATTTGCAACTCAAAAATTCTAAATTAGTTTATCAACTAAACACATACCCCTTATAATTGCTATGGCAATAAAAAAACTAAATTTAGACCCTAACTACAGTATATTAATTACTGGAGGAGCTGGGTTTATAGGCTCAAACTTGAGTAAGGCACTCCTAGAAAATGGCAATAAAGTTCGCGTACTTGATAATTTGGCTACAGGTCAAATGAAGAACATTACGCCTATCTTGGAACATCCGAATTTTGAGTTTATAGAAGGTGATATTCGCGATTTAAAAACGTGCCATAAAGCTTGTGAGGAGATTGACTATGTGCTACATCAAGCAGCATTAGGTTCTGTACCTCGTTCTATAAATGATCCTATTACTAGTAACGAAGTAAATGTTTCTGGCTTTCTTAATATGCTTATAGCAGCTAGAGATGCCAAAGTGAAACGTTTTGTTTATGCCGCCAGCTCATCTACCTATGGTGATTCTGAAGCGCTACCTAAAGTTGAAGAAAAAATTGGAAAGCCACTTTCTCCTTATGCCATAACAAAATATGTCAATGAACTATACGCTGATGTTTTTAGTAAAACTTATGGGATAGAGACAATTGGTCTTCGCTATTTTAATGTTTTTGGTCGACATCAAGATCCTAAGGGAGCATATGCCGCAGTAATTCCGAAATTCGTATTGTCCTTTATGAATCATCAGTCGCCTACAATAAATGGAGACGGAAGCTATTCACGAGACTTCACTTACATCGACAATGTCTTAGAAGCCAATGTAAGAGCAATCATCGCAACAAAACCGGAAGCAACTAATACCATCTACAATGTCGCGTATGGCGAAAGGACTACCCTAAATGAGTTGGTGCAATTGGTTAAAAATTACCTCACGGAGTTCGATGCTGAAATCGGAAAGGTCGATATTATTTATGGTCAAGAAAGAGCCGGCGACATTCCTCATTCATTAGCTTCAATAGATAAAGCAAGAAATAATTTAGGATATAATCCTCAATTCGATATAAAAACTGGGTTGAAAGAAGCTGTAAAATGGTATTGGAAAAACTTACAACCTTAACATTCAAAATAATAAACAAACTATATAACACTACTAAATGAACGATCAAAAAATCGCGGTAATTGGCTTAGGCTATGTGGGCTTACCTCTTGCTCGCTTGTTCGCAACTAAATATAATGTTGTTGGATTTGATATTAATGCAACTAGAATCAAAGAACTACAAGCTGGTATTGATGCAACGCTAGAAGTTGACGAAGAAGTTCTAAAAAAAGTGACTAAACAAAAACCAGATACTACTGTTGGTTTATTTTGTTCTGATAATCTTGAACATATTAAAGATTGCAACTATTACGTAGTGACCGTACCTACTCCCGTTGACAGTACAAATAGACCTGATTTAACGCCTCTCTACAAATCAAGTGAAACAGTAGGCAAAGTTTTAAAAAAAGGGGATATCGTAATTTATGAATCGACTGTTTATCCAGGTGTAACTGAGGAGGAATGTGTACCGGTTTTAGAAAAAATTAGTGGATTGCAATTTAACAAAGACTTCTTTGTTGGTTATTCACCAGAACGAATTAACCCAGGTGACAAAGAACATACCGTTGAAAAAATATTAAAGGTTACGTCTGGTTCTACTCCTGAAATTGGCAAAAAAGTAGATGGGCTTTATGCATCGGTCATAACTGCTGGCACGCACCTTGCTCCAAGTATCAAAGTTGCAGAAGCCGCCAAGGTTATAGAAAATTCACAACGAGATATAAATATTGCATTTGTAAACGAGCTAGCCAAAATTTTTAATCTAATGGGTGTTGATACTAACCAAGTTTTAGAAGCTGCTGGAACGAAATGGAATTTTCTACCATTTAAACCAGGTTTAGTGGGTGGGCATTGCATTGGTGTAGATCCGTATTACCTAGCACAAAAGGCACAAGAATTTGGTTACCATCCTGAAATTATTTTAGCAGGTCGACGAATGAATGATGGCATGGGCAAATATGTAGCTGCAGAGGTAGTTAAATTAATGGTTCAAGAAGATATTAAAGTTAAAAATGCTAATATCTTAGTCTTAGGAATAACTTTTAAAGAAAACTGTCCTGATGTGCGAAATACGAAGGCCGTTGATGTGATTAATAATCTAAAGAGTTATGGTGCAAATGTGAGTATTTACGATCCATGGGCGGAACCCAATGAAGTAATGCATGAATACAATTTAGCTACAAGTAAAACGCTATCAAACTCAAAGTATGATGCGGTTGTTTTGGCTGTTGCCCACAAAGAATTTTTAGACTTAGATTTAAGAGGCATTTTAAAACCAAATGGAATTTTATATGATGTTAAAGGCATCTTAGAATGTAATGTAGAGGGAAGGCTCTAAAGCTACCTATAAAAAATGTAACGATTTTTATGTTCAGGGGGGAAAAGCTATATTTTTTCTCCTTTTGAATTCTACGGGAATAGAATTACAATTCCTAATCTTGATTTTTCCATTGTAAATATTTAATATATCAAAAACCATAATTTTCGGTTAAATACAATTTTTCAATTTTGCAATTTATCGGTAAAACTCCTTCACTATCCCATGTATTATTGCATTTTAACGATTTTGTGATTAAAAATTGGTATTTCACCTATTAAATATAAAACCCCACAACATTTCTAAACATCCACTAGTTATATTTAGAATAGTATTGTGAACAGACAATTAAGTTCATCAAAACATTATAAATGTTAATAAAAGAAGTAGTTTGTCGAAAACACCTTCATAGCAAAGTCTAGTATTAACTTAATATACGTAATTTACTAAAGTTAAATATCGATAAAAACAACCCATTCGTCGATATTTTACATTAAGAACCCGAATCGAAACAAGAGTTTAAATTTTTTTACCTACTTATGAAAATAATCCCCACGAATTATAGTGTTATGGTATTGCTTTGCGTCTTTTTTTCAGTCTTATTTTCATGTAATAAAGATTCAGATTTATTTGCTGATGCTGTTTTATCTGAACCAATAATTGCTCTTGAAAATAGATATCCCGATATTCCAGCTGATGAGGTGGGCTATGTTATACGTACCTTTGCATTCTCTCCAAAAAGCGATGCTTACCTTCAAGACGAGCAAGGTCTTAATCAATCTATTATAAGGCTACAGGAAGACTTTCGCACCAGTTATTTAAAGTTTGACTTATCAGAAATTAACGGTGAAATAACAGGTGCTGTTTTAAAATTTTCTATTGACAGTGATGAAGGAGATGGTAAAATCTCTATATATAAGGGTGATTCGAATGCTTGGTCCGAAGATAATTTATCTGTAGATAACGCACCAAAATCGTTAGCAGAGATTGCTAGTATAAACAACAATTACAAAGTAGGTGCACCAATAAAAATTGACTTAGATTTTTCTTCTTTTTCCCCTGAACAAACTACATTAATAATGACCCATAGCGAAGGTAACGATTTGGCTTTCGCTTCTAAGGAAAGTACTACCAATAATGGCCCAAAACTTATTGTATCATATAAAACTTTAGAAGATAGTCAGTTAATTGAAATCGAAGAAGGTCAAGAACAATTTGATCAACCTAAAAACCCTATTGATCCGGGAGCCTATTACGTAACTACTAATGGTAAATCAACAAATGATGGTCGCACTGAAGCTACTTCTTGGAATATCGAACATGCTTTTGACAAAGCTATTGCTGGTGACGTTGTATATGTTAAAGCAGGCAACTATGGTAACTTAGAATTAATAGCCGATAATTCTGGTAGTATAAATAAATTAATTAAATTCATTGGTTATAGAAATCAACCAGGAGATATTGAAAGTGTAAATGGATCCACCTTTAAATACGGAGATAAATTAGACTCATCAATTATGCCCCTTCTAGAAGGTATACCGTCTAACGGCATTGGATCGGGTACTGGCATTACTGCTTTAGAATCTTATATCCACATTGAAAATTTTCAAATAACCCAATTCGAATTTGGTCTTTTGGCAAGAGCCAGCCATGCCACTTTCAAAAATATAATTGTCGCCAAAGTTGGAGATTTCAACCCTAATCACACCTATCCCAACGCTACAAACAACCCGCTATTAAATTATTTCGGTAATGGCATTGTCTTATCCGGAAATAATACAGAATTACTAAATTGTTTTGTTCAAAATTCTGGTGCTCAAGGAATAACATTTAACAACTGTACAGCAGTTTTAGCTAAAAACAACACCGTATACTCCGATAATACTGTTAACCCTACAGACTATTATTTTCTGGTTGGAGAAAACACCATAAATTCTGAATTTATTAACACCAAGGTTTTTAGAAAAGGAGCTCTTGAACATAGAGGTCATGGCATAGTTTTTAAAGGGAATGATCAGATTTCGGATAACACCGTTGATGGTTTCGAAATAACGAATACCGTATTAGAAGTACAGTTTCCTAATACTACTAACAATACTTTTAAAAATGGTGCTATAAAGAAGGAAGCGAATGTTAATAGCCAATCTTTTGAAGTGGGTGGAATTAATTTGGCAAATGGTTCTCATCATAATTTATTTGAAGATATTTTACTTACAAACTGCTCAATTAAATTTTTAGATTGGAAAGATGGTCTAAGAGGAGATATAAGTGATGCAAGCGACTCAAATACGTTTAGAAGAGTAACAGTAAATGATGCTTTTTCTGGAATAGCTTTTGCATATTTTCAAGTTGAAAATCATTCAAGTAGTGCAGACAACAATCTTTTTGAAGATTGCAGTTTTAACAATTTAAAATACCTATTTGAAGTCGACAGAGCAAATACTAATACAGTATTAAAAAACTGTAATTTCAACGAAATTGTAGATTTAAAAATAGAAGTAATACCCAATTCACCTTCATACCCTTTAAATTCATCTTACCAAAATTGTATCTGGAACAATGTTGGTTTCACTCCGCCAAACTAATTAAAGAGGTGTATCAAAATTGTGCAGAAATAGTTCTTTTTTACTACACAACTATTTAAAATTTCAGCGTATTAGAACCAAACCTTCTACGGCTGTTCGGCGATTAGACCAAAAAAGAGCCTGTCATCTAGCAACAGATGTTAAAATTGCAACTTAATACGTGCATTTCATCGAAAAAACACTTCATTTTTATAAATAACGGGCCTGAATAATTACGTTTGCAGCTAGAATTTACACTAAATAAGTGTATTTCAACGTTAGAAATAGTCGTTTGATCGAAAATCAGCTTTTCAAAGCAATAAATATAAAAATATCTAAATGACTGCTAAACCAAACCTTAAAAATCTTAAACAATTTTGAATGAGCTTTACCAACTCATAATGAATACTTTAAATAATAAGTCCCATATAAAAAATGCTCACGCCTTCCTCTAAATTAAGTCTAATTTTTACCTTCTTCATTTTAGCCTCGTTAAGTTTAAATCTTGGTTGTAGTAAAGATTCTGATTTGTTGGCTGATTCTGTTTTAGAAGATCCAAATAATGTAGATGCCGACAAAGAAAATATTGAGATATTCGAATCCGGGGAAGAGAATGAACCTGATAATGAATTAAGAACAACCAGTTTCTTTACAACCAATGACGCTCATGTTCAAAGTGGCAAAGGGTTTAATCAAAGTATTATTCGTTTAGAAGAAGATCAAAGGGTAAGTTACTTAATGTTTGACTTAAGTCCTATAGGTCAAATTAATGGTGAAATTACAAAGGCAGAGTTACAGTTCACGGTTGATGGTGATGATGGCAATGGTAATATTTCAGTATTTAAGGCCAAGTCTAGTGATTGGACAGAAGGTAATTTAACCCAAGAGACGGCTCCTACAATTGAAATTGAGTTAGGATCAATTTTAAAAGAATATAAGATCGGAACTACGGAAGTTATTCCTTTAGATATTACCTATGTAAATACGGAAAACACAACCTTAATTTTGAGGCATAAAAATGGTAATGATTTAGCATTTGCGTCTAAGGAACATGAAACACAAGTAGGACCCAAACTTGTGGTAACATATGAAGTACTAAAAAGTGCTGAAGCTATCGAAGATACTAACGAACAAGAAGAGGAAAAACCTGATGCAAATCAGGCCCCAGTAGCCATTGCTGATGCAACTCCTACTAGTGGCAAGGTGCCATTAGTTGTAAATTTCATGGCTAATAATTCAACTGATGATGTCAAAATTGTTAGTTTTAATTGGGATTTTAAAGACGATACTAGTGGTACTGAAATTAATCCCGAACATACTTTTACAGAAGTTGGTGTCTATATTGTTGCGTTAACGGTAACTGACGAAAGTGGACTTAAAAGTACTGATACCGTGACAATCTCTGTGACTGAAACAGACAACCAAGCTCCTGAAGCTATCATAGATGCAACTCCTAAATTTGGGGAAGCCCCACTTAAAGTTTCGTTCGATGGAGGTAATTCTACTGATGATAAATCAATTACAAGTTACGCATGGGATCTAAAAGATGGTTCTAAAGCAAATGCCGTTGACTTCGAGTATACGTATGATAGCCCTGGTGAATATGAAGTGGAATTAGAAGTATCTGATGAAAATGGGCTTACAGATACAACTTCGGTTTTAATTACGGTTACGGAGCCGGAAAACAAGGGGCCAATAGCTGTAGTATCTGCAAACCCCACAAATGGTGCTGCACCTCTTAATGTACAATTTACTAGTGATAATTCTAGCGATGATAATGGTATTACTAGTTATTTCTGGGATTTTAAAGATGGAACCAACGCGAGTACTGCCAATCCATCTCATCAATTTGAAAATCCCGGAACCTATGAAGTAGAATTAACGGTGAAAGATGCGCAAGAGCTAATGGATAAAAAAACAATAACTATTGTTGTTTCTGAGAATCAGAACACTCCTCCTGTTGCTGTGGCTACGGCTTCGCCGCTTTCTGGAAAAGCTCCATTAACAGTTCAGTTTTTAGGTGATTCTTCGTCAGACAACTCAGGAATTAAAAGTTACTCATGGGACTTTAGAGATGGTTCAACTGCTGCAGTAGCTAACCCTTCACATACTTTTATTGATCCAGGGGTTTACACTATTATTTTAACAGTCAAAGATGCTCAAGGCCTATCAAGTAGTCAAGAGGTTCAAATCGATGTGGAAGAAGAAAACACCAATGGAGGCGGGAATGTACCACCCGGGTTTTATGTTGCAACGAATGGCAATTCATCTAATAATGGAACATCTCCAAGTAGTCCATGGAGTTTAGAACATGCATTTAATGTTGCCAAGGCAGGCGATGTTATTTACGTTAAATCTGGCAATTACGGAAATAAACAACTTCGAACGTATAATAACGGAAATAGTGGAGCTCCAATTAAGTTTATTGGCTATAAGAGCATTCCAGGTGATATTACGAGTGTTAATGGTTCAACGTTTAACTATGGTGAAATTGTTAGTGCAAATTCTATGCCTTTGCTACAAGGGTCGAACGGATTAGGAACTGCGATTACTATTCATGATCGTTATATTGAAATCGAAAATTTTCAGATAACAGGATACGCTATCGGAGTTCAAACCATAAATATTGCTACTAACAGTCACCTCAAAAACATTATTGTCACCAATGTCGGAAATCAATCTAACTCGAATTCATATACAGGTGTAGGTTTTAAAATTGAGGGGAATAACACTCTAATTGAAGATTCTTTTGTTTTAAATGCAGGGGCTGAAGCGTTCAATCTATCTGATTCTGACTATTCTAGAGTAAATCATTGCAAAGTATATGCAAACAATAATGGTAATCCTACCGACTATTACTTTTTGTTAACAGGAGGCACCAATAACACCGTAGTTGAAAATAGCTTAGCTGAAAGACTCAGCTATTTAAGCCATGGAGGTCATGGATTTGACATGAAAGATCTTGCAAAAAATAATACTTTTAAAAATTGTACTGCCAAAAGAACCAGCTTTGAGTTAAATTTCTCTGGTGTACAATACAATACTATTGAAGATTGTAAAATTTATGGTGTTGACACCAGCTCGAGCAATTGGCATGCTGTTTTAGCCATTTTTAACGGAGCAAACAATAATTTAATTAAAAACATGTACATACAAGATACGTGGGCTGCTATCTCTTGGGGAGATTATGATGATGGTTTTGTTGGTCCGGGTGGTGATAGAGATGAAGTAAGCATGGGGTATGACAATACCTTCGATGGGTTAGTCATACAAAACACTAATAGGGTTTTAAATGTTGGAGGAGGAACCAACTTTGCTGCTTCAGCTGAAAGAAATACGTTACAAAATTTTGAAGTCACTAATTTTAATTTTGTTGCGGTTACACAATTAAGAACAAAAGATATAACGATTCAAAATTGCAGATTCATAAATGGGCAAAATTTAGTAGTAGAAACTGATGGTCAGTATGCCCCATATAGCAAATTCAATGTTCGATGGATTAATAATACATGGTCGGGAGTAAATTTCAACCCACCAAATTAGAAAATCGCTGGAGTCGTTCTAGCGCGGAATATGTTATAATTTTTAAGCCTTAATAAATAGCTTAAGAGCATAAATTAAGGCTTGTGTATTTCAAAAAAATATAAGACGAAATATTTTACATGGCCTTATGATTTCGATCTAAAGTCGATTTACCCCAAATATATGGTGTTAAGGCCCTCCATGAATCTTGTGCCACTACAAAATTCTTACTTTTATTTGTTACGATGTCCATTATTTTTCCTTGTAACTCCATCGGGTTATCAACTAATTGAGATTGTAAAAACGATTTTGAATGCACCGTATCTGAAAACCACTCACTAAGATCATTTTGCATCCAATCTACAATAGGTGATGTAAATCCAATTTTTGATTTTCTCCAAGTTACTTCTTTAGGTATATAAGGGTCAATCGCATCCCGTATTAATTTTTTAGTGTACCCATCCCCCATTTTACTGGTATATGGTAATGAGTTGACAAAACTCACCAATCTATGATCCATGAAAGGCATTCTTATCTCAACACCACTAATCATAGCGTATCTATCGTAATTTCTTAATAGGGTTGGTAAAATGGTTTCATTAAAAATCACATAAAGATGTTTTGATAAATTGTCTAACTTTTTAAAATTAGGATGATCGTGATCTCTAGAAACTCTGTCTTTACCTAGTAATTTTTTCGCAGCAGTTTTTATCATAAATGAAGAATATACTTTCGAGTAATTAATTTTATCAAACTGATCACTCGTATTTAAAGTACCTTGATAGGTATCTAGAACATTCTTTATTTTTTTCGGATTTAATTTAGTATCCCAAAGCGCTTCAATAAGTCCATTATAACCACTAAACAGTTCATCAGCACCATGACCGTCTAAAGTAACCGTAACTCCGTTTTTCTTTACTGCTTCATAAATCATTATCATTGGAATGGGGGTAGTGATATAAAGATCTTCAAAGAGATAAAAATACTCTTCAAGTTTACCCCAGTGCTTTTGAGGTTCAACCTCCATAAACGTGCCTTTTATACCTAAATGATCGGTAACCATTTTAGCGTATTTAGACTCGTCCATCGGAGTTTCTGGAAAAGTAGCGACAAATGCGTGTTGCCAATCTTTGGAATAACTATTATTATTTTTTGATAAATGAGCCATAGCGCCAATTGTTGCACTACTGTCTAAGCCACCGCTTAAAGCAGTTCCGATAGCAACATCTGATCGCATACGTAATTTACAAGCATCCAAAAACAGTGATCTAAACTGCTCCACTTGTTCATCATACGATTTAGGAACATCAACCAAATGATCTAAAGTATTCCAGTAGCGCTTAGTTGTTAATTTTCCATTAGAAAAAGTTCCACTATGTCCATGTGGAAAACGTTTAATTCCTTTAATCAAACATTTTTCAGTTACCTCATATCTAAAAATATTATTTTTCATCCAATCAAAATCTTCAGAAACCTCAAGATTTTTAATAAAAGGATAGATCGATTTCATTTCAGAGGCAAAAATAAATTTACCATCAATCACTGCATAAAATAGGGGCTTTTTTCCATATCTATCTCGAGACATGAAAAGTTCTTTTTTTACTTTATCCCAAATAGCAAAAGCCCACATTCCATTAAATTTAAGAACGCACTCTTCTCCCCATTCTATGTAAGACTTTAAAAGCACTTCAGTATCGGAGGTACTTTTAAAATCATGTCCTTTTTTAGATAGCTCTTCTTTTAATTCAAGAAAATTATATATTTCGCCATTTAAAACAATTGTATATCGACCATCATCATTACTCATAGGTTGATGCCCGTTCTCTGATAAATCTAGTATTGATAATCTTCTATGGCCAAGGGTAATCTCACTATCAATATCTTCGATTCCGTAACTATCTGGTCCTCGGTGAGTTATTTTGTCTAGAGCGAATTTGAAAAATGAAGTCTCTGTTTTGGGTATGGTTCCAAATATTCCGCACATATTTTTTTAGTCTTTAGTTTGTTTTGGTTTGATACTTTCCTAACGGTAATGCTGATAAAATATTTGATATCAAATATGTTCAATTTTATGAAGTAGTGAATAATTACTCTGTTGATTCTTAATTCGCAAGATTATTGTGAATTAAACTTGATAAAGCTCCTACCCAAAATCTAGTCATAATTTTAAAATACGATTAGCTACGAAATACTCTTTGGAATACAGAGGTGAATGTTAAGGCTTTCAACATCATTATGAAAGAAGGTCTTGTTTTTCTAAATAGAATGGGTGCAAAAAAGACAGAAATAGATTGAGAAATTATAGTAGCCACTGCCGCTCCAAAAATTCCGTAGCGTGGTATTACAACAAAATTAAGAGCAATATTACATAACATTCCAATAAATAAACATACACTGCTATATCGCTGTATATTTTCAGTTAATGTCCATTTACTTGTCGACTGACCTAAAAAGACAAAAACACCAGCCCAAATATGAATACTCAAAACGCCACCTGTAAGTGGAAACTCTGGTCCAAGCAAAAAAGAAACCAAAAAATCACTTAAAAAGGTCATTGGTACTGCAATTGAAACCGCAAACAACACCATCATATCATATAGCTTTTGAAGTCGATCATAATACAAAGTTTCACTTTGCTTTTTTGCATTTACTATTGCTGGGAAAAGAGAACTTGCAATAATCGTAGGCACAAAATACCATGCTTGACTCAATAATACCGCAGCAGAATACTGACCAACTGCAGTTGTATCCATCATTCCTTTGATCATCACTTGATCAACTTTCATATATATAGATGCAAAAACCAAATTCAAAATCAAGGGCCAACTATCACCTAACATTTGTTTAGCCGTTTTTAGCGAAAATTTCCAATTGAAAATTGATTCTTTATGTTTTGCATATACAATTAACCACCCTATTGCTAAGAACAAGGTATCAAAGACCAATACATATACAAAGTAGATTAGAGGGGCTTCGTAAGTGATTAAAAGTACTTTCAAAACAGTAGAAAAAACAAGGTTAAGTATACTAACCTTAACAATGGCCTCATTTTTAACAATACTTAAAAAGTATGAGGTTATTACACTAAACCTGTTTACGAAAGTTAATAGCCCGAGAATAACTATAATTTTTCGTGTTAATTCGATATCTTCAACAAAGTCTAAGTAAAATGAACCAAAAATAAAGCACATAAGCACCAATGATCCGATAGTTTGCAATAAAAATGCTGTACCCAAATAGGTAAGTTTTTTATTAGCGTCACTAACTAAATCTCGAGATAAAATCTCATTTAAACCGAGTGAAGAAAAAGCGGCTAAGATAGCAACAAAACTTTGCGCATAACTAAGCACGCCATAATCAGCTGGTCCTAAATACCTGGTTACCCATAAGCCCACTGTTAATGCAGCTAGAATTCGTAATACTTTTTCACCAAGTAGCCATGAAGTATTTTTAAAATACCTCATAAACCCAGAATTTGTTCTTAGTTGTTTAAGCTTTTTTATCATTTAAAACATTACAATACTATCATTTTTCAACTCTAAATAAGCTAATTACATTGACTTCGTTTTACACAATTCATCAACTATCACCTAGAATTTTGTTCTTTAGGTTTTATCAACGCAATTTAAAACGTAATATTTGCCATTGCATCATTTAAATTAATGCAAGTTGCAATATTAGCTATTTAAGAGCTTTTACTAAGAACGAAAATTGTAAAGTTTTGTAGTGATCCTTGTGCTTAGTTATTTTAATTATTCAATATATTTAGTTTTTAATCGTTTACCATAGTATTTCGATATAAGACGAATGATGTCAAGCAAAATCAAGCGTTTATTCCGACATAATGGTATTTTTATTTAAATTCAGAATAAACTTGTTAATCCCAATGCTATAAGTATTTTTTTAATTTGAAATGAAACAAGCGCTAAAAAAAATAGTTTTATCAAGTCCAATTTTGATAAAAATTGCAAACGAGTTAAATAAGCGAAAACTCAAACGTAAATACGGCATATCATACGGTAAAGGAGTTTTTATCGGTTTTTCAGTAGCCTTTGAAGGTGATAATTCTTTCGAGAGAAACAGTAGCATTACCGGATCCTCTATCGGATACGGTTCATATTTAGGAGTTAACACTCAAATATCAAAAACTAAAATTGGAAGATATTGTTCTATTGGCCCTGATGTTAAATGCATATTTGGGAAGCACCCTACACATACCATTGTATCCAGTCATCCTGCATTTTTTTCAACCAGAGGACAAGCCGGGTTCACTTATGTTCAAGAACAAAAATTTGACGAGTTCGAAGCCCCTAGAGATAAAGGGGGCAAATATTCTATTGTTATTGGTAACGATGTTTGGATTGGCGCTAATGTCACGCTTCTTGATGGAGTACATATTGGCGACGGCGCAATTATCGCCTCAAACTCAGTAATAACTAAAGACGTTACGCCATATACCATTGTCGGTGGTGTTCCTGCAAAAACTATAAAACAAAGGTTTACAGAAGAACAAATAAAATTTCTTTTAACTTTTAAGTGGTGGGAAAAACCAAAAACTTGGGTTGCGACTAATGCACCACATTTTTTGAATATTGCCGATTTTTGCGAAAAATTTAAAAATGACTGAAACGACAACCGCCATTGTTGTAGTTGCTTACAACAGACCTAAATCACTTTCAAGAATTTTAAAATCTATTGGAAGGGCAAACTACAACACCAAAAATATTCCATTGGTAGTTAGTATTGATTTTTCAGATAGCAATCAGAAAGTTGTCGAGGTAGCTGAAAACTTCAAATGGGAATATGGCTCTAAAGAAATTATAAGTCATAAAGAAAACCTTGGTTTAAGAAGTCATGTTATCAAATGTGGAGATCTTACCGCTAAATTTGATGCTATTATAATGTTGGAAGATGATTTATTCGTTTCTCCTAACTTTTACAAATATTCACTATCCGCTTTACAATTTTCAAAAAACAATCCTAAAATAGCTGGGATTTCTTTGTATGACCATCCATTAAACGTACATACTAAAGATGTTTTTAGGCCTCTTGAAGATGGTTTTGATAACTATTACTTTCAATTTGCGTCTTCTTGGGGACAAGCTTGGAATAAAGACCAATGGGATATTTTTAAACTTTGGTATGCTTCAAATCAAAATTTAACTTCCGATCCGAAAATTCCACAAAACGTAATCAATTGGTCAGACAAATCATGGTTGAAGTACTTTACCATATACTTAATAAAAAAGAACAAATATTTCTTATATCCTAAAATATCGTTGAGTACCAATTTCAGTGATGCAGGAACGCATGTTGGTTCAGATAGTACGGCCTATCAAACTCCTTTAAATTTTAAAATAAATGAGAGCTATAGTTTTAGTTCACTAGAGGCCTCTAAAAGTATTTATGATGCTTTTTATGAGAATACCCTGTTGCATGAGTCGATTCATCTACAAGTTGCTGATCTGAGTATAGACCTTTACGGATACAAATCTAAAAACAATAGTAGATATTGGCTAACAAATAGAGTTGCCGATTATAAAATACTAAAATCTTATGGTTGTTCTTTAAAACCCCATGATGCGAACATTATTTGTGATATAGAGGGGACAGACTTTTTTCTCTACGACACATTGACAGCAGATCAAAATACCCATAGCATAAATAATTTTCGAAAAGTAATTTATAATATTAGATATATTTCTTTTAAAAATGCGCTCCTAGTAGCAACCAAATTGTTAACCGACAAAATAAAAGCTAAATTTGGGTGGTCGTAAAATTAAAATACCCCTCATAATTATCTAATAACACAACCTACACATTATTTTGAGAATTTTAAAAAACTATTTTGAAAAACCAGGTCTATTAGGTCTTCTACTGGCGATATATTTAATCAATCCATTTAACCTAGGGTATTTAGTTGGTTATATGCTTTTCGCTTTAATTATTACAAAAGGGCGCTTTCTTAAAAAAAATCTTGATTTCAACTTATTTTTAATAATTACTTTTTCAATAATCTACGGTTTATTTTATGCCCTAAATCCGGAATTCGGGTTACAGTTTATATTAATTTATGCGGTTTTTCCTCCTACTTTTTATGTTTTGGGTAAGTACCTATGTGATAAAGTAACGAATGACAGGGTACTTTTCAAATCTTTATTTTTTCTAGGATTCTTACTTTCATTTTCGGCATTGGTCTCAGTACTATTAAATATTATGGAAGGTGGTTTTGGTCAGATTGGTCGTAGTGTTCCTTTACTTTGGGGAGAAGGGTTAATTT
Source organism: uncultured Flavobacteriaceae bacterium (assembly GCA_937944485.1). Taxonomy (GTDB): domain Bacteria; phylum Bacteroidota; class Bacteroidia; order Flavobacteriales; family Flavobacteriaceae; genus Maribacter_C. The sequence goes on along the minus strand of CALDYU010000014.1, from coordinate 94,838 downwards.
CTGCCACTATTATGGGGTCATTTTTCACCTTAAACATGTGCATACCTGCACTTCTGGTAGTCCGGCAAGTTAAAATCTCACTTGCACTCAGAATTTTTATGTGGCTAGTTTTTGTACTATCCTTAATGTGCATTTTAAGGATTGGAACAAGAACTCAAATCGTAATTTGTTTATTTGCATTGTTAAGTTCTCTAATATTCATTGTCCCTAGACAATCATTGAAAAAAAATATAGTAATTTTCTCTGTTTTTATTGGGGGAATCTTTCTGATTATTCAAAATGTGCAATTTGATTTGGGCTCTGACTGGTTATCTGCATTTGCAGATCGAATGGAAAATAATAATGGTGCTGATATCGCCAGTGGTGGCGGACGAACTTCAAGATGGGCAAAATCTTTTGAAAACCTTTTTAAAAAACCACTTGGTTGGGATGTTGAAGAATTCGGACATTCGCATAATATGTGGCTGGATGTTTTAAGAGCATCTGGAGTTATTCCTTTTATTTTGTTACTTATATTTACTATTCGTTCGGTATTTCAAATTAAAAGAATAACAAAGGTCAATAATGAAATGCTCTCCTTTTTCAATCAGATTAGAGTATATACACTTGCACTTTTTCTTTTGTTCATGGTTGAACCCATTTTTGAAGGAATGTTTGCAACTTTTTTGATTTTCTGCTTACTCATGGGCATTGTGTCAAAATTTGAAAGTAAACATCAGCTATTGTATAATGCTAATGAAACCATACCTGAGTGTACTATTGAAAATTCAAGTAAAAAGAACAATCTTGATAGGAATTAACGATCATTGCTGTAGCATCAAATAAGGTAAACTTTAGCATTGACATACTATTTTTACGTCAAACCGTTATATATAGTAATTTGTTTAATATATAGATCATCCCCGAAATAATGAATAAAATTCTCTATGTTAGTTCACTTTGTTCCGAAGAACTACTAGACTATATTTTTAAGACTGCAGCGCAAAAGCCAAAGCAAGCAGTTCAAAAATTTCATAGATTACTTGTCAATGGTTTTGCAAATAATTCAGCTAATTGTACTATAGAAACACTCAGTACTATACCTATTGTCAGTGCAATACATAAAAGAAGAATTTGGATTCTACGCTCAAAAAAAAACAATGGAGTAAAGTACAATTACGTTCCCAACATTAACATTGGACCGATCAAAAACATCATTGTGTTCGTTTATACTTTCTTAAAAGTTTGGTTTTGGTGTATTTTCAGAATACGCCAAAAGAGTATTGTTATTTGTGATGTGCTCAACCTTTCCATAAGTTTTGCTTCTTCATTAGCTGCAAAGATGGCTTTTACAAAAAGTATTACCATAGTTACTGATTTACCTGGCCTTTTGGTAGCGAATAACGGAGGTGGCGAAAAAAAAGCAAAAACAACCTATAATCGTATGTTCGATTACATGTTGTCAAACTTCAGTGGTTTTATTCTACTTACAGAACAAATGAATCCCGAAGTAAATAAGCGCAACAAACCATATATGATTATGGAAGGTTTGGTTGACGTTCAAATGGAAACATCTATAAACGCATTAGCGACCAAAGACAAAAATATAATACTAATATATGCCGGAGGTCTTTACGAGAGATATGGCATTAAAACACTCATTGATGCATTTAAGTTAACAAAAGATAACCATGCTAGACTTCATTTATATGGTTCAGGAGATATGGATCAGCATATGGATAATTATATTGGTGATGATCGTAGAATATTATTTAAAGGTATGGTGCCTAATAATGAGGTCGTAAAAGACCAATTAAAAGCCACTTTACTTATTAATCCGCGGCCAACGCATGAAGAGTTTACGAAATATTCTTTTCCCTCTAAGAATATGGAATATATGGTTTCGGGAACCCCAACCTTAACAACAAATTTGCCTGGAATGCCAGAGGAGTATAAAAAATTTGTTTATCTGTTTAATGATGAATCCGTAAATGGTATGCACCAAACACTAAAAATACTACTTGGTAAGCCAAAAGAAGAATTACATCAATTTGGTCAAAATGCTAAGAACTTTGTATTAAATAAAAAAAATAATGTAGTGCAAACCAAAAGAATTATAAAATTTTTAGATACTGTATAGCTTAGTCGAAAATAATTTTCTAAAAAATTCTAATTAGAGTTGTAAAACAGACACTTAATGTATTTATATACCTTTACGTTTATTAATTAAAATAAAAATTTATATTAAATAGAAACATGTTTTAAAACCCCCGTTTATTTCATGATTAAAGCACTACTTATAAATAAAATCAATTCCGTCAGATCTTTTTATATTTCTGACGTACAATTATTTGAAACTCTAATGGTATTAATTCTGTTTAATCGTGGATTATATTTCCTACGCTTAAATTTAATTTCAAAAAGCTAAAGACTATGAAAGTAGCCATAGTCTATCCTTATATAGCTCATTATCGTCTTCCGATTTTTTCAGAACTATCGTTGACTAAAGGGATTGAATATACAATGATTGCTGATATCGAAGCCAAATTAAGTATTAAAACTATCGACCCAAAACTTGGTGAAATACCTATTCAAGAAGGAGGTTTAAGATTGCGGAATGTAAAAAATTTATGGATTTATAAGGGAATGGTTTTATGGCAGAGAAATTTGCTGTCGCTACTTCGTAAGAATGATTTTAGCGCCGTCATTTTTCTTGGTAATACCTATTATATCAGCACATGGGCAGGTTTGTTCTATGCAAAACTAAACGGAAAAAAAGTTTATCTATGGACGCATGGTGTTACTCGTAATGAAACTGGTCTAAAATGGAAGTTTCGAAGGTTTTTTTATAACCTGAGCGATGGTTTATTTTTGTATGGTCATAAGGCAAAAGAAATCATGATTAAAAACGATTTCGCAGAAAGTAAACTACATGTTGTTTACAATTCGTTAGATTACACGCAGCAAATAAAATATAGAGCGAAAATAAATTCTCTAAATGCTATCAAAAAAAAACAAGAACTTTTCAAAAACCCTGAGCTACCAGTATTAGTTTTTGTAGGCAGGCTTACGAATCAGAAAAAGTTAGATATGATTGTCGAGGCAGTTCAAATTCTTGCTGTGCAAGATTTTAAATTGAATACCTTGTTTATTGGAGAAGGGCAAATAGTAAATGACTTAAATCAATTAATAAATAAGTATACTTTAGAAGATTACTTTCACTTTTATGGTGCCTGCTATGAGGAGTCTCAATTAGCAGAGTTGATCGGAGTCAGTGATATATGTGTCTCACCAGGCGAGGTTGGCTTAACTGCAATAACGGCACTAACCTATGGTACTCCAGTAATTTCGCACGATGACTTTAACTTTCAAATGCCCGAATATGAGGTTATTATACCTGGCGTGAATGGAGACCTTTTTAAAAGAGGGTCAATAAACGATCTTGCAGAAAAAATAAAAAATTGGCTTTTAAAAAATAAAACTGCGTCAAGAGACAAAATACGCGCATATTGTTATCAAAACATTGACACGAAATATAACCCTAAAAATCAAGCCCAAATAATTAATGAAATTATAACTAACGAACAATGATTAGTGGTCTAAAAAAAGTTCTAAAGAATTTAAAAATGTCTTGGTACCGATATAATCTTGGGCTAAAGCATGTGCATAAAACCATGTATATGGGTGGTTCCAGTATTATAAGCGGCGACTTAATTACGGGTAAGCATGTTTTTATAGGAAGGGGTTGCGTTATTTATCCTAATGTAAGTATCGGTAAATATACCATGTTAGCCCCTAAAGTATCCATCTTAGGAGGTGATCATAATATTGATAATCCTGATAAACCTGTAATATTCTCTGGCCGCCCTGAAATGCCAAAAACTCAAATTGGAGAAGATGTTTGGATTGGAGCAAATGTTATGATCAAAGCAGGTGTTACCATTGGAAACGGAGTAATAATAGGGGCGTGTTCCGTAGTAACCAAAGATATTCCTGATTACTCAATATTTGCAGGAAATCCTGCAAAATTAATTCGAATGCGCTTTACCAATGAAGAAATTGAGCGGCATAAAAAAATGCTAGCCCAAGAAAATGTAGTGACTTCATTCACGAAAAAAATAAAATAACATTAAAATTTGTATCAACAAATAAGGCATCTGTATACAAAAACTCAAATATTATCGTTAACATATTGAATTATAAATAACAAACATTAACAACCAAAAAAATAAAAGAATTTAAGTGACTCGTTCACAGTCTTTTAAAGAATAAAACTAAAACAATGTTCAAAAATAAAACACTACTAATAACAGGAGGTACGGGCTCTTTTGGAAATGCCGTATTGAACCGATTTTTAGAAACTGATATTAAAGAAATTCGCATTTTTTCACGTGATGAGAAGAAACAAGATGACATGCGTAATACCTTGAAAAACGAGAAGGTAAAATTTTATATAGGTGATGTACGAGATTACAATAGCATCGCTAGAGCAATGAATGGTGTTGATTACGTATTTCATGCTGCCGCATTAAAACAAGTACCTTCTTGCGAATTTTTTCCTATAGAAGCTGCAAAAACGAATGTTTTTGGCACCCAAAATGCTATTGATGCTGCTGTAGCCAATAATGTAAAACGAATTATTTGTTTGAGTACAGATAAAGCTGCTTACCCCATCAATGCTATGGGCATAAGTAAGGCTTTAATGGAAAAAGTAGCTGTTGCAGCGTCGAGAAATATACCGAACGACAATACGATAGTCTGCCTAACCCGCTATGGTAATGTAATGGCTTCGCGAGGTTCTGTTATTCCACTTTTCGTAAAACAAATTGAAGAAAAGAACCCACTTACCGTTACTGATCCTAATATGACACGTTTCTTGATGTCGCTTGAAGACGCTGTAGATTTGGTATTGTTTGCGTTTAAAAATGGTAATCAAGGTGATCTTTTCGTTAATAAAGCGCCTGCCAGTACTATTGGTGATTTGGCCAATGCAATTAAATCAATCTTCAATGCCGATAATGAAATTAAGGTTATTGGTACGCGTCATGGTGAAAAATTGTACGAAACCCTTTGTACCCGTGAAGAAATGCAGAAAGCAGAAGATATGGGCGAATTTTATAGAATTCCAGCGGATAATCGTGATCTAAATTATAGTCGTTATTTTTCTGAGGGTGAAACAGATATTAGTGCAATAGAAGATTATCATTCGCACAACACATCACAATTAACTGATGAAGAGTTAAAGCAAACCTTATTAAACTTAGATTATATCAAAGATCAGCTTTAAATGGTTTATCATAGGCAGATAGAGGGAAGCTCTTTTGTGGATACCAGAGGAATATTGAATTTTTTTAATTCATTTAATATGACTGAGGTTATTCGAGTATATGAAATTTCACCAGCCAACACGAATGATATTAGGGGTTGGCAAGCGCATAAAAATGAAAAAAAGTGGTTTTATTGTAATGCAGGAGCAATTATTGTAAATCTTATCGAAATAGATGATTTTAAAACACCATCCAAAACGATTGCAGCGAAACAGTTTAAGCTTGAAGCTACAAAACCTTCAATACTAGAAATCACAGGCGGCTATGCAACAGCATTTAAAGCCCAAGAAGAAAATTCAAAATTACTGGTCTTTTCTAATTTTTCATTAGAAGAATCAAAAAATGATGATTTTCGTTATGCCTTAGACCAATGGTCTGCTATGTGGTAAATCAATAATAGATACTGAACAAATTCAGGTAAATGAAAAAAATTGGAATAACTGGACAAGCTGGCTTTGTAGGAAATCATCTCTACACTACCCTATCTTTAGATGAAACGGTAACCCTTGTTCCTTTTGAAAGATCATATTTTAATAATCAAACAGCGCTTGAAAAATTTACTGCAGAATGTGACACTATTGTTCACCTTGCAGCCATGAATAGGCATGAAGACGCTAATGTTATTTATGAAACTAATTTAAAATTAGTTAACAGTCTTATTAACGCCTGTAAAAGTCAAAATGTAAACCCTCATATTATTTTCTCATCTTCTTCTCAAGAAGATCGTGACAATCTATACGGTCAATCAAAAAAAGAAGGAAAACAAAAATTTATTGCTTGGGCTTCTGAAACCAATAGCAAATTCACTTCACTCACAATTCCTAATGTTTTCGGACCGTTTGGCAAACCAAATTACAATTCTGTAGTAGCGACTTTTGCTCACAAAGTGGCGCGTGGAGAAGAACCCAACATTATTGAAGATGGCGAAGTAGGTCTAATTTATATCAATGAGCTAGTTGCTATTTTCATTGATGCTATCAAGGAAAAAAAATCGGGAGATAAAATTGATACTACTAGTAGTGAAATTCGCATTGTACCAACAAGTAAAAACAAAGTATCGCGAATATTAGAGCTGTTAACTACGTTTAAGGATGATTATATGGGCAATGGTATCTTTCCAAACCTTGAAGATCCGTTTGAAAAAGCGCTTTTCAACACGTTTAGATGTTATATACCTGAAGAACATTACCCCGTTAAATTCACGAAACATACTGACCCAAGAGGTAGCTTTGTTGAGATAGCTCGTACGCAAACAAGCGGTCAATTTTCATTTTCAACAACAGTAGCTGGTATCACTAGAGGAAATCATTTTCATACTAGAAAGGCTGAACGTTTTGCTGTAATTAGTGGTAAAGCCCTAATTCAATTGAGGAAAATTGGAACTAATGAAGTAATTGATTATTATCTCGACGGTAATGAACCAGCTTATGTAGATATGCCAATTTGGTATACACACAATATTAAAAATATTGGAGACGAAGAATTAATTACCTTATTTTGGATTAATGAACCATACAATCCCGAAGATGCAGATACGTATTTCGAGGATGTTTAAATAAAATAAATAATACCAACTTACATATTTTGAAAAAGCTAAAAGTACTTACCGTAGTAGGAACAAGACCTGAGATTATTCGTCTAGCATGTGTGTTAAATGCTTTAGATGCCAATAAAGCCATTGACCATACCTTGGTACATACAGGCCAGAACTACGATTACGAATTAAATGAGATATTTTTTGAAGATTTGGGTATTCGTAAACCTGATCATTTCTTAAACGCAGCTGGCAAAAATGCTGCTGAAACAGTAGGTAACATTTTAATTAAAATTGATCCTCTATTGGAGAACATAGATCCCGATGCATTCTTAGTTTTGGGTGACACAAATTCATGCCTATGTGCAATTCCTGCAAAAAAGAGGAAAATTCCTGTTTTTCATATGGAAGCCGGCAACCGGTGCTTTGACCAACGCGTTCCTGAAGAAACGAATCGTAAAATTGTAGATCATGTTGCAGACATTAATTTGACTTACAGCGATATTGCTAGAGAGTATCTTTTACGTGAAGGACTACCAGCCGATCGAGTAATCAAAACGGGTAGTCCAATGTTCGAAGTACTGAATCAATTCATTCCTAAAATCAAAGAATCTGATGTACTAAACAAGCTTAATTTAGAAAAAGAAAAATATTTCGTTGTCTCATCTCATAGGGAAGAAAATATTAGTAGTCCTAAAAATTTTGAAGGCTTAATTACTTCTCTAAATCAAATTGCTGAAAAGTATGACTACCCCGTAATTGTATCAACGCATCCACGAACACGTAATATGCTAGATTCAAAAAATCTCAAAACGCACAAAAACATTCAATTTTTAAAACCACTTGGTTTTACTGATTATAACGCTTTACAATATAATTCTTTTGCTGTATTGTCTGACAGCGGTACTATTTCTGAAGAATCTTCAATTCTGAATTTTCATGCTATAAATATTCGTGAAGCACATGAACGGCCTGAAGCCATGGAAGAAGCCTCTGTTATGATGACTGGAATGAATCCAGAGCGCATTATGCAAGCGCTAGTTGCTTTAGAAGTTCAAAATAGAAACCCCCAACGTAATTTTAGACCGGTAGCAGATTATTCGATGCCCAATGTGAGTGAAAAGGTGGTTAGAATAATACTGTCTTACGTAGATTACATTAATCGCGTGGTATGGTCTAAATATTAAAACCAATGAAAGTTATTTTCTTGGCGCTTGCTTTTCCAAAAATGGACAAGTCAAAGTACCTATACACGCAACTAGTTTCTCAGTTTCACGAGAATGGTCATGACATTACCGTGGTGGCTCCAATGTATGATGATTCTACCTCTGGTTTGCAAATTGAAGAGGGTGTAAAAGTAATTCGTGTAAGTACCATGAAACTTTTTGGTGTTGGCTCAATTAAAAAAGGTATTGCAAATGTCATGCTACCTTATCAATACAAGAAAGCCATAAAAGAAAATAATATAGGATTAGACTTTGACTTAATTATCACCCCTACCCCACCTATTACCCTATATGGAGTTGCCGCATGGCTCAAAAGAAAGTCAAATGCAAAGTTGTATTTGATCTTACGAGACATTTTTCCGCAAAATGCAGTTGATTTGGGAATGTTAAAAAAAACTGGACTTATTCATTATTATTTCAGACACAAAGAAAAAAAATTGTATGCCAAATCTGATGCCATAGGATGTATGTCGCAAGGCAATATAGACTTTGTGAAAAATCATAATCCAGAATTATCTACTGAAAAATTGCACATGCTCCCCAATTGGGGCGATATAATGCCTGCTGCATCAGAGATGGAAGTAAAGCAAATCCGAACAAAGGAGGGTTTTGATGGTAAAATTGTAATTATTTTTGGAGGTAACATCGGCTTACCTCAAAAGCTTGAAAATATAGTTGACTTGGCAATTGCTTGCAATAATGAGAAAAACATCGTTTTTCTCATTATGGGATCTGGTAATGAACGTCAAAATCTAGAAAACCTTGTCAAACAAAAAAAGGTTCGCAACCTAATAATTAAAGATGGTCTACCTCAAAATGAATACATGAAATGGGTGCAGATGGCCGATATTGGTTTAATATCATTAAGTGAAAAATTCACAATTCCGAATATTCCATCAAAGGCGCTTTCATATTATAATACTAAAACTCCAATTTTAGCTTCTATTGATACCAATACTGATTTTGGGCAAATAATGGATGATTTAGAAACGGGTGTATGGGCTCCCGCTGGTAAAACTAGCGTCCTTAAAGACAAACTGATGTATCTAATTAATAATCCGAAGTTGCGAAAAAAAATGGGTGAAAACGGATTTAACTATATGCAAAAACATTTATCAGGTCATCAAGCATATGTAACCATTGTAAATAATATAAATTAAATAAGGCCGAAAAATGACTAAAATAATTTCTAAAGCAAAAGTTAAATTGGCCCTTTAAACAAAAATTAATGCCGTTGGTCTATTTGATATTTTAAATAAGATGATGAATATATACATTTAACTAGAATTCCCCCCAAACAAAGATCATGTACGAACGAATACTAAAAAGAACAATAGATTTTATTGTGGCGCTGGGAACTTTCCTAATTCTTAGTCCAATCTTCCTTTGTATTTACATACTTCTTTTTATTGCCAATAACGGAAAAGTATTTTTCTTTCAAAAACGTCCAGGTAAAAATCAACAGATTTTTGAAATTATAAAATTCAAGTCGATGAACGACAAGAAAGATCAAGAAGGAAAACTTCTGTCTGATGCCGAAAGACTTACTGCGGTCGGTGAATTTATTAGAAAAACATCTTTAGATGAAATTCCGCAACTATTAAATGTTATCAAAGGTGATATGAGTTTAATTGGTCCGCGACCCTTACTTATTGAATACCTTGAATTATATACTGAAGAACAAAATAAAAGACACTTAATCAAACCTGGCATTACTGGTTGGGCTCAAATTAATGGTAGAAATGCGATTTCTTGGCAGCAAAAATTCGATTATGATGTTTGGTATGTCAAAAATTGCTCCTTCGTTTTAGATTTAAAAATATTTTGGTTGACCTTTTTAAAAGTTGTTCGTAGAGAAGACGTGTCTTCAAATACACATGCGACCATGGAAACATTTACAGGAAATTGAACCTATGCAGTTGAGTATTATCATACCATGTTATAATATGGAGCGCTATCTACCAGAGTGTTTAGATAGTCTTCTTAATCAGAATTTGAACCCTGCAGATTTTGAAATGATCATTGTGAATGATGAATCGAAAGATTCTACTTTAATCGTCGCAAATAATTATGCAGCTAAACATTCTAATATTGTCATTGTTGACAAAAAGAATGCGGGTGTAGGTGCTGCGAGAAATTCTGGTTATGATATTGCAAGAGGAAAGTATATTTATTTTCTTGATCCCGATGACTATTTAGCAAAAAACACGATTACTTCAATTTTGGGTTTGATGGAAAGTAACGATTTAGATATCCTTACTTTTAATAGCATGCCCGTAGTAAAAAGACATGTGCCAGATTCTACTAATATTGAACATGGCGTTAAAAAATTAAAAATTCAAGATGGTATATCTTACATTGCAAATACCAAGCACCATAATGAAATTTGGTGGTATTTAATCAAAAGAGATTTTATAAAGCGAACGGGCATTCGCTTTATAGAAGGCAAGTGGATGGAAGATGCTATTTTAACTTCAGAGTTGTTTTTAAAAGCTGAACGCATGGCTCATGTAGATTATGATGTACACCGTTATCGAATTCTTCCAACATCTGCAATGCGTAACAAAAGTCCTGAACATTATAATAAAGTGATTTTTGATAATGCGAACGCCGCATATGTTTATGAACAACTTATAAATTCAGTTTCGAAAGATCATGCCGAAGCAATTAAGTGTATTACGCGCTTAAAAACAAGACAGCAATCCTTTGTTTTCTTTTTAATGGTACGCTTAATGAAGTCTGATATATCCGTGGACAGAATTCCTGAAATGCTAGAAGGTTTTGAAAAAATTGATGCCTACCCGCTTAAAAAATTTTTAGGAGAAGATTACCATGGAGTTGGATATTCTTTTCTTGTTTTTATCTTCAATCGAAAATCGCTAATTAACCCTTTCATTAGATTTTTTAGAACTTTTTATAACATAGGTAAATGAACATTTTAATTAGCTCAGCCGGAAGGCGCGTGTCACTTGTTAGAGCATTTCAGAAAGAACTAAAAAATCTTTATTCAAATGCAAAAGTATATGCAGCCGATGCTAAACCACAGCTTTCTGCAGCATGCCAAGTGGCAGACGGTTATTTTGAAGTGCCAAGATTAGATAACCCATCTTATATAGAAGCATTAATTGAAAAATGTCAAGAATTTAAGATTTCCTTAATCATTCCAACTATTGATACCGAATTGCTTTTACTTGCTAAAAACAGAAGCTTATTCGAAAAGAATAACATAAAGCCACTTGTAGCATCTGAATCTTTTATTAAGAAATGTCGTGATAAAAGAGTCATTCATGACTTTTTCCTTTCGCACAATGTCAATATTGCTAAAGAATATTCGAAAGACAACTATCAACTGCCATTATTTATTAAACCAATTGATGGTAGTCGTAGTGTTGATACTTATTTGATAAGAAAACAAGAAGACCTTACAGATTACCACTTTTCGAACGAAAAATTAATGTTTCTTGAATATATCGATCACGATAAATATGACGAATATACATGTGACCTGTACTATAACAAAAATCACAAATTAAAATGTGCTGTACCTCGCAAGCGAATTGAAGTAAGAGACGGCGAAGTAAACAAGGCAGTCACAGCGAATAACGCATTGGTAAGTTATATTCGTGCGAATCTTGAAGCAGTTGATGGTGCAGTAGGTTGTTTGACTGCTCAGTTTTTCATGAATCAAAATACTTCAAAAATATATGGCATCGAAATAAACCCGAGGTTTGGAGGTGGTTATCCTTTATCGTATTTAGCTGGAGCCAACTTTCCTAAATGGATTATTACAGAGTACTTTTTAAATGAAGAAATAGAAGATAAGTTCGATTCATGGGAAGACGGGTTACTTATGATCAGGTATGATCACGAAATACTAGTGCATGGATATAAGAGTTAATGATAATACTGTAATTGTCTTTGATTTAGACGACACTTTATATAACGAGATAAATTACTTAAAATCTGCTTATATTGAAATAGCTCGAGAAGTTGAACCCAATTCATGGGAAAAACTTTATGCTCAAATATTTTCAATGTATCGGCATAAATTAGATGTTTTTAAGTACTTAGTTGACAAATATTCTCTAGATAAAAACGATTTAATTCAAAAATACCGCAATCATAAACCAAGCATCGAACCATTCGAAAATGTGATAGATGTCTTCAATGAAATAAAAACTAAAAAAGGTAAAATTGCAATAATTACTGATGGTCGATCGGTTACTCAAAGAAATAAACTTGAAAAATTAGGATTATTAAGGCATATAGATCATTTGGTTATTTCTGAAGAATTAGGTACTGAAAAACCTAATCGACAAAATTTTGAAGCAGTAGAATTATATTTTAAAAGAGGAACATACTTTTATATTGCAGATAATTTCAAAAAGGATTTCGTTACTCCGAAACAACTCGGATGGAAAACTGTTGCGTTACTAGATAATGGCTTAAATATTCACTGCAATGCGCATACTCATTCATCTTTAGAATTTCTACCAGAGTATTATATAAATTCTTTTGGTCAATTTAACATTATATAGATTGAGCCTTATTATTGCCAATAATTTGCTTCCTCTATAATTGCTTTCAAAAGCGAACTTTAATCGGATAAATTGTGCAGTTTATCGATAATTTTGTATGTTAGCCCTCAGAACACTAATTGAAATTGTCAATTTTGCACACGCGAAAACCATCTTTATTAAAACGCTTTACCGAAGAGGTAAAGGAAAGTATAATTCTTTGGTTATATAACCGTTCTCCTATATTATTTATGCTGCTTATCTAGTAGTATTTATATATCTTTAAGGTTTATTTCTTATTAGATTAAATTGCAAGATATAGCACAAAAGATTGAGAATTTACCTTCGTGTAAAGTTGTTTTTACAGATTTTTTCGATACCCTCGTCCATAGAAAGGTACACCCAAACTTTTGTATTAAGTTATGGGCTAAACATATGATTAGAGAATTGGGTATCTCAATCTCTATTGATCAACTCTTTTCTATTCGGTTCGCTGCACTTTCTTTTTTAGCAAAAGAACAAGGTATAAACACTTTAGAAGTAAATTACAGACACTTAGTTAAAGAGGTATATAACCGCTTAGTTAACAATAATATTTTACAAAATACTGATTATACAATTTTCGAAAAAATATTTGAAAATGCTGATTATATTTCTGAAGTATCTACTCAGTTCAAGAATGATAAGCTAATTAACTCATTGGATATTTTAAAGAAAAAGGGTTATAAAATTTATTTGGTGACTGATTTTTTTCTGTCGAAATCATTGATACACCGAATAGTGAATTTTCATGAAATACAATCTCTTTTTGACGATTTGTTCGTTTCATGTGAATTATCAAAAAGTAAAGAAAAGGGTACCATTTACCCATATATACTAAGTAAAGTCAATCTGGTAGCCGAAGAAGTAATTATGATAGGTGACAACCTAAATAGTGATGTTATCAATGCAGGTATACATGGTATTAAAAGTATTCACACCAAACACAAATCACATCATTTCAGAAATAAAAAGAATCTTTTCGGTAAGGATTCGAAGCAATTTAAAAAAGCCTGTAAAAGTATTGAGCGTGAATGTCGAAAAAGTAATTACCCCTTTAGTGAATATATATTACATTATTATTTCTTTATAGAGCGACTTTACATTAAAGCTAGCCAAGATGGAGTTCGCAACTTATTCTTCTTAGCCCGAGAAGGGCTCTATTTACGTAAATTGTTTGATTTGTATCAAGAGTTAAATCTATTTGATAACATAACAAAAATAAACACGCATTACTTAAGGGCGTCAAGACAATCTGCCCAATTAGTAAACTTAAAACCCCTTTCCGAAGAAAAATTTGATTTTATCGAAGAAAATTATGGAAAAATGTCGCCTATACAATTCATGGAATGGCTTCAATTCTCTTCAAACACTACTAAAATTATAGAGAAAGAATTAAACATAAATCTTTTTGAAGTTCATGAAAATTTTTTCAAGTCTGATTCGCTTAAAAAATTACGCGCTAATTCTACGTTTATTGAACTTTATGAATTGAATAGATTAAAACAAAAAGAATCATTTTCAGAATATATGCTAAACTTCAATACCCAAATTGATAAAGAAGGTATAGCTCTAGTTGATGTAGGTTGGGGAGGTACAATGCAAGAAGGCATTTATAATTTTTACGATGAAAAAATTCCAGTAACAGGTTATTACCTTGGACTTAAAGAGATATATAATATAAAGCCTAAAACGAAACGTTACGGTTTAAATTTTTCATTATATCCTAATCGAAATTATTCATACGAAATTTTAAAAGCCAATGGACAACTTTATGAGCAACTACTTGCAGCCCCACACGGCAGTACATTAGGTTATTCTGATAGTAACGGAAAAGTTAATCCTATCGAGTATCATGAAGAAAATGAAAAACACATTTTCGAACATTATATAAAGGATATTCAAAATTATATGCTGAGTGTCTTTGACAAATTATTCAATAAATTACGAACCGTAAATTACACCCAAGAACAAGCTCAAGAATACATTACCGATATGGCCATGCGAAATGGAATTTTTTCCAACAAAAAGAAAATTAAATTTGTTTACAATATATCGCAAGGGTTTTATCAAAATATTGGAGGAAATCAAGTAGGATTAACATACAGCCCAAAACAGCTGAGATCTAGAAAGAGAGCTTTACTCAAATTATTCATTCTATCGCCTGAAAAAGTATTTCGTTTCATTGTCAAAACTAAACCATATCTATATGGAAAAGGGCTTTACTGGATGTCTTTGCCCATAAATCTAATTTATTATTATATGAAGTTCAATATTTGGTTGAAAAAGAAGATTTTTCCAAAAAAATTACTCAATTAAATACACCAAATAGGTTTTTCTAATAACTCGTAGAAATTAGTTCCACTACTATCTTTTTTGAGCCAACTGGCATTTTATACACACAAAAGGGTGCTGTATTTGTCGTAATATTCTTAGCCTCTTTACTTTTTTCTACTGTTCCGTTTAAAACAACTTCTAAATTAGTTTCCTTTAAAAAACGTAATACCGGAATCCCCATTCCTTTTTGTTCACCCATACATTGAACAACAATTAATTCTTTAGAAAAATCAACTTTAGGAACAGGCAAACCAGGCTTTCTGGTCTTATTTAATTTCAGGTAAAAATTGGTTAGGCGTTTCGAATCTCTAATAACCATTGTTTCTGCCTGGTCAAAATTGCTATCAGATTCTTGTAAAAGTACATCAAGTTTATAAGAAGATTCCATCTTTGATTCCTTAGTAGCAATTGTGGTTGCCTTTTTATTTCCTTTACAAGAAACTACTATCATTATTATTAAGAAATAGAATAACTTCATGAGGTATAGGTTTGGTCGAATCTACTATTATAGGCCTTTTCATAGACACTTTCATATAACGGAAGAATATTCAAAATATCGAATTTTTCAGCTGATTTAAGGGCATTCTTTTTAAACTTCTCTAAAACTTCGTCATCACTAAGTATCTTAAGCGCGTTTTGAGCCATTTCTTCGATATCGCCAACAGCACTTAAATAACCCGTTATACCTTGTTCATTAACTTCAGGAATACCTCCTGCGTTACTAGAAATTACGGGCACCTTATTAATCATAGCTTCTAAAGCGGCTAGACCAAAACTTTCGGTTTCTGAGGGTAATAAGAACAAGTCTGTAAAACAAAGAATTCGGTCAATTTCATTACTATTTCCTAAGAATATGACCTTATTTGATATTTTTAATTCTTTGCATAGCTGCTCCGCATCTTTTTTCTCAGGCCCCTCCCCTACCATTACCAATTTAGCGGCAGTTCTTTCCTGTAATTTATTAAAAATACGTATCACATCAGGTATTCGCTTTACCTTTCGAAAATTACTAATATGAGTAATGATTTTTTCATTATCATCGGCCATTAAAGAGCGCTGACAATCCGTAAAAGACGAGCTATATTTGCTTTTGTCTATAAAGTTAGGAATAACTTCAATTTCTTTTTGAATATCAAAAAGAGCGAGTGTTTCTTTTTTTAAGCTTTCTGATACAGAGGTAACCACATCAGAATTATTAATACTAAATGTAACTGCTGGCTTGTAAAAAGGATGGTTGCCAACTAAGGTAATATCCGTACCGTGTAAGGTCGTAATCATTGGAATAAAAATATCCTCTTCCGCTAACATTTTCTTGGCCATATAACCAGCGTAAGCGTGAGGTATAGCGTAATGCACATGCAACAACTCTATTCCATAAAGTTTTACCGTATCAACAAGTTTACTTGAAAGCGCTAATTCATAAGGTTGGTATTTAAAAAGAGGATACTCAGGCACATGAACTTCGTGAAAATGTATACTGTTACTTAAAAGACCTAAGCGAACAGGTTGTTTATAGGTTACAAAATGCACCTCATGCCCTCGGTTAGCTAAGGCTATTCCTAACTCAGTTGCGACGACGCCACTACCACCAAAGGTAGGGTAACAGACAATTGCTATTTTCATTGTTCAAAGTTACTAAAAACAGAGCCCTAGTCAATAATGAGCATCTTTATTTAAGTAAATTTTATTAGTCTGAACTCCTTGAAATAATACATTGATCTAACCGATCTGGCTACCCATCATCAAGTGCATCATAAATCGCTTGTTGAATTCTTGTTCGTAAACCAGACTTCACCAAAAGGGTATTAGAAGCTGAAGGAAATGTTCTATTAGATAAAAAAACATAGACAATCTCTTCTTCTGGGTCAGCCCAGGTGTATGTTCCTGTAAAACCACTATGTCCAAAACTCTTCCGAGAGACACAGCCACAAGTGGGCCCTTTATCTTTGAGTTGCGGCTTATCAAAGCCTACTCCTCTTCTTACATTCTTTTCACAGAAATAACAAGTATTAAATTTTTTAATTGTTCTTCCTTCTAAAAACCGAACATCCCCATACATGCCATTCTGAAGATACATTTGCATAATCTTGGCAACGTCATTCGCATTGCTAAACAAGCCTGCATGACCACCAACACCACCTTGCATTGCAGCACCCATGTCATGAACGTAGCCCTGAATAGTCTGATATCGATAATAATTATCATTTTCTGAAGGCACTATTAGGTGTTTTGGGAATTTTTCTAATGGATTAAAAGAAGTTTTCACAGCTCCAATAGGTTTATACAAAATTGAATCAGCCAATTTATCTAAAGATTTTTTTTTAGTTTCTTCAATGTATTTTTTCATAACATAATAGGCCACATCACTATATCTATATCTATTTGATTTTAGGTCTTGTCTACCTATTCTGTTATAAATAGAATCTTTATAAGCGTCAATAAGGTATAGATTATTGGCTACCTTAAAAGAAAAACCAGCCATAGGTTTACTACTATAAAACTCTGAGGATGGCTTTCTTTTCTTGTTTAAAGTACTGGCATAAAAAGCAATCCAAGCTGGCAATCGGCCATAATGAGATAAAGCCTTTAATACCGTTACATTCTTTAAGGCTGTATCTTCATATTCAGGTACGAGTTCAGAAAATGTGTTATTAAGAGCAATTTGTCCTTCTTCTTCCATCTTCATTACAATTGGTAGTGTTCCAAGTATTTTTGTAATCGAAGCTAAATCATAAATATGATTTGGGGTTATTTTTTCTTTTGCATCATAGGTTGGTGATCCAAAACCTTTATTATAAATAACCTTTCCCTTTCTTGCGATCAATACTTGTGCCCCGGGGTACATTAGTGAATCAAGACCATTTTGCACCAATTGATCTACTACAGCTAATTTTTCAGTTTTAAAACCAACTCGTTCAGGAAAACTATAACCTAGCCTAGCTAATGACTTTAATTGTATTCCAGCATTTACTGGAAAATCGTCATGTGCTGTAACAGGCAATATCCCTTTTGCAGGAATAGCGCCAAAAATGAGTTGAGCAGTTTTTTCTTGTGCCAAAGTACTATTTTGATGTGCGACAACTACACCATCAATATTTTTAAATGAATCAACACCTGAAAGAGCATAGGGTTTTGTGAAAACTGCTAATATTAAATTAGACGTACGGGACTTGGCGATTTCACGCAACCAAAACTTTTCCTTTTTTGAGAAGCTATAGGCCTTCCATGGACTTTCAGTACTTCGATGAAGGCCAACAATAACTAAATTATAATCTTTGAGTTTACCAGTTAACGTAAAACTATCTTTCCCGTTTATCTGAGTTACTTTGGCATACTTATTTAATTCATTTACAAACGGATCATTATCTGCATCTCCAAATTTTACATAGGCTATTTTCTTATTTTCTAATTTTTTTAGCCCCATTAAATAGTAATCATTTTTGACTACCGTAAGCGCATTTTCAATGGCCTCTTCATAAATTAAATCATCATCACGAGTATTTAAATCCTCGTATAAATTTTTTAGTACTACTGGACGAAAGTTATGAAGACCAACTTTGTATTTGGCCATTAATATTTTCTTTACCGAATATTGCAAACGCCTTTCTGATATTTTTCCATTATGATAAGCCTTTACTAATTTTTCTTTCGCTTTAACAACCTCTGTTGGCATTAATAACATATCATTCCCAGCTAAAAATGCTTTTAGTTCAACGGCACCATTTTTGCCAGTATTTGCTACTCCTTGCATGTTCAAAGCATCGGTAAATATGAGCCCTTTGAACCCCATCTCCTCTTGAAGAATACCAGAAATAATCTGTTCGGAAAGTGAAGATGGTAATTGCATTTTGATCTCAAGTGAAGGTACTTCAAGGTGGGCTACCATAACACTACTCAACCCAGCAGCAATCAGTTTTTTATAAGGGTATAGTTCTAAACTATCTAAGCGAGCTCTACTAAAAGGTATTACAGGAAGGGCTTTATGAGAATCAGTAGCGGTATCACCGTGGCCCGGAAAATGTTTACCACTAGAAAGAACACCAGCGCTTTCCATTCCTTTCATAAAAGCAATGCCCTTATTCGTTACGTTAATACGATCTTCGCCAAAAGAACGACTACCTATAATTGGGTTTTTCGGATTTGTATTAATGTCAATATCTGGCGCAAAATTAATGTGAACACCTAAACGCTTTGCATGAGCACCTATCTGGCGACCTACTTTTTCTACAACTTTATTATCAGTTATAGCACCCAAAGTCATATTATACGGAAAAGCATACGTAGAATCTAAACGCATTGCTAATCCCCATTCAGCATCCATTCCAACTATTAAAGGAATTTCAGATGCTTTTTGATACGTATTGGTAAGTTTGGCCTGTCGCAAAGGCCCACCTGTGGAAAATATAACCCCTCCAATATGTTCTTCCTTAATTAAGCTTAAAACTCTATCAGTACTTGCTTTATCTTGATTTGACGCCACACTGACCATAAACAATTGTCCGAATTTTTCATCTAAAGACATAGCGTTGTATTTGGAATCAACCCACTTTTGCTGGGCAATACTGTCCTTCGTAACCAATGGATTACGCTGCGCTTGCACAGAAAAGGCTATTAATAAAATTAAAGGAAGAGCTTTTAAATTCATTTGGTAATTTGGTCTAGCAAATTAACTAAAAACGGTTGAATTTATTGCATTTCATCGGATTTATCATACACTTCATCTATATAAACACCAAATGCCACGATGACAAATTCAAATCTTATACCAAAAGCAAATAATTTAAAAATAATTTTACATAAAACGACTGTGCCAACTTTCAGAGGCAGGAACCTCCCAATGCTCTAGGTATTCTCCTTTGTTAGCAACAAGATTATTGAAGACAATTGTATTTTTAGAAACGGATTTCTGTTTAGCCATTTTTTTAAAGTCGGTTAACGACTTATATGCTACGAACTCTCCTTGCTTATACGACACATTCATTTTATCTAACAAGGTAACCTTGTAATTTTGTTCTAAACTTTGAATAAAATGAACCGAGGCATCTATACTACAACCTGAAGCCAAAGCTAAAGACTGATCTAAACCCAATACAATAAAACGATTATAGGGTATTTCGTAACCAGCCTTCAATTCTTGGCCATGTGCTGTCCAAGAAGTTATAAATAGATCAAGAGCTACTTTTAATTCATTTAACTCAGTCGCACTAAAAGTTCTATTTGCTTGATAAATCCATACTCTTGAAGTATCTGGTAAGTCATTAAAATCTACTAACATATTCTAACAAATAGAAGTTACGGTTATAAAGAAATAAAATTTTAATATAAACAAGAGCTTAGTCACAACAGAAAAAGGCCGCCATACCATGCTTGGCTTTACAAGGTTACAAATCTTCAGTTGTGGCTATTAGTTCTGCAATATCCATAACTTTCACTGATGCTTCTTTTTCCTTGTTTTTAACGCCATCAGTCATCATGGTATTGCAAAAAGGACACCCTGCAGCTATAATTTCTGGTTTCGTTTCTAAAGCTTGTTCCGTGCGTTCTACATTAATGTCTTTATTTCCTTTTTCTGGCTCTTTGAACATTTGCGCTCCTCCTGCACCACAGCATAAACCCCTAGATTTACAACTTTTCATTTCTACCAACTCAGCATCGAGCTTCTTAATGAGATCTCTCGGGGCTTCATAAACACCATTGGCTCTACCCAGATAACACGGGTCATGAAAGGTAATACGTTTTCCTTTATATTGCCCGCCTTCCATTGTGATGCTACCTTCAGATAAGAGTTGTTTCAGAAATTGTGTATGATGAATAACTTCATAATTACCTCCTAATCCAGGGTATTCGTTTTTTAAAGTATTAAAACAATGCGGACAAGCCGTAACTACTTTTTTGACTTCGTAAGCATTCATTACCTCTATATTGGTTACTGCCTGCATTTGAAATAAAAACTCATTACCCGCTCTTTTTGCCGGATCTCCTGTACAACTTTCTTCAGTTCCTAAAACAGCAAAAGCCACATTTGCCTTGTTTAAAATCTTAATAAAAGCTTTCGTGATTTTTTTTGCCCTGTCATCGAAACTTCCTGCACATCCTACCCAAAATAAGACTTCTGGTTGCTTGCCTTCGGCAAACAGCTCTGCCATAGTTGGCACTTTTAAGCTACTTTCCATAAAGAATAACTAAATTAATTTTCTGATGTCCAATTCAATCGGTCCATTTGATTAAAAGGCCAAGGGGCTCCGTTATTTTCAATATTACCCATCATATTATTCAAATCAGACGGAGCAGATGATTGTTCCATAACTAAATATTGCCTCATATCCATAATAATTGACAAAGGGTCGATACTTACGGGGCAGGCTTGAACACATGCATTACATGATGTGCAAGCCCATAGTTCTTCATGTGAAATATAATCACCCAACAATTGTTTTCCATCATCTTTAAATGCACCTTTATTTGCGCTAATGTTCTTTCCAACTTCCTCTAATCGATCTCTGGTGTCCATCATTATTTTTCGGGGAGATAATTTTTTTCCAGTTTGATTAGCTGGGCATTCACTTGTACATCGACCACATTCTGTACAGGTATAAGCATTTAATAATTGTACCCAACTGAGGTCTGTGACATCTGAAGCGCCAAATTTTTCTGGTTCAACAGCATCTTCTGCTGGTGCTGCAAAAGGATCCGCATTAGGGTCCATCATTAGTTTTACCTCTTGGGTCACCGCATCTAAATTCTTGAATTGCCCTTGAGGCGTTAACTTACCATAATAGGTGTTGGGGAAAGCCAAGAGAATATGTAAGTGTTTCGAATAATAGAGATAATTCAGAAAAGCTAAAATGCCAATAATATGCAACCACCAAGCACTTCGTTCGATGAGGTGAAGCGTATTGGCCGGCATATCAGAAAATATTGGAGCGATATACTGGCTAACAATGTTACCAGAATCTAAAACTTGGAAATTAGTATCTGCTGCATTCATTACTAAGAAAAGACACATCAGCACCACCTCAAAATAGAGAATTATATTACCATCGTTCTTAGGCCAGCCTTTCATTTCAGAGCTTAAAAAGCGTTTCAATTTTATCCCGTTTCGCCGTATCCAAAATATAATAACAGCAATCAGAACCAGAACGGCTAAAATTTCGAAAGCTCCTATTAAAAAACCATAGATGGGTTTAGAAAGTAGCTGAAGTCCTATTCTATGTGTACCAAATAGACCATCTATGACAATTTCTAAAACTTCAATATTAATTATAATGAAACCCAGGTAAACAATAATATGAAGAAAACCAGCTATTGGTCGAACAACCATTTTCGTTTGCCCCAAAGCAATCTTGATCATGTTCTTCCATCGTTGCGATTTATTATCATTAACTTGAAGTGCCCTACCTAGCCTGATATTTCTTCGCAGCTGAGAAACATTTTTAATAAAAAAACCAATACCTATAGTTAGGACTAGAGCAAATAGCATCTGAGGTAAATAATGCATCTATTTATTTTCTATTTTTTTCGCTGGATCATCTTCCGGAACCTCATATTCCTTCTGTTTTTTACCAAAAACAGAAACATTTACATAGCGTTTAGGATTCAGTCTAAAATCTTGAAGTAATAAATCTAACTCTCGCGAAGCGTTATTCAAATTCTTATACAGCTCCTCATCTTTCATAATTTTACCCATGGTACCCTCTCCTCTTTCTATTCTAGACATCATATCATCTAAATTAGCAACTGTGGCTTCCAAACTTGCCAGAGATCGACCTAAACCAGCATTATTTAAAGAATCAGATAATTGTGCTAAATTATGGGTAAGTTTTTCAAAATTACCCAAGGCATTATCTAACTTTTCTTCATTATTTTGAAGCAATCTATTCAAACTACTCGCTGAGCTTTTTAAATCATTCATTAAATAACTCAAATCACTTATAGACTCTCTTAAATCTCTTTTTGCTTTCTTATCTAAAACAGCATTTACATTTAACATCACAGAGTCGGCATCAGTTAAGGCCGATTCAAACTTTTCTAAAATTGGAGATAATTTTTGATCAGCCACTTCACTTAGGCTTGCCTTAGTACTGGTCATCAACACATCACCATCAGCAATAGGTTTACCATCAAAAACGGGGTTTATTCGCAAGCCTTTACCTCCGATTAAACCAGTATCGTACAATTCTACTGTACTCTCTTTCGAAAAAAGTAAATCTCTATTTACCGAAAAACTAACAATTAATCTGCCAGTAGTATCTGCAAATTTTATTCCATTTACTGTGCCAACGTTCTTTCCATTTATAGAAACTGCTGTTCCTGGTTGCAGCCCTCCAACATCGTCATAAATTGCTAAAAGCTTAAAATCGTCACTAAAATAAGAAGTTGATTTTAGGAAGCTGTAGCCAAATATGACACACAATATTCCCATGATAACGATTAGACCTGTCTTAATTTCTCTAGATAATTTCAAAAAGAATAAATTTTAGGTACTATGCAAAATTAAACATAAAATACGAACGCAACCATTATTGCGAAATCAATTTTAAGGCTTCGCCAGTGGAGATGCGCTTTCCGTTGTTATAAGCAACAATGTAAGCGCCTGGATACCCATTAGCTCCTGCTTGTTCCTTTAACTGTTGCGCAGTTTCATACGAATTCGTGTTTCCAAACATATAGCGCTTAAACTGTTTAAAAGATTCTTTTGTTAAGGTATCGAGACCATTAAAATTACTGGGTAATAAGGCTACATCTTTGGTAGTAGCCATCAACTGTACTTTAAAAATAACACCTGATGTATCTGAAAGCGTACTTTTCTTCGACATAGGTGGTTCACTTTTACTAGTAACCGTATTGGTCTTTGCTGTATTTTCTTGCAACACCTCTTTATTCTCTAAGGCTGGAATAGTAGCAGGCGGCTTATTTTCAATACTATTTTCTTCCATTTTCACAATAGATTTTTCAGGCAAGCGTTGAGGTTCTATTTTTTCTTCTATTGGATTCGAACTCGGGTTTTTCTCAAATTCTTCTTCCGTACTTTTTGTTATTTCTTGAGAAGTGTCCTCAATCTTTTCAGGAGTTGCCGTAACTATTGGCTTCTCAATACTACCTATATTAGCCGTGCTACCATTTTTGTACTTTAATATAGCTTCTGCAATAGCTAAACCCATCTCTGATTGTCCTTTTTTAGAATTCAAATAAGCCCCTTCTTCATCGTTTGTTAAAAAGCCTGTTTCTACTAAAACACTAGGCATAAATGTTTGATGAAGCACGATAAAACCTGCTTGTTTCACCTCTCTATTCTTTCGCTTTAACTTATGGGAAAAATTATCTTGAATTTCTTTAGCTAGGGCAATACTCTGATCTAAAAATTCTTCCTGCATAATGGTAAGACCTATAATAGATTCTGGAGAATTGATGTTATAATCGGCATACCTAGTCTCATAATTATCTTCTAAATAAATTACAGAATTTTCCTTTTTGGCAATCTCAAAATTTTGCTTGTTGGCATGCAACCCGAGAACAAAAGTACCCGCTCCGTAAGCATCTGAACTATGTGAATCGCAATGTACTGAAACGAACAAATCAGCATTTGCTTTATTCGCTATTTCACCTCTAACGAACAAATCGACGAAAGTATCATCATTTCTAGTATAAATTACTTTGATATTATCATGGCGCGCTAATATTGCACCAACTTTTAAAACAATCTTTAAGGCGATGTCTTTTTCTAAATACCCATTACCGAGGTTACCAGGATCATGTCCGCCATGGCCGGCATCAAGAACAACTACAAATTCATCGTCAATATTCTTGTCATAAGAATGCGCTTCTACTAAGAAACAAGAAGGTGCAAACAACAAAAAAAAGACAGTTAAAAGGCGTTTCATGATCATTGAAATGGGGATTTTTAATAACTTAAATATGGTTAAATTTATCGTAATACCCTATTAGCAGAACGAAAAATATATGTAAGTTTGAACACTTATCACGATTTCTATCGATGAAATCATTCGATTACAAAAATAGGATATATAGCCTTGCAATCAAATAAACATCTTTTTCTTTTCCTCTCCGTCCTCTTTTTTGGTTTGCAATATGGGCTAACGCAAGAAGATAAGGTAATCATATTACCTATCAAAGCGGCGTCCGATTCAATCACGGCTCCTTTAATTCCAGAAATTATTGAAAAAGACGCGGTGTTAAAGGAAACGAAAACCAATGATACCATAAGTAAAAAAAGACCTTTACTTCTCGATAAAATTCAATACACCGCAAAAGATTCTATTATTTTAAGTCAGAAAAATCAAAAAATATACCTGTACAACGAAGCAAAAATTAACTATCAAGGCACAGAGTTAAAAGCGGGCATTATCATTTTAGATTATATAAAAAATGAAGTCTATGCGGGTCGCTTGAAAGACTCTCTAGGCAACTATTCGCAAATACCCTTTTTTAAGCAAGGAGATAATGAAGTTGTACCCGATTCCATTCGCTTTAATTTTGATACCCAAAAAGCGTTAATATTTAATTCCCGCACTGAGCAAGATGCCGATGCGGGTCCCTTAGGGGGTAGTCAATCGATGAAGGTTTATGCTCAAATTACTAAGAAAGAGAATGATTCAGTATATTTTATGAGCGAGGCAAAAATTACCACCGCAGAAGACTCTATAAATCCTGATTATTATATCCGCCTTCGAAAAGCAAAATTTGTGCCCCAAAAAAAAGTTATTGCGGGGCCACTGAATCTATATATTGCAGATGTACCGACACCAATTGGCTTGCCCTTTGCATATTTTCCATTGAATGTCGGAAAGACCGCTGGTTTATTAATGCCCTCAATTGGTAACGATCCTCGAAGGGGTTATTTTCTAGAAGGTGCGGGCTATTATTTACCAATAGGAGACAACTTTGATTTAGAAGTAACAGGCGATTTCTACACGAATGGTAGTTGGGGCTTCAGATCACGTTCTAATTATGCCAAAAGATATAAATATCGCGGCAATATCAATGTTCGTTTTGAAAATTTAGTCACCAGCCAAAAAGGGTTTAGCGACTTTAGTAGTAGTCAGAACTATAATATTCAAATATCGCACTCGCAAGACCCAAAAGCGAGTCCGAATTCGCGCTTCTCAGCTTCGGTGAATCTAGGTAGCAGTCAGTTTTTCAGAAATGCATTGGGTCAAGTGAGTAGCAGTAATTTATTAAGCAACAACAACTCTTCATCTATTTCATATTCTAAGACCTTCCCTGCTTATCCGTCAGTCAACATGAGTTTAACAGCTACTCATAGCCAAAACACCTCACCCGGCTCAACAGATAATGGCGCGGATAATATACAAATGACTTTGCCCACGTTTCAAGCAAGTATGGAGCGTATTTTTCCTTTTGCCAAAAGAGAAGGAATAAAAAAAGGAGCTCTGCAAAATATAAATTTTCAATATGATGTAAATGCAAGAAATCAATTAACAACTAATGATCAAGATTTTTTTACGGGTGCCATGTTTGATAATGCCAGATTTGGCGCACGTCACCGCATACCAATAAGTACCAATTTTAAAGTGGCCAAACATTTGAGTGTAAGTGTGGGTGGCAATTATGAAGATGTATGGACTCTAGAAACATTTAATCAACGTTTTATAGCTGCCGATGACCCAACCCAAAGAGGTACTGTGGTACGTGATACTATTAAAGGTTTCGATCGTTACAACCAATATAATTTTAATGCCAGTATCGGAACAACGATATACGGTACTTTTGACTTTGGAGAGGATAAAAAATTACAGGCTTTACGCCACGTTATGCGCCCTTCTTTAAGCTATGGCTACGCACCTTCTTTCGACCAATTTTATGATGAATATATTGGTGATAATGGTGAAGTCGTACAATTTAGTCGCTTTGACGGCACCTTAAACGGCTCTCCGCGTTTATCAAAATCGAATAGCATTAACTTTTCGTTGGCGAATACCTTAGAGGCCAAGGTAAGAGATAGAGATTCTACAGCCACCGAACCTAAGAAAATATCTATATTAAATAATTTGAATATATCAACAGGTTATAATTTAGAAGCCGATTCGCTGCGTATAAGTCCCCTAAGTGTGAATGGAGGTACTACCATATTAGACAACAAAATGCGAATCAATTTTTCAGCTGGCCTAGACCCTTATGCTATTGATAATAATGGTCGACGTATCAATACTTTTAATATAGACAATGGGGGAAGCTTGCTTAGACTTACTAGAGCCAATTTGAATATTGGTTATGAAATAAGCAGTGACATGTTTGGCAAGAAAGAAAAAGATGAAAATGTAGAAGAAGAGGATGAAGTTGGACAATTTGATTATTCTGCCCAAGAAGATGTTGTAAATCCGTTCGATCGTCGTGATGAATTCGGTGACCCAGAATTGAATAGGGACAAAAGAAAGGAGGCTGATATTGAAAACCCTGCCTACAATACACAAATTCCGTGGAATTTCAATTTGGTTTATTCGGCATCGTATGCGAACTCAGCAAGGCAAAATGAATTTAGCAGTCATTCGTTGATGGTTCGAGGTAAAGTGCAGTTGTCACCAAGATGGAATGTTGGCGTATCTTCTGGTTATGATTTTAAAAACAAAGGGGTTACCTTAACCCGTTTAAACTTTACTAGGACATTGGGTAGTTTTAATATGAATTTTAATTGGACTCCCTTTGGACAATTTAGACGTTGGGATTTCTTTATTGGAATCAGCGCGTCTATTCTCAAAGATTTGAAATGGGAAAATAGCAGTCAACCCGCTAGAAGAAGGTGATTTTGACATAGGACTGTTGCATATTTAAAGAGGGATATCTTCAAAGAAATAAAATAACATTTTATGAAAAAAATAATAAATACAACGAAAGCACCCGCACCAATTGGCCCCTATAATCAAGCTGTATTAAGCGGAAACACTTTATATATTTCAGGTCAAATACCTATGGATGCTGAAACAGGGAAGTTAATTGAGGGGGATATAAAAAAAGAAACCGATCAATGCATGCGAAATTTGGAAGCCATCTTAAAAGAAGCGGGAATGACTTTCGAAAATGTGCTGAAATCCTCAATTTTTTTAGCCGATATGAACGAATTTACTAGTGTTAATGAAGTTTACGGTTCTTATTTTAATCAAGAAACCGCACCAGCTCGTGAAACAGTTGAGGTTGCAAACCTTCCTAAATTTGTAAATGTTGAAATATCAATGATAGCGACAAAGTAGTTATAAAATATGCTTCTCTGCACTTTGAAAATTCAATCAACAAAGCACATTATGACTTAAGTACTATTGCTGTGATAGAAAATTAAATATTCTCTTTATGAAATTCTACCAATCCTTCTATTGGTCTTTGACGAATAACACCGACAATCAAATCATTACGCTTTAATACGGCAATAAGTTCTTCTTTTAAGTAATGTGCAATGCTACCAACAAAGTTAATGGGCACCTTAGTCGCCAACTCGAACTGCATGATATAATTATTTACAAACTGCTGAAAGCCTTTATCAATAACCCCTTTACAATACGAATGTTCTTTGTTTTCAATTAAAAAACGAGCAAAAGTAGCTAAATAGGTATTTGGGTTTGGTTGTTTGTATAGGTTTTCTTTAATAACATCAGGATCGAGATCATAGCCCTTAGCAAATTTCATAGCCAAATCTTGAGGCATTTTATGGAAATAATAATCTCTAATTAATTTTCTCCCAAAATAATTACCGCTACCATCATCCATAGGAATATAACCTAAAGACGTAACTTTTTGAAAGAGTTGATGACCATCATAATAGCTGCAATTTGAACCAGTACCAAGAATACAAACAATACCTTGATGTCCAATTTTGGTGGTAGAAAAAATAGCTGCATACGTATCTTCTTTTACATGGGCCTTAGCATTTGGAAAAAAATCTGAGAAAATAGCCTTCAAAAACACCTTCATACGGTCAGTACCACAACCGGCACCATAAAAATGTAACCGTGTAATGCCTTCTCTGTTTTTAGATAACTCAAAATTATTTGCCAACCGATCTTCTATTACTGCCTTAGTCAAGACTTCAGGGCTGAGCCCTAGTGTTTGGGTTAAGAATAATTCTTTACCATTTTCATCTAAGGCAATCCAATCTGCCTTGGTTGCTCCACTATCAACAATCAATATCATATTGCAAAATTTTAAAAAAAGAAATGCCCCAAAAGCATATTAAGTTTCAGGGGCATTCAAAACTAATAATTTATAAACTAGCAACGTGTTGCGTAAGATCTACCATTTTATTAGAGAAACCAGCTTCATTATCATACCAACAAATTAATTTAAAAAATTTCGAATTCAATTCAATTCCAGCTCCAGCGTCGAATATACTAGTTCTAGGATCGCTTATGAAATCTTGTGATACTAATTTTTCTTCCGTGTACCCTAACACCCCGTTCAATGCCCCTTCAGAGGCTTCTTTAAAGGTTCTTTTAATTTCTTCATACGACGTTTCCTTTTCTAAACGAACCGTCAAATCAACAACAGACACATCAGCAGTTGGCACCCTAAAAGCCATACCAGTCAGCTTTCCTTTCAATTCAGGAATTACTTTGGTTACAGCAACTGCAGCACCAGTAGAGGCCGGAATAATATTTAACATAGCACTTCTTCCTCCTCTCCAATCTTTTTTAGAAGGTCCGTCAACGGTCATCTGTGTAGCCGTAGTTGCATGTACTGTAGTCATTAGAGCCTCTTCAATTCCAAAATTATCATTTAACACTTTGGCCATAGGCGCCAAACAATTGGTTGTACATGAAGCATTTGATACGATTTTATCAGAAGCCTTAACTTCGTTGTGATTCACTCCCATAACAAACATTGGCGCATCTTTAGAAGGTGCAGAGATAACCACTTTTTTGGCACCACCATCAATATGGTACTGTGCAGTTTCTAAGGTCGTAAAAATACCTGTACACTCTGCTACCACCTCAGCTCCTACAGTATCCCATCCGATATTTTTCGGATCTCTTTCAGCAGTTATTCGAACAGTATTACCATTCACTATTAAATTACCTCCATCAACTTCTACTGTACCATCAAATTTACCGTGTACAGAGTCATATTTCAAAAGATAAGCCAGATGTTCTACATCAAGAAGGTCATTGATAGCTACAACATCAACATCGCCTCTTTTAACGGTAGTTCGAAAAACTAATCTACCAATTCTTCCAAAACCGTTTATTCCAATTTTAAGGTTTGCCATTATTAATTTATTATTTAAGTGATTTTACGTAGTCATTATATCAGAGACTCGAATGAGTTCTTTGTCAATTTTCGCATGTCCCTTGATAGCCTTATGTATTGGGGTTAATGTTAACTCATTGTTTTGAATACCCACCATTAGGCTCGATTTACCCTCTAATAAGGTTTCCACGGCCTTTACTCCCATTCTACTAGCTAATACTCTATCATAACAAGAAGGTGCCCCGCCACGCTGTAAATGCCCCAATACAGAAACACGTACATCATAAATAGGCAAATGTTCTTCAACATATTCTTTTAACTCAAATACGCTCTTTCCTATTTTATCGCCTTCAGCAACAACAACAATACTTGATGATTTACCAGATTTTTTACTGCGCTTTAAAGATTCAACCAATCGCTCCAGTCCTAAATTTTCTTCGGGAATTAAAATTTCTTCAGCACCAGCTCCAACACCTACATTTAAAGCGATATGACCAACATCTCTTCCCATAACCTCAACAAAAAACAGTCGGTTATGTGAACTTGCCGTATCCCGAATTTTATCAATAATTTCAACTACCGTGTTGCAGGCTGTATCAAAACCAAGTGTATTAGATGTTCCGAAAATATCATTATCAATGGTGCCCGGAATACCAATTACTGGAAAACCATATTCCTCATTAAAAATCATGGCACCCGTAAAACTTCCATCACCCCCAATTACAACAAAGGCGTCAATGCCTTCTTTCAATAACTGTTCATAAGCCTTCTTACGCCCTTCTTTCGTTCTGAAATCTTGGCACCGTGCAGATTTTAGAATGGTACCACCTTTATTAATAATATTATTAACGCTACGTGCGTCCATAGGCTTGAAGTCTCCTTCGATCATCCCTTGATACCCGCGATAAATTCCCACACAATTTATTTTCATAAAAGCACAGGTTCTCACTACAGCGCGAATAGCGGCATTCATTCCTGGGGAGTCGCCTCCTGAGGTAAAAACGCCTATTTTTTGTATTGCTTTAGCCATCAAAAAAATTAAGCTAGCAATGTAACAAACAAATTCGAATTAAAAAACTGTTGAAGCCCTTATTTATAAGGATTTAACTAACTCTATCGTTTTCGTGTGCTCGATAACACTAATTCCCCGTTTTTAGCAAAAAAATCATGAAATAATTAGCTTTTTACTCTTGAATATTTTTGGGTTTGGCACGCACCCGTATCAGACTATCATTACCGATTGCAGAAATTATTGGTTTATTTGAAACATCAGAAGTTTTCTGTCGCTCTTTTTTCTTAAATAGATGACGCCAGAGTTCTTTAAAACTATTGAAATCAACTTCATAAGAAAGCCCTACACCTTGAGTAGATGCAACA
Source organism: uncultured Flavobacteriaceae bacterium (assembly GCA_937944485.1). Taxonomy (GTDB): domain Bacteria; phylum Bacteroidota; class Bacteroidia; order Flavobacteriales; family Flavobacteriaceae; genus Maribacter_C. The sequence goes on along the minus strand of CALDYU010000014.1, from coordinate 63,289 downwards.
CGGTCACTTAAAAATTCTTGAATTTCACTCTCACGACTGAAAAATTTTGCACTTAAAGTACCTTCTTCGTTCAGGAGTAATTGCAATTCAAAATTACCTGCAACTATTGTTTCAGATGTACCACCTACTGGTACACCCACCTTACCGTTAAAAAATACATTCTCGTTTATTTGAGTAGAGACTGAAACCCCTACTCGGCGCTGGTCAATTATAGCATTCGGGTTTCTAACGGCCTCTTGCAGATCTAAAGAAAACTGAAACTTGTCATCTTCCGAGCTTATCAAATCAGTTAGCATACTGGTAACGGATTGGGCCAAATTACCAGTAATTACATCGCTGCCCAGACTTGCATCATTAACAAACGAACCTTGAGCTAACAACGAAATTGCGTTTAACTCTTCTTTCGTAGGATCTTGAAGTTTGTACTCTAGCTCTGATTGTACAATAGAACTTGTACCCGGAAATTCTATATTAAAATTGATATTAGGACTTTCCAACTCACCTGTTAAGCCAATAACTACATCAGTTGAAACACTTCGGGTACCAATTGACCCTGTTCCGGTATTGTCTAATAATGGGGCAGGATTTGCATTTAAATTATAAACTGCCTCCATATTAAGTTCTGCCCCTAACGGATCTTGTTCCCAATTAATGGTACCCCCAGGTTTCACATCAAAGGTCTTGTCGATCAAACCTCCAAATTTGTAATTATATTTACCCGTAACTACAACAAATTCGCCTTCCATATAAAACTTGCCCCTCGTATTTATTTCCATTAAAATAATACCTTCCCCTGTACCACTTAAGGTACTGCCAGTTTTAGTGTCGGTTACAATCTGTACCTCAGCTTCTGGGGTAACATCAAGGTTAAACGCCATTTCTAAGCCTTGCACATCATCTAAAACGCGTTGTGTCGCTATCGTTTGAACACTCTTTTTATCAATGAAATTGATAAATGAATAATCTCCAGCAGAAGCAACATCGCTGAGCGGAATGTTAATTTTAGTCCCCCTTGCGGTAGCACCATCAACGGTTATGGTTAGTGCTTTTGTAGATCCAAAAATTCTACCTGTACCATTTAAAAAGCCCTTGCCATAGTATAGTTCTTCTTCGTCATATTCTGTATTCAAAATAAGTAAACGATCATTTTTAGTATCGACATTAAGGTCTAAAACCCAATCTTTGAAATAGGAGTGCTTGATAGTGCCATCTATATACGCCCTACTATTCGCTGCAACATCTCGAAGCGCAATAGATTGAAAATCAAAAGTTTGATCGGTTAATTGCACTCTTGAATTGGGTGCAAAACTATAATCTACATTTAAATAGGGTACAGCAATACCAGCATTATCTAAAGTAAGTAAGCCATTGATCGAGGGATTATCTATATTACCATTAATACGGGCACTACCATTAACAAAACCCCTAATATGATCAATCACACCATCGCCAAGTGGACTAAAGGGTGCTAAATCAAAATTTCGAAAATTAGCAAGTAATGCCGCTTGCGGAATCTTGTTTTCATTATTGATGTTTCCAACAATACCTAATTTTTCAATGCCATTATCAGTAATTTGTGTATTAACTACAAAATCAGACAAATCTTTATTTCCGACAATACCCATGGTTAAATCACCTAAGCGTATTCCGTTAACTGATAAATCACGAACCCCTAAATTAGACGAAGGCAAATAAATTCCATCTTTTTGAAATACGCGTAAGGTACCGTTTATTTCGCCTTCAAGATTTAAACTATCTATTACTGGAGCGACCTTATCTAAAGAAACTATTTTGAATTGTAACTGTAGGTCTTTTGACGTAGAATCTGCCAGTGTACCCCGTAATCGAATTTGTTCTTGCTCCTCGTTATTCATCACAATTTCTTCAATTGCAATACTATCTAGGGTTCTATTTATTATGACTTTATTCTTAGAATCCCCTTCTTTATTGAGTATCCAGGTATTTCCTTTAAAACTAACATCTGATTTTTTTAAACCTATTACCGATTTTTTAGACTTATTAAATGTGTGGTAAAAATTGAGATTATAACTATCGTCATATTCACTTCCTCCTTTAAACTCTGCTCTAAAAAACAAGGTGTCTTTTAAAGTGGTATTAATCAAATTAAAGTCTTTGACATCGTAGTACGGAGTAGACAAATCTCCAACGGAAACAAACGTATTAAACAGTGGGTTTTTGTTATCAATTTTTAATTCTATTTTATCAGCAGCAGTACCGAAGGCGGATATACTGGGAGATTTAAAATTTAATTTAAAGTCACCCTCATCGGCAACTATATTTCCTTTTATAAAAGTATTTGGGTCAAATTTTATTTCTGGAAAAAAGACATCAACAATTTTATTATAAATTTTGAAATTAAAATTTAACGTTTGTCCATCAGATATTTCGAATGGCCTATAGTTTGTGTAAACAGAACCTAATGAATTTTGTAATAACTTACCTAACTCCGCAACTTTAAATTTACCCTTTAAATATCCCGTAATAATGTCGGTAGAGTTGATATCTATAGTTCGTACGCCATCAGACCCAAAACTTGATGACACCTTAAAATCTTTAAAGTAATACGTGTCATTTTTGTTCTGAAAATTGGTTTTTGCAAACTTGATATCTCCGGTAATATTGTCTAGTGAATTACCCGTAATATCCATATTGACAATACCCTTAAAAATGGAGACGCTATCATTTATAAAATTTAACTTCTTCAAATCTGCATAATCAACATTCGCAAAAAAATTGAAATTATTGCGATCTGACTTAAATGCTGCCAATCCTTTAAAATTCAATTTGAGATTTTCATCATTAACAACCAATGACCCATCAAACAACTGATCTTTAACAATACCAGATACATCTATGTTTTCATACTTATAACTATTAAAGGATATCTCATATATTTTACCTATTATTTCGGTATTTAAATTTTCTTGTAAAAAACCAGTACCTTCTACATTAAAATCTAAAGTAGTCTTACCTAATTTCTGATTTTCCGTGAAGGTTCCTAAATCAAAATCGATTAAAGAAATAAAACCTTTATAAGCGGCATTATCAATATTATCAATACTGGTTAATTCAGCATCGACATAACTACTGCCTACAAGCGTATTGATATTAACTTTGGCTTGAATTGCTTTTTCTGTAACCACAGCATCACCCCGTAAGGTAAACTCGCCAAATTTTTTAAAGGTTGCGGGCAACTTACCTAAAATATTAGGCATTAATGAACGTAACTCATAATAGCTCGTGGTCACGTTTTTCATTTTAGCCTTCATGGTAAAGGGTTCAGTTTTGCTAAAGAGATTTTTAAAATTAAAATCACCTCGAATACCAGTATTGTCAGACAATACAAATAGTCTATTGGTATTTAAATCATTTAAAACCCCAGTAATATTTGAGCTAAAAAGTAGCTTTTTGCTCTTTCCGAATTGATTGTAAAATAAATTCAATTCGTCAGAAGCCACTATTGATTCGTCAAAAGAAGCCACTACATTGACTTTATTTAAAAAGTCACCAAAATCCTTTCGATCATAATTAAAAACAAGTGCGCCTTTTATTTTCGATTCAGATGTTTTAATACCTAGAGCATCAAATCGCATTTGCTGTTTCGTATAGGTAAAGTTCGTGGAAAGCGTGTCTACCCTTACACCTCGATCACTATGAAAGGACATAGACTTTATTTTTGAAACAACCTCAGGGCCTAATATTTGAAAATCTTCAGCATTGATATTCAGTTGACTAAAGTCTAGCATTTCTACTGTTTCGCGATTTTCATCTAACAGCCTGAAATTACTATTTAATATATTGACCTTAGAAGATGAAAAAAAGAAAGGTGGAGTACCTGGTTTTCTAGGTGATCCATCATCAAGTTTATCAATAAAAACTTCAAGATTGGTGGCGACGGAATCTTTATATGTTTTCAATTTAAAATCTAATCCGTTCATCTGAATATCGCCAAACTCTAATTTACCATTAATAAGGTTTCGAATACTCAGCACTGATGTGGTCAGGTCATTCACATAAAACAAGGTGTCTTTTTGATAATCTTCAACATAGATTCCCTCTAGAGACGTATTCCAAGAAATCAGAGAAAATTTAAGTTTATCTATGTTGATATTCGTGCCATATTTATCGTTAATCGATTTTGTAGCAACTTTAGCCAAGCGGGTTTGAACGACAGGTAATGAGAGTACAATAGTGCCCAAAACTAATACTAGTAAAATCACCAATACAATTCGAAGCAATATTTTTCTTAGTTTTCTGATAGGGCTTTTATGTTTTACCTTTGTACTCCAATTTTTATTCCAAAACTGGTGGGCAAAGAAATAAAATATATTCTCGCTATAGAATCATCATGCGATGATACTTCTGCGGCCGTTTTATGCAATAAAAAAGTTTTGAGCAATGTGGTAGCCACCCAGAAAATTCATGAGGAATATGGAGGTGTTGTACCTGAATTAGCCTCAAGAGCACATCAGCAAAATATCGTTCCTGTTGTACACCAAGCATTGTCGAAAGCAAATATCGACAAAAAACAATTATCAGCCATAGCTTTTACACGCGGACCTGGTCTAATGGGCTCCTTACTTGTTGGCACTTCTTTTGCTAAATCATTAGCCCTCGGATTAAATATTCCATTAATAGAAGTCAATCATATGCAAGCTCATATATTGGCTCATTTTATTGAAAATGAAAATCCAACACCGCAATTTCCTTTTATTGGAATGACTATCAGCGGTGGGCATACGCAAATTGTTTTAGTACGTGATTATTTTGACATGAAAATTCTGGGCGAAACTCTTGACGATGCTGTTGGCGAAGCCTTTGACAAAAGTGCCAAAATTTTGGGCTTACCTTATCCGGGCGGACCGCTAATAGACAAATATGCACAACTTGGAAATCCTAAAAAATATCAATTTACCAAACCAAGAGTTAGTGGTTTGAATTTTAGCTTTAGCGGATTAAAAACTGGTATATTATACTTTATTCAAAAAGAAACTAAAAACGACCCTGCTTTTATATCCAAAAATTTAAATGACATTTGCGCATCTATTCAATATACCATTATCGAAATTCTAATGGACAAATTGCATAAGGCTGTTCAACAAACTGGCATAAAACAAATTGCAATTGGTGGCGGAGTTTCGGCTAATTCTGGCATTCGAAAAGCGCTTAAAAACAGTGTTCAAACGCATGGCTGGAGCACTTATATTCCAAAATTTGAATATTGTACTGACAACGCCGCTATGATTGGCATTGTGGGGTATTTAAAATATCTAGAAAACGATTTTGCGAAACAAGAAATAACAGCGAAAGCGCGATATAAAATCGCGTAATTAAAGAATCAAAAAAATATAAATAAATTTTTAATGCAACTTTTCTATAATCCTAAAATTGACGGCAGTGCCGCTCAATTCACCTTCAACGAAGACGAAAGCAAACATATCAGCAAAGTACTTCGTAAAAAAGAAGGCGATGTTATACACCTAACCAATGGCAAAGGATATTTATTTGAGGCTAAAATAATTAGTTTAGAAAGTAAAAAATGTACTGCGCAAATTATTGACACTGACAAAAAGCATCAAAAAATGCATTGGTTTCATTTAGTTGTTGCTCCAACAAAAATGAATGATCGCTTTGAGTGGTTTTTAGAAAAAGCTACTGAAATCGGAGTTAATGAGATTACCCCAATAATTTGCGACAATTCTGAGCGAAAAGTAATAAAAATAGAACGAATGCGAAAAGTCATTCAATCAGCCATGAAGCAATCGCTACAGGTATTCTTACCGAAATTGAATGATCCCATTTCATATGCTGACTTCATAACAAAATCGCATGAAGGTCTTTGCTTTATCGCCCATTGCGAAGAAGAAGAAAAATTAGATTTAAAAAGACGTATTGCCCCTGACAAAGATGTAATGATATTAATCGGCCCTGAAGGTGATTTTTCTAAGAAAGAGATTAAAGATGCCTATGACAACGGTTTTCTTCCCGTTTCTCTTGGCGAAAATCGCCTTAGAACAGAAACAGCCGCTATTGTAGCTTGCGCAACGGTTAATATGATCAACAACGGTTGACAAAAAACTCCGTAATATGCATGAACATAATTACGGAGTCTTAAACAACAACCAATTTCAACTAACGTAAAGTCGCCTGCTTATCAGCAGCCGTTATATCCAATGCGTCGTTTTCAACTAACACAATCACATTGACACGTTCGTCTTTGGCAACTAAATCGGGAATTTCAAAAGCAACTGAACCAGAAGATGAAGTCATTTCACTAATGGCTTCAGCAACTACAATATTGCTATTCTTCAACGTTCTATTTCTATTTTCACCTCGTTTAACGCTTGTAGTCCGCTCATCAAGTACAAGTAGTACTCTAACAGATTTATTTTCTAAATCGCCTTTGACTTCATAAGCAACCGAAACAACATCATTTTTTATGGCAATATTAGTTATAGCAATGGTGTTCGGCGATTTCATCTTATTATAATCACCAATACTTTTATACATTTTTGAAGCATTCGAACCAACGAAATGAGTACTACCGTTCACTACAAGTTGCGGGGTGTAATTACTATTATTTCGAAATTTAAGGTTGTATTCACGTTGCTTTTTCGCATACTTGGCTGCACTAAATGGGTCTTTCCACCCAATATAATTCCAATAATCAACATGGTATGATAGGGCGAACACATTGTCTCGATGCTCTTTCTTTACTTTCTCTAACAAAGCATCTGCCGCTGGGCAACTTGAACATCCTTGCGACGTGAATAATTCCAATACCACTACTGGTTCATAAATTGCAGAATTTTCTAAATCACCAATTACTTTCTTTCTTCCTTCAACACCACTCTTGAAAGCTACAATGCTTAAACTACCTAATACAATAAAACCGATAACAAGATTTTTCAACATGATATTTACTAAATTTGATGAATTTCCTTATTTAAGACGAGTAGCGATGAAACACCTTACGCAGCTGACATTCACTTTGGCCTTTTTAACTTCATTTTATGTTTTTGGACAAGAAATTGGTATTCTGAAGTATAATGGTGGTGGTGATTGGTATTCAAACCCGACAGCTGTGCCCAATTTAATTCGGTTTTGCAATGAAAATATAGGCACAAAAATCGTAGATAAGCCTCAAACTATTGAAGTTGGTAATATAGGTATCTTTCAATATCCGTTTCTTCATATGACGGGACATGGCAATGTTGTTTTCTCAGAAGAAGAAATCAAAAATCTAAGAACCTATCTACTCTCAGGAGGCTTTCTTCATATTGATGATAATTATGGAATGTCACCTTATATTAGAAAAGAATTAGACAAGATTTTTCCAAATAAAGAGTTGCAAGAGTTAGGAAGAGATCATTCTATTTTTTCACAAGAATATAAATTTCCTGAAGGATTGCCTAAAATTCATGAACATGATGGAAAACGACCTCAAGCGCTTGGCATATTTCATGAGTCACGGTTGATTCTACTATTCACTTTCGAATCAGATTTGGGAGATGGATGGGAAGATCCAACCGTACACAACGATTCAGAAGACACTCGTTTAAAGGCTTTACAAATGGGAGCCAATATCATCTCTTACGTCTTCAAAAATTAAGACAAATAGTAACAACATAAAATAATACAAATTCGAAAACGAACTAATCATGAGTTCAAAAACAATATCAGAAGGAATATTAAGAGCATTAGCCATAGTTGTCGGAATAGTAATTTTAGGATATTTTTTACTGAAAATTAGCTCTGTAATTGTTTACATAGCAATTGCTGCGGTAATTTCTTTAATCGGTCGACCAATTGTACTATTTCTTCGGAGACGTCTTAAATTCAATAACGCGATAGCGGTTATTGTAACTATGCTTTTACTGATCGGCATTACCGCAGGTATTATTGCCTTGTTCATACCGCTATTGGTTCAGCAAGGCCATAATCTATCACTTTTAAATATTGATGCCTTACAAGGGAACGTGGAAAATTTGTATCAACAGATTACGGAGTATTTTGGAGTAAATTCTTCTGAAATAGAACAAAGTATAAAAAACTCTAAATTTCTAGCCAACCTTGATTTTGGTTTTATTCCTAATTTCTTGAATGCCTTTGTCGGTATTCTTGGCAGTCTCAGTATTGGATTATTCTCTGTACTATTTATTGCTTTTTTCTTCTTGAAAGACAGTAAATTGTTTGAAGAAGGACTTATGGTTTTTGTTCCGGACAGCAAAGAGGGGAGACTAAAAAAGTCAATTAATACAATTAAAGATTTATTATCAAGGTACTTCGTAGGGCTTGTTTTTCAAATCCTAATTTTGTTCGTTTTTTACACTATAATTCTATTAATTTTTAGAGTTGAAAATGCTATCGTAATTGCATTTCTTTGTGCCCTTTTAAATTTGATTCCGTATGTCGGCCCTATCATTGGAGGATTGCTCATGTTGACACTAACGATGACCAGTAATATTGGTGCTGATTTTAGCACTGTAATTCTACCTAAAACCATTAAAGTAATGTGTGGTTTTCTTGCCGGCCAACTAATAGACAATTTCGTATCACAACCTCGAATTTTTTCGCAAAGTGTGAAGTCACACCCCCTTGAAATATTTTTGATAATTATCATTGGCGGATTACTTTTCGGAATAACAGGAATGATCATTGCAGTACCAGGATATACAGCAATAAAAGTAATTTTAAAGGAATTTTTGTCCGAAAACAAGATCGTAAAATCGTTAACCAAAGATTTGTAGTTTTACTTTGAATAAAAATATATTAAATACTGGTGTACAGAATTTTATAATAGATAATTTAAATACTGACATCATGTCAGTTTTATTCAAAAATTCAAATTTCGATGCTATAAGTTCAAAAGAACTCGCACAACAGATAGAAGGGAGAAAAAAATGTCAAAAAAAGCTCCCTACTTGGTTCAACACCCCAAAGATTTATTACCCAAAAAAGGTAAATATTGAACAGACCTCTTCTGAAATTACAGCGCAATACAAAAGGGATATTGTTAGTGGAAAGTCGCTTGTAGATTTAACTGGTGGTTTTGGTGTTGATAGTTATTTTTTTAGTCAAAAAATAGACACTGTTTTTCATTGCGAATTAGATTCGGAATTAACTAAAATAGCGACTCATAATTTTGATCTTTTAGGTGCAAAAAATATTCGGGTATTAAGTCAAGATGGAATTTCTTTTTTGCAAAATTCTAAACAACAATTTGATTGGATATTTATCGACCCTTCACGTCGTAACAATTCCAAAGGCAAAGTGTTTCTTTTAGCAGATTGCAAACCAGATGTTACAAAACATTTGGACTTGTTTTTTAATAAAACAAAAAATATACTTTTAAAAACCTCTCCACTACTCGATATAACTTCTGGCATTAAATCGTTGAGAAATGCAAAAGAAATTCATGTCGTTGCCGTCAATAACGAAGTAAAAGAACTCCTATGGGTGCTCAAAAAGGATTATAAGAATGAAATCAAAATCACAACCACAAACATCACAAAACCAAAAAATGAACGGTTTGATTTTGTCTTATCAGATGAAAATAAAGCGCTGGCGCAATTAGCACTTCCTCAAAAGTATATTTACGAACCGAATGCCGCCATATTAAAAAGTGGTGCGTTTAAAGCAATAGGCCAGCAATACCAAGTTTTCAAATTACATCAAAATACCCATTTATATACTTCACAAACATTGATAGATTGGCCTGGTAGAAGTTTCAAGATACTTAATGTACTTCCTTACAATAAAAAGATCTTGAAAAATTTAGAGCTTCAAAAAGCAAACATAACAGTGCGAAACTTCCCTGAAAGTGTAGCTACCATTCGAAAAAAATTCAAAATAATTGATGGCGGAAACACCTATCTTTTCTTTTTTAAAAATTGCAAAGAACACTATCAAATTTTAATATGCTCTAAAGTGAATATTTAATTGAAAGACCATTTAAGTAGAATCTTTGATTTCATTTTCGAATATCTATATTTTCAAAAAAAATGATGAACAATAATAAAAAACTCTAACGTTGTAGAAGCACTTTTCAGCACAAAAAAACAACAAATTTGGTGTTATTTGTGATCGAGCACATTTTTTAACTTTCGTAAATTTTTAGAGGATGATCGTTCGAAACAACCGATAAATAAAGGCTATTCTTGATTTTTTAAAATAATTATCGATTCTCCTTTAACGGCAACGAAAATAAAATCTTATAGAATATTTGTTTATTTAGACAGATTTTTGCTATCATTACGTCTTAATTGGGTTTTTCTTAACACTCAAAAATGCTGTTAAGGGCATCTAAGAAAAGCTTAATTTTAAAATTAATTTAAACTAACAAACAACAAAGTATTATGAATCAAAAACGCGATTACAATTCGCTGAGGCCTAAAGGAAGATTTTCTTCTTATGGTATTGGGTTTTTAGCGATGGTTTTTTGCCTTGGAGCTCAGCTCTTAATGGCAAACCCTGAAAAAAGTTTAACAACGGTTGATTTGAGTATTGCTCAATCAACAATCACTGGTACGGTTACTGATGCCGATGGTGCTCCACTTCCTGGAGCTAATATCGTGGTAAAGGGAACTACCAATGGAACACAAACCGATTTTGATGGAAATTACTCCATCGATGCTGCTAGCGATGCCACGCTGGTGTTTAGCTATATTGGTTATGCCTCTCAAGAAGTTGCAGTAGGTGGTCAAACAACCATTAACGTTCAATTAGCTGAAGATGCTAGTCAACTTGAAGAAGTTGTAGTTTTAGGTTATGCTACGCAAACTAGGGGTGATCTAACAGGCTCTGTTGCTTCAGTTGACATTTCAGAAGCTACTAAGGCTCCGATTGTGAATGCTGCAGAGGCACTTGAAGGTAGGGTAACTGGTGTTACCGTTATCAATAGTGGCGCACCTGGTGCAGCTCCAAAAATTAATGTTCGTGGTTTTGGTTCTACAAATAATACCAATCCACTATATATTATAGATGGGGTACAAACCAATAATGCGTCTGTATTAAATAGTATCAACCCGAATGACATTGATCAAATGAATGTCTTAAAAGATGGTGCAGCGGCCATTTATGGTGCTAGAGCAGCAAACGGTGTGGTTATTATTACTACTAAAAGTGGTGGGTACAATATGGCAGAAGCAGAAATTTCTGTTGATTTGTATGCAGGATTTTCTAGTGCAACAGGTACGCCAGAACTGCTTAATTCACAACAATTAGGTGATGTTCTTTTTCAAAGTTTTGCCAATGACGGAACGCCATTTGATCATCCACAATACGGTAGTGGTGCTTCTGCAGTGGTTCCATCAAGTCTTCAAGGTTACACGCGAGTAGTTTCTTACGATCCTATTGTTAGAGGACCAGCTACTGCCGCAACAACACCAGGAGGAACGGATTGGCTGAACGCTATTTTAAGAGATGCATCAACTACGAATACTTCTATTTCAATGCAAAATGGTTCAGAGACTGGTAAGTATTCGCTTTCTGTAGCATATTTAGACAGGGATGGTATTCAGTTGAATACTGGGTTTAAGCAAGGTTTAACACGATTAAATTCAGAATTTAAACTGGGGAAACATGTTACCATAGGTGAACATCTTGGCGTTAGTTTTTCTAGACAAAACAATAACAACCAAATTAATCCAGCACTTCGAAGTAGCCCACTTATTCCACTATTTGATGATGAAGGAAGGTTCGCTGGTACAGGAGCACAAGGAACTGGTAACTCTAGAAGTCCATTAGCACTTTTAGAAAGAGGCAGAAATGATTACAACAAATTGTTTCGCGTATTCGGAGATGTCTATTTATCAGCTAAAGTAGCAGATGGTTTGACTGCTAAAACTGTTTTTAGTGGTGCTGTTGAATCTTTTAACAGAAGAGCTTTTCAAGCCTTAGACCCTGAGCATGGAGAGCCATTAGGGACTAATACTTTGCAAGAACAACATGTAGATAATTATAGCTGGACATGGACCAACACTTTGAACTATGCAAAACAATTTGGTGAGCACAACGTTAATGCCATAGCTGGTATTGAAGCGGTTCAAGAAAGTTCGAAAGGAAATCAAATATCTCGAAATGGATTTTTATTTGAGACACCAGATTTTTATTTATTAAGTAATGGAAGTGGAACACCCAATGTTGATTTTGCTTTCGATGGAATAAATGCTTTATATTCGATTTTCGGTAGTGTAAATTACAATTACGCCGGTAAGTATTTTGCAACGGCAACGATAAGAAATGATAACACTTCTCGCTTTGGGCCAGAAAACCAAGGAGATACCTTCCCATCATTCAGCGCAGGCTGGTTGGTTAGTCAAGAAGACTTCTTTCCACAAGATGGTATTATTAATAGATTAAAATTAAAAGCATCTTGGGGTCAATTAGGTAACCAAGATGTTGGTTTAGGAGTACTATTTACTAACTTAAGCGGTTTGAGTGAAGGTTTAGCAAATTATGCTTTAAACGGAGGTACAATCGCTACTGGTGCTATCTTAACGAATGTAGGTAACCCCAATATTGTTTGGGAAACGACTACATCAGTAAATGTAGGTTTTGAACTTGGTTTATTGGATAATAAATTAGATATAGGTTTTGAATACTTTAATAACGATACTGAAGATCTGATTGCAAGAAACAACAACTTAATAAGTACGACAGCCATTGACGCAACTGCACCTTTTGTTAATTTAGGTGATGTTAACAATAAAGGATTCGATCTTAGTCTAGGCTATGCAGACGAGACAGCTTCAGGTTTCTCGTATGCCATTAATGCAAATATTTCAAAATACAAAAATGAAGTAACTAGATCACTTAATGCCTTTGAAATTCCTAATGCAGGATTAAGAGGTGGCGATGTAACTAGAACCCAAGAAGGTCAGCCTATTTCTTCTTTCTTCGGAAGACAAGTCACAGGCTTTGATGATTCAGGTAGATTTACCTATGCCGATATAAACGGTGATGGTTCAATCGATGATGATGATCGTACTTTTATTGGTTCGCCACATCCTGATTTTATTTATGGCATCAATCTTAACTTAGGATATAAAGGTTTTGATATATCTGCTTTATTTACAGGAGTACAGGGTAATGAAATTTACAATTATGAAAAGATCTTTACCGACTTCCCTACCTTTGTAAATGGTAATAGAAGTGTACGGGTATTAGATTCTTGGACGCCTACAAATACCAACGCTACCTTGCCTGCGTTGAGTACTTCAATTCAAAATGCGGAAACACAACCAAATTCTTATTTCGTAGAAGATGGTTCTTTTTTCCGATTAAAGAACTTACAAATTGGTTATAACTTACCGAATACAATTACAGATAAAATAGGTTTTGATTCTTTTAGAATCTATTTACAAGGGTCTAACGTATTTACGATAACTGATTATGAAGGATTTGATCCTGAAATTGTTTCTAATAATAACTTAAATTTGGGTGTAGATAATAATGTTTATCCGCAATCACGAATTTTATCTTTAGGAGTTAACTTAAAATTATAAAAAAAATGAAAAAGAAATTAATATTATTAATGTCAATATTCATTGCTACCATTGCTTGTAGTGATGAATTTACTGAAACGCCAGCTGTTGGTGCTTTAAGTGATGAATCGTTGGCTAATGAAGCTGGTGTCGAGTTATTGCTCGTTGGCGCCTATTCAACGCTTGACGGCATACGTAACAACTTAGCGGGTAACGGATTTGCTGCTAGTGGTGACAACTGGTGGTTAGATGTATTGTCTGATGATGCCCATAAAGGGAGTACCGATGGTGACCAAGCTGATCTATTTGAAGTTGAAACGTATAATTGGGCAACGGGTAACCCCTATATTTTAGGAAGATGGTCTTCCATTTTCGCGGGTATTAACCGTGCAAATGCAGTACTGGCATTAGCTGGTTCTATAGAAGGTGCGGATCTTAATGGAAAAATTGCTGAAGCACGTTTCTTAAGAGGTCACTTTAACTTTGAGCTTCAGCGCATGTATGGTAATGTTCCTTTCATTTCTGCTGAGAACTATGCCAATACGGAGTTTAATCAGCCGAACCCTGGTCCTATTTGGGATCAAATCGAAGCCGATTTCCAATTTGCTATAGACAACTTACCTGCTTCTCAAGGTGCAGACGTAGGTAGACCAACATCTTGGGCAGCTAAGGCGTATTTAGGTAAAGCGCATTTGCAACAATCAGATTGGGGTGCTGCCTTAAGCTTATTTACAGATGTAATTAATAATGGGCCTTATGAACTAAACCCGGAGTTTGTTGCCAATTTTGAAAGTTCTGGTGAGAATAGTTCAGAATCAGTATTTACAATTCAGTTTACAGCTGATGGAGGACAATCCTTAAACGGAAACCGTGGTGGTGTTTTAAACTATCCTAATCCAGGTCCTTTCGGTTCTTGTTGTGGTTTCTATCAACCAACACAAGATTTGGTAAATGCATTCCAAACTGACGCAGCTGGTTTACCTTTACTTGATACTTTTAATGACACTGATGTAGCCAATGATTACGGTTTAGAAGATGCTGATGCATTTACGCCGCATACAGGGCCATTAGATCCTCGTTTAGATTATACCGTTGGAAGAAGAGGTATCGATTACAACCGTTATGGCACGTTCCCTGGTCACTCTTGGATACGTGCAACTTTTGCCGATATATCAGGGCCTTACTTACCAGCTAAAAATGTGTACCAATCAGGTGATACGGGTAATCAAGGTACTGGTGCTTGGGGACAACAACATTCAGGTATTAACTACCATATTATTCGTTTTGCGGATGTATTGTTAATGGGAGCTGAAGCTGCTGCGGAAACTAATGATTTAGCAAATGCTTTAACTTGGGTAAATATGGTACGAAATAGAGCGGTGAACATGACATGGGTTCAAAATGAAGCTGGTGATGCACCTGCTGCGAACTATGTTATAGCACCTTACGCATCTTTTCCAGATCAAGATTTTGCGATTAAAGCGGTTCGCCATGAGCGACGTTTAGAATTAGGTATGGAAGGAAATCGTTTATTCGATATTCGTAGATGGGGTAATGGCGTTCAAATCATTAACGATTATATTGCTAATGAAACAAGAACGATCTCTAACTTCGGTCCTAAGACAAATCCTTACGAAGCGAAACATGACCTTTTACCTATCCCACTAAATGCTATTGATTTAAGTGGTGGTGTTCTTACACAGAACCCAGGGTACTAATACGCTTTAAAACTATTATTTTAAACAGGACATCATAAATAGATGTCCTGTTTTTTTAGTTTATAATATTAGTGTTTTTATATATTTACACTTGCAAAAAATCATTGTCAATGAAGTACTCAATATTTCTGATTTCTATTTTGGTTATTTGTATTTCTTGTAATCAAGAAAACAAGAATTCGCACAAGTTATTTCGTCAATTAGATGACACCTCAACGGGTATAACTTTCTCTAATAACCTCATTGAAAACGATTCTCTAAACTACTTTACCTATGGTTATATGTATATGGGAGGTGGTGTTTCGGCAGGTGATGTAAACAATGATGGGCTCAATGATTTATACTTTACTGGCAACATGGTGCCTAACCAATTATATATTAACAAAGGGAATTTGAAATTTGAAGAAGTCTCTCTAAATGCTGGCGTTAGCGGAGATGAAAGATGGTATACTGGAGTGGCAATGAATGATGTTAACAATGATGGTTATCTAGATATTTACTGCTCTGTTAGTGGAAAATTCGAGCCAAAGGAAAATCAGTTATTTATCAATAACCAAGATGGTACGTTTACTGAAATGGCGGCAACATATGGAATAAATGACTCAGGTAATACGGTACAATCTACCTTTTTTGATTATGACCAAGACGGTGATCTCGACTTGTATGTTGCTAATTACCCCCCTACTCCATTTAATGCTCCAAATAGATTCTATTTTTTCAAAAAACACAATGTAAAAGATTCTGAATCTGATCGGCTCTATCGAAATGATGGAGACACATTTACTGATGTCACTGAAGAGAGTGGCTTAAAATCTTTCGGCCTTTCGTTAAGTGCAACCGTAGGAGATGTCAATCAAGATGGTTGGCCAGACATATATGTTTCATGTGATTTTAGCACTCCTGATTTGTTCTTCATAAATAACCAAGATGGTACGTTTACAGAACGATCGAAAGAAATAACGAAGAACACTTCTTTTTATGGAATGGGAGTAGATATTGCCGATATTAACAATGATATGTTGTTAGACATCTTTCAAGTTGACATGACCGCTCAAGACAATCGCAGGGCCAAAGCGAATATGGCGAGTATGGATCCGTTGCTTTTCTGGAGTACTGTGAACTCTGGTTTTCACTATCAATACATGCAAAATAGTTTACAAATAAATAATGGTTTAATAAATGATGATCTTCCTGATTTTAGCAATTTATCAAGATTCGCAGGTATTTCGTCGACAGATTGGAGTTGGGGTCCGTTAATTGCTGATTTAGATAATGATGGTTTAAAGGATATTTTTGTTGCGAATGGTACGAGAAGAGAAATTAATAACAAAGATTATTTCGGAAGATTAGAAAAATCAACGAACAAAAAAGACAGTCTCTTAGAGAAAAGTTTAGCGATACCTTCAGAAAGAATTGACAATTTTATATTTAAAAATAATGGTGACTTAGACTTTGAAAAATCTAACGAAGATTGGGGCATATCGTATAAAGGCTTTACAAATGGTAGTGTATATGTAGATCTAGATAATGACGGTGATCTTGAAATTGTGAACAATAATATCGATGATAAGGTAACGGTTTTTGAAAACACCAACATAGAAAACAATAATTTTATCTCTTTAAAATTCAAAGGAGAACAGAAAAACCCATTTGGTATTGGTGTTAAAGTTACTACTGTAACCAATACAAGAAGGCAGTTTCAAGAAATGACTTTATCACGTGGTTTTCAATCTTCAGTAGCACCCGAACTTCATTTTGGCATTGATCAAGATAGCGTAATAAATACCATACAGGTTCAATGGCCTGATGGCAAAACGGAGTTAATTACCAATGTTAAACCGAATCAACAACTAACTGTTCATTATAAAAATGCTGCTGAAGCAAATGAATTAACCCAGGCAACCGGCAACAAACTGTTTTCATCTGTTACCGACACCACCCTAGTTGCCCAACATAGACATATTGAAAATACCTATAATGATTTTGCAAAAGAAATTTTGCTTCCGCATCAAACCTCTATGTTTGGACCTAATGCAGCTACAGGGGATTTAAATGGAGATGGACTAGATGATTTCGTTGTAGGAGGAGCTTCTCAGAATAAAACAGGCATCTATTTTCAAACTAAAACTGGTTTTGTAAAGCAAGAAATGGAAGTCTTTTCCGCAGATCGTGGTCATGAAGACCTAGGTATTCATATTTTTGACGCTAATGGTGATAATGCGAATGACATATATATAGTTAGCGGAGGCAACGAATATGAATCCGATTCAGGAGCCCTTCAAGATCGTTTGTATCTCAACAAGGGTAATGGTACTTTTTACAAATCGTTAGACGCTTTACCAGAAATGATTACGAGCGGCTCACGTGTTCATAGCTACGATTATGATAAAGACGGAGATTTAGATTTATTCGTTGGCGGCAGGTTAATACCAGGCAATTATCCCTTACCTGCCAATAGCTACATATTAGAAAATATAAGTTCGGATTCAAAAGTGTCTTTTAGAGACGTGACTCCTGAAATAGCACCTGAACTAAATAAACTTGGTATGGTTACGGATGCTACATGGACGGATTATAACAATGACGGATGGGTAGATTTAATAATTGTAGGGGAATGGATGCCAATAACCATATTTAAAAACAATCAAGGAAAATTCGAAAATAGCACCAAAGAATTAGGTCTAGGCGATACCTCGGGCTGGTGGTTTAGCGTTAATGAAGGTGATTTTGACAATGATGGAGATACTGATTATATCGTTGGTAATTTAGGGCTTAATTATAAGTACAAAGCCTCTGAAAAAGAAACTTTTGATATTTATTTTAATGATTTTGATAATAACAAAACCAATGATATTGTTTTGAGTTATTTCAACGGTGGTGAAAAATACCCGCTTCGTGGTAGAGAATGCACCTCACAGCAAATGCCTGGAATAAAAAAGAAATTTGAAAACTACGCCTCTTTTTCAACCGCCACTTTAGAAGATGTTTACACGGAAGAGTATTTGGAGGAGTCTTTGCATTATCAAGTGAAGTCGTTTGCGAGTGTTTATTTAGAAAATAAAAATGGAAAGTTGGTCTCAAAAAAACTACCCTCGGCTGCGCAAATATCAAGTATCAATCAAATTTTAGTGAAAGATTTTGACCGTGACGGTCATCTCGATGCTATACTAGCAGGCAACTTACACAGTTCTGAAGTTGAAACTCCGCGTAATGATGCAAGTAACGGGTTATTTCTTAAAGGTGATGGTCAAGGAAACCTCGAGCCAATAAAAGAAATAGAAAGTGGACTCTATGCTCCTGGAGATGTCAAAGATATGGCTGAACTTAAAATTGGTGAAGACGATTATATCTTAATAGCCAAAAATAGTGACTTTGTACAATTTGTTAAAATAAATGCGTCATCAGACGCAAAAAACTAAACCAAAGATTAACGAACTGAAGGCACTAAGTTATTTTCAAGTAGTAACAAATCAACATTAGATGTGCTCCATTGTTTTAATAATTTTTTTGGAACAGGAGTGAAAGAATATGTAAAAGAGCTTAGAACGATATCGTCATCTCCATCATTATCAATGTCGTCAGCATCTAGTAATAACCAACGCCCTAAAGAAATTTCATCAAACCCATGGCTTTCAAATTTAAAGTTCTTAGCGTTAGTGTTTTCTAAATAAACAAATGAAGTATTTTGAGTTTCGTTATAATCAGGAAATGAAGAGAGTACACCAAAATCTATATCTCCATCTTTATCAAAGTCTCTTGCCACCAAACGCGTAGCCCCCTTTAAAGGATAAAAAAATCTTTCATCAAAACCATTGTTTCCGTCATTTATAAAAACCCGCATACCATGATAAGGCTTATGCACGTAGGTCTTATCAGCATTATCTCCATTTACCGTTATAATATCATCAAATCCGTCATTATTATAATCAATAAGCTCAAACCAACTACTACCATAAACTGGACTAAATTGTATGACTTGTTCCGAATTAAATTGCATATCCTTTGATTGATACAGTATGGAAACCCCCTCATTGCCTTGGCTGCTCATGAACACAATATCCTTTTGTCCATCTGCATTCATATCTTTAACAATTGTTCGAATAACTCCAGGTTGTCCATAAAGCACCTTATTTTGATAGCTTAATCCATCAGAAGTAAAGGATAACGACAGCCTACCTGTAAGATGGCCAAATTCGCTTATAAGAAGCTCATCAAAACCGTTATTATTCAAATCTGTTATAGAGGTATATACTGGTCGATGCAAATTCGATTCTATCTCATCTAGTATAGTACCTGTCTTTTTGTAAATTTTACCTGCAGCAATTTCCGATGGATTTAGTATTCCTACAAGTGTTATGTACTGGGCTGAGTCACTCTTAATATATGAAGTTGTCGCGATCTCATAGTTATCAACGTAAATGACCCTATTTCTTAAAGCATCATATTGGGTTAAATTTCCATCGATATCGGCCAAATTTATTCTTTGGTTTTTGGCATCAATTTTCAAAAAAGAAATAGAAGAACCCCGAGAACTATCGATATTTATAACCTTAGGAACAAAAGGAGAATTACTCTTTACCAATTTAGAGGTCTCCACCGTTGTTAAGCTCTCAGGCGCTATCGACAGCACATAATCCTTTAATAATTCCCATTCCGCATTCGAAATTGTTGGTTTTACATTATATATGCCAGATTTCATCATTGCCTCTTGTTCGGGAAATGAATGCCTTAAATAAGGACTATAGGTTGAATCTTTAATACCCATTCGAGCTGCCATTTCGGGAAGTACAGCATCTCTCCATAAATGCTTTGGTAAGTCTTGCGGACTTGGTAACATATGACAACTTCCGCAATGCGTGCTGTACAATTGCTCAGCTTTTTTTTCTGGCGGAACAGAACAAGCGGTTATAAATAGAATACACAAAATGGACAATTTTTTCATATTTCTTATATTCAATCTGCTTGCTTTTGCTTCATGAACCAGTCATAAAGTTGTTCTGTTTGATACGCTTGAATCCATGAACTATGACCCACACCCGGGTAGCGCGTAAATTTGATATCATAACCCATTTGTTCTAATCGTTTAACCATAGTTTCAGACTCAGAAATGGGAATGGATTTGTCTTCTTCACCATGAAATACCCAAATCGGCATTTGTTTATTGATCCATGAGGCATAAGGTAAGGGAGCCATACCACAAACAACAGCCATTGCAGCAAATTTATCAGGATATTGAACCGCCATTTCCCAAGCAGCGCCTCCTCCCCTACTTAATCCAGTCAAATAAATACGCCTTTTATCTATGCGATTATTGGCTATAATTGTATCTAACAATTGATGTACGGCGCGCGTATTCCACCATTTCTTTTGATAGGGATTCTGCGGCGCGAGTATTAGAAAAGGAAATTGCTTTCCTTCAACAATCATTTTAGGCGGACCATTGCGTTTGATGGCTGCTAAACTATCCCCAGCTTCTCCACCGCCATGCAAAAAAAGTAGTAACGGAAACTTTTCTTTAGTTTTTTTCTGGTATGCTTTAGGGTAATACAGATAGTAGCTTAAATTTTCAGTTACTGTAGTCTGTAATTTTGCATCAATAAGCTGCGTTGTAGATTGTGCAGCACAACTTTGAAATACCACAAATAAAGCCAATAAAGCAAATCGTTTCCCCACCTTCTAATTTTCCTTTTATGAAAATTAAATATACAAAAAGACCTTCAAGCAAAGGCCGCTTTAACAAAAGGCTTTCTTAAGATTTATCTATAAAGGGTAAAATGCCCAACATAACGTTGTTGGCTTTTATCATTTGCGTTGACCACGTACCAGTAATCACCTGTAGGTAAGGGTTCACCAGTCTGCTCATACTTTCCATCCCAACGTTCTACCTGATCTAGTGTTTTAACAACACGACCATAGCGATCGTATATTTTGACTTCTATGTTTGGAAAAAGATCTCTGTTTTCTGGCGCCCAAGTTTCATTTTCCACATCACCATCTGGCGTAAAGAAGTTTGGAAAATCTAACATTCCCGTGAATTCAAAAGGTATGGTCACTTCGGCTACACATCCTCCTTCATCACGTACTCGAATATTTACCAATGTGCTTTCATTGGTCGTAAATACGATATCAGTACCTGTCGATTCTCCTTGAAAGAAAAACTCATAATTGCCATAACCTCCTTCAGCATAGGCTGTAACCTCATTCGGACCTGTTTTCTCGGCTGAAAGAACTAAAGGCTCATAAGCATCTATTGAAAAGGTTACTGAATTAGTACATCCATTAAGGTGATATATATAAACTACATGGTCTCCAGCTGTCAAATCTCCCCATGTATTTTCAATACTGGCATTCGCTGTTATGGCATCGGTCGGATCAACGGGGTCTAAGGCAAAAAGCAACTCTGATAATATGCTCGAATCATTCATTTCAACGGTCGCTGTGCTATTCGGAAAAATGCCAACACAACCATAAACTACATCAGGCACTGCACTTAGATCTACTCCAACGTCAACGGGGATTTGAATATCCGCAGGACAAAGATTAGCATCTTGAATTAAAACGATATACGTTTCTCCGCCGATAAGATTTTCAAATCGTAAATTATCATTACGTACAAATACTTCACTACCGTCAGAATTTGGCCCAATTAATTTGGTTTCATAATAGGTAGCAAAAGTGACAGGGTCAATAAAAGGGGTTCCACCACTTATACTCAGTTGAGCAGTACCATCTTCGAACCCTATACATGTTTCAGGACTACTATCTATTATTGTCGCCGAGATGACGCTAGGTTCTAAAACTTCAATCATATCTCTTTCGAAACACCCATTCTCATCTTGTATTAAAACTTCATAAGTACCAGCGGCTAGATCCTCGAAAGTATAGGCCCCTGGTGTGCTTGGGTCACTAAAAAATTCACTGAAATTAGGAGCTATGGCAAATTGAATTAATCCTACTCCACCACTTGTTACTTCTATAGTAACCGCACCATCTGCTTCTCCATTACAACTAACTGGTGTGGCTGATGGAACATATACTATAGGTGCTGGCCGAATAATTTCAAATGGCCCCGCAATATCACTACAGGTTACACCACTTGTTACGGCGATATAGTAATCCATACCTTGAGGCAGACCTTCAAAAGTGCCATTATCTTGAGGACCTCTAAAAATTGACGCGGAAGCTACAGGGTTAAAAGCATCAACAGGGTCACCATTATACAAAGTAAACATTTCTCCACCGACGCCTCCGTTAATAAATGATTCTATACGCCCGTCTAGCTCTGAGGCACAAGAAATATCATCAGGCAAATTAGGCAACAAAGTAATTCCTGAGGCATCAGTCATCGTAATCCCGTTCGACCGTACTGGAAGGCAAGTATTTGACGCGTTTTTTTTGCGAACATCAAATTGATACAATATTCCAGCTGTACCAGAAACCAGCGTTGCGGCACTGGCAGGTAGGTCAGTATATACACCAACTTGCACCCCGTTTTCAAACGCCACATATTCGTAAGTAAATGCCGGATCAGGATTCTCAACGAACAAACGCATTTCTCCTGTACCACCACAGCCAGGTACTCTAGTCTGTACTAGTCTTGGTTCAATTGGTGGGGGTGGATTAACGAAATACGGCTCTGTTACAAATGAGCAATCATAACTCGATGTCACCGCAATAGCATACCACCCGCCGCTTATAAATCCACCACTTGCACCTATAAATGTTGGGGTGTTTTGCAGGCCACTAGTCGAATTAATATCCGTATTATCATTACTGTTGAGGTATAATAACTGATAATTATAACCAGCACCGGGGAAGCCACCACTTGCACCTGCTACTGCTGTGGTACTATCGCCACTAGTCGGATCAAATGCTTCTAGTACCGCATTATTTCCGTTAGGGCATTGTAAGGCTAGTGGCTCACGTATACCAGCATCTATAGCCGGTACTATCGGTAAATTAATATCAAAGGAATCAACACAAGATTCGGCATCTCTAACCTCAACACGATAATTACCACTTGATAAATTTTGAAATTCGTCATTAGCTGAAAAAGGGATTGCCTCCACATATCCCGAACCATTGTCCCGTAATAATCGATACTCATAGGCCATGGTGTCCCAACCACCTGAGGCAGTAGCAGTGATAATCCCAGTATTATTAGAACAGCTAACATTACCTACTTCGACGGCCGTTACTATTAATTCTCCATTCGGTGTGCGTATTGTTGCAATATTACTTTCAGCAGAGCAAAAAGGCATTGCTGCTGCTGTTACTTCAACAAAGAAATTACCACCAGGTAAGCCTGAAATGGTCTCTGGGTTATTGGCCGTATCTAAATTACCAGATGCCAACGGCGTATTCTTTAAAGGGTCATTGCCAGCAAATACTTGATAGCTATATACTCCTGTATAATTCAACACTTCGATACTAAGCGCACCATCACTACCATTGTAGCATTGCACAGGATTCAATTCAGCTATACTAACAGAAGGATCTATAGGTGCTACCACAGTATGAATTGGTAAAGGGTAAGCACAACCATTGGGTAAATTGTCTTGAATTTCAAAAAGATAATCTCCAGCACTAGGTAAAAGGATATCGACATAATTATTTCCAGTACTATTCGTAACAGGAGCAACTGCAACTGCGGCATTCGTAGACACCGTAAAATCTGTTGTACCAGTCACTTCAATCCGAACACGTTCGGGGTCTCTACAATTTAAAGGATCCATTACAGTAATGGAAGGCACAACAGTCGTAGGCGGATTAATTACGACACTCGCTGTTGATTGACAACCATTATCATCAATGGCATATACTGTTATATTTTGAGAACTACCATTATCAATTATTTCAAAAGTGTTACTGGTTTGATAATTCTCAAAACCAGTAATACTATAGCGATAGTTTGAAGGAGTACCCGCATTAGTTATTGTTGCCGTTAAGGTAGACGAGCTAAATCTATTTGCGCCAGATTCACACGTAAACGGTGTAGCTGAAGCCGAAATAGTAAATAAAGGTGGTTCTGAGATGACTAGCTCTCCTGATAAAGCCGTACAGTTTCTTGAAGAGATAACTTCTACCTCATAACTTCCTGCTGCAAGTCCAGAAAAAGAGCCAGAAGCATTGTTCGAAATGAGAGCGCGAGTTGTAAAGTTTACTAATCGATAATCAATAGGAGCATCAATATCAGTGCCCGCTTGAAGGGCAATATCAATACTACCATCAGCATCGCCATTACAGGTAATATTTTGTGGTACCGTGGGTATTACTACAGGAACGGTTGCTGCTTCTAAATTAATATTACTTACTAAAAAGCTACAATTAGTAATACCATCTGTCACATCTCTATCAGTAACTAAAACCTGATAACTACCTGGTCTTATTCCTGTAAAAACGGGATTATCAGATTGTGTTATGGGGCCTACAGCACTCGTGGTATAATCCACTCCAGTTAGTTCGTAATCAAAATTACCACTACCACCATTCGGAATTATGGTTATTACTCCATCATTATTATTACAGGTTGATTCGGTGCTGAAACCACCAGAAGCCGAAATGAACTCAAAGACTTCAGCAACGCCTTGACTTGTGCAACCATTAGCATCGATTACATCGACCGTATAATTACCTGGTGTCGTCACCGTATAGGTATATTCCCATGCCGTTCCGCCCCCGTTTAACACTCCAAATTGTGAATCTCCACCCAAAGTAAAACGTGGTGTATCAACCGACGCTGGCACACTCACTGTAATATCAAATGTTGGTGAAGCCACCGCACATTGATTGTCAACAATCAATGTTGGTGAAGGTAATATTGGGTCTAATGGAATAATTTCAGCAATGGCAAACGAAGTACAACCAAAAGCATCTTGTACATATACATCATAATTACCCGAGGGGCCAAAAAAAGTAGTAGCAGCTGAATAGTCTACCGGTGTTGGAGAAACTCCCACCGCCATAAATGCAAAAGTATAGGGGCCACCTCCGCCTCCATTTCCTTGTACCGTTATCGAACCATTAGCAGCACAATTGGCCGGGTCAGTAGCCACAATATCTATAGATGGCAAATTTTGTAAAATAGTTACACTGGCCGCATCAGTACAATTATCAGTAAGATCTGTGACAATAATTTGATAATTACCTGGTAATGCCTCATAAGATCCTGAATAAGTAGGCGATACGTTTGTCGGAGATGCTATTGTAGATCGCACTCCAGTATCAGTATTTAAAACTTCAACAATTAAATCGCTATTAGCTGCAAAGCCACTAACATCGTAGGTTATTTGACCAAATCGATTCGCGTCGCAGTAGCCAGCAGTAGTCGCGGCACTAACATCTAAAGTTGAAGGAGAATCTACAGGCGGTATTTCTTCTAAATAAATACACCCAGTACCTACATCAGTAACCTCAACAGTATACGTTACACCAAATTGCAAGCCATTAAAGGTGTGTCTTCTTGGTGGAATATTAGGGGTTACGGGAGCGGCAGGATCATTTTCTAACCTAATTAAAAAGGGACCTACACCACCCAAAATTTCGACCGTATTGCTGAAGCCAGCAACAGAACAAACGGGCGTTACAGGATCGGGAACCACATTTACTATATTTTGAATAACAGAAATAGTGTCTACATCTCTACAGCCAAGCGCATCAATAGTAACCACAGTATAATCTCCCGGAATAATATTATTAAACGTCGCGGTAGTACTATTTGTTGGTCCCGTTCTCGTAATTTCTATACCAAATTGATCTTGCAAAATATAGGTAAAATCAGGAGTACCACCGGTCACACCCGTAATATCAATTGAACCTTCAAGGGTACCAGAAAGACAGGTCGCCAAATTCGAGGTCACTGTAGCTGCGGGTGGCGGGGTGCCATCTAAGGGTATTGTAACCGAAGTCGGTACCGTTGTACAACCACGAGAATCTCTAACAATATACGAATACGTATTTCCTGCAACTAAATTTGAAAAAGTAGATTGTAAACCAAAAGGGGCTCCATCAAAACTTATTTCATAACCAGGCACTCCGCTTGTGGCATCTGGTATTATTTGTACAATGCCATTGGTTGTTTCTCCACAACTCGCAGGGGTTACAATTACACTTGCTGGATCAATTGATAGTGGCGGATTCAAGGTAATTGGCTCTGACTGTGCAATGCAAGCCTCATTATCGGAAATTCTAAACACATATACCCCTGGTACCGTAGTGTTATAGATGAAAGTGTTTGTCGTAAATGCTACGGCGGGTGCAAAAGTTACCCCGTTGTCATTACTTACTTCATATGATTTTGGGGTTGCATTCGTCAAATACCCTCCTGTTGCTTCTACGCGAATGCCACCATCAGCTCCTCCGCATGGTATTTCAGCATCGATAGAGGTGTTTACGCGCAATTGTGGTCTTATGGTAGCGCTAATAGTATCTGTACAATTATTACCATCAACAACTTCTAAAGTATAATTACCTGGGCTAAGTCCAGAAAATACCGGACTCGACTGTAATGCTCCGCCATTTATTCGGTATTGGTGTGTTGCGATCGGTGCAGTTCCAACAACGGATGTAACCTGCAGTGCAGCACCGGTACCAGGAACATAGCATAAATTTGAAGCAACAGTATCTAAACTCAAAGTTGGAGCGTCAATTGGTGTTAGATCGAAAGTAAATATTGCAATACATCCTTCCGCATCTTCCACCTCTAAAGTATATGGGTTACCGGGCGAAGATGCAGCAGAAAGCGCCCCAAATGTAGGTCCAGTTTTAGGACCAACAGTTGTAATGCCATCTGGATATGTAAGGGTATATCTGTTATTTCCCCAACCTCCTGTTGCATTGGCAACTACACGTCCTATATTACCATTGTTACAAGACATAGCAGTCACTATGCCCGTAAGCGACAAAGGTGTCGCAGGTTCTTGTACTGTAAAACTTGAAGTATCGGTACAACCTGTATCGACATCGGTTACCATAATCGTATAGGTCGCTGCCCCCAAACCCGTTAATGAAACTTCTGAGGAATTTTGTGCCGCGCTTTCAGCGCCACCATTAATATTATACGTATAGTTATTCGCAAAACCATCAATTAAGAAGGCGCCCGAACCGTCAGTAGCCCCAGCGCAAATTTGCGTATCTCCGCCTGCTTTGACTCTTGCGCGTATTGTACTTAATATGCTGGGGGAATATCCTTCTGTATAAATACAATTATTAGCATCTGTAATCTGAAAAATATAAGACTGAGAAGCATCTAAGGCGATAAAAGAATCACTTGCGCCATTATTTATGTTTACTGGACTAATGATAGCATAATTCGTAATGGCGAAATTACTTGTCGCGATTAATTGTACATCAATAGTATTCGCTGCACAGTTACTATTTGTCGCTACAAAATCAATATCTGTTGGAGGATCAGTATCTAAAATAGTAATCGGTGTAAGCGCTAAACGACAACCACCACCATCTTCAATCATGGGGGTATACGTACCAGCAATTAATCCTGTATAAGAGGTGGTGATACTAAAATTCAATCCGTCAATACTAAAGGTATATCCACTGCCTGAACCACCGCTGGCTGCACCAAAATCTATTTGTCCACCAATAACTCCACCAGATCCATCACAAGAACGATCTGCAATTTTAGTGGCAGAACCTGTTATGGCACCTACCGTAGTTACAGTAACGTTAGGCAATGTCATAGTACATTGAAATCCACCTTGCTGGTAAAGAACTTCAATTTCAGTATAAGTCCCCGCAGGAACAGAAACAGAAGGATTGGTATCCCAAGGGTCTGCCGAATTAACACGGTATGATAAATTGTACCCATTTGCATTAACCACATCAAAATCAATGCGAGCACCACCATTAGAACAGGTACCATTTACACCAATTGCATTAATAGTTGGAGGTGCCAAATCTTCTACATTAGAAGATGCTGTTATCGTACAATTATTACTATCTGTTATTAAAAAATCGTAGGTCCCCGCAGCTGTAACTGTGTATGTTGTTGAACCGGTATAAGAAGGTTGAGGCGCACCACCATTTACCGTAAATGTATATGGTGCCGCACCTCCCGTTGTATTTACTGTAATAGCTACATCTGTAATATTGGCACACCCGAAACTACTATTAACCTCAGTTGAAGCATCTAGCGGTTGCAAGCCATTACCTATTACGATAGGGTTTCCAAGAGTGTCAAGGTTTTGCCTTGGCGGATCAATTCCATTTAGCGGATCACCTGTGCATTGCTGTGTTTCTACCTGCACGATGTAGGTACCAAAACCTACTGCTGCAAAAGTATAACTGTCTGCTGGCAAAAAAGCAGTGAATTCTTGCGCAGTACCCGTATTATCCAGTAAGGTATATTTGTATGGTCCGGGAACCGTGTTATTCACATTAACAGTAATGCTCCCCGTATCGCCTGAACATTGGGCATCGGTAAAAGTAACATCAATGGCAATATCTTGTTGTTCGATAACAATCGGTTCATAAGGGTATTCACAGGCACCTGTAGTATTTTGTAATCTAGCCTTTATATTATAAGTGCCCGGCGTTAAATTATCAAAGATTGGTCCTTGCCAAGGGCCAAATCCACTACCACTATCGATGCTAAATTCGTAGGCACTCGATAAATTGGTAATTTGAATTCTACCGGGAACACCACAGACAAAATCTGTTTTAACGAAGCTTTGCGTAATTGTACTTTTGGTTACTTCAAAATAATACCAAGGTCCAGAGCCATTAACGCGAACCCGAAATTCTGCTCCAGTTCCCGCTGCAATAGTGCTTGCATCTATATTTAGTGTTTGACCTGTACCAACAGAAGTATAGGAACATGATGTATCGGGACATGGCGTATTTACATCTGGCGTACACCCACCAGTCACTTGCTCCCATTGAACGCTTGCTGGAGAACCAGTTAAAGATATTATTCGATCGTCGAAATCGCCACAAAGGTTAAATCGTGCTATTGTACTACCATCATCTGCACAAGTAACTTCTTCATCTGCACCTTGAATAATCGTCATGAATAACGCCGAGTTAGCGGTACCAGTCGGAACATTCTTTTTTTTGGGATTAAATTCAGGCGCTGTTGGGTGGCTTGTATTTGAAGGAAGCATCGAAGACTCGATAGCTGTAGTAACTTTATTTAGTAGAAATTTTAATTTTGAGTGAGCTAGCGCAGAAGTGCCAAATATTGACAAACATATCAACAAGATTACAAGGAGGACGTTCCTGTTTTTTTTTGGAAGCATAGGTTAAGCTGAGTTAGGGACGAATATTACCGATTGGGGTCAGAAATATTACTATTTGTAATTGTCTAAACGTATAAAATCTATTATTTTTAGTGGTTAATGGTTAGATGGTTTACCTTTTATTTATATTTCAACGTTTCAGAATGAAAAAAAGTGTGGTTCTTGTAGGTTTTTTCGTTGTAATGCTCAATTATTCTTGCGCTCAAAACCCTAAAAATCAAATTAATAAGGCTAATGAAGTCCCTTTTTCTACGGTGCTTTTAATCGATAACCTAAAGATTCCATGGGGGCTAGCGGTTCTTCCCGAAGGTGACTTATTGGTTACCGAAAAATCGGGGAAATTATATTTGTTTAAAAATGGAAAAAAAATTCAAATCTCCAATATTCCTGAGGTTTATAACCGCGGACAAGGTGGACTTCTCGATGTAGTCGTACACCCAAACTATCAGAATAATGGGTGGGTATACTTATCATATGCTTCTTCCGAAGGCAAAGAAAAAGGTGGACATACCGCCCTTTTACGTGGAAAAATAGAGAACAATAGGCTTGAATATCAAGAATTGTTATATAAGGCGACTCCTAATACTACGAGAGGGCAGCACTTTGGTTCTCGCATTGTATTTGATAATAAAGGCTATTTATTTCTTTCGATTGGTGAACGTGGTGCTCGCGATGAAAACCCGCAAGATCTTAGTCGTGACGGTGGAAAGATTTATCGCTTCAATGATGATGGCAGCATTCCAGATGACAATCCGTTTGTAGCTAAAAATGGTGCAAAAAAGGCAATTTTTAGTTATGGTCACAGAAATCCGCAAGGATTAGTAAAACATCCAGAAACTGGTGAAATATGGGATCATGAGCACGGACCAAGAGGGGGCGACGAAATTAATATTATTAAGGCTGGGGCGAACTACGGCTGGCCTTTGGTCACCTACGGTATCAATTACAGCGGCACTACTATCACCGATAAAACTGAAATGGAAGGTATGGAGGCTCCAATTCATTATTGGGTTCCTTCGATCGCTCCTAGCGGAATGACCTTTGTAAGCTCAGAGACCTATGGCTCTGAATGGAAAGGCAGCCTGCTCATTGGCTCATTGGCCTTTCAGTACCTAGAACGATTAGAAATGAATGGAAACAAGGTCATAAAACGTGAAAAATTAATGGAAGGATTAGGACGTGTTCGCGATGTAAAAGAAGGCCCTAAGGGTTTTGTTTATGTAGCCGTTGAAGGCAAAGGAATCTATAAACTCATTCCAAAAAAATAAGTAAAACTAGCGACCAGCTTCTATAGCTTTTTTAACCGATCCGTGTTCCTGAAGTAAGACAGCAGCTTTTGAATAAGAAATACCTAAACCATCCATAACATATCGCGTTCCGCGATCAACAAGTTTATTATTGCTTAACTGCATATTGACCATTTTGTTACCCTTGACTCTTCCAATACGGATCATTAATGCCGTAGAAATCATGTTGAGAACCAGCTTTTGAGAAGTTCCACTTTTCATGCGAGTACTACCTGTAACAAATTCAGGCCCTACATCTATAGCTATCGGAATGTCTGCTGCAACTGCTAATGGCGAGCCCGGATTATTCGTAATTCCAGCGGTCAATAGTCCATTTTTTTTGGCGTCACGAATACCACCCAATACATAAGGTGTGGTTCCAGAAGCGGCAATTCCCACAATAACGTCATTCGAATTAATATGGTGAGCCATTAAGTCTTGCCAGGCTTGTACAGTATCATCTTCAGCATTTTCAACTGCTTTGCGAATGGCTGTATCTCCTCCAGCGATCAGACCTACTACCCGTTCATGGGGCATTCCGAAAGTTGGTGGTATCTCTGAAGCATCTAAAATTCCCAATCTGCCACTAGTGCCAGCACCTATATAGAAGAGACGCCCACCATCCATAAAACGCATTACTAAGGCATCAACCAACTTCTCAATTTGCGGAATTACATGGGCAACAGCCTCCGCAACTTTTTTATCTTCCTCATTCATTTTGGTCAAGATTGATGCGGTATCTAATTGTTCTAAATCATCATGATTTGAAGGCGTTTCTGTTATTTTAAGGTACTTCATTTCAGGTTTTGCTTTAGAATTTATGGTGTTATAAGTTTAGATAAGTAACTCAAAGTAAATGAACGTCGTGACTTCTAAAACTATTGAGTAAGACATTTTCGGGTTCTACCTCTGTAACCATGGTATTGATCGCATTAATCTCGCAGGTTTTATATCGATGTTGCGAATTTAATTTTTCAGAAATACACAATAATACGGTCTTCTTCGCAGCTTTAATTACGGCTTTTTTTAGTTGAACGATATCCCAGTCAAACTCGGTTAATCCATATTGAGAATCTACATAACCCGTACCAATAAAACTATAATCGACTTTAATCTCAGAAAGGTTATGAATAGTATTAGCCCCTATTGATATTTGAGCCTCTTTCGCAATTTGCCCTCCTATAAAAATTACAGTAACATTAGGTTTCGCAGAAAGCTCCATGGCTACAGGCAAACTCAATGTAAAGCACGTTAATTCTAAATTAACAGGAATCAACCGCGCTAATTCTAAACAAGTCGTACCTCCGTCTATGAAGATAACAGAACCATCTTTCAATAAAGTTAAGGCCTTCTTAGCAATTTTAGTTTTTTCATCTAAAGCGTAAATATTGGCATTACGTGCACTATTCGTAGTAAACCCAAGCGAGATTGCACCTCCGTGTACTTTGCGTAGTTTCTGTTCTGAATCTAACTCTTTAACATCTCTACGAACAGTATCAATAGAAACGTCTAAAGTCTCGGCAATGTCAGTCAACAAAATGCGATTATGAAGTTCTACTTCATTAAGTATGGTTTGTTGACGCTCTTCTTTTAGCATAATTGACTCTTATGGTGCAAAGATAATGAATTTTTCATTTTGCTGTTTTTTACCGCTTTTAAAAAAAATAATATTAAATATTGCATAAAACAGCAATTAAAAATGCAAAAAACTGCATTTTAAGAATTAATTGCATACATTTGCTGTATTATAATAACAATACACTTTCAGTAAAATGCTATGACAACAATGACAGCGCGTATTAAAACAGACATTCGATTCAAACCTGTAGGTCAATTTGAAGAAACTCGTTTTGAAAAAATTCATAACGTTATTTTTGAAAGCTCGGATGATGCTTCTATTGAGGTAGCAGAGGAAATTGCTGCTCTTATAAAACGAAAGGACGCAGAAAATAAAATGTGTGTCTTGGGTTTAGCGACAGGTTCTTCTCCTATTAGGGTTTATGAGGAGTTAGTAAGAATGCATCAAGAAGAAGGCTTAAGCTTTAAAAATGTGGTAAGCTTTAACCTTGATGAATACTTACCCATGGACAAGGAGAATACCATGAGTTACCACTTTTTCATGCATGAGCATTTGTTTAATCATGTAGATATCCCAGCGGAGAACGTTCATATTCCAGATGGAAAAATTTCTTCTGATAAGGTCGTATCGTACTGTTTGTCTTATGAACAAAAAATAAAAGATTATGGCGGGCTTGATTTTCAACTCTTGGGCATAGGGCGAACGGGACATATAGGTTTTAATGAACCTGGTTCGCATTACAATTCTGGCACCCGAGTGATAACCTTAGATCATATAACAAGAGTCGACGCGGCACCTGCTTTTTTAGGAATAGATAAGGTACCCCGAAAAGCTATAACAATGGGTATTTCTACAGTTCGAAATGCCAAAAGAATTGTGCTTTTAGGTTGGGGACAAAACAAAGCTGAGATCATAAAAAATACTGTGGAAGGAAAGATCTCTTCGCAAGTGCCAGCTACCTATTTACAAAATCATGAGAATTGCACTTTTGTTTTAGATACAGGTGCGGGCAGCGAACTTACAAGAAATAAAACGCCATGGTTGGTAAAACCTTGCGAATGGACCAATGACCTTACCGCAAAGGCGATAGTTTGGTTATGTAATAAAACGGATAAAACCATTTTAAGCCTTACAGATAAAGATTATAATGATAATGGAATGGCAGATTTACTATCATTGAAAGATTCGTATGATCTGAATATTTGGATGTTTAATCGCTTACAACATACCATAACAGGCTGGCCTGGAGGAAAGCCGAATGCTGAAGATACCAACAGACCCGAACGAGCGCTCCCAGCTCGAAAACGTGTTATTATATTTAGTCCGCATCCTGATGATGATGTAATTTCTATGGGCGGAACTTTTGACCGCCTTATCGAACAAGGCCATGAGGTACACGTGGTTTACCAAACTTCTGGAAATATTGCTGTATCTGATACTGACGCTCGAAAATATGCAGAGATTTCTAAACGCATTTCGCCTTCAGAAGAAGCCCAGACTATTATTGACACCATCAAAACGAAAAAGGAAAGTAGTTTTGATTCTCCTGAAGTACGTAAACTTAAAGGTAACATACGACGTGCTGAGTCATACGCTGCAACGCGTTACTTAGGTCTTGAAGACAATAAAGTTCATTTCTTAGATTTACCTTTTTACGAAACCGGAACAATTAAAAAGAATAATCTTGCTGAAGAAGATATTCTTTTAATGATTGATATCATTAAAAAAATCAAGCCGCATCAGATATTTGCTGCCGGAGATTTAGCCGATCCACATGGTACACATCGTGTATGTTTAGACGCTGTATTCGCCGCCATGAAAAGATTGAAAAATGAAACTTTCTTTAAAGACTGTTGGCTATGGCTGTATAGAGGCGCATGGCATGAATGGGAAATTAATGAAATTGAAATGGCCGTACCTATGAGTCCTGATCAAGTGCTAAAAAAACGAAATGCGATCTTCGCACATCAGTCACAGAAAGATGGGGTCATGTTTCAAGGAGACGATTCTCGTGAATTTTGGATGCGTGCTGAAGAACGCAATAGAGATACAGCAAAAAAATACAATGCGCTAGGATTATCCGATTATGCGGCAATGGAAGCTTTTGTTAGGCATAAATTCGACTAGAAAAGATACGGTTATATTTGTCATTCAAATTTATTTCTATACGGTAAACTTTCACTAGATTCCTCCTATGTTGGAATACCAAAATAAGTGTTATACCCTGCTTTCGAAAATGCGGAAACTAATATGCTACCTTTTATTATCTTTTCTTGTAAGTTCTTGCTCGATATTCAAACCGACACCTCAACCACGAACAGAATTTCGCGGGTTTTGGATTGCCACTGTGGTAAATATTGACTGGCCAAAAAATGGTAATGATTCCGTAGCAAAACAAAAAAAAGATTTTATTGAAATTCTAGATTTTTATAAAGACCTCAATTTTAATGCTGCAATTGTTCAAATAAGAACTGCGGGCGATGCTTTCTACGAATCTGATCATGCGCCATGGTCCCGATTTTTAACTGGAACCGAAGGAACAATCGCAACGCCAAAATCAACCCTTTTAAACTGGATGATTGACGAAACTCATAAAAGAGGAATGGAATTCCATGCATGGCTTAACCCCTATCGAGCAACTTTTGATTTAAAAACTGATATTTTAAGTGAGACTCATGACTACAACGTACATCCTGAATGGCTCATTAAATACGGAAAGAAGTATTACTATGATCCAGGTCTGCCAGAAGTACAAGAAAAAATGGTCTCGATAATTGATGAAGTGGTAGCCAATTATGATATAGATGCCATTCATTTTGATGATTATTTCTATCCGTACCGAATACAAGGGGAAACTTTTCAAGATGCTATTTCTTTCTATAATTGCAGATTACCAAATCAAAACCTAGCCGATTGGCGCAGGAGCAATATTGATTCCTTAATAAAGAAAAGCCATGATATTATTAAAAAAAGAAAACCATGGGTACAGTTAGGTGTAAGTCCGTTTGGCGTTTGGAAAAACAAAACCACAGACCCCAAAGGTTCTGATACTAAAGCTGGTCAAACAACGTATGAAGATTTATACGCTGACCCCATTCTATGGATGGAAAAAGGATGGCTCGATTATATAATTCCCCAAGTATATTGGAGCATGGAGTTGCCCGTAGCCTCGCATCGAAAGATTGTGGATTGGTGGTCGAACAATAGTCAAAATACAAACTTGTACATTGGCAACGGACCCTATAAAATTAGAAATAATAGCGACAAGGCTTGGGATAGCAAAAAAGAACTTCCGAATCAAATTCGCTACGCTCGAGAAAAAAATAGTGTCCAGGGCAATGCTTTTTTTAGTGCTAAAAGTTTGATGAATAATAAGGCCGATGTTGTAAAATATTTGAAACGAAAACATTATAACAAACCTGCCCTCTTACCTATTTCACGATTAGCTCCTGAAACATCTTTAAATCCAATAACACTAAAGTCAATAAATAGATCAACAAATACAATTAGTCTAAAATTTGAAGGTCCAACCCCTACGCGATACGCCATGTTATTTCCCTACAAGAAAAACCAAAAAGAAACCTATCCGCTAAAAAAACTAATCACGAAACTGCCTGTTAAAGATAACAGAGAAGTTGTACTTCCCCTTGCAATAATTGGTAAAAGAAAGCACATTGCAATAACTTTTATTGATTTCTATGGACGCGAGTCTCTACCGATAATTGTACATTTAAAAAACTAATAATTGGGAAGCACGAAATTGTAATTGAAAATTAGAAACAGACGAACATAATTTTTCGTATTGTTTTTTTGAACTTGAAAAGATGAACTTGAAATATGATTCAAAAAGATAAAGGAGCATGGGCCTGGGTTCCCATTCTCTATTTTACGCAAGGTTTACCCTATGTACTTGTTGTTACCGTATCAGTAATAATGTACAAACAATTAGGCGTAAGCAATGAAGACATTGGTTTATACACCAGTCTTCTATATTTACCCTGGGTGTTGAAACCTTTATGGAGTCCTTTTGTAGATCTCAAAAGCACCAAACGCAAATGGTTTCTCTGCATGCAGCTTTTAATAGCATTTGCCCTCTTAGGGGTCGCTCTTAGCATTCCTACTAACATGTTTTTCGTTGCTACTTTAGCGTGTTTTTGGATGGCTGCATTCGCGTCGGCTACTAACGACATTGCGTCTGATGGTTATTATATGTTAGGACTCACGGAAAAGAAACAGTCTTTTTTCGTTGGCATGCGAAGTACTTTTTATCGCCTTGCTATGGTCACGGGAGAGGGTCTTATAGTTGTTTTGGCAGGGTTTCTCGAGAATAAATATGGGGATAATACGAAGGCCTGGAGTATTACTATGACCGCCGCTGCCTTTCTCATGTTGATCATGACCGTTTCGAACTTTTTTGTCACGCCCAAATACGAATCTTCCCAAGCCATTGCAACTGAAAAACCAAAAGGGTTTTTGGAGGTTTTCGCTTCCTTTTTTGAAAAACCAGGCATTGGTATCGCCCTAGCTTTTATCTTAACTTTTCGATTGGGTGAATCGCAATTAGTAAAAATGGCAGCGCCCTTTTTATTGGACGCTCCTGATCAAGGAGGGCTTGGGTATTCCACAGAGCAATTGGGTACGATATTCGGTACTGCAGGGGTTATTTTTCTTTCTCTAGGAGGCATTTTAGGAGGCATTCTTATTTCTCGAGACGGACTCAAAAAATGGATGTTGCCTATGGTTTTATCATTAAATCTCCCCAATATTCTC
Source organism: uncultured Flavobacteriaceae bacterium (assembly GCA_937944485.1). Taxonomy (GTDB): domain Bacteria; phylum Bacteroidota; class Bacteroidia; order Flavobacteriales; family Flavobacteriaceae; genus Maribacter_C. The sequence goes on along the minus strand of CALDYU010000014.1, from coordinate 26,176 downwards.
TACGCCTTTTTGGCGATAACCCATACGACAAATATATACGCAGTGACAGGAACTGTCATTTTTGAAAAATTCGGTTATGGTTTTGGGTTCGCTGCTTTTCTAATGTATCTCATCTATATAGCAGATGGCAAATCAAAAACTTCTCACTATGCTATCGCTACTGGATTTATGGCTTTAGGAATGATGCTCCCCGGTATGATTAGCGGTTTTATGCAAAAGTGGTTGGGTTATGATGGGTTTTTTATTTGGGTAGTAATCGCTGCTTTACCAGCCTTGTTGTTGCTAAAAGCCATAAAGTATCCAGCCGATTTTGGAAAGAAAACTACAACTAATAATGCATAAGCTTCTAGAATACCAAAAAGCCAATAAACAATTCTCCTTGCAGGAGAAGATTGGGCAGTTGTTTATGCCTGCAGCATTCATTAATGATTCTGAAGAAGAAATTGAAGCAATAGAGAAACTCATTTCTGAGCAAGGTGTTGGCGGACTTTGCTTTTTTCATAGCCGCGCTAGTGCTGCAACAAATTTTGAAGGCACTAAAAAAGTAATTCATAACGAGCAAAGTTTTGAAACCCTCCAGAAACTTATTAGCCGTTATCAAAACATTTCTAAGCACCCCTTATTAATTGCCATAGACGCAGAATGGGGGTTGGCCATGCGTATTGAAAACACTCCACAATACCCATATAATATAAGCTTAGGGGCAATTCAAGAAAACGACGATTTGATTTTTGAAGTAGGACGAAATATTGCCAAAGATTGTAAAGCGGCCGGAATTCATTGGAATTTAGCCCCCTGTGTTGATATTAATAATAATCCAGATAACCCTGTCATTGGCTATCGCTCTTTTGGAGCAGATAAAATCAAAGTCGTTGAAAAAGCCTCAGCTTTTATTAAAGGAACACAAAGTGAAGGCATATTGACCAGTATCAAGCACTTTCCAGGACATGGAGATACCGCCACGGATTCGCATTTAGACCTCCCATTAATTGAGAAATCGAAAGAAGAACTATTAGCAAATGAGTTATATCCTTTTCAAAAATTAATTAATGAAGGTGTTGATTCCGTAATGGTAGGGCATTTATCAGTTCCATCATTGGCCAATGGTCAGAAGATTTCTTCGAGCATATCTAAAGACATTATTAAAGAAGTGCTAAGAAATGAAATGGGTTTTAAAGGTGTTGTAATTTCAGATGCCCTCAATATGCATGCGGTATCGAAAAACTACTCCGCAAAAGGTGAGCTAGAATGGCTCGCTTTCGATGCAGGAAATGATGTTTTGTGCTTTGCTGAACACGTGTATGAAGGTATTGAATGTATTCTTAAAAATGCTTCTGAAGAACAAATTGAAGAAAGTTTTAAACGAGTTTGGAAGCTTAAATTTAAAGCTATTCAAACCCAAACACAAAAGTCAAATTCAAATACCAAACCGAAAACCAACACAAAACTAAATCAAAAATTGGCCGAAAAAAGTTTAACTCTTTTAAAAGGTACAGACGCCGATATTAAATCATTTAGAACTACTGACTTCTGCACATTGACCATAAAACGTTCAAAGTTAGGAAATAGTTCTAAAGATATTCTAGCAAGTTTGGAAGACATGAAATCAGAGGTTAAACAAGAAAAAGATATTCTGCTTTTATTGACTCCCCCTCAGGTAAAACCAGCAAATAACTTTGGTTTGCTTGAAGAAGAAATTGATTTTATAAATAAACTTATTAAAACTAAAAATGTGGTTTTGTATCTTTTTGGAAATCCATATGTTTTAAATCATTTGCATATTAATCAAACAAAAGCCGCAGTAGTTGCCTTCCAATCATTCAAAGAATTTCAAGATGTTGCGACGCAGCATTTTTTAGGTAAGCTAGAAGCAAAAGGAAAGTTACCAATAACTATAAAAAACGAATAATGAATCTAGCAGTAGCGCAGTTTGAACCAAAGGATGGTGACAAAGCATACAATCTCTCCGCAATTCGAAAACTGACCGGTAAAGCAAAGAAAAATGGAGCCAACGCGATCAGTTTTCACGAAATGTCAATTACGGCTTATACCTATACACAACATTTGAATCTTGAGGAGGTAACAGCAGTAGCGGAAGAGGTTCCTAATGGAGCTAGCACGCAAATGCTTATAAAAATTTCTAACGAATTTGATATCCCAATATTAGCAGGCCTCATTGAAATAGATGACGGAAAAATTTATAATACCTATATCTGTGTAAGCAAAAACGGTGTTCTTGCGAAATATAGAAAATTACACCCCTTTATCAATCGCCATATGTCTTCAGGAGAAGACTATATCGTATTCGATTTATTGGGTTGGAAGTGCGGAATCTTAATTTGTTATGACAACAACGTCATTGAAAATGTGAGAGCGACCACGCTATTGGGAGCAGAACTTATTTTCGCACCGCATGTTACCGGATGTACACCTTCTGCAATGCCAGGTCGAGGTTATGTCGCAGACAAATATTGGCAGAATAGAAACGAAGACCCCGCTGCTTTGCGATCGGAATTTGATGGGCCGAAAGGGCGGGGTTGGCTGATGCGATGGCTTCCTGCAAGAGCCTATGATAATGGTGTATATTATGCGTTTACAAATCCCATTGGGTATGATGGTGAGCATCTAAAAAACGGGAATTCGATGATTTTAGACCCCTATGGAGAAGTATTGAATGAAATAAAGTCCTTTAAAGACGATATTGTAATTTCAAAAATAACCAAGAAAAAAATTCCTTTATCAGGTGGCTGGCGATATAAAAAAGCTAGAAGACCTGAATTGTATAGAGCTATTATTGGAGCTGAGCACGACTCTAATACTACTCCAGTTTGGATGAAAGAATAAAATAATGAATTTGAAAAAATATAAAATCTTAGGCCTCATGTCGGGTACCTCTTTAGACGGACTCGACCTATGCTATTGTCATATTTTAAAGGAGAAAGGTAAGTGGAGTTTTAAAATTATAGAAACTAAGAGTGTTTCATACACACCTGACATGCAATCAAAATTAAAAAACTCCATTTACTTAAAAGCAGATGAATTGCTAAGCCTTCATAATATCTATGGCAATTGGTTAGGCCAGCAAGCGAAACAGTTTATTTCTGATAAAAAGATTGACTTAGATTTTATTGCAAGCCATGGTCATACCGCGCACCATCAACCAGAAAACGGACTTACCTTTCAAATTGGGTCCGGTCAACATTTGGCAAACGAAAGTGGCTGCAAAGTCATCTGTGATTTCAGAACCAATGATGTTGCTCTTAATGGTCAGGGAGCTCCTTTAGTGCCTATTGGGGACGAGCTATTTTTCGGAGAATATGATTTTTGTTTAAACCTTGGCGGCATTAGTAATATCTCTTTAAAACGAAAAGGGAAACGAATTGCCTATGATATAGGTCTAGCCAATATGATTCTCAATTACATTACCAGAAAGATTGATTTAGATTATGACAAGGGAGGAGAACTTGCAGCTTCAGGAAGAATCAATCAAACGATGTTAGATCAATTAAATAGTTTAAAATACTATGCCTTACCAAGCCCCAAATCTATTGGTTATGAATGGTTTGTAGAAGAAGTGGTTCCAATTGTTGATCGCACTAATGATACCGTAGAAAACCTATTACATACCGCAATTGATCATATATGCGAAAAAGTAGCCCAGCAAATAAAATTAAATAGTTCTAAAGAAAAAAACACTGTATTCGTTACAGGTGGCGGTGGTTTAAATCATTTTCTCATTGAGATTCTTAAAGAGAAATTAGGAGAAAGTACGCAAGTCGTTGTCCCTGAAAAAGAACTTATAGAATTTAAAGAAGCGGTGGTTTTTGCGCTAATGGGAGCGCTTCGAATGGAACAAGAAATCAACATATTAAAATCGGTCACTGGAGCTAAAAGAGACTCATCAAGTGGAGTCGTCTACCTCCCCGCTTAAAGATTAGGTGTAAATCGTTATCTTAGAAAACTATTGCAAAAACAAGCAACTATGAGTAACAAACAAGAAAAAGCGAATGCGTATTGGAAGGAAAATTTAAAGTATTTATGCATACTACTAAGCATCTGGTTTGCGGTTTCTTATGGAGCCGGAATCCTTTTTAAAGAAGCCTTAGATACTATTCAAATCGGTGGTTTTAAATTAGGTTTTTGGTTTGCCCAACAAGGCTCCATTTACGTGTTTGTTATTTTGATTTTTGTTTATGTGCGATTAATGAACAAGCTTGATAAAAAATATGGCTACGATGAGTGACTCGGGACCAACTAGAAAACCAGTAGCTATCAACTAACCTTCAACTAACAAACCTATGAGCGTTCAAACCTGGACTTATATTTTAGTAGGAATCACTTTTGCTTTGTATATCGGCATTGCCATTTGGTCAAGAGCAGGATCAACGAAAGAATTTTATGTCGCTGGAGGTGGTGTTTCCCCGCTAGCAAACGGAATGGCAACAGCCGCCGATTGGATGTCTGCAGCATCTTTCATTTCAATGGCAGGCATAATAGCTTTTGCGGGTTATGATGGTTCCGTTTATTTAATGGGATGGACTGGCGGCTACGTACTGCTAGCACTACTGCTCGCCCCCTACTTGAGAAAGTTCGGAAAGTTTACAGTTCCTGATTTTATTGGCGATCGCTATTATTCAAACACAGCTCGATTAGTGGCTGTTGTCTGCGCATTACTTGTTTCATTCACTTATGTGGCAGGACAAATGCAAGGTGTTGGCTTGGTATTTTCTCGTTTTTTAGAAGTAGATATGACTACTGGGGTAATCATTGGTATGGTTATCGTTTTGTTTTATGCCGTTTTAGGTGGAATGAAGGGGATTACCTATACCCAGGTGGCGCAGTATTGTGTTTTGATTTTTGCCTTTATGGTGCCAGCGATTTTTATTTCATTTCAAATGACCGGAAATCCGATTCCTCAATTGGGAATGGGATCTACCTTAAACGATGGGTCAGGTATGTTTCTTCTCGATAAACTAGACGGACTTTCTTCAGCCTTGGGATTTGACGAATATACGAGCGGCTCAAAATCAATGACCGACGTCTTCGCAATTACTTTGGCCTTAATGGTTGGGACTGCCGGATTACCTCATGTTATTGTGCGTTTCTTCACGGTCAAACGGGTTAAAGACGCACGTAAATCTGCGGGTTGGGCCTTATTACTTATTGCCATTTTATATACTACTGCACCTGCCGTTGCTGTTTTTGCTCGTACGAATATGATTGAAACTGTAAATAATAAGCCTTATTCAGAAGTGCCTGAATGGTTTTCGAAATGGGAAATTACTGAACTCATATCTTTCAATGATAAAAACGGAGATGGTAGAATTCAATATGTGGCAGATGAAAAAACCAATGAATTATATGTAAATAGAGACATTATGGTTTTGGCCAATCCTGAGATTGCCAACCTACCTGCTTGGGTGATCGCTCTGGTGGCTGCCGGAGGTTTGGCAGCAGCTTTATCAACAGCTGCCGGACTCCTATTAGTTATCTCTTCTAGTGTTTCGCATGATCTAATTAAAAAAGTATTTGTTCCTAACATTACTGAAAAAGGAGAACTATGGGCCGCGCGAGGTGCTGCAACTGTGGCAGTTGTTATTGCAGGATATTTCGGAATCAATCCGCCTGGCTTTGTAGCTGCAGTGGTCGCATTAGCTTTTGGGCTAGCGGCGGCCTCTTTTTTTCCAGCAATCGTACTTGGAATATTTTATAAAAAAATGAACAAGGAAGGGGCTATTGCCGGTATGGTTGTTGGCATTTTGCTCATGCTCTTTTATATGCTCAAATTTAAGTTCGGAATTTTTGATGGTGGTAAAGCAGCCGTGGCCGGCTTGAAAGCAAATTGGTGGTTTGGCATTTCTCCTGAAGGCTTTGGCTCTGTCGCCATGATCGTTAATTTCATTGTTTCTATTGTTGTTATGAAATTTACACCCGAACCACCAAAAAATGTTCAAGAAATCGTTGAAGATATTCGAGTTCCAAGTGGGGCGGGAGAGGCAACCGGACATTAATTTTTTTAATTATTTTTAAAGGAAAGAAAGAAGAAGATGAGTAATTACCACATCAAACATTTAGAAGAATATTTTCAAGTATATAGAAAATCAGTTCGAAACCCGGAAGCCTTTTGGGAGGAAATTGCAGAAGAACATTTCGTTTGGAGAAAGAAATGGAATTCCGTTTTAGAATGGGACTTTACCAAGCCCGAAATCAAATGGTTTGAAGGTGCTAAACTCAATATCACTGAAAATTGCCTTGACCGACATTTACCAACAAGAGGTGATAAAACAGCCATTCTTTTTGAGCCTAATGACCCAAAAGAAGAAGCACAGCATATTAGTTATCGTGAATTACACGAACGTGTTTGTCGCATGGCAAATGTGTTGTTAGACCATGGTATAAAAAAGGGAGACCGGGTTTGTATATACCTCCCAATGATTCCCGAATTGGCAGTTTCTCTATTAGCTTGTGCACGAATCGGAGCCATTCATTCGGTAGTGTTTGCCGGTTTCTCGGCGAATGCGCTTTCAACAAGAATTAATGATTCTGATTGCAAAATGGTGATTACCTCAGATGGTTCATATCGCGGTGCAAAGACAATAGCTTTGAAGAGTATCGTTGATAAGGCTTTGGACGATTGTGCAGGAGTAGAAAATGTATTGGTTGCCAAACGAATCAATTCTGATATTGCAATGAAAGAAGGAAGAGATAAATGGTTACAACCTTTGCTCGATAAAGCCTATGCGGAAATCTCTGCAGAAATAATGGATGCAGAAGATCCGCTTTTTATTTTATACACCTCTGGCTCAACCGGTAAACCGAAAGGCATGGTACACACCACTGCTGGTTATATGGTATATACCTCCTATACCTTTAAAAATGCTTTTCAATACAAGGAAGAAGATATCTATTGGTGTACTGCTGATATAGGTTGGATTACTGGGCATTCCTATATTGTTTATGGCCCGCTGGCAAATGGCGCGACTACCCTGATGTTTGAAGGTGTTCCATCTTACCCCGATTACGGTCGTTTTTGGGATATCGTAGAAAAACACAAAGTGAGCCAATTTTATACCGCTCCAACAGCCATTCGAGCCTTAGCAAAAGAAAATCTTGATTTTGTAGAAAAACACGATTTGTCATCGCTAAAAGTTTTAGGATCCGTTGGAGAACCCATTAATGAAGAAGCCTGGCACTGGTATAACAACAATATTGGCAAGAAAAAGAGTCCGATTATAGATACCTGGTGGCAGACAGAAACCGGCGGAATGATGATTACGCCAATTCCTTACGTAACACCTACTACACCAACTTACGCAACATTACCATTTATAGGAATACAGCCCGCCTTGATGGACGAAGAAGGAAAAGAAATTAAGGGCAATCAAGTGGACGGGCGTTTATGTATTAAATTCCCATGGCCTTCGATTGCAAGAACAATTTGGGGTGATCATAATCGTTATAGGGACACCTACTTCTCTGCTTATGAAAACATGTATTTTACAGGTGACGGTGCATTACGTGATGCCGTAGGTTATTATAGAATTACAGGCAGAGTGGATGATGTAATTATTGTTTCAGGCCATAATTTAGGAACTGCGCCTATTGAAGATTCTATCAACGAACACCCTGCTGTAGCAGAATCTGCTATTGTAGGTTTCCCACATGATGTCAAAGGAAATGCTTTATATGGATATGTGATTCTTAAGGAAACAGGAGCAGATAGAAACCGAGACAACCTTCGTAAAGAAATCAATCAGCAAATTACGGAACAAATAGGGCCAATAGCAAAATTGGATAAAATTCAGTTCGTATTAGGACTTCCTAAAACTCGAAGTGGCAAAATCATGAGGCGTATTCTCAGAAAAATAGCTAGTAAGGATACTTCAAATTTAGGTGACACAAGTACTTTACTTAATCCAGAAGTGGTTAAGGATATTATGGATAATGCCCTTTAAGTTTAATAGTTTTCTATTTTTGTATTCAAAGAATGTATAAAAATGCTAATAATAGGTATCGCGGGTGGAACGGGCTGCGGAAAGACGACCGTGGTCAATCAGATTATCAATGAATTACCTGACGAAGAAGTGGGTGTTATTTCACAAGACTCCTATTACAATGATCTCTCACATTTAACACTTTCGGAAAGACGTGAGACCAATTTTGATCACCCAAACTCCATTGATTTTAAATTACTGGCCCACCATTTAGACGAGTTGCGCAATGGCAACTCTGTGAAACAACCCGTGTATTCTTTTTTAGAGTGTAATCGAATGCAAGAAACGGTTCCTACTCATCCCACAAAAGTTCTGATAGTTGAAGGTATTTTAATTTTGACGAATGCCGAGATTCGTGACATGTGTGACATCAAAATATTCGTGCATGCAGATTCAGATGAACGACTCATCCGCAGATTAAAAAGAGATGTCAATGAGCGTGGATGGAATTTAGATGAAACGCTTGAAAAATATCAAACTATTCTAAAACCTATGCACGACCAGTTTATTGAACCTTCAAAAGAGTTTGCTGACATTATCATTCCCAATAACAAATATAATACAGTAGCCATCGATATCGTACGAACAATTGTCAATGAAAAATTGAGTTAATCATGGGAAGAAAAGACGTCAATAAGAAGGTATTGTATAGGATACTGGCAATTTTTAGCAGCCTTTATGTTTTGATTTTAACTGCTTTTGTTGTGTGGATGGTGTTCTTTGACACAAATTCATTACGTATTCATTTAGAGTTGAAAGGTCAAATAGACGATTTAGAAAAGCAACGAGAGTATCTTAAGGAACAGATAGAAGCTGATAAAAAAATAATTGAAAAATTATCAGATCCTGAGGAATTAGAGAAATTTGCGAGAGAACAATATTTTCTTAAGAAAAAAAATGAAGAGATTTATCTTATTGAATATGAGGATAGTGTAAAACTTAGAGAAAAAAACGAAGATTAACACGCTTACTGCTTTAAAAAGACCTATTGAATTAAATCAATAATGTAACTAGCTTTAGTAAGACCCCAAACTTTAACTCTATTTAACGTAAGACGCCTTAGTTGTTCACTTTCTGTTAACAAAAATCGCCTGATAGCAACGTAAATAATTGTATTTTTACGGGCTAACGCTATATACCCATGGGCAAAATCATTGCAATTGCAAATCAAAAAGGAGGAGTAGGTAAAACTACTACTACTGTAAATTTAGCCGCCGCCTTAGGGGTGCTTGAAAAGAAGGTCTTATTGATTGATGCTGATCCGCAAGCCAACGCCACATCTGGTTTAGGTATCGACGTAGAAAGTGTTACCCTAGGTAGCTATCAATTGTTAGAGCATACTAAGACCGCAGAAGAAACGATTATACAAACTTCTTCCCCCAATGTAGATTTGATTCCCGCGCATATAGATCTTGTAGCCATAGAAATTGAACTGGTTGACAAAGATGAGCGCGAATACATGATGAAAAAAGCAGTTTCACATCTTAAGAAAAAATACGATTATATACTGATTGATTGTGCTCCTTCTCTAGGACTATTAACCTTAAACGCATTAACGGCAGCTGATTCCGTTATTATCCCCATACAATGTGAATACTTTGCCCTCGAAGGTTTAGGTAAACTATTAAACACAGTGAAGAGCATTCAAAAGATTCATAATGCTGATTTAGACATCGAAGGCATGCTTTTAACCATGTATGATTCCAGATTAAGATTATCAAACCAAGTCGTTGAAGAGGTGCGAAAGCATTTTGAAGACATGGTTTTCAAAACAGTCATTCAAAGAAATGTGCGCTTAAGTGAAGCTCCCAGCTATGGAGAGAGCATAATCAAATACGATGCGAGTAGTAAAGGAGCAGCCAATTATTTGAATTTGGCTAATGAAGTAGTTAAAAAAAACAAGGAAGTCGTATAAATGGCGAAAGCAACTAAAAAACAGGCCTTAGGTCGCGGACTTTCAGCATTACTGAAAGACCCCGAAAATGATATTCAATCAGCATCTGATAAAAATGCCGATAAAGTCGTTGGTAATATTGTTGAATTAGACATAGATACTATTGATGTAAATCCGTTTCAGCCCCGTTCTCATTTCAATGAAGATGCCCTACAAGAACTTGCATCTTCAATTCGAGAGCTAGGTGTAATACAACCCATTACTGTACGGAAATTAGAATTCAACAAATTTCAGTTAGTTTCAGGAGAGCGAAGGTATAGAGCGTCTAAGTTGATTGGCTTAGAAACAATTCCTGCCTATATCCGAATCGCTAATGATCAAGAATCATTGGAGATGGCTTTGGTAGAAAATATTCAACGTCAAGATTTAGATCCTATAGAAATCGCACTCTCGTATCAACGGTTAATTGATGAAATTCAATTAACTCAAGAGAAACTAAGCGATCGTGTAGGCAAAAAAAGATCAACTATTGCCAATTACTTGCGTTTATTAAAATTAGATCCAATAATACAAACCGGTATTCGAGATGGATTTGTGAGCATGGGTCATGGTAGAGCTTTGGTGAATATTGAAGACAAAAAGGACCAAATTGCCATTTATGAAAAAATTGTGGGTAATAATCTTTCCGTTAGGGAAACGGAGCGAATTGTAAAAGCCCATCATAATAAGCGAGTGGCGATATCAACCGCAACCAAAATAAAAACTGCAGCTAATTTTATTACGGAAGCTGAAGATGAATTAACCCAACATTTGGCTTCAAAGGCAATTATTCAAGCTGCTGAAAATGGTAAAGGAAAAATTACCATTCCGTTTAGTTCAAAAGAAGAATTCTTCCGCATAAAAAAAACACTCCTTGGTTCGTAAGCAGCTATGCATATTAGTTTCTTGTTTTCTCTTTTCTGCTTTAATTTGGGCGCAAGAGGAGCTACCCCAAGAGCCTGCTGTCGATTCATTACAAACCACGATGGAGGATAATGGACTAATGATGGTGGATAGTTTGTTCGTAAAAAAAAGAGCTATGAATCCTTTAGCGCCGAGCAAAGCTGCTTTTTATTCGGCTGTAATTCCGGGTCTTGGACAAATCTATAACAAGCGCTACTGGAAAGTGCCGATCGTATGGGCAGCCATCGGTGGTACCATTTACGGATATACCTTTTATGATCGACAATATCGAAATGCGCGTACCGTGTTCAAGAGAAAAAGGGTAGGCTTGCCTAGTGATGAAATTACGACCATATCAGCAGATGCAAGTAATGAAGCTTTAGAACGGTTTCAAAATGCGCGACAAAACGATCGTGATCAATTTTTGTTAGCTACTATACTGTTATACGCCCTAAATATTATTGATGCAAATGTTGATGCACATTTGAAACCCTTCAACATTGACGATGATCTAGGTATAAAAATGGATATGCATCCATTTATAGACTTAAACCCCGTAACTAGTATTCCTAACTACGGAATGGCGCTAACCGTAAAATTTTAAAAATGAAAATTGCGCTATTCGGATATGGAAAAATGGGGAAAATGATTGAGCGTATAGCCAAAGATAGAGGACATGAGATCATTGCCAAAATTGATATTGATACGCCTAGTATAGATTATGATAGTTTTGATGTGGCCATTGATTTCAGTATGCCAAATGCTGCTTTTGATAATATTAGCGGATGTTTACAAAATAATACACCTGTAATATCGGGAACAACGGGTTGGCTAGAAGATTACGACAAAGCCGTTGACTTATGTAGCATTGAAAAAGGAGCCTTTATTTATGCTTCAAACTTTAGTTTAGGGGTAAACGTATTTTTTGAGTTAAATGCCTACTTGGCGCGAATGATGAAAAACTTGAAACAATACCACGTATCGATGGAAGAAATACATCATACTCAAAAATTAGATGCTCCAAGTGGAACCGCAATTACTTTGGCCGAAGACATTATAGTGAATACAGATCATACCGCTTGGAGCTTGAATGGAAAAGATAGAGATAGCATTCCTATAGTATCGGTAAGAGAAGGAGATGTGCCTGGTACGCATGCTATTCATCATACAAGTAGCGTTGATACCATAGCAATCAAACATACGGCGCATAATAGAGAAGGGTTCGCCCTAGGTGCTGTTATTGCAGCAGAATGGATCATTGGCAAAACAGGTGTTTTCTCAATGAAAGACGTTTTAGGCTTATAAAAAAATAGACAAAGATTCAAATCATAATTCAAGATGGATACGACACAGTGGCTCATTTTTATTCTAATCATTCAAGTCATTCATTTTTTAGGCACTTGGAAATTGTATGAAAAAGCAGGGAGAAAAGCTTGGGAAGCGGCAATACCTGTTTACAATGCGATTGTATTAATGCAAATTATTAATCGACCAAAATGGTGGGTTCTTTTATTGTTTATCCCAATCATTAACTTATTGATGTTTCCAGTAATTTGGGTAGAAACCATTCGTAGCTTCGGAAGGCATAGTTTGAAAGATACTTGGCTGGTTATATTAACCTTAGGTTTTTACATATACTATGTCAATTATAAATTAGATGTCACTTATGTTGAAGGGCGTAGTCTAGACCCAAGAAGTGCTGCTGGTGAGTGGGTTAGCTCTATTGTATTTGCAATTGTTGCTGCCACACTTGTTCACACCTACTTTATTCAGCCCTATGTAATTCCAACAGGTTCTTTAGAACGGACGCTGCGTGTTGGCGATTTGTTGTTCGTTAGTAAATTTCATTACGGCGCTAGAACACCTATGACTGCCGTTGCAGCACCAATGGTGCATGACACACTACCATTTGTGGGCATTCCTTCTTATCTGAGAAAACCACAGATTCCGTATTTTAGATTACCGGGCTTTAAAGAGATCAAAAGAAAAGAAATCGTTGTTTTTAGCTGGCCAGCAGATACGGTTCGGCAATTTTTTATTAAAGAAAAAGGAGTAAAAAAACCAATTGATAAAAAATCAAATTATGTAAAACGCTGTGTTGGTTTGCCTGGCGATTCGCTTGAAATTATTGATGGAAAGGTTTTCGCTAATGGCAAACAATTAGAACTGCCTGACCGAGCTAAACCCATGTATCAGCATGTGGTAACAGCTGATAAAGACATCTCAAATTACGCCAGATTGTTAGGAAGAGAGAACTTTCGAGGTCGTGTTATGCAGGTTCCTGTAAAAGTTTTGGATAAAGATAGGGTCCAAAATGTAATAAAAGCTGCTGCCCTAAACGAGATCAAAAGAGATTCTTCATATGTATATTATGTAGGTAATATCACAGATCAACGCATTGCCGACCTCTTAGAGGTAAAAAGTGTTTCTAACATGGCCCTATTTAATATGGTAGAAAAAGATGCCCCATCATTAGTGGGTAAAAATGGCATTGTCACTGTAGAACGATATGTTGAGAAAGCGCCCAACACTAGAATTTTTCCGCAGGACAGATCACATGCGGGAACCGTAGACAATTTCGGTCCTATTTATATTCCAAAACGAGGAGCCACCATTCCTTTGAATGTGGGCACGCTTCCACTGTATAAAAAAATACTTAAAGACTACGAGCATAATTCCGTTAGAGTTAAAGGAAATCAGGTTTTTTTAAACGGAAAAGCAGCCGACACTTACACGTTCAAACAAGATTATTATTGGATGATGGGTGATAATCGACATAGTTCTGAAGATAGTCGCGTTTGGGGTTACGTACCTGAAAATCATATTGTTGGCACCCCCATTTTTATATGGATGAGTTTTGACAACTTTACGGCATCTGATGGAAGCATGAATAGACCGTGGAAATGGAGGTTTCGATGGGATCGCATCTTCACTACCGTCAATGGCACAGGCGAGCCAGTATCATACTTTAAATATTTTTTGATGTTATTAGGAGGTTGGTTCGTATTTGACTTTTTTAGAAAACGAAAGAAAAGCAAATAAATAACCCTTGAAAACACTGTTGCACCCGGCCTATTTTCCAAATATTGCTACTTTTTCGATCATAGCACATCATAAGGTAAAATGGGAGGTAGAAGATAATTTTCAGAAACAAACCTATCGTAATAGAAGTTATATCTGCACCGATCGCGGTAAGCTAATGCTTAATCTACCGATCAAACATGTAGGAAGCAATCAAGGGCGACAGCAATATAAAAATGTCGTTATTGACAATAGTGAGAATTGGCAGCGCCAGCACTGGCGTACCTTGCAAACGGCATATCGCACATCTCCTTTTTTCGAATATTATGAAGATGAAATAGCTCCATTGTTTAATCAAGAACAGTCTTTTTTACTTGATTTTAATCTGCGAGCCATTGAAGTGATTTGCGAATGCCTACAAGTACCGATGTCGATCGATAAAACCAATACCTATGAAATACAGCCTACTGACATATTTGATTTAAGGCACCTAATCGATGCCAAAAAGAAACATCAAGGAAAATTAGAAAGGTACACGCAAGTCTTTGGTGATCGGCATGGGTTTCTAGAAAATATGAGTATTCTAGATTTATTATTTAATGAAGGTCCTGGCACATTGTCTTATCTAAAAAATGTCGCTTCAAATTTTAAAAAATAGCAATGCTTCGATTCTTGCTACATTATGGAATTCATCTAATTGTACCTCTTCTTATTGGTTTTTTCTTTTTCAAAAAGAAGAATAGAACCTCCGTTATTTTACTGTTACTAGCTGGTATGTTAATTGATTTAGACCACCTCTTAGCTAACCCCATTTTTGATGCCAATCGTTGCAGTATTAATTTTCATCCGCTTCATGGCTATTGGGCCATAGGCCTGTATTTTTCCCTTTTATTATTTAAAAAAACAAGAATTGTTGCCATAGGATTACTTATTCATATCGTCGCCGACCTAACCGATTGTTATTTAATCGGATTTTAATTTAAAAGAAGCCATTAGCGGATAATGATCTGAAAACTTCACATCATAATTACGGTGCGATTGAACTTCAAAAACAGGATCAGATAAAATAAAATCAATGCGCATAGGTAGTTGATGAAAATTTAATGTTCTACCATAACCTTTACCTTTTTCGATAAAGCTATCATTCTTATCGTCTTTAATTGTTGCATAAACATTAGAGAATTGCGTGTTATTAAAATCGCCACACAATACCTGTTTATAATTATTTGAGCGCATGTGTGCTTCTAATATTTTTGCTTGTTCTTGTTGTTTAGCAAAGGATCTACTAAGCATTTTAAAAAGTTTATCAGAAGGCTCTTTTCGAATAATTCCTTTGCCAGGGGTAATGCCTAGAGACTCTAAATGCACATTATAAATGCGCAAAGTATCTTTATCATACAAAATATCTGCATAGGCCGCGCTATTATGACTTTTCGGAAAATCAATTAGTTCTGCTTTAATAATAGGATATTTAGAAAATATACCTAATAAAGCCTTGTCACGATTGTGAATATAATGTAAAAAACGATGTGGGTACTTATCATATTCTTTTTGACGTTCATAGTCAACCTCTTGAAAACAAATAATATCTGGATCTTCTTGCTCAATAAATGTTTTTATATCATCAAATACCGTAACGCTTTCAAGTCCTCCGTATTTATTAAAGGTACGTACATTATAGCTCATAATGCTTAAATCATCACTACGTGCTTCAGTTTCAGAAAAATTAAATTTCAGGAAAGTCCCTAAGGTGAAATAGCCAAAAATCAAAATCAGTAAAGAAGGTAGTAATTGTTTTTTGCGCTTTAGTAACCAAAATAGAAAAAACAAGAAATTAATTCCCACTAAAAAAGGAACGGCCAAACTCAAAAAAGACAGAAAAGAAAATTGTTCAGAAGAAATATGTGGTACAGCACAAGCCATCAATAGCAACAAGACCGCTATCACATTTAATATGTATAAAATTTTATGAAATAGCGATAATTTCTTCAGCATGCTAATTATCCTTACCCGCCTTAAATAAAAGGTCTTTCTCGGCCTTTGAAAGACTATCATAGCCCGACTTGCTGATTTTATCTAATATCGCATCTATCTGTCGCTGTTTTATATCTTTATTTTGAGTTAGATTAGAATTGCTACTCGCTTTTTTATTTTTATAAACTGTTTTTAAAGGTGCTTTTTTAGCTCCCCCTTTAAACATATTGGTCAAACTATCAATAAATTTTGAAAACCCAGCACCAATATCGCGCCCTTCCATAAGTTGCCTTGCATATAGATACCCTAATAAGGCACCGCCCAAATGCGCGATATGTCCGCCCGAATTACCTATTGGGATTTGAATTATATCTTTTAAAACAAAAAATGCGCCTATATACCACAGTTTAATATTGAAAAAAAAGAAACGCATTTCTTGATTTGGAATATAGCTGCAAATAAATATAAGCACAGCCATTACACCAGCAGACGCCCCAATCATTGGAAATGTATTTTCTAAGAATACTGGAAAAATATTATAGGATAGTAAAAAAGCAAGTCCTCCAGCAATGACTCCCAAAAAATAAATATTCAAAAATTTTCTGCCATCAAATAAATTCAATAAAATACGACTGGCAAAATAAAGCACTAACATGTTTAAAAAAATATGCCAAAAATCTAAATGAAAAAAGGAGTAGCTAATTAGAGTCCATGGTTGCGCAAAAAATTCCGACAGAATTTTTGGGAGCCAAAACCATCGTTCAATACTACTTTCAGATAATTGAAAAAGAAACGGAACTAGCAGATTAATTATAAAAACGATGACATTAATCGCAATTAATTTTTCCGCAATATTTAATCGAGCATATTGATATCGTAGTCCGCCACTTGCCATATTAATCCCATCGATTTTTGTTGAACGAATTCTTTTTCCAGTACCACATCATTATAAACCCCGCTATGGCTCCTCCTACATGGGCAAAATGGGCAATTCCAGTGGAATAATTTGAAAAGCCAAAGAACAAATCACCAACAAACAACAATGGGACAAAATACTTTGCCTTTATTGGAATAGGTAAAAATATTAGCATTAATTCAGCCTCAGGAAAAGAGAAAGCAAAGGCAACCAATATACCATATAAAGCTCCAGATGCTCCCAACATTCTTCCATAAAAAACACTTTGCATATCCTCTGCAACAGTTAGCAAACCAGGTGGCAGATTAGAGATCGCTCCCAAATCCACAACTTTTAATAATTCATGGACTGTATTTTCAGTAAAGCCAGCAGCAATAAAAGTGTCCATACCTGATTGATACTGATAATAATAATATCCAAACTGAAGAAGTACAGCACCTAAACCAGCAGATATATAGAAAAATATAAATTTGTTTCTACCCCACATCTGTTCCAATGGAGAACCAAACATCCAAACACCAAACATATTGAAAAGGATATGTGCAATAACAATTCCTGTCGAACCAACTGAAGCGTGCATGAACATATGAGTTAAAAATTGCCAAGGTTGAAATGTTGAACTTCCTGGGTAGTGAAAAGCCAAAATAGCATTTAAATCAATTACTTGATATTGAAAAAATACTATAGTGGCAAGCCATAGGAGTACATTTATAATAATAATATGTTTTACTGTCGGTGTAATTCTCCCCATCTATATAAATTTTTTATCAATATCATTTTCCGTAATGGTCACATAAACGGTTTTATTAAAAGGACTCACCAATGATTCTTTACATGCAAACAAATCATTAACCAAAGTCGTTTGCGATGAACTTTCTAAAATTTCACCCGTTTTTACAGAAAGTGTTTTCGCCAGGGTTTTCGCTAGAATGTCAGTTTGTGAAAAGCTATTACTCGAAACTTCTAATTGATAATCAGAAATTAATTGGTCTAATACCATACCTACCTCACTTTCTGACACTAAAATGGGCACCCCTTTTATTTCTACAGTCTCAGCATCTATTCTACCAAAGATAAATCCTATCGTATGGAGGCTATCTTTAATTTCTTGCAAAATAACTCTGTCTGCATTAGAAAAGGATAAGGATAATGGAAAAAGCAATTGCTGACTAACAGCCTCTTTTACCGTTATGTTTTTTAAAAATTTCTCATACAATACCCGTTGATGCGCGCGGCTTTGATCAATGACAATCATGCCTGATTTTATAGTAGTCACAATATATTTACGTCGCAATTGAAAGGTTGTGCTCTTTGATTCTACAGTTTCTTTTTCAGCATCAAATACAGACCCGGTAATGGTGTCTGACTCAAATTGTATGCTTTTAAAGGAGTCTTCTTTTCCAATTTCAGATTCTAAACCAGTATATAAACCTTCCCATGATTGATGGCTTTCCTTACTAGCTTTTTGGTAAGATGATGCGCTTTTGGTACTAACTTTTTCTTGAAACGGATTAAAACTCGAATCCACCGTAATACGGGGTATTTCAGCTCCTTTATTTTTGTACCCATAAGGTGTTTCTAAATTCTGATCTTGTTCAAAATCAAGAGCTGGCACCACATTAAATTGTCCCAAACTATGCTTCACCGTCGATCTTAAAATAGCATACAAGGTATGTTCATCATCAAATTTTACTTCAGTTTTAGTAGGATGTATATTAATATCTATGGCTGCAGGGTCGACTTCGAGATATAAAAAATAACCTGGATAGGTATCTGATTTTATGAGTCCGTCAAAAGCATTAACCACTGCATGATGTAAATAAGGACTCTTAATAAATCTGTTGTTCACAAAAAAGAATTGTTCTCCCCTGCTCTTTTTAGCAAATTCAGGCTTATTTATAAAACCTGATATTTTAACCACCTGGGTTTCCTCAGAAACGGGAACTAACTTCTGATTCGTTTTTGAACCAAAGACATTTACGATACGTTGTCGGTAATTATTTGAGGGTAAATTCAAAATTTCGTTCCCATTATTATGAAAACGAAAAGCTATAGTTGGATGAGCCAAGGCAACTCTATAAAACTCATCAGTGATATGTCGCAATTCAACCTGATTGGATTTTAAAAAATTTCTTCGTGCAGGAATATTAAAAAAAAGATTCTTCACTGCGATAGAAGTCCCCTTAGTAACGGCACCAACATCTTGAGAAGTAATTTTACTCCCTTCAATTTTTAATATGGATCCAAGTTCAGTATCAGCTAGCTTTGTCTGCATTTCTACATGAGCGATAGCTGCGATAGATGCTAATGCTTCACCACGAAAACCTTTAGTATCCAAATTGAATAAATCTTCAGCCTTTCGAATTTTCGAGGTGGCATGTCTTTCAAAACTCAAGCGTGCATCAGTGACACTCATACCAATGCCATCATCAACAACTTGAATTAAAACCTTACCCCCATCTTTGATAATTAAAGAAATTGTTTGAGCCCCAGCGTCAATGGCATTCTCCAAGAGTTCTTTTACAACAGAAGCAGGGCGTTGCACCACCTCTCCTGCTGCTATTTGATTGGCAACATGGTCTGGTAAAAGTTGAATAATATCGGCCATTAGCTAGAATAGAATATGGAAAGGTCGAAGTCAAAAATCCAAAGCACTAAAACAACTAAAATACCTAGAATAAGAAGAAGCCTTTTATTTACCTCTCTGTTACCTCTTGTCCTACTAGCTTTTCGCGCCTCTCCCCACTCTCCACGAATACCCGGCGGCGCAGAATTTTTATATTTCAAAAACTTACCATCAAACTTATACAAATTTTCATCGCTTTTCTCCTCAGAATATCTAGGCACATATGTGAAGGTGCTATTTTTACGAAGTTTAAAGCCTTTCATTTTCATAGTATCAAAGTTACTTAAATTCAAAAAAAATGTTATAGTGCTTCTGCAAAAATTTGTTAACAGCTTAGCATGAACTGAAGTTCAAGTTCTGAATCAGTATCACCAGTGCAAATATGGTACCAAGATTAAAAAGCGACCCAAAGCAAATGCAGTTTAAGAGCTACTATGTTCTAGTGACTTGACAATGCGGTTAAGACCTTGCTGAAGGCGTGCTCTCGGGCATGCTAAATTCAAGCGGATATGGCCGGCTCCGTTAGATACGAACATAGTATCGCCTTCCAACAGTACTCCAGCTTTATTTGCAAAGAACAAAGTTAAGTTCTCATCGCCTGGCAGATAGTGGCTTACATTGACCCAAGCTAGATAAGTAGCATCAGGAATTGTAAAGATGGCTTCGGGTAAATGTTCGGACAGGTAGTTTTTTAGAAACCTAAAATTACCATCTACATATTTTTTTAATTCAGATAACCAATCACCACCATCAGTATAGGCAGCCTGAGCAGCAGCTATGCTTAACGGATTATCTATGGGAATTTCTTTTTGTTGCCAGAGCTGACGAATCGCTTTGTTTGAAATAATAATATTGGCAATCATAAAACCAGCCATATTAAAGGTCTTACTAGGTGCCATACACGTAATTATTTGATCACTATCAGGAAATAGACGTGCCAATGGCGTGAAGTTTTTTCCTGTTCGTAAAAGATCACAATGAATTTCATCAGAAATAATCATCACATCATTCTCGAGGCATATTTTGCCAAATTGAAGAAGCTCATCATGGGTCCAGATGCGCCCTGTCGGATTATGTGGGTTACAAAAAATGGTGAGACTTACTTTTTCGTCTTCCGCTTTCCTTCTAAAATCTTCGAAATCTATTTCATAACGCCCGTTACTGTATTTCAAGTCAGATGTTACCAATACTCTATCACTACCCTCCGTCGCTAGCTTGAAAAAAGCATACGAGGGTGTCATAATGAGTACTTTCTCATCAGGGGCGCAAATGTACTTGACCAGCGAAAAAAGTGCGGGAATCACGCCGTGCGAAGTAACCAAATGATCAGGCTCAAATTTCCAATTGTAGTGTTCTTTAGTCCAATTCAAAAAGGCTTGTTTGTAGGCGGGGTCGAATATCTGAGAATAGCCGAAAATACCATGTTTTGCCCTTTCTGAAACAGCGTGGATCACTGCAGGTGGCGATTTAAATTCCATATCCGCAATCCACATCGGAATTAAATCTTCATCAGCATAATCAGAATCAAAAGCATCGCTACCGCCAAAAAGATAATCACGATAACCATCTAAACTCATAGCATTGGTATGCCGTCGATCAATGATTTCATCGAAATTGTATTTCATAATCCATTTTTCTTTTGCGAAAAATACATCTTAATATTGAATTGGGTGGAAAGATGAATGCAATTCTAGTTTCCTAGGGTAGCCATTTTGATAGCAGCTATTGCAGCTTCGGTGCCTTTATTACCATGTTTGCCTCCACTACGATCTTGCGCTTGTTGTAGATTATTATCAGTAAGCACGCAAAAAATAACGGGTGTGTCTGAAGCAACATTCAAGTCTTTAATTCCTTGGGCGGTGGCACTACAGACAAAATCAAAGTGTTTCGTTTCACCTTGAATAACACTTCCTATAGCAATAACAGCATCTACTTGAGTATTTGCCATCATCTTTTTACAACCGAAAATCAGTTCAAAACTGCCCGGAACATTCCAACGTATAATATTAGCTGAGCTCGCACCACAATCAAGCAAGGTATCTAAAGCCCCTGAAAACAATCCTTCTGTAATTTCAGAATTCCATTCAGAAACAACAATCCCAAACCGAAGATCTTTCGCGTTTGGGATTGCAGTTTTATCGTAAGAAGATAAATTTTTATTTGCGGTGGCCATTATTTTCCACTTTTTGCCATACCAATAAAAGCGTCTATTGTTTTTGCTTGGTCAGCATCTGAAAATTCCTCTTTAATTTTCTGAAAATATGTCAAGGCCTTTTCGTTTTCTTTTAACTCAAGCGCGGCAATTCCCGCTTTATGCAAATACATGGGTGTGGCATATTCATTAGTGCTCAATTTAAAAGCTTCCTCATAATAGCCTAAAGCGTCTTCCGCCTGACCCAATTGCATAAAAGCATCACCAATACGACCTTTAGCAATAGGGGCAATGATATCGTCATCTGCTGAAAAATCTTCTAGGTATTTAATGGCCTCCTCATAATTCTGCATATTCATATAAGCAGTTCCTGCCTGATAGGTAGCCAAGTTAGCAGCATCAGTGCCTGGGTAGTTATCAATAATATCAATAAAACCATATTTTCCATCAGCGCCATTCAAAGCTAAATTGTACAAAGAATCTTGCTGCGCAGGGGCATTAACGGCCTGATCAAAATACTGCTGCGGATAATACAACTCGTTAGATGCACTCGCTTCTTTCGGTTTTTGAAAAAACTGCATATACCCTAAATACAATAAAACTGCTGCTGCAATTACGCCTATAAAACCAAGAATATAATTTTGATTCTTCGCAACCCATTCTTCACTTCTTGAAGCACTTTGATCTAGCGTGCTAAATACCTCAGCCGTTGTACTCTCCTTCGCATCGAATTGTTGCTCTTCTGCTTTATTTTTAGGTTTAAAACCTCTCTTTTTATATGTAGCCATCAGAAATTTTATTGGTCGCGCAAAAATAAAGTTTTTATTGAAATCCTGAAGGGTATTTATTCGTTATTTTTCGATATTTTGCGACCTAGGAATACATTCCAATCCAAAAAACCTTGGTTTTCTAAATGCTTTTAAAAAATCTATCCCTTATCAACTATAAAAATTTTGAATCTCAAAGTTTTGATTTCGATGTTAAAATTAACTGTTTCGTGGGATCAAATGGTATTGGAAAAACGAATGTACTCGACGCTATTTATCATTTGTCTCTTGGCAAGAGTTATTTCAATCCGATAGCATCACAAAATATTAATCATGAGGCCGATTTCTTTGTTATTGATGGCACTTTTCAGAAAGAAGATCGAGAAGAAAAAATCGTTTGCAGCTTAAAACGTGGTGCAAAAAAAATTATCAAGAGAAACGCAAAAACCTATGATCGATTATCAGATCATATTGGTTTGTTGCCGTTGGTCATGATCTCACCCGCCGATAGTGATCTCATTGTGGAAGGTAGCGAAACAAGACGTAAATTTATAGATGGCGTTATTTCACAGTCAGATAAGACGTATTTGCAAGACTTAATCAAATATAATAAAGTACTTTCTCAACGAAATTCGTTATTAAAATATTTTGCTGTCAACCAGACATTTGATGCAACTACCCTTACTGTCTACAATGATCAATTGAATGAATACGGCAGCCCTATTTTTAAGAAAAGAAAGGCATTTATGGAAGCATTTGTCCCCATATTTAAGGAACAATACGCTGCTATTTCTGGGGGCAATGAAGTGGTAACGCTGCAATACCAAAGTAAGTTGCACGATACAGATATAGTGCAGTTATTAGAAAAAAATATAGATCGTGATAAAGCCTTGCAATATACTAGTGTTGGCATTCACAAAGATGATCTGAGCTTTAAAATTACTGACTATCCAATTAAAAAATTTGGTAGTCAGGGCCAACAAAAATCATTTTTAATCGCCTTAAAATTTGCACAATTTCATTTCATCAAAGCACAGGCTAAAACGAGCCCTATCTTACTCTTAGATGATATTTTCGACAAATTAGATGAAAACCGCGTCGGTCATATTATTTCTTTGGTAGACAATGAGAATTTTGGGCAAATATTCATTAGCGACACCCATGCTGAACGCACCGAAAATATTGTAAAAAGCATTCACCAATCTTATAAAATATTTAAATTGTAGCATGCGTATTTCAATTATATATTTCATTATATTTTGTTTTTGGGGATGTTCTAATTCGGTCTCTGAAAAAGATTTGAATTATCTCAATGGATACTGGGAAATAGAAAAAGTTACTTTTAAGAACGGAACAACAAAAACGTATGCAATAAATGCGACAATAGATTATATTTCACTGGAAGGAATGAAGGGGTTTCGGAAAAAAATGCAACCAAAATTTGATGGTAGTTATGAAACATCAAATGATGCCATTCCTTTTATTTTGAAAAAAAAGGAAGGGATTTTTGAAATAGAATATAAATACAACACTATAACGCAACAACCTATTCGTACTATAGAATTTTTTAAAACCATCACTGAAGATAATTTTTCGATCACTGATATGGCTGAAACCACCTATTTCTACAAGCGTTATCAACCAATAGATATCACAGAATAATGGCCAAACGTAAAGACAATAATCTAAATATGGAGGAAGCCCTACAAGAATTTATCAAGGCCAATAAACTTGAAAAAGGCATCGATAAAGTTGATGCCCAAGTCGCTTGGAAAAAACTAATGGGCAATGGTGTAAACAATTATACTACCGCCATTGAATTTCGAAATGAGATCTTATTTGTTTCGTTATCATCATCTGTATTGCGCGAAGAACTCAGTTTGGGCAAATCAAAAATCATCGCAATACTTAATGAAGAACTCGGCAAAGACTTAATAAAAAAACTAGTACTCCGATAATACAAAAAACCCAGTAGCTCTTAACCTACTGGGTTTTTCTTGATTATCGACTATAAGCTAATATATTTCTCGACCAGAAAAGTGAAATGCTCCTTCAATCGCGGCATTTTCATCACTATCCGAACCGTGCACGGCATTCTCACCAATGCTTGTCGCATATAACTTTCTAATAGTACCCTCAGCAGCCTCAGATGGATTGGTTGCACCTATCAAAGCTCTAAAATCTTCCACAGCATTGCTTTTTTCTAAAATAGCAGCAACAATGGGACCTCTAGTCATAAATTCAACTAATTCTCCAAAAAACGGTCGCTCCTTATGCACCGCATAAAATGCTTCTGCATCGCGCTTACTCAATTGCGTATATTTCATAGCTACAATTTTAAACCCAGCAGCTGTGATCTTATCTAATATTCCTCCAATGTGTCCATTCTCAACAGCATCAGGCTTAATCATTGTAAAAGTTCTATTTGTACTCATCTTGAAAAATTTTGCGCAAAAGTACACTTTATTTAAGAACTAGTCATCATATAAATCCACCTATATGAAGCAACTCCTTTCATTTTTATTTATAACTCTGCTCTAATTCCCCTAGTACTTTTCTCCCATCACCTATCATTTTAAAACGTACTTTCTTATTTCTTAAATCGAAACTTAAGGTTCCAAAACTTTCAGTAAAAACGACTTCGCCAACTCTATAATCATTGGGTTCTCCAGAAAAATTACGATAAGCATGCGTAAGTCCGCTACTTGTAAAGTCGATTAAAGGATAATCTAGCCCCTCAATACGTGCTTTAGAGAATTCAGAAATATGACGATCGCCAGATAGTATAATTACGCCCGCAGCTTTTGAGTCTGCTATAACTTCATTTAAACGATCTATCTCATGTGGAAAATTACCCCAACATTCAAAACCATGTTGACGTGAAAGTACCTGAATACTGCTTACTATAATATTGAATTCAGAGCTTGAAGTATTTAACTCCTCCGTAAGCCAAGCCCATTGTTTTTCACCAAGAATGGTTCCTTCGCCATAGGCATTTGGTTTCAAGCGTTTGCTTGTTTCTGTATCTGGACTTATGGCTGTTCGAAAATAGCGCGTGTCTAAAACAAATACAGAAATAGTACCCCAAGGTGTTTCGTAATGATGATCGTTGTAAATCCCTTTTTGTGATCTTCTAGGGCTGTCTTTAGCAACTTCTAAAAAGTCTAAAAATTCATTTTGACTTCCCTCCTTTGCTTCAAATTCTACACCTCCATCATTCAAACCATAATCATGATCATCCCAGGTGCCAATAAACGGAATTCGGTTTTTTATTACATTATAATTCGAAATTTTGTTTTGATTCTGGTACATCGTCCGAAGTTTGGTCATATCATCTGTATCCGCGTAAATATTATCTCCACCCCAAATCCAAAGACTCGGTTCCGTATTAATAATATCATCCCACAATTGATTCGGAATGCTTGTTTTATTACAAGAACCAAAAGCAATTACGAAGTCATTATACGCCTCAAAAACACCCTCTTCTTTTTCTTTAACGTCTGAAGTTTTTACCGTCTTACATGCGACAAGTAATAAGGCAAGTATATACATTGAATATTTCATGGCATTCTCTTATGGTGCTTATATCAAAAGTAAACAATTCGATAACAGCACTCTGGTATTAAGTTGTATCTTTGCGGGCATGAATTTAGATGATGTTCAGCGCATAAAAGACTTGCTTTCTACACCTCAAAAGATTGTTATTATTCCGCATAAAAATCCTGATGGAGATGCCATTGGATCAACCGTTGGCCTCTGGCATTATCTGCAAAATGAAGGGCAGTCGACAACTGTTGTTTCGCCTAATGATTATCCGAAGTTTTTAAAATGGATTCCCGGAAATGAGCATATTCTAAATTTTGAAACTAAAAATTCTCAAGCTCGAGAAG